>JARKUF010000035.1 GCA_029974015.1 Spirochaetota bacterium
GAGTAAAGAAAATGGCATGCGGATTCAGAAACAGGGAGAGATTTCGTATGGCCATTTTGTTTCACCTTGGCGGTTTGGATATGATGCCGAAAATGGTGTAAAACCATGGTTAGACACACAAAACCCGGAAGCGCCAAAAATAATAACAGACTTGATCATCTCGAATGAGTGATTGGGCGACGCGTCTTACTCCATCATTGCGGGAGGCCCCTGTCCCTTCTTCACGTGGCCCCGCCCGGGGAGGAATAATGACGGAATGAGCGCGGCTAAGACGATAACTCCCGCCACGATGAACGCATCCTGGAATGACATCACCACGGCCGCCTGCGACATTTTCTTCATTATCAACGCGCCGGTGATCTGCTTCGACTGGGCATAGGTGTACCCCAGCGAGTGCACATGTCTCAAAACTCGCTCGAACGTCTCTGTAAATATCGGCGTCCCGGCGCGCACCCCGCTGCCAACCACGTCCAGGTGGAAGTGAATCCTGTGGCTCAGGACCGTCGCAAGCAGCGTAATTCCCAGCGAACCGGACACCTGCATGATGATGTTGATCATCGACGAGGCCATCCCCGCGCCCTCATGCGGCACCGCGTTCAGCGCTGCCGCCATGATGGGAGCCATAAGAAGCGCCATTCCCACACCGCGTATCAGCATCGGATTTATAATGCCCATCAGGCTGGTGTTGACGTTCAGGTCGCGGTACATGAACATCGACACGGCAAGGAAGAGCACTCCCGCCACCGAAGGCAACTTCGCGCCGATTCGGTCCCCTATGCGCCCCGTCACCGGCATGAGCAGCATGATTGCCAGCGCGCCCGGCATGAGGATGAGCCCGCTCTGCATCTCGTCGTACCCCATCTGCTGCTGGAGGAAGAGCGGCATAAGGAATATGCCGCCGAAGAGGGCAATCGATCGAGTAACGATGACGATCGAGCATATCGAGAAATCGCGATACTTGAAATAATTCAGGTTGATGATGCCGTGGTCGGTATGCTTCTCAACCAGCAGGAAAAGGACGAAGCCTATGAGTGACAGGACGGCGCAGGTGATGATGTAGGCCGAGGTCCACCCTTCCCTTTCCCCCTTCGAGAGGCCCAGAAGGAACGAGACCAGGAAAAGGGTGAGGAACAGGAAACCCCAGAAATCGAATGGGCGACGCGTACCCCTGTGCGGGCGGTCCCTGAGGAGGAACTCCACCGCAGCCATGATAGCGATGATGCCGATGGGAAGGTTCACCAGAAAGATTGAGCGCCAGCCGAAGGTCTTGGTGAGATAACCGCCCAGGGTGGGGCCTATGGCGGGCCCGAGAATCACCCCCATCCCCCATATGCCGATGGCCTTGCCGCGTTCCTCCCTGGGAAAAACCTCCGATATCATCGCCATGCCGGTGGGTGATATCGCCCCGCCGCCGAGAGCCTGTATCACCCGTGCGGCGACGAGGGACTCGGTGTTCCAGGCAGCGCCGCAGAGCAGCGATCCAATGGTAAATACGAAGAGGCTTCCGATAAAGAGGACCTTGTATCCCATGCGGTCCCTGAGCCAGGCGGTGAGGGGCATAAGCGTGGCGAAGGCGATCATGTAGCCGGTGAGGACCCATTCGATCTCGTCGATGTTCGCGCCGAAATCGGCCATGATGGCGGGTATGGACACGTTCACGATGCTTGAGTCCAGCGTCGCCATCATGGTCCCGATCATGACGATCCCCATTACTATCCACTTGTACGACGGGTTTTCCGCC
Organism: Spirochaetota bacterium; assembly: GCA_029974015.1. Classification (GTDB taxonomy): domain Bacteria; phylum Spirochaetota; class UBA4802; order UBA4802; family JAGODF01; genus JAGODF01. The sequence goes on from JARKUF010000035.1 coordinate 1,742, forward strand.
GCCCTGGCCGCGTGCTGCATCATGCCTTTCTTCCGTATCCCGTCATCGTACGCGAATTCGTATCTCCACCGATTGGCCCACGCGCAGGGTTCGCCCCTGTCCGGGATCGATGGCGATCTTTATGGGGATGCGCTGGACCTGCTTGATGAAGTTTCCCGCCGCGTTGTCCGAAGGTATGAGTGCGAACTGCGCTGCCGCTGCCTGCCGAACCTCCGTCACCTTACCGGTGAGGGAACCGCCCTCGTCGACCGAAATGTGCACCTTCTGGCCAGGCCGCACCAGGGCCACCTCTGTCTCCTCGATGTTCGCCGAGACCCACGCGTGCTTTATGTCCACGACCGTAATTGCCGTCTGGTTCGTCTCCAGCAGGTTTCCGGTCTTAGCCAGCCGCTGCACCACAATGCCGTCAACGGGACTGCGAAGGATCGTGTTGTCCAGGGCTATCTCGGCGAGGCGGAGTTCCGCTTCGCTCGTCTCGGCCTCGGAGCGCGCCCTGTCGAGCGCCTGTCGGCTGATGCCGTTCTGCGAGGCGAGCGCGCGGGCCCTCTCGAGCTCGGCGGCCGTAAAGCGCGCCCTTGCCCGTGCGCGGTCCACCTGCGCCTGAGCGATGCGCCTGTCCAGTTCCACCAAAAGGTCGCCCTTCTTCACGGCGCTTCCCTCCTGCACGCGGACCGTCTCTATCCGCTGGGTCGCGCCGCAGTTCGCCACGCGGATGATGTCGGCGTCTATCCGCGCGTCCTCGGTGGACACGTATGGGTGAAAGTGGAAGAACCAGACCAGGATGCCGATGATAAACATCGCGGCGATGGCGCCGAACACCATTTTACTCTGGCGGGATTTCCACCAGGCCTCCTTTTCCAATGCCTCCCTGCCTCTTTGCGCTGTGCTGTCGTGTTGTCCTTTCATTTCCTTGCTCCGCGGGTTTCCCGCGCCTAGAATGTAAAATAGTCGCGTCCTATCGCCCTGTTAAGCTCCGCCTTCGAAGTCTGGTAGTCGTACAGCGCCTGTATGTACATCGACCTGGCGCTCGTAAGCTCCACGTTCGCGTCCAAAAGTTTCGTGTTGTCAATCACGCCGTTCTTAAACTGGATGATCGCCACACGGAGCGACTCCTCGGCCGACTCGATGTTCTCCTTCTGAGAGAGGATGGCGTTCGACGACGATACGAGCTTGAGCAGTCCTTGCTGCACCTCCAGCTTTATATCGCGTACGAAATCCTCCATCTCGAGGTCCGCCTGCTTCTCCCGGGTCCTGAGTTGCTCCGCCCTCGCGTGGACCTGGTCCAGGGGCGAATACCCGCCCCAGCGGTAAGTCGCCCCGGCGGTGACCATCCACGACCTGTACCATCCCTCGGGGCTCAGCGTCTTGCCGAGGGCCGCCAGGGCCAGGTCGGCGGACGCATCGCCCGTGGAGCCGCTGTGGTCTTTGAGCATGAGTTTTGTCATTCCGTATTCCCCGGATACGAAGACGGTGGGCCACATGTAGAGCGACTCTTCCAGAGCGGCGCCGTGGGCCAGGGCCTTTTTCTTCGATTGCACCTGGATGAGTTCCGGCCGGTTCTTCATTGATTCGGCCACCATGGCGGTCACGCGCTTCTTCTGTTCTTCGTCGCTCCAGCCGGCGATGTCGCTCTCCTCGGCCCCGACGGCCGTTATTGCCGAGGGGTCTAGCTCAAGGCGCGAGTCGATCTCCCTGCCCAGATGGATGTTCATCGCGGCGACAGCGCTCTGGTAGTCGTTCTTCGCGATGATAAGCCGCGTCTTCTCGTTGGCCGTGGCGACCTTGGCGCGCAGGAAGTCGAGCCGCGTGAACGAGCCGGCCCTGTACCCGGTCGTCACGACTCGGAGGTTTTCCTCGAGAGCCCTGATAGAGTCGGTCCTGAGCTTGATGATCTCCGAGGCAAGCAGGATGCGATAGTACAGGCGTATCGTCCGGATGACCGTGTCCGCCTTTATCCTGCGCTCCTCGTTCACCGAGGAAATATAACCGTCCTGCGACGCCTTGAGCCCGTTATAGAAGGCGCCGGGATTGACTGATATGGCGCACTTTACCAACTTCAGGTCGTACTGCCCATTCGTGAGTGAGAGCAAGCCCTTGTCGGCATCAACGCGATTCACGGAGGCGGTCGAGCTTATATCAGGCCAGAGCTTTCCCCAGACCTCTCGGACTTTCAGATTGCTCTCGCGTACTTTCTCGTGGGCTATCCTGTATCTGTTGTTATTTTTAAGCGCAAGGGCTATGGTTTCCCTCAAGCCGAGGGCGTCGGGCGGGGTTGTGTCCCCCGTAGCAGATAGCGCACCGCCCGAAGCGGCGGAAAGACAGGCAATGAGGATGATGAATGTTCTCTTTCGTATCATGATTGCGGTCCTTAACAACAGTTTTGACGCGTTTAACGGGCCCTTCCCTTGAGACCGTTATAGAATACCCTGCAGAGGTGCGCGAGGTTCTTCGCGAGGGACCTGTCGTCCACTTCCGGAGAGTTGTACACCACGCCCAGTAGCGACATGCTCAAAATATGGGCCATGTGCCTGGTAGAGACCGACATCGCAAGCCCCCCCTCGATGAAGATATCAGTCAATATTTCGGCGTGGAGGGAGAGCACCCTGCTCTTTAGTCCCTGGATGATGTCATAGTGCCCCTGCATCTCCTCGTAGTTCAGCCGGAACCTCCTTACGAGGTCATTGCGGAAAACAACCAGGCAGGATGAGAAGGCCGCGAGCTTCCTCCCGGGGACCGCGGTGCCTCCGGTCTTTTTTCGGACCTCGCTTGAGTAATCGTCAAACCGGCTGTCCAGGACCGCCCGAAAGAGCTCCCCCTTGTTCCCGTAGTAATAATAGAGGGCGCTTCTCACCATGCCGAGTTGTCGGGCGACGTCGTCCATGGTGGCCTTCCTGAAACCGTATCCGGCGAAGACCTCCGCCGCCGCTGCGATGATCTCCCGGTCCTTCCCCTGCTGGTCGATGTTCTGTGATGCCGCGCCTGATGAATTCATGGTGTCATTTTGACGCAAATCGTCGATTTGTCAAAATTTTTTTTTCATTAAGGGCCGGTAGGAGCCGCTCAATAACGGAGGGGGGCAGGGTGCTGAGATGCCGCGCCTGCGGCTTTCAAAAAAATCCGACCACTTAGATAAAACGGTTGCCATTTTCGGTCTTTCCGTTAATCTTTATCTCAACAATGGATAAATATTCAAAAATATTCCCATTATCCGAGCAGAAGGGTGGAAGAACCGATAATATTGATGCAAAATTGATGCATAGCATGTCGAAGAAAAGCACCCCTGTTACTGGCGATGTTTTTAGGGAAATGCATCAGTCGCATCTGGGTTTTCTACAACTCACGGACGAAGATGCCCGTTGGGAAACGATAGTGGTCTCAGGATTGACCCTTGCTATATTCATGGGCGGCAAACATGAAAAGTTTACGCAAGCCTCCTTTCATAATACAAATCTAACTACGCTTCTTCTTGAAGAACTAAATTTATCCTGCGTTAATTTTACCAATATATTCTATCCAAATGGTACTTTTAAAAATAGCCGTGTTTACAATTCGATGTTCATAGATTCCTATCTGGATAATACCGACTTTAGCGGGGCCGATCTTCGCAAATGCGACTTCTCCCGCTCGCTTATGCGAAACTGCAATTTTACAAATGCCGATTTACGGGGCGCCGATTTCGAAAATTGCGATCTAACCGGTTCAATTTTCGTAAACGTTCAATTGGAAAATTCACGTTTTCCCGGCGCAATTCTCGAAAAGATAGTTCTTTAAACTCCACAGGGCAGTCTCAAAAACCGGGTTTTCTCGCCCGCTGAGGGCGGGCGGGTAAGCCTAACTGTTGAACTTACCAGTAGTTAGATTTTTTATGAAAACCAGTTACCCGGGGCAATCCCCATGGACTGCCCAGTGAATGCGTTTATTTCTTCCGTGCCATGGCCTTGTTCAATGCATTTGCTATGCCGAGCTCGTACATGAGCTTTCGCCCGACCGCCTCTGTCGGAGCGAAGCGCCGTATAAAGTCGATTTCCACATCCGTCGGCCGTTCGGTTTCAGATATGTCCGGAGCGACCTTCAGGTCCCAGGGTATGACCTTTCGGATGTCTTCTACGCTAACGCCGGGGTGAACTCTGGCCAGCACCAGCTCCTTTGTATTATCATCGAATTGGAAGACCCCCTTTGTGGTAAGCAGCATTACCGGGCCCGACCCTTTTGGAAATAGCCCCGAAGCGTCCCGGCTGTCTCCGCCGTTTAAGTATCCGGGCGAGGTAAAATAGTCGAGCTTTTCTACAAACTCTCCGCCCCGCATTGTGAGAATGGTCTTTTTTGCGTATGAGATGAAGTCGGCCGCCCCGCCCGAGCCGGGCAGTCGCATCGTCGGCTTGTAGTAGTCGCCTATAACCGTGGTGTTCAGGTTCCCGAAACGGTCGATCTGGGCCACGCCCAGGAAGCACACATCCACGTAACCCCGGTAGGTCATGGTAAACATGGAGAAGAGGTCCGTGGCGTAGGAAAAGCCGCGGCACGAATGGGCGTCGGCGATGTGGTTCGGCGGCACCAGGGGCTCGAAATCGATAATTCCGGACTCCATCATGAGCGTGGCGTGCGGCGCGTGCAGGGCCTTGGCCATGGCGCCGGCGATGGTGGGAAGACCCACTCCCAGGATGACATTCTCGCCGTCCTTGATCTCGCGGGCGGCCGTGATGATGAGCAGTTCGTCGAGAGTGTATTTTTTAGCCATAGAGCAACCCCTTTTCCTCCATGATTTTTTCCATCTCATCAAGCGTTACGCCCATGGTGCGCTCCTTTCCTTCGTTGTCCCAGCACGAGGTGTAGGCCGCTCCATAGTTCGCCGGAGCAGAGTAGTAGGACTTCACCCGGATGGCATCGAGAGATTCGGCTCCCTGTTTGGCCATATAGTGGTCCAGGTAGGCCGGCCGGTCAACGCAGCCGTAGATCCACTCGTCCATCCAGGCCTTAAGCCCCTCGCCTGTCATGTCGGACATGAAGAAAATGGCGTACATTACACGGTCCAGGTTGTAGTAGCCGAGCACCTCGGTGGGATGGGCCCCGAATGGTATCTCCACCACCGCGTCCACCCGGTAGCCGGGAATGACGGTAAGATGGGGGCTTGACTGAATGATGTCGTGCTCAACTATCTCCTCGCATGAGACAATAATGCGCTTGCTTGCCAGCGCCGCGGAAGCCACGCTGCCCAGCGCGCCCCAGTACTGCGCGTTGCCGAACCGGTCGGCCCGCTGGACATGCACGATGCAGACGTCCGGTTTTGCCGCCGGCACGGTGAGAATCTGCTTACCAGTATAAGGACAGGAGATGACCTTATATTTGTTCTCCCCCATAAAGGTGCGTTTCTTGAAGAGGTCCGTTACCATCGCGCCCTCAAGGACCTGCATGAAGGAAAAGCCGTGCATTCCCGCCACGAAGCGTGCATTGTACTGGAAGTTCGTGTAGTCCTCCATTTCGAGCGTTCCCGCCTTTAGCGCCCTCTCCACTGCGGACCCGCCCTCCTTCCCGCCGGCGCGATAGACATAGGTGGAAACGAGCCGGTCCACGCAGCCGCCGCCCACAAGCACCTCCACGTCGAAGACGCCGGACTGCGAGTAGAGCGTCAGGCCCTTTCGCTCCTGACGTATCACCTCGAAAACGAGGGCGGCGCAGGTGCCGGCGGTATAATTACCTATTACCAGATGATCGCCATCCCTGACAAAGCGGCTTACGGCTTCTTTCGCCGTCATGACCTTGTTGATTGTTTCCGGCATGCTTACCTCCTGAAGATCGAATTGACAAACGAGCAATCGGCTTTCGGGCCGGTGGATCGCCTGATTCACGGGGCTATGTGACAAGAGCAGGATGTGCTCTCAACAAATTCAGCGTTTCCAGATACGGACCAGAAACGCATTCATCGGCGATAAGGGTAGGCACACCCCTGTTTAATTACTCACAGCTTACATACCGTAAGATAAACAATGGGTAATTATTTGTAAACTAAAATAGGGACCTGGCCTAACCCGAAACCTATCTCGCGCCCCATGCCACATAGTGTGCATGAAATCCCCTTGACATCCAATTTGCGTTCCTGTATTTTCAGGCAACCTCTAAAAATAAAATTATTTTGAGGTTCCAATGAATTGTAACTGCTGGCATACTCATGACTCAGGTTTTCCGCCCGCCGAAGGCTGGTGGAAAAACTTATTATTATAGGTTGCCTTCAGCAAAAACAATAAGAAGCTGCAAGTAATTCTATGTTAGTCTATAATTTTTGCTCATTTAAATTGACCGCGCATAAACTTTCAAAGTCGGGCGGACGCCACTGGGAGAGCACATGAGTTATTCAGATATTTTATTCAATGTTGAAGACGCCATCGCAACCATCACCCTTAACAGGCCACAGGCCATGAATAGCTGGACCCGGCGCATGGCGCGCGAGATAAGCGCAGCACTGCTTGCCTGCGACCAGGATGACACCATACGCTCAGTAGTGATAACAGGCGCCGGCAGGGCGTTCTGTTCCGGCGCCGATTTGAGCGGTGAATCCGACTATGGGGTGGGGAATGAAAAAGATGTCGATACGAGGCGCGACATGCTGGCATTTCCCAGCCTGATGCCCTGGCAGATCAGGAAGCCGGTTATCGCCGCCATCAACGGCCATGCCATAGGGGTGGGCATAAGCTTCTCAATGAACTGCGATATCCGCTTTGTTGCGCAGGAGGCGAAAATTCAATTCGCTTTCGTGCGAAGGGGTCTTACGCCGGAGCTTTCCTCTCATGTGATCGTTCCCCGTGTGGCAGGGCTTTCCCGAGCGGCGGATTTACTCCTCACCGGCCGAATAATCACCGGAAAAGAATTGGCCGAAATGGGGCTGGCATCCAAAGCCCTGCCCGCTGACGAAGTACTGCCGACGGCGCTGGAAATGGCACGGGAATTTAATTATGCCGCGCCCGTGTCCGTGGCGCTTTCCAAAAGAATGTTGTGGGACAGCCTCAATGCGAGTGTTGCAGAAGTTGACGCCAGGGAATTTAAAACCTTCGAGTGGGTTTGCACTCAGCCCGATGCCCTTGAGGGGGTCGTATCATTCCTTGAAAAACGCGCTCCGGAGTGGAAAATGTCGGCGCACAGGGATTTCCCGGATATTAGGTAATAAAAGCCTGTCAGCTTCAATATTCCGCATTTCCTCGGCCAAGACGAATGGAAGAAATTCAAGGATGAGGTTGATGCGCTCCTCGTGAACAACGTTTTTGCCGTGACGGCATCGATTAGCAGGAATAAGGGGGATATTATCTTCTCAGGTAATATTATATCTAAAATTCTATTTTATTTTTTTATACTCATTGAGTATATCTTCAAGTTGCTTGATTTTTTCATTGCTTACTTTTCCGGATTGTTGCAATTCATTTATCAAGTTCCCGAACTTATGGTTGACGGCATGTAATTTATCAGCACAACTCGAGGTTCTGCCAAATATTTTCACGGAATAAATTGCAATTTCCGTACCGGTATGACCATGGTCTATCTCAATGCTAACTAAATTACTTTCGGCTTAATTTTTCGGAACGTAATTTAGTTCTATCTCTTTATAAAATCCTGCTGGAATTCTTTGCACAACATTTTCCGGAGGGCCATCCTGGTATCTAAAACACAACCTTATATCCAAACTGACGGGACGATGGACATTTGCAGGGTTTAAATACTTGCAACGCAAACTGACAGAACTGACGGGCCTGGGTTGAAATTTCGCAAACACATTGCTGTATTGTCTCAAAATGATCTGTTCGGCGCTAATTTCGCTGGTTCTTTTGCCATGAGTACTCTTTACTACCCAATTATTCAAACTCACTTCTTCTTGTCCAAGTGCTTGATAAATGGGAAGCAATAAACAAACAGAAAAGATAAATGCAAAAATTTTAATGTTTTACATAACCAATAATTTTATAGATTTAGTAAAATTTCTTCATTCTCTCCTAGAGCTTTAAATACTATTCCCTTTTTTCTGTCAACAATAAAAAACAGCAGGAATTTTAAAATTGGGAATATACTTCTTTGTATTAATTTGATAAACATACAGGAGACAGAGAGTGTTGACGCCAGGCTTCTCAAGTACAGTTTTTCACTTCTGTATCTATAGTGATTAAAATAAGTTATAAATTCTTTTCTAAAGAATACTTTTTCACAGGTTCAATAATACGGGAGATCTCCTTATTCTTCAAAATATAACTGATTATATTCGTATCAAGACCAAAGTTTTCATAAATCAACAGTCCTGTTATTGAGATTAATTCTCTTTTTAATAATATCATCAAAAAGAGATTCTTCTTGTCTGTCAAGATCGGAAAGAAGCCCGCTCAAACCGGTAAGTGCGTTCAACTGTACCTGCTTTTCATTTTCATCAATCATAATTATCAATTTAATTTTTGAATTCCGATGGATTTTCTTTATTACTTCATCAGGTATCTTTAAGTGACCATTTGATAATAGTTCTCCATAACATTCAAATGCATTCATAAAATACCTCCGTTAATCTGATTTGCACTATCTATATATCATTTCAAAAAAATGACAATGTATTATTTATAGCAATAACTATAATCGGAATAGGAAGTGGTGATTATATTCACACATTCAATAATTTACTTGATCTATCAGTATAACTTTAAACAAATTTAATTTTTAGAGATTCCTAAAATTATTAATGCATTCATTTTATGCCTACACTTGAAAAAGATGTCAAGAAAATTAAATCATAAGGCCTCTGCCAGGGGGTCTTGTAACTCAGGGGAAGTTTCGTGATAACGGAAGCGCTGATGAAATTGCATCCATGTGGGTAGGGACTGCGCTCCGGGGAAAGGGCAACTTCCCGCATGTTAGATGTAAAAAAAGAATCTGATGACCGGTTTTTGTCCGCGTTAATCAGATTGAAAGTTCTTTATCAGCAAATTTAATGGCAGATCTTGCCATATTTGCAAAGCAGGCATTGTTAAGGGTGATCAGTTTTACAGTTCTATCGTTTTTTCTATCAAGTTTTCTAATTATTTCCTTTGTTGAACAGCCTTTTCCACGGAGGTCTTTGACTTTACCGTAAAACTCAACGAGAAACCTGTATTTGGCGGTCAATTTTTCTTTTCCGTTTTCCATCACCGGATTATGGGCGCAGAAAAGCATATTAAAGTCATAGTTGAGAACGTGTTCTAAAGACCTCAACTGATCTTCAAAGTTCTCGTCCGCCCTGAAGAATTTTATTTTTTCTCCAAGGTAAAGGTCGCCCGAAAAAAGCATGCCGCGAGTTTCTTCAAGATATACCGTATGGTCTTCACTGTGGCCCGGTGTGTGAATCGGCAGAAATCTCAAAGATTCTGATTCTATAACTCCGGCAAAAGGCTCAATCATAACCGGTTCACTTTTGCCCCATATAAGATGCTGGTATGGTTTGATTCTGAATTTGTTTTTAAGAATTTTCGCTGTGAGACTGTGGCCTGTTACAGGTACGTTTTTTTTCCTCTTTAAAATTGCCGCGTTTCCACTGTGGTCTTCATGGTGGTGCGTTACCAGTATCCCTGTTACGTGTTCCTTTTCAATGGCATCTGAAATATGCTCTCTTAAATGGCGTATTCCGGTATCAATAAGGATCCCATCTGCAAGAAAACACCATGCTGTCATTAAAGGCGGGCCCGCAAGGCTTATTCCGCAGTTGAAGCCCGTTATATCGTGAAACATCTGCTTTTTGAAAAACTTTTTAAGTATTTTCATACAAGTTTCCTGAGATGTGAATTAAAATCCGGGTTAGCATCCTGTCGCGAGGAGCGCAGCGACGTGGCGATCTCAAAAGGCAAGAAATTAGCTCGTGAAGTTTAAGAAAAAGAGATTGCCACGCCTCGATAAGGCCGAGGCTCGCAATGACAGTGCTTAAGCACGAAATTTAATTTACTCCCATTTTACAGTTTATTGCCGATCCATCTGATTTTTCTGTGACTTTTGCAACAAAAGTATTGCATAAAGAGTTTGAGCTGTCAACTCTAACAGTTACATAGCTTGAATAAGGTTTACCCGCCGCAGGCGAGCGGATAAACCAAATTTTAAGAAGTTGCCTGATATAAGTCCTTTTCAAATTCAGGTTTTTTATGTATTTTCTGTTTTCAAATAAAACTGAAAATGCTGTCCGAGAAGGCTGTCAATAAGGCTTTTCTGTTTCGCCATAGATTCAGGCGCAAATGCGTTTGACATTCTACCGTTTGTAAAGCAAACTTTGCCTGTGTGCTTTACGGAATTTGTTTCCGTAAATGGAAACGTCCCTTTCGTTTCAGTATGCCCTCTGCTGGAAGGCCACTATGAAAACATCTGAAATCCTCGCATATTTTGACAGCCTTGAACCGGTTTCGCCTGAATTCATGTCCGGCCAGTGGAAGGGGGCCAGCTATTTTTCCGGCCATCCCTGGGACGGCCTGCTGGAAAAGTACCACTGGTATGGCAAGAGCTTCAATGGAGTCGACGATGTCCATCCCCTCATGTTCCGCGGCCTTTTCGGGAAGCTTGTTCCCGTTAATCCCCGCCGCATGCCCGTGTCGCTTCTTCGCTTCAAGTTTTTTCACCTCGCCTTCTTTGGAAAAATCTTTCAGATAATGCTTCCCCTGTACCGCGCCCGGCATAGCGGGGCGCGCCTGCGAATGATTGAATGCCGGGGGAAAGTGGGCGCCGCCATGGTGTACGACCGCCAGCCAATTATAGACTCGTTCAGGAAAATTGATGACACAAGGGTGCTGGGCATGATGGACTTAAAGGGAACTCCCCGGCCATTCTTTTTTCTGCTGACGCGAGATCAAAGCTTCTGTGTGGAAAAATGCACGAGGGCCCCGTGGCGCCTGGGGCGAAATAGATCCGACTCATTTCAGGGAGCTTTCAGCTTTACGAAGAGCTCGTCCACCTGTCGGGACGTTTCCTCGATGGTTCCCGAGTTGTCGATGATATAGTCGGCAAGCCCCCGCTTCTCCTCGATTCCCATCTGGAAGGTGAGGGTTTTTTCCGCCATCTCTCGGGTGAGGCGGTCTCTGGCCATGAGCCGTTCTAACTGGATCGCCACGGGGACGTACGCGAGTATCACCCTTTTAAAGATACTGTGCCATCCGACTTCGAAAAGCAGGGGCACGTCGATGATGATAGGCATGGAGTCCTTCGCCGAGTGTTCCTCGATGAGCGACATGACCCTCTCCTTTATGCGCGGGTGTGTGATTGTATTCAGGGCCTCGCGTCTGGCAGGGTCGTTGATGATAATCTGGCGCATCGCTTCCCGGTTGAGCGTCCCGTTGGAGTTAAGGACGTCTCTGCCGAAAATATCCGCTATCTCCGCAAGGCCTGCAGTTCCGGGCCCCACCACATCGCGGGCGATGAGGTCCGTGTCGACCACATGGCATCCCCTGTCGGCAAGCATCTTCGCCACGACGGATTTTCCCGTGGCGATTCCCCCGGTGAGGGCGTAACAGCGGCTCAGGATTTGCGCGGTGGAATCTTGCATTTTCTTTCCATCATTAAAATCCGGAGCGGATTTGTCCGCAAGCAGAATTTCCCGGGGCCGGTAAAGCTGAAATCTTATTTGTTTTCCGCCTTAGCTCGGCGGGCTAAAAACTAAATTTTTGTGAAAGGTTTTTACTTACCCGGCGTCTCCTGCGCGGGTATCTTAACAAAGGACGCCGAGATGAGGTTTGCCAGGGCGATTATTGCGCCTAACAGGAAAACGTACTGGTATCCGAGCTTGAGCCACACATATCCGCTGGCCAGGGCGATTGCGATGGAAAAGAGATGGTCGATGGAAACCCCCATGGAGAGGGTGGGTGAGACATCGCCGGGCTCCACGGCTATCTTCCTTATATAAGTGGCCCTGGCCATGCCCGCCGACATGAGGAGCTGGTCCAAAATAAAGCAGGTGCAGGCCACGACGAGGGCTATCATGTCGGTGAAAAGAGATTTCGCAAGGCCATAGCCAAGGCACACGAAGATGAGCAGGGCCGCCTCGGCCATGAGGATGGCGCGCTCCCCTAACCTGTCGATAGCATGGCCCAGGACCGGGTTGAAGCCGATTCCTATGACGCCCCCCAGGGTGAGGAGCGTCGCCACCATCGCCGTGGGCTGGCTGAATATCTTCACCAGGACCCAGGGTGCGAAGGAAAGAAAGAGCTGTTTTCGCGTCCCGTAGAGGATGTTAAGCCAGTAAAAGAGGCGGTATTCCTTCCGGAAGAGTATTTTGTTCTTCAATGGCGCCGGGTCTTCGGGGCTCATGAGAAATATGAATGAAGCCCCGACAAGGAAACCGGCGGCGGCGATGATGTACGATATAGTGAAGGTAAAGCCCATAAACCGGAAGCCGAGGAAGATGAGGAAGCTTCCGGCGATGGCGGCGAAATTCATTATCCCCACCTGACGCCCAAGAAACTTCCCGGCTTTTCCGCCCCGGGCGAATTCCATGCCAATTGCCTGGTTCAGGGGTAGAAACAGGTGCTGGCCCGTACTTAAAATAAAAAGCCATCCGAGCATGATTGCGTAGGATGGTGTATGGAGCCCTAAGAGGGTGGAACCCAGGGAAGCTAAGAGAAAAGCTACCGCCGCCAGACGCCTTGAACTCAGAAAAAAAAGAGAAGCGGAGAAAAAGACAACCAGAAACCCCGGCATCTCCCGGGGAAGCTCAAGGACCCCGCGCTGAAAATCGGTGATGGAGAAGGTCTCGTTTAGAAAATTATTGAACACGGTGTTAATAACGCTCTGTGAAAAGCTGAAAAGGGCCACGGCGGCTATAAAAAGAAGAAAGTCCCGGGGTATATTTCCGAATAGCTTGTTTAATGGCCTAGCGTCTTTTTCCATAATTGGTCTTCCTGGTTCGGGTGAAATATTACTATACCCCGGAGGTGGAGGCGCAACAAAAAAAACTGCGTGCCGGGTTTTGTGCGTTTCCGGGATTACGTCGGAGCGTAAAAAAAAATACTGTTGACAACTTCACCTGAATTTGCAAAGTTTTTTCACTACCGGCCCCGTGCTTGCCCCCGGTATTCACAAGCGACATTTATGCCAGGAGATACATAACATGAAAAAAGCAATCATAGTGCTGACTGTGGCGGCGGCCTTTATCACCCTTTTCATTGGATGCAAACGCGACAGCGACGTTCTTGCCACCTACAATAATGGCAAGGTGACCAGGGGGGATTTCCATATATGGCTCGATGCGCACCATATCAGCAAAGATGCAGTCCTCAAAAGAAAAAAACAGCAGGTGAGCAAGCTCAACATGATGGTTTTATGGAAGCTCGCCGCAGAAGAGGCCAGGAAGGCCGGCTTCGACAAGACCGAAGACTTCAAGGCCCTTGCCGATATTGCCACGGAATCACAGCTCATTTCCATCGTCCTAAAGAGGGAGGTCCAGAAACAGGCGGGTTTTGAGGAGCCTGCGGTGAAGCTGCGGCAGATCGTCCTCAACGTGAAAGACTTCAAGATGCTCAATAACAAAAGGGTCAACATCGAAGGGGCCGATCTGGAGGGCGAATTCGGAAAGGCCATGGAAGAGGCGCGCCAGATCATTGCACAGCTTGACAAAGGCGCCGATTTCGCGGAACTGGCGAAAAAACATTCACAGGATTTTTCCAGGACTAAGGGCGGCGACAGCGGCTTTATCATCGGCCCGATGGTCCATCCCGAGCTAGCCAAAGCGGCCTTCGCCCTTCCGGAAGGCAAGTACTCCACTGAACCGGTACGCCTCCCGAACTCCGTCGTCATCATCAAGGTGGAGGGGAAAACTACACTGAGGCCGGACAATATTGAGCGTGTGATTGAAAACAAGGCCCAGGCAGCGAGCTTAAAGAACCGCCTGTTGCGCAATTCCGGAGAAAACTACCTCTCCGGCCTTAAAACCGCCCCGGACGTCGCAGTGACCCTTGAGAACATAGCGAGCAGAGACAAGAAAGCCCAGCTCTTCAAGATCGGCGAAGCGGTGTATACCGTAGGCGACCTCGAGTCCCGTCTGGACCTCATTTCCAGGAAAATTTACAAGGACGCTCCGGGAAAAAAGAAGATAACCGACGAGCAGAAAAAGCGCTTTGCCGAAAGCATGCTTCGCTACGCCCTCCTGAGCAGAGTGGCCGAGCAGAAAGGCATTGTCCGGGAACCCGAGTATAAACAAAATGTGGAGCTTCGCCTTGTATCGCTCCTTGCGCGGGAGTACATGAAGCATGTCAGTTCGGAAAACACAAAAATTACCGAAAAGGATATCCGCGACGAATACGAACAGAGCAAAGACAAGCGCTACTACACCGTACAACGCGTTGGAGGGAAAAACCAGAAGGTAATCCAGCCCTTTTCCCAGGCGCGGGAGCGCATAGAGAAGACGCTTTTTATTAAACGGCAGTCTTCCTTTTTGAAGGAGTGGAAGGAGAAGATCTTGTTGGACGGCAATTTCAATGTCAACGAGTCGGAGCTCGAAGGAGAATAAGCCGTCGGACAAAAACAAGCCCCCGGGTGGCCGGGGGCTTGCAAGTCCGTAAGAGGAGGCGCGCTCTCCGTTATTTTAATATCTCCATGATCCTTTCAAAGTCGTCAAGGGAATAGTAATTGATCTCGATTTTCCCTCTGCCCCCGGAATGTTTTATTTCCACCTTGGTGCCGAATATCGAAACGAGCATCTCTTCCATCTTTTTTATGTGGGGATTTTTCGCCCGGTTTTTCCGTTCCGGCTTTTCATCGCCGAAAGATTCCGCGATTTTTTCCAGGTCCCGGACTGAAAGCCCTTTTTTCAACGCCTCGTCGTAGACCGCCATCTGGCGGTGCTCCGGTACGGAGAGGATGGCCTTAGCGTGTCCCGCGCTGATTTTACCCTCCGAAACGCCCGCCTGGACGGCGTCAGGGAGGGCCAGGAGGCGCATGAGGTTGGAGATGGTGGTCCTGTCTTTCCCCACCTTCTGGGCCACTTCCTGTTGTTTTAGTTTAAAGCGGTTGATGAGGACCCTGTACGCCTTCGCCTCCTCGATCGGGTCCAGGTTGATGCGCTGAATGTTCTCGATGAGGGCGTAGGTGATGTTCTCCTCTTCCGTAGCCTCCATTATGATGGCCCTGATGCGGCCCATCCCGGCCAGCTTTGAGGCCCTGAGGCGCCGTTCCCCCGCCACGACATAGTAGTCGTCCCTCATCTTCCTTACGATGATGGGCTGGAGTAGCCCCACGGACTTGATTGATTCAGAGAGGCCTGCGATTTCCTCCTCGCTGAAATGGGTCCGGGGCTGGTCGGGGTTCGGTTTGATCTTAGACACGTCCAACTCTACAATCCTGGATGCGTCGTCCGACATGCCAGCCTCGAGCACCTCCACCGGTTTCGCCGATTCGGATATGATGGCGCTCAGCCCTTTGCCGAGCACTCTTTTTTTGTTAGACATTTTTCAACACCTCTTCGGCGAGTTTCTCGTAGGTTTCGCTTCCAGCGCAGTGCCTGTCGTACTGGCTTATGGGTTTCCCGAAAGACGGCGCCTCGGAAAGCTTGACATTCCTGGGGATGATGGTGGCGAAAACCTTTTCCTTGAAGAATTCACGTATATCCGAAACGACCTGCTGGGACAGATTGGTCCTGGAATCGTACATCGTTAAAACCACGCCTTCAATCCTGAGGTTCCGGTTGAGGTTTTCCTGCACCATGGAAATGATTTTCAGAAGCTGGCTAAGTCCCTCGAGGGCGTAATACTCGCACTGGAGCGGGATGAGGACGGTATCGGCCGCCACAAGGCTGTTTAGAGTGAGTATGCCGAGCGAGGGGGGACAGTCGATGAAGATGAAATCGTATTCGTTTTTCACGCCCCTGAGGGCGTTTCTAAGGATGAACTCCTTGTTTTCCGCGTCCAAAAGATCAACCTGGGCCCCGGAGAGGTGGATGTTCGACGGGACGATGAAGAGGTTTTCGATGTTTGTACGGTACGTGGCGTCCTTGATTTTAATGTCGCCGATGAGGACTTCGTAAAGCGTCGCCTCCGTTTCCTCGACATTTATGCCGAGGCCGTATCCCGAGTTCGCCTGGGGATCGATGTCGATGATGAGGACGCGTCGGCCTTTCTCGGCGAGGAACGCCGCGATGTTTATTGCAGTGGTCGTTTTGCCGACTCCGCCCTTCTGGTTGGATATGGAAATGATCCTGCCCATCATCTTCTCCGCTAACGCCTTATTCGTCCGCCGCTTTCTTTTGGGTTGGATATCCGAAACGCCGTGACGATCACCGCAAGGACGAAGAGCGCCGCAAGGGCCGCTAAGACCCGCAACGCCGAAACATAGGGGACCAGGCGCCATCCTGAAGCGGTCACGACCGAGAATGGGACATACACATGCTCGCCATGGGTGTACACGGCAAGGATATATTCCCCGTCATATTCCGCCTTTACATCCATGGCGAATGCGCCAGCGTCGGCGTCCCTGGAGATAACAAGATTCATCTCCCTGTCAAAGAGGTCAACCTGAAAAAGTCCACGGGGTGCATAAAAGTAGAGCGTGTTTTTCCCCCTTGAAAGCGTCACGTAATGGCGCCGCGCCCATTCACCGGGAAGCAGCAGGTCGATAGTGTCGCTTCGCACAGTCTGGTTCCATTTTGCGATTTCGCCGGCGTAATGTTTGAGCGACCCTCCCAGGGCGATGCGGAGTACGATGTATCTCATTATTTCATCGGTTGCCGAGTGTGTGTGGTAGCTGGTATAGATGCATTCGCCGTCGCCCCGTTCAAGGAGCAGTACCAGTGGCCCCCCCGCTTCGCCTTTGGGAGTGTCAACATTTCCTCTGGCCAGGACTCGAGCGTTTTTCGCCGATTTCAGAAGGACCCAGCCGGAATGGGGCATGTGAACATCCATCCTGTCCCGGCGCGTGAAGCGATACAGTTCGTCAGTTAGATCCGCCTGAAAGGTCCCCTGCATGCCCAGGTTGGGGAAATTGTGGTGGAACTCGAAGCAGTCGAAGGCGCCCTGGGCCAGGTCGTAGGCATAATCAGAAAAATATGCCGATCCGCCTTGGGCCACGAACTCATGAATGTTGTCGAAAATGGCCTGGCGGTCGATCCTGGAGGGTGGGGTTTTAAGGGACACCTTGCGTACGTAGTAGCCGCTGGCAGTTACATCGATGTTCGATTCAATGGGTTTGTCCGCGCCGCATGGGAAAAATATGGCGCGATATCCATCGAGAGAGCCTTTCTTTGCGAGATCGTTGTAGGAAATGACCGTGTGGGGAATGCGGTATTGCGCCAGGACGGCTTCCACCCGGTCGAACTTGCCCTGCACAACGGCGATTTTTTTCCCCGCCGCCCCGGTCTCGGCGAAGGCTTTGGAAGAAACGAAAGCGGCAGATATCAACATCGCGAATATGACAGTTCTCTGCGCCATCGTTAATCCGTAAGTTCCCTGAGGGTGCTGAGTATTTTTTTTCTGTTTTCCAGGTCTCCCTGGATTTCTTCGTCCCCGCATTCAAATGCAAGCTGGTAGCACAGGGCTATGATGAGAAGCAGTATGCCGCTGGAGTAATCCCCTCCAATTACGGGCATGCCCGCGACAGTCCTCATCAGGGGGACGTTTTCCCGAAGCGATTTTACCCTGCAGTCGTGGAAGGGAATGGGACGGCCCTCACTTGTCGTAAGGGACTCGCGGGCGCTTTTGTCCAATGGCACTCGAAGCGCCGTTTTATCACTCAGGGCCTTTCCCATGCGCGCCCATAACCTGTGGTTTTCCAGTACCCTGTGAAGGTTTCTTCCAAAATTGTAAAAGAACCCGCCAGTTTTTTTCAAAAAAGCCCCCACATGTGACATCGTTTTTATCTGCCCCCTGAATATCCGCTGGAGTTCTTCATAGGGGACAACGAGGTTCGGGTTGTTAGTTCTTAAATAGTAGAATTCACGGGTTATCTCCTCGAGGCCTTTGAGTTCCCTCTCGAAATAACTTTCCGTGAATATCCTCCCTTCGAAGGTTTCATCTCCGGACTCGAATACTATCACTGACCCGTCTAAGAAGCGCGCCGGGAGATTGTTGAAATAATTCAGCAGGCCGTCGACGAAAGCAATGAAATCGTTCTTGTACTCTTCAGAAGAATCGCCCCTTCTCCTGTCGGCTATCCTCCACTGGTCGTCGAAAAATTTGAGGAGCAGGTTGGTCCCTGAAATCTCAAGCTTTAAATATAGATAAATTTCTTCAAATACGGTCAGCTCTTCCTTGAGCTCGTCCACCTTCTTCCTTTTGCGGCTTTCCTCGTCCTTGCCGTATTTTTTCAGGATGTCGATATTGTACTGAAAGGATTCACTGTCCACCATCAGGGGAGATACCCTGTAATAGCCCGCCAGGCTTTCCACCTTTATTTCCCGCTGAAAAACCAGGGCCTCGTTCATCGCAAGGAGCAGATACCCGAGGGAGGGGACATCGTATTTTGAGTCGAGGTATCGCGAAAGTGCGCTTTCCGCCTTTTCGCCGGCGGGGAAAAAGGACCTCACATTATGGACCAGTGCGAACATCCTTTTCTCGGCCTCAAGATTATTTTTCTCCTTCTCGGACTTCGTTCTTTCACTGTCCTTTCCGGTGATGGCTTCCTTCCGGAAGCCGTCCATGGTCCTCGCGTGTTTTTCCACCGCCTGGATGACCGCTTCCTTCATGTCGGCGGTGACCAGATAGTACGAAAAAAAACCGGCGGTATAGTCCTTAAGCTCCCTTTCGAAATCTTTCTGCTCGAGCCATTTGACCGCGTCGAAACCGTATTTGGAAAGGGGGACGGCGCCAAGCCTTCGTTTTAATTGGGCAAGATAATTAAAGGCCGTGGCGTCGGTCAGCGATTCGTCCATGAGCATGTTCATGAGTATGGGGTCAATTGACGCGAGTACCCGTTCCTGGAAGGCCGAGACGTCTTCCATGATTTTAAGGAGCTTCTTCGTTGGGACGAGGCGCTTCCTGAACCAGAAGCCGAGGCGGTTTCCGGAATGGACTAGATAGCGCTTTTTGAAGAGTTTTGGCTTTTTATATTTTTGTTGAATATCGCCGATATACGCCCCGGAGACGGCGGGTCCTACCGGGGGCGGGATAATTCTCCCCTCGCGGGCAAGGGGTCCGGGGGCCTTCCTTTTTTTATCTTCCCGGAGTTCGATGCTGGAAAGCCTTGGTCCTTCAACGGGCTTGTCCGGGCAAGATTGAATTAGCTCAATGATTGCGCTGTATTTTTCATCAGGCGTGAGCGAGGCGTTGCCCATGAGTGAACGGACGATGTCCATCTTTCCTGACGGAATGTCCTTACTCAGCAGGAGGTTTTTCGCCCTGCGCTCTATTTTTTTGATGTCTTTTTCTTCTGCCATTTTTTGGGTAAAAGCTATAGGGATTAAGCGCAGGCGCTTTGCGCCGCGCCTGCGCTTAGTGAAAACAGCCCTCCGATGCTGGCATAAAGACGGGAATTTTCAAGAAAAAAAGGAAGGTTCCCGGCCAATTTTGTTTGACCCCTATTTAGACGGTTTCAATATCTACACGGCCCGGAAAACCGCACCGATTATGCGTGGGCAGACTAAAAACGATTGCCACTCTACTGATAGGCTCAGCACTCAGGTTTTTCTGTTTTCCTCAAGCGGACGGAAAAACCCGATACTCAGAGGACGCCTGATGTTAAAAAAAGATGATGTTATCAGCCTGGTGAAGATGGCCCTCGACGAGGACATCGGGGCCGGGGACATAACGACCGGGGCGATTTTCAACGGTACCGAGCCCGGGAAGGCGATAGTTATCGCCAGGGAGGAGGGGGTTTTCTGTTCTGGAAACCTCCCCACCTATGTTTATGGGGAACTCGATTCCTCTGTGCGTGTGGCCTACAATGTAGAAGAAGGCGCGTCCGTGGCGCCGGGGACTGCGGTGCTTTCCCTGGAGGGCCCCGCGGCATCGCTTCTCACAGGGGAACGTACCGCGTTGAACTTCCTTCAGCGCATGTGCGGAATCGCCACCGCGGCTTCCAGGGCCGTGAAGGCCCTGGAAGAGACCGGTATTGTCCTCCTGGATACGCGGAAAACCGCGCCGGGCATGCGCGCCCTGGACAAATACGCAGTGAAGACCGGCGGCGGGGAAAACCACCGCTTCGGCCTTCACGACATGGTGATGATAAAGGACAACCACATCAAGGCCGCAGGCGGCATTCGGGAGGCCGTGGAAAAAGTACGCCTGGCCTATGGCAACCGATACCTCGTCGAAGTTGAAGCCACGTCGGACGAGGAAGTGGGCGAAGCCCTCGACGCGAAAGCGGACATCATCATGCTTGACAATATGGACTACAGCGCCATGGTCCGATGTATCGGCATGATAGGGGGCCGGGCGAAAACTGAGGTTTCGGGGAATGTCACACAGGACACGCTGAAAGGCCTTGCGGGCCTGGAGGCGACTTATGTGTCGATGGGCTCTTTGACCCATTCGGTAAGGGCTTTCGACCTGTCGATGAAATTTCTATAAACGGCGGGCCGGCCTTCCGGCCCCGCGGAGAGTGAGCTATGAAAGGATACGATCACGGCATGGGCGTTTTTTTAGCCGGGGACCTCGTCAGGGTTTTCTACCAGAGCTGGAGGGCCGCCAATACCAGGAGCGTTGTGGTGATTTCCCACGGTCTGGGGGAGCACTCCGACCGTTATCAAAATATAATGTCGGCCCTGGGAGGGGCCGGTGTGTCTTTTTACGCCCTTGACCATCGGGGCCACGGAAAGTCGGGAGGAAAGCGCGGCCATGTGGAGCGCTTCATGAAATATGTCGACGACCTGAAAATGCTAATCAACACGGTGGTGAAGAAGGAGAACAAAGGCGTTCCCATTATTCTTCTGGGACACAGCATGGGGGGGCTCATCGCCATGCGTTATGCCCTGGAATATCCACGTGACCTTCACGGCCTCATCCTTTCCGCTCCTGCGCTGGTCCCCGCTGTTGCGGTCCCGAAATGGAAAAAGTTCCTGGGGAGGATATTCTCCGTGCTCATGCCTGCTCTCACGATGAACAATGAGCTCGACCCATCGGACATTTCGAACGATCCCGACGTGGTGCAGGCTTATCGAGAGGACCCGCTTGTCCATGACATGGTTTCGGCCCGCTGGTACACGGAATATATCGACACCGCCGAATACTGTCTGTCCAGGCCCGCGGACCTTGAGATGCCCCTCCTCGTAATCCACGGTATGGCGGACCGCATGGTGAGCCCGGAAAGCAGCAGGATCGTCTACGAAAACGCGAGCTCCCCGGACAGGCAGATTTTCACCTTTGAGGGGCTCTTCCACGAAACGATGAACGAAAGGATTGAGGACAGGAAGAAGGTCCTTAAAACCATCAGCTCCTGGATTCTGGAACACTCGGGCCGCAAATCGGGGAAGTGAAGCCGGCCCTCATGGGAGGGCCTGTATCTTCGCGATATCTCCCAGCCTGCCTAAAAGTATCATCACCATGTTCCCGGAAATTATATCGTCCGCCGAGGGGGCCATCTTTACGGTGACTTTACTCTCGTCGGCGGGGCTGGCCGTATCTCCCGGATAGATTTTAAGCCCGATCACCTGGCAGTTGTATTTGTTGGGGATTTTAAGTTCTTTCAGGCTTTTCCCGAGGAAGTGGCCGGGGGGCGTCACCTCGATGATTCCGTAATCCTCGCCCAGGGGAAGATAGTCCAGGGCATTGCGAAGGGAGAGCATTCCGGCGAGCTTCACCGCCATGTCCCTTTCGGGGAAGATCACATCGCTGACGCCGATGCTCGAAAGGACTTTTCCGTGGTCCTCGGAGATGGCCCGCACGATGATCTTTTTCACCCCTATCTCCTTCAGATAAAGCGAGATGAGGATGCTCGGGGCCATGTCCTGGCCGATGCTCACGATGGCGCCGTCGAAATCTTTCAGGGACAGCGCCGAGAGGACCTCGCGTTTTGACGCGTCGCCGATGATAGCGTAGGTGAGGAACTCCTTGGCCTGGTTGACCGTCTCACGCGAGGAGTCCACGCCGAGGACCTCACAGCCGTTTTCCACCAGGGTTTTCGCAAGTGTGAGGCCGAAATTTCCCAGCCCTATAGCCACGAATTTTTTCATACATTAACCCACCATGATATGTTCTTCCGGATACTCGAAGTCCGCGGTTTTTTTCCGTGCCGTCAATGCCGCCATCAGAGTGAGGGGCCCCAGTCGCCCCACATACATGACGGCGCAAATAATCAGTTTTCCGGCGCTCGACAGCGAGCCCGTGGCCCCCGCGGTAAGCCCGACGGTGCCGAAGGCCGACACAGTTTCGAACAGGGACAAGAGGAAATGTTCTCCGGGCACGGGATTGTCGGTGATCATGACCATGAAAGTCGAAAAGAGAACGAAGGCAAGCGAGAGAATTATAAGTGTCGCGCTCCTGTCCACCGTGTCGCGGTCGATGGCGCGTTTCCAGAGAACAGGCTGGCTTTCCCCTTTGAATTTTGAATAGAGCATGATAAAAGCGACCCCTGCCGTCGTCGTTTTTACGCCTCCGGCGATGGAGCCGGGCGAGCCTCCGATGAACATGAGGATGATCATTACAAGGAGCGTGCTCTGGTGCAGATGCGCGATGTCCACGGTGTTGAAGCCCGCGGTCCGGCAGGTTACGGACTGGAAAAGCGAAGCGAGAAATTTCGTCCCCGGCGACTCGCCGGCCAGGGAATAATTCCATTCCATAAGCAAAATCACTGCCGTCCCTCCAGCGATGAGGATGCCCGTAACTACGAGGACGAGGCGCGTGTGGTGGGAAAGTCCAGAAAAAAACCCTCCGGCAAAACCGCGGGCGAACTGCCTTCGGATTTCATGGATTGCGACGAAGCCGAGACCGCCGGAGATAATTGCCAGGATGATGATGATGTTTAGAAAAACTCGCCCCCGGTAAGAAAGAAGCCCGTCGGGGAAGGTGGAAAACCCGGCGTTACAGAACGCGGACACGGAATGGAAAACGGAATGCCCCAGGGCTTCCAGGAGGGGGAACTCACCGGCAAAATCCGCGAAAAGGGCAAGGGCGAAGAGGGCTTCCATGAAAAAAGTGTAAAGGACTATTCTTTTCACCATTGTGCCGACGGGCATCTTCCTGATGTCGCTGTACATCTCTTTAAAAGTAAAGCGCCATTTGATGGAGATGCTCTCCTGAAACATCGACACCAGGGCCAGTGAGAAGGTCATGATCCCAAGCCCGCCAAGTTGAATGAGGAGGGCGATTACCGCCTTCCCGAAGAGGGTAAAATCCCTTGCCGTGTCCCTGACGGCCAGGCCCGTCACGCAGACCGCCGAAGTCGACGTAAAAAGGGCGTCGATGAAGCCGATGCCCCCTTTCGTGGAAAAGGGAAGCATGAGCAGAAGCGTCCCCGTCAGGATCAGGGCCAGGAAGCTCAGGAGCACCGTCCTTATGGGGGAGGATTGAAAAAATACGGACTTCATTTATCCACGGCGATACCGTTCACCCATTTCCCCTTACGCTGTGTTCCATCATTGTAATAATACACCCCATTTCCATGCATTTGCCCGCGGGAGAATTCGCCTTCGTATTTCTCGCCATTGCGGAAAAAGAAGGTCCCCCGTCCGTCCTGGAGTCCGTCACGGAAACTGCCATCGTACTTGTCTCCGGAAGGGTCGGTGTACACGCCTTCACCGTGGTACTTCCCGTTTTTCAGATAGCCTTCGTATTTTTTTCCGTCGGCGTAGACATAGGCCCCTTTACCTTCGACCACCCCGTTTTTAAACTGGCCGGTATATCTGTCGCCATTGGGCATGAAGAGTGAGCCTTCATCGTCCATTTTGTCGTTGGTGAACCGTCCCTCGAAGCGGTTTCCATTGGCGAAAGTGTATTTGCCGAAACCGTTCTTCTTGTTATCGCGAAAATCCCCGTCGTATTTTGCGCCGCTTGCGAAGGTGAAAACGCCGCGGCCGTGCATCTTGCCGTCCTTCCACTCGCCGCGGTAGCTGTTGCCATTGGGATAGTTAGCGGTGCCGTCCCTGTACGGCTTGCCGTCCTTCCACCAGCCCTGGTACTTTGCCCCTCCCGGAAGTTCCCGGGTCTCCCATTTTTCCTTGCCGCCGAACCATCCTTTCACTGTACTGCAGCCCGTGAGAAACGGCATTGCCGCTGCCAGCGCGACGATTGCTATGCGCTTCATCTCCCTCCTCCTCAGTATTCTATACGGTTTCGTCCGCCGCTTTTCGCGGCGTAAAGCTTGTTGTCCGCGTCGCAGATGACGGCATCTATGGTAGGATGCTTTGCCATATTATATTCCACGACGCCCATGCTGATGGTGACCGAAAAATTGCCGCGCCCCGAGCAGAACTCCTGAAGCTGGACGGCTTCCTTGAGGCGGCGCGACACCTCCAGGGCCCCTGAAAGGTCGGTGTCGATAAAGCCCACGAGGAACTCCTCGCCGCCGAAGCGGGAGATGATGTCGCATTTCCTCAAACCATCAGACAGAATGGAAGCAACCTTCTTAAGCACTTCATCTCCCGCGCGATGGCCATGGGTGTCGTTTACTGACTTGAAATGGTCCAGGTCTATCATCGCCACGGAGAGGGGCATTTTGTTTCTTTTCACCCTCTCTATTTCCGAGGCGATCATCATTTCCCCCTGTTTGTGGTTGAGGAGCCGCGTGAGGCCGTCATGGGTCGCCTTGATATAAAGCTCCCTTACGAGAAATACGATCTCAAGGGCAACGTCGAGCTGGGGCATGTACCGGTCCAGCAGGGCCCTGTCGAGGTCGTTCACATCGCGGTCTGTAAATATATGAAAGATACAGCGGTACCGCCTGTTCGTCTCGATGACCGGGAAGGAGGCAACGGCCTTAAGGCCCGCCCTGTCTGTGACGGTAGATATCTTCGTTTCATCGCCGCCGAAATAATTGTCCAGAATATCGAGCAATTCCCGGCCGGTGAAAATCTTTTCCTCTAAAATTCCGGGAAAGGCCGCGTGGATTTTTTTTACTATTTCAATGGCGGTGTCCCGGTTGACGGTTATGCCGATGGTGCGTGCGATGTCGGGCAGGCCCGGGTTGATTGAGTAGTCGAGGTAGATGAATTCCTCGTATGTCCTGTCGTACACCGTAAGGGAGACGCCAAGGGCGTCGAAGTGGTTGTGGATATGCCTGCATATCCCCTGGATGGACGCGGACCAGTCCCCGTCCACCATTTCAAGAAGCTGGTTGAAAAGCCCCAGGTCGGCGGTCATCATTTTAGGCGTTGCCTGACCGCATCCCTTTCCGTTCCCGGAAATCTCCGCCATTTGCTGCTCCCGTCACACAGATAATTATTGCCCGGTTGCACCTTGTAGACCGGGCGCGAAAAAAATTTCAACCGTTTTTCACGCCGTTTCGCCGGGCCAGCCGGACCTTCCCTCCACGAATTGGCGCACCCTGGGGTCATTGCTTTCAAGCACTTCGCCGGGCGGCCCCTGCAGATACACCTTCCCGTCGAAAAGGACCACGACCCTGTCGGCAATCCGGGCTGCGGACTTCATGTCGTGGGTAACCACTATGGAGGTGATGGAGAAGGTGTCGCGCATCTTCACGATGAGCCTGTCCACGGCGCCGCCGGTGATGGGGTCCACTCCAGTTGTGGGCTCATCGTAGAGCATAATTTCGGGGTGGACCGCGATGGCCCGGGCAAGCCCCACCCGTTTCTGCATGCCGCCGGAAAGCTCCGAGGGCCTTCGGCCCTCCACGCCACGAAGGCCCACGTGGGCAAGCATCTCCGGCACCAGGCGCTCAATCTGGTCCTCGGGCGTTTTTATTCGCCTTAAACCGAAGGCCACATTGTCGTAAATGTCCATTGAATCAAATAAGGCCGCGCCCTGGAAGAGTATGCCGTACTTTGCCCGGAGCTCTTCTTTTACAGGCCCGGGCGCGCCGGTGAACTCCGCGCCGTCGACGAAGATTTTTCCTTCGTCGGGTTCGAGAAAGCCCACCAGGTGCTTTAAAATCACAGATTTCCCCGTGCCGCTTTTCCCGAGAACGCAGAGTATTTCGCCCTCCCGGACGTCCATGTTGAGGCCGTCAAGGACCACTTTCGGCCCAAAGGACTTCTTTAAGTTTTCAATTCTTATCTTTTCAGGCATCGCAGATACTGGGATTTTTTATGGGCTGTCATAAAAAACTCAATACCTTGAAGATACGGCGAAACACGGCGGTGTCAACATAAATCGGCGGGAGAGGTTAAATTTCCAATACTTTCCGCCATTTTTTGATTTACTTTTGTCAGGAAGCATGCCATGCTACACGTAAGGAGGAGCGCAATGAGGCTGAGCAATGAGGCCCGCGTGGGCATGGTAGTCACCGTGAGTTTCACCATCTTTATCATCCTGGTGGGCGTGCTGGCGAAATTCAATATCTCCCGCTCCGGCTACTCCCTGCGGGTGTATTTCGGCTTCCTTAACGACCTCCGGAAGGGCGCGCCCGTGAAGATTGCAGGCGGCATTACTATCGGCCAGGTGATGGACATCAATCAGAGCGGGGAAAAGACCCAGGTGGACGTCTGGATCGACAAAAAATTCAAGCTCATCAAAAAGACAAAGTTCGCCATCTTCACCACGGGGATAATCGGAGAAAAATACATCAATGTCTTCGTGCCTCCTTCTTACGATGTGGAGGAGTTCTTCGAAGAAGGGGACATGGTGTACGGCATCGACCCGCCGAGCTTCGACCAGATGATGCTCACCTTTCAGGGCTTCCTCGACAAGGAGGGGAGCCAGGTCCTGGCGGAAATATTTCAGAACTCCAACCGCTTCGTGGGGAACCTGAACAAGATCACCGCGGAAAACCGCGGCGACATCAGGTCCTCGGTCCTCATGCTCCGGGGGATGATAGGTTCAATGTCGGTGAAATCCCAGGTCTTCATGGACCAGCTTAACCAGCTTACGAGGAACATGGCGGACCTCTCGGAAAAAAACAAGCAGGACATCTCTATAGCCCTCCGGCAGATTTCCGAGACCACGAGCAGCCTGAACAAGATAATCTACCGCATTGACAGCGGCCGGGGGACCCTTGGCAAGCTCATTACCGATGAGGAAGTGTACAACAATATACGCGACGCCTCGGTCTACGCGAAGGACCTCTTCTACAAGCTGAACCAGGACCCGTCGAAACTGTTCTTCAGGCAGAAGCGGTAAATGGCGAAAAAACAACCTGCCTTCATCTGCCTCTCCTGCGGCGGCTCGTTTCCCAGATGGTTGGGGAAGTGCCCGGATTGCGGGGAATGGAATTCCTTAGCGGCGGCGGAGCCTGAAAGTCCTGGCGCCGCCGCGGAGGTCCTCCGGCTCTCCGACGTACCCGCCGACAGCCTTCGCCGCGTCCCCACGGGGCTGGGTGAATTTGACCTGGTCTGCGGGGGAGGGCTGGTGCCGGGGAGCGTTGTCCTCCTGGGGGGAGAGCCCGGCATCGGCAAATCGACGCTTGCGCTCCAGGTAGCGGGGAGGCTTCCCTCCCTCTATGTTTCGGGGGAAGAAACTCCGTCCCAGCTCCGCCTGAGGGCGGACCGCCTCGGCGTGGATTTGGGAAGCATAACGCTCAGCACTTCCGTCTCCGCCGCCGAGATAGCCGGGCTCATCGAAACGCGAAAGCCTGAATGCGCCGTCATCGACTCCATCCAGACGCTCCATTCGCCGGGACTGCCCGGCGCAGCGGGCTCTCCGGGGCAGATTCGCGAGTCGGCGGCGCGGGTCATCGAAGCGGCGAAGAGGGCCTCGGTGCCGGCGGTCCTCATAGGCCATATTACCAAGGACGGCCTCATCGCCGGACCCAAGATGCTGGAACATATGGTGGACACTGTGCTTTACTTCGAAGGTGACTTCGCCCGGGACTTCAGGGTCCTCAGGTCGTTTAAAAACCGCTACGGCTCCGTCCACGAGATTGGCCTTTTCCGAATGGGCCCCCGGGGCCTGGAGGAAATCCAGGACAAAAACGGCATCTTCCTTAACCCCTACATTTCAACGGCCCCCGGAAGCGCGGTCTCCGCCGCCCTGGAGGGAAGCCGCACCATCCTCTTCGAAGTGCAGTCCCTGGTGGTCCCCACAAGCTATTCCAATCCCCGCCGAATGTCCGACGGCTTCGACTACAACCGCATCGTCCTCATAACCGCGGTCCTGGAAAAGCACGCCTCTCTGGAGCTTGGCTCCTTCGACGTGTTTCTCAATGTGGCCGGAGGGTTTACCATCGGCGAAACTTCCGCGGACCTGGCCGTGGCGGTCTCAATAGCCTCGAGTTTAAAGAACGTCCCCGTCCCCCACGACACGGGCTTTCTCGGGGAGATTTCGCTTTCGGGGGAGGTCAGGCCGGTGTCGCAGTGCCGAAGGAGGGTGATGGAGTTCGCCCGGTCCGGGTTTTCGCGCGTCTTCGTTTCGATGGGAGACCGGGCGGAGGCGGAGCGGGGGGAGTTCAAAGGGGAAATAGTGCCCCTCCGCACCGTCTCCGAGGCGATGAAGGAGCTGTTTTAGGACGATTCGGTATTGAGGGCAATCTCGCCGTTTTTCCCGCCGCGACGACCATAGGTGCGCCAGAAGAACCACCCCATGAGGCCTATTACCAGTGCCAGTCCCGCGACGATAACGCGAAGTCCCGGGTCGTAGGTCACCTGGAGGAGGAGGCCGGATTCGGGGGCTTCCGCGCGCTTTGTTTTATATAGCTCCGAGCGGTTGCATGTTTCATCGGGGTCCATATTCGGCGATACATGTTCGGCTTTGCCCTCACGCATCTGCATGTCGAGGTGAAGCGCGTAATGGCCGCGTGTGATGTACTCCGCGAAGGAGAGCCGCGCCGGAGAGCCGTCAATCTCCGCCGAGAGCGTCACCTGGGCTTTACGCCCCTTGAGAAGCGAAGCCTTTGGATACATGACGACGTCAGTGCCGATGAACTTCACGGAGCCGCCGTCCGGCAGGGCCGCGGTTTCCCCGGGAAGAACAGGCATGTGCTTCTGGTATCCAAGGGTGAAGGTGAGGAAATGCCCGCCAAGCACCACGAGGAAGGCCAGGTGCACAAGGGAAGGGGTGAGGGCCGTGAAGAAGGCGGCGAAGCCCATCTGCTTTCTCCGGGGCAAAAGCTGGACAATGCGGTCCAGGGCGCAGGCGGCCAGGTTTATCCCGAGAAACAGGAAGAGGAGGAAAAGCACGGGGAGCCACCAGGTGAGGGAAAGGTGGGTCAAGCCGTGCTCCAGGAACCACTTCTGCACCGGGACGCCGTTCATGGTGTTGAAGAAGGCGAAATCGTAGAGGCAGTACGAGCCCCCGGCGAAGAGGGCGAGAATAACCCCCCACATAATCCAGAACGTAAGCTTTAAGCTTGCGATAAAATTCCAGAGGGCGCGCATATCATCCTCCTATCCTTGGAAATCCCATTTCATGGAGATTGGCCACGGTGGTGACCAGCAGCACCACCAATCCGCCGGCGGCGGCGAAGAGGACGCGCCGTGCCGGGGGCCATCCCGCGAGATAGCGAAGATGTATGTATAGGGCGTAGTAGCACCAGAGGACAGCGGAGAAAAGATGCCGCGTCCCCCAGTGGAAGGTGGTGCCCCATCCCTCATAGGCCCAGACGGCCCCCACCACCTGGGTTATGCTGTAGATGAGGAAGCCCCAGATTATAAGGGAATGGTATGAGGCGCCGGCGGCCGGGTTTTTCCTCTGACGCCAGGCGAACCAGGCCCCCGAGTAAAAGAGGGCGTGGGCCATCACTTCCGTGGCGAAAAAGGCCGCCGCCCAGAAGGTGATTTTTTTTGGCGTGGGAGGGATGATGCCCTTGGGATAGTACGCCGCGAAAAGCGAAGCGATGAGGAGGATGATGGACAGGGACAGCCATTCGACGCGCCTTTCACGGTTGAAAAGATTGATGACGATGAGAAACGCCATGCTCCAGGCGAGGAAGGGCACCGGGTCGAAGATGTTGTTGGCGATAAAGGCCCCGGTGAGCCAGCCGCGCCAGACTTGATACACCGTATGGATGATGAAGCCGGTGCCTATTGCCGCCGCCGAAACGGTGTTTTGCTTCGCGAGATACCCCAGGGCCCCGAGGCAGTAGAGCCCCAGGGCCGCGTAGAATGCCGTGTGCATGGTGAATTCCATGTCCCCTCCCGATTACTCGATTCCGTCTAAGACCACGATGTCGGTGATTCCCCATGTGTCGCGGTCGACGAAGTAGTCCTTCAGATTGGCCAACATTGTGCCTTCCTTAGGCGGGGCACCGTTGAGCCTTTCTACGAGCACCATGGAGCGGCCGGATTCCTGGAGGAAAACTTCGCGCCCCGAAAGGAGCACGCGATAGCCGTCGCAGGAGACTATGAGGAAAAAGTTTTTCTCGGTGCAGCCGGGGAAGTTCTTTTTCAGCACTTCAAAGAAGGCCGGGCCTTCAACGGTAAAAATCCCTTTAAAGCCGGTGCCGTGGCCCGTGCGCACCCAGTTTTCGTATTTCTTTTTCGGAATTCCTGCCGTGCTAATGGGGAAGGTCTTCCCCTTCCAGTGGCCGGTTATTACCCTGGAAACGCATTTGTGGCCCTGCTTCATTGGGGGAAGGCCGGTCGCCGTGACTGTTGGCTCGCTCAGGGTGATTTTAACCACATTGTCAAGATAGCGGGCGGTATTCGGGTCACGGGGGCAGACCAGGCGCAGACCGCGCAGGTTTTCCTTATGTTTGTTATGCGCGTAGTTTTCCCTCGCCTTGTCCTTCGAAGGTAGAACTTCGCGCCTGTCGTAGGCAAGGATGACGGGTTTGGAGTCGTCCACCATGGTCAGTTCGCCATAGCTGAAGACGGCCTTCTTTCCGTCGGCGGAGGTGAAGGTGACGAGCATGTCGAGGGGCCTGTCGAAGGCCGCGTTTTTGGGCTTTTCCGGGGCCACTCCGTCCATGATATTGTACAGCGGAATTCCCGTATAGGCGTAGCTTCCCAAAAACTCGCCTTCGGGCGATACTTCCAGGGTCCTCAGCCAGGAGGAGGGGAAGGCCCTCAGGGCTTCCGCCGGGAAGGCATAGTTGCGCTTCACGAGGCCGTCCACGGTGAGGGAGAAGCCTCCGGGCACATCGACGGCCACGGCCCCGGGCGTGGCCCCGGTGACGGCCATAATCTCCAATTTGCTCTTAGAGCATGAGGCCGAGGTGAAAACGAGAATGGCAAGAGCAAGCGATGCGACGGTTTTTTTCATAATGTATTCTCCTTTAAGGCGGGAGCCTACAGCCTGCCGCCGCCTCCGAAATAGAACATCCTTCCGGGTCCTGGATTAAACGGGTCGGCATTGTAATCGTCAAGCAGGTTTTTGCACATAATGTACACATATGTGTTGAACGGAAGCTCCTGCTGTATCTTCACATTGAGCATGAAGGGGTTGTGGAGCTTCTGGGTTGTGTAATACTTTGAAGAAAATGGCTCCACATTTGCTGTTTGAGGCGCAGAAGCCATTACATATTGGATTTGATTGAGGGTGTAACTTCCCCATAAAGTGCACGATGTATTGCTTATGAAATCAAAAACCATTTGCGCAATGAACTGGTGCTGGGGAACATCGGTTACTTCTTTGCCGTATGTAAGGGGTGAAGCCTCATCGTTTCTGGCATGCGCAAAGACATAGGAAAGGCTGCCCCTGAGCGTAACGAGATTTGCCAACCTTGGCGAATTGCCGGAAATGATTGCTTCAATGCCCTGTACGGAGAACCCGCCAATGTTGTCGTATATATCATATTCAAATTCACGGTCGTAGAGTTTAGCTATTTTGTCTTTAATTTTTGTGTAAAAGTAATCGGTCCGGAAGCTGATGGCCTGGTTCATAAAAAACAGCTCAAAACCTCCATTGTAGCTATAAATCGTTTCCGGATTTATTCCAACATCAGACACGGCACCTTCCTGTTTGATAATAGCCCCGATGTCCCTGTAAACATCCATAGCTGGGAAATTTGTTTTAATAGCGAAGGCGGAACGCAGTCGTAAAAAGTTTGCAATGGGATCGAGGACCGCGGAAATTACCGGATTGAAGCTGTCCCGGGTTCCCCATATCATTGAATCTTTTTTGACCATGGGTACGTCTTCTAGAACATAAGTAGTTGTATTTATCACTCTCATCTCATCGTAATTTTGAGCGTCGTATGAAATCCCGAGTGAAAGCGCCAATGCCCCGGCCGGAGTAGCAAAATTCATCTGGTCTTCCACGGCAAGCGTAAAATAGCTGGCGCTAATGTCGTTTACCTGTTTTTCTCCTGTTCCAATTTGGCCAGCCAATGGCGAAGTGGGACTGGTTGCTTTCGCATACTTGCCAAAAGAATTCATCCTGAAATGGAGATTTGCAGAAAGAGTATTCCAGGAGGCTATCTTGTAGCTTGGTAATAAATAAAAACCGAAAGAGTTTTCTTTTATGATTGATTGTCCAGATTGTATACCTTTTGTGACCGGCATCCCTTCAGAATGGTCCTGGGTCCAATACCCTTCCAGACAGTTCACCTGCCTTATGTAGAAAGTATTAAGTTTAATTTTCAGGTCTCCCAAATCAGCCCTGAAATAGGGTGAAATGGTGAGCCTCGTGTCTTCAGGCCAATAAAAAGCCCTGTTTTGGAATGCAGATTTTCCGGTCGTATTTGTCCAAGTATTGTTCCCGGGGATTTCCCATTTCTCTGTGTTTTCATTATACGATGCAAGGGAACCATCTTTAAAAGAATTATTATACTGTTCGTTGGATGCCCACTGGACGGAGACGCCGGTTTCCATTTCGCTGGAAATATTATATCCAACGCGCCCGGATGCCTGATATTTCCTATAGCTCGAATGGTTCCATACATTATCATCGTTGAGATAAGCGCTGACCGATGGAAGTGTGATAGTGTTAAAATCTTTGCCATACACATCATAGCTTACAAGCTTATCGAACCAGGCTTTTCTTTTGCTTTTAGTCAATTTTTTGGAAATCTCATAGCTGTTTGAGTTTTGGACTGAAGCGGTTACCCATGTGTAAAAATCGCCTATGGGAGCGCCTGCCGAAGCGTTTATCATCCAATTGCGGTGTTCTCCGTATTCCATTTTAGCGTCGGCAACAAGCTTTTCCGGCCTTTTGGTTATGATGTTTACCGAGCCGACGCTGCCCAGGGCGCCGTAAAGAGCTGAGGCTGCCCCGCGGTTTACAATTATTTCCGAAACATTTTGCACCGGCATGGATGAAAGGTCGAGATTATTGCCGCCGTAAAATGTATCGAGGTAAGGAATACCGTCCACCATAATGGCGACTTTCTCATGGTCAAAGCCGCGCATGGACATGCCTATAAAACCTTTTCTCGTTGGGTACACCAGTACTCCGGGGACCATCGTGAGGGAATCGGAGAGCGCCCTGTCTCCCCTTCGTTCAATATCCTTCCCATCGATGACCGTAGTAGTCGACGCGTCCTCGATGTTCGGGACCGCGCGGTCGCGAACCACGATTTCGCCTATGGTGAAGGGCACCGTGCCGTCTTTGGATTTCTCCGCTTTAGCGGCCTTTGCACCGGTTTCCTGGGTTTCCGTGATTACTGGCTGGTCGGTGTCCTGAGCGAATGCTACCGCCGCCAGCGAAACCATGAAGATGAAGATGAAGATGAAGGTGAATGCGAAAAAGAATCTTTTCATGGATTCCTCCTTGAGTTTTTTTTAAGCGCCCGGTTTTCCTCCGCCGCTATTGGGCGGGAAAACCCGAGTAAAAGCGATTGCCTTATAAAAAAAGAAAATCCCCTTCCGGAGGGAACGCGCCGCGGGAAGTTCACACATCGCCGCGGTTGATGCCCACGAGGACCGCGGTCGGTTTTTTAGCCGGTTGATGCGCGTCTGCCTGCAACTCTTTCCTTTTCCAGAGAGCGGGCCCGTTTCCGAAGTCCGCCTTATCGTCCCATTGCCCATGGCTCGAAGCTTTAGGTCAGTGGAATTGGGGATTATGCTTAACCCTGTAAAAAGAAAGAAAAATGTCAATGTTATTTACGAAAAAGGTTACAAAAAATCTCCTAAAAGGGAAGAATTACAAATTCTTCACTATAATATGAGATTATCTACGGGATTATGGCAAGACCGCCCGCCGGTGGCGGGCGGGTATACACAATTCATGTGATTACCCCGGGAATGGGGTTATTTACAGACTTTTTGCGTCACCGGCCACCGGTGGACGGATGGTAACTCCTTGGCGCGGGTAACAGCGCGGGCCTCGTGTCATGGCTACTTTCACCCTGCCAGGAACGGGCATCTGTGGGGAGGAGGTACGCGACCCCCTCCCCACACCTGCTGGCCAGGAGGGACGAATGCCGCGGAGGACAAGGATGTCCGGGACCGGCCCTCCCGCGCATTAGCTCAGGCGCCGCTAAGGGCTGTAGCCCGGTGAAGGCACATCCTGTGCCCACCGGGAGTACCGGACATCCATGTCCGTAGTTGAGGGTGAATTTGCCACAGAGGTTTTTGCAGTCGCGTTTTCTTTTTGTATGAGAACTTGCTTTGTAGCTGGCGAGTTTTACTTCCGCGGGGTTTGCAAAATGAGAGCCCATGACATCCTACCTTCCGGCTCTCTATCCCATGGCAGAAAGTATGCAGGAATGACAGAGTGTGCGGAGAGTAATGTCATTCCGGCTGGAGCGTAGCGGAATGCCGGAATCTCATGTCTGGAAAAAAGTGAATTCTAAGTGGTTTTCTTATATGACCACCGATGGAGGCGAAAACGATGTTAGCAAA
The DNA here is from genome assembly GCA_029974015.1 of Spirochaetota bacterium. Classification (GTDB taxonomy): domain Bacteria; phylum Spirochaetota; class UBA4802; order UBA4802; family JAGODF01; genus JAGODF01. Next base: position 36,402 of record JARKUF010000035.1, read on the forward strand.
GACATATGGAGCGGAGCGGATAGTGAGGAGGAAAAAAGGGGGCTGAATTCCTTTGCAATGACGGCGATGGATGCTTTAATTCTCTGGCAGGAGGATTTTTGCCCATAACCGCGGTATATTCCTGGGGAATTCAGCCCCCGTGATCAGCTTAATCGGTACGAATACTGCTATCCTGCGTTAGTCATGGCATACGGCGCAGGCATTGCTTATTTTAAGCGCCGTGTGGCAGTCCATGCACTGGCCCATGGGCATTCTGCCCTTTATCATGCGCTGGTCTATGGAACTGCCCTTGTTTCCGTGGCACGAAGTGCATTTCATCACGGGCTCTCCGTCTTTGTTCTTCTGCTGCATCACCGCCAGGTGGCTGAAGTACACGAGGTCGGGCTGCCGGCACCAGGAAGTCCAGGGCCTGTCGGTGTCCTTGTATGAATCGAAAATTGATTTTTTCCGTGGCGTCAGGTGGTCCTTCGCGGTGGTGGCCCCGTCACGGGCATGGCAGGCCGTACAGTCCCCAACCGTCGGTATGCCGCGGAACCTTCCGTTATCTTCGTAGCTGTGGCACACTATGCACTTAATGCCGTATTTTTCGGTGTGGGTCTTGTGCATAAAAGGGATGCTGCTTGTCGCTTCCGCCCGGGAGGCCATGTTGCAGGCCTTCCGCGATATCACAAAGAAAAACCATGCGAAGAGAATGAAAGGAATCATGATGAGCAGTATTGTACGTTTCACGGCGGTTCTCCTTGTTGTGTTTTGGTTCTGACTTAATATAATCCAGGATATCCGCTAATTGTCCGAAGCCGCGCTTCCCGGACGATATCCCATCTCCTGAAATTTCACGTCGATGTAAGGCGTTGCCGCGCTTTCGAGGGGAAGATACACCGGGCGTGAGAGCTTTCTGGTGTCCACCGTCTTGATGTAGCTCCCGCATTTTTCGCAGACGTCCACGCGGTATTCTTCCTCGCCCTCAATTTCAAAATACTTTAAAGTACCATGGTCGTCGTTTTCGCAAAAAGGGCAGAACACCCTTTTTGAAAACCATTTATGACTGCAGTAACCGCAGAGCATCGACCTCTTGCCGTTTTCGCTTAACACGGAAAGCTCGGGCATGGACCCGCACACGGGGCAATACCCCTTTTCCCATTCGCCCTCCGCGTCCAGATATGACGAAAGGGCGCGGGAAAATCCGGCCAGAAAGGGTTTCACGCTGTTGAAAAGAATGAATTGCGCCACCTCTCTGTTCAGGGCCATCTCACTGTGCAGGGAATCGAAAACCTGGCCGGGGGCCCTGACAAAATCGAGGAGCGTTTTTTTAATGTCCAGTGCTCCGCTCTTCGCCGCTTCAAGCATCGCCTCCGCGGTTTCAGCTATCCCTTCGCCGCCCTCCAGAAGGACGGCGCATACCGATGTAAAGAGCTTTCCGGCGGCCTCCGCGTCGACGATGAACCTGGATGCCCGGACCAGGGGGAACATCTCCCTTCGGAGCACATTGAGCTCTTCGCGGGGAATGGCGAATTCCGCGGGTCCCGGGGCGGACTTTGCCCTTTCCTGCTCTATGAAGATTTTTTCATAGAGGCCAAGCATGTGTCCGTAGTCGGGTTTTAGTTTCCGCACCGCCCCTACGGCCCCGGCAACGAACTCCGGGTCCGCGCGGAATCCGCCGTCCCCGGGTTTCATCGACGCCGCGTCTTTTTCCACTGCGCCGGTCATCCTATGGACCTCGTAAGTACGGGATTTTTAAGCGAAGCGAGGTCGTGGTACTCTTCCCGCTTGAGCGTAATTAAATAAATTATCCGGACGCTGTCCTCGTCTAAGAGTGAAGCGTCGGGGAACTCGGCCTTCACAGTGGCCAGGCGGCTCCGCGCCAGGGAAAGCATGGCCCCCCGCTCGCCGAAGTTCATCGCACCGGTGGGGCAGGTTTTAACGCACATGGGTATGTGCCCCGCCTCTATCCTTTCGAAGCACAGGTCGCATTTGTTAATCACGCCCGTTTCGGGGTTTCGCCTCGGGATATTGTAGGGGCAGTATTCCTTCATACTGAGGAAGCCTTCATTGGGGATCTTCTTTGTGCGTTCCGTAAACACCACCGCGCCGGTTGGTTCGTCTATCACCACCGCGTTTTTCACGTAATGGTCGGCCGCCGCCTTGCAGGGCGGTTCCAGGCAATGCCGGCACTGGTCGGGAAAGAAATTCCACAGAACACGGTTGTTGATCTTATGCTCGCTGAACCGGACCACCTTGTAGTTATAGCAGTTGAGGTCCGGCGGGTTCTGATGGCTCCCCCAGCCGAGCTGTTTGGTAAAATTGGCGGGGAACCCCTGCCATTCCTTGCAGGCGACCTGGCATCCCCGGCATGCGGTGCATCGCGACGTATCTATGAAAAAAGCTTTTGACATGTCTGCCTCCGATTATGGCGGCCGGAGGTATGTGCTTCCGGCCGCCTGAGTATCCTCGCCCGGATCAGTGCCCGGGTCCTTCCTGAACAGGGGTATCGGACAGCTCCGTTACGCTGTCGGCCTTGCGAATATTGACGCAGCACGCCTTGTATTCCGGAATGGACGTGTTGGGATCGCCCGCCCAGAGCGTAAGGCGGTTTGTCGAGTCGCCGATGCCCGGTTTGGTCCATCCGAAGGCGAAAGGCATTCCGACGAGGTGCACGGTTTTTCCCTGTATTTTAAAGGGCGTTATGCGCACCGTTACCATGGCCACCGCCTCCACCCTGCCGCGAATGCTTTCAACTATCACGGCGTCGCCATTGGCGATTCCCTTCTCGCGGGCGAGCTCATGGCTCATCTCCACATAGAGCTGGGGCTCCGCCTCGAGGAGGGAGGGCACGTTTCTCGTTTCGCTTCCTCCGCACCAGTGTTCCGTCAGGCTGTAGGTGGTCAGCACAATCGGGTACCTGGGATCGTTGGGCTGCGCTATTTTGTCCGTGTCGCCCGTGAGTATCTTCGCGCAGGGATTGGTGAGCTGTCCCGAAAAGCCGTGGTTTCTCACCGGCGTTTCCACGGGTTCGTAGTGTTCGGGAAGCGGCCCGTCCACGAGGCCGGAGCCGAAGAGCTGGCCCAATCCGTCTTTGAGCATGATGAAGGGGTTCTTCCCTCCCTGCATCCCCAGGGGCGGCGCGGGGCCGTCGGGAACATCACCTTCCCATTCACTTCCGGTCCAGCGGATGATGGTCCTGGAGGGGTCCCAGGGCTGGCCGTTTTTGTCCACGGATGCCCTGTTGTAGAGGATCCACCTGTTCATCGGCCAAACCCATGCGTACTTTGGATATATGCCGACAGCTTTCTGAAGCGGGGTCTGCTCCAAACTCATGCGCTTCATCCGGTTTTCTTCGTCGGTGAAGGTCCCGGCGTAGAGCCAGTTGAGGGAGGCTGTTGAACCGTCCGCCGCGAATTCGGTAAAGCCGTTGAGCTGTTTGCCCTTCTTTGCTCCGGAGGTGAACCAGCCGTTACAGCGCTTCGCGATGAGCTCGGCATCGTATGAGCGGTACCAGTTGAGGTTCACTATCGGCTCGGGGAAGGCGCCGCCTTCCTTCTTGTAGAGACGGATCACCTCTTTCATGATATCGATCATGATCTGACCCATGGGTTTTGAGTCGCCCTTTGGATTGACGGCCTTGAAGTGCCATAAGATATGGCGTCCACTGCTGCTGATGCTTCCTTCCTTCTCGGCCCTGTGGCATGAGGGGAAGAGGAAGACCTCGGTTTTGACCTTTTTGGGGTCCATGCCGGGGCCGTGCCAGAAATCGGTGGTTTCATTGTGGTGGATCTCGGAAATATAGAGGAACTCCAGCTTTGACAGGGCCTCCCTGTTCTTGTTGGTGTTCGGCAAAGTGTTGGCCGGGTTGGTCGCCCAGATCGACCCGCCTTTGATCTCTCCGCGCATTATCTTTTCATAAAGATACATGTAGGAGTAATCGCCTTCACTCTCGCTTTTTACGGGATCGGCCTTGGGAAGCCATGCGTAGCCGAAATCGTTGTCGCTCCTGGCATTGTTGCCGAAATAAGCTTTAAGAAGGCTTACTGTGTACTTGGGACGGTTCTGCCACCAGTTGACGCTTTCAGGCTCATTGCTCACGGGCGTGGAAAGCTTATTGTATTCCTCCAGGGTCTGCATGTTCGCCCGCGGGACCGGCAGATACCCGGGGAGGACATTGTAAAGGATCGCGTGGTCCGTGGTCCCCTGTACGTTCGGCTCGCCCCTGAGGGCGTTCACTCCGCCTCCGGCCACTCCGGCATTGCCCAGAAGGAGCTGAACAATCCCGCTGGTGCGGATGTTCTGCACCCCCACAGTGTGCTGGGTCCAACCGAGGGCGTACAGGATGGTCCCGGCCTTGTCGCGGCGGCCTGTGGCCGAAAAAGCCTCGTACACCTTCAGGAGGTTCTCCCGGGTCACCCCGGTGATGTCCGACACCTTCTGAAGGGTGTAGCGGGAGTAATGGCGCTTAAGCACGTTAATCACGCAATTGGGATGCCGGAAGGTGGGGTCTCTTTTTACCCTGCCGTTGGCGTCGGTCTCGAACTGCCAGTCGGCCTTGTTGTACAGCTTTGTCCGCGGGTTGTATCCCGAGAAAAGCCCGTTGTTGAACGAATACCTCGAGTTTACGATAAACGACGCGTTGGTGTAGTCGTTCACGTACTCGTGGAAGTATTTATTGTTGGAGAGGATATAGTGTATCATCCCTCCCATGAAAGCGATGTCAGTGCCTGAGCGAAGCGGCACATGGAAATCCGACCTCGCGGAGGTCCGGGAGAACTTCGGGTCCACATGGATGATGGTGGCGCCGCGCTCCTCCTTTGCCTTCATTACCCACTTGAAGCAGATGGGATGGTGTTCCGCCGCATTGCTTCCAATAATAAGACAACAGTCGGTATTTTTGATATCGATCCAGCTATTCGTCATTGCACCGCGTCCGAACGATTCCGCCAAACTGGCGACAGAGGGGCTGTGTCAAATTCGGGCCTGGTGGTCGATATTCACAATTCCCAGGGCGCGCATCCCCTGGACGACAACGGAGGCCTCCTCATTGCTCATCTGGGAGGAGCCTGCGTGAAATAAGGTGTCAAGGCGGTTCACCCGTTTCCCTTCGGCATTGGTGGTGACGAAGTGCTTGTCGCGGGTGTCCTTTATGCGGCGCGCGAGCTTTTCTATCATCCAGCTCCAGCTCTTTTCCTCCCAGCGGTCGCTGAAAGGCGCCCTGTACTTCGGCTTAACAAGCCGGTGGTCACTGTTGATCATAGAGAGCATGGTGGCCCCCTTGGCGCACAGGGCCCCCTGGCTGATCGGATAACCGGGATCTCCCTCGGTGCTCACCACCTTGCCTCCCTTGACATGGGCGATAAAGTGACAGCTCACCGAGCAGAAGGGGCAGATGGATATGACTTCCTTTGCCCCCCGGATCTTGAGCTTTTTAGAATACGATTCGGTGATTAAATGGTGTATGCCAAGGCCGCCCAGGGCGACCGCACCGGCCCCGGCCCCAGCCACCGCAAGCAACTCACGACGCGTAAGCTTCATTCCGTTTCCTCCTTAGATTCAAAAATCTTGTAGGACATCGTGTTAAGGGCGGTAGCGGATTTTTCCGGGCCGCCCCGTCATATTCCGGTTACGGTAAAAGTATGAGTCCCGTGGCAAGCACCATCACGGCGCTTCCAACGGCCAGCGCGGCGTAATATGGCGCCGGTCTGGCCTCCCGCCATGCGGTGAGGGTCTCGGAGAGGCGTCTCCCGGCGAGGTAGCCCGGATAGAAAAGGATTGCCGAGAACAACACCCAGCCTGCCACTTCGGCCGTCATGAAGGACGCGAAGCCCCCTCCAGTGGCAAAGGCCTGGAGATACGGGCAGGGAGCGCAGGCGAGGCCGGCGGGGTAGAACAGGGTGCCTGAGAGGAGCACTCCGGCACCGGCGGTGAGGCCGCCGTATTTCATGTTGCTCTTCCGGAAGCGGGAGGCCAGGCCGAAGGCCAGGGCCGTAGAAGCTCCAAGGAGCGACAGGGCGACGACCGCGTTGGCGCGGCACATGGGGGAGCACCCGAGTATGGGAACGATTATCATCCTGGTGAAGATGGTAAACACCGCGATGGTTGCGAAAATGCCCGGCCTTTTAAAGAGGGCGTACCCGAAAGCCATGAGCGCGACGCCAATGCCGGTCATGGTCGCCGAGGCGAAGGGGGTGCCCCCCAGGCTGAGGACGTCCTTGAAAAACACTTCGAAAAATCCCCACAGGGCCCCGAGAAAAAGCGCCATCATCATGTAGTTGAATAAGGAAAAACCTGGAGTTTTTAACGTTTCATTCGAGTTCATTGCTGTTACATCTCCTGTTAAATTGTTTGTTGGGAATATATTAAAATTAAATTTTTAGTTTCCCATAACTTGCAACTGCCTGCATGCTCAACTTAACGCGGGCTTTACCCGATTTTTTCCAGCTTCACGGCGCATGCCTTGTATTCCGCCGTCTTCGTTTCGGGATCGAAGACATTGTTCGTAAGCCAGTTTGCATTTCCTTCCCTGAAGTGGAAGGCCATCCATATGAGGCCGGGCGGAATTTGTTCGGTGACCCGCGCCTTCACCTTTACCGACCCGCGGCGCGAGCTAACCCTGACGTATTCCCCATTGGCTATGCCGAGCTCCCGTGCGTCGGCGTGGGATATGTCGGCCGTTTCCTCGGGAAGTATCATGTCAAGGCCCGATCTCGCCGTCTGTGTGCGCGTATGATAATGGAAAAGCCGCCGCCCCGTGCTCAGGACAAACGGGTATTCGGCGTCTTCCACTTCGGCCGGGGGCGTCCACTCGATCCCCTTAAAGAGGCCCTTGCCGCGCGTGAACTTGCCGTCCCTGTGAAGGAACTGCGTGCCGGGGTGGTCCTGGTTGGGGCAGGGCCACTGGAGGCCGTCGCGGTTCATGGGTTCGTTTTCGCCGCCGTCGATGCGGGAATACTTTATTCCCGCGTAGGCCGGGGCGAGGACCGAAACTTCATTGTCCCAGATTTCCCGCGTGCTGTTCGACTTCCACTCATGCCCCATCCTCTTCGCGATTTCTTTGAATATCCACCAGTTGGGCTTCGCGTCGCCCGGGGCTTCCTTGATTTTGCGGACGCGGTTTACCCGGCGCTCGCTGCTGGTGAACGTCCCCTCGTCTTCGCACCAGGCCGCGGCCGGGAGGATGACATGGGCGAAGCGGGTGGTCTCAGTGTGGAAGATGTCGTTGCACACAATGAACTCCGCGGACCCGAGCTCGCGCTCAACATGGGTGATATTGGGTTCGGAATTGGCCAGGTTCTCGCCGAAGATGTAAAACGCCCTGACCTTCTTTGTCGGGAGGGCCGCCATCATGTCCGGTATCATGAGGCCCGGCTTTTCGGGGAGATTGTCCACGCCCCAGGCTTTTGCGAACTTCTCTTTGATTTCCTTGTTCGCCACGCTCTGGTAGCCGGGGTACACTCCCGGAAGCGCGCCCATATCGCAGGCGCCCTGGACATTGTTCTGCCCGCGCAGGGGGTTCACTCCTGCGCTCGGCATGCCCAGGTTGCCAAGGAGCATCTGGAGGTTGGACGTGGACATCACATTGTTTTTTCCGCAGGTGTGCTCGGTGATTCCCAGCGTGTAGCAGAGCATGGCTGGCTTTACCGCCGCCATCGTCCTGGCTATCTCCCGGATTGTCCCGGCCGGAACGCCGGAAATTTGCTCCGCCTTTTCCGGCGGATACGCCATGACCGTGTTTTTAAGCTCGTCGAAGTTTTCGCAGTTTTCCTCGATGAACTTTTTGTCGTAGAGGTCCTCGGTGAGGAGGACGTTCATAATCCCGTTGAGGAAGGCCACGTCGGAACCGACCTTAATCTGAGCGTAAATGTCGGCCTTTTTCGCGAGGTCGTGCTTCCGCGGGTCGGCAACAATAAGCTTCGCGCCTTTTTTCAGCGCGCGCTTCACCAGATACGCGGCAACGGGGTGGGCTTCCGTCATGTTGGTGCCGATGAGGAAGAAAATTTTCGCGTTTTCGAATTCCCCGAAGGAGTTGGTCATCGCGCCGGAACCGAAGGTGGTTGCCAGACCGGCAACCGTGGGGGCGTGTCAGGTTCGAGCGCAGTGGTCAATGTTGTTGGTACCTATCACGCTCCTGAAAAGTTTCTGCATATTATAGGAGTCTTCGTTTACGCTCCTGGCGCAACTGACTCCCGCTATCGCGTCGGGACCCGATTCGGAAATGATTTGCTTGAATTTGTTCGCCACGAGGTCGAGGGCCTCGTCCCAGCCCGCTTCGCGGAGGTTCCCGTCCTTCTCCCGTATGAGCGGGGTGGTGAGGCGGTCGGGCGAGTAAATGAAGTCGTAGCCGTAGCGGCCTTTCACGCATAGGCGCCCCAGATTTGGCTGGGCCCCCTCGACGCCGCGGACCCGGATTATCTGCTCTCCCTTCACATGGAGCTCCAACTGACAGCCCACGCCGCAGTAGGGGCATGTGGTCCTGACCTTTCTGGTTTCCCAGGGGAAGGCCTTCCGGAGGTTTTTCTTTTCAAGGAGGGCCCCCACCGGGCAGAGCTGGACGCACTCTCCGCACTGCACGCAGGTCGATTGGCCCATGGGTATGTCGGAATCGCAGATGACGGCGGTGTGGCTGCCGCGGTATCCGAAGTCGAGGACCTCGTTTACCACCTGGTCGTTGCATCCGGCTATGCAGCGCCCGCACTGGATGCACTTGCCGGGGTCGCGCAGGATAAAGGCCGCGGAATCGTCGAGCTCCATCTTCTCCTCGACGATGAAGGCCGGGTGCTCAATCCCCAGATGATGGACCACTTCCTGAAGTTCGCAGTCGCCGTTCATGTCGCAGTACAGGCAGTTGTGGTTGCCGTTCGCCAGGAGGAGGTTCACCACCATCTTCCTCGCTTCAATGACGCGCTCCGTAGAGGTCTGTACTATCATATTGTCGGTTGGCATTAGCGAGCAGGCGGTTTGGAGCGAGCGCATGCCTTCCACTTCGACGACGCAGACGCGGCATTTGCTCGCGGGCCCCAGCCTCGGATGGTAACACAGAGAGGGAATGTAGATGCCGTTTTCCCGAGCAATCTCAAGGACGGTTTTGGTCCCGTCAAAGGGGAAGACCTTCCCGTCGATTTGAATAGTCTTTGCCATTAGGGATTCTCCTTTTTAATTGTCCTTATTTAACCAGGGCTTCGAATTCTTTCCTGTATTTGGTGATCATCGCCTGGATGGGTACGGAAAAAGCCTCGCCGGTGGGACAGAGCGTGAGGCCCTTGATGTTTTTACACAGGTGGAGGATGAGGTCGATATCTTCCATTTTGCCTTTGCCCGCCAGGAGGCCGCGAAGCTTTGCCGTGATGACATGCGAACCTTCGCGGCAGGGTACGCACTGCCCGCACGATTCGTGATGATAAAACTCAATGGTCCTCAGCGCGAGCTCCGGTATCGACACTGTGTCGTTGATTACTATGATGCCGCCGGAACCCAGGGCCGTCCCCGCCTTCTGGCAGGAGTCGTAATCGAGGACGAGGTTTTTTGCCTCCTTCGCGGTGAGGATGGCCACTGAGAGCCCCCCGACTATCACGCCCTTGAGGGTCCCCTTCACGCCGCCCGCTGCCTTGAGGAGTTCGTCCAACTTCGTCCCGAGGGGGTATTCGTAGACCCCGGGCTTGTTCACATGGCCGGATATCCCGTAAATCTTCGGGCCGTGGTTGTTGGGGTTGCCTATTTTCCTGTACGCTGCCGCGCCCTTTTCGACGATGTAGGGCACGTTCGCCAGGGTTTCGACATTGTTCACCACGGTGGGGCAGCCGTAGAGGCCGAAGTTCGCGGGGAAGGGGGGCTTAACGCGAGGATTGCCGCGCATACCTTCCAGGGACTCTATCTGGGCGGTTTCGTCGCCGCACACATAGGAGCCGCCGCCGCGGTGTACGAGGATGTCCACATGGGAGAGCTGTCCGTCCTTTTTCGCTTCCTCGATTGCCTTTTCGAGGATATCGGCGATCCAGCCGAATTCGCCCCGGATGTAGATGAACGCCTTCGCGGCCTTGATGGCGCGGGCGCTGATGGCGATGCCTTCGACCACCAGATGGGGGTTGAATTCCATGATCTGCCGGTCCTTGAAAGTCCCCGGCTCGCCCTCGTCGGCATTGCAGATGAGGTAGACGGGGCGCGTGTCGTTTTTAGGAAGGAAGGACCATTTCATTCCCGCCGGAAACCCCGCGCCGCCGCGCCCGCGAATCTGGGATTCCTTCACCTCGTCGATGATCTGTTCCGGCTCCATCGTCATGGCTTTTTTCAAGGCCCGGTAGCCGCCGTTTTTTTTGTAGAAGGCGAGTCCTGTGCAGTCCTTCTGTGTCCGGTCGTTAAGGAGGATATTGCTTTTCGACACGATGTTCATCGATGTATCGCTTTCCGGATACTTGCCCTTCTTGAGGGACTCGATGAGTTTGTCGGTCTTCGCCGGGGTCATGTTTTCATAGTAGCGGTCGTTCACCTGAATGACAGGGCCCGTGGCGCAGGAGGCGAGGTCCTGGACGGTGGAAAGGGTAAAGAGCTTGTCCTTCGTGGTTTCGCCGACGGAAATGCCTAATTTTTTCTCAAGATGGCGTACAATTTTATCAGCTCCATGAAGGAAGCCGGGTACGCAGGTGTCCACCTGGAGATGGTATTTTCCAACAGGCTTTGTGTTGAACAGGGTGTAGTACGTTGCTATGCCGTACACGCGGTTGAGGCCCAGGCCTGCTGCCCTGGCAGCGTCCTTCATTCCGGCCAGGTTCAGGTGGTTTTTGTTCTCCTTCTGGAGAAGCTGCATCACAGGCATAACCGCCGATTGCTTCTCCGGATACTTCTTGATGATTGTGTTGATCTTCTCCCGGGTTTTTTCTTTCATAACTCCATAACCCCACCTTTGATAGTAGAGAACCTGTAAATTTTTTTAAGATTCCCAAAAATTGAAACTGCCGTTATATTCCGCACTCGAGTTTCACCACCGTTTTCGGCGGGAAAGCCCGATAGAGCTTGCCTTAAATCTTTAGTTTTTTGACCGAATTATTGATTGTTCGATCTGTCAGCCCACCCGGGAAAGCTTGCTGTAAATCTCCAGGCCCTGGCATGCCCGGCAGAGCCCGCATTCTTCCTCGGGATACGCCTCGCCGCAGGACTCGCAGATGGCGATTCGCCCTCTGTCGTGTTTGCCTAGGAGCGCGCGTGAAACCGTGACGTTCCTTATTGTGAAGGCGTTCTCTCCGGCAGACTGGATTTCATGTATGAGTTTTTCCTGGTCCTGTTCCTGTTTGCGCGTAAGGCGGAAGAACCAGTTTTTGATTTCCGGGAACCTGTCGAGCTTTTGCGGGTCCAGGGAAACCCGCACTCCATTGCCGCTTTTTTTGTCGTAGAGGGTGATAGCAAAGCGCCCCGTGTCGATAATCTTAAGCCAGCCGTTTCCCACCGTGCAGGGGGTTAGCATCTGGATGGCGTCCGGCAGGCAGGCGGTGGATTCGCATATCGCGTCGAAGATTTCGTATTCCCCCATTCTCCTTATGGCCGCGGCGACCATAAAGCCCCCGATGAAAAGCCCGGGCGCGAAGTTACCGTGGAATTCCGTAAGGGCCTTGATGTATTCGTCGGCGGTATACTTGTTTAGCTCTTTCATCGGCATTTCACCAGGCTCAATCCGGGCAGTGGCCCGTGGTTCGGTTGCAGTGTGGGCAGATACTGCAAACTTTGTTCCGCGTCAGGAAGCGATACATATATGACCATATAAATCTAAAAATTGTTATTATTTAAGAAAAAACATCAAAAAAATAGCAGGTAATATTAACAAGAAATTACAAAAAACTACATTATCCAGATGATTTCAAAGGCGTGTAATGTCAAGAAAATTATAGAAAGCCGCTTAAAATTAGGGTGGTCGCGAAACTTAAGGGATGGAAATGGGTTTTTGGCCTATCCGGTGAAGGGAAGAGAGGTTACTTCTTTAAAAAGGGCGTGCCATGGGTCGATACCGACATTGTAAACGGTGTATTCCCGAAGCTTCAGCCTGCTGATGATGTCTTCCAAATAGCGAAGCTGTACCGAAAGTATCAGGGGATTGCCCTTGCTCAGGGCTACTCCCAGAGCGTCCGCCCAGACCCGCCCCTCAAGCTCCTGGCGTCCTATTTCGTCCATGATGATTATCTCCCCGGGGCGGGCCCCGGCGATCGTTTCGTTTCCCCTTGCCAGGGCCGCGGGATTGTATCTGAAACGCCCGAACTTAAGCCATTCTTCCGTAGTCCTGTCGCAGAGCGGAACAATGTCCTTTCCCGGGAGGAGGGTGAGGCAAAAGCTCTTTCGGGAGCCGTCTTCCCAGGCCCCTTCCGCGTAAAAGCCGGTGTGGGGAACCAGGCGCGTTTCCAGGTGGCGGGAAATTTCTTTAATGAAGGTCGTTTTCCCTTCTCCTCGGCCGGCGGTTATAAGTACGCGAAGCGGGCTCATGCGTTATGGGGCCTCCCGGGTTTATCCGGCCCGCGGCACAATGCGGATGCGCTTCCGGATATTCTCCCCGCACTATCGCATTGGCGGCCGTCCGATGTCAACAAGCTTGCCTGCTTTTTTTCGCGGCACGGACATGCATTGCGGGTAAAGGGCAGGAAAACCCAGGTCTTGAGTATGCCTGTAGGCAACCTCTAATAATTAGATTTTCCCGCCCGCCGAAGGCGGGCGGGAAAATCTAAGTCCTGAGTTGCCAGTAGTTACAATTTAAGGGAACCTCAAAAATTTAATTTTCAGAGTTCCCCTTTTTCTGAAAATACCGACAAGCGGTATTATATATCTGAATAATTACATGTCTTTACGGATTATTACATCCGCGTCAACGATGCGGCGCGTCAGCTTTTCTTTTTTTTCATAAATAAAAAAATTGTGTCCCTTCGGGCTTGATATCGCTGATAAACGGGGCTATTTTATAATTGCGGGCTTGATGGAAATGCCTTTCATCGAAAGCTCCCATTAAGACGCGGTGAAATAATTATCATGACGAGGTGGCGCAATGAAAATCAGCGCGCGCAACGCATTAAAAGGCAAGGTGAAAAAAATAACCCACGGCACGGTCAACACGGAGATCGTGGTGGAGCTCCCCGGGGGCGCGGAGATCGTGTCGATCATCACAAAGGAGTCGGCGCAGTCCCTGGGGCTTGACACCGGAAAGGAAGTCTACGCCATCATCAAAGCATCGAATGTGATGATCGCCCTGGATTGATTTTACTGATTCGACGACGCCCTCCTTTGCCTGGAGGGCATCAGCCCCCTCTTTTCTTGACAAAAAAAAACCCCTGAGGAATATGTCCCGGCGTATTGCCGGAGGACCCATGGAACAGGAAATTACGCGAAGGCGCACCTTCGCAATCATATCGCATCCCGACGCGGGGAAGACCACCCTTACTGAAAAACTTCTGCTTTACGGCGGGGCCCTGGAGCTCGCCGGGTCCGTGACGGCCAAAAAGAAGCAGAGGGAAACCTCCTCGGACTGGATGGAGCTGGAAAAAAAGCGTGGAATTTCAATTTCGTCCACGGTCCTCCAATTCGATTACGAAGCGTATCGGCTAAACCTTCTTGACACGCCGGGGCACAAGGACTTTTCAGAGGACACCTACCGGGTCCTCACCGCGGTGGACAGCGTCATTATGATCATCGACGCCGGAAAGGGTATAGAGGACAGGACGAGGAAGCTTTTTGAAATCTGCCGGAAGCGGGGAATCCCCATCTTCACCTTTATGAACAAGCTGGACAGGCCGGCCATGCCTCCCCTGGAGCTCATCGACCAGCTTGAGAAGGTCCTTGACATCCACGCTTTCCCGGTGAACTGGCCACTGGAAAGCGGTCCCCATTTCAAGGGAGTTTACGACAGGGTGATGAAGGAGGCCCATCTTTTTCAGAAAGTCCCCGGCGGGGCGTACCGGGCACCGGTATCGGTCCACGATTTTTCGGACCCCCGGGTGAGGGGGGTCCTCGATGAAAGGACGTATGGGGAAATCGCTGAAGAGCTGGAGCTCCTCGACCAGGCCCATGGAGGCCTGAGCGCGGATGAAGTCCTGGCGGGAAGGACCACGCCGGTTTTTTTCGGAAGCGCGTCGAACAATTTCGGGGTGGAGCTTCTTTTAAAAGGGTTTTTAAATTATTCCTCGGGGCCGGCGCCCCGCAGGGGCGGGAACGGGCCGATTCCCCTGGAGGGCCCGGTGTTTTCAGGCTTTGTCTTCAAAGTGCAGACCAACATGAACCCCCAGCACCGGGACCGCATGGTCTTCGCGCGGATATGTTCCGGGAAATTCCGGCGCGACATGAATGTGTACCATTCCCGTCTCAAAAAGGAGGTGCGGATATCGAGCGCCCATGTCCTCTTCGGGCGGGAGCGGGAAACCCTTGAAGAAGCCTACGCCGGTGATATCCTCGGCTTCGTTACCAATACCCCCTTCCGGCCGGGGGACACCATCACGGCGGACCCTTCCATATCCTTCCGGGAAATTCCGCGTTTCGCCCCGGAGTGCTTCGCCTATATCTACAATACATCGACCCCGGCGTACAAATCGTTTCGAAAGGGGTTCGACCACCTCCTCGCGGAGGACATTGTCCAGGCTTTTCGGCTGGATGAAAACCCCGGGCCTTTGCCACTTCTGGGGGCCGTGGGACCACTCCAATTCGAGGTTTTACAATACCGGCTTCGGGACGAGTACGGGGCGGAGACGCGCCTGGAGATGAAACCCTGGACTGCACTGCGCTGGCTTGACTCGGATGTGGAGGAAGAAAAATTAAAGAAGATATTGCCCTATGGCGCAGTAACCGGCGCTGACGATGCGGGGCGGAGGGTGGTCCTTTTTTCCACGGATTGGTCCTGCGGAAACTTCGCTTCCACCAACCCCTCCGTAACGCTCCTGGATTCGCTTTTATGATGGGGCTTTTTGTGAAAAATTATGGCCCGGCCCGGGGAGGAGCATGACCGCAATAGCCTTCGACATTGACGGAACCATCTTCGATTGCGGAGACATCGTCGCCGACGCCTTCAGGGCGGGGGCCCGCAGTTACGGTGAAATCCACGGATTGGCAATGAGCAGCCCCTCCCGCGATGAAATTATGAGCGTGGTGGGAATTCCCACGGAGGAGATATTCGGGCGCCTCTATCCGGAAGTCGGGCCCGGGGGAAGGCCGGAGCTAATGCGCCTCTGCCAGAGCGCCCTGTCGGACATGGTGCGAAACGGGGGCGGGCTTCTCTTTGAGGGAGTCGAAGAGGTGCTTGAGGAGCTGGTGGAGAAAGGGTACAGATTATGTGCCGCGTCGAACGGCACTCTGGAATATATCACCGCGGTCCTAGAGACCCATGGGCTTTTGCGCCATTTCTTTAAGCCCCTGATGGTTATCGGGGGTGGCATCCGCTCAAAATCGGACATTGTCCGATATTACAGGGACTGGGCACTGGAAAGCCATCGCCTCATCATGGTGGGGGACAGGATGTCGGACCTCCGGGCCGCCCTGGACAATGATGTCCCCTTCATAGGATGCGCCTTCGGCCATATGGGCCCTGCGGAAATCGAAGGGCAGCCCTGGATAGCTCGGAATTTCAGGGAAATTCCGGCCCTGGTGAGGGAAATCGAAAAAGCCTGGCGATGAGGCCCGTCCCTTTTCAGGCCACTTCGTGTTTAAAGAGCGTGTTCCTGGCAGAGAGGACCCCGCCGCATATCATCAATTTTGGACTTGACTTCCCATCGCTGATGGAATATGGATGGAGAATGCTTCCGTAAATAATAAAAGCAAAAGGAGAAAAGCCACGGAATTCAGTTTAAAAGATAAGGTGGCCATTGTCACGGGGTCGAGCCGGGGGATAGGGGAATCTATAGCGCGGACCTTTGCCGACCATGGCGCCCGGGTGGTCCTGACGAGCAGGAAGATAGACGCCCTCAAGGCCGTGGAGGAAAAAATAACCGGGGCCGGAGGGAAGGCCGAAGCCATCGCCTGCCATAATGGCAATATGGCCGACATAGCGAACCTGTTTTCGCAGGTGAAGGAAAAGTACGGCAAAGTGGACGTCCTGGTGAACAACGCCGCCACGAACTTCTACTTCGGCGATGTCCTGAACGCCACGGAGGCGGCCTGGGACAAGACGGTGGAAGTGAACATGAAAGGCTATTTCTTCATGAGCCAGCACGCCGCCAAAATGATGATAGATGGCGGGGGCGGTTCCATCATCAATATAGCTTCCGTCAACGCCGTGCGCCCGGCCCTCATGCAGGGCATCTACTCCATCACGAAGGCGGGAGTGGTGAACATGACCAAGGCCTTCGCCAAGGAGCTGGCGCCCTATGGCGTCCGGGTCAACGCGATACTGCCGGGCCTCACCGAGACGAAGTTCGCTTCGGTGATGACGTCCAATGAGGAGCTCATGGAGAAGATTATACTTCCCACCATTCCCATGAAAAGGGTGGCCCAACCCGACGAGATGGCCGGAGCGGCCCTCTTCCTGGCATGTTCCGCCTCGAGCTATGTCACCGGCACCACCATCGTCGTTGACGGGGGAGGCCTGGCTTAATTCCCTTTTTACCGCGTGCTGTTTTCGGGCCGGATGGCCATCCGTCCCGAAAACAGCAGACTGCGTTTTGGCGGATACCCTCAAGTGATACATCCTGCGTCGCGCATCCTGTCCGGCCTGTTTGCACCGGGAATTGAAAAATTTCTTGAACGGCTCTGGGACGTCCCCGCCGTCGCTGTCACGCCCATCGCCGTGTCGGAGCGCCTTCCCGGCCCTCCGGATATGCTCATCGAAATAACAATCGCCGCCGGAGGCGCGAAAAGCGCGGCGCTCCTCGCCTTTTCGGGAAGCGCCGTGGAGGAGCATGACGGCCTCATCGGCGACTACACGGCGGCGCTTTCAAAAGAACTTCCCGTGCGCCTGGGGGCCCTCTTGCGGCGGGGAATGCCTATATCTGCCTCCCTTCATCGCGGGCCTTTCCCGGGCCCAATTAAAGAGAAGCACGCCCTGCTGCGCTTCATTCCTCCCGGCCCGGGGGAAAAGTCCAGCGCCTTTCTCGCGATACCGTGTTCACTCTTCGGGAGGCTCGACGCGTCCCTTGCCTCTTGTAATGATGCCGGGTCCTTTGAGAGAGCGCTCATTGGATACCTCGGGGAACCAGGAAGGTTTTTTCCCGAGCTGGGGCTGGTCCTGGGGCTTTTCAGCGACAGGGAGCTCCAGGGGCTTGTCATGGAGCTTCGTCAGAGCAGACTTTTATCGGTGTACCAGCTCTGCCTCATGGTGCGGGCCTTCCCGGACCATGCCCTGAAGGTGAAGCGATGCCTTTCTGAGACCGCGGCGCGGGACGTAGCCGCCATGCTGAGGGAGCTTGAATCGCGCAATGCGCTGGGGGGGCGCGACCTGGCCGGGGGCGTGTATTCCGTTGAGGAAGCGATTTACCGCCTCTTGAAAGGAAATCCGTCCTTCAGATACGCTTCTCTGCTTAAAGAAGTGGGCGAGATGATTTCGGCGGCGTCGCGGCTTGAACTTTTTATGTCAAAGGATTTCTCGGCATGGCTTGCCCTGATGGAGGAGGATTCGCTTCTTTATAATGTGCTGTCCTCCTCCCGGGAGAAGGACCTGGCCCTCTCGTTTTCGGGGGACCTGCCGGGGCGGGGGGAGCTTCTCCGCGGAAGCCTGTCCTCAAGGAGGGTAGATGAAATCCTGGCCCTGTCGGAAGGGCCGTCGACCCTGGATGAGCGCATCGAGGCGAGAATGCGCCTCATCAATGAGTACCGAGCCCGGAGGATTAGAAAGAGAAACTGGGGGGCGGAAAGCTTCGATTATCTTCTGAGGGGAATTAACGCCCCGGGGGACTGCAGGCGGGTCCTTCTGGAAATTGGCTGGTTTGCCCTCTCCACGGCCCTGAAGGGGACGAAGATGAAGCTCTCCCGGGACTTCCTGAGGCATCTTCCCGATCCGGCCAGGTGGCTCATAGAGGACGTCCTGCGGGGAGCGGTAAACCCCGGCATCATCCATGGGGAGCTCCAGGTCCGGGCGGCGAGGAAGCTCTGCGTGGAGGCTGTCCTCTCGCTCTGGGAGGACGGGAGCATCGCCGTGGCTATGTGATATCAGGCGGGAGGGCCGCTGCGCCCTTATGCGAAGAATATGGCCGATATCCCGGGCCAACAACGCCGCGGGGGCGAAAAATAAGTTGAAATAATCGGTTGCGGCGTGGGAAGCTGTTTTATACATAAAGGCAACCCGGAAGGTATGCAATGCCCCTGAATGAGCAGAAAAAACCCCTTGCCCTCATCCTGGCGGGATACGACAAGCCCGACAGGAGAACCATGATCAAAAGAAAAAAACAGATCATCGAAGCCTACGACGGCGACGAAATTTTCATCGGAAAGAACAAATTTCTACAAGACCTGGCGGGGAAGCCCGTAATTCAATACATTCTCGACGCGGTCTACGCCGCCCGAAAAAACGGCGCTCCACTTTACGAAAAAATCTATATCTATAACGATATTCAAAATTTTACAGAGGTTATTGACACAGGTCGTTACGATAATCTTGAAATTAAACAGATGAAAAAGTCTGTGGGCGGACACTGGAAGGATTTTTATTTCAATTATGTGGAATACGGCCGCCGTGTGGATATATTCTTCGGAGACACTCCCCGCATTACTCCGGAGGACGTGGAATGGATCAATGGCGAATATGACAGGATCCTTGGAAAGGTGAAGGATTACCGGGGAGTGCCGGCCCATGTGACTTTCAGCATCGTTGAATACGATGACATAAAGGACGACACCTGGCTGCCCCACCGTATCAAAGTTATCAAGCACGGACAGAACAAAGGGAAGCTAAAGGCCTTTGTCGGTTTTGAGAACTTCCAGGGCAGGGTGGGAAATTCAAGCGCCATCATCAAGCACGAGTCCCTGGACCGGGTCATTGACCGGGAGGTTGTTAATTTTTTCTATAATCTTCGAAAAGCCCTTACCCCCAATATTTTTTCGAAAATCCTCTATCACCTCTGGAAATCGAAGAATTTCCACGTTATACGGCAGGTGAAGAGGAAGTGCCTAAACGAGGAACATTTTTACCGCTCGGTCATAGACGTCACCGAGGTGGTATACAAAATGGACCTGTCGAACTTTGGAGGCTATCTTTTTCACATAAAAAAGAACGCCGCAAGGTGGGAAAACGATATCGACGGGCCTAAAGACCTCGAGGCCTTCCGCGCCCGGATGAGTGCATCTTCCTCAAAACAACTTTAGCACCACCATTGTGATATTGATAACAATAAAAGCGACTCCAATGGCCCAGGCGAGTGTCGAAAAACGTTTGTCCATGTGATGGATCAGGTCATCAAAGCGCTTATCGACCGCTTCAAACCTTTTGTCCATATTATGAATCAGGTCGTCAAAGCGTTTGTCCATGGCTTCAAAGCGTTTTTCGCTTGCCGCAAAGCCGGCGTTCATTGCATCAATTGCCCGGGTGATATCTGCGTGCTGCTGGTCCATGCGGATTGAGTGCTCGCTGAGGCGAATTTCGTGGTCGCCCCATCGGGCGAAGCCGCTGTAGAGGATGTCCGCGAATTCGATGATTTTCTCATCGCTCTGCGTTTTTACTGTGTCCCGGATTACCCCGGTTAGCACGGATTTCGGTATCATGCCGCCATTTTCCTTCCAGAGCCGTATTTCCTTTTCCATAAGATACTCTTTTCCCGCTTTCTTTTCAAGCATTATTCTCTACAGGCAACCTCTAATAATCAGGGAAAACCTGGGTTCTTAGTATGCCGGTAGTTGCAATTTATGGGAGCCTCAAAAATTTATTTTTTTTAGAGGTTCCCTTTATTACGTATACGTAATTGTGGGAGGAGTAATGGGAAAATTTTTCATGTAACTTCTAAAACTCAAGTTTACCAGCCCGCAGAAGGCAGGCAGTTAAACGTAGTTTTTGTGACTTAATGATAAAGCCAAAGGATCTTCAACTCTTGTTGTTTTGTCGTTCCCTGTGTAGGGAAATCTGCAGGACGGCCGGATGTGAAAAAACTGCTTGTACGGGCGTAACGGGGGTCTATCCATGGCGGCATGGCCAGACCACGCCAAATAAAAAATCCGAGGATAGACTGGCGTTGCTTACACAGGAGCTGCTGCGCCATTCTCCCATGAGCTGTAAGCTTTACGTTCTCTGCGACAGACAGAGAAACCGGTTGAAGGTGCTTTACCGTGAGCTGAATGGGCTGTTCAGCTCATGTAAAACTTCCGCTTTTTTTCCGGGAACTTTTCGATGGCGTATCTGAGCATGGTGCGGGGCATGTCGCGGAAGTGCTCTTTCAGGAATAATTCTTCCGCATTCATGTCCACTTTGCCCACTTCGCGGAGCATCCATCCTACGGCCTTGTGCATCAGGTCGTGTTCATCATTCAGGAGAAGTACGGCCAACGCAAGAATGTCGGTGAAATCGCCGCGCTTGATGGATGGATATGTGGAAAGGACCGCCACACGGCGCTCCCAGAGGTCCTTCGACCGGGCGAGCCGGTAGAGGACCTTCCGGTCACCGGGCTTTTCCAGCAGATGTTCCCCTAAAATTTTGGGGGCCGAGAGATCGACCAGGTCCCAGTTGTTGATGCTCCGGAGGCTGGAGAGGTAAAACCGGCATATGCGCTCCCGCGCCTTTTCGTCTCCACGCCGGTATTGTTCCACGAGGATGAGGGCCCCCGTGAGACGGCATTCGTGTACAGGGTCGCCGAGGAGTAGCCCGATTTCCTCTTCGGATAGCGCGAGGCCGGCTATGGCCACGGCCCTCTGGGCCGGAACTTTGACGCCAATAAAAATATCGCCTTCTCCATATTCTCCTTTGCCGGTTTTAAAGAACCTGGAAAGGATTGCCGCCTGTTTCGCGTCGGCTATACGCATTAGTTCACCGCGGACTTCCTTCGCGGCTGTAAAAGAAAGGGGTTTCTTTTTTTTCCCGGTCATGTGAGGTCGTACTCCACCTTAATCGCGTCCTCGTCGGTGCGCATCGACGGTCTCACCGGGGCCCTTTCGAAAACGGCGAGCATTTTTTTATTGCGCGGGAGCACGTCCGCCGTGAGTTTTTGTATGCCCCGTTCGCGCGCAATTCGGATGAGATACTCAAGCATGAATGACCCTATCCCCTTTCCCTGGCAGTCCTCGTCGACGAGGAAGGCCATGTCGTATTCCGACGCGCCGGGATAGGCGGTGAAGCGCGCCTCGGCTACAATCCGCTCAGTGTTTCCTCTCTGGTAAATGGCCACGAGGGAGAGGCTGTGCCTGTAATCAATGCTCACATATTTCTGCATGTTTTTGTGGGGCATGGTCCTCAAGTTGGTGAAGTATCTCAGGTATTTTGCCTCGTCGGAAAAGCTGTAGAAGAGCCTGCGCATCATCTCCTCGTCCGAAGGTTTGATGGGGCGGATATACAGTTCAAGCCCCTCCTTGAAGGTTTTTCGCGTCTCGTACTCCGGAGGGTAATTCACCGCCGAGGCTGTGACGTAGATCTGGTCAGGGTAGAGGTACCCCGCCGCCTTCGCCTCTTCGAGGAGAGCGTCCCGATGGTCGGGGTGGGCTATATCGATGAGGGCCAGGGCCCGGTCGCGCAGGGTCTTGCCAAAGAGGTTCGCCACGCCGAACTCTGTTACGACGTATCGCACAACCCCCAGGGTGGAGCGGAGCCGGGCGCTTTCGCGGCTGTGTGAAGCTACGATATTGCTGTTTCCCTCGCTGTCGATGGAGCGGAGGGCATAGATAACGCGGCCGTTCCCCGAGAAGGCGGTGCCCACGGCGAAGTTGAACTTGCTCTCGTATCCCGAGATGAGGTCATCGCCGGAGCGGAAGATAACAGAGGCGGCGGTGAGGTCAATCTTCTCAACGTTCATTATGCTGATGAGGTTGGGGATCTCCCTCATCCGATACGGATCCGCAAGCCTGGCCGCGGGATAAAAACCGAAAAGCTGGTTGTTTCTCACGTAGTCATACAGACGGCGTGTTCCGTAGCAGTAGCTTGTGGTGACCTGGCCTCCCCTTTCCCTCTCCCTGTCCAGTGAAACAGCGCCGCTTTCGATGAGGTCGATAACCCAGTCTGAGACGACATTGGTGTAGATGCCAAGCCTCTTTTTTCCTTTCAGGTGCGACGCCACGGCATCGAAGGCCCTTCCGGCGTGGAGCACCAGAGTGGACCCGTCCTGGATAAGGTTGGAGATATGCCAGCCGATCCTGTCGAGCTCCGGTCCCCAGGGGGTGATGGCCCTTTCCGGAAGAGGGTCGTCGCTTTCGATGATGTGGTGGACCTGGGCGCAGTGTATGGAAGTTTCGCCAAAGGTGGCCGGGACGTTCGGGTTCACCTCGGCTATAACCAGGGGCGCTTTTTTCAGGACGATATGGGCCACGTCCACGGCGATGCCGAGGTTAAGATAGCCGCGCTCGTCCGGAGGCGAAGTGGTGATGATGGCTACGTCGACGGGAAGGGTCCCTGAGGAAAAGATGAAAGGTATTTCAAGCTGGTTGGAAGGAATCGAGTCGTAACGGTCACGGCAAGTCCCTTCCGGGGGTATTTCCCCTGTGCGGAAGGTGATGAGGCGGTAATTTGCGTATTCGCAGGAGTCCGGGGGAAGCAATCCGGACGAAGAGAAAAGCTGGACGAATTCGAGATCGTAGGAGGCGAGGCGTCCTGAGTTGAGGATCTCCCGGAATGCCCGGATCGGCGTGGTCCCGCTGGAAAGAAAAATCCTGTTTCCCGGCTTGATGAGGTCCGGGAGCGAAGAAGGGTCTATCTTTTTGGCTTCGTATGTTTCCCTGGTGAACATGGGGCCCTCCCGCGCCCTGCACGATTTTTTTTGGCCGGAAATCTCCGGGCGGGGCGTTTCAGAGAGCAGTCAAGCAGGGCCCGCGATTTTAATCAATTAAATAAAAAAAAGATTGCTTTTCGAAAATATCTGCAGTATGAATAAATACAGGAAATCTCAAGAATCAGGATTTCCCGCCCGCCAAAGGCGAGGGAAATCCTGATCCATAGAAGTGGCAATCTCAAATAATTAAGTTTACCCGCCAGCCGAAGGCAAGCGGGTAAACCTGAGTGCTGAGCATGTTAGCAGTTACAATTCATGCGATACCTCAAAAATTTATTTTTTAAGGTCTCACATGGGTTTTAGTGACCGCCCTTAAATATACCGGGAAATGCGAATCGGAGGACAAACAGCCATGCTTGTAACGACGGTGGAAATTCGGGTCAAAAGCGAATATATCGAAGAATTTATCCACGCGACCCTTGAAAACTACGAAGACTCAATCCGGGAACCCGGAAACCTTCGCTTTGACGTTTTACAGAGCGTGGACGACCCGGCCCGTTTTACCCTCTACGAAGCCTATGAGAGCGAAGAGGCGGCGGGGGCCCACAAACAGACGGAACATTACGCACGGTGGCGCGACACCGTGGCCCCCTGGATGGAAAAGCCCCGGGTGGGTACGCCGCACCGCGTCATTGCGCCGGTGGAAAGGAAACAATGGAAATGATGCAGTTCTCCTTCTCCCGGGCGCCCTCCATACGGTTTGCGCCCGGCTCCGTTTCGGAGCTTCCGAAAATAGCCTCCCGTTTCGGGGGGCGCGCTCTCCTGGTGACCGGCGGACGGTCCCTCGAAGCTTCGGGGGCCCGGGGCCGCATTGTGAAGTCCCTCGTTGAAGGAGGCGTCTTTGTCGATACTATCTCCGTCTCCGGCGAGCCGTCGCCGGAGCTGGTGGACGATGCGGTGAAAGCCCACGCCGGGCGCGGCCTCGAAGTAGTGATCGCCGTGGGGGGAGGAAGCGTCATCGATGCGGGGAAGGCAATATCGGCCATGCTTCACCTCGGAGAACCCGTGGTGGAATACCTGGAAGCGGTGGGAACCAAAACGCACGATGGCGGGAAGCTCCCCTTTATAGCTATTCCCACCACGGCGGGTACCGGGAGCGAGGCGACGAAAAACGCGGTGCTCAGCCGGACCGGCCCCGACGGGTTCAAGCGTTCTCTACGCCACGACAATCTGGTCCCTGATTTCGCCATCATCGATCCGGAGCTGATGGTAAGCTGTCCCCGGGAAGTAACCGCGGCAAGCGGCCTCGACGCCCTGACCCAGCTTATTGAGTCGTTCGTTTCCACCGGAGCATCGCCCTTAACGGATGCCCTGGCATTTAGCGGCCTGGAGAAAGTAAAGGAAAGCCTACTTCCCGCCTGTTCCTCCGGAAGCGCCGATGTTGCGCACCGGGGGGCCATGGCCTACGGGGCCCTCATGTCGGGGATCGCCCTGGCGAACGCCGGGCTCGGTGTGGTCCACGGCCTGGCGTCCCCCCTGGGTTCGATCTTCGGAATTCCACATGGCGTTGTCTGCGGCACCCTGCTTGCCGCGGCGGTGAAGGCCACGGTGAGGAAGATCATCGACGTGGACGATGCCGCAGGCCTACGGAAGTACGCGCGCGTCGGCTCCCTTTTTACGGATTGCGATATTCGGGAAAAAGGCCAGTGCTGCGTGCGCCTCGTGGATCATCTGGAAGAGCTTGTGGACTCGCTGGAGATGCCGCCCCTGTCGAAATACGGAGTTCGTGAAGAGCATTTTGCCCGAATCATCGCCGAAGGTGGAAACAAGAACAATCCGGTCCCCCTGGACAGGGAGGAGACCGCGGCGCTGCTTCGAAGCAGGCTTTAGCTCCGATCCACACTCCTCCCACACGCTCGCTCAGGCGCCGCGCTTCGATACGGGCTGCGCCCTACTCAGCGTCCGCTAAGGGCTGTAGCCAGCGTAAGCCACATCCTGTGGCACGCTGGAGTACCGGACCTCCTGTCCGTAGTTGCGGGGGCATTTGCCACAGGGGAATTTGCAGTCGCATTTGTTTTCCGTGTGAGAACTTGCATTGAATTAAAAAACATTGAAATTTTACCACTATTTTACATCATGCAATTTTTAATAATCGGGTTTCCCCGCCTTCTACAATTCAGTTCAAGTGAAAAATAATTGACAAAATAGAAATAAAGAACAATAATCAATGAAAATGAGTGATGAAGGCTTTTCATTCATTCATTCATTCATTCATTCATTCATTCATTCATTCATTCATTCATTCATTCATTGGAAAATTATATCTTTTAGGAGGATTTTATGAAGTACATTAAATTTCTGGCAACACTGCTGGTTACGGCAACCCTTGCTTTTACGGCCTGCGGCGACGACGGCGGCACTGATGGTGACGGCGGAACAACACCAGTGACCACAGAAAATGCTATAAACATAGCCGCAATCCCCGGCGTAACGCCTCCAGCTTATGGCCAAACTCCTGTAACCACAATAACAGCGACAGAGCAGTACACGGGAACTGTCACCTGGAACCCGTCGGACGCAACCTTTGCGGCGTCAACTGTGTACACGGCAACTATTACACTGACCGCAAAATCGGGATACACCC
>JARKUF010000013.1 GCA_029974015.1 Spirochaetota bacterium
AAAAAATAGGATTTCCCGCCCGCCTTCGGCGGGCGGGAAATCCTCAGTCCTGAGTATGCCAGTAGTTACATTTTTTTGGTAACTCAAAAATTTAATTTTTAGAGGGTCCCTGATTTTAAACGTTGTTTTTTGGCTTAGCAAGTGGTATGAACGCCGTACACTCCGAGGGCGCTCGTGCCGTAGACGCGGATTTTTTTTAAGTTGAGTTCCCCCGCCCTTTCCGGAAGAACGTTTTTGGCGTAATATTGGAGGATGACGGTCCCGTTGTCCGAAAGGACGCGGTGTCCGCAGATGGATTCGAAAACACGGGACCAGGGGACGGTCTCGTTTCCCTGTTTGAGATACGGGGGGTCCAGGAAAATGATGTCGAAGCTCATTTCACGGTGTTCGAGCAGGCGCAGGCACCGGTCGGCGGACATATGAAGCACCTGGGACCTCTCCTCGATGCCCCAATTGCGCAGGAGTGAGCTGATGAAACGCACACGCTTTCCGTCGCTGTCGTTGAAGACCGTTAAGGCAGCTCCGCGGCTCAGCGCCTCCAAACCCACCTGCCCGGAGCCTGCGAAGAGATCGAGGAACCGCTTTCCCGTGAGGTCTTCGCCTAACATGGAAAACACTGCTTCCTTCACTTTCGAGGGCGTCACGGCGGCGTCATTGAATTTTCCGTGTGCGAAAGGTATCCGTCGTCCCTTCAGTGTGCCGGAGGTTATGCGCATGGGGCTAACTCGTAAGGCAGGCGTTAAGGTCTTTTAGAAAAGCCGCCAGGTCTATGCCGTAGTTCTCCGCAGCTATGCGGATGGTGTCCTGGGCGGAGCCCTTGCATCTGTGGCATTCCAGGCCGTATTTTGTGAAAACGTCGGCTGTATCCTTCGATTGTTTAAAGGCTTCCTGTACGGTGGTCGATTCAGTTATTTTCATAGTGTCTGGATATGGTATCAACTGGAAAAGTTATTTCAAAAACCTGAGGTAATCTCAAAAAAATCAAGTTTACCGGCCTTCCAAAGGCGGTCGGGGAAACCGGATTATTGTGATTGCCCTCAATTTTTTGAGGTCCGCCAAATAATTAGAGGTTTCCTTAAATAAAATTGTTGCAATTATTCCGCTGCTTTTCTACTACGTTCAGGACAGGGTGTAAAACACTTTTCCGCCAGTCAACGACAAAAATCGGGCTGCGCCCGTTCCATTGTACAATTTTCTGGAGCAGAGCCATGGCAAAATGTGAAATTTGCAGTAAATCAGTCCAATTTGGCAACAACGTAAGCCATTCAAACAAGAAGAGCGGCCGCATCTGGCGTCCCAATATTCGCCGCGTGCGCGTCATGGAAAACGGGCGAATAGTACGTCGGTACGTCTGCACGCGCTGTATCCGTTCAGGCCTTATTAAGAAGGCCGTATAGCCTTCTCGTCGGCGAAAAACCACATGTTTACTGGCGTCGCGGCAATGCGCCCCGGGAAAACCGGGGCGCTATAGCTTGATGTGGGTAAAAATATCATGGAAGCCGCGACCTCTTACCGGAAAAGAATAATCTGCCTTCTCCTCTATATTTTCGCTATCTTCGCATCAATTCCGTTTATCTGGCGCGTGGAAGTGTTCCTTCGCGCCAAACACCTGCTGATGGTCACCGTCTATCTGCTTATCGCCTTGTTCATTGCCGCCATGGTGCTCGCCATACTGCGTTCCGCCATAAAACTGGGCGTAGGTAGTTTTGCCGCCCTGGCCGTGTATATCGCCCTCTATGGAGCGGTCATACTCACAGCGAAGGGATTCGATAAAAAGGTCCATTTCATCGAATACGGCATTCTGGCGTTTTTAGCACATGGTACCTTTAAGCGTCGCAAAGTTGGTGCGGCCGTGTACCTTTTTTCATTCACGGTTGTGGCCTTCGTGGGGTCCTTAGACGAATTGGTCCAGTACTATATTCCCCACAGGACCTTCGATATTGAAGACCTTCTGAGCAATCTCCTCGCGGGGCTCCTTATGTTTGGCTTTATTTTCTTGACGCATTTTTTTTGCTCTCAGGAGAAAGGCTGAGAGGAGCAGCCTTATTAGTAGTTGTCTTTTGATATAAAAATTTCTTCGCCGCATCCATTTCCTCATTCCGCCATCCTGTCACCGATCCTGTTAAAGCACAGTATTAATAATGAGAGCATGATGGACGGTGGTATGATGATCCACGGGGCGTCGATGATGAAGCGGGACCCTTCCTGTATCATCATCCCCCAGGAAGGGAGATCGGAGAGGGTGGATCCCCCGCCGAGGCCCAGGAAAGAGAGTGTGGATTCCAGCATTATGCTTGTGGCGATACCCGTGGTGATCAGCGGCAGAAGGAGCGGCGTAAGGGCCGGTGCGATGTGGACTACAGCAACGCGGACCGGCGAGGCCCCCAGGGCCCGGGCGGCTAAGACAAAGTCCCAGGTTTTCACCTCCGCCGTTTTCACGGAGATGGCCCGGGCGACGGGGGCCCAGGTCCCCGCCACGATGGCGATGATGATGGTGGTATTTCCCTCTCCGAGGACCATGACAAGGGCCAGGGCAAGGAGGAGGGAAGGGATGGAGAGGAAAACTTCCACTGCCCCCTGCAGGGCCCCACGAATAAGAGGAGCTGCCAGGCCTGCCATGAGACCCACGGCAAGCCCGATGATGATGCTTCCGAATCGCGACAGGACGCCTATGGCGATGGAGACGCGTCCCCCGGCAAGCGTCCTTGCGAGAATGTCCCTCCCCAGAAAATCGGTGCCCAGGATGTGTTCCCGCCCTGGAGGAAGCGCTCCGGTGAAGGAAATGGTGTAGGGGGACGATCTGGACAGAAGTTCCGGCGCAAGGGAGGAAAGGGCCATAAGGACGATAATTGTCCCGCAGACGATAATGGATTTCTTTTCCCCGGACATGGCTTTTCCCTGCATCAGGTCCTTGATAATGAAAAGAACCTTGGAAAAAGCAAGAACCTTTTCCCGCCGCAATAACGTGATTGACTGAAAACAGGCTGGAAGGGTAATATTATTCTACAATAGTTTACTCGCTGTGTTTTCTGGAAATTGTCATTGCCAGAACGCCTCAGAGGGGGAATTGCGTGAAATAGTTGTGGGCAACCTCCGGGTAATCGGGTTTCCCTGCCCCGAAGGCGGGCGGGAAGACCTGATTTTTGTGACAGCTTTTTGATTTTTACAGGTTCTATTTGAGGGTATAATTTGAAAGATAAGAATGAACAAATGGAACAAGCTCTCCTTTTTGAGGTAGATGAATCGGTGGGGCCAACTACCGAGCGTGTCCCAAGGATGGATCTGGCGGGTGAACTGCGCGATACAATCCTTCCCCTGTGCCGCCTGGCCCCCGGGGATGTCTGGGAGGACCCGATGGGTGCCCACCGCGTGGGCGTCCTGGACGCAACTGCCGCCGGCGATGTGGGCCGCATCATGGGGGGAGAGAAGGCGGCCCTTGTGGTCAACGATCCGCCGTACAACATCATAGTAGGGAATAAATCGTCGGGGGGGCTTTTCAAAGTGAAGCTCCAGAACTACCTTGAGTTTTCCCGCCGCTGGATCGAAAACGCTGTCGATAATTTGGGTGATGATGCCAGCCTGTACGTCTGGATCGGCGCCGATCATGAGGGCGGTTTCCAGCCCCTGGCGGACATCATCATCCTTATGCGCGATTTTCCGGAGCTCCGCTCCAGGAATATCATTACCATGCGAAACCAGAGAGGTTACGGCACCCAGAAAAATTGGATGTGGGTTCGCCAGGAGCTCCTCTATTATATGAAAGGGAGCCCGCTTTTCAATGTTGATGCCGAGTACACCGATATTCCCAAAATCCTCAAGGGTTATTACAAGAAGGTGGGGGGGAAGAAGACCGAAAACTTGGAGCGTGGCCGCTCTCCTTTCATCCGGGCCGGAAACGTCTGGGTTGATGTCCAGCAGGTGTTCTACCGCATGGAGGAGAACGTACCGGGATGCTACGCCCAGAAGCCGCTCAAGGCCATCGAGCGGATCATTGCCGCATCGAGCCGTCCCGGGGACATCGTGGCGGACTTCTTTGCACATTCCGGGACCACCCTCATTGCCGGGGAGCGTCTTGGGCGGCGCATCGTCACTTTCGACAACGACCCGATCTTCGCCGAGATCACAATACGGCGCCTCGAACAGTACCGTAAAACCGGGAAGACGGGATGGCAGTGGCAGAGCCCTTTTCCCGAAGTGGATTGAGATGATGAATTTCCCATATTCGAGGATGGTCGTGTTTTATTCGACGCCATGAGCTCGTGGTGAACGGGATTGGGGATATTGCCCCGCCAAATTTTATCGCCTGCTTTGATAAAAATATTGATCTCAGGGGCTACGGTGCCGTAGTATGGAAACCGCTCAATGGATGAGTCCCGCGTCGCGGCGGCGTGAGGGAAAATCCATGCGAGATTGGTCAGAACACCACATGGACGCCGATTGAAAAGAACATGATTGTATACATAAAAAAAATCGTTAAGCTCGTCATGGCAAAGCAGGGTTTTTTCCCTTTTCTCTTCGCATACGTTGGGCTTCTCTTTGCCGGAGGCGGTACTTTCTTAACCTGGGTGTGGGTGACTCTGGCCCTGGTTGCTGGACGCGCGGCGGGAATGTCCTTGACAAGAGCTGTCGGCACGGAATTGGACGCCCGATATCCCGGGGCGAAGGAGAGGGCCCTCCCGGAGGGGGGGCTTTCATCAAAAGAGGTCTGGTTTTTCTCGGGAATTGCCTGCGTGCTCCTGGCGCTTTCCTCGTACATGCTCAACAGGCTTTGCTTCCAGCTTTCGCTCCTCGTCATCGTACTACTTTTTGCTTATTCCTTCTTTAAACGTTTTACTACAGCATCGCACTTTTATCTGGGCGTACTTGAGGCTTTTGCCCCAATCGGAGGGTATATCGCCGTCACCGGTGTGCTGTTCGCCTCGAGCCGGGTGGACTACGTTCCCTTCATTCTCGGGGCCGCTGCCATGTTGTGGATTGCCGGCCTGGATATAATCCGCTCTCTGCTGGAAATCAAATTCGAAGAACGGGAAGGCTTCCGATCAATTCCGGCGAAGTACGGCCGGGACAAAGCCGCCCTCATCTCCCTCCTGCTTTACGTGGGAGCTGTGGCCGCTCTGGTGTGGGCCGGGATCATAGCGAAGCGACAGCAGGCCTACTGGATCGCCCTGGCCGCTGTAGCCGTCATTTTTATGTACCAGCAGCATCTGGCGCGCCGGGACGAGCAGGAAGCTGCGGCAAAGGAGCTTTATCAACTTAACGCCTTCGTATCGCCGGTCCTCTTCGTGGGTACGTTTATCGACGTCTTTGTGAAGTACCAGTAATCCATCTTTATAAAAGAACTGCCCGGAAGCACGGAAAGAGCCTGGAAGGAGACCTCTCTTTTGTAGGAGGGGGTGGAATTTTCCAACGAAGGGCCTCCCTCTCCTGCTCTGTCGGGTCCCATAAATACAAAATAGCTTGCCGTATATTCCGTCATAAGTTAGCCTCAAAATAGCAGGTTTTCCGCCCGCTTTCGGCGGGCGGAAAAGCCCAAGTCCTGAGTTTGTCAGTAGTTACAATTTATGGGAACTTAAAAATTGAATTTTTTGGAAGTCCCACTTTAGTTTTTAAAAGTTCCCTTCATTTTTGAGGTTCCCATAATTTACAAAATGAGAAATCATTCGATGAGAAGGTGCGCAATGAAACAGTTGATTTGTTTGTTGTTGCCGGTCCTTGCAGTCCCTGCCTTTTTCGAAAATGCCGTTTCCCTTGAGAAATCGGCGCCGCAAGCGGCCTTGGCTCCGGAGACGTTGGTTATTTTCCCTTTCCAGAACGTCACAGGATCATCGGCGGTGTATCTGGAGGGGTATCTCCCGGAGCTTGTAGCAAGGAGCCTTCCCGCGGGAAAACACCTTGTGATCATCGACTCCCGAAAGGCCGCTTTTGAAATGAAGAAGAGGGGGCTTACGGGCGGAGATCTCTATGACGGTGAAGGGGCCCTGGAATTAGCGAAACATATAGGCGCACGTATCGCCATAACGGGCAGGTTCCTCCACGAGGGGAAATCCCTGAAAGTCAACTGCCGGTCCATCAATGTTGAAACCGGGCAGAGCGTTTCCGGAGACGAATTTTCCCATACCGGAGGGGACAGCATCCTCGACGCGGCGGCCCAGTGCGCTGTGAAGGCCGCGGAATGGGTCAAGACCGAGTCGCTCCCCGACATCATGGCCCGCATTGAGACGGAGAAACTCACGCCGCTCCGCGATCTCTATGCCCATATGCGGGGGACAAAGCCCGGTATCGTGTTTCGCAACAAGTGGCTTTCCTCGCTTCTTATAGCCTCGTGCTTTTATCTTCTTTCCCTCCTCGTGAAGCTACTGTTCGATAAAGTCATATATAGGTTAACGGCGCGGTCTGCCACGAACGTCGATGACGATATCGCCATGGCGGCCCGCAAACCCTTCAGGTGGATACTCATCTTTGTTGGATTTAAACTTGCGCTTCTGCCTCTGGGATTAACCCCGGCGCTGTACGGGGCACTCAACAACCTCTTTACTTCGGCGATCATCTTCATGGTGGGGTATTTCCTCATGAAACTGTCGGAGATCCTTCTTGGGGCTTGGGGGAGCGGCGTGGCCAGGAAACTCGACTCGCGGATCAACGATGACCTTGTCCCCCTCTTTACAAAGGTGAGTAAAATATTCATAATAATAATAACCGCCCTCATAGTCCTTGCGAAATTCGGCATTGAGATAGGGCCCCTGATCGCCTCCCTCGGCATTGCGGGCTTCGCCATAGGTTTCGCCGTGAAAGACACTCTCTCCAATATCATCGGAGGCATCATCCTCACTCTGGACCAATCCTTCGCCGTGGGGGACAAGGTGAGCATCGACGGAGACGTGGGGGTAATCCGCGAAGTGGGACTTCGCAACACCCAAATTCTCACCTACGACAACGAAGTGGTGATCATCCCTAACGGGGAACTGATGAACAAGAAGTTCAAGAATTACGCGCTCCCTACGCCGAACATCCGCGTGGTGGTGGACTTCGGCGTTGCCTACGGAAGCGATGTGGACCGGGTGGAGGAGGTGGTTCTGGCGG
The DNA here is from genome assembly GCA_029974015.1 of Spirochaetota bacterium. Lineage (GTDB taxonomy): Bacteria > Spirochaetota > UBA4802 > UBA4802 > JAGODF01 > JAGODF01. The sequence goes on from JARKUF010000013.1 coordinate 7,081, forward strand.
CCCTTAACGCGGTGAAAGACATACAGACGGCCCCTGCGCCGGAGGTTTTCTTCGTCTCCATGGGGGATTTTTCACTGAATTTTCAGGCCCGTTTCTGGATATCACTCTACGGCAATCAGTTTGCCAAAAAGGTAGAGGCGACGAAAGCGCTTTACAGGGCCCTCACTGAAGCGGGGATCGGCATCCCATTTCCGACCCACACGGTGTATCTGGAAAAAAATTCATGAGGGAGGATGATATACACAAAACAATGCGTCCGGACGCGAAAGCTTGGATGCGCATCCGAAACCCTGCAAACGCCATGGCCATTTGAAATGCAGGAAGACTTCGAATCAGCGGCGCCACGTTGTCATGGCAGTTAGGTGTCCCCGCGGCAGGAGTCCTCATCTCGGTGGGAGCTTTTATTACGCCGGATTTCTCCGTAAAGGTATCCCGTTGTGAACCCTGTGAGCAGAATGATGAAAATCAGGACGATGAGGGGGAGGGACAAGTCCCAAAAGAAAATGCGAACCACCGAGGCCTGAAGGTTTTGCAGCGAGATAGTGACGGCGCACACGGCCAGAAGCAATACGATTATGGAACGTGCGTGCATGGTGCCCTCCTTTTCGATTGTTTTTAATAATCGCAGGGGTATGGCGCGTCAAGTTAATTTTTCAGCTTTCCGCGCCCCCGGAAATTAGGGGGAGGCCGTCCCGGTACGCATGATACTTGATTGTGAAACTATCTACAGTGGGGCTTGTTGAGTGTTATGTTTCCGCGGCAAAACGAAAAAATCGGCTCCCAAGGGAGTATTATATCCATTTTTATCAAAAAATACATTTTTTGGGCGTGAAAGAAGTAAGTTTTACCGAAATTTGTAACGAAGTGATAAAGTAGTTGGTCATACTTTGAGTATTAAAGGGCGGTTTAGGAGGTTTGTACAGGAAAAGCAGCTTTTTCGGAGGTAAGATTAATAATAGAAGTTCTCCTCTCAGAGTATTAATAATTTTCGTTACCCGGTTGACATTTTATGGCATGTTTGGTATTTCGCCATTAAAGGAGAAAATATATGAAAAAACGAGAAGTGAAAGCAAAGAAGTCGATCAAACTCGCCCCGGCCGGTAAAGCCAACAAAAAAGTTGAAAAACCGGATATAATTGAAAAAAAACTTATTTCAATCGGTCAGGCCATACGCAAAGCACGGATTGGCAGGGGGCTTTCGGTCCAGGACCTTTCCGACATGTGCGGTATAGCCGTGCCTCAATTATATAATATTGAAAAAGGCGCAAACTGCACGGTGAAAACCCTCATGAAGATACGCCAAACCCTGCGGATTACCATCACCCTGTGAAACGGGAACCGGGACCCGCATCGCTGTCCCCTCCAACCCGGAGACACATAAAAGAGGGGCCGCTTTCCTGGGAATTCCGCGCCTTAAGGGCTTTAGCCAAGGAATGCGGGAGATGAAATGTCGTGACGGATTGCTGGAGTACCGCTCTTAAAAAGCCAGATATTCGGGAGACGCCCGTGGAAGTCCAGATATTCGGCACGAAGAAGTGCCGCGACACGGATAAGGCCCTGCGGTTTTTCAAAGAGCGCCGCGTGAAGGTACACTTCGTCAACCTCGCCGAGAAGGGAATGAGCAAGGGGGAGCTTGGGAGTGTTTCGCGCTCCGTGCCCCTGGAGGAGCTCATCGACCGGGAAGGGAAAGAGTACGGCAGACGCAATCTTTTGTATATCGGGCATGATATCAGGACGGAACTTTTGGAACACCCCCTCTTGTTCCGCACCCCCGTGGTGAGGTTTGCGGGAAAGGCTACAGTGGGACATGCTCCGGATGCCTGGGCCCAGTGGCTTAAAGAAGGGTAGCGCTGGCGAAATGCATGACCGCTTTACAAGCGGCATGTAGTGATACTTCCGGCCGGGGTAGGCGATGCGTTGCGTCATTTCCCCGCCGACTTTCGTACAAGGTGGACGGCCGTCGCCTTAAAAGCGGCGGTTACCTCCAGGCCTTCCCGGAGTCCCAGTTCCTCCTTTGAATGAGGAGCCACATAGGCTACAAGGGGAAAGCCGCAGTCCAGGGTCACCCGATGGTGCGGGCCCATGTTCACCGTCCGTGTGATCACTCCCCTGAAAGCGTTACGAAGGCTCGTGCCGCATAGATTATCGGAGAGTGAAAGAACCACCTGTTCGGGCCTGATGCCGAGTAACACACTCTCTCCCTCCCGCGCCTCTCCCGTCACTTCAATGCGGACGCCGCCTGCTTCAGCAAAAAAACCCGCCGACGTCGCTTCCGCCACGCGCGCTTCGATGATTGTTTCAACTCCCACGAAGGCCGCTACGAATTCATCGGCGGGTCCGTTTATCACCTCGGAGGGTGCGCCGGACTGGATTATTTTCCCCGCGTTCATTACCGCAAGGGTTGTACAGAGGCGCATCGCTTCGACACGGTCGTGGGTGGCTAATATGATGGTGCCTCCGATCTTTTTTGCTATCCCATCGAAATCATTGAGGAGAGCGTCCCGGGTGGGGAGGTCCAGTGAGGAGAACGGCTCGTCAAGGAGCAGGAGGTCCGGGCGTATCGCCATGGCCCTGGCCAGGGACACCCGTCGCGCCTCGCCCCCCGAGAGCGTCCTGGCCTGGCGTTTCACCAGATGGCCGACGTTGAAGAGGCCGCAGTATTCCTCCACACGGGACCGGAGCTCTCTGCCCCTCATCTTCCTGATCCGCAGTCCCATGGCCACATTGTCGAAGACCGTCGCATGTAAAAGCAGGGGCTCCTGGAACGCCATTGACAGCCGGGACCTGTACTCCGTCATCGGTCCGTGGATATCCACCGGGGCACCGCGAAAGGAAAGGGTCCCGCAGTCGGGTTTTTTCAACCCGGCGAGGGCCAAAAGAAGCGTGGTTTTCCCCGACCCATTGTGCCCGATGATGCCCAGGACCTCTCCCTCCCGTACGGAGAGATCGTCTATGTCGATCCGAAAATTCCGCTCGTTCCAGACCCTGAGCCCTTCAGCCCGGAGGACAAACCCGCCCGTCATCGCTGGCGGCCCCTTTGCTGGATGCGCGAAAGAATGTAGTTCACCGCATAGGTGAGCACCATGAGTATAATCCCCAGGGCGATGGCGGTATCGAAGTTGCCGCGGCTGGTTTCCATCACCGTGGCGGTAGTGAGGACCCTGGTATGGCCGCGGATATTTCCTCCCACCATGATGGAGGCGCCCACCTCGCTTATTACGCTTCCAAACCCGGCCATGATGGCGGCAAGAAGGGGGAGCCGGGCTTCCCGGTAGAGGTACCAGAGCATCTGGAACCTGGAGGCCCCGAGGGCCATCACCTGGAGGCGGAAGGCCCTGGGTATCTGCTGGATAGAAGAGAGGGTGATACCCATTACCATCGGCGTGGCGATGAGGACCTGGGCTATGATGATGGCCGACGGCGTGTAGAGGAGCTCGAGCCTTCCAAGGACGCCATGGCGCCACAGGAGGACTGTTGTGATGAGGCCCACCACGACGGGAGGGACCCCCATGCCGGTGTTTATAAGTCCCACGGTGAAAGTGCGTCCCGGAAACTCGTTAAGAGCTACGGCGGTCCCTGCGGCGACGCCGATCACCGTGCTTATGAGGGTCGCCATGAGGGTAACCTGGAGGGTGAGGAGGGATACGGAGAATACTTCAGCATCGAGGCCTGCGATTAGCCGGAAGGCCTGAAACAGGCCCTCGATGATGAGGTCCATGGGGTTTACCTATTTAACGGCGTCGGGGAAGTAAAGGGGTTGCCCGTACTTGTCCTTCCCGAATTCGCCGATGACCTTCTGTATCCCCACGGAGACGATGAAGTCCGCGAAGAGACGCGCCGCTTTGCCGTTCACCTTGGGAAATTTCGCCGGGTTCACCTCGATGACGTGGTAGATATTGTACAGGGTCCGGTCTCCCTCATTGATTACGGCGAGGTTGAGGATTTTCTTCATGGTGAGCCATGTGGAGCGGTCAGCGAGTGTATATCCTTTCTTCTCGGCCACGACGGAGAGGGTTTTCCCCATGCCAATGCCCGTTTCCTGATACCATTTCTTTCCCTTCACATCCACGCCCGCCGCTTTCCAGAGGGACAGCTCTTTTACATGGGTGCCGGAGAAGTCGCCGCGGGAGATAAAAAGCGATTCGCTTGCCGCGATCTTCCGGAATACTTCGACAGCATTTTTCGCTTTCGCAGCTTCCGCCGGGTCCTCCGGGGGCCCCAGAATGATGAAGTCGTTGTGCATGACTATGCGGCGGTTTATGCCCATTCCGCTTTCGATGAACTCCTTTTCCGCTTCCGGAGAATGGACAAGGAGGACATCGGCCTCGCCCCGTTTTCCTAAGGCCATGGCCTGACCTGAGCCCACTGCGATGGTTTTAACGGCGTAGCCCGTATTTTCTTCAAAGAGTGGAATGAGGACGTCTAAAAGCCCCGTGTCCTGGGTGCTTGTAGTCGTGGCGAGTATCAGGTCGCTTTTTTTAGCGCATGATGAAAAAGACACGAGAAAAGTCGCCAGAATCATGGCGGTTACGAGCATTTTTCTTTTTTTCATGTTACCACCTCTCGCAATGAATATGCGGCTGACAGGTTAGGGCCTTTCGAGCGACCGTGTCAATGTATTTTACGGGGACTGATTAAAAAAGCAATATCAATATCCCACCGTTTTTTTCAATCTGCGCCCATCTGCGTGAATCCGCGGCTATGTTTTTCTTGTTGTTGCAGAAAACTGAGAAGGGGAAATAATTGCCGCAGACAACTGCAGATATCTTTGGTTGGACAAAATAATATTGGGAACTTTTAAAAATTAAGGGCGGCCACAAAAACTACGTTTACCCGCCCGCCTTAGGCGGGCGGGTAAACGCAATTATTAGAGGTTGCCTTTTATGATTGCATGACAGGGGCCTTTGAAAATGAAAGTATGGCCCAAAGATCATGACAGGAGAAGAGCGGCAATGAAAGCCCGGATACTTGAAAAGCTCGACTGCCCGAAATGCACCGATTTCAAACTCGCTCCGCAGGGGCAGGCCGGGGCCTGCCCCGAGCTGGTTTGCCCCTCCTGCGGCGCCTCTTACCCGAACCGCGAGGGCATACCTGATTTCGTCGGCACGGCCGCGGCGCCGCGGACCTTTTCCTCTCAATGGGCGATGGAGTTCAGCCCCCTGGTTTTCCTGTACGAGCGGCTCTGGAGGCCCATGGTGACCGCGCCTTTTTCCAGCCTCTCATGGGAGATGGAGCTCACGAGTGAATACCTCTCCCTCTCTCCGGGGCTAGAGTTGCTCGATCTCGCGTGCGGGCCCGGAAACTTCACGCGCCGCTTCTCGAAGCCGCTTGCCGGCGGAACATTGATCGGAGTCGACCTTTCCCTTCCCATGCTACGCAGGGCGGAGCGGGAGCTTCGCAGGGTGGGCGCGGACAACATCACGCTGGTCCGCGCCGATGTGTCGAGATGGCCTTTCGCCAGGTCTTGTTTTGACCGCGTCCACTGCGCGGGCGGCCTGCATCTTTTTCCCGCGCTGCCGGACGTGTTCGCCTCAATTCACCGCTCCCTCGTAAAAGGCGGGATCTTCGTGGGGTCCACTTACTGCGTGGCGGAAGGAGCTGTGAAGGGGGGTATCCAGAAGTACGTGTCGGCAGCGCACGGGTTCCGCTGGTTCAGGCCGGACGAACTCCGCGAGCTCGCGATCGATGCCGGCTTTGAGGGCTGGGAGCACCGCATGAAAAAGCAGGGCATCGTGTTCCGCGCCGTCAAACGGTGAGGATATTGTCACACTCAGGTCCTCCGCGAAGGCGACATATTACGCTGATACATGGCGGATTTCGGTAATTCTATGTCAGCAGCATGCACGGAAATAATGAGGCGATATGATTCTATAAAAAAGAAGGGCTGTAATAATTAACCTTTTCCCATTCTACAATAAGACTTAAGGGTATCCAAAAAACTATTTTTTCTCGCTTGCCTTCGGCGGGCGGGAAATCTTAAAAACCGGAGTTTGCCTGATAGAAAAACAGAACTAATATTTCAGGGCCAATACTGCCTGCAGATGAAACTTGATAAAACTGCCTTTAGATAAAAAATAAAAAAGGGTTGACTAATTCCGATATTTCGTATTTATAAATCTTTTCGTGAGACCACCGAATGGGCATATATAATGAAACATTTATGCAAAACAAATAAATCTGTATTGTTGGTTATTTTCATTTTTCAGATGGTGTTCGGTTCCGGATGTTTTGAAAGAAACGAGTTGTTCGATCCAAAAACGGGTTTAAACGATGAAATAGTATCTATTGAAATTACACCTTCGGGGCTCTCCATACCGGTAGGCCTTGAGTACAAGCTTAAGGCAATTGCCAGATACGGCAATGGTTCAACGAAAGATATTTCCTCGGAAGCCCACTGGGAAAGCGGAGATCCATTCATCGCTCAAGTAGACACGGACGGAAAAGTGACCGGAATCCAACCCGGTTACACAAATATCACTGCTTTCTATGACGGCCGCTCTGCCGAATGCGCCGCCGAAATTACCGGCGGATACCTTATTTCAATACAAATTACTCCGGAAAACCCAACCAATCCTGAGGTTCACTTTGCAATTCACCGCTATCGGCCATTTTTCTGATTCATCGACCATGGACCTGACAGAGCAGGTTGTGTGGTCATCGTCCATTCAAACAGTAGCTTCCGTCAGCAATACGCCTGGAACACGGGGTCTGGCAACTGCCATTGCAACTGGGTCCACACAGATAAGTGCGGACCATAGCGGTATAACCAGCTCGACGAGTTTTTCAGTAACTCCGGCAGAATTGCTTTCACTTAAAATTGAACCTGTTGATCCGACCATACAAAAGACTAAAACAATTCAATTCTTTGTATATGGACATTATACTGACAGCACCACAAAGGACCTCACCGGGTTAGCGACCTGGTCTTCATCCAACCCTTCAGTGCTATCGATAAGCGACACCCCCGGTTCGAAAGGCCTGGCAACTGGGGTGGACACCGGCCAATCCACCGTCCTGGCCAAATATGTATCTTGCCATGATACAACAACGGCAACGGTAACAGAGCTTATGCTCACAAAATGGGCGAATAATTTCACGGATGAGCCGAAGGTGATAACGTCCACCGATACAATATTCACCCTTGCATGGCCGCCCTTAGATAAGGCGGTAAAATATGAAATTTATTATATTCCCAAAATTGACCCTTTTTCGGAAACTCTACTTTTAGAGACAGCAGGAACCCAGATTGATGTGACGGAAAATAATTTATCTTATTTAAGGATCAAAGCGAAGGATGCTGCGGATTCCATCCTCGATACATGGGTTATACGTGGTTCTTCCCAAAGAACCACGCAAAAGAATGACGGTAGCTGGGCGTACATTATACCAGCGATTTTCAGCAATGGAAAATTACAGTATGACTTTGATGAACCAACACTTCCTTCATATTTCTATTTACATAACGAGGCGCAAATAGAACTGGAAGATGGATATGTTCAGCTTAATCAAAATGTTACCGATAAAGGCCCGGATCTTGGAGTTGGCTATGATTCCGCTGGTAAAAAGTTTCTTCATATCCGTTTCAAATATTATCAACACAGAGATAATGATTATTACGGTGGATCGTATTGCTTTCCTATTCATATTATTTCTTTCTTTAACCAGTGCAGATTCCTTGGAATAGGAAATCAACATGAGGATCAAATGAAATTTTACGGGACCAATTACTGGTACCGTGATCACAACCCCAATGACTTCATACCCTATACCGAAACCCGCCAGCAAATACACCCGGATGAATTCTTCGACATCTGGATTACCTGGGATTTCAAGATCGATCTTTTTCTGGGCAAATTCAACGTAGAACTGTTCGACTCCTCCATGGATTCGATCTTTACAACTACAATTGATACCGGGTGGAACTTTGGCGACAAAATATTTCTCTTTTTTAGTCCCTTTGGATGGTGGACCGGCCACTATGTGCGCATCTCCGATTTGCTGATGGAGTCAGCGGATACGCCATTCTGATTTCTTTCAATATGGAAAGATGTAGAAAAAGGGGCTTCACCTAAGAGGCTTACCGCGACATGAAACCGCTGCCGTAATAAATCGACATGGCATCCATGGCCATGCCCACGAGCCAGTGAAGAAAAAAACCTCCCCAGATGCTGCGGCTTCGCAGGGCCATGTATCCCAGGAGAATGCCCGCAAGGGCCGACCCTATTACTTCGGTGGCAGGTTTGGAAAAATGTATCATCACATAGGGGATAACCGATATCAGGACCGCGGAGCTTCCGAACCTGGCCTCCAGGCCGAAGAGGAGAAAGCCCCTGAAGAAGTATTCCACGCCGATGTAATACAACCCGTAAAATAGCCACCAGAGGGCCAGGTATTGGACGCCGAAACGGGCGTAGAAAAAAAACGGGTAGGTAGTTTGATACGCCTCCTCTTGTCCCGCCCACCATATAAGCGGCAGGAGCGCCGCGAAGGCCGCTGCGAACACCCATAGAAACCTCGTCTGGTCTCCCCAGCCTGTGCCGGTGTCCCTTAGGCAAGATGGGAAGTTGTGCCCGGTACCGCCCCTTCTTTTACCCCAGAAGATAATTATTGCCATGGACAGAAAAGGAAAAAGGAAGAGGGTGATGAAGTTCTGGAGACAGAACCCCGCGCTGGCCAGGATGGAGCTTTCAAACCGGCTAAGGACAATATGTCCCTCCACGATCCGGGTAAGCCAAGTCTGCGGCACATAAAAATTTAGGGTTAGCGCCGCGACCGCGACCAGGGTCACCGCTATGGTCCGATAGCCCCATTCTTTACAATGCTCGTGAAAGACCGCTAAGAGATCTCGAAGCTTTTCCATTGTCATTCCCGGAAAGCGCAACCGGTAATAGAACCTGCGCCCCCTCTGTTTTCAATATCTCAGAAATGCACGGGGCCTTCGGCGGGCCAGGTATTCCTCATCATCCATATTCGCTTCGGCCTCCCGTTCAAAGCGAATGTCCCGGTAGGCTTCCAGGTGCCCTTTTCCCCGGAGTCTTCCCAGGATGTACGAAGCGGCGTACCAGATATAAAATGGCGCCACAAGGAGTTCGCGCTGCTGCCGCAGGTGGATTTTCTCGTGGCGTATAATGGCTTTCGGGCCAATCCCTTCAGGAAGGTCACGGCGAAGTATGATAAAAGGGAATATCGCCAGCGCGAGTATCGAAGATGAGCCGAAACTGAGGGCGCGTATAAGTCCCGTGCTTCGTATGATCATCGCGCAGACCGGTCTTTTTCTTCGGAAGCCTCCCTGTGGAAGTCTCCGTTTACGGCGGGGCCGGCTTCATCGAAATAGTGCACAAGATGGGGATAGGCTTTCCGCATCTCGCTTACCATGAGGTCGAAGGGAAAATCAGCGAATGTCCCCCGGTCGTTGACATATTCCATGTGGGTCCGCCCCTCCCGGTCGAAGGGATGAAACACGGAATCTTCCCGGCCGTCAAACTCAAGGGTGCGTATGCCGAAGCGGTCGCAGAGGTTGCGGTCGAAGGCCGTGGTCGCTTTCACCCAGGCGCCTTCAAGATAAAGCTGGGTGTAGCCGTGGAATACGATGAGGTCCGTTTTCAGAATGTCCCGGAGGCGCCGGGTGGTGAGATGGTTCACCACGTCGGCGAAGCCCAGCCTTGCCGGAATACCCAGGGCCCGCGCTCCAGCCGCCAGGACGATGGCTTTTTGTATGCAGAACCCTTCCCCCTGAGAGAGCACAAAACTCGCGGAATAATTGCTTTTATCAAGGGTCATGACATAAGGATTGTACCGTAGGCCGTCTCGTACAGAGTAGTAGAGCTTAATGGCCTTCTCGATTGGAGTTTTCAGGTTTCCGGTTTCCCGGATGGCGAAATCCATCACCGAATTGTGATTAAAATCGATATACGGGGTCGGTTCGAGGTATTGCTTCATCGCATTCATCATCGCCAGTATTATTCCAGAACCGGGCCACCGTCAAGCGATAAACCTCTTCGAGAGCAGCCTTTGTGATTGGTTTATTACAACCTCTAATAATCAGGTTTCCCTGATTATGTATCCGAACGGACTTAGAAAAAAAACACAAAATTGGGAAATTTTTTTTATAATGGGGGCTTTTTTTTCGTATGTACAGGTGAGACCATACAACAAGGAGAAGGCTTATGGTAAGTCAAAACAAAGTTGAGATTGACGGATTTGTAACCCGGGACCCCCAGATTAAGGAGACGAAATCGGGAAAATCCCTCTGTACCTTCACCCTGGCCATGAACCACCATTCCGGGGTGGACGCGACACCGAGGGTTTCCTACATCGACATCGAAACCTGGAGCTCCCTCGCGGACCTTTGCGCCCAAAACGTTAAAAAAGGAAAGAAAGTCCTGGTTGCGGGGAAGCTCCGTCAGGACCGATGGGAAGGGAAGGAGGGGAAGATGCAGAGCCGCATCATCCTCGTGGGCAGGGAGGTCCGCTTTTTGGACCAACCTAAGGCGGAAGATAAGAGCGAAATAGCCCAGGTTTCGTAAAGGCCCGAATAACCAATTGTATTAATGCCCCGCGCCCCGTCCGGCATGGCCGAAATGCCGGACGGGGACGTTTTTCCCACTGATGTGATGCGTCCATCTGGAAAAATATTTCTTGATTTTCTCCTGTGAACGGGTATCTTGATCGGATATGTCTGTGTAAGTTATGGGAGGCTGTTTCTCCTGTGGCTATCAACGATTTTATCCTTTCGTGAAGGCAATGGAACCCAAAGCGCGCATCCTCCTCGTGGAAGACGAGGCGATCATCGCCCTGAACATCGCGGATATCCTGGCATCAAAAGGATATGCCGTTGTAGGGACCTTTATGTCCGGTGAAGAAGCCCTGGACTTTGTGAAAAATGAAAGGCCCGACTGCATCCTTATGGATATCATGCTCAGGGGGATCATGGACGGCATCCAGACGGCGGAGGCCCTGCGCGCAATAGCCGACGTGCCGGTCATTTATCTCACCGCCCATACCGACGATTCAACCATAGAAAGGGCAAAGGCGACGGGGCCCTTCGGGTATGTGGTCAAACCGGTCAATCCCTACGACCTCGTAACGGCCATCGAGATCGCCATTTATAAATACGAAGCCGATAAAAAGCTTCGGGTAAGCGAAGAGCGCTACCGCTCCTTCGTGGAGAACTTCCAGGGGATCGCCTTCCAGAGCGATATAAATTTCAATCCTTTGTTCCTGCACGGGTCCGTTGAGGAAATTACGGGATATACCGAAAAGGAATTCCTTGCCGGATCGCCCCGATGGGACCAGATAATCCACCCCGACGATATTCGCGGCATTTATGACGATGCAATGCGCATGAGGTCGGAGGCGGACTTCAAAAAGAGGCGGGAATACCGCATCGTCCGCCGGGACGGCGCCATCAGGTGGGTGAATGAGATTTTCCAGTACCTGGCGGGAAGCGATTCTCGCCCCGAATTTGTGAGAGGCGTCATTCTCGACATCACCGAGAAGAAGGAAACCGATGAGCTGATCGAACGAAAAAACATCGATCTCGAAACGGTGAACGAGGAACTGAACGCGACTATTGAAGAGCTTGAGGCGTCGAACGAGGCCTTTGAGACCCAGAACCGTGAGCTCCTCGTCGCACGCAATGATTTTGCAAAAAGCGATGCCTTTCTTCGAAGCATATTTCGGGCGGCCCCTGTGGGAATCGGTATCGTTGAGGGACGGACCCTGGGATGGACCAATGAAGCCTTTTGCGAAATAACCGGGTTCAGCGAGGACGAGCTGTCGGGGAAAAGCGTCCGCATCCTTTATCAGAGCGACGAGGAATTCGAAAACGTGGGGCGCGATCAGTATGCCCGAGTTTCCCAGGACGGCACCGGCATTCTGGAAACCCAATGGAAGCGGAAGGACGGGACCATCATCGATGTGCTTTTGAGCTCCACGCCAATTGATCCCTCGGACCTCTCGAAAGGAATCACCTTCGCGGCCCTGGACATCACGGAACGTAAGGCCATGGAGCGGGAACTGCGCCGCCTCACCGCGATTCTTGAAAGCACAAGCGACCTGGTGGCAACGTCCACGCCGGACAGGTGGGTTACTTATCTTAACCGGGCGGGCCGGGAGCTCATCGGATACGGCCCGGAGGCTGATATCGGTTCTCTTCGCATAAGCGATTTTCACCCCGACTGGGCCTATGACTTCATCTCCCGGGAGGGTATCCCCCGGGCCATAGGTGAGGGCGTCTGGGAAGGAGAAACGGCGGTCCTTACATCTGCGGGGAGGGAGGTCCCCGTATCCCAGGTCATTATATCGCACAAATCGGAAAAGGGGGAAGTGCAGTATCTCTCCACGGTCATGCGGGACATTTCCGAACGGAAAAAGGCCGAACAATTAGTGAGGGAGAGCGAGGAAAAGCTCCGAAACATCATCGAGCACAGCACCAACGCTTTCTACTCCCATACGGCGGACCATGTGCTCACATACATGAGCCCACAGTTCAAGGACATCTTTGGCTACCAGCCCGAAGAGGCAAAGACGCGATGGCCTGAGCTGACGACGGACAATCCGATAAATATCAGGGGCTATGAGGCGACGGAAAGGGCCATTGCCACGGGGATGCGCCAGGAGCCCTACGAACTCGAACTTCGCCACAGGGACGGCCATGCCATTTTTGTGGAGGTCCACGAGGCCCCTGTGGTGGTGAACGGGACGACCGTCGCCGTGGTGGGTGCCCTTACCGACATCACGAAACGCAAATCCGCCGAGGCGGCCCTGAAGAGGAGCGAAGAGCGGTTCAGGATGCTTGTGGAAACGATGCGGGACGGAATGGCGGTCCTTGACGCCAGGGGCCGTTTAAATTATGTAAACCCCAGACTTTGTGAAATGCTCGGGCGCAGCAGGGAAGACCTTCTCGGGACTGACCCCATGGACTTGCTTGACGAAAAAAACCGGGAGGTCCTGGTCTACCAGCTCGGGAAAAGGATGGAGAGTGGAACCGAAGTCTACGAGCTCGAATGGACCAGGCCCGACGGGAGGAAAACTCTGGCGCTTGTTTCTCCCAAGGTCATCTTCGATGAGAAAGGCGACTTTGCCGGGAGTTTCGGCGTCATCACCGACATCACGGAGCGGCGCCGCGCCGAGGAGCTCATGCTCCAGAATGAAAAGATGATGACAATAGGTGGCCTCGCCGCGGGAATGGCCCACGAGATCAACAATCCACTGGGGATCATTCTCCAGGGGGTCCAGGCGACGAACCTGAAGCTTTCCCGGGAGTTCGAGGCCAACAGAAAGCTCGCGGAGGAAACCGGTATTGCCCTGGACCGGCTCCGGGAGTACCTCGAGAAAAGCGAGATATTCTCCTATCTCGACGGGATTTCTGAAGCGGGCCAGCGGGCCGCTGAGATCGTCACGAGCATGCTTCAGTTCAGCCGCCGCAGTACCGGAAAGAAAACATCCGTCAATCTGAGCGAACTTCTGGACCGCACCATCGAAATGGCCTCCCGGGACTATGACTTAAAAAAGAAATACGATTTCCGGAAAATTGCCATCGTCCGTGAGTACGACATTTCCCTTACTGCTGTGCCCTGTGTTTCCACGGAAATGGAGCAGGTGATGATCAACCTGCTAAAAAACGCCGCCCAGGCCCTCTCCGGAATGGAAGGAGAAGGGTTTACTCCGCGGATTATGGTTACCACAAAAAGGACCGACGACAGCGCCGTCATAACCATCTCCGACAATGGTCCGGGTATCGATGACTACACGCGGCGCCACCTCTTTGAGCCCTTTTACACCACCAAAGGGCCGGGGGACGGAACGGGCCTGGGGCTCGCCGTGTCGTTTTTTATCGTAACCAGGAACCACAACGGGTCCATCTCGGCCGAACAAGGGGAGGGTGGGGGTACAGCCTTCGTTGTGAAACTCCCCCTGACAGGAGGGAAAAGATGAGCGTAGAACGGATAAAAATCCTCATCGTGGACGACGAGCCCCTGGTGAGCAAGATGCTCCGGGCATTTTTGGAGTTCAAGGGCCTTGCCGTGGACGTCGCGTCGACGGGTTCCGAGGCCCTTGAGAAGCTTGGCCGCGGCGGGTACGCCGCCGCCGTCGTCGACATGCGGCTTCCGGACATGTCCGGCGATGATGTCATCGCCAGGGCCGGGGACATTTCCCCGGGAACGCATTATTTCATTCACACCGCGTCCCTGGACTACCGGCTTTCACCCCGCCTGAGGGGAATGGGAATCGGCGACGAGGACGTACTTTACAAGCCGATGAGAGACATGGACGATCTTCATAACGCGCTAATGAAAAGGATCGGCCCCCGGTAAGCGAGGGGCCCGGAGGGAAAGATGGGCATCGTACACGACCTCGTGGTAACCTACGGAAACGAAGAGCTCCTCTACATACAGACCCATGATTATCCCGACCATGACGCCGTGTCCTCCGCCGCAGGCCTTCAGGAAATTCTGCGCCGGCTCGGAGTGCAAAGCCGAATCATCTTCGAAGGCGACATTCAGCGCGACTCCCTCAGGAAGATGATACACGATCTGGATATTTCCATCGCGAGGAGCTGCGATGTGGAACTGGAGGCGGACCATAAAATCGTCATCGTCGACGGATGCAAGGGAAACAAGAACGTTACGGACCTCATCGGCGAAGAGGTGGCCGTCATCGACCACCATCAGGTGAAGGCCGCGGATGACGTGCCCTTCGTTGATATCAGGCCCGACTACGGCGCCTGCGCCTCCATCATCTACACGTATTTTCGAGAGTTTGAATTGGAAATTCCGCGAAAAATCGCCACGGCCCTCATGATCGGAATCAATATGGACACGGCGCTTTTGACGCGCAATGTCGGTGAGGCCGACGTCCAGGCCTACGCGGACCTCTATCCTCTGGCGGACATCCGCCTCCAGAATACCCTCCTTCGCAACTACATCCAGACGAAGGACCTGGAATTTTACCGCTATGCCATCAACAATGTCAAAATTGAAAAGGCAGTGAGCTTCTGCTATTTTCCCGAAGGGTGCAACCAGAACCTTCTGGGAATTCTGGGGGATTTTTTACTTTCCCTGGAGGAAATCGATTTCTCGATACTCTGCGCGAAAAACAAAGGGAAGGTAAACTTTTCAATAAGAAACGAACGCCCGGAGTGGAACGCCGCCCTGGTGATTCAAAACGCTCTCCAGGGCATCGGCTTCGGCGGCGGCCATGCCGACATGGCCGGAGGCATCATCCACGATGCATCGCTCTTCGACCCCGCCGAGGTGTACGCCCTGTTTGCACGGGAACTGGGATTGTAAGCATTATGGCCGCTGTTCTGCCATGACCTTTTTCAGAAGGGCGGGATTGTCGCTCATGATGCCGTCGGCTCCCGCGCTGAGGAGGCGCTTCATGTCCGCCTCGCGGTTTACGGTCCAGACATGGACGCGGGCCCCCATTTCGTGAAGGCGCCGGATGAATCCCCCGGAGGCGATGCGTGAGGCGCCGTAAAACTCCGGTACCTGGAAGGCGTCGGCGGCTGTCCCCTTCTTCATGTGGATGAGGGATGAGCGGTAAAGGAAAAATATACCGATAATCTCCCACATCGAGGCCGATGTGGCCATAGCAGGAAGCAACCGCCTTGCGGCTTTGAGGTTTCCTCTGTATTCCGAGGCTGTGAGGACCCTTTCCACGGCGCCGCAGGATGTGAGCATCTCGCAGTATGCTGGCGCCTGTGCGGGGACATTGTCTTTCAGGTCTATGTTGAACCGCTGGTCCGGAAATTCAACTAATACTTCTTCCAGGGTGGGTATTTCAAGGCCCTTTCCCCGGAAGGGAAACTCTTTTCCGTCAGGGGACCAGCGATATCCCGCATCGAGCTTTTTGATATCCGCCAGAGTGAGCTTCGATACCTTGCCGGAGCCGCCCGTCGTCCTTTCAACGGAATCGTCGTGTATAACCACGAAATGGCCGTCCTTTGTGCGGTGCACGTCCGTCTCAATTACGTCTACGCCCATTTCCACGGCGCTTTGGAACGCCGCCAGGGTGTTTTCCGGGTAATTCGCCGAATCGCCGCGATGGGCGAATATCGAGGGTTCGGGGGTAAAAAAACGCTTGTTCATTTTTTGCCTGTCCGTCCAATTTTTAGTTGATTTATTATCCCTGGCTTTCCACTCTAATCGGAGGTTCGCCGTGAGGATTATGGGAGCAGATGCCGCGGATGCGCAAACCTTTTTTCTTTTTCGGAGGGCCGCACGGGCTTCCGTGAGAAACTCTCTATCATGGAGGAACATGGCAAGGGCAACATCCCTCCTGAAAGCTTTTATCAATAAATCCATACCATCCGAAGGCGCCATCATAATCTCATCACATTTTGATCCCGCTTCCCTGTATTCGATTTACGAAATCACGGCTTTCGCCGGGGCCGCTTCGCCAAGCAGGGGTCCGGAAGGCTTCAGCTTTCCCCTGGAAGGTGAGCGGCTCTATGTCCTGGCGGAGCCTCCGGGATGTGAGGACAGTACGGTGGGACCCCGGGACCGCGGCGAGGGGCGATCGATTCCCCTGGAGTTTGGCGGACTCTTTCAAGTCGAGGGAAAAGACGGTGGAAGGATATTGGTGTCCCGGCGGCCGCTTCGCATAGGCCCTCCGTTTACGGTAGCGAACGCAGGGGGAGAAGATTTCAGCTTTCTCTTTTATCGCACGGACGATATCGGCGAGGCGATTCGGGCCTTCATTGCCGACGTGCTGTACAATGACTCCGGGGCCGGGAAAGATGAAGCCTTGAAAGCCGCGGAGCTGGTGTTTGAAGGGGTGGTGCAATTCACTTTCGAAGGGCCGCCCGGGAGCGCGGATACCACATGGAAGACGGGCGCATGACAATGGAGCGTGATTCAGAAGAACGGAAAGATGGCGCGGCGGGTTCACTGTTGCGGAGAATTATCCGCAGGCTAAAAGGCAGTCCGTCGGCGGAAAACGAGGAAAGTCCGCCTGATCCGCATCCCGAACTGAAGGGCCTGAAAACCCTGGAACCCGCCAGAATTGAGATGGTCCGCGGCGTCATCAATTTATCGAGCCGCATTGTCCGGGAAATCATGATTCCCCGGGTGGACATCATTGCGGTAAACTTCGACACATCCATAAAAGACCTCACCAAAACAATCTATGACGCCGGGCATTCCCGTGTCCCGGTGTACCGCGGAACCATTGACAATATCATCGGCGTGCTCCATGTCAAGGACCTCCTGCGTTTCATAATCGACCGACGCGGAAAATTCAGCCTGAAAAAACTCATACGAAAACCTTTCTTCGTGCCTGAGACGATGCCCCTGGACGACCTCCTCAGGGAGTTCAAAAAGAGGCGCCTCCACATGGCCGTTGCGGTTGATGAGTACGGGGGCTTCGGCGGCATCGTCACTCTGGAGGACATCCTCGAGGAGATTGTGGGGGAGATAGGAGACGAGTTCGACGACGACGAAGCCCCTGAGTTCCGAAGAACCGGCAGGAACAGCTATGAGGCGGATTCCCGGATGGTCCTCTCCGATTTCTGCGAAGAGCTCGGCGTGGAGCTTCCGGTCAACGATTTCGACACCCTGGGGGGCTTCGTCCTGGACCTTTTCGGCAAGATTCCCGAAAAGGACGAGACGGTGAAATACGGCGATATAACTTTCAGGATCAAAGAAATCGAGGGCACGAGGATCAACCGCATAGCCGTCACCGTTTCCCGCGACACTGCCGGCGGCTGAATATGGAAATACAGAAATCCAGGGGAATCGTCCTCTCATCGCGGTCCGTCGGCGAGGCGGACCGCCTGGTCCGGGCCTTTACGAGGGAGTACGGCAAGCGGAGTTTCGTCTTCAAGGGCATACGCAAAAGCAAAAAGCGCTCCGCGGCGGCCGCGGAGCCGGGGGCACTCCTGGATCTGGTGTACTATTACCACGCCGAGAGGGACTTCCATATCGTCAACGAGTTCACCCTGCGCGGCCAGCACCGCGGACCCGAAGCCGATCTCGCGGGGATACTCTACCTGTTTCTGATGCTGGAGGTGGTCGACAAAACCACGGGGCAGAACGATCCCGGACGCCCCGTCTTCGATCTCCTGGAGGCGGCATTGAAGGCCCTGGATGAGACTTCACGGCGCGGCCACCTGGCGGTTTTTTTCATCCTCCATCTCCTGAGAATTGGCGGGATCCTACCCGGGTTTGACTCGTGCAAAATATGCGGAAAGAGGGAGTTGGAACGGTTCGCCCTGGACTGGGCCGACCTCGCTCCGGTTTGTGCAACCTGTGCCGGGGGGAGAAGGATGGGGCGGCTTCTGCCCCGGGGCGGAATTGAGTTTATCAGGACGTCCCTCCGGACCAAATACTCCTCCCTGGACCTCGATGCATGGGATGATGATCTGGTCCTGGACCTCCTCTTTAACCTTTGCCTCTTTATCGAGGGCTATTTCCACACTGTACTTAAATCCAAGGAAATGGTCTTTTCTGGAATCGCAGGAGGGAAAAAGCTTGAATTGCAATGCAGAGATGGCAATAACCTTTGGGAATCTCAAAAAATTTAATTTTTGAATTTCCCAAAAATTGTAACTACTGGCATACTCAGGAATCAGGTTTTTAGAGTTTGTCCATTGATAAACCCGGGGCCCGGGTTTTGTTCCGAAAAGAGAGGTTGATATGATAGACCGCTATTCGCGCCCGGAAATAAAAAAGATATGGGAGTTGGAGAACAAGTTCCGCATCTGGCTCGATATTGAGATCGCCGCATGCGAGGCCCGGGCCGAGGCGGGCCATATCCCGCCGGGGGACCTGGCGCTCATAAAGGAGAAGGCAGGCTTCGATGTGGGGCGAATTCTCGAGATAGAGAACAAAGTGCATCACGATGTCATCGCCTTCCTCACCGATGTGGCGGAGAGGGTGGGCCCGGCAAGTCGCCACATCCACTACGCCCTCACTTCAAGCGATATAGGGGATACCGCCCTTTCCATACAGATGCGCCAGTCAGGGGAGGTCCTCCTCTCCGGAATTGACGGACTCATAGATGCGGTGAAGGAAAAGGCCCTGCAGTACCGTGACATCCCCTGCATGGGGCGCTCCCACGGCGTCCACGCCGAACCCACAACCTTCGGCTTGAAAATGGCCCTCTACTACGCCGAGTTCCGGCGCGACCGGGAGAGGATCGCCCGCGCGATCGAAAACATTTCCTATGGAAAGCTCTCCGGCGCGGTGGGGACTTTCAGCAATATCGACCCCTCTCTTGAAGAGAAGGTGCTGTCGCGGCTTGGCCTTCGGGCGGACCCCGTGGTCACACAGGTGATCCAGAGGGACCGCCATGCCGAGTTCATGGCCGTCCTGGCCATCACAGCAGGGACGCTTGACAAACTTGCCACGGAAATACGCCATCTCCAGCGCACGGAAGTGCGGGAGGTCGAGGAGCCCTTTCAGAAGGGCCAGAAGGGTTCGTCGGCCATGCCCCATAAGCGCAACCCGGTCCTTTCGGAACGGGTCTCGGGCCTTTCCCGCGTCATCAAGGCGAACCTGAACGTGGCCCTGGAAAACATGACCCTCTGGCACGAGCGCGACATCTCCCACTCCTCGGCGGAGAGGGTGGTGATTCCCGACTCCGTTATCGCCCTGGACTATCTCATCCACCGGATGGTTTTCATTATCCGAAACCTCATCGTCTATCCCGACGCCATGCTGGAGAACATCGAAAAGACCGGCGGGCTCTTCTATTCACAGGGCCTGCTTCTGAAACTCGTGGAGAAGGGGATGAGCAGGGAGGAATCGTACGACGCTGTCCAGCGCATTGCCATGAGGGTGTGGGCCAGGGAGGGGACCCTGAAAGAACTTGCGCTGAATGACCCGGAAATTTCGAAACACCTCACTTCGGCGGAGGCGGATGAAATTTTCACGCTCTCCCGGTACCTGGGCAATATCGGGCATATCTTCAGGAGGGCGGGTCTCGGATAAGGAGGCGCCGCCGGGCATGTCCGATGAAACAGCGCATCATTGAACGCATGGCCTCCGATGGGGACGAGCACTTCTTCGCCGTTCCGGGCGGGGAGATGCAGCTTGGGGCCGATGAGGCCGATATCGGCCGCATTACCATAAACGGCGATTCAGTGAAGCGGGAGTACCTCCTCTCCGCCGCCCCGCGCCGCAGCGAGCATGTCGCGCCCTTTCGCATCGGCCGCTCCCTCGTGTCCCGGGAAGATTTCTCAGCTTTCATCGACGACACGGGATATAGGACCGATGCCGAGCGGGAGGGATGGGCCTGGATTTCCCGGGATGGGATGTGGGAAAAGCGGGAGGGGCTAAGCTGGCGAAATCCATTCGGCGGCGCGGCCGATGAATTTTGCGCCGAACATGGGGGCCAGCTTCCGGTATTCCAGGCGAGCTGGAACGATGCCGCGGCATTCTGCCGCTGGCTTTCCAATGCGACAGGAAAGCGCGTGTCCCTTCCCGACGAGGGACAGTGGGAAACCTTCGGGTTTTTCCGGGGCGTCCCCGGCCTCGTGGAGATATCATCCCGGGAGAGCTCCCCTTTATTCTCCGACCATGTTGCTTATTGCGCCGCCGTCCTCTCGGCAATCGACGGCGGCGAATGTCCACCGGGCGTCCTGTGGGAGTGGTGCCTGGACTGGTTCGACGCATATCCTGGAGGGAGACCGCATCGCGAGTATGGCGAGGTGTACAAAGTCCTCCGCGGCGGTTCTCTCCAGAGCAATCCCCTCCAGAGGGCAAGGGAATACCGCTTCAGGCGCTGTCCCACGGCGCGAAGCCCCTATTACGGTTTTAGAATCATCATCGGATGAAAAGGGGCCTTCGGGCCGGATAAACGCGGTGAGAGGGGCCTTTTTTTTACGCTAAATATTGCTCCGAAAAAGATTGCCTTTTCCCGGAAAATATTGTATTATGTACTGATATCTGGCCTAAAGAAGTCAAAAGTAAGAGGTGTGTCCATGAGCGCATTGAATGGTCTCTCCGGGAGAAAATTTATTAGCTCCTTCGCCGCTATCTTGATAATGGCGGCAGTATCGGTCGGCTACTCCATGGAAATCAGCTTTCTAATCGGCGATGTGAGCTATACGAGTGGAGGAAAAACCTCTCCCCTTACCATGAGCACGGCGCTTAAGCCCGGTGATGTGGTCGCCACGGGCAAAAAATCACTCTGCACCCTGAAGTACCGCGACGGAAGCAATGTTGAAATCAGGGCGGAAAGCAAAATCATGGTGGGCAATGTGAATGTCCCGGGGTCCGACTATATCTCCCTCATCTCCGGAATGGTGCACGGGAAGTTCGTGAAGATGCAGAAGGGCGGGGGAAATAAGGTCTACACTCCCACCGCGGTCTGCGCCATCAGGGGCACCGAATTCACCATCGCCTCCAGCGGTTCCGGGGATTCCCGGATCCAGCTTGAAGAGGGGAAACTCCAGATACGCAACCCCTATGGCAGGGTGAACATAAACGAAAATGAGAACAGCGATGTCAATATTGCCGCAAGGCCAGGGACCGACAGGAAGTCCCGGAAGTTGGAATCGTGGATGGAAGATAAGGGCCGGGAGTTTGAAAACGATCCCGGGTCCGCCGGTGACCGATACGGTTCCTACATGGACAGGCTGGGCGACAATTCCAAAGCCTCCTCGAAGAAGGTGAGCGAGTACGACAAAAACCTCATGCGCAACTCCATGC
The DNA here is from genome assembly GCA_029974015.1 of Spirochaetota bacterium. Classification (GTDB taxonomy): domain Bacteria; phylum Spirochaetota; class UBA4802; order UBA4802; family JAGODF01; genus JAGODF01. Next base: position 28,740 of record JARKUF010000013.1, read on the forward strand.
GCGGCAAGGGCGCCATGGAAAAGGCGAATTCCGAGATCGACACCCTTGACGAAAAAATCCAGGACGATATGTACCTGGGCAACGCGGCCCGGGGCGCCCTGGACGGCATTATCGGCGGTTTCGACGAGGCAAAGGCGGACCTGCGCGGTAAATTCATCCGGGTTAAGGAGGAATGCGACAGGGTGGCGGACCAGCAGCGGAGAAATTATGAAGCGCTGCGGGCGGTGAAGGAAGCGTATCGGAAAGCCTACGAGGAGATTGTAAAGAAGCACCGCGACAGCGTGGAGAACATCAAGGACAGCCTGATGCCCCGGTAGCCGGAGAACTCCATAACGGACTCCCCGGAACACAGGTCGAGCAAAGATAACCGCGGGCCCGGGCCCGCGCTTCTGTTAGCAATGCTGCCTTCGCATCTATGTGCGGGGCAGTGAAGCAATATTCTCACCCCCTCACGTTGACGATCATCCTCTGGTACCACTTGGGTGTGGCCAGGAGCACTTCAACGAAGCAGGCCATCCAGCAGCCCGGGCAGCGGCGGTATGAGTCGATGTCCCTCCGATAAGTATCGCCAACTAACATCTCCTCGATGGATTGACTTCGTATATTCCCCAGGGGGGTCCTGCTGCACAGGGAGAGGTCCCCATTGGGGTCGAGAAACACCTTGTACACCTTGAACAATCCGGTGAGATAGGGACAGTATTTGTCCTGGCCCCCTTTTACGTATTTCGGAATGCCCTGAAGGAAGGATTTCGATACCGCGATATGGGGCATCCCGGAGGCGAGGGCGATGAGCTCCTCGATCTTTTCGCTGTAGTGAAGGACCGGGGTCCCGGGGCCGCATGAGCCCTGGTAAAAGAAATTGTTCACCGGCGCCAGGGTCTGGGTCCAGCCGTATTTTTTCGAAAGTTCAAGGATTTCCGGCACCTGGTGGATGTTTTGATCGGAGATCACCGTGTGCATGTTCAGAGTGGAGGAAGACTTCATCTCCCTGCGCATCTCCGTGATCATGGCAATGTTCTTTTCGACGCGCTCCGCTACGTCCCTGGCGCCGCGGAGGCTGTCGGCCACATCGCCGAAGCCGTCGAAGGACGTGCCTATCCGTATATTGTTTCTGAGAGCTGCTTCGGCGAAGCGGCGTATTACGTTTTCCTGGGCGTAGAGGTTGGAGTTGCAGTTGACGCCGAAGGGGAACCTGCCTGCCACATAGTCGAATATCTCCGGCATGTCCTTCACCAGCGAGGGCTCCCCTCCGGATATGGTGAGGGACGCGATGCGGTGGGGCTCCAGGATTTTCAGGTATTCCTTCACCTCTTCGAATGTCACGGTGATGCCGCAGCCCTGACCCACGATGACGGCGTTGCACATGGGGCAGTTCTGGTTGCACAGATTGGTCACATTGAGGTTCAGGTTGAATATCAGCGGCTTTCGCCTTATGTATTTCCACAGGTAGACCGTCGAAGCCTTTGCGATCTTTCCAAACTTTGGAGTTTTAAATATGTGTTTTTTCTCCATTTGACTTTTCTCCATCAGTCTTTTCTATTGAAACATCTTTTTTTAGCAAGCCCGCATAAAGGAGGATGAGCATGCCCACTCCTGACCAGACGAAGGAGCGGAGCCTCCGAATGATGCCCACAGACAATCCCAGGGCCGGGTCGTGGCCCAGAAGCGAAAGCGCCAGCGAAAAGGAACCCTCGCTCGTCCCGATATTCGCGGGCATGAAAAAGATAGCACTTGTCAGGAACAAACCAAAAATATACACGAAAAGGGCATGGGACATGGATATTTCCACCCCCGTGAAGGTGATGATGAGATACACCTCGAGAAAGCCCGAAATTAGCACCGGGACATAGTGGACGGTCAGAGAAATGTAAAAATGTTTGAGGCTGTCCCGGCTGGAGAAAATGGAGCCTATTTCCCCGTCCAGGGCGCGGACCTTTTTCCATCGTTCGTCGTTCATGAACCTGCCGGTGATGAAACGGGGCGCCTTCCTGATGAGGTACTCGACAAACCCCTCCCGCTGTTTGAAAAGGACGGCCACCATGAAGGATAGAAGCCCTGAGAAAACCAGGAAGGTGATGCCCGTAACATAGAAGGGTATGTTCAGGACAAAAAACCCGATGAAGATGCCCGTGAGCACCAGGAAGACATTCGAGATGGTGTGGATGGTCCTGTCAAGAACAACCGAGGCGAGCCCGCTTCTGAAAGAAATGAAATCCTTCACAAAAAGCGCTTTCAGGGGCTCCCCCGCCACGGCGCCCAGGGTGTTGATGGCGGCCGTGGAGTCGCCGGCGATGCGGGCCTGGACCATCTTCAAAAACTGTCCCGGAGTGATGTCCTGGACAATGAGGACCCGCCAACCGTAGGTGAGGCAGATGTGGTTTGCCAGGAACAAAGCCACGATCAACCAGAATTTCCACGCCCAGAATTCCCATCCCAGCCTCATAATATAATCGATGGTTTCCTGCTGGAATGCCCGGAAAAGCACGGCGAGGATGATGAGGCCCGCTGCCAGAAAGATTAGCTTGCTTTTTTTCACCGCCCTCCGCCATGTTTTTGGAGCGTTTTTCCACTCCGAGATTGGTAGCTTTGCTTTGGAATGAGGTCCGCGTTTTTCATATTAAAAAGTCGGCTGTTTCTCATGAGGTTGATATGGGGACTTCGTATGGCGCTCCTTCTCTCCTTCTATAGTACGGGTTATAGTACGGGTATTTACAGAAAGTAGAGGCGCCCTCATCCTATGCGCTCTTATACTCATCATGGGAGCGAGTCAATACAATTTTTTCCGCCTTTCTCCGGCCGGGTGATGTGCGCCTTTTTGTCGGCAGAATGGCATTTCGCTCCGGTTCTTTTGCCGGGGTTTTGCATGTTTTTTTCGCGCTGCGAAAAAAACGATTGCAAAATTGACATTTAAGGTATTATGTATTCAATCTTCTCAGGGCCCAATTCTTATGAAAGTGAAAGACCTTCATCTCATCGTCCTTTTTGCCATTCTGGGCGCTTCTTTAGGTCTGGGGGTATATACTTTCATTTATGCAAAGGGGCTGTCCTATCTCAGCGATGATCCCGAAGCATGCAGAAACTGCCATGTAATGAACACCGTTTTTGAAGACTGGATGAAAGGCGGTCACCAGCATGTTGCCGCCTGCAATGACTGTCATGTCCCTCACGGCTTTTTCGGGAGATGGTTCGAGAAAGGGCTCAACGGCTTCAGCCATAGCTTTGCCTTTACCTTTACAAACGTACCCGTGGCGATTCGGGCGGTGGGCCGCTCCAGAGGAGTGGTCCAGGACAATTGTGTCCGATGTCATGGCGAGATGGCGACCCATGCCATTGGAGGGGCCAATGGGGCGGCCGAAACGCTTCAGTGCATATCATGCCATCGTGAGGCGGGACATCGCCATTAAAGTTTTTATAGAAGTATTTTATCGAAATTTTACCGGGGGTTCCTATGGTCCGTAAGTATTTCGACGCGTTGCTCGGCTTTTTCAGGGAAAAACCATATCTGGCCGTGGTCTTCATTATCGCGGCCTTCGCGGCGGGAGGCCTTGCGGCAATCCTTGTGGACATTCATGGTAAACAAATGGAGGGGCGCAGTTATCCGCTCATGTATCTGAAGGTGAGCGATGACGACGTGAACCCCGAGATCTGGGGTAAAAATTTCCCCTCCCAATACCAGTCCTATCTAAGAATGAAGGACGCCAATGAACCCACCCCCTTCGGCGGGAGCCTCCCGTACAGCAAGCTCATTCGCTATCCCCAGATCACGGCGCTCTGGGGCGGGTATCCCTTTTCCGCGGACTTCAACGAGGAGCGCAGCCATTTCTACTCCCAGATCGACCAGGTGGAGACAAAGCGCAATGACAGGGCCTGGCTCAATGCCCATGGCTTTCCAAAATTCAAGGGCCAGCCCGGGGCCTGCATGAACTGCCATAGCGGATGGACGCCTAAATTGATACGCGAGCTGGGGTGGGTCCGTTTCAACAGCACTCCCTACATGGACCTCGTGGCGATGCTGAAGAAAAACTATGGCGAGGGCGATTTCCAGGCGAAGCTTGGAAGCACCTGCGCCGACTGCCATTCACCGAAAGACATGTCCCTTCGGGTCACGAGGCCTGCTTATATCAACGCCATGGTGAAACGCGGATACGAGGCCGATCCCGAGCTGGGGATAAAGGCCTCCCGGCGCGATATGCGCTCCCATGTTTGTCAGCAATGTCATGTGGAATATTATTTTAAAACGGGGACCCAGGAGCTAACCTTCCCCTGGACAAAATGGCCCAGGGAGAAGCCCCTTAGAATTGAGATGATCGACGAATATTACGACATGATTGCAAAAGGGGAGAATGCCTTCAAAGCGGATTGGATACATAAGATCACCGGGGCGCCCATGATTAAAATGCAGCATCCCGAGACAGAGCTCTCTTCAAGCGGGGTCCACGCCCGCTCGGGCGTCGCCTGCGCCGACTGTCACATGACCTATCAGCGCGAAGGCGCCTACAAAGTGACTTCGCATACTATACAGTCGCCGCTTTTCAATATAAATGGCTCCTGTATGACCTGCCACTCCCTCACGGAAAATGAGCTCAGGGAAAGGATCCTCACCATACAAAAATCCACGGCCCAGAGCCTGCGCCTCACCGAAGGGGCCATTCTGGCCCTCATTGACGATATAGCGCGCGCGAAGGCCCTCATTCTGGCGAAACGCGGTGTGGGTCCCGGTGCGCCGGCAGAAGAGCAGGAGAAGGTCCTGGCGGGCCCTCTGGCGAAGGCGAGGGAGATGCACCGCAGGGCGAGCCTGCGCTGGGATTTTATTTTCAGCGAAAACAGCACCGGATTCCACAGCCCCCAGGAGAGCATAAGGGTCCTTGCCCAGGCCGTGGATTTTGCCCGCCGGGGACAGCTTGAGGTCCAGGCGGAGCTGGCGCGCATGGGCCTCAAGCTCGAGCCGGTTACCGGCGCGGGTAAAACTCCTCCCAAGCCCGCGCCCATTCCCGGAGGGGTGGGGAAGGCCCCTCCGGCAGAGATCGTTAAGTATGACAGCGAGCCGCTATAAGATAACGCGAGTATTCCCGGAGAATTAATTCGTATTAATCCGGGTCATTGTAGCCGCAGCCCTCATAGGGGCTTAATGGGCCGGAACGGTCCAGATGGTCTACGCCGTCGTAGTAGGGAAAATCGCGGCACATGCGGGGACGAATCTCGTAGATGGAACATGTCGGGAGTCCTTCGGCGTTGTGGGTGAAGTGCTTGCACCGGTAATGATAAGGAAGGTCCTCCTCCGGCTTTTCGAAGAGAAACTCCAGCATGGGATAGATAAGGTATATCTCCGAAAACTTCGGGTCCACAGTTGAGAGGCCCCGCCATTTTTCATAGGCCGTGCGGAGCAGGTCCGGGTCCTCGGCGAGCCGCACGTCCTGACAGCAGTAGCCCCTGCGTTTGCATTCTTTCATCAGTAGCTCCTGTTTAGTCGCCTCCCGTTTGATGGTCCGGGGTCCGGCGGGCGGGGGCGGCCATCCTCCGCTTTCTACTTTTTGAAGATGTATTTATTTGAGAGGAATTCCTGCTGCATCGGGTTGAGGTCGAATTTCTGGCTTGCCTGCTCGATGAGCTTTACCATATCTGCCCCCGGGTTTTCTTTCAGTTCCAGGCCTATGAAACGGACGGCGTCTTCGATGTTGGATGTCGTCATGGCGGTCTCCTTTTTTATAATGCTCTCATGTATTCGGGGCGAAGGCTGTTGTCGTCCTTCCTTTTTATTATCCGGTCCATGGCCTTGAGCACCGCTTCCCGGTCCTCAGGGAAGTGCGCCCGTATTGGCAAGTAGTTCGAGGCGTGGTTCGAAGTGAAGAAGCACGGGCGCTTCACTTCCATGTGTTCTATCATCAGCCTCAGTTCCTCAAGAAGGCCGAATTTGTCCGGGAGACGGAACTTTCCGGATTGGTAGTCGCGGTACAGCCCGGTGTTGGGCAGGAGCATTACCGTGAGGGCCGATGCGTAGTCGGGCGACATGTCTCCGAGGTGTTTCCCCGTGTCGATGGCGTGTTCCCGGCTTAGCTCCACTCCTCCAATTCCCAGAAGCACTGTCTGGGAAAGGAGTATCCCCGCATCCATGATCTTCTCCGCCGTTTCCTTCTGTTTGTGGGGAAACGCGCCTTTCTTGACGCGGCGGAGCACTTCCCGGTTTCCGCTCTCAATTCCCTGGTAGGCGATACCGAGGCCCGCACCGCGGAGTTCCTTCAGCTCATCCGGGGTTTTTTTCGCTATCGCCTTGGTGTTGGCGTACACGCCTATCCGGGTGATACGGGGGTTTTTTGCGCGGATGTAGCCTATGATATCGAGCAGGTCTGTCGTTGGAAGGATCAACGCGTCACCGTCGGCCAGGAACGCCTTTGTGAAGGGGACGCCCCAGGACGAGGCTTCGTCGATGTCGGCCTTTATGGTTTTTATGTCCTTTACACAGAAATCCCGTCCTTTGTAGGCGCCGCAAAAGGTGCATTGATTGTGCGAGCACCCCACGGTGACCTGGATGATCATGCTGTGGGCCTCGCTGGGGGGGCGTATGATATTGCCGACGTAATCCATGGTTTTGCGGTTTTTCCGATTACAGGTTTTTCTTTTCGCCGCCCGGCCAGAGAATGGTGTGGACCTGGATGTTTATTCTGGCCCTTATATCGTCCATGAGGACCATCTCGGCGAGCTCTCCCGGGTCAATGGTCCCCTTGGCCGGCGAAATATTCACCACAACGCCATTGTGGATATCCCCTCCGTTTTTTTCAATAAAATTACGGAGGAAGATATAATCCTTCCTGTCAGCAACGATGAATTTAAGCTCGTCCCCCGGGCGCAAAAACCGGAGGTTTTCCATTACGAAAGATGCTTCCTCTCCGCTTGAAGGGGGTTTTACGTCCACGATTTTTCGCGCCTCACGGGGGAGAACCGACAATGGAAGGCTTCCATTGGTTTCAACTTGAACGATGTATCCCTGTTTGATGAGGGCAGAAACGAGGGCCGGGGTCTCAACCTGGCAGAGCGGTTCACCGCCCGTCACAGTCACATGATCAAAATACCCCGCCGATGAGGCACGGGCGAGAATATCGCCAATTTCCATGTCCGTGCCCCCCTCCCGGGCGTAGGCGGTGTCGCACCAGGTGCAGTTCAGATTGCAGCCTGCGAGGCGAATGAAGAGGGAGGGAAAACCAGCCCGGGTCGTTTCGCCCTGGATTGAACGGAATATTTCGTGTACTCTCAAAGCCATACGGTCCTCTTTCATAAGGGAAGCTCTAAAAATTAAGGGCAGTCACAAAAACTCATGTGGGACCTCAAAAAAATATATTTTGAGAGGCCCCATAAATTGTAACTGCAGACGGAAAAACCCAATTATTAGAAGTTGCCATATCACTATATGGGAAGCCCGGCTTTTTGGCAGTCAATAAAATCAGGATTTTCAGACAGTAATAAACCTGTTTTCCCCATGAGGTTTTTCAATAACAATACCTGCTTGTGCGATAGAAAAATCGATGACAGCGGAAATCGGATGAGGTCCTACTGTCACCATGAAGGTTAGGGCGGCATAAAAAATGATATCCGTAAAAGGGCTCTCCCCGGACGGGGAACTCATTCTGGCCCCCATGGCGGGATACACCGACATGGTGTTCCGGGCCATTGCGCGCCGACATGGGGCGGCCCTCACGATGACCGAGCTTATCAGCGCAGAGGGTATTGTGCGGAACAATAAAAAAACCCGAAAACTCATGGAGTTCACCGACTCCGAGAGGCCGCTGGGCATTCAGATCTTCGGAAACAGCCCCGGGGTGATGGGGGAAGCGGCGCGGGCAGTGGAAAGCCTGGGGCCCGATTTCATCGATATCAACCTGGGATGCTGTTCCCAGAAAATCTGTTCAGGCGGCATGGGGGCCGCCCTTTTGAAAGACCCGCCCGCCCTGGGGAGGATCGTCGAAAGCGTGGTGCGGGCGACGTCCCTTCCGGTCTCCGCGAAAATACGCATTGGATGGGATTTTTCGTCGCGAAACTATCGGGACGTAGTCTCTGCCTTAGAGGACGCCGGCGTGGACTTTATTTCTGTCCATGGCCGTACCCGGAGCCAGATGTACTCCGGCCGGGCCGACTGGGACATCATCGCGGAAATTGCCCGCAGCTTCAGACTTCCAATTGTGGGTAACGGCGATATCATAAGCCACAACGAGGCCCTGTCGAGGCTTGCGGAATCCGGCTGCGCCGCCGTCATGGTGGGGCGGGGGGCTGTGGGAAATCCCTGGATTTTTTCCGGCGGCATTCCCTCTTTCTCCGAGGTGGCGGGGCAGGTGAAGGAGCACATGGAGGCCATGATTGGGCGCTATGGGGAGTATGGCATCATTCTCATGAGAAAGCACCTGGTGAAGTACATTCACGGGTTCCACAACGCCGCGAAGGCGAGGACGGCCCTCCTCCGGTCCACAGAGAAGGAGGAGATAGAAGCGATACTTGACGGCCTCGTGGAGATGGATGGGGCAAATAAAGTTTGACAGCGAACGCGTAAAAGTATACAGGAAACGCCTGATGCGTTTTGTTGAAGACGCATTCTCTGAGAGGGCGCGGGGCTTTTTGGAATGGAAACGGCCATGCAAGGGCGCGGGCTTTCCCATCCACCGCATTGCAGAGCCTCAGTCGGTTTATCCGGTGCAGAAAAGGGAGACACTCTATGACGACACCTTTCACCATCCTGGTTATTCACGGCCCCAACCTAAATCTTTTAGGGAAGCGTGAGCCCGACATTTACGGGCACCGTACTCTGGAAAATATCAACCTCATGATTTATGAACGCTCCCGGAGCATGGGCGTCGATGTTAAAATATTCCAGTCCAACACCGAGGGCGCCATCATCGACTTCATCCAGGAGAACATGGAAGCTTCGGGGATCATTATAAACCCGGGGGCCTATACGCACACCTCCGTGGCCCTCCGGGACGCTATCGCCTCAGTAAACCTTCCCGCCGTGGAGGTCCACCTTTCAAACATCCACGCCCGGGAGGAGTTCCGCCGTGAGTCCCTCATCGCCCCGGTGTGCCTGGGGCAGATCTGCGGATTCGGGGCCAATTCCTATATCCTGGGACTCGAAGCGATCAAGGCTTTCCTCTTGGAGCAGATAGATAGGCGGCGTTAGCGAAGCGAGTGCAAGATATTCCGAGCATGGCGCCGCCCGCGTATCCGCTGTCGGGGCCATGCGCGGGAAGACCGTACAATTTGCCGGGTTTTTCCCTTTTAACGGTCCAGAGCGGCGATAGCCGGAAGGGCCTTCCCTTCCAGAAGTTCCAGGAATGCGCCGCCTCCCGTGGAGATGTAGGTGATCCTGTCCGCAAGATTGAGCTGGTTTACAGCGGTCACGCTGTCGCCGCCTCCCACGATGCTAAGGCGCCCCTCGGCGCCGATGGCGCGCCCCACCTCCAAGGTCCCCTTCGCAAAGGAGGGCATCTCGAAGGCCCCCATGGGGCCGTTCCATACCACGGTTTTCGCCTTCGATACGGCTTCGTTGAAAAGCCGTATCGTTTCGGGGCCTATGTCGAGGCCGATCATGTCGTCGGGCATGTTTTCGATGCCTATTACTTTGTGCGGCGAATCGTCTTTAAACTCCGCCGCCGCCACAACGTCCACCGGAAGGAGCACCGACACCTTTTTCGCCGCCGCCTTTTCCATGATGGCCTTCGCGGTGTTGATGTGGTCCGCCTCCAGGAGGGATTTTCCGATGTTGTAGCCTTTCGCCTTCAGGAAGGTGAAGGCCATGCCGCCGCCAATGATCAGGTAGTCAACCCTGTTGATGATGTTTTCCAGAACCTGTATTTTAGTGGACACCTTGGCCCCGCCTATCACCACCGCCAGGGGCCGCTCCGGTGACCCCAGGGCTTTGTTGAAATACTCTATTTCTTTCTCAAGGAGAAAGCCCGCCGCCTTGTCTTTAATGTGTTTCGTGATTGCGTCGTTCGACGCATGGCCCCTGTGGGCGGCGGCAAAGGCGTCGTCCACGTAGACATCGCCGAGGCCCGCCAGAAGTTTTCCGAAGGCGTCGTCGTTCTTTTCCTCTTCGGGGTAGAAACGTATGTTTTCAAGGAGCGCCACGTCTCCCGGTTTCATTGCGTCGATTTTCTTCGAGACTTCGGCGCCGATGGGGTCGTCGATGAAAAGGACCTCCTTGCCGAGAAGTTCCGCGAGGCGCTTCGCCACGGGGCCCAGGCTCATTTCGGGGACACGTTTTCCTTTCGGCCTTCCTAAATGGGAGATAAGGACGACTTTCGCGCTTCTGTCGGTGCAGTAGTTGATCGTCGGGAGCGTCTCGGCGATCCTCGTGTCGTCGGTGATCTTCATCGATGAGTCGTAGGGGACATTGTAGTCGACGCGAATCAGGGCTTTTTTCCCTTCCAGCTCAAGCTGGTTTAAATATTTGATGGCCATGGCGCACCTCTTGTTTCGTAAAATAATCTGGCAACCTCTAACATAGCTATTGTGATTGCCCTTAATTTTTAGTGGTTCTCATATTTTTAAGAAGGGCCGATAAAACATCGCTTAACAAAGCGGGCCCGTCAAGACATTTACGCTCCCTCCGCCAGTTCTTTTTTCCTTTTATTGCGCACGATTATCTTGCTAATCAGGATCGACAGCTCATAAAGCACCATGAGAGGCAGTGCCAACATCGCCTGGCTCAGGGGGTCCGGTCCGGGGCTCGCCACGGCGGCGATGATCCATATAACCACGATGGCGTATTTCCGCTTCCCGGTGAGAAACGCGGGGCTAATGATCCCAAGCTTAGTCAGAAGGAGCATGATGATGGGGAGTTCGAACACTGCGCCAAGGATGAGCGAGGTCATGACAAAAAAATTGAAATACTCCGTGGCGTTGTTGGTGATGAGCATTTCCTCGGGCGCGAAGGCCATGAGGGCGATGACCGCCACGGGGAGGAAAAAAAAGGTGAAGGCCGTGCCTGCGTAAAATAAAAACACCGACGAACCCAGGGAAAGGCGGATAGTGTTGCGGTCGTTTCTGTTGACGGCAGGCTCCACGTACTTCCATATCTGGTACACCACCAGGGGGAGGCATAGGAGAAGGGAGACGAATAGGGACGCCTTGAGGCGCAGAGTGAACCCTTCGAAGAGGGTAAAGAGGTTGAGCTTTTGACCCGATGCAGTGAAGGGTTTTGTGATAAGCGCAATAAGGTGGTCTGAAAATCCGAACGCCACGAGCATGAGAACGAGGATAGCGCCTAGAACCACCAGGAGCCTGGAACGCATTTCGTTCAGGTGGTCAACCAGGGACATGGGATTGTCGCCGCGCTCAAGGGCCGCCGGGTCCGGGGAGGATTCTTCAATCTCGCCTTTTTCTTCCTCCATCATCATGTCGATGAGGTTCCGGTTCCCGCCTTTTTTCCCGAGCGGTTCCCTGCCGGAGGAGGTTTTCGGGGAGGGTGTCCCGGGCCCCGGGAGTTCTCCGGTTGGGACTGTGGGGGAAGGCGGTGCCGGATCTTTCTTCGGAGGAAGTTTCGGCTTGGCCGCTTTGGAGGTGGATGGCCGTTTTACCGATTTTTTTACGGTCCCGGACGCTTCAGGCTTCCGGGCAGCGGTTTTTTTCTTGCGTGGCGCCGGTTTTTCGGCGGGACTTTTTTTCTTTTCTGCCAATACGTATCTCCCTCAGGGCAATGCTCCGGGCGTTCCGGCCGGGACGCGTATGTGATCGATAGCAGGAAACAAAGCCTTGCCTGTCAAGCATATTAGGATTTCATCATTTCGGGCGCATAAAAAAAATACTTTTTCAAAATTATGGTTTACCCGCCCGCCTTTGGCGGACGGAAAGATTTTAATTACATATTTTCCAATAGACGTCGTTTTTAGCTTGATTTTTCGGAAATATCGGCGCAGATATTATATGTGTCGGCAAAATTCAAGTCCCAAGTTTGCCGGTAGTTGCTATTTATGGTTAGGCAACCTCTAATAATTATGCTTTCCCGCCCGCCGAAGAACCGACGGAGAATCAAGGCGGCGTCGTAGTTGTCCATGTCCCCTTATTTGAATGAAACATACAAGAAAATCATCGACGATTCCCTGGACGGTTTTTTCGTCATGGACCGTCGGTATTGCGTTATCCAGTGCAACAAGTCTTTCCGGGAGATGTTCAATTCCAAATACCCGGAAAGGGAAGTGGCCTGCCTCACGGACCTTGTGGAGGGTGAGGCAAGGAGGGCCCTGGAAACCAGGATCGACGACGTCTTCAGACTGGGCAATTCCGATACCGTAGACATCGAGCTGGTGAACCGCAGCGGAATGTTGAGGTATTACCTGGTGAGCCTCAACCCCCTGGAAGAGCCGGGGGGGGGGCGGGGCGTTTTCGGTTTTCTCAAGGACATTACCGAGATCAAGCGCCTCCAGCACATGATCGAGAACGAGCGTAATTATAATCGGAGCATAATTGAAACCGTGAATCTCGGTTTCGCGCTTGTGGACGATCAAAACGAATATTTAGACTACAACAGGGCCTATCTGGGCATCCTCGGAAGGGAGGAGTACGACCTGGTAGGGCGGACCTTCCATGACTTCACCGTAGACCGATACCGTGACCTGCAGGAACGGATTATGGAGGAATTGCAACGATCAGGGACTTCCGTGAGCTTTGAGAAAGAATTTCTCAGGAAGGACGGTTCGAAGGTCCCCGTAGTGGTGACTATGTCGCGCCTGCTTGATAAAAACGCCAAGCCTATCGGCAACTTTGCCTTCATTAAGGACATCTCCGACCGGAAGCGGATTGAGCGCGAGCTGATCGAAAAAAGCGAGCGCACCGTCCGCCTCATCAATCTTTACACTGTCGTGTCCGCGAAACTTCTCAATTCCGGGGCCATACGGGACGTATACGTCATCGTCTCCGATGCGGCCATGGAGATCGTCTATCCCTCGGCGGTGGAAATTTTCGCCTGGGGGCGCCGGGGCTTCCGCAGCGTCTACACGAGGAACACAGAGCCTCGCCGGGAGACGAACTTCATCAAGGACGCCCAGTGCCCTGTGATCTCGAAGATGCAGGAGGACTTAAGCCCGCTTTTTGTATCGGACGCAAAGGCGGAGCTCACCTCGAAAGATTTCAGGTTTTTCCCCGGACTCAAGAAAAACGCCTCTGCGATTTTCGTGCCTGTAAACATGAAAGGCGCCGTGGGAGGCTTCATGGTGCTCTCCTTCAGCTCCGTGCTGGCGGAATTGGACGATGCGGTCCTGAAACTTCTCACCGGGATCGCAAACCTCGCTTCAATCACCATTGAGAAGCTGCTTTCGCAACGCGAACAGACGGCCATGCAGAATGCCCTCGACAGATCCGAGCGCCTCACCGCTATGGGACGCATTATCGCCGGGGTGGCCCATGAGATCAACAATCCCCTCTCCATCATCCAGTTCGATCTGGACGATCTTAAGAACATGATCGCGGCCCGGGGAGAGGCGCCCGAGGAGTTCCATGGCATCCTCGGGTCCATCCAGGAGGAAATTGACCGGATGTCCGGTATAGTGGGCCAACTGAAGGATTTTTCGAAGCCTGAAGAAAAGAGCGATGAGAAAGTCCTCGTCGACGAGGTGATAAAAACCTATCCCTTGAAAATCGTCATAAAGAACATTAAAAAGAAGGGGGTTTCGGTGAAAACATGTCTCGCTGGCGGGGACCGACATGTCAGTATATCAAAAAACCACCTGATCCAGGTCTTGATGAACCTTATCAACAATGCCGAGGACGCGGTTGGAGGCCTTGACAGGGGGGAAATCGTGATTGAAACGAGGATTGAAGACCGCAACGGCGCCCATCTCGCGGTGGCGGTTAGGGACAATGGCGCCGGAATCGAGGCCGATGATTTGTCCCGGGTTTTCGAGCCTTTCTTCACCACTAAAAAGAGCGAGGGAACGGGGCTGGGACTGTCGATATCGTACTCTATAGTGAAGGGCTACAATGGGGAGATAGGGGTGCGAAGCTCACGCGGCAGCGGTTCCGAGTTCACCGTATACCTGCCCCTCGAAAATTAAGGGAAAGGATAGTTTTTGTGACCGCTCATATGTTTTTCTTCAGGGTATTTCGCCATTTTTTTCATAAGATGATTGACAAGCTCTCGATCCATTATCAATAATATACCATTCGTGGCAGGTTTCTTTTTTTTAAATTATTGGCAACTTCTAAGAATCAGGTGTTTCCGCCCGCCTTCAGAAGGCGGGTAAACCTGGTATTTGTGACTGCACTTATTTTAAAAAAAACATGCTGGAGGAACAGATGTCAAAGTACAAAGAGACTTCCATGGCCGCCATTTTTCAGAACCAGGTCCAGAAATTCGGCGACAGGGCCTGTGTGATGTATAAAAAGGCCGGGGTGTACACGCCCATCTCCTGGACCGAGATGAACACCATGATACGCAGACTCGGCGCCTTCTTGCTTTCCATCGGCATCAAGAAGGGAGACAAAGTCGCCGTCTTCTCGCCCAACCGCTACGAGTGGTGGGTGGCGGACCAGGCGATCCTCGGGATAGGGGCGGTCAACGTGCCGATCTACGCCACCAATTCCGCAGAGGAAGCCCAGTACGTCCTTGACCATTCCGAGTCGAAGGCGTGCCTCGTCGCCACGGAGGACCATCTTGCCCGGGTGATGAAAATTAAGAGCAAAGCCAAGAAGCTGAAAACCCTCATCATCTTCGATGAACCCGACAAAAAGAAGGCCGGCGTCATCACCCTCGCCGATGCCATGGCCAAAGGGGCCGCCTACAAGGACCAGAAGGCATTTGACAAGAGGATGGGCGCCATCAATCTGAAGGATGTGGCCTCCATCATTTACACATCCGGAACAACGGGAAACCCGAAGGGCGTAATGCTCACCCACAGCAACTTCGTGTCCAATGTGAAGCAGATTATGACGGACTTCGGGCGGTATCTCCAAGATTCGGACATTTTCCTTTCCTTCCTGCCACTCTCCCATTCCCTGGAGCGCACTGCGGGATACTACATGCCGGTCATCATGGGCGCCACGGTGGCCTTCGCCGAGGACGTTTCCACCATGCAGCAGAACCTGACGGAAATCCGCCCCACCATCATGGTAAGCGTGCCCCGTCTTTACGAAAAGATACACGCAGGCATTCTCGCCAAGGTGGCGGAAGCCCCGGGCTTAAAAAAGAAGCTATTCGGTGCGGCCCTTTCCACAGCGGCGAAGGCGCTTCCCTATATCTGTGAAGACAGGCCAAAGCCGGGATTTCTCAATTTTAAGTATAATCTTTTCGATAAGCTTATCTATTCCAAGCTCAAGGTCGCCCTGGGCATGGACCGCATGAAGTTCGCCGTTTCCGGCGGAGGGCCCCTCTCTGTCGGTGATGCCGAGTTTTTCCTCGGGATGGGGGTTGTGGTCCTCGAAGGCTTCGGTCTCACGGAAACAACGCCGGTGACCAATGTCAACCATCTCGGCGAGATCAAGGCCGGTTCGGTGGGTCGTCCCCTCCCTGACACTATAGTGAAGATTTCCGATGAAGGTGAAATCCTCATCAAGGGGCCCCAGGTCATGCCGGGATACTACAAAAACCCGCAGGCCACGAAGGAAGTGTTTACTAAGGACGGATTTTTCCGCACCGGCGACATTGGAATGATAGACGAGAAGGGGCGCCTGCACATCACGGGACGCATCAAAGACATCATCGTCACGGCCGGGGGCAAGAACATTTCGCCCCAGAATATCGAGAACAGCGTGAAGAACTCCAAATTCATCGAGCAGATAGCGGTCATCGGGGACAAGAGGAAGTACCTCTCGGCCCTGGTGATTCCCGCCTTCGATGAAGTGGAGAAGTGGGCGAAGAAGAACGGATATGCCTTCTCCGATCGCAGGGACCTCCTTGCAAAGGAGGAAGTGAACAGGCTTATCGCCGAAGAAATCGACGCGCACACCAAGCATTTCTCCCGGGTGGAGCAAATCCGAAAGTTCACCCTCCTCGACGCCGAATGGACGCAGGCAACGGGGGAACTCACGCCGACTCTCAAAGTCAAACGGAGGGTCCTTGAAAAGAAATACGCCAACGAGATCGACACCATGTATCCTTCGGGGGTAGGCGACTGATTCCCGCGGCAAATTATTTCAACGACTTTCAACGATGCTGTCCACGAAGGCGGGGCTTTTGGCCCCGCCTTCGTGCGCAGGGTCGGGAGCCGGGCCATGCCGGTGTGAACATCAAGCCGTGAAGTGAATGGTCACATATTGCACTTGAAATACTGTCGAGGCCAAAAATAATTACTTGAAAATAATGGGCGGGGTTTTAGGATTTGATCAATGTAAATGTCAGTTCGCTGGTACTCATACACTTCTAAATAGCTCGATGGTGGAGGCACACTGCATGAAAAAAGAATACAGTTCTATTGGCGCATTGTTTCAAGACCAGGTTAAAAAGTTGGGCGACAAAGCGTGCGTGGCGTCAAAGATCAACGGCAAGTACGTTGATTTTTCCTGGAACGAAATGAACGGAATGATACGCAAGCTTGCCGCGTATCTCATTGCAGAGGGGGTGAAGAAAGGCGACCGGGTGGCGCTTTTCTCGCCAAACCGTTACGAATGGTGGGTCGCCGACCAGGCCATTCTATCCATAGGGGCCGTAAACGTTCCCATTTACGCGACGAACTCTTCCGATGAGGCGCGTTATGTGATAGACCATTCCGGTTCGAAGCTCTGCTTTGTCGCCACGGAAGACCATTTGAAACGCGTTCTGGAGGCAAGGAAGAAGCTTAAGGGACTCAAAAAAATCGTTATTTTCGATTCAATCGCAAAAAAACCGGCTGGAGTGATGACCCTCGACGAGGCCTATGCGAAAGGCGCCGCTTCGAAAAAGGCCGCCGAGTTCGATAAGCGTCTCAAGACCGTGAAGCTCAATGACATTGCCACTATAATCTATACTTCCGGGACCACGGGAAATCCCAAGGGAGTGATGCTGTCCCATGACAACTTCCTTTCGAATATCTTTCAAATAGAAGCCGACTTCGGCAACATGTTCGAGGACGATTTTACCTTCCTGTCCTTTTTGCCGCTGTCCCACTCCCTGGAGCGCACGGCGGGATACTATATGCCGGTAGGGGCGGGCCTGAAGGTCGCCTTCGCCGAAGATTTTTCCACTATCCAGCAGAACCTCCAGGAGGTGCGCCCCCATGTCATAATCAGCGTTCCCCGTCTCTATGAGAAAATTCACGCGGGAATCCTGAGCAGAGTGGCAGACGTGAAGGGGGTGAAAAAAATGATCTTCAACTGGGCTATGAGCGTGGCCAGGCGCAATCTTTCATACGTGTGCCAGGATAAAAAGCCCGGAGGAATCCTCGCTCTGGAGTACAAAATTATCAACAAGATATTCTTCTCCAAACTGAAGGAGGCCTTGGGCATTGACCGAATGCGGTTCGCCGTTTCCGGCGGAGGCCCCCTTTCGGTGAGTGACGCGGAGTTTTTCCTTGGGATGGGAATTGTAGTCCTTGAGGGTTTCGGCCTCACGGAAACAACGCCGGTGACAAATGTCAACCGTCCCGGGGAGATCAAACCGGGCTCCGTGGGCCGCGCCCTTATCGAGACCGACGTAAAAATCTCCGACGAGGGAGAGATCCTCATAAAAGGGCCCCAGGTGATGTTGGGGTACTACAAGAATCCCCAGGCCACGAAGGAGGCCATCACGAAAGACGGCTACTTCCGGACCGGCGACATAGGAATGATCGACGAAAAGGGCCGCCTCCATATTACGGGGCGCATCAAGGACATCATTGTCACGGCGGGAGGCAAGAATATCTCGCCCCAGAACATCGAGAACGAGCTTAAGGGGTCACGTTTTATTGAGCAGGTGGCGGTCATTGGGGACAAAAGGAAGTATCTCTCTGCCCTTGTTATTCCCGCCTTCCCCGAGGTGGAAAAATGGGCGAAATCCCAGGGGATCGCCTTCTCAAGCCGAAGTGATCTTGTTGCCAACAGGGCAGTCATCGACATGATTGACCAGGAGATAGAAAAGCGCATGAAACAATTCTCCCGGGTGGAGCAGATACGAAAGTTCAGGCTCCTCGACGCCGAGTGGTCTCAAGAGACGGACGAGCTCACTCCCACCCTCAAGGTAAAGCGGAGGGTCATTGAAAAGAAGTATGCCGACGAGATCGAAAGCCTGTATCCCGCCGGAACCGGGGATTGATGCCGGGCAGATAACCTGGAAAGTGCCGATACCGCCGGTTGGGAGCACCCTGCCGGCGGTTTCTTTTGGACTTACGGGCGCTCAAATGGCAATTCCACCCGATGGCAAACCCGGGAATTGGGTTTTTCCGCCCGCCTTCGGCGGGCGGAAAAACCCAATTTTTTTGAGGTTGCCTTAAATTTTGGCGAATATTCCATATTTTCTTGACAAATCGCCATCAATTGATATCATAGTGTTGTTATAAGAACCTGAAGCCTTTTTATGCGAATTGGAATTTATCCGGGGTCCTTTGACCCCTTGACAAACGGTCATCTCGACATAATCGAGCGATCGAAGAAAATTTGCGACAGTCTTATCATCGCCGTCGCGAAAAACAGCGCAAAAAAGGCGCTTTTCACCATTGAGGAAAGACTTGAAATCCTCGCTACATGTTGCGTTTGCGAAGGGGCGGCCATTGAAATAGCGTCCTTCGACGGCCTTCTGGCCGAATACTGCAAAAAGAAAAGCGTCAATTTTATTGTCAGGGGACTCCGGGCGATCGTCGATTTTGAATATGAATATGCGATTGCGCTCATGAACAAGAAACTGGCACCCGATATCGAAACGATTTTCATGATGTCCAGAGGAGAATACTCTTTCATATCATCGAATATAGTGAAGGAAGTCGCGAGCTATGGCGGTGATGTGTCCACCCTTGTTCCCCAATTCGTCCAAGAAAAGCTCCAAGAACGCTTCGTAACAAAATGTATATGACGCGTACCGGGTAACGCCGCCCGTCGCAGCCTGCGCATCGGTCCGTTATTGCACGGGTTCAGCGTGCGGCGTCTCCAGGGGAGGCTTTTATCTTATCGTATTTCAAACAGAAAGTCCGGGAAAAACCGGGTAGAATTATCTTCCCCGAGGGGGAAGATGTCCGCGTTGCAGGGGCGGTGAAACGTCTTTTCGACGAGGGCCTCATTAAGGAGGCGGTGCTCCTCGGGGACGCGGCGGCCATCGAAAAAAACGTCCGGGCGATGTCCCTGCACGGGAATGCGGTAAAAGTGCTGAATATTGATGATGTCGTAAGGGACGTGCGCTACCGAAACGAGTACCGCAGGGCCAGAAACCTGAGCGTTCTCGAGGGAGAAACCCTTAACGACGCCATGAAGGACCCCGTCGTTGCGGGCTCCATGCTTCTTCGCTTCGGCGAAGTTGACTGCCTGATTGCCGGACTTTCCACATCCTCGGCGCATGTTCTTAGCACAGGAATCAATATTATTAAGGCGGACAGGCGCTTCGGTGTGATTACCTCCTTCCTCCTTATGTATACCGACAACCCCGCCCTTGGCGAAAACGGGCTTCTTTTGGTGGCCGACCCCGTTGTGAATCCCGACCCCTCCATTGGCGTACTCTGCAAGATCGCCGAGGCGGCTGCCTATTTCACCAGGGAGTTTTTGGGAATGTCCCCAAAGATCGCTTTTCTCTCCTACTCGACGAAGGGCAGCGGGCATGGAAAATCGGTGGACAAGATGAGGATATCCGCCGAACGCTCCCGTGAAAAGCTCGGCGATGCCGTGGTGGACGGGGAACTCCAGCTTGACGCGGCCGTGGTGCCGTCCATTGCCTCCAAGAAAGCTCCCCGGAGCCCTCTGGGCGGGAGGGCGAATGTCCTCATTTTCCCAAACCTCGATGCGGCGAACATCGGCTCAAAGCTGGTGCAGTTTTTTGGCAATGCGAAGCTAATCGGCCCGATTATTTTCGGCCTCAACAGGACTTTCAACGATATTTCCAGGGGGGCCGACGTGCTAGACATCATGAACCTTGCGATAATATCCCAGCTCCAGGCGGTATGATGGGAGTGAAAATGCGTGTGACTGCAGGTGAATTGAAAATATTTTTGTTCGTACTACACCACAGAGGAGGTGGATGTACCGAAGCGCAGTAACGGAGAGACGATGCAAAGCCGTCTCTTCTGAAAAAGGAGACGAGATGTTTCCAGCGGAATGGGAGACGCCAATATGCCGTGACTCCCTCCGTGATATTACCATTGAAATTGGAGGCTTGCGATGACTATGGCGACAATCCTCCTGATTATTGCTCTGCCGTTAACAGCGATCATCGGGTATGCCGTGAGGGTGTATCTGGGGAAGATAAAACTCAGTTCCGCGGAATCCCAGTCCCACCGCATTATTCAGGACGCGGTCCGCGACGCCGAGGCGAAAAGAAAGGAACTGTTGATCGAAACGAAGGACCAACTGCTCCGCGAAAAAAACGTCTTCGAAAAGGAGATGAGGGAGCGGAGACAGGAGCTTCAGGGTGTCGAGAAGCGCCTCACGCAGAAGGAAGAGTCCCTCGACAGGAAAGTGGAGCAGGTCGATAAGCAGGAAAAAATTATCCAGCTTAAAGAGCAGGAGAATCAGGAGAAGGAAGAGGAGCTAAAGAAGGAGTTCGAAAAGCACAAAAGGGAGCTGGAGCGCATATCGGGCATGACCACGGAGGAGGCCAGGGGCCTTCTCATGAAGAATATTGAAAACCAGGTCAGGTTTGAATCAATCAAGCTCATCAATAAAATTGAGGAAGAGGCGAAGCGCACGGCGGACAAGAAAGCGAAAGAGATAGTACTCGCCGCCATCCAGCGCAGCGCCTCCGATTTTACTTCCGAAGCGACGGTTACCACGGTGTCCCTCCCCTCGGACGACATGAAGGGCAGGATCATCGGCCGCGAAGGGCGAAACATCAGGACCCTGGAAAACCTCGTCGGGGTTGACATGATCATAGACGATACGCCGGAAGTGGTGGTGATCTCCTGCTTTGATCCGGTGAGGCGGGAAATTGCCAGGCTTTCCCTGGAGCGCCTCATCCAGAACGGGCGCATTCACCCCGCCCGGATCGAGGAGGTTGTGGAAAAGGTGACCCAGGAAATCGAAGAGAACATGCTTGAGGACGGCGAGAAGGCCGCCTTCGAGCTCGGAATACCCGGTCTCAGTAAAGACGCCCTGTACCACATTGGCAAGCTCAAATACCGTTCGAGCTATGGCCAGAATGTCCTGTCTCATTCGAAGGAAGTTGCGAACCTGGCGGGCATCATGGCCGGAGAAATGGGCCTTGATGTCATGCTGGCGAAACGCTCCGGCCTCCTGCACGATATTGGTAAAGGGAGCATTGTTGAGGGAGAGGGGGCCCATGCCCTTGTGGGCGCCGAAATGGCGAAGAAGTTCGGTGAAAGCTCCAAGGTGACGGGTATCATCGCCTCCCACCACAATGACCGCGAACACGAATGTTTTGAGGCGGTGCTAATACAGACCGCCGATGCGGTGTCCGCCTCAAGGCCCGGGGCCCGGAGGGAGTCCCTGGATACGTACCTTAAGCGCCTGGACAATCTTGAAAAAATCGCCCTTGGCTACAAGGGCGTGGAAAAATGCTATGCAATCCAGGCGGGCCGGGAGATACGGGTCCTGGTGGCTAATGAATTGGTAAGCGACGAGAGGGCGGCGGTCCTGGCAAGGGAAATAGCCGAACAGATCGAATCTGAATTGAAGTACCCCGGCATCGTCCGCGTTATCGTGATCCGGGAGACGAGGATAATCGACTATGCGAAATGACGGCCCGAAGATATCCGCGAGGCCGCCCCTGTGAACGCCATCAACATTCTCGCGGTGGGGGATATTGTGGGGCGGCCCGGGAGGCGGGCCATCCGGGACAGGCTTCAGGACCTGGTGAAGGCCTATTCCGTGGACTTGGTTGTGGCCAATGGCGAAAACGCCGCCCACGGCAGGGGCATCTCCCCGGAAATTACCCGGGAGCTCTTTTCTTATGGGATCCACGTTATCACCACGGGGAACCATATCTGGAACAACAAGAGCATCATGAGCATGCTCGGTTCCGAGTCCCGGCTTCTCCGACCGGCGAACTATCCCGTCGGGGTTGAGGGGTACGGGCACTGCGTTGTCAGGGCCCGGGAACATCGAGTCTGCGTGATAAACCTCCAGGGGCGCGTCTACATGGGCCCCCTGGATTGTCCCTTCAGAAAGTTCGACGAAATCTACGAACGTCTGAAGCACGACACCAGGATATTCATCGTCGATTTTCACGCCGAGGCGACTTCTGAGAAGCGCGCCCTGGGATGGTATGTCGACGGGAGGGCCTCGGCGCTCTTCGGGACCCATACCCATATTCAGACCGCCGATGAAGTAATCCAGCCTTTAGGGACGGCTTACATCACCGATATCGGGATGACCGGGTCCGTCGATTCGGTCATCGGGATGAACAAGGACGTGTCGATCAGGAATTTCCTGATGCACACCCGGGAGTCCCACGAGGTTGCGAAGGGGGAGGCGACAATCTGCGGCGCGGTTTTCTCTATCTCCCCCGAGGGCAAGGCCCTGAAGGTGGAGAGGGTGAGTACCAGGTGAATGAAATCGGCGACGCCGCAAATGTTTTTGGTGCATCAAGATGTTGCTTGAATCGATAAGAACCGTTACGGACCTTCGGAGGATCGACCCCAGGGAGCTTCCCCTTCTGGCCGAGGAGATAAGGGAGTACATCGTTGATGTCGTTTCGGCCAACGGCGGCCATCTTGCCTCTTCCCTCGGAGTGGTGGAGCTTACCATCGCCCTCCACAGGGTCTTCAAAACCCCGGCCGATAAGATCATCTGGGATGTGGGGCACCAGTCCTATGCCCACAAAATTTTAACAGGGCGGCGGGAGGAATTCAGGACTCTGCGGCAATTCCGGGGCCTCAGCGGTTTTCCCAAGAGGAACGAATCGCCCTTCGATGCCTTCAACACCGGACACAGCAGTACAAGCCTCTCCCTGGCCCTGGGGGAGGCCGTGGGGCGCGATTTAAAGGGCGAGAAATACAAAGTAGTGGCGGTCATCGGTGACGGCTCACTTACCGGGGGCATGGCCTTCGAGGCGCTCAACCAGATAGGGCACCTGAAAAACGACCTCATCATAATCCTAAACGACAACGAACACTCCATCTCGAAAAACATCGGCGCCTTCCCTGCGTATCTTTTGAGGATGATAACAGGTAGCCTCTACAACAGGCTGCGAAAGCGCTCCTACGAGATAATCAAGAAGATACCGAAGTTCGGCGGCCGTATGTACGATTTTTTTTACAAGATGGAGGCGGGGCTTAAGGGAATCCTGCTCCCGGGGCATTTCTTCGAGCAATTAGGGATACGGTATTTCGGACCTGTGGACGGACACGATATAGCCCTCCTTGAGAATGTTCTAAAGCGCCTCCGCGGGATAAATTCCGGCCCGAAGATCCTCCATGTAATCACCAGGAAGGGGAAGGGATACCGTCCTGCCGAGAACGACCCCGCGGTCTTCCATGGGATCGGCCCTTTCAACCGGGAGACAGGCCAACAAATAAGCGGGTATCGTCTTTCATACTCGGAGCTTATCGGGAAGACCCTGGCGGAGATATCGCGGAAGGACAAAAAAGTGATCGCCATTACGGCGGCCATGAAACTCGGCACGGGGCTTTACGAGTTTGAGAAGAAGTCGGCGAGCCGTTTTTTCGATGTGGGGATCGCGGAACAGCATGCCGTCACCTTCGCCGCCGCCCTGGCCTCGAAGGGGTTCAAGCCTTTCGTATCAATCTACTCCACTTTTCTTCAGCGCGCCGTGGACCAGATTATCCACGATGTGGCCCTCATGAACCTGCCGGTGAAAATCCTTGTCGACCGCGCCGGAATTGTGGGAAGCGACGGAGAAACCCATCACGGGGTCTTCGATATCGCCCTCCTGAAAAGCGTTCCCAATCTTATGATTCTGGCGCCCTCCGGGGGCGCGGAACTCCGAGACATGATACACTTCGCCGTGCGTTACAATGAGGGCCCTCTGGCCATTCGATATCCTCGAGGAAACTCCGTGGATGCCCTGGCCTTGGACAGGAGGCCCGGGGAATTCAGTCCCGGCAAAATTGCCGTGGTGAAAAAGGGGCGCGATATTACAGTGCTGGCCCTGGGGGACATGGTGAAAACCGCATTAGAACTCGATGAACTCCTGTCCCGGGAAGGGACGAGCGCCACAGTGGTGAACATCCTCTCGGTGAAACCCCTTGATGTGGCGGGAATCGAACGCGAAGTGTCCCGTACCGGGTTTTTCATAACCATCGAGAACGGCGCCGTGACGGGAGGAGTGGGGGAGCTTATCCTTGCTTCCCTGCAGGGGGACCTCAGGGGGAAATGCCTTTTCCTCGCGGGCTTTCCGGACAGTTTTGTAACCCAGGGAGGGACCGGAGAGCTATTTCGCCTCCACGGCCTGGATGCGGAATCGCTCGCGGGGCGGCTCCAACCCGCCCTCAAATCGCTCAAACGGCATGAAAAAAGGAAAACGACTCGACGCCCACCTCGCCGATAACGGCCTTTCAGAATCGAGGGAAAAAGCCCGCCGGGAAATAATGGCGGGATGGGTCCGCGTGAACGGGGTGACTGTACGCAAACCCGCCCATCTCCTTAAGGGAGGGGAGGACATTGCCGTGGAACGTCCCGGCGGCGTATATGTGGGGCGGGGGGGGGATAAGCTCGCTTTTGCCCTGGATTTCTTCGGGATAGACCTCAGTGGACTCACTGTGGCCGATCTGGGCGCCTCCACAGGGGGGTTTACCCACTGCATGCTGCTCAGGGGGGCGCGAAAAATATATGCCGTGGACGTGGGATACGGCCAGTTAGATTATCGTCTCCGGGGCGATCCTGCGGTCCGGGTTATGGAGCGCACCCATGTCCGGGACCTTACGCAGGGACATTTTGACGACAGAATCGATTTTGTCACGGCCGATCTTTCATTTATCTCGCTTCTCAGGGTCTTCGACAGTATGAGAAACCAATTTCCGGGGGCCGGGGGGCTTCTTCTCGTGAAGCCCCAGTTCGAGGCCTATCCGGGGGAGCAAAAAAGAGGCGTGGTACGGAGCGCCGAATCGCATACCGCCATCCTGAAAAGAGTGGTTCCGGCGCTTGCTGAAAAAGGTATGGAGCTTAAAGGGCTCTGTCGTTCCCCTCTCAAGGGCCCAGCGGGAAATTTAGAATTTTTTATCTGGTGCTCCTTCCATGACAGCCTGCGCCCTGTGCCGGACGGCCTCGATTCACTGGTGGCCCGCGTTGTAAATGAAGCCCACGCAGCTTTTCAAGATTCCCAATGATTTTTAGCATCTGTTACCCGCTTTTTGCCGACGGAAAACCAAATTACAAGAGATTGGCTTAAATAAAAAAAACTATTTGACCTCCACCCGATGCGCTGTGATAGTATTTTCATGGGAATAACGTTTCTAAAACGCGCCGGGGTCTTCGGGGCTCTGCTGAGCATTGTAGTATTCACGCGGCCCGCCGCCTCTCTGAACGAAAACGGCATTTCGGCGTGGCCTGTGCCTTTCAATCCGTCCCGCCAGACGCTAACAATAGATTATGCTCCTGGCGAGGCGAAGGACACGCCGGCCCCGGACAGAATCAGGATTGAAATTTTCGACATCAACGGCGACCTCGTGTACGAGGGGAGTTATGCCGCGTTGCCAATTATCTGGAATGGAAGAAATATGTCCGGGCTGATGGTCCATCCCGGCCTCTATATCCTGAAGCTCAGGGTCGAACAGAGCGAACTCGGGACCCTGGGGCGGCGAATCATCCGCATAGTGGTGTTGCGGTGAGAACGCGGGGAATTATCGCGGCTCTTTCGACGGCGGCCGTGGTCCTTTCGGGGCTTGTAAAACTCGAGGCCCAGGACGCCGGAAGCAGGGCCTCATTTACACGGGGCGGCTGGGCAGGCGCCAGATACGTTGCCATGGGGCGGTCCGCCGAGGTGATCGCCGATGATGTGTTTTCAATCTACTGGAACCCCGCGGGCCTTTCGGGGCTAAAGGAGCGTGAGCGCCTCTCCCCGGATGAGATCGGTGAAAGGGCAAGGGCCGGAAACGTGGATTCCATTTCCGAGGACGACCTCATCCGCTTCTCCGATGAGAGGGGACCCAGGACGGTGTTCCAGACTGGCATTTCGGCGGCAATGATCGACGTTGAGCGGGAGGCCGGTTTTGCGGGAGTAGCCTTCACCGCGTTTAAGGGCGTTGTGGGGCTCGGCGCCTATTCCATCCAGTCGAAGGGCATCGAGTCCCGTGACGAGTCTGGAAACCGTATAGGGAACATCAACTACTCCGGCTCCGTGGGGTATTTTTCCTATGCGTGGACGTCCGGCGTCACCTCCATCGGGGTTTCCCTCAAGGGTCTGTACGAAAAGATCGGCGCTGTGGGATTTTACGGGGGCGGCTTCGACGTGGGGGCACAGGCCGAAGTAGTGCCTTTTTTGAGGGTGGGCTTTGTCGTGATGGATATTGGAACAGGGCTAAAACCCGATTCGACTTATGACCATATTGAAAACGAATACGATTTCGCATCGCCAGTCATTAAAATCAGCGCCGCCCTGACAAGCCGGGAGTCGGATTTCACCCTGGCCCTGAGCGCCGTGAGGAAACTTGAACAGCAGGATTATGAGGTAAATATCGGCCTCAGCTATAACCTCGGGAAGAACATCACAGTCTACGGAGGATTGTGCGATTCATTCTTTAGCGCCGGCCTCTCTTTCTCACTGTGGTCCCTGGAGGTGGCGTATGCCTTCAGTTACGACAATATCGGCACCGGGTATAATAATATCGTATCTCTCACCATGGAGTTGTGAGATGGGGCTTTTTCCGTCATCCAGGACCCTCATAATGGGCATTCTCAATGTTACCCCCGATTCCTTCCATGACGGGGGTAAGTATTTTGAGTACGAAGCCGCCGTGGAACGGGGGATGAGGATGGCGGCGGAAGGGGCGGACATCATCGACGTGGGCGGAGAATCTACCAGGCCAGGGGCCCACCCGGTGGACGCCAATACGGAAATGGAACGAGTGTGCCCGGTGGTCCGCGAACTCGCCGGACGGGCCAACGTGCCGATCTCCGTGGATACCAGCAAGGCCGCCGTGGCCAGGGAAGCCCTCGCCTGTGGGGCCGTCATGGTCAACGATATCAGCGGCCTCAGCTTCGATCCGGACATGGCCCAAACCGCCGCCGCGGCCGGGGCATACCTTTCAGTGATGCACATAAGGGGGACTCCCGGAACCATGCAGGATGATCCGCGATATGAGGACCTTCTCGAAGAGATCTGTTCCTTCCTCTCTGACGCTGTGGCCAGGGCTTTGGAGGCCGGGGTAAAAAAAGAAAAAATTATCATTGACCCTGGCATCGGGTTTGGAAAGACTCTTGAAGACAATTACTCAATCATCGCCGGGCTTCCTCGCTTGCGGAAGATTGGATTCCCCGTTCTCGTGGGTCTTTCCTGTAAATCGTTGATCGGCAGACTCTATGCCGGGGACGAGGACCGCCTTCCGGCGACCCTTGCCCTCAATGCCCTGGCGGCGTACCGTGGGGCGGACGTTATACGGGTCCACGACGTGGGGCCCCATGTTCTGGCGATGAAGGCTGTGGATATGCTGAAAAGTGTCGGCGGATTGGATGGACTCGATACTCGATAAACTCTTTTATTTCTTCAATGCTTTCTGGGGATACTTCAGGAATGTTCTTGATATCCTCATTGTCGCGTTCATTTTCTACTGGATTTATTCCTTCCTGGCCAACACGAGGGCCATCCAGCTTCTGAAAGGATTTTTTGTCATCCTAATCATCGGAATCCTCTCCCGGTTATTAATGCTGGATACGGTCAACTGGCTCATCACGAACCTTGCAACGTCAATCGTCATTACCGTGGTGGTGCTGTTCCAGCCGGAGCTACGCCGCCTCATCACCCAATTCGGACAGCGCAACTGGTTTTCAGGGGCCATGTCCGGAGAAGAGACCCTTCAGCTTGACGAACTTGTGAACGCGATTTTCAATATGTCTGAAGAACGAATCGGGTCCCTCGTTGTTATCGAGAGAAATACGGGCCTGAAAAGTTACGTGGAATCCGGGGTGGTTGTGAATTCCCTGGTGTCCGAGGAAATGATAAGGACGATTTTTTTCCCCAATACTCCCCTCCATGACGGCGCTATCATCATCCAGGGGGGGCGCATCGCCGCAGCGGCGTGCTATCTTCCCCTTTCCGATTCCAAACAGTTAAAGAAGAATCATGGCGCTCGCCACCGTGCCGCCCTTGGTATCGCCGAGGAAACCGATGCGCTGGTGATTGTCACTTCCGAAGAGACCGGGGCCATTTCTGTCATGGCCAATGGCAGGCTCCATTCCAGGATCAAGACCGTCGATTTGAAGAACATGATACTGTTTTTCATGAACCCCAAAACCGCTTATGAGGAGAAGTATTCCGTAAAATGAGGCAGACCGTATTGGACATCATTTCATTTTTCGGACGCCTGAGAAACGTCCTGTCCAGGCGCGACCTCGTCCCGAAGCTCTTTTCCCTGCTCCTGGCGGTGATGCTCTGGGCTTATATCGGCAGTACAAGACTTTCCGAGCTGGATTACCGTATCCCCATCGAGTTCAAAAACCAGCCTGCCGCGCTGGTGGTGGCGAAGCAGAGCCTTTCCTCCATCACCATTCATCTGAACGGAAAGAAGGAGGACATCGCTAATTTCAATATAAAGAACGTGAAGGCCCAGGTGAACCTCGAAGGCGCCCGTGAGGGGGAAAACCTTAGGTTCCCCATCACTCTCGTGAGGCATGAAATTCCCGAGAGCATTCGAGTGAACATTTCAAGAAAATTCATGACCCTTTCCCTGGAAAAGAAAGTTTACAGGAGGGTTCCCGTGGACGTCATTATGGGAGAGAACATCCGTGAAGGACTGGTCCTGGGGCCCGTGTCGGTGCGCCCGGAGACCGTCCTCGTGGAGGGGCGGGAATCTCTGGTAAAATACATCGAGTCGGTCCGCACGGAGACGTTTCATCCCGGATTCGAGGCCGGAAAGATCGAACGGGACGTTCCGATCGACCTCAAAGACGTTTTGGGACTGACGATTTCCCCCGGTACCGTCCGGATACAAGCCGCAATCTACGAGATGGAAAACCTCCAGAAGATCGAACTGCCCCTGTCGGTGCGCAACCTGAAGGAAGGGTTCGGCATGGAGACGGCGCGGAAGAATATCAAAATTTATGTCAAGTCGAACGCCAAAGACATTCAATTTGCGGCCGACGATTTCGATGCCGTCCTCGACTTCGGGAAAATCAATTATCGAGGGGTGGAGGAAAAAGGAGAGGCCGTCATGCACTTGCGCGTCACCGCATCGCTGAAAAGCCCCAGGGAAGGCGTCTCTGTCGTCATGGTGTCCCCGGCCCTGGTCCAGGTAACGGTAAAGAAGAAATGAAAGAATGGAGAAGCGGGAATAATGGGTGACATTTTACTCTGCGTGAATATCGACCATATTGCAACGGTGCGGCAGGCCCGGGGAGGCAAAGAGCCCGATCCGCTCCACGGCGCGGTCCTCTGCGAGCAGCACGGGGCCGACGGCATTACGGTGCACCTCCGGGAGGACCGGCGGCACATCCAGGACCGGGACGTACGGATGCTGAAGGAAGTGGTGAGGGGGAAATATAACCTCGAGATGGCCCTCTCGGATGAGATAGTGAAGATTGCCCTGGAGGTGGCCCCGCACCAGGTGACCCTGGTGCCGGAGAAGCGTCAGGAGCTCACCACCGAAGGGGGCCTCAACGTGAAGGGCAACTTCGATTCCATCGTCCGGGCGGTGTCGCTTTTCCATGACAGGGGAATACTGGTATCGCTGTTCATTGAACCAGAACATGAGGCCGTGGAGCTTTCGAAAAAAACCGGCGCCGATTTCATCGAGCTTCACACCGGCGTCTACTGTAACGCCTTTGGAACGCCCCGGGAAAAAAGGGAATTGGACCGCCTGCTCACATCGGCCCGGGCCGCCGTGGAGACGGGATTGCGGGTCAACGCCGGGCACGGCCTTAATGCCGAAAACCTGGTTCCCGTCCTCGACGCCGAAGGGCTGGAGGAGCTCAATATCGGCCATTCCATAGTCTCCCGTTCAATTTTCAAGGGATTACCCGGGACGGTCCGAGAATTGAAGGAAGTCATCTGGCGGCATGCCGGAAGGAAAAACTGAACAGGGGAGGCTCTATGCTGATATCGCTGATCCGTATCCTGTTTTTTTTCTTCGTCGGTTATATTTTATATTCGTTGATAGCCTTTGCTTTAAGGTCCCTGGCGGGCCTCGGAAGGGAAAATGCGGCCCGGCGAAGAGAAATGGAGGAAAGGCTTCGTGGAGAGCGCCGGGCCGGAAATGAGGGCGGACAACGGAATTCGAGGGAGCGTGGTCAAACTATCGAACTTGACCGCGACCAATACAAGGTGGAATGATATGGTCGCAAGTCCCGTACTGAAAGGTTTCATCCTTGCAATGCTGGCGTTTTCTCTTCCCTGGGGATGCGGCAAGCTTCAGGGTGATTTCGGTTTTAAATCACCCGCCGAGGAAAGCTACAGAAAAGTCTCCGAAATTCCGGAAATCGGCGTTGAAGAGCGGAAGCTCTGGGCCTTTGTCTTCAGGGACCTCTCTGACATCCATGAGATTGGCGTCTT
Organism: Spirochaetota bacterium; assembly: GCA_029974015.1. Classification (GTDB taxonomy): domain Bacteria; phylum Spirochaetota; class UBA4802; order UBA4802; family JAGODF01; genus JAGODF01. The sequence continues at coordinate 59,425 of JARKUF010000013.1, forward strand.
TATAATGAAGAAAGAGGCCGTGTGGGTGGAGGTGACTCATTTCAAGACACAAGTGACCCGGGAAGGGAACACCATCCACGGCGCCATTGAGGGTTTCCCCGAGGGGCGTTACAAGATCGTCCTTGTGGAGAAAAAAGATATCATTGCAGAGAAGGAGTTCCTCATTTACAACGATGAGGAGAACCAGTAAAGCCCCACGAAAATAAACAGGTTTAAGTCCACCAGAAACTCAAACTTCAGCGCCGCGAGATATTCAAGCTTCAGAATGTAAAAAAGCAGGCCCAGATAATAGAGCGTGGATACTCCCGGGATAAGATATACCGGGGTACCACAGCATATGGTGAGTGTCGTGAAACCGCAAAGGGACGACACTCCCATGATGGCGGCGAGCCATTTCGTCGCTTTGGTCCCGGCGAGGATGGGCAGGGTCTCCCTGCCCAGTATCAGGTCCCCCTGGAGTGCGATAAGGTCGAGGAGGATGTTTCTTAGAAAAATGAAGCCGAATATCAGGAGGGGGACGGCCGCCAGGGCGGCCGCCCCTGCTCCCGCCGACACAAGGGGAAGAATTCCGGTGATGATGACCCACCCAAAGGTGGTCGCCAGGACCTTTGAGGCATATGCTTTTCCCAACAGCCCTATTCCCAGGGCATTGACCATGTTCTTGAAGAAGGGCATTGAATACACTACGCCGAAGAGCACCGAAACTATATATGCCGCAGTGACTGCGGTGCTTCGGCCGAAAACAAGGGCCAACGACGCCGCTGTGAGGAGGACGGCGAGGGCCAGAAGAATGCGGCTGTTGCGGCTGTAGAGATTGTACTTGTAGGGGTTACTGCCCTTCAGATGGGGGATGGTGAAGTAGTTGTTGAACGTGTACATGGAGAAGATGTAAAGGGACGCCGCAGCCGCCAGACGGTAGTCAGGGTCGAAACCCGCGTAAACCGCGGAAAAGGAGGTGATGAAAAATGCGGACAGGGCCGAAATAACATTGGTCCTGACGGAGAACTCCAGCACCTTCTTCATGAAGTTTACAAGTGCGTTGCCGTGGCGATATTGGATTGAAAAGAGCTTCTCCAAGACATTGTTGATTATCCATCCAGGCGTCGAGGCGCCGGCGGTGACGAAAACATGGTCGGATTTCCTGAAGGCCCCTTCGTCGAGCTCCTCCGCCGTTTCAATGTGGCAGGTCCGCACTCCTGCCTCCCTTCCCAGGTCGGCGAGCCTCCGGGTGTTGGCGGAGTTGCGTCCCCCCACGACCACCAGGACGTCGGTCCCACGCTTGAGTGCGGCCGCTACGTCCTCCTGGCGATTGTGGGTTGAGTCGCAGATGGTATTAAACACAAGGAGCCTGTCGCCCAGACGCTTTTTCAGTTCTGTAATAATGCGGTCGAAGAGGACCCTGTCGAAGGTAGTCTGGGAAACGGCGATATATTTTTCAGCCTCCTGGATATCCCCGGCTTCGTCGGGGGTCGATATTACGCGCACTCCCGAGGAAGCGTAGCTTTTCAGGCCTGCTACTTCGGCATGGTCGTCGTCGCCGGTGATGATGGTGAAATACCCGCGTCCCGAGTGCTTCTTGATTATGGCCTGGACATTGGCCACCCGGGGGCAGGTGAGGTTGATGAGGCGGCCCGCGGACTCGCGAATTTCCCGGAGCCTGGGGCGGGGGATGCCGTGTGTGCGCACCGCCACCGTTTTACCCTCCGTGGGATGGCCGTCGGGCACCGTTACCAGGCCGCGTTTTTGCAGTATGGCGATCGTCTGGGGATTGTGGATGATGGGGCCGTGGACGTAAATATCACCGCCCCCGGTGTTCATCTCGTTGACGATTCGGAGAACAGCGTTTCGCACTCCCATACAGAAGCCCGAATGAGGGGAAAGTTCTATTTTCATGTATCAGGTTCCGGTTCCGGTTCGGCACGTGGGGCGTCCGTGCTGTCGGAGCGAGGTCCCGTTCTCGGGGGGGCCTCGCCGTCCTCGCCGGCGCGGAAGGGAAACTTCACGTTTGGGTTTGCGAAACTGCCGCCGATTTCTATTTTTATCTTCCCCCCATCGTCCTTTACGAATGTGTCCAGGAGCATTTTGTATTCCTGTAGAATCCGCGAGTCGGAGTGAATGTACACGTAGAGGTTAAGCCGAGAAGCGGCGGCCATGGGTTCAATTGTCAGGGACCCCTTGATTTCGCCTCGCACATCGTTTCCCGAGAAGACGAGGTTTTCAATTCTCAGTCTTCGGTTGCGAAGGGAAGCGGCCCCCTTGACCGTAGTTAACCGAACGGGAGGTATGTCGAAACCCTTGATGGTTATTCCCTTGATTGACACATTGGTCAGGTCGATGGAAAGGTTCCCGTCTTTGGGCATTCCGGTCTTGTCGTCCAGACGGATGTTGAAGGAACTTTTCAGTGTGTTGTTGAAAGCTGCTTCATTTTTGGCGTATTTGAAGGAACCGATGCCCAGTCCCCCCCGGATGTTCCTGCGCAGGAGGAGCGTGTAGGGGTTGATGGAAAGGTCAAGGACGATGTCCTTAAAGGTAAGTTCTGCGCCGCCGGACAGGGTAAGGGAGAGAAGGTCAATGTATGTGTCGCCTATGACGCTGAAGTCGATGTTGCCGATTTGGATGTTGCGCCCCATGGTGGACTCGAGTTTCTGGAGCTGGTTTCGGATGAGGACCTCATAGGGAAAGGTGAAAAACACGAAGACAGGCACCAGTACAAGGGACAGCGCAAAATAAAGCCTGGCGTAGGGGAGTGACCAGGCGTCCTTGACCACCGTTTTTGCCTTCGAAAGATACTCAATCGCCCGGACCTTGATGCGTTTAAAATCCATGGTATTCCGTTGTCCTTGACTGGAAATCGTCCCGTTTTACCGGGATGCGCATTCTCACTGTGCCGTGTAGGTGTTGATCTTTAGCTCTACGTCGTAGGTGTCCGCCCCTTTTATCGCCTCGCGCATGCGGATGTAGCTGATCTTCAACAGCATGTTCGAATTTTCCACCTCGTATATGAACTTCAGCATGGGTTCGATCGCAACGCTGTCAATTTTCATGATGGTGGTGATCATTACGTACTTGTTCTGGATGTTGGCCTGGGTCCGGCGCGTGTAAGCGATGTTTCCGGTGATGCCGGCGTTGGACGCCCACTGCTCCACCATGGAGGTTATGTTTGCGTTTTTGTTTTCGAGTTGGGACATATACCGGGTTTTTTTCTGGCGGAGTTCCCGGTACTCCTCGTACATTCTGTCGATCTTCGCGATATCATCGAGCTTGCCTCTCACCCGGTCCTCGCTGCCTCTTTTGGCGCTCGTCAGGGGCGATATCACCAGGAGGTATACCAGGGCGAATCCGGCGACGCCGCCAAGAATTTGCAGCAGGCGCTTTTCCCTCTTTGAAAGATTAATCATCCTCGGCCACCTTTCCTTGTTCAGCTCCCTTTCTTCCCGGCGATTTTAATTTGATGGTCATGGAAAAACCGGCCTGGTTTCCGCGGCGCAGGTTAGTGGTGAGTACCGTCGATTCGAACTTTTTCGAATCGATGAGCTTGTTTTTAAATTCGTCGAGGCTTTTACCCCCTGATGAGGTCCCGTCGAAACGCACTATGTTTTCGTTTATGACGATGTTTTTAATGACGAAGGTCTCGTCGCGGGGAAACTGGTCTACGATGTCCTTCATAACGTCCATCACCTTTATATCGCTCTGTATGATGTTTTCGATGTTCGCCAGCTCCTTCTTCTCGGCGGCCAGGAGCTTTCGGGCCTCACGGACCGGGTCCCTGCCGGGATTGCGGCCCGGGAAGTAGCGCCGGTACCGTTCGTTAAGAAGGGCCTCGTACCTGAAACCCGCCCGCGACTCCATGATGGAGATCAAAATCACATTGGCCAGGAGGACCAGGAGCGCAAGCACAGTGAATGTCCCGGCTAAATAGTATATCTTCTTGGATTTGCTCACTATGTCGGGGATGAACTCGCCCTTGAGGAAATTTATAAAGGGCGACTTTCTTCCCAGGGCCGAAAGTACCAGTCCGAAAACTACGGGAAATCGGGTGCGGATGCTGACGTCTTCGTATTCTTCAAGAAAAGGGAGGGACACAATAGGAAGTTCCAGTTCACTGGAGATAATCTGCCCTATCCCTATTATGTTGGAGCCACCGCCGGAAATCAGCAGTCTGTTGAATTCAACATCGCCGTAGCCCGTATGGAATGACTTGATGGTAATGGTCATTTGTTCCAAAAGTTCTTCAATGATGGAGACTGCCCTGTCGTACAGTTTCTGAAGTTTCGGCTTTGTGAGGCCTAAGGTGCGGTAGACGTCCCGCTGCAGGTTGTTTTCGAAAGAAGTGAGGTCTAAGCGAAGGTTTTCGAAAATCCGAGACGCCTCCTGGTAGGGTGCCTTGAGTATTTCTGCGACGGCTTCAACAATGAGGCCAGTGCCCACTGATATACATCTCGTGTAGAGGAGGGCACCGTCCTTGGCGAGGTTCAGGATGGTCTTGTCGTGGCCGATGTCGAGCTGGATCACCGATTCGTTGTCTATTTTATTAAAGTAGCGGTAGCATTCGAATAGCGCGTTGGACTCAAGGCCCATCTTCACGGGGGTAAGGCCGAATTCCTTGAACGTCGTGAGGAAATCGTAGATTGAGTCCTTGTGGGCCGCCGCCAGGAGTATCCGTCCTTCCTCGGAATTGACGCTTTTAAGGGGCTGGAAGTCCAGGGAGAGGTCCTCTATCCTGAAGGGGATGTTCTCCTCGGCTTCGAACGGTATTGCGTCTGCAATTTTCTCCACGTCGTTAAAAGGGAAGGTTATGTTCCTTATAATCGCCTTTTCCATGGGAAGGTTGGTGTATACCGTGAACCCCTTCAGGTCCTTCTCCTGGAGGAGGCGCGACAGGGCGTCACGCCGGGCCTCGTCGATATCCTCAATTGAATAATCAATGTCCATGTGCGCGAAGGAGGTGACCTGGAAATCGCGGAGGCCCGTCTTCACCGTCACGAGCTTTACGCAGGATGTGCCCATGTCGATCGCGGCAATGTTTTCAAACAAGGCGTCCCTCCCGTCGTGCCGAACGTTTTATTCCTCGCTCCAGTAAAAGAAGCGTTTATCGTCCCTGTGGTAAAACCCTATTATGGTGAGAGACGTATCTCCCGCCTTTCCCGTCGCTTCAAGCCTGAAGATGTACGACTTTACCGAGAGCACGTTTTTCAACACCGTTTCGTCGTTGATAAGTCCCCTCGCTTCCTCCACCGACATGAAGGGGGCCACGCTTCTCCGTTGAATAATTTCCGATACCACATCGTCGGTCATGTAATCGGACAGGGAGGAGAGCACCCTGTAGGAGGCGGTATTGATGTTTATGCGGTTAAGTTCGTTAAGGTAATCCGCCCTGTTGCCGAAGGCCCGGAAATAATCGGAGAAGCGCCGGCTCTTCTCCCGACCTATTTTCATTTCAAGGTTTGAGAGGTCTTTCTCGAATTCCAGGGCCGCCTCCTTCGCCTTTTCCGGCGTCATTTCAGCCAGAAGCGACGTATTAAGCTGGCGCTTTCCCATGTTGTCGTCAACAAGATTTTCTTCCTTCCCGTAATTCCCTCCTCCCAAGCCGTAATAATACTGGGGGGTGACGCCCCGAACCAGGAGAAGCTCGTCCAGGCTGTCGAGTTCACCGTTCTTGGCCCGGTACGGTTCATCGAGGCTCAAGTAGTAATCGGAAGATTCCGCGCCGTAGGGGAAACGGGCGTCGTCGATGTCCACCCAGTCGATGATGCAGTCCGCAAGGTCTATGGGAAGGCCGAGGTTCATAAAGAAACGCTGGGTGATGCCGTAATAGGGGGTGCTGTCGGTGAATTCGTTGGCCAGGACGCTCAGGTTTATTTTGGAGTTCTCGTCATTAATCCTGATTTTTAAAGAGCCGTTTTCGAGGGGGATTTCCGGAAACCGCAGGGCCCAGAGGTCCTGGTAACAATCAATGTTTTTATCGGCCCGCTGGAGGAGAAGCCCCGCCGCCATGCCGCGCTTGTCCGCCTCAAGGATGAACTTGCAAAGCTCGATCCCGGTCATGGCAATGGAATGGGCCCTGTTGCGGTCGCTGAATTTCCTCACATAGTTGATGTTGGTCTGGGCGGTGATGAGGAATTCCGCGGAGATCGACACCAGCATGGCCGTCACCAGAAGGACGATGATAAGGACGTAGCCCCGGCTCCCTCGAAGATATCCGAAAATCCCGCGCTCCGAGAGGGCCCTTTCCCGTCGTCGATAGTCGTCAAGAAAGTACCGGCGGGCCCTTTTGAAGGACTTGACGATATTTTGATTTATACTCCGCCTGCCCATATTATTTCGCCATGGTAATGTAGGAGATAAACACGAAGTCCTCATCTTCACCGTGATAATTCTTGAGTTTCAGGGAGGTGCGCACAGCGATGGGAAACTTGCGATGTCGCCGGGAATCCCATGAATTGGACCATGTGTTGCGGAGTTTGAACTCGAACTTTATGTCCGTCACATGGTCCAAAAACAGGCTCTCCCGGCCGCCCTCCTCGGGCTCCTTGTCGTAGCTTCGCTCCTCGCGTTTCATGAGCATGTACTGGTCCGGGTGGTCGCGCCGGGCTTTCATGTAGTATCCCACCTCGTGGACGTCGCTCTGGCGCACCTCCCTGGCGGGATCGCCGGAGATGGCGAAGTCCCGGTGGTCGATTGTGACGAAATTCAGCTTGCCGCGGTAGGGCTCGCCTGTGTTGTTTTCGGCGATGAAGCAGACGTCTTTGTTGCTGCGGTTCGTATAGGCGCAGGATATGTCCCTGTCTATCATCATGATCGCCAGTCCCACACGTTCGTAGAATGCCGCGACTTTAGTCAGTTCGCCGGTGGCGGTCATGATGGAACGGTGGGCCGAGTACACCATTATGAGGATGATAGAAGAAACGGCCATCGCCACGATCATCTCGATGAGCGAAAAGCCCCTGCCGTCCCGGACCGCAGCTGCGGCCCTTTTTATCGCCGCCGATATCGCTGGAAGGACCATGAGGGCCGCCTATCGGGACGGATAGATGTGGGAGAGGGTGTACTTTTTCTCTACGTCCCTTTCCTTCCATCTAACGACGATTTCCACTCGCTGGGCCGGGATGGGCCCGAAGACTTCGTGCTGGTACCTTTCAATCTTTCTTCCATATGTGAACCCGGGATACTCCTCCACGGGTTCGTTTTCCAGATCGGGGCCCCGCATGTTCATGGCCCTGAACTCGTTGAGGCGGCTTTTCGCCGCCATGGCGGCCCGGATGATGTTTTTGTTTCCGGAGATGGCGTGGATTCCCGCGGATACTCCGGAGATGATGCTCATAAGGACCACGGATAGAAGCGCCACGGCGATGAGTATTTCAATGATCGCGAACCCTCCGTGGCGTTTCATTGCAAGTCCCCACCGTCTTCCGTGTCGAAGTTTATATAGTCGCGCTGCACAGAGGACTTCTTGCCGTACTTGTCGATCCGAAGAGAATACCGGTCTTCGTCGTTCACCAGTATGTGGACGATGACATTGTCGGAATAGCCCCGGGGATAAAAGGGGACCAGGACGCTCCCCGTGCTGGACTTGTCTCCCGAAGCTATGAGGACTTCCTCAATCTTGAAAGAGGCGGGAAACTCGCGGTACGAGAGGAGGGGGTTGGGGTTGTCCTTGAACTCGCCCTCCGAGAAGTTCACCACGGAGATTCCGTTTTTCCTGGAGAATATGTTTTCCCCGAGGTCCGTGAGGTCCGATGCCGCTTCCCCCATGTGGAAGACCAGGAAGTTGGTCCTGTTGCGGATGAAGCTGTCGTCAAAGGCCTTAGCGATGGTCTGCTGGAGGACCATGAAGTTGCTTCGGCGGCCGCTCATAAAAACGGAAATCCGCGGCGTTACCAGGAGCGTCATGATCGACACGATGACAATGACGATAATGAGCTCAAGGAGGGTGAAGCCGCGGTTGTCGGCGAGGGCCGCCCGCGCCCGGGCTGTTGGAATGCTATTCTTGCACGGCATCTTTCGCTTCAGCGCCGCCGCTCTTCTTGTGGAGCTCCCAGCTATTGATATCGTCCGCAGTCCCTTCCTGCTTGTCAGGTCCGCGGCTGATAATGTCGAAGTTCCTCTCGTTTTCACCTGGAACGCGGAGGATGTACTCCTTCCCCCAGGGGTCCAGGGGCACTTCCCGAGACTCCAGATAATTTTTAATGGGTTCAAGACCCTGCTCTCCTGAAGGGTACTCGTCATTGTCCAGGCGGTAGCGGTCCATGGCCATCTTGAAGACAAGGATCTGCTGTTTAGCCGCCTGCACCTTGGCGCGCTCAGGCAGGTCCATAAACCTCGTGTACACAATGGTCCCCAGTATCCCGATGATAACGATGACGATGAGAAGCTCCAAAAGGGAGAATCCCTCGTCTCTTTGTACGGCTTTGCGCACCTTCCTGAGGTGCGCGAGGATGCGGAGTATGGTTTTTTTCATGGTGGTCTCCTTTTCGGGCGTGGATTCGAATCCGCGCTTTCGGTATTTGCCACCGCCATGAAGGCGCGGATTTGAATCCGCGCCTTCATGGCGGGGTCACTGCACAAGCAGGTTCATCTCGAAGATGGGCAAAAGCACCGATACTACGATTGTGCCGATGGAGATGCCCATCACCACGATGATGATCGGCTCTATCATGCTCGTGAGGCTCGAGATGGTGAGGTCAAGCTCAGTCTCATAGACATTGCCGATGTTCTGGAGCATGTCGTCCAGCCTATCGCTCGCTTCTCCGGCGGCGATCATTCCCAGCACCATTTTCGGCAGAAATTCCGATTTCGTGAGGGCCGAGGAGACATTGCTTCCTTCCTTTATCCTTTTAGCTGCTTCTTCAATCTTTCGTTCTATAATGGTGTTGCTGACGATTTTCTTCACGATCTCGAAAGATTTTAGGATGTCCACGCGGTTGTTTAGTAAGATTCCCAGATTTTGGGTGAATCGAAGGACAACGAGCTTCCTGTACAGATTGCTGAAAAGCGGGGCCCGGAGTTTCAGCCCATCGAGCTTTTCCCGCCCCGCAGGGGTTTTAACGTACTGTCTCAAATAGTATACCACGGCGATAACGATGATGACCAATAGGTACCAGAAGGTGGAGAGGAAGGAGCTGATGGCCATGACGATCTGGGTGGGGACGGGGAGGCTTCTGCCCATATCGGTGAACATACGCGAAAGGGAAGGGATGATCTTCACCATTAAAAATATCACCACCGCCATGGCGAAGAAAATCATGAAGGATGGATACCAGAGGGCCGCCTGGACTTTTCCTTTAAGGATGTTCTTCTTCTCCTCCATGGCCGCCAGACGCTCTATCACCTGGTCCAGGGAGCCGAGGTTTTCCCCTACACGGATCATGTTTATGTACATGTCCGTGAAGATGTTCCTGTGTCTTAGAAGGGCATTGGAAAAAGAGGAGCCTTCCTCGATTTTTTCCTTCACATCGACTATGATGCGTTTGAAATTCTGGTTGTCTATCTGTTCTATGATGTCGGAGAGGGCCGTGATGAGTGGCATTCCGGCGCCAAGGAGGGTGGAAAGCTGTCGGGAGAATATCCCCACGAGCTTGGTGCTGAACTTCAGGCTCAAATAGTTCGCCGCGTCGGCGTAGAGCTTCGACAGGCGCCCCTTCTTCCCGTCCTTTCCGGCATCGTCTATTTCATGGCGTGCGATGCGGACCACATACAGCCCCTGGGACCGGAGCTTCTGACGGGCCGCCATCTCCGACGCCGCTTCGATGAAGTCGGAGACATTGTTTCCCTGTTTGTTGAGGGCCTGGTACTGGAAAACCATATTAGGATACCCGTATTACCTCTTCCACGGTGGTGAGGCCCGCCGCTGCCTTGTTGAGGCCGTCTTGAAGAAGGGTGGTCATCCCTTTGCCAACTGCGAAGTCCTTGATCTGGTTTGAGTCGGCATGGGCCAGGACCATTTTTCTGATGTCGTTTGTAATGGGAAGCAGCTCATATATGCCCAGGCGACCCATGTAGCCGGTGTTGAGGCACTTCTCGCACCCCCGTCCCCGGTAAAGCTTTCCTCCCTTGAGGTCTTTGAGTTTAAGTCCCAGCTCGGAAAGCGTCTTTTGGGAGGGTTTGAAGGGTTCCCTGCAGTGGGGGCAGATGGTGCGCACCAGACGCTGGGCCAGGAGGGCGTTCACGGACGAAGCGATGAGGAAAGGCTCAACCCCCATGTCGATGAGGCGCGTGATGCCGCTGGCGGCGTCATTGGTGTGGAGGGTCGAGAAGACCCGGTGTCCCGTGAGGGCCGCCTGGACGGCAATCTCGGCAGTTTCCAGGTCCCGGATCTCGCCTATCATTATGATGTCAGGGTCCTGCCGCAGGATGGACCGAAGGCCGTTGGCGAAGGTGAGGTCTATCTTTGGTTTCACCTGCATCTGGCCTATCCCGGATATCTGGTACTCTATAGGGTCCTCGACGGTGAGGATGTTCACGTCCTTGGTGTTAAGCCGTGTGAGCACGCTGTAAAGCGTGGTGGTTTTTCCGCTTCCCGTAGGCCCCGTCACCAGGATGATGCCGTGTGTTTTCGTGATAAGCTTGTTGTACTCCGCAAGGGCCTTATCGGAAAACCCCAGGGCATTTAAGTCGAAGGACATGTCGGTTTTGTTCAGGAGCCGAAGCACCACGCGCTCCCCGTAGTGGGTTGGGAAAATGGAGACGCGGATGTCGATGTCCTTCCCGCCGATTTTAATCTGGATTCGGCCGTCCTGAGGGAGCCGGTTCTCGGCGATGTTCAGGTTCGCCATGATTTTGACGCGCGATATGATGGCCCCCTGGAATTTTTTCGGCGGCGTAAACATCTGGTACAGAATGCCGTCAATGCGGAAGCGGATGATGAGCTCTTTCTCGTACGGTTCGATGTGTATGTCGCTGGCCCGGTCCCCCACCGCCTGCTTGAACACGGTGTTCACAAGCCGGATGATGGGCGCCTCGTTGGCCATGTCTAAGATGTCTTCGGTCTCCGCTACCGGGCCGGTGAGAATCTCGAATTCCGCGCCCTCAAGGTCCTCGATCACCTCGTTGGTGGTTTCGGCCCCCGTCGTGTCGAAGTGGTGCTGTATCACCCGCATAATTTCCTCATCCATGGCCAGTACGGGCTCGAGATTGTGGTTGGGGAAGAGCATTTTTAGATCGTCCAGGGGCTGGATGTTCAGCACATCGGACATGGCGACGAATATGGTGTTTTTCGCCGTTTTGTAGGGGACAATTCTGTTCTTTTTCAGGAAATGCGCCGGTATCTTCTCGAAGAGCTTTTCGCGGTCCTCAAACTGGAGGCCGTTCTGGTAGGGGAGTCCGTAGCGTTCCGAGAGGGCCGAAAGGATGTTTTCCTCTGTGGCGAGCCCCTTTTTTACAAGGACCTGTCCGAGGCGGAGGTTTGTGCTTTTTTGGGCCAGGAGCGCCTCCTGAAGGTCTTCCTGGGTGATGATGTTATTCTCCACCAGGATTTTCCCAAGCATTTTATTTTTCAGCGTTTGCTTCATAATCCTTCACTCGGTGATATTAAATTCATAATGCATGGGCTGGCGGTTCCTTTCAAGGTCCACGGTGATCCGGGAGTCGGTCTTCACCGATTCCCAGAGCTGATAGAGCTTTTCCGTGCTGTTGACAGGATGGCCGTTGACCCTCCGTATTACGTCTCCGGGCCTTGCTCCGAGCTTGTAAAGGATGTTCTGCGGAGTAATTCTGAAGATTTTATATCCCTCAATATTTGCGCCCACCCGGTAGGGACCGGCCCGCATGCCCTGGAGGGCGTTGTCCATGTTTTTTAAGACCTTTTGCTGGAGCTCGGAGCGGCTAATGTTTTGTTTTATGGCGCCGGAACTCGGAGCGGCGGTTAGGGCCGGACGTCCCGGAGAGGGGTTTTCCTTTTCTTTGTCGGCAAACATGTCGAGGATGCGGATTTCCTTGCCAAGGCGAAGGTGTACTTTCGACGTATAGATGCCCGTGACCCGGTATCCGTAGATGTCGCTGCCTATTTTATAAATTTTTGCCTCGGGGTCGGTCCTCTTCTTGATGAGGGCCCGGGCCGCCTGCCAGGGGCCGCTTATGGTCCCTAAGAGCTGGAGTTCGGTTTCGCTCACTGACGGCGTCGCCTGGGTGGTGATACCGGGGGCGGCGCCGGGCTGGGCCACCTTGAAAAAGGTGGAATCGATAATGGGGCGATAGTCGTTGAACGACATCATCCTCCTCTGAGGACTGACTGCCTGCCGCCCTGTCTGGGACGGCGCCACCGCAGGAACGGCGGCGAACCGGAAAATCTGCGATATCAATGCCGCCAGGACGTAAGAGAAAAAGAACACCGAAGCGGTATTTAATGCGTGATACTTAATATTCTGCATCGCCAAAGTTCTGTATTTAGGGGCCCCAAAAAAATTATGTTTTTAAAGTTCCCATGAATTGAAATTACTGACTGGCTCAGGACCCAGGGTTCCCAGCCCGCCTCTGTCGGGCGGGAAACCCTGGGTCCTGACAATGCCCTTAATTTTTGGAAAACAAATACCCAACGATGTTACATAGCGTACGGAATAAAGCATTGTCAATGATTATTACCGTAATGGGATGTTTTTTTGGATGTGAAGAAGCGGGGGCCGGGGCCCTACGCCGCCGGTCAGGCGGCGTAGAGTTCCACGGATTTGATTGTGGCGATGTCGATCCTGGTTTCCCGGTCGTTTTTGTCCCTTATGATGATCTCATTTTTTACCAGGGTCCTGTTCTTGTTAAGCTCAATGACGCCTCCGTCGTTGAGATACACAACGATATCGAGGCCCTTGATGCTCAGGTACTTTTTCAGGAGTTTTTTGAAATTATTGCCGGTCATGCCGCACCTCCGTTCCATGTAGCTTTTCTTTTCATACGGCGTTTTGTGGGCCGTATGCGGCGCGTCCGTGCGGTATGTCTTCGAGGAAGGAGAAATCCTTTTCTTTTCTTCCGGGGATGTCCCGGGACCCGGGCCGGGGTCCCTTTATGTCCCATTTCTAATATCGGCAAAGGGCGGCTTCGCGTAAGCATATTTTAATGGCGGGCGGTAAAAAATATTCCAATTATTTTCATTCACCCGTCTCGGAATGAAAAAGAGTTGCAAAGAGAGGTCCCAGGGAGGAGTATCCGCCTTATGCCGCAAAAGGAAATGAAAGAAAGCCCGCCAAATGCGGGGCTTATGGATGCGAAGAGTGTTGCCGTGGCGCTGGTGTCGGCACTGGGGGCGGCGCTTTCCGCCTATCTTCTGGTGATGCACTTTCTTCCGGCGGAGCGTTCATCGCTCCTGTTCCGAATCTGCTCAGTGGGGGCCTTCAACTGCGACAGGGTGAACTCGAGTCCCTGGGCGTCGTTTCTCGGATTTCCCCTGGCCGCCTGGGGCATAGCTTTTTACGCAATTGCGGCGTTTGTTCTTGTGCTCCGCGGGGTTGCCGGTGAAGATGCGAAGAAGGCCCTGGGAGCCTTCTTCCTATGGATGACTGGGGCCGGGGCGGCGGCGGTCCTTCCTCTTTTGGCCATATCCGCGTTCCTCATCCGGGCCTTCTGCCTGTTCTGTGTCATCGCATGGGCTTGTAATATCGCCCTTTTCGTCATTGCGTTCCTCATCATCGGGCCCGACGGGAGGACTTTCGCATTTCATCGCGAGGCCCTATGTTTTTTTCTCGATTCGGGGCGCAATTTTCGTCCCGTCTTAGCCCTGGTCCTTTCCTGCGTATTGGTCTTCCTGACAGTGATCTTCGCTTCTGCCTCGCTTAGGCACCGCCGCGAGGCCTACGCCTGTCTGGAGGCGGCCAAAATGGAGCAGGAGACTATGGACGAATATTTGATGCAGAGGCCGATTAGGATGGACCTGACCGGAACCCCGGTGTATTACGGCGATCCCCGGGCAAAGGTCGCCATGGTTGAGTATTTTAATTTCGACTGCGGGGTGTGCCGGGCCGCGTCACCCATCATAAAGAAGATCATAGACCGCTATCCGGGGAAGGTGAAGCTGTATCTTCGGCATTATCCCCTGGACGCGGTCTGCAACCGCCATGTCCGGGAAAAGGGTGACGGCCTCTCCTGTAAAGCGTCCCTCATCGCCATGGCCCTGGAGAAGAGCGCTTCGTACGGGACCTATGTGGACCACATCCTTGGGGAGCGCCGGAGTCTCGGCCGCGGGTCGATACTGGATGCCATGGAGAAAGCGGGAATAGATGTTGAGGCCCTGCGCCGTCTCATGGGTGAAAAGACGGCGATGAAGCGCCTGGAAAGCCATATCGATTCCGGGGAAAAGCTCGGCATCCAGGGGACCCCCTCTTTCATAATTCAGGGGAAACCACTTCCTTCCGGGCTTCCGCCGGCGCGTTTTTTAGACAGAATCATTAAAATTGAAGTTGATAAAGCCTACGGCGGGCCGTAACTTTCCGCACCTCATTTATTCTGCATGGTGTGGCTGTAGAACTTGTAGTTGTTTTTCCCAGATTCTTTGACGCGATACTGGGCCATGTCGGCTTTTTTCAAAAGGGTTTCCGCATTGTCGCTGTCAATGGGATAAAACGCGACTCCCATGCTGGGCGAAATGGCGATTGTATTCCCCTTAATTGAAAAGGGTTTTTCAAAGGCGCTGTGGATTCGCTTCACCACCTTCTCGGCGTAATCCACGCTTTTGATGTCGGGCAGGATGAAGATGAATTCGTCCCCGCCGAACCTCGCCACGGTGTCTATCTCCCTTATGCTTTCCTGGAGCCTTCCTGCGGCCTCCTTGAGGAGGAGGTCCCCCACGTCATGGCCCAGTGTGTCGTTTACTTCCTTGAAGTTGTCCAGGTCAAGGAACATCACCGCCATGAGGGAAAAACTCCGCGACGACATGGCGATGGACTGGTGAAGGCGGTCGGAGAAAAGGATTCTATTGGGCAGTCCCGTGAGGATGTCGTGGTGGGCGAGATATTTAAGGGAGCTTTCCATCTGCTTGCGCTCACTGATGTCGCGGAGGACTCCGCGGAAGCCCGTGGGATTGCCACGGCGGTCGGTGATGAGGCTCACTGAAGATTCCACGGCGATGTGCTGACCGTCCTTTCTGATGAGCTCCCAGTCGAAGGACTTGCGCGATCTTCCGTCGCGGAACACCTGGTTGAAGGCGTAGAACACTTCCCTCGCGTTTTTTTTGTCCATGTACTTCCTGTAATGAAGCCCCATGAGCTCTTCCATGGGGTAACCGAGGATGCGGCTTAGTGACGGATTGGTGAAGGTGAAAGAGCCCCGCAAGTCGACCTCGAAATATCCGTCCTCAATGCTTTCGAGGATCGTCCTGTATTTTTGACTGCTTTCCCAGAGGGATTCCTCGGCCTTCTTCCTCTCCTCCAGCTCCCGCTGGAGGTCCTCATAGAGCTGCGCGTTGTCCAGCGCCAGGGACGCCATTTCGGCGAAGCGCGACAGAAGGAGGACCTCGTTCTCCTCAAAGGGGAGGTCCTCAGCGTCCCTTCCCAGGCCGATCACTCCCACCACGGTTCCCTGGGACCTCAGGGGAGTCGCCACAAGGGCCCTGAGAGCGTCCAGGTTTTCGCCATGAATTCTGTTGCTGTAGGTACGGTAATCTTCCAGGGCAAGTGTGCCGCTTCCGGACCAGACGGTGCCGCAGAGCCCCTGGCCCGGCGCGAAGCTATCGCCTATGCGCGTCTTGAAAAGCCCGGTTCCGACCCTGGTTACGAGGGCTTTCTCATCCTCCGTAACCAGGGCGATGTACCCGTGTGGGGCGTTGAGCAGGGATGAAGCGCTTTCCACAATGGATTGAAGTAATTCCATGATGCCGAGGCGGTCGATAATGGAGAGTGTCGTGTTGTGAAGGGCCAGGAGATAGCGTCCCTGTTCGCGAAGGCGGTCCTCGGCATCACGTCGTTCCGAGATTTCCCGGGTGAGCTCCTCCGTGCGTTTCCTGACCATCACCTCGAGGTTCTGACGGTATTCTGAGAGCTGGTCTTCGTATTCTCGCCGCTCCGTAATATCTCGAAAGTTGACCACCATGCCCCGGATGACGGGATCGTTCTCCAGGTTTTTGAAAATAACTTCGAAGGTGCGCCAGACCCCCTCGCGGGTCCTGAGGCGCACCTTCCTTGAAGCGACCCTCCCGGGATATCTTTGTAAAACGATGAAGAAGCGCATGTTGGCGCGGGCTTCGTCGGGATGGATGAACTCCAGGGGGTTCTTTCCCCTGATCTCCTCCGGGTCATAGTTGAGTATGTTTTTGACGGAGGGGCTTACATACTTGATGGTGCCGTCGCCAGCTATAATGGTGATGATGTCGAAGGAATGTGTGATGAGGGTCCTGAACCGTTCCTCGCTTTCCCTCTGCTCGCCTTCACGCGCCTGCTTAAGCATCCAGTTCGTTTCCCTGAGGTCGTGACCCACGACGAGGATGCCGATGATCTCCCCCGCGGGGTCCTTCATGACGGAGAAGAGGACATCAACCGGGATGGTTTCTCCATGGCGCGAGAGGAAGGAGAGTTCGGTTTTGTAGACCGTGTAGTCCCCGGCGAGGATATTTCGAAATTTTTCGGAGAACGCGCCTCCGTCAACAAGGATGTCCTCGAGCCTTTTCCCGATGAGGCCACCGCTTTTAAAACCGAAAGTGTTGTCAGCCTGCCGGTTCGAGCGGATGATATTCCCCATTGTATTTATGAGAAGGACGAAATCGCGGATGTGTCCTAATATACGGTCCGCCGCCGAGGCGGGATTGAAGGACATGGGCCTGTATCGATTTATGGCGTAACAAATTCCCAGGGCGGGCGCCATGAAAACCAGATGCCCGAGGGGGGGAAGGGGACACATGGTCAGGGGAGGCTGTATCAGTACCATTGCCGGAATTACAATCATTGTGAATGAGGCGGCCCATATGATCAGCATTGCCTGGCGGCGCTCCCGGAGGCTTGCGGAGCTTAGGCGCCGCCGTATTATGAGGGCGAGGCCCGTCGCGAAGAAAAGGGCCGCCGTCGAGGAAAAGGCGATGGACCATCGCGATGAGAAATCGACGGTAAAGGACCATCCCGGGGGTGTTCGGGTAAAATCGGCGGCATTAAAATGTCCCGTTAGCGCTAAAACGAGAAATAACGCAGCGGGAGGGTATATCAGGGGAAGAAGCCATTTCCATCGCTTTTGTGTCTCTCCTTTGGCAAAGGCCAGGGAGAAGTGGAGAAACAGTGATGGGAAGAAGCACCAGCCGATGGCCGATGCCTGGTGCCAGAAAAGGCACTCGGGTGCGTCCGCCGCGGAATAGAGTTGGGCGACTGCGAAAGACCAGACCGCCGCCGCGAAGGCGAGGGCGGAAAAAACCATGCTTGGGTGAGAGCGTCTCTCGGGCTTGAGGGCGTAAACTCCAAGGATAAGATACGTGAAGCAGGCAAAAGATGACAGAAATGAAAGAGGATTCATGATATACCTTATACCACCCCCTCAGGGGAATGATAAAGGAGAAAGGGGCCTTGTCAAGCAATAATAGCATATGGCCGACCCTAATTATCGGGTTTTCCGCCCGCCCTGGGCGGGAGGGTCAACCCTGGTGCTTAATTTGTTGAGGTTTTAATTTGGTGAAGGCTCAAAGTCAGGGAGGATTGCCCGTATCACAGAAAATTTGCCGGAGAAATTCGCGGTCGTTTTCCCAGAACCAGAGGAGGAGGTGCTTGTTTCTTCCGGAGGTGAACTGCTTTCTGTAGAAAGCTTTTTCAGCCACGGCATTCCAGATTCCCAACCCCGCCGCTTTTGCCTCCGACTCGATGCGCAGAAACTCATTGTGGCGGGGGGAGGGGGATTTTCTATACACCCGGGCCAGGCCTTTTTGTAAAAGCATTGCGCATATATCATGGTTTTCCTGATACACGAATGCTAAAAGGCGATTGTACCTGTCCCTTGCGATGCCGTCCCGATGAGGCACGCCTTCCAGGCGGATATTTTTCCCGCGCAGCTGTGAAGCAGCAAAAACATGTGCTTCATGTCCGAGGAATTCAATATAGCCGAAGCGTCGGATATACGATTCCGGAGTGTCCACGCCCAGGAGGCGCACCGTCTCCGTTTTTCCCGTATCGAGGCGCACCTTGTAGGTGTCGCCGTCGTACACATGTTCCACGCGGCCCTGGAAGGTTATCGTATTGTCGGAAGCGCTGCCGGCCGTCAGCAAAAAAACGGCAAGCAGCAAGGCCACCCCATGGAAGATATTTGTACGCTTAAAATTCCCTGAGAGATTCATCGATCCCCTTCCTTGTTTCAAACCAGAACTCCAGGGTCGCCTCCTTCCTGTCCTTCTGAAAGAGGTCAATCCATCGCAATAGCTCCGGTGATTTGTCGTTTTCCACGTCGCGGCGCCGCTTTAAAAATGAAATCACCAAGTCGGTGTTCCTTTCCGATTCCCAGAAAACGGCGGCATTGCGGCTGTTGATGCGCCCGGCGGTGCTCTTTACGCGCTCCACGAAGCCTTCTTTGACGCCGAAAACGGAGCCGATAATTTCCGGGAGCATCTCCTCGGCCCACTGGCGGTGGAAACGGCAAAAGCCGGCATTGTCCATTATAAGCTCCTGCACCATGCGGGCCGCGTTTTTTCTGCCGAGCTCCCGGGGAGGAAGGAAGTCGGAGCCATAGTGCATGTAATATTTTCCCATAATCGGCATGGGTGAAAGGACCCCCGGGGTCCAGTACTGGTTGGGTACCATCCAACCGTTCCTCGCGTTGGAGATGAACAGGAACCTGTCGATGATGTCCCGTCCCCGTTGTCGCGCCAGGTTTCTCGCGAGCTTCCGCGCCCCCTCGCCGAGGTTGAGAATTCCTTTCTTCGCGACAATGGAATCGAGGAGGGCAACGCCGAGGTCGGCGTTGGCCATGGAGTCGGTCTCGACGCTGAAGTTTTTATGGTCGAAGACGGGAGCGCCCTTCACGCCGAGCTCCTCCGGGGACAGGGCCTTCGCGTCAAGGCACTCCATCAGCCAGGAAAGCACGCCGCCAACTGATATCGCGTCGAATCCGAGCATGTCGGCGTGGTGGTTGAGCTTTTCCGCCGCTCGCTGGTCGAAGATGCCGCAAAGCGGCCCCATGGACTGGTACGGTTCGTAGTCCTTCTTGTATTCGCCGTGCATCTTTTTGCAGACCGCGGCGCAGGGCTCCCCGCAGGTTTTATAGCTTTTCGTGGAGATTGTTTCCTCATTGAACTGCTTGAGGTAATGGTCGACGATGAGGTTTTTGTGGATTGATAGCCGCTCCTCCTCGGTCAGATAGATTGAACGATAATTAAAAGCGATGACGCTGCCTCCCGCCTTCGCGTAGTTGACGCCGAAGGTGCCGCCGGTGCCGAAGTCGGGGTCGAAGCGGTATTTAGTGGTCGCCTCCATGTCGTGCAGGGCGAGCTTCCTGTTGTATTTTTCCGTGAACCATTCGTCTGCGACCTTCCTGTCGCGGAAGTCTTCGTCGAGGTAGGTCCCTCCATAGATGATGGCGACGATGCCGTGTTCGCGAAGCAGTTTAGTGCCGAAGCCTCCGCGCCCCGCCCAGGTGTCGACATAGGTGGTTTTTCCGTCCCTGATGGGCGCCGAAATCACGGCCCCTATGTCGGTGGACGCCGCGGCGGGGCCCGCGGCGAGTACCCTCGGCTCGGTCTTGTACTTTTCGCCGAAAAGCTCCAGGGCGTGGTCCATGACGGCGTAGACGCCGCCGCGTCCGCTTTCCCAGACCCCGGCCAGGTCGACGCTGGCAATCTCAACCTCGATCTCTTCGCCGTGAGTGCGGTTCAGGTAGAGGAGGGAAGGGACGGGCGCGCGGCCGCGGACCGAGACCATGTTGATGCCGAGATTGTCGAAGACGAGGCCCGCTCCTCCCATGGAGGAAATGTAGAAATTGCCCCAGCAGGGCGAAAAGCCGCTGAAAAAAAGGCGGTTGGAGCCGGGAAAAATTGAACCGGAAAAAATTCCAGTTCCAATGTTAAGAGAGTTGTGCCGCTTGGCCATGGAAAGCCCCATGTCGACCGGGCCGAAGAACTCGCCAAGGGGATAGCGCTCCATTTTGTAAAACCCCGTCGCGGCGTCGATGTGAAGGACTTTCAGAGTCGTGTCCATGGTCTTATTATTCCCGCTCTCCTTGTTTTTTTCTCGGGCAGCCATGAGGCGGCATCATTCGCTGTCCCATGCCTCGGCTTCCCTTGCCATCTCAGCGAGGAGTTCCCTGAGGCGGGAAGGCCTGCCTTCGCTTTCGGGCAGGGAATCATGGATGTATCTTTCAACGGCTTCCACGGCCCGACGGTACGACGTAGGCTGACGTGATTCATTGAAATAGTGGAGCACCAATTTCTTTGCCGTTTCTGAAAGTTCGTAGCGATTGAGATGCTCAATGACGCGAAAAATAGATGCTCTGAATGAGTCCCTGCTCATGTGATCTGCCTTTGTGCTGGAGTGGAACGAATATGCGGTATAAAAGCGCCCCTGTCAAGGAGGAAAGAAACAGAAAAATATGATTGCCGGAAAAAGAAGAGGTTGCTAAAGTGCTTGGATAATTGCCAGAAGACAACTTATAATTGTGTTTTTCCGCCCGCCGGAGGCGGGCGGAAAAACACAATTATAAAGAAGTGGCATTTAAAAATGATATTGGGTTTTTTACTTATGGAGATGATGTCCGGGAAAACGTTGAAATTGATGTTCGCATTAGTCTTTTCGGGCATCATCATCGCTGGATGCGGCGATGATGAAATATTCAACACTCTGAAGCGTGAAAGTGAATATCTGGACCCACAGCAGGACCATTCCGTGTATTTTCCAATATCCGACAGCGGCCAGGACAATCTTCACTTTGTTGATGGGGATGATTCATATTACAAGGATATTCCGAGAAAAATAAAGTTCGTTGATAATCTTGACGGTACTATTACGGACGAAGTAACAGGGCTGGTTTGGATGAAGTGCACAATGGGAAAAAATGCCGGGGTGGACTCTACTTCGGATTGTTCGGGCGAGCATGGGGAATACTCCTGGGGAGAAGCTTATAATGCCTGTGAAAACCTGCATCATGGAGGCAGAAGCGATTGGAAACTTCCGGCATATGCGGAATTGTTTTCGATAATTGACTTTGGCAAACTTGGCAATGATATGCGGGCAATAGATGAAAATTATTTCCCAAATACTGAATATGTTGATAATTACAACAGACCTGGTGGAGACCCACTTATCGATCCAGACCCTAACTGGTCAATGTTTTGGACAATCCTGACTATTGGGTTTGGAGCGGATTTGAAATGGTACTGGACAACTTCAAAATGGGGCGATCAGGGGAGCGCTCATGTGATTAATTTTGATGATGGTTACACGGCATTTCATGGCGTTGCATCGAAAGACTACCATTATGTGCGATGCGTAGCCAATACCCGGTGATAGGATTTAAGGAGAACTTTAAAATATTTACTTAGAAGTTCCCATAAATTTAATTACTGGCATACTCAAGACTCTGGTTTTTCTCCAGACAAAGGCGGACGGAAAACTTGATTCTTTGAGATTATCTTAAGTTGCTATGGGAAGAATACTCACAATTCTTTTAATTATTTTTCTTGGGGCCGCAATTGTTTACGGCAGCCGGTCGTATTTCGTATCTGGCGCTACGGTGATCGATAATCATACCGGGTTGCGTTGGACGCGCTGCAGCATGCTCTCAGGCGAAACAATCGATGTGAGCAGGGGATGTACCGGCAATCCGGTTAAGTATACATGGGAAGGTGCGATTAATGCCTGTGAACACCTTGAGCTTGCCGGTATCTCTAACTGGAGGCTTCCCAATGTCCGGGAGCTCCAGAGCATAGCGACTCATTACCGTTTTAGGACACCGATGATCGATCCAAGGGTATTTCCTAATACGGTAGATGGTCAGTACTGGTCGTCAACCACGTATAACGAATCAAAGACTGATGTAAATCCCGATGCCGGGGACTATGCATGGGTGTTTGACTTTTACTATGCCAATATCACTCCCGTGCATAAAGAATACGGCGCTAATCATACTGCATACGAAGTTTATGTCCGCTGTGTTTCCGGCCCATGAGCGTTCGCTTCAGCCGGAGTATTGGTCCTCAAGCGCACGAAACGCCTGCCGGTAGAAGATATTTAAATATCCAGACAGATTAAACACACATCGTCGTCGAAACTTCGCCCCAAGCCGGACCATTCATCCGCCGTTGCCGCGATTGCGGCCACGCAATCGTCGGGAGGAAGCGCCCGGGTGTCTTTGAGCACAGTGTGGAACCGTTTTTCTCCGAAGAGCTCCCCGGCCGCATTGCGGGCCTCAATGATCCCGTCAGTAAAGAGGAGCAGCCGCGAGCCCGGTTCTGCCGTCGTTTCAAAGCGGGAAAATCCCAAATTCGGGTAAATCCCCATGGGGCGGCTTCGATTGTAGATGAAGCGAATGTCCCCTGTTTTCCTGTTTAAAAGGGGGAGGTGCCAGTGCCCGGCGTTGGATGAAACGATGCCGCCGGTTGCGGGGTCCAGGAGAAGGTAGTTTGCCGTGATGAAGTGGTTGTTCGAATGCTTGCAGAGCTCGCGGTTGATTGAGGAGAGGAATTCCTCGGGCCTTCCGGCATGCCTGTTGTTCATGGAGAAGGCGATTTTCAGCATGGCCCCGATGAGGGAAGCCGGCATGCCATGTCCCGCTACATCCGCAATGATGACGCCCAGCCGTCCGTCTTCCAGGATGTGGAAATCGTAGAAGTCGCCGCCAACGGCGTTAATGGGCTGATACTTTACCGCTATATCTATGCCGGGAACTCGGGGAAAGGATGTTGGAAGGATGGAGGACTGTATCTCCCGGGCGACGGAAAGTTCCTTCTGGTATTCGATGAGCTTGCGCTTCTTTTCGGCGGACTTTTTAAGCTCAACAAAACTGTTGACCCTGGCAAGGAGTTCCTGGCGGTCGAAGGGCTTGGGGGCGACTCGCAGTCGCATAGCCTTAAGTGACGGTGACAGTCCGTCCTTGTAGCGGCCGCAAAACGCTACATGAGGCCAATATTAGGGATTATCACTCCGTGTAAAACCTTCACGCCGACGCCATCGAGCGTGATTGACGGAGGTAGGTTACTCGCTACGCCGTGAGGCGGGCGGGAGAAGGGCCTGAGGCCGAGGC
>JARKUF010000042.1 GCA_029974015.1 Spirochaetota bacterium
TAATTGGGCTTATATGACGATCTGCATGCTTGCGTGGAATTTGAAGTCATGGATAGCGCTTTTGCTTAATGACAAGAAAAAAAGTTCGAAGCTTATCGCATGCGAATTTAAGCGGTTTCAAAATACAATAATTAACATCCCCGGCCGGATTCTTTTCACCGGCAGGAGGATTGTTTACAGGTTTTTAAACTATAATTCCCGGATTGGTGCAATCTTTGATTTGTGGCGCAAATTAAAAACTTATGCGTTTTTCATTCACATAGCTTTTGTGAAGCAGTGTGAATCATGTCCTACAGAGGGCGAGGTGTGTCTAAAAAGACGCTATTGTTGAATAATTTTTCGTTTGAATACCAAGTTTTTATGCCGAACACATAGAATTGGTCTGTTTTATTTCTTTCTTAGGTCAAATTAAGTTTTTCATCGAATCAAGGGCGATAAAGAAGCAATTATCGCTTGTTTTAGGATTAATAAGAGAGGGCCATCAACCGGATGTTGAAGGCCCCCTCACGACTCGTTAAACATGTACATCTAACCTTTAAGGATCTCATCCGGTCACGCTGATCACTTTAGCCTTCATTCGAGAAGCGGCCGTAGATCCACGCTGACTCTAACTGCCGTTTTCAGCACGCCGGATCACTAAGTACAATATACTAACGATTATTCATTTCGTCAATATGCACAGGAAAAAATAATGGAAAAAATGAAAATTTTTTTGTGGCGCCGTTCCGGTAACTTAGCGGGGCTGCTTCCCCGGTGGCTGTTCACGGTCGCGGCGTTTCAGGTTCTCCATGGCCGCCTCGGGGTCTTCGCGTAGAATCGAGAGGAATATGCGTGCCAGTCGAAGATGGTACCTGATCCTGGCATAGTACGGTTCGTCCTCGGCGCCGTAGCGGACTCCCAGGGACGAAAGGACCGGGTAGTGCGCCTGGAGCCGTTCTCTGAACTCTCCAAAGTCCCGCTCTTTTCCGGGAGACCAGAGGACATCCGCCAGGGCCAGCAATCGAGGGTAAAGCAAGGCGTCCGCTAATTCCGGAGGAGCGAACTCGGTCCACATGCACGCTTCGGAACCGAGGATATGTATTTTTTTATCGTGCCCGAGGTCCGGGGGTTCAGGGTCGAATGAATACGCCTTTTTCAAGTTTGTAAAGGCGGGCCCATAATCGAAGTAAACGTGGGATGTGGGCGATACGATGGTGTCGTATCCGGAGGAGGCCGCCGTAAAGGCCCCGCGGAAGCCCCGCCAGGATTGGACCACGGCCCCCGGGGGAAGCCCCCCCTCGATTATCTCGTCCCATCCCACGAGGGACCTTCCCCGTTTCTTCAGGAAAGAACCGATCCTTCTTATAAAATAACCCTGGAGCCCCTTCTCATCGACGAGGTTTTCCCGGGCTATGCGGCCCTGGCAGAGGGGGCAATGGCGCCATCGCAACATTAGGCACTCATCGCCCCCCACATGAATGTGTGGGGAAGGGAATATCGTCATTACCTCGTCCAGGACGTCCTCGATGAATCGGAAGGTTTCCTCTTTCTCAGCGCAGAAGGCCTCCCTGTGAACGCCCCAGCGGGCGCTCACAGGGAAGGGCCCTCCGGTGCAGGAAAGCTCCGGGTATGCAGCAAGGGCGGCCTGGCAGTGACCGGGCATCTCTATCTCCGGTACCACGACGATGTGGCGCTTTGAGGCGTAGGCCACGATGCCGCGCATTTCTTCCTGTGTGTAGAAGCCGCCGTAACGGCCACCCCGGCCATCGCGGCGCCATGCGCCGATCTCCGTGAGTTTCGGGTATTTTCGGATTTCAAGACGCCAGCCCTGATCGTCCGTGAGGTGTAGATGGAGGATGTTCATCCGATAAAGAGCCAGGATGTCAATGGTGCGTTTTATGTACTCTACGGGCATAAAATGGCGGGCACAGTCCAGGTTGACTCCCCGCCAGGGAAAACGGGGGCTGTCCTCAATCGTGAGTGACGGAAAGGTAAGGGGGCCGTTCCCGCGGAGGGTTCGGGAAATATGGGCAAGCTGGAGGAAAGTTTGAGCGCCCCGGAAGAGGCCGACCCCGCATCGGGCTTTTATCGACACGGCGGCGGGAGTGATGAGCATTGAATAGGATTCATCGTCCTTGTCATTGTTCCCCTCGAGGGAAAGGGTGACGGCGCCTGCTGTTTTCCCGGAGCCGGGGAGGGCGCGCACCGTGAAACCCGCCAGAGGGGAAAGTGATGCGGCTAGAGCGGAGGCGGTCCCGTCGTTCCACGGCCCGGCGATGTAGGCGCCCTTCTCCATTCGGAAAAAACCGTCCCCGGGGATCATAACCGCGGGACGGGGGATGAGGGCGGTTGCCGCGTGTGCCATTTTCTCCCTGGATAGCGCCGCGCCGCCTGCGCCCCGGTGTCCTCCGGGTTGTTTTGCGCAGGAAGCGGCAAAGGCGGCGAAAATGATGAATTGGGCCGTCACTTTTAGATGTGCGGGTTTCATCAAGGAAGTTTCCAATGAGCGGCACTATTGTACAGCGCCGGAAGCTGCCTGTCAAGAACGTTGTATTCCACGCCGGGGCAGGGTCCCGGTATGGATAGTCAATGGACCCTGTCGGACTCTACGGGACTTTCGTCCGGCTTAAGGATTCCGGGAAAGCAGTAGTTGGCGGTTTTCCCAAGCATCTCGCCAATTTTCAGGTCTTTACGCTCCCACAGGCCGTTCAGCCAGCTCTGGAAACTGGCGCGGTGCGCCGGGTCGTTGATGTAGTCACCCCTCAGGCTGTCTGTAACCGGCATCTCTTCAACGTGCACCTTTATCTCGCGGACCCTGCCGCAAAGGAAGTCCCAGAACGAATAGGGGCCGCCCGGATAGGCGATGGTGACGTTGAGGACGCTCGTGAGATAGTCGCCCATCGTGGAAAAGACAAAACCCACCCCGCCGGACTTCGGCTTCAGAAGATTGTAAAACGGCGAGTCCTGCCTGCGGCGTTTTGTTTCGGTGAAACGCGTTCCCTCGACGAAGTTCATGATTGCCACCGGAAGGTCGCGGTACCTGGCGCAGGCCTTCTTGGTTATCTCTATGTCCTTTCCCTTCAGGTGCGGGTTTTTTTCGAGGAACGAGGCGGAATAGCGCTTCATGAAGGGGAAATCGAGGCCCCACCAGGCGAGACCCAGAATGGGCACCCAGATGAGCTCCTTTTTGAGGAAGAACTTGATAAAGGGGGTCCTGCCATTCAGGTTTTTTTGCAGCACCACAATGTCGGTCCAGGACTGGTGGTTGGATATGACAAGATACCATTTTTTCGTGGATAGATTTTCCGTCCCCGTCACATGCCATTCGATTCGCCGGGTGAGTCTGAGGCCGACGTTATTGAAACGGATCCATGTCTGGGCGATATTATCGAGCAGAAAGTTGAAGAAACGGCGGGCGGCCTTTACGGGAAAGATGAGCTTCAGGAGCACGACCGGGTAGAGGAACCCAGCCCAGAAGAGCGTGTTTACGGTAAGTAGCATGATTGTGACGGCGCCGGTGAGTGCAGCTTTAATTTGGTTGAGCATATGTTCTCCCTGTGGCAGAAATGCGCGGATGATCGCGGGTGATACAGTTGCAAACTTGTCAAATTGATAGGTGAAGAAATCCAGTACAATCGATTACGAAGAACGACAAAAAGGACGGGGCTTCGGTTGCAAAATTTTTTAATATACGGCTCCAAAATACCACATTTTTTCAAATAAGCCGGTAAAAAAAACCGGGTAAGGGAAAAAACCGACGTCCGGGCCCTTATTTTCAGGTATAAGATCAAATATTGACCACAGGAGCGTCGGTTCGCGGGTACGCTGCGATGGGAGTCGTAGCGGAAAGGGCCAAGAAGGGTTCAATGTAAACAGGTCCGTCGCCGGGGCCCGTCCTACACATTGAAGCGGAAACTGATGATGTCCCCGTCCGCCACGGGATAGTCCTTTCCCATCACCATGAGCTTGCCCGCCTTCTTCACCGCCTCCTCGCTTGCCAGGGCGATGAGGTCGCCGTATTTGATCACCTCGGCGCGGATGAAACCGCGCTGAATGTCCGAATGAATGACGCCCCCCGCCTCGGGGGCCAGGGAGCGGTCGGGAACCAGCCACTGTTTTACCTCGTCCCCTCCCACGGTAAAAAAAGAAATGAGTCCCAGGGCCTTCATGCAGGTCCGTGAAAGAATGTTGATGGCCGGCTCCTCGATGCCCGATGCCTCCATGAATTCCGCACGTTCTTTTTCAGATTCCAGGGCCGCTATCTCCGCCTCGATGCGCGCGGATATCCGCATGTATTCAATCGCTGTATCAGGGAGCCTTTCTTGGAGTCCTGTGAGGAGCTTCATGTCGTTCATCGCAGCGTCGTCCACATTGAGTACGGCGATCATCTTTTTCAGTGTGATGAGGGGGTAGCCCGATATAAGTTTCCTTTCGTCGGCGGAGAGGTCCATCGTTCGCAGAGGCAGGTCCTTCTCGAGATGCTCCCGGAAGCGGAGCATGATATCTTCCTCCTTTTTAAGCGCCTCAGCATTGGGCTTTTTCTTTCCTGTCTCAATGCGCTCAAGGCGCTTTTCCACGAAGAGGAGGTCGTGGAGTACAAGCTCCGATGCGATCATCAACAGGTCGCGCGCCGCGTCGACGGAGCCGTTAGGATGGTAGACTGTACCGCTTTCGAAGGCACGGACTACGCAGCAAAGGGCGTCCATTCCGGCGATATCGCGAAAGATGGCGCCGTCGCGCAAAGCCTCGGCGTCCACGTCCGGAAGGAGGTCGATGTTGATGCGTGCGCGCGTCTCCTTCTTCGGGCTGTAAAGCGCTGCCAGACGGTCGAAGCGCCCATCAAGCACCTCCGCTACTCCCGAAGTCGGGCCGGTTCCAATGGCCGTGGGGTCTGCTCCCGTGAGGAGCCCGAATATGGTCTTTTTACCCGCCTGGGGCAGACCGAAAATTCCAAGCCGCATAATCCTCTTCCTTCCTGAGTTTTGTTGTCGGCCACAAGCTGGCCAGTCTTACCCCTTAGATAAAAACCGTCGGTATTGTGCAAGACAAAAAAGGGTGCACTGAATGGCGCTTCAAAGTTTCAGGGAAGCTCCGGAAATTTATTTTTTAAGGGAGGTTGCCTTAAGATATTCCGCCACAATGAGGGTTATGTCGTCCTCTATGCCGTAAGTGCCTGTGCTGTAGGCCTTGATGCGCGCAAGGACCTGGCGGCAGATGTCCTCAGGGGAACAACTTGCAAGGCCGGAGAGGAGGGCTGTAAATTTTTCTTCCCCGAAAAGCTCCCGTGCGGGGTCTCTTGCCTCAGTAATTCCGTCGGTATAAAGCACCATCTTGTCCCCTCTCTCAAGGGAAGTTTCGACATCGGGGAAATCCGGGCTGAACAATGGGGAAATTACGCGGCCTCGAGGGCGGACCTGCTCCAGGAGGCCGCCGCTTCTGAGAAGGATGATGGGCGGATGGCCGGCGCAGGCGGCGCGAAAGAGGCCGGTGGAAAAATCAATATAGCATGCGATCGCGCTAATGAAATACGCGCCAAGTTTGTCTTTCAGGGAGGTGTGAATATCGGCAAGGGTCTTTCCTGGTTTTTCGATGGTGTTGTCCCAGCCGTTGAGCGACATTTTCACCATGGAAGAGAGAAAGGCCCCGGCGACTCCGTGCCCCGAAACGTCGCAAATGAAGATTCCAATGCCCTTTCCTTCCCGAAGCCTGAAATCGTAAAGGTCTCCCCCTACGTTCATCATGGGGACGTAATGATGGGCGATGACGACATCCCCGGTTTGGGGCACGCGGGTGGGAAGCAGGGCCTTCTGAAGTTTCTCCGCAAGTGCTATCTGGTGTTCCAGAAAAATATTTTGATTGATGATCTTCTCCGTCCGCTGAAGGACCTTATCCTCCAGGGTGGCGTTGTATTCCTCTATTTGTTTTTTCGAGGACATCAATTCGGCGGTGAGTTGTTCGGCCCTGGTAAAGTCCTTCGAAAAGCGCATGGAGACTATCAGGGACTGGAAGAATATAAACACGAGGAGTCCCCACGATACGATATAGCCGGTGTTCACCATGCCGTGGTCATAGAGAATGTCGTTGACCACCGCGGCGGATATCAGGACAAAACCGGTGAGTAAAATCAGCGCGCCCTGGCGGCGTTTTGAGATTGCCATGGCAAGGGCCCGGAGGAAATACAGGATTGCCGCAAGGGTGGCGATCTGGAAAGGCGTAATGAGAAGAGTGTGTATTCTCGCGGGAGTCACAATAAGGACGGCGGTGAAGGCAATGCCGATGGCGGAGTAAAGCTTTATTACCGCACTGTGTACTTCTTCGCGGAAAAGTGAGTAGAAGAAGAGGGCGAAGACCGGCACCCCGAGGTAAAGCGTCGTATGTTCAAGTTTCAGCGCCAGTTCCCAGTTGAAATTGGGAAAGGACCGAATGAGAAGCCTTTCTCCCATAACGATGGTACGGACGGCAATGATGAGGCAGTAAAGAAAAAAATACAGGGAAGACCTGTCCCCGGGGCGCATTATGAAAAGGCCCAGGTGGTACAGGGCCATTATGAAAAGGATGCCCGTCAGGGCGGCTTCCATGAAGATGCTCCTTTCCCTCATGGTGATTATCTGCCGGTCCAGTCCGATGTACATGCTGTGCCAGATGCCGCCGTGCTTCTCGTAGTAGTTCGATACATGAATTATGATTTCGTTATCGCCGCCGGCGCTTTTGAAGAAGGCGATGAGGGGCAGGAACTGGGGGACCATCGACTCGCGGCGGTCCCCGGCCGTACCGTTGGACGCAATTAATATGCCGTTGACATAGAGGCGGTAGGCGCTGCTCATCTCGCGGATTTTAAGGCCATAGCGGACGCCGGAACGCGGAAGTTTCACGATGGCCCGATATGTCGCGTGGCCCTCTCCCGGGAAGTAACCGCCATTGTCGGGTATCCGGTTCCATGTGTTCGGGACGCTGGCGTAGCGCCGTGCCGCCGCAATTT
This sequence comes from Spirochaetota bacterium, assembly GCA_029974015.1. Lineage (GTDB taxonomy): Bacteria > Spirochaetota > UBA4802 > UBA4802 > JAGODF01 > JAGODF01. The sequence continues at coordinate 6,959 of JARKUF010000042.1, forward strand.
TTTCGTCTTTGAAACTTGCGGGCGATATGAGTTTTCCCCAGTAAAACTCCCATGTTCCGTCGAGCTTTACGGGGCCCCGGGCTGTGAAGTCCCATTCTGTAAGATCGATTACGCCTTGAAGCGCTGATGGAGCTGTTGTACGGGAGCATGAAAGAATGCACAGGATGAAGGCCGTGGAAACCGGCAGGAACAGCAATTTAGCGGTCATATGTGAGATGTATGATAATGAAGACATCATAATCGTAGAACTTGTGTTCCCGGATGTGAGCGCAAAGGCCGTAAAGCGTTAAGCAACCTCTAAAAATCCCCATTTGCCCGTGGTAATAAATTCTTTAACATCTGCTCTGCGTTCTTGCATAATGGCGAAGGACGCTTCAAGCCATGTGTGGGCTGTTTTCAGGACTTTATTAGTAACGGGCCAATATCATTGTGCATCTTTAATATGGGCTTGTAAACCTTTTTTCTATAGAGAAAATGCTTTAAAACTTATGGGATTTATATGCCCATGCCCGCAAGGGCCCCCGTGCTCCAGGCGAATTGAAGGTTGAACCCCCCGCTGTCGCCGTCGATATCCAGAAGTTCGCCGGTTATGTGAAGCCCCTTCACCTTCCGCGATTCCATCGTCGCGGGGTCCACCTCGTCCGTATCCACGCCTCCTGCGGCTACTACGGCATCCTCGAAGCCACGAGGGCTTCCGGGAGTTATACGAAATTCAGTGAGGGCCCTGACGACGGCGCTTTTGTCGGTTTCAGAGAGGTTTCGCACAAGGGTAAACGGTTCCACCCCTGAAGAAGGGAGGAGCGTCTCCGCCATCCCCTCCTTTAAGATTCCCGCGAGGCTGAACGCGACGGTTTTATCGGGATCGTTCCAGAGGAGGGAGCAGAGATCGGCCACTTCACGGGATGTCCTTCCGGGGAAGAAATCGAGAACGAGGCCAGCCTGCCTCCTGGCGGCCGCCTCGGCGTTTACGGCCCTGGAGACGTCGAGGGCCGCCGGGCCGGAGATGCCGTACTTTGTGAAGAGGAGCTCGCCTGTGGATTCGGCGAGGAGGGCCGGGCCCTTCATGGCGCGAAGGCGGCAGTCCCATTTAATGCCCTCGAGGCGGCGAAGCTCCTTCATCGGCACATTGAGCGGGACGATGGCGGGGAATGGCGCGTGGACGGTGTGCCCAAGGGACGCAGCGAGTTCATAGCCGGAGTTAGAAGCGCCGAGGCCGGGATGCGCACAGCTCCCCGCCGCGAGTATCACGGTATCGAAGGTGAAACGCTCGTGTCCCGCCGTAATCAGGGTGATGCCGCCGCCTTCCGGGACGACCGCATCCACGCGCCGGTGCAGGAGTATCTCGGCCCCCCTTTTGCGGGCCTCGTAGGAAAGGAGCTTTTGCACGGAAGATGCCTGGAGTGACGCGGGGAAGAGTTTTCCGTCCTTACCGTCGATAAGCGGCAGGCCGATCGATTCGAAGAACGCTTCGGTTTCGTCGAGGCCGAACCGACCGAAGATGTTCCGCACGATGGAGGGGTTTTTGCCGTGGTAGCGCGACGCGTCGATTTCCCGGTTGGATATGTTGCAGCGACCGTTCCCCGTGGCGAGGATTTTCCTCCCCACGGCCTTCTGACGCTCGAAGATGGTGACCTTTCCCCGCTCCGCCGCGAAGCAAGCGGCCATAAGGCCGGAGGCCCCGCCGCCGATTATCGCCACTTGTTTCATCCATTACATAGGCAGTGCTGTAAAGGCGAGAGTCAATAAAAATTTAATCGAGTGCTTATTGCCTCGCAGTTGATGGGGTGAAAGGGGCAAAGCATCCATTATTGGATTGACATCCGGCGAAGCTTCCGCAACATTCCAGTAAAAAGGAGGCCTCCATGAATGTCCTGGTGATCAACTGCGGAAGTTCGTCCCTGAAGTACCAGCTCATCAATCTCGACAGGGAAGCCAACCTGCTTTCGGGGTCCATTTCCCGAATAGGACTCGACGGCGCGGAGCACGCCTTCGAGGGGCCCTCCGGGAAGAAGAAAATCTCCGTCCAGGCGAAGGACCATCTTGCGGCGGTGGACCTGGCCCTGAAGGAGGTTTTCGGGGGCGATACGGGGGCGGACCTGGCCGCCGTGGCCCATCGGGTGGGGCATGGCGGCGACAGATACCACGGCCCGGTGGTTGTCGACGATGAGGTGAAAGCTGAGATCAGAAGGCTCATTCCCCTGATGCCACTGCACCATCCCGCCATGCTGGCGGGAATAGAGGCGTGCCAGAAGGCCCTCCCGAACATTCCCCATGTGGCGGTTTTCGACACTGCTTTCCACGGGACCATTCCCGAGGAGGCCGCCGTGTACGGCCTGCCGTATGAATACTTTAAAAAGGGAATACGCAAATTCGGTTTCCACGGCAATTCCCATGAATATGTCGCCGCGAAAGCGGCGGAGTATCTGGAGCGGCCGCTCCACCGGCTGAACGTAATCACCTGCCATCTGGGGAACGGCTGCAGCGTCTGCGCGGTCCAGCGCGGCCGGTCTATCGACACGAGTATGGGGTTTGGACCGCTTCCGGGGCTAATCATGGGGACCCGGGCGGGAGACCTTGACCCGGGCGTTATACGATATCTTTGCGACACGGAGGGCCTCTCCGTGGCGGAGATTGACGACATCATGAACAAAAAAAGCGGACTCCTGGGCATATCGGGAAAGAGCCCGGACATGCGGGAGGTCCTCGAAGCCGCCGAGGCGGGGGAGTACCGCGCCCTCCTGGCGGTCAAAGTATTTTGTTACAGAGTTAAGTTTTACATCGGGGCATATACGGCCGCCCTGGGAGGGGTCGACGCAATCGTATTCACCGGAGGCATTGGCCAAAACAGCCGCGGCATTCGTGCGCGCTCACTCCAGGGTCTGGAGCGCATTGGCGTCGCTGTGGACACCGTAAAGAATGAGCGCTGTGCCGTGAACGCGGAAACACCCGTGGTCGACATAAGCGCCCCGTGGTCCCGCGTTTCCATCCTCGCTGTGGCCACGGACGAAGAGCTGATGATCGCCCGGCAGTGCGCGAAGGCCATGGACTACAAAAAATCGGTGCACCGTACCATGATGGACATGGACCGCCGCCCCATCCGTGTTTCCGTCTCGGCCCACCACGTGCACCTCAGCCGCGGCGATGTGGAGGCGCTTTTCGGGAAGGGGCATACCCTCACGGAAAAGACGCGCCTTTATCAGGACAGCGAATTCGCGTGCGTGGAGACGGTGAACCTCATCGGAAAACGGGGCCGTGTCGATGGCGTGAGAATTTTGGGCCCTGAGCGGGCGAAAACCCAGGTGGAGATTTCGCGCACTGAGGAATTTAAGCTGGGTATCGACGCTCCCATTCGTGATTCCGGCGACCTGAAAAACAGCCCCGGTATTGTCCTCGAAGGTCCCGCCGGAAAAGTGGAGCTGCCGGAAGGCGTCATCTGCGCCATGCGCCACATCCACATGTCCCCTGCCGATGCGGTGGAGTTCGGCGTGCAGGACAGGGACATAGTGATGGTGAGAATGGAAAGCGAAAGGGAGCTTATCTTCGGCAATGTAATGGTGCGCGTCAAGCCCGAGTACAGGCTGGAGATGCACATTGACACCGACGAGGCAAATGCCGCCGAGCTTTCGCCCATATCGCAGGGATATCTGGTGAGAATCGAAGGGAGGGGGTGATATGCTGTTTCATTGTATGGCACAACTCTGTTACAGGATGACGCGATGAACCTTCTCATCAGGCCGACCGCACTGGCTTATCTGGCTTTCGATATCGTCCTTATCGCGGCTTCCTGGACGATATCCCGTGCGCTTTTTACCTTTGGTATCTCTTTCCCGACGGGCATCCATGATGTTACGGCCCTGGGTGTGATGGGCGCGTCTTTCATCGTTCCCTTCCTTGCAGGGCGCGTGTACGGCGTCCTCTGGAGCCATTCCTATGTTAAAGATGTCTACAGACTCCTGCTGGCCTGCGCTGCCGGAGCGTTATTTTTCATTGGGGGATTGGCCATGGCCGGGGTCCCCGCGCCGCCGTCAATGGCGCTCCTTGCCGCCCTCATCGCCTCGGGTCTGGCAGTGCTGTACCGCATGATAATCCGTGATTTTCTTCCACGGCTTCGGCGCGGCCCCGCGTCTCATGGCGGCTTTTTCACCATCGGCCAGCTTCCCCGGGAAAAGAAGATACTCATCATAGGAGCCGGAGAGGCCGGACGGCTGGTCCTGTCGGAATTTCACCGGCGCGGCATCGACCGCCACATAGCCGGCTTCGTCGACGACGACCCCGGCAAGGCGGGGATGATCATCAACGGGAAGAAGGTCTTCGCGACGACGTCGAAGCTCCCGCAGGTGGTCCGGGACAGGGGAATCAACGAGGCGATCATAGCCTTCCCTTCGGCGTCCCGGGGGACCGTGAACCGCGTAATAGCCCTGGCCCGCCGCTTTGACCCGTCCCTGCCGGTGAAGATACTTCCGCCCCACACGAAGCTCTTTGAAAACCCCCTCACTCCTGACCTCCGGGAAATCGGCATCACCGATATCTTAGACCGGGAGGAGATTTCCCTGGACACCGAAGCCATGGAGCGCACCTTCGCAGGGAAGACCGTTCTGATCACAGGCGCCGGGGGGAGCATCGGCTCCGAGCTCTGCAAACAGATTTTAAAATTCCGCGTGAAGAAGCTCGTGGCGCTGGGGCGCGGCGAGCATTCCATCTATACCCTGGTGCGCTCGCTCACCGAGTATCTTGCCTACCAGGAGGACAAACCGGAAATGGATTACCGCGTCGCCGACGTGCGCGACGCCGCCATGCTGGAAACGATTTTCGCCTCGGTGAAGCCGGACCTGGTCTTCCACGCCGCGGCCCACAAGCATGTTCCCCTCATGGAGTTCAATGAGGCCGAGGCGGTGAGGAACAATGTCGGGGGCGCACGGAATGTCCTTGAGGCTTCGGCGCGGCACGGCGTTGGGCGCTTCGTTCTCGTGTCCACTGACAAGGCCGTCCGCCCCGTGAACGTTATGGGGGCCACGAAACGGGCAGCGGAAATACTGGCCCTGCAGTACTGTCGGGAAAAGGGGCTTCCCGCGGCCATCGTGCGTTTCGGGAACGTCATCGGAAGCCGGGGATCCGCGATACCGCTTTTCAGGGAGCAGATAGAGAGGGGAGGGCCGGTCACGGTGACCCACCCTGAGGTGACGCGCTTCTTTATGTCGATCCCCGAGGCGGCCCTCCTTGTTCTCAACGCCGCCGCCTACTCCGAGGGAGGTGAGATATTCGTCCTCGACATGGGACGCCAGTACAGGGTGATGGAAGTGGCTGAAAGCCTCATCAGGCTTTACGGCCTGGAGCCCGGGAGGGACATCGCCATCGAGATTACGGGATTGCGTCCCGGCGAAAAAATGTACGAGGAGCTCTCATATGGGGAGAACGAGCTTGCCCCCACGGGAAACAGGAAGATACTGGTTTTGAAAAACGAGGGGGCTTCCCGGTGCGCTGACGCCATCGAGCGCTTCCTTGCCGGGTTGGAACATGTCCACGAAAAATCTCCCCGGGAGGTCAGGGAGGCACTTCGCCTCCTGGTGCCCGAGTACGCTTTCGAGGGAGAGGAGCTCCCCCGGCGCGACCCGGGGAGGCTGGCCACCTGAGCCTTAAAAGCAGTCTTCTTCCCGGCCCACCTCAAGAAACGCTTCTCACCGTGTAGATAACCACCGGTTTTTCTTTTCCTTTCACCCGGATGGGATCGTGGCCGACAGCTTCCACGCGCCCCTTTACGTATTCGTAACTGTGCTCCGAGATGACGATGACGTTTTTTCCCGCGACTGAACAGAGCCGCGCTCCGAGGTTGACCGCGTCCCCTATCACCGTGCGGTCGAGGCGCTCGCCGGAACCCATGTTGCCCGAGATCATTTCCCCGGTGTTTATGCCGATTCCGACGGCGACCCCGATGGAGGGGCCGGAATATTTTTCCTTCATGCTGCGGCGGATTTTGTCAGCGGCCCTCAGGGCCCGGAGCACCATGTCGTCCCCCTCGAACACAGCCATGAGTTCGTCGCCCACGAATTTGTCTATGTCGCCTCCAAATTCGTGGATTATAGAGCCCTGGAGGTTCATCACCTCATTGAGGACTCGCATAACGTCTTCGGGGTCGCGGTTTTCCGAGAAAGAGGTGAAACCGCGGATGTCGGAGAAAAGCACCGTCATGGTTTTCTTTTCGCCTCCCAGGGTAACTTCCCCCTCTTCGCGCACATGCTCCAGGGTGGACTTCGAAACGAAGCGGGCGAGTTTGAAGCGCTCCCTGAGGCCGTCTATCATGGCATTGATCTGCATGCCCAGTGTGCCGATCTCGTCTTTTCCTCCGGCGGTTATTTTTGTCTTGAAGTCGCCCCTGCCAACGCCTTCCACGATGGTGCCGATATGGTAAATGCGGCGAATGACGAAATGCCGGAGAAAGACGAGTATAGACAGGGAGAGTACAAGGACCACGGCCCCGTAGATTGCCGCGGAAATGAAGATGTTTTTTCGCACCGATGCAAAGGCCTGGTCAAGGGAGGACGATATTCGGATTACCCCGCGGACCGTATGGTCCCGGCCATGGCAGGGAGCGCAAATGGAAAAATTTTTAAGTGGCTTATAGAAGATAACGCTTTTGCCCTTCGCGGAAAAATCGTCAATAATAATGTCTTCGGTGGTTTTGACGGCGCGGAAAAAATCAAGGTCGGTGATTTTGTTTTCTTTCAATAATCTTTTAGTAGGCTTAAAAACCACAGAACCCAGGTTTCGGTTTACCTTCCTGAGCGTCCTGTTGTCGGAGAATGCCGTTTGGCCGTCAGCACGGTAGAGGCGTACGTCCCCTATCGTTTTAATCCGGGCAAGGTCGCGGAAGAGGTCCACTGCGATGGGGGCCTCCCCGGCGAGCATGCTGTTTTTCACGGCCGTGAAAAGGACATTGCTTTCCGCCAGTATGGCCCCCCGGCGCGATTCGATGATTGCGGAGTTCAGTGTTTTGAGGAAATAATATACGGTAATTCCAATTCCAAGGGACAGAATGGACAGGACCATGATTGTAATGCGCACCGATATCCGGTTGAAAAATCCGGCCCTTTCCGGTTTGCCTCCATCAGGTACCGCCATTGCGCGCGTCTCCATTGTAATGTCATTGTGCCGCCGGGGCGGTCATTTTTCAAAAAGCGAAATAACATATCGCGTGAGCTTCGATGGTTCCAGGCCGATGGGGTCCATCGCTTCCAGGAGTCCGGCGCTTAAAAAAATGATCTGGGCTATCCTGGCCATGAATTCGGAGTCGAACTCTTCGCGGTTCACTGGCGGAAGGTACGCCGTACCGCTTTCCTTGGTCTGGATTACCAGTTTTCGGTAAAGGTCCAGGTGGTTGCGGAAAAAGCTCTGGATGGGCTTACGCATCTTCTCGTCCTGGAGCCCGTATAGAATCAGGTTTACGAATACCTTGATGTTCGCTTCGTTCAGCACGAAGCGTTCGATGCCCAGAAGTGTGGAAAGGAAAAATTTGTCCTGTTCCAGATGTGGATTGTTGGCTATGGCCAGATGGTCCTGCTCTATCTGGGTAAAAAATTCCAGGATGAGCTCCTCGTAAAGGGCTTCCTTTGTCGGGAAATAATACCTCAATCCCCCCTTGGATATTCCGGCCTCATCGGCCACATCCTGCATGGAGATATAAGAATAGGCATACCTGTCAAGGCGGCGTTTCAGGGCATCGATGATGCGTTTTTTCTTAAAAGCAATTTTTTCTGGTTTTTTCATAGGACCGGTCGACCTCCCGCCGTTGTATCGGATATGTCCTTCTACAACCGGAACTGACCCTTGGACTGGCTGTTTCAGCGGATTAATAAATCCGCCTAATTGCCGTCCCATGCTACCAGAGTATTTGGCAACCGCCTTTGCAGGTCAAGAGTATTTTTTCTCCCCCCTTCCCCTGGTCCGCTTCGCATAGAAGACAATTTTGGGAAAAATGCAACAAATTTATCATGTAATGAGTATTATTGAAATACCATTTGGCACCCTCTAATAATTAGTCTTACCCGCCCGCCTTCGGCGGGCGGGTAAGACTAAGTCCTGAGTATGCCAGTAGTTACAATTTATGGGAAACTCAAAAATTTAATTTTTAGAGGTTCCCTTTTAAAAGTTCCCATGATTCGTAACTACTGGCGTACCAGGGACCTGGGTTTTCCCGCCAGCCAAAAGCGAGCGGAAAACCCAGGTATTAGAGGTTGCCATTTGTTGATACCGTAGCTCGAGCGGGGCAGTAAAAAAATGATTGAATAAAAAGCTCCTCTGTGATTTTTTACTGCAAGGCTTCCATATTAATGCCGCAACGATATTCGCGGCGGACATGAACGGGGTTGACACAATGGACTATACCATAAGACAAGATGCGGCAACAATGACAATTACAATAAACGGCCCCCTGGAGCTCCACTCCATCAAGGAGTTCCAGAAGAAGGTGATTGAGCTTAATTCCGGCGAACAGAAAGACATTATTATCGACCTCGCCGGCGTCGACTACATCGATTCCACCGGCATCAGCGTCCTTATTATGCTCAGCCGTCAGCAAAAGGAGAAGGGGAAACTTCTGAAAATCGATAATCCGACACAGCGGGTTTTAAGCCTCCTAGAATTAAGCTCCCTTTCCGAGCTCCTCCCCACATAGCCGTATTTTTTAATCCTATCATCGGCGTTACGGCATCCGTACTGGTGGATGCTTGCGTCCCGCTTGCCCGCCGGTCCCCGGAAAATATAATTTGACAAAAAGGCGAAAGCCCCGCCGAATAGGAATCCTTCGGCGCCTGTGCCGGGGCGATGATCAGGAGGATCGACATGACACAGCGTGTGAATATCGGGCTTATCGGCCTCGGTACCGTGGGAAGCGGCGTCTTTCGCCTTCTGGAACAAAACGGGGCCTTGATCTCCCTGAGAAGCGGCCTCGATGTGCGGGTCCGCTCCATCTGCGATCTTCGCGCCGACTCCCTGAAAAATTTGCCCTCCGGTGTCATCCGCACTTCGAACTGGAAGGACGTGACCGGAGACGGTGGAATCGACATCGTTGTGGAGCTAATAGGCGGTATTGAGCCGGCGAAGTCCATCATCCGCGAAGCGCTTCTGTCGGGAAAGCATGTGGTTACGGCGAACAAAAAGCTTCTCGCCGAGGAAGGGCGCGTGCTTTTCGACATCGCCGCCGAAAAAGGCAGGTTTCTTGGTTTCGAGGCTTCCGTGGGCGGCGGCATCCCCTGCATTCTTTCCCTTACGAGAGGGCTTGTGGGTAATGGCATCCATTCCTTTTCGGGGATCCTCAACGGAACCACCAACTACATTCTCTCCAAGATGGAAGAGTCGGGGCTATCTTTCGAGACCGCCCTTCGAGACGCCCAGGAGAAAGGCTTTGCCGAAGCCGACCCGACTTTCGATATAGAAGGCTTCGACGCGGCCCATAAGACGGCCCTCTTTTCGATGCTCGCGTACAACAGGCAAATCGACTACAAAGCTATATCCGTCGAAGGAATCACGAAGATAAGCGCACTGGACATTGGATTCGCCAGCGAGATGGGGTATGTCATCAAGCTTTTAGGCATTAGCAAACTCGTGGGGGGGGAAATCGACATCCGGGTGCATCCCGCGATGATCCACCACACGCACCCCCTGGCTTCCGTGAGAAACGAGTTCAACGCAATATCAATCGTGGGAGATATGACGGGCCCGGTGACGCTCCACGGAAAAGGGGCCGGGGGGGCGCCCACTGCCTCCGCAGTGGTGAGCGATATTGTCCAGATTGCGTCGGGGGAGGGGACCCGGGTCGTGACAGCTTCGGGGGCCACGCGTTATCTTCCGCCGGGACGCCGCAGGTCCCGCTATTACATGCGCATCCACACAAGGGACGTTCCCGGCATTCTATCGAAAATATCGGGCTCCCTTGGGGACCACGGCATCTCCATCGCTTCGGTAATACAGAAAGAGGCGGTCACCGAATTCGTTCCCCTGCTCTTTATGACCCACGAGGCGGTCGAGGAAGGAATGCTTGAGGCGGTGAATGAAATAAACGGGTTCGATTTCGTTGAAGGCGAGGTAACGCTTATACGGGTCGAGGACCCCGACAAACCTGGAGAGAAGGATGGACGGTGAACGATACAGCGCCGAGTTCCGGTGCATCGCCGGGTGCGGGGAAAGATATCCCCTCGACGAGATAGTCTATCGCTGCGAAAAATGCGGCAATCTCCTGGAAGTCGCGCACGATATGGACCGCCTCAGGGAAAAAAGCCCGGCCCGGTGGCGCGAGCTTTTTGACAGCCGGGTGGGCAACACTACCTGGCCCTATGGCAGCGGCGTATGGGGGAAGAAGGAGTGGGTGTGCCCCGGAGTGGACAACGAGAACATCGTGTCGATGTTCGAGGGAAACACCAACCTCTTCTGGGCGAAACGCCTGGGAGAGATGCTGGGCATGAAGGACCTCTGGGTGAAGATGTGCGGCAACAGCCACACCGGCTCTTTCAAAGACCTCGGCATGACGGTCCTGGTCTCCATGGTGAACGAGATGATCGGGCGGGGAAAGAAAATCCAGGCCGTGGCGTGCGCTTCAACCGGGGACACCTCCGCGTCCTTAGCGGCTTACTGCGCTTATGCCGGCATCCCTTCCATAGTATTTCTGCCAAGCAATAAGATTTCAACGGCCCAGCTCGTCCAGCCCATGTCGAACGACTCCATCGTCATGTCCCTGGATACGAATTTCGACGGCTGTATGAAGGTGGTCCAGGAAATCACGAAGGACAATACAATCTATCTGGCCAATTCGATGAACTCCCTCCGCGTGGAGGGCCAGAAAACGATTTCGGTGGAAATGGTCCAGCAGTTCGACTGGGAAGTGCCGGACGTCATCATAATTCCCGGAGGTAATCTGGGGAATGTGTCGGCCCTGGGCAATGGGTTCTCTATGATGATGGAGCTGGGCCTCATATCCAAAAAACCCCGTATCGTCCTGGCCCAGGCCGAGAAGGCGAACCCCCTTTACAGGTCGTACCTTAAAGGTTTCAGCGATTTCGAGGCCATCACGCCGGGGAAGACCCTCGCCTCGGCCATCCAGATTGGCGACCCGGTATCGTACAGGAAGGCGATAAAGGCCCTCCGCGATTTCGACGGCATCGTGGAGCAGGCGACCGAGGATGAGCTGGCCGACGCCGCCGCCCTCTCCGACCGCACGGGACTCTACTCCTGTCCCCACACCGGCGTGGCCCTGGCCGCCCTTATCAAGCTCGTGGAAAAACAGGTTATATCGAAAAACGACCGCACCATCGTGATATCGACGGCCCATGGCCTGAAGTTTTCTGAATTCAAGATTGGCTATCACGAAGGGAGCCTTCCGGAAGTGCAAAGCCGCCGCGCCAATATGCCCGTGCCCCTCCCTCCCGATGCAGGCAGGGTCCGGGAAGCTCTGGAGAAGGAACTCGCCGCCCGCGCTAAGGAGGCGGCCCTCTGACGGCCAGGACCATCACGCCGCATATCTTCCAGGTGGGAGGGGCAGCGGAGTCGCATCCCTCCGACGCGGCGGCGTATCTCATTGTAAGCGGCGGGGAAGCCGCCCTGGTGGACGCCGGGACAGGAAGCGGCGCTGCGCGCCTCATGGAAAACATAAGGGAAATCGGCACAGACCCGATGTCACTTCGGTATCTCTTCCTCACCCATTGCCACTTTGACCACACCGGCGGCGCCGACGCGGTGAGAAAAGAAACCGGATGCGCTGTCGTGGCCCATGATCTGGACGCCGATTTTCTCGAAGCGGGGGACTCCGAAGTGACCGCGGCGAGCTGGTACGGCTCTTGGATGGAACCCCTGAAAGTGGATATAAGGGTCACGGACCGCCGTAAGGAATTCACCCTGGGAAATCTCACTGTTACCATGCACCACACCCCGGGCCATTCTCCGGGCTCATCGGTCCTTACCGTCGTTTCCGACGGCCTCCTTGTCCTCTTTGGCCAGGACGTCCACGGCCCTTTGAACGATTCTCTCCGCTCCGTCCGGGAGGACTACGTACGCTCCCTGGAATACCTCATCTCCCTCGGGGCGGACATCCTCTGCGAAGGGCATTTCGGCATATACCGCGGCAAAGAAGAAGTGCGAAGCTTCATAGAGTCATTCCTCTGATGAGAACCGGTTTGATAATATCCGGCGCTTCAAGACAGCGAAGCCCCGTCCGTGCCCTTTTGGCTTCCCTGGGTGCGCCGGGCCTCGGGCAGATGTATCTGGGGCGATTGTCCCGGGGTATACTGTTTTCGCTTTCTTCCTGTCTCGCCGCCCTCCTCATCCCTTTTGGCCTTCTTGTCCGCCCCGACAGGCCTTCCCTGATCATTGCTGTCTTCATGGCCTTTTTGTATATTGCCATCATCGCAGTTTGCCATCTGGATGCGGTCCTCGGGGCGAGGGCCATAAGGTCATTTTCGCCGGGGAAATATAATCATCCAAGGGCCTATCTCGTTTTTGCCCTGTGCACACTTCTTCTTCAGGCACTGGCCCTGCTGATTGCCGCCTCTTTTTATTCGGTGGCGATTGTTCGCACCGATGCTATGGAACCTTCGCTTTTTCGAGGTGAAGCGGTCCTCGTTGCCCGGGGGCCGGATATCCACTGGAAGGGCGGAGACGTCGTTGTATATGAAGACGGCGGGCTTCCGGGGCTTGGCCGCGTCGCGGCCCTGCCGGGGGACAGCGTGTTTGAATCACGGGGACGTCTGGCCGTCAATGGAGCATTCCTTTCCCTGGGTGTCTTTTTAGACCGCGACCTCGACTGCCTGGCCCTGCCGGCGACGGAGGACCTGTATTACGAAATCCACGGCGACCGCAGGTACGCCCTGCGGATCAACCTCGAAAAAAACAATCCGAACCACTCCGGTGCGGCGGTGAAAACGGTGGAAAAGGAGACCGTCGTTCTCTATTTCGACAACCGCATTACGCGAGACGCTCCTATCTTCAAGCCCAGGTCCTTCCTGAGGGGAAGGGTGGAAGGTATTTTGTATGGAAAAAGCCTGAGGAGGACGCTCCTGCCGCCATGGGACACTCCGTAATGGACGGAGCAGCGCCAATTATTCTTGACGAAAAGCAGAAGCGACTGGATACTTACCCAGGCTGACCGACGCCAGGAGGTTGATATGGTTCTCGTAACCGGCTGTAACAGTCTCGTAGGGAATACTCTCGTCAGGCGCCTTCTCAACGAAGGTAAAGAGGTGCGCGCGATCGATACATGGAAGGAGAAGGGCCTTCCCGAGAACGTTGATTTCCTCGAGGGCAGCATGCTTGACGAAGAGCTTCTTCTCTCCGCCTGCGAGGGCGTCAAAACAGTGTTCCACCTGAAAGATATCGAGGGACCCGCCCATGATGGGCGCAGGAACATGAAAAGGATAAACGTCCGGGGCACGGCCAATGTGCTCAAGGCGGCCAAGGAACAGGGCGCGTCCAAGATCGTCTTTCTCTCCTCTGCGGAGGTGTACGGAAACCGCAAAACGATGCTCATCAACGAGGACGATCCTAAAAAACCCGTGACTCCATTTGGAAGGGACAAGGTCAAAGCCGAGAAGCTATGCCTCAATGCGGTGGAACAGGACAATCTCGACATCACCATCTTTCGCCCCACCATCGTTGGCGGCGCAAATATCGACGACCCCCTCATCCTGGTGATCCTTTACATGTCCATGGCGATGGGCGAGGCTAACCGGCTGTACATTGCCGGCAATGGCAGCACCCGTTTCCAGCTTGTCCACCCCGACGACGTGGCGAACGCCATGATTGCCTCGACGAAGATCCACGCCTCCCGCGGAAAAATATACAACCTCGGTTCCGACGATGTGCCGACCCAGATGGAGCAGATAGTGAGGTTGAAAGAAAAGGCGCGCCTGGATTGCCAGATCAAGCACCTGTCTCCCTCGGCCACACGTTTGCTGTCAGTGCTTCTGAAACCCCTGAAGATCAACTATCTGAGGAAGGAGCATGTGCTCTTTCTGGTTTCAAATTTCGTCCTCGACTGCGACAGGGTCAAGAAGGACCTCGCCTGGACGCCGACGAAAAACAACATCGACATCCTCGACGAAGCGATCCGCTGGTACCAGACGGAAAAGCTGTAGGGGACCTTTGTGCGCCTGTAAGGGGAAGCATTGGCCGAACAGCAATAGAGTTGTTGCGTATCTGACAAAAATGTCATTGCGCGGAGGCCGCAGGCCGACGTGGCGATCTTAAAAAAAGGCAACAAGTTACATGTAAAAAACCGGATGTTGAATGAGATTGCCACGCTCCGATACGGCCGGGGCCCGCAATGACACTTAGTAAAGCAACAAGTCTAATGTTTTCTGAAAGGGGCTTACTCCTTATCGCCGGGGCCTTCGCCTTCGCGCCTCTTCCCTCTCCTGAATATCCAGGAAAAGACCTTTTTTAAAAATTCCCAGAATTTAATAACCAGAAGCATGAAAAACTGGCCCATACTGCCTTCCCCCACGTCCATTGTGAGAAGCACCTGGGCTTTCCTCATTTCGCTCCTGGTAAGGGTCTTCTGCTGGAACTTCATCTCCTTCATGCGCTTCCGCGCCACCCTGCGCGAAAGCTTCAGGGTTTTTTTGTCCTCGTCGAAGGATTTCGCCCTGGTGACGATGAGGTACAGCTCCGGGTTTTCCAGGAGCTTCTGGCGCACCTTCTTCAGCTTTTCCGAGGACCGCAGGAGGATGGGGTTTTCGGTGTTGTCGCCGAAGTCCATGAGCATTTCAATGTACTCGCTTAAGAAATAGGCCTTCTTGTAGATGCGCGTCAGGTCCTCGATGGCCCTTTCCCCCGGGTCTATGCGCGAGAACTCGTCGACGGAAGTTTCAATAAAGTCCAAGGTTTCATCGGTGAGGGAGAAAAGCCTTGAGGGTTCCAGGTCGGGGATTTCCACGAAACGATGGCACACCTCTCGTAGGTCCTTGAATACCTGTTCTGAATAGTTCAGGAGAAACCGGTAGGCCCTCCGTTCCGTCATGGAGAGGTTTGCCTCATCGCCCCCGGTCCGTTCGACTTTTTTTCGGACTTCGTTCATATTGATCGAGGAGGGATCGAAATCGATCCTGTTGGCGTCCATGATCTCCTGCATGTCGTAGAAGTTGCCCTCCACGAGGTCACTGCCGATTTTGAGGACATTGAGTTTTATGTCGCCGAGCTTCTCGCGCATGAGGAAAGGGTTTATCTTGCTTATGCCGTCGGTGACCACGAGGATTTCGGAGTTGAGCATTTCCTTGTCGTAGTTGATGTCGCTCGCGGCCTGAAAGACCGCATCCTGCAGATTGGTGCTCACGCCGCCAGTGACGGTATAAAGAATGTTCTCAATGAGAAGGGGAAAGTCTTCCTTCTTTTCCAGTTTGAAGAGCTTCCCAACGGAAGAGTCGAAGGGGCGATAAAAAATTTTGGCTTTGCTGTTGAATTTGCGGCGCAGGAACTCCGCCACGATGCATTTTGCGAAGAAAAAGCGCATTTTGAAATCCATGGATTTCGAACTGTCGAGCAGGAGATAAAACTTTTGCTCAAATTTATTCGCGTCCTTCCCCGACTCATCGCGCATGGTGGAGATGGGCTTGAATTTATCGGCCTCGGTCTCGTAAAATTTTTGCACCAGGAGGGACCGGGTGAAAAGCTTGATGGTGAAGATGTCGTCGTCCCAGGCGAGCTCCCGGGGGAGGGCCTTTTTTAAATCGTAGATGGTGCGATAGTTGTCGATCTCCATGTTGTCCGAAAGCGGGGAGACTTTCTCCATGCGGTTCACCATGATCGTCTCGTCGCGGTCCGGCACTTCGATCTTTTCTTCCCGGGATATGTCCTCCACGGCGCTCAGGGCGTCGGTTATCAGTTCCGGGGTGAAGATCACCTGGGCGATCTCGAACAATATGAAGAACTTCGGCGGGAGCACCGACTGGACATTGTCGAAAAAACCGAGGGCTTCCCAGTACTCGAAGAAATCGGTGCTGGGCCTTTCGGGCTTTTTGAGTGTTGTAGCAAGTCCCGCCACGGGACGCCCTACCTTGCCAGAATGTCCCGGTAATCCCTGAGGATTCCTTCCTTGAGTTCCCGGACTTCCTCAACGGCGGGATTGATCTCGTTGATGCTGTTTTTCAGAGTGTCCAGGGTTATGTCCTCGTCTTCCACCCTGGTCTTGGAGGGGAATATCTTTCTGAAGAGGCCTTTCAGCCCTTCAAGGATACCCTTCGCCTGCTTCAGCTTCTCGCGTTTATCGGGATTTTCACGGATCTCCTGGAATATCTTTCTCATGCTCAGTAGGAATTCAGTCTGCTGGATGGCCCCGGTGGTGTTGAAGTGCACCATGGTCTGCTGGTATGTGTCGAGAAACATGTCCTTTTCAGATTTGTCGCGGGCCTTCACGGAGATGTAGCTGTTCAGGGTGCAGAGGGAGAGATATAAATTCTTCACGTCTTCAAGGGTCACCTCGTAGCGCCCGTCCAGGACGGCGCTGGCGCGGAGGAAGTCGGAGCTCTTCGCCTGCTTGCGGGGACTTATGAAGTAGTTGTACTCGCTTTTCTTCATTTCCCCGACAAACTTGTTGGTGATGACGTTCTTCATGAAGAAGACGAAATCGGGAATTTCCACACGCTGTTTTTTGCTTCTGTTGGTGATGATGTCCGAGAGAAAAATCATCTGGTTGAAGGGGATTTTTTTGTCCGGCTCGATGGCGGTCCCGCGGCTGAAGGAATAGGTGTGGTCAATGAGGATCTGGTTGTAGACATTGTTGTCTTCGGGAATGATCGACTTGAAAAGAAAGCGGTCCAGGACCGCCTCGGTCACCTCGTTCATCCGCATGTAGTTCGCGGTGGCAATGGCGGTATGCACCGCCGCGTCTATGGTCTCGGGGCCGTTGATGAACTTGCGTTCGTTGAGCACGGACAGGAGCGACCTGAGCACCACGTCGCTCGCGTCGAAAAACTCATCGAGGAGCACAAGGTCCGCTTCTATGATGGAGCCGTGTATATTGTGGCGGATGCGCCCTTTTTTGAATTCGTCGATATTGTAAGGCCCGAAATAGTTGTCAGGGGTCTGGTCTTTCGTAGCCTGAGAAGAGAAGACCCTCACATTCTCGAAGGTGTTGAAAATGTAATTCGCCAGGTACGATTTTGCCATCCCCGTGCGCGAAAGCAGGAGCATGTGCTCCCGGGTCAGGATGGCAAACATGGCCTGGCGGATGATCTCCTCCCTGCCGATTACATTGCGCGCAATTCTATCCATATGCCACTTTAAGTAGCTTACGATGGTGGGCACGTCGTACTCCTCCGCCTCGGCCCGCTTGGGCGGCTGGACCACCAGGGGCTGTTTCCCGGGCATTTTTTCCGCCTGTTCCGTTACGACGTATCTCGACCGCTGGTCCTGTTTCACGGAGATGCGGGGCGCGTCGTCGTTGTGCCCGGAGGTAAGGGATTCGTCCTGGGTGAAAACGCTGAAACCTTCCTTCTCGAGGAGGGATTCCATTTTTTTAAACTTTCCGTATTTTTCCGTATTCGCCCTGTCCATGACAGCCTCCGGGACTCATTCTTTCACCGCGGGGAGGAGGATCCTCACCTCGGTGCCCTCTCCCACTTTGCTCCGTATGCCAATGACGCCCCCCATGTTCTCGATGATCGAATAGGTGACCATGAGTCCCAGGCCCGTTGATTTCTGCCCCTTGGTGGAAAAGAAGGGCTGAAAAAGCTTCCCGAGATTTTCCTCGGGAATTCCTATCCCCGTGTCGGACACGGTTATTCGCGCCATGGGTTCCCCTTCGAGATCGTCGCGGCTGACCCTCACGGTGATTTTCCCGCCGTCGGGCATTGCGTCCTCGGCATTGCTGATTAGGTGCAGCAGAACCTGGACCAGCCGGTTTTTAATCGCACGGATCGACGGAGCGTTGGGCACCACCTCGGTGGCCACGTCGAAGCCGCTTTCACGCATGCGTTTCAGGAGTATCTGGACCGGGTGGCTTTCCAGTATTTTGCCCGCCTCAAATACTTCCTTCTCCTCTTCGTCGGGCTTTGCGAGATTGAGGAGCTGGCCCGTGATGTTGCGCATACGCACTAGCTCCTCCTTCACGTCCTGGACGTATTCGAAAACGGGGCTGTCGCGGTCGATGTTTTTCTCGATGAAGTTGAGGTTGACCGTCATTATGTTGATGGGCATCTTGAGCTCGTATGCGACCCCCGTGGCAAGGAGCCCCATGGCGGACAGTTTTTCGGCTTTCTGCATTTTGCCCGCCACCTGGGACTGCTCCGTAACGTCTTCCACCATCACAAGGACGTTCTTCACGTTCCGCTGGCCGTCCAGGATGGGGTCCATGGTGAAGTTGACGGTGAGAAGCCGGTCCCCGGAAATGGGAACGTACTTAGCGTTCCTGATGGTGACAGTTCTTCGGTCCATCATGACTTTATCGAAGGCCTCTTTGAGGCCCGCTTCGATAAAGCCCGAATGCTGGAAAAGGTTCACGCCGATGCGCGTCACATTTGGGGGGTGCCCCATTATGCGCTTCAGGGCCGGGTTTTCCGTCATCATTATCCCCACGGGATCCATGAGAAACACTCCAATGGGAGCGTTGTTGATCATCTCCTCGTTCAGCGTTTTCAGGCGCTTGAGCTCCTCCGCCTGCTCAATCTGTTCCTGGACTTTCTCCTCGAGTCGGCGGGAATTTTCCTTCAGCATCTTCTCCATCTGGTGCATCTGGGTGATGTTTCGCATGATGGCGAGCATTCCCATCACCTTCCCGCCCTCTTTCCTGATGGGTGTGAAATTGGAAATGAAATAGAGCGGGGTGCCGTCCTTGTCGAGGGTCTTCATCTTCTCGTTGGTAACGGAAGTCCCGTCCTTGAGGACTGCGTTGAAAACGATCTGGGCGCGTTCGTGCTCCACCTGGGGAAGATAATGCAGATAGTGCTTTCCCATGGGCTGGTCGTCATAATGGGAAAAGAGTGTCCTGCAGAGAGTGTTCTGGTAGACCAGGTTCCCATTCTCGTCGATGATGAATATCACATCATTGGCGTCTTCAACGAGATATTTATAATTTATCTCGAACCCTTCGTTCCCTTCCGAGAGAAGTATGCATTCGGGTTTGAGGTCCTGGATCAGCTTGATGAGTTCATCTTTTGAAAGGGATTCCAGCGGCCTGGTTTCCATAAATACCCCGCGTTATCTGATTTGTTTGGAACCTGGAAATCGGAGAGTATTGAAAAACCACACTTCAATGATAAGGCTGAAAATCGTCCCCACCAGGAAAGCTATGGCAAAAAAGATAGTGTTCATCTGGATGAGATAAAGTCCGCCGAAGGCAAAAAGCATGAGAATTGCCAGGCGCAGGGGGAAGCCGCCCACGGTGATAAGGAGAAGCATGAGGGAATTGGATTTCATCCCCTTTCGGGCGCCGAGATACCAGATCGTGACAAAAACGGTGTTGACCACAGTGCCCACCACATATCCCTTGAACTCGGCCATTCCCTTGACGAAAAGGACCACCGTGGCTATTGCGAGGTTTACCGCCGTGGCGAGAATAATAAGCCGCACCGCTTTCTTGAGATTGTCCATGTTTTGATCCGTTTTTCGAGATAGCCCGCGGAAGGCGGAACAGACCCCTCCATATTTTTTCTATTAAGCGGCGGAATTTTGGTCAAGTAGATTTTAAAAAATTGCCGGACCACTCAATCCGCGGTTATCATCACGATGTCCTCGTCGGCGCAACCTGCGTCGCGGCAAATGCTCCCAAGAAAAAGCCGGCCCTCCAAACCGCCCCTGCCGTCTTCAATGCCGTACACCGAGGAGCGCCCTACAAAATCGGTAAACTGGCGGGTATTATTGACCCGGTCGCAGAGTGCGGCCATCTTTTTAGAGCGAAACGACACCTTTCCCTTCACTGCTTCCGACTTGAAAGTAAAATCCACACCGGACCTCTCAAACCAGGGCGTGAGTGGGGCTTCCTTGAAATGGACGGCCCGTATTGCCGAAGGGAGGCCTTCAATCTCCTCCACATCGACGATGAATTTCCGATAGGGACTGCTCTCGTCGGCCGTACGTCCGTACACCGCCGCGGCAAATAACAATCCGAGGGAAAGAAGCGCTGTTTGGCGCAGGGAGATCTTCATCTTACAATTTTTACTCTTTTAAAAGTTCGTACAGCAGAATGCCCGCAGCCACGGAGGCATTGAGGGAGCCCACCTTTCCCCTCAGGGGAATGCGCACTACCCGGTCGCATTTTTCCGCAGTACTGCGCCGCATCCCGGAGCCTTCGCTCCCGATAACCAGAACGGCAGGGCGGAACTCGCCCAGGGTCGAAGGCATATCTTCACCTTCTCCGGCGCTTCCGAGGACCCAGAACCCTTCGTCACGTGCCCTGTCGAGAAAGCGGGCGGCGTTCGTCTCTTCGATGACGGGTATGTGCGCTGTGGCCCCCGCTGAAGATTTCACCACGGTCGGAGTGAGAGGCGCCGCATGGGACTTGAGCATTACGACGCCTGAGGCCCCCAGGGCCTCTGCTGAGCGGATGATGGAGCCCACATTGTGGGGGTCCGTGAGCTGGTCCAGGAACACAATGACCCCTTTCGCCCGGGCGGCGCGTTGCAGGTAATCGCCCTCATCTTTTCTCGCTTTCTCCTTTGTCCGGAGAAGGACCCCCTGGTGCGAAGACGACGGGCCCAGAGCGGAGAAAAAATCCTTCCCGCGTCGCTCCACAAGAAGGCCAACACGGGACGCCTCGTTTATGATGGACTGTATGATTTTGCCGTGGGCCCCGTCCGAAATGAAAAGTCCGGCGCCGGGGCCCTCTCCGGGCTTCATGGCCCGCAGGTATTCCATGACGGCGTTTCGTCCGAGGACATCCATGGCGGGCCTGCTATTTTTTTACCTTCCAGCGGACCCCGTCTCTGGTGTCCTCAAGGAAAATACCTTCGGCGATGAGGATATCTCGAATTTCGTCGGCGCGGGCAAAGTCCTTTGCTTTACGCGCCTCCTGCCGCTGGGCGATGAGGGACTCGATTCTCGTAACGTCGATGTCGTCCTCTGTTCCGGAAAAGAAAATGAAGCCGAACACGGAGTCCACGCGCTGGAGGGCCTCCTTCACCCGGGCGGCGGCGGCCAGGGACATGCGCCCTTCGTCGATTAGGGAATTGAGGGAGTGGAGATATTCAAAAAACGCGCCGATGCCCCCGGAGACGTTCAGATCGTCGTCCATGATTTCGGTGAAATGCTCATTGAATTCATCGGAGAGGGTTTTTACGGCCGGGTCCGCCTCTCCTTCTTTTTTGATGTCGCCAAGGCGCACCAGAAAATTGTCAATCCGCGCCAGGGCGTTTTCGGCGGTCCGCAAGCCTTCCAATGTAAAATTGAGCTGTTTGCGGTAGTGTGAAGCTATGAGAAGATACCGGATTGCCCGGGGGGAATACCCTTTGTCCAGAAGGTCACGGAGGGTGTAAAAGTTTCCTTTCGATTTGGACATCTTTGCGCCGTCAACGAGGAGGTGTTCCACGTGGATCCAGTAGCGGACGAAAGGCTCCCCATAGGCGCCTTCGCTCTGGGCAATTTCGTTTTCGTGGTGAGGGAAGATGAGGTCCACCCCGCCTGTGTGGATGTCGATTGTCCCGCCGAAGACGCCGCGGACCATGGCGGAGCATTCGATATGCCATCCGGGCCTTCCGGCGCCATAAGGGGTGTCCCAGCTCGGTTCGTTCTCCTTTGCCGCTTTCCAGAGGACAAAGTCGCGCACATCGTCTTTTTCGTACTCGTCGGTGTCGTAACGCAGGCCGGTTTTGATCTCGCGGCTGTCCAGGCGGCTCAGCCTGCCGTAGTTTTCGAATTTTGAAATGCTGAAGTACTGAGAGCCGTCCTTTGTGTACACGATCCCCTTCTCGTCGAGGCGGCGGATTATATCGACCATCTCATCGATTGATTCCGTGGCCCGTGGCGTGTGTTCGGCTTTTTCAATGTTGAGGGAGTCCAGGTCTTCGAAGAAGATTTTTATATAGCGGTCGGTATAATCCCGAAGGCTAAGGCCTTCGGAAAGCGAGCCGTTGATGGTTTTGTCGTCCACGTCGGTGATATTCATGGCGTGGTCGACGCGGTATCCGCGGAATTTCAGGTAACGTCTCAGGAGATCGTTGAAGATGAAAGTGCGGAAGTTGCCGATATGGGCGTAGCCGTAGACGGTGGGCCCGCAGGAGTAGATGGTCACGGGAGGGTAGTCGCCGATTTTGTCCTTCTTTTGGCCTGACGGAATGAATTCTTCAACCATTCCAGAATAAGTGTTGTGTATCCTGAGTCCCACGATTGGATCTCCCGCGAAAGCTTTCTGCAAGGCGCCGCTTACCGGCCGATTAGCCGAATGCCGTCTCCCTTGAATGCCGTAAAAACCCTGTAGGGTTCAAAGCCGTGGACCCTCTCGGAGAGGGACACTCTCTTGCCGCCAAACCAGAGAAAAATCCACGGCGCCTCGGACCTGATTATCCCTTCGGCCCTCCGGTAGATGTCAAATCTTTTTTCCCGGTCTATCGTTCTTCGGGCCATGTCGAGGAGCGCGTCCACGCGGTGATCTGAGAAAAATGACCGGTTTCCACCCGGACCGATATTCGCGGAGTGGAAGAGAGGGCCTAAGAAATTTTCAGGCTCCGGATAATCGGCGTGCCATGTAAAATAGGCCATGTCGAAATCGCCCCTGAGGGTCCGGGATTTCATGGCGGACCATTCCAGGGGAAGCACCGCGACATCCAGGCCTGCCGAGGAAAGAAAGTGCTGGACCAGGCGGGCCGTCAGGACTGCCTGGTTGTCGGCCTTGACAAGGAGCGTTATGCGATATCCATGCAGGCCGAGCTTTTCAATGTCCTTTCGCGAACCTGCGGGATCGAAGGGAGTGACGGAGTCGCTGACAGGTGCGTACCCTCCCGTGCCCGGGGGGACGGGGCCCGTGGACAGGACAAAGCGTCCGGGGAACAGCGACCGCATGATTGTCCGGCCATCCACGGCCCGATTCAGGGCCCTGCGGAAACGTCTGTCGTTGAAGGGCGCCCTGGAGCAGTTCAGGGCGATGTAGTGTACGCTGAGCTCCGGTATATCGACGGTGCGTCCTTTTCCCGGTTCCGGGTCTATGCTGGAAAGAAAAGGCATCTCGAAATAATCGAGCTTTCCAGACGCGAATTCAAAGCGGGCCGTAAGGTCTTCGGGAATAATTCGATACTCTATTCCTTCAACTCCCGGCTTTCCTCGAAAGTATGCGTCGTGGCGAAGGAGAAGGATGCTCTCGTCCTGTTTCCACTCGGCGAGGCGAAAGGGCCCGGTTCCTATTATTCGGCGGCGGGAAAAGTCGGAATTACGGGAAAGAATGAAACTGCCGGGCATGGTTAGAAGATATGGGAAGACGGCGTGGGGGGTTTTCAATTTCAGGGTGATTCTGTATCGTCCTTTTTTTTCCATGTCCGCTACGCTGGCGAACATCCATCGGCGAGGAGAAGTGGGATTTGATGAATCCCGGACACGGCGAAACGAAAAGAGCACATCGTCGGCGGTGAGCTCTTCCCCGTCATGGAACCGGACGCCACTGCGCAGGGTAACCGAGAGGCGTGTGCCGTCAAAGGAATACGATTCGGCCAGATCGCAGGCCAGTTTTCCCTCATGGTCTACCGCGAAGAGGCCGTTGCAAATCATGGTGAGAATGCGTCCGGAAATAACGTCGGTGCTGTAAAAGGGATCGAGAATGCCGGGGTCCGACTGGGTGTAGGTGTGAAAATACCGGGGGTCCTTCACGGACCCGCAGGATGCCATTAAAACGGCAAGAGCCGCCGTGATGTTACGAATCAAGTGGGGAGAGTTCTTTTCCGTCTTCATCGGTGAGGATTTCTTCTACGGGAGTGAATTCTATTTCTTCCTCCTCGACGAGGACCATCTTTTTCTCCGCCTTAGGTTTTGAAACGGCACTTTCCACGATGTGAAGGGGAACCTTCATTTTTTCGATTTCCTCGGGCTTCAGGTTGTAGTAGGCCAAAATGACGTGAAGCTTTTTGATGTAGTCGATTAGCTCCCGAAGTTTCCTGTTCTTGGAATGGATGAGTCGGCGCGATTCAACGGCGAGGCGCTTGAGGATATCGGTCCGCTTGTTCAGCTTCTCCTGCAGTTCCTGGACCTTCGCATAGTAGTCCCTGTTTACTGTCCGGAAATCGATCCGGGCAAGGACGATCTCATCCCCCGCCTCCTCCTTTTTTTCGATGGCGTCGATGATCTCGTTCAGTTCTTTTATCGAAAAAAGGTCCTCCGTGGATGTCTGGATCCACTTCTTACCTTCGCCGTCGACGAATTCGGAGAAGCCGTCGCCCCGTTTTTTTGCAGCTTTTTTAATCATTTGATAGCAGAATAAACCTTTTCCAGATTATCGGCTGAAAAATAGCCCTCCGGGAGCGGATTTTTTAGGCTTTTAAAAGTCGGAAAAACCTGGGTGCCGAGATCGCCGGTTTTTAGGATTCCCCTGTACTAAAAAATGCTGACTGAGAAGATACAACTAAACCATCCGGGGCTGTGGGGCAAATACTTATTCGACAAGCCCGGCAACTTTTTCCAGGCCGTAATCGCTCTTGATATGGCGTCGACGAAGGCAATAATTGTTCCTGGTAATGATGTTAGGGCCGAAATCGGTGGAAAAAACACGTGCAAATCCGGCCTGTTTGCATAAATCAACTAGTTCGAGATTGTAGCTTCCGTACGGGAAAGCGAAATATCTGACTTCACGGCCAAGATAAAGCTCCAGCACCCTTTTTGAGAGATATATTTCCTCGTAAAGTTTGTGACGGGACTCCATCCCTCCTTTGCGGGCCAGGCGCACCAGGTCGGGATGGCTCAGGGTATGAGATTGGATATCGAACCCGCTGTTCTGCATCTCCCGAAGCTTCTGCCAGGTGATATTGCGCCGGGCGGAGTGGTACACATTATCGGTATAGACGAAAAGCGTCACATGGTAGCCGAAGCGGGCCAGGAGAGGCATCAGGCGGGTGTACATCGATAAATATCCGTCATCGAAAGACAGCACGGCAACTTTTTTTTCATAGGGGCGCGGGTTGTCCAAACGCTTCACAAAATCGTCAAGGGCGACCACCTCGATTCCCCGGTCCGCCAGAAGCTGGAACTGGGCTTCCATCACCTCGTAATTAAGGGAGTACTCGCCCCTTCCGTCAATATTGTGGTACAGGAGGAGAGGCACCGCGAGGAGACGTGAAATTGCTTCTTCATCCTTTTTCTTCCAGGCCATGTCCCGGAGGACGATATCCCCCGCACTGGCGCCTCCGATATAAATCCAGGCCAGGATGATGCACGCGGCGATAGAAAGTACGCCGAGTAATATCCCGGGAAGATATCCGGGCAGTCGTGTTCGCAATGTCATGTAGATACTTCGCAGGTTCATAGGTTGTAGCGGAAACGGCCGCTGTTTTTATTTTCGGCATTTAAAAGGATTTCCTCATCCGGTTCTTTTGGCGCCCGGTGGCACAATGCAT
Source organism: Spirochaetota bacterium (assembly GCA_029974015.1). Lineage (GTDB taxonomy): Bacteria > Spirochaetota > UBA4802 > UBA4802 > JAGODF01 > JAGODF01. The sequence goes on from JARKUF010000042.1 coordinate 32,458, forward strand.
TATCAGCGGTATTCGGTTCCGAGTTTTTCGGCTCCGCAAAAGCGGAAGCTTTACTGTGACCTCATTGAATTGGCATGAGGGCGTCGCGGTCGCGGCGGCAGTGTAGAATCGTTGCCACACCGAAGAAGCGTCGGTAGATGCGGACATTTGCGAAACCTCCGCGTTCCAGCATGCGCCCGAGGCTTACGGGATCGATGAAACTTGCGATGGTTTTCGAGAGGTACCGGTATGCAGTGGGCCTCCCGGAAATGATTCCTCCGATGATAGGGACGCCGATGTGCAGGTAGATGCGGTAGAACAAACGCATGATGGGGTTCCCGGGCCGGGTAAGTTCCAGGATGATAAGGTCGCCCCGGTCCCTGAGGACGCGGAAACACTCGCCGATGAAGACGTTAATGTCGGGAATGTTGCGAACGCCGAAGGCGATAAGTGCGGTATCGAAGGAACCGTCCCTGAACGGCAGTTTTGCCGCGTCTGCCGCCACGGGGTACCCGCCCATTCTGCCGGTTTCAATTCCTTTCCGGAGCATCTCAAGGGAAAAGTCGAGGGAGATAACCCGGGCGCCTTTTTCAGAGAGGAGAGCGGTGAAGTCGCCGGTGCCGCAACAGACGTCCAGGGCGCGGCGGTCCCGTATGTTCCCCAGGAGGGACACGGCGTAGCGCCGCCACGACATGTCCACGCCGAAAGAGAGGACCCGGTTTAGAAGATCGTAGGTCCCTGCGATGTCGTCGAAGGTCTTCCGGATGAAGCGTTTCCTTTCTTCCGGGGAGCTGTCGTTTAGTTCGTACTCGAGTCGCTGTTCCATGGATAATGGCGGAGGAGTCGGAGCTTGCAAAGCGCGATGGAGGCGTTCCTTCCCGGTGGTGCAGGAAATATTGGACGCTTCGTACCATCGATGGTCGTGAGGTCCCTTCAGTAGGGTTCCAAGAAAATACTGCCTAATTCACAGACCCCGCCGTAAAAGCTGCCTGGCGAGATTCAACTCTTCCCTGTGCCAATATGCCCGAAGGAAGGGGAGATTATCAAGATTAATTCGACTCTTGTGGTCTGCAAAGGATATCCTGGCCAGGTGTCCGAAATCAGGTTATCCCGCCCGCCTTCAGCGGGCGGGATAACCTGATTTTTGTAGCTGCCCATATGAATAAAGCGCGTATTTCGAGGAAATTTTTTTATTTTTTCATTCCCGCTTACGTAATATAAACGGAAACCTATGCGATGAGGAGATACATGCATGATAATCAGAACCACAGTAACAATTGCCCCGGGGGCGAAAGAAAGAATCGAGGAAGCCATGGATGCAACCGGCAGGAGCTTTTCGGTTCTGGTGACTGCCTGCATGCAGCGCCTAATGGTGGAACACCACCGCATTGTCATGCTTGATGGACGTACGCGGTACAGGGAACGCGGAGTTGCGCCGAAGACCTGGGTGCGGCATCATATTGGGATTTTGAGCAGGGATTATGAGTTTTTCTTTGATATGAGGAAGGTGTGCAAGTTCTCCGTGTCGCTTCTAATCGACATGGCCATAGAAGCATACCTTAATGATGTAGTTCAAGCCATTACGGGTGATAAAGGGCGTGCTGAGGATAACTATCCGTATCAACAATACATCATCATAGGAGAAGTTGATGATGGGGTTGTGTGCTGGAGAATTTACTGGGGGTTCCCCAAAAAACTACGGCTCTAACCCCCTCACTCCTCGATTATATCATACACGAGGTTGAAATGTATCAGGCACATCATGACTGCTTTTACGGGCATTCCCACAGTCACGCGTTTGAGGTGGTCATCGTCCACGTCCCGGTATTCCCATGATTGTCCCCGCACCATGATGCTCCCGGCATATTCCAGAGAATCGGCGTTGAAGAGTTTAATTGTTTTTATCGGCGTATCCATTTTTTTTCAGTTTATTTATATTATAAAGCCGGGTGGATTTTTATTCCTTTCTTCTCTTTCTTTCCAGTTTTAATCGTTTTTTTTCAAGCTTTAATTTTTCTTTCTCATTTTGTAAATGTGTGGAGGGGGCATCAAATACTTCCGAGTTGTCCCTCGTTTTCGGATCTTCTTGTTTTGCTTTCTTTTCCCGGATTTTCTTCACAATGTATTGGGCCAACATCTTGCCGAATTGCGCAAAGAACCCGGTTATTATGATCACAGCGGTCCACTTGAGAATGTAGAGAATTTCTTTGCTCATAGTGTGTTCGCATTCTTGTATCGATAGGGAACCCCAAAAAAATAAATTTTCGTGATCCCCATAAATTGCAAATTCTGACAAAATCAGTACTTGCTTTTTCCAGCCCGCTTAAGGCGGGCGGAAAAACCAAATTATTGGAGATTGCCAATAATAATGAAGCCGTACCAGTATTTCGTCAATAAAAAACGACACTAAGTGCGGTTTTATTCAAAAAAGTTTCGGTTCAATTGATGGCAGGGTGAATAAAAAAACCCTTGAATTTTTCACCCCACCGGGATAGATTATTCGTCTTCAGGGCGGTACTATTTTTTCTTTCGGGGACAGGGACATGAAAAGCGTCAATATCTGGTTTCTAACTGACAATGCCGACGGGACAAAGCTCGCCGGGGCCATCAGGGACCTGGGGCTTACGGTCCATCTTGTAAAAGGGGCAGGATTCGGCCGGGCCAACATCATCCACGACGACATGAACCTGTTCATCGTAGATCTCAAGAAGAAAAAGCTTCCGGGTATAATTGCCAATCTTCGGGAAGACGAGCGTCTTAACTCATTCCTCAAGTTTGTCATCCTGCCTAAGCGGGAAATCCGCAAGGCGGTCAATATTTCTCTTAACCTCATGCACATTGAATTCATTTCCCGTCCTGTCAACAGCAGGGAATTTATCCTCCTACTGGAAAAATCGGTGGTGGTGGAGAAGTACAAGGAGATGATGAAGCTTGTCTCTTGGGACTCCGAAACGCGCATCGGAGCTTTTGAAAGCCTCATGGAAATAAGCCGGAAGGACATCTTCGAATCGGAAAAGGAGAAGGAAGCCTTCGAAAAAATACTCGATTATGAAAAGCACCTGATGGCAGAACAGGCGAGGCTGAACAATGCCATCAAGGAGTTTACCCTGCTCCGCCAGAAGGACCTTTTCGACCTCAAAAACCGCGTGAAAGCCGAGGAGATGCTCGTGGACCTGCGCCGGGCCGAGATGATGGATGCCCGGAGGGTCATTGAAGCCCAGGAGGCGGTGATCGACTTTTCCGCCCAGAAGATCGACGAAGCGGGAAAGATCATTGACGCCGCGGAGCGCGTCCAGGAGCTGAGCCGCAAGGAGGCCCTGGATCTCCATGATCAGTTGCGGAAGGAGAAGGAACGCAACGTCGAACTTGTAAAAGAAGTGGAACGTCTGAGGAAAGAAATTCGGGAGCTTCGGGGCTAATTGTGATTCCCGGCCAGCTCCGCATCGCCGCAGGCGCCCTCTGCGCCGCCCTGGCGGTAGCGGACGTCGCGAGCGCCTGGCTTTTCGATCGCGGTCTCGAAGACACCATTGATGATATGCGGGGCATGCTGAAGAAGCGGGACCTCGCGGAGCTCTACGATTGCTGTGTGGACCCCCGCCTTCGGTTGGAGATTGAGGAATCGGCGGAGAAGATAAAAGCGGACCGCACCACAGGACCTGCCGTTTCACGGCGTCTCCGCTTCCCCGATTATGGGGCCTTCATGAAGGCCTCTCCTGCGGAAGTGGTGGCGCATTTCTTCAAAGTGATGAAGGACCCGCCTCCGAAAAAAGGGGCCACCATCCGTAACGCCGAGTATCTGAAAACGGGTTTCATGCTTTCAGTGCTTTTCGCTCCCCTGGATGAAGGGATGACCCTTGTGAAGAGGGAGATCAACGGCGAAAGGGCCCGTCTCCATTATCAGGGGAACGGCCTTAAAATGGTTGCGTATTTTACCCGCCGTGATAACAGATGGTATCTTACACGGAAGGGCCTTTAGAGGTTTGGCTTAATGGAATGGGAAAAGATACTGGCCGATGCCGTCCAGGACGGGAGCATCAGGGAGCTTTACCTGGGGAAAATTCCGCACCTGAAAACGTGCAACAACTGGCGTGATGTGGAGCCCATCGGCTGGATCGACCATCAGATGAAGTTTGCCCATTACAAGGGGGGGCTCGTGAAACTCAATGACAGGATTTACTTCGTCAAAGAGCAGACCATCAACGCCATCAGCGAGTATGTGAAAATCAAGTTCAGCCAGAACATCAACGTGATAAAGAACGAAAAGTGATCTGTCCGTCCCGCCGTCACTCCGTCTCCTCAAAAAGGCTAATAACGGCTTCCTTCCCCTGGAAGAGTTTGATGATGTCGTCAAGGAACTCCCGTCGGACCACCGCGTGCTGGGGGGATATCCGCTCCGCCACTGCGTGCTTCAGTTTCCCGGCGCAGAGGTCGTCTATAAACGCGGGGTGGTTCGCCTTCAGGAGCATGACGTTCTGAACACTTACCCGGACCGTCTGCCGTGCCCACTCCTCAAGCATGAAGGTAAGGTTCTGGGGCAGGGCGTTCCTTGAGTGGCGGACAATCGCATCCAGGAAAGGCTCCTGGGTCATGCCCCGCTTGTAGGCTTTGAGAACTGACTGGCGGCTGATACGCGCGTTGATCACCACGTCGTCTTTTAAAACCTCCGTCCGGGTCATGATGCGGTATAGGTCCTCGGAGGCGAGGTCTTCCCTGGGAATGAGCATGGTGAAGTCGGGGTTGATATAGACCGTTTTCGTTTCCTTTCCTTCTTTTTTCCAGGTGTCGCCTGAAAATTTCACCAGCTTTGCCGCTACGGCATGTCCTATGTCCGAGAGCGAGATGATGCCCCGGGCGCTCCTGGTGATGCCCGCCAGATGAAGGAAAGCCGCGGTGTTCTCGAAGGATTCACGGAATTCGCCGATGCGCTCCAGAATCCGGCCGCAGTGGTCGTCGCCGGCTTCCGCTAAGAATTTCGCCCGTGAGGCGGAGCGGAGGAAATCGGTCGACGCGGTCTCCAGCCTTGCCAAAAGCTCCAGAGTGAAGGTGATCAGGTGCAGGGGCGGCACCGCCTGGGGGCCCGAGAAAAGCGGATTGTCGTCCTGGGCGTTTTGCATCTGGTATATGATTTTCAGGAGTATCTTGTCCGGATGGTCTATCTCGTTCTGGAGGGGTTTCAGCGTGGCGATCACCGAATCGCCTTTCAGTTTTAAAAGTCCCATACCGTACATCACTCTCAGGGTACACTGAAGCGATTCATGGGGCGGAATTTCTCCGCCGGCCGCATCGCGTAGCGTCGTAAGTCCCCGTGCTATCCGTTCGATGTCAATTTTCCGGAAATTCCTCTGCTTTGTGAGAAAAAGTCCCTGGGTGGACACGGAATCGAAGACCGCGAGCATGTTCATAATGAAGCCGTGGCGGTTGTGTGATGTTTCTAAATGTTCAGGTTTGCCGAGCCGCTTTTCCCGCATGAGGGAGAGGAAAGTCTCCGGGGTAAGGGACATGACGGCACAGGGCGGCCAGGAGGGTTCGTTGATAATCTCCACGGCGCCGGCGCCGAGGAGGCGCCCCATGATGTCTCCCAGTGAGGTTGGCGAGGCAGTTTCCAGAAGCTCGCCCATGTCGATGGCGCCGCCGGACTCCAGTGCTCGTTCAAGAAGTGCGCGTTCCTTCGGCTTTTTCGCCCCGCCAGGGAGCGGCGGCACGGCCGTCTCGTCCTTTCGGGAAAGGGAGTTTATCGCCTCCCGAAACACAGTTGTGATGCGGGGCGCACCGAGGGGTCGAAACGAGTCCCGAATATCCTGGAAAACCGTGATCCTGTCGGTCTTGTTGTGGAGACGCTGGCGGTTTTTCAGCACGTAGACCAGGAGTTTCCGCGAAAGGGCCGCCGATATCTCTTCGATCCTCGCCGTGTCGATTTTTAGGGCGCTTTCCAGTTGTCCGAAGGTGACGCCCTTCTCGTCACGGAAGGTTTCCACGAAGACGCGGTATTCGTTTTCGTGAAGAGTGGACAGGACCGCGAAGAGGCCCGACGGCGTTGTGAGAAGACGCGGGATACGGACCGTCGCATCTCCCTTTTTGTCCAGGCCCAGTATTTCGGCAAGTGCCCCGACGTCCTCGGGCGCGAGCTTCCGTATGTGGTCTGCGGTTATTTTCATGTCAAAAAAGTTCTGGACAACGTAATAACCCTATTCTAATAAGTTCATCGTTTTCTGCAATAAAAATAGGGAACCTCTAAAAAATTAAATTTTTAAGGGCGGTCACAAAAGCTTCGTTTTCCCGCCTGCCGAAGGCGTGCGGGAAAACCTGATTATTAGAGGTTGCCAATAATTATCAGGAACCGTCCGGTCCTGTAACGCCACGCCCGGTCCAAAGTGCAAATCTTTCCAAAAAGCCGATTCGTGTGTGTTTGTAACGGCCCCGGCGGAACGGGATCGGCGGTGAAAACCGGAACGCCCCGAGCGGATCGTATATCAGGAGCGCATTATGCTACAGTATTTCAGATTTGACCCTTCGATCTCGGAGGAGAAGGAGTTTCGCATCATTACCGGCCGGGAGGCTTTCCGGTTCTTTTCCGTGAGGATACTCAAACTCTTGCTCCTTTTCTATTCGACGCTCTTCCTCGCAGTGGCGATTCCCTTCAAGTGGACCTACTTTATCGGCGGTTTCCTCTTCATGATTTTTCTCGCCCGTGTGGCCAATGACCTGTTGAAGTATTACCAGTACAGGCGGGGCGGCATCACCGTGGGCCCCCGGGGCTTTGAGTTCCGCAAGTCCGGACGTTCCTTCCTTTATGAGGCCGAAAACGTGACTTTCTGCGAGATGAACCTTCTCGGGAGCTTTGTGGTGCGAGAGAAGTATGCTCGTTCCGCCTTCCCGGTAAACCTCCTCACCAAAGAAGACAAGGCCGCTCTTCTGGACCTGCTAAGCGACATGGCCCCCAAGCGATCGCGCTTCTTCCGAAAAACCTACGAGATTTTCGACGCCATCCTCGTGGCTTTTATTCTGGCCATGCACATTCGACAGTATATCGTCCAGGCGTATTTCATCCCCACCGGTTCCATGGAGGACACGCTCCAGGTGGGAGACCATCTCCTGGTGGAGAAAATCACCTACGGTCCTGTGATTCCCCGTATGCTCGGCATGTCCCGGGAAATACGCCTCTGGGGCCTCCGGGGAATCCAGCGCGGCGACATCGTGATTTTCAAACCTCCGGGGGAGGATGAGCGCGACTTCATCAAACGATGTATCGCCATCGCCGGGGACATCTTCCATATCAACGAAGAAGACGGCTATGTCTATGTCAATGGCCGTCGGCTTGAGGAACCGTATCTCAAATGTCCCAGCATCGCCGGGAAAAATTGTACGGACTACCGGAGTTTCGGAAAGCGCACCATAGAAGGGAAGGTGCCGCCGGGGCATATTCTGGTCCTGGGGGACAATCGGACAAACTCTCAGGACAGCCGATACTTCGGCTACGTGCCGGTGGAGCGTGTGAGGGGGAAGGCCCTGGTGTTGTACTGGAACACTTCGCACATCCTGGGGCAAAGCGCCGAGAAACGCCGCGATTTCCTTTTCTTGAGGTTTGGCCTCATCAGGTGACGCCGCGACATGCACCGCGACAGGGTAAAACTGAGGGTGTACATTACGGGACTGGTCATCTTCGGTGCCGCCGCCTATTTCATTATCACCGTTTCAAGGCTTCATTTTTCCGACAGGATAATCGTCAATGGCGACCGGGGCCCCGCCCTCAGGCGCGGCTTCATCCTGGACAGGAACGGATGCTATCTCGCCATGAGCATCGAGCGCGACTCCCTTTTTGCGAACCCCCGGAAAGTGAAGGACCCCGGGGCCGCGGCGGCGGCACTATCTCCCATCCTTGGCATTTCAAAGGACATCCTGGAGGAGCGGCTCCGTCGGGAAAAACACTTCGTCTGGCTCAAGCGTACAATCGATGATACTACAGCGGCAAGGGTGAAGAAACTCAATATCGAGGGGCTTTCGTTCAAGAAGGAAATGCAGCGCGTCTATCCCGCAGGGTCCCTGGCGGCGAACCTCCTGGGGTTTACGGGAGTGGAGGGGAGGGGCCTTGAGGGTATGGAATACAAGTTCGACGACCTTCTCTCCGGGGACCGCGTCCTGGACGCATCGGCCGGGGACCTTCGGGCGGGATACAATATCGTCCTCACCCTCGACCGCTTTGCCCAGCACCAGGCCGAGACGGGGATTGAAGAGGCGGTGAAAAGCACGGGCGCAAAGCAGGGCGCCGTCATTGTGATGGAAGTGAAAACCGGGCGCATCCTCGCAATTGGAAAGTATCCGTCCTTCGATCCAAATTTTTATTATCTTTACGGGGCGGAACAGCGCCGCAACTACACCGTAACGGATTCATTCGAGCCCGGTTCCACCCTGAAAATCATCGCCATGGGCCTCCTCCTGGAGCTCTTCCCTAACCTGAACCGCACATATCTTTGCCGGGGAAGTGTGGAGGTCGCCGATACCACGATCAACTGCATCGCCACCCATGGGACGGTCACTCCGGAAGATATCATCCGCCATTCCTGCAATGCCGGTATCATCCAGGCCATGCGGGCCGCCACTAAAAAGCAGTATCACGATTTTCTGAAGCGCTTTGGTTTCGGGGCCCGGACGGGCTCGGAGATACCCGGCGAGTCCGAAGGAATTCTCCGCCCTCTAAACCAGTGGTCGGGGCTTTCCAAATACTCCATGGCCATCGGACAGGAGATCTCGGTCACCTCGCTCCAGCTTGCGGCGGCTTTCAGCGCCATCGGTAACCGCGGCATCTACATGGTCCCTGGAATCCTCGAGGCTGTGGAGCGCGACGGCGGCCCGGCGGTGCAGTCTTTCTTTCCCCGTTCCCGGGGAAGGGTCATCTCCCAGGCCACGTCGGAGCGCCTTTTAAAGATGATGAAGCTTGCGGTGGAGACCGGGACCGGGAAGCGCGCGGCGATTGCGTACTATATCGTCATAGGAAAGACCGGCACTGCGCAGAAATCGAGCCCCACGGGGGGATATCTGCCAGGACGTGAAACCGCCATCTTTGCTGGGCTTGCGCCGTATAACGACCCGGAGATATGCATTCTTGTGGTGATTGACGAGCCCCGGGGGACCTCCGGCGGCGCCGCGGCGGCGCCGGTCTTTGCCCGTGTTGCGTCGAGGATCCTTCCTTTTCTCGGAACAAGGGAAAAATACCCAGTTACGCGGGGTGAAATAAAAAAAAGGACAACCTCCGTGCGCTTCGACGGCGTCACCATGCCCGATCTCCGGGGATTGTCCATGGCGGAATCACTGACAAATATTTGGGCGATGAGGAAAAAATTCCCAGTGACGCCATCATTCCACGGGTCGGGCCGCATATTCCATCAAGAGCCTCCGGCGGGAACAAAACTCGTTGGGAGCATGAGGTTGAAGCTGTATCTTAAAGAAACGAAATGAGCTTTTTCGATAATAACATGGCCGCACTAAGTAAGGCCCATCCCGCCGCCGCCGATGCAGTGAGCGCCTGCACCGACGACGGGACTGTCGCTGTTGTCCAGGGGAAAAACGGCCCCATACCGGAAGTGACGGCGGCTGGAAGAACTGTGGCCCTCCACAGCCGTTTCGACCCAGAGAAGGAAGCCACGCGCTTTGCGGGAGAGATCGACGCCGGAAGCTTCGACCTTTTCGTCGTGGCGGGCTTCGGTTTTGCCTATCACATCGAGGAGCTCCTCAAACGCGCGGGACGGGACGCTATGGTCCTGGTCATGGAAAAAAGTCCCCTCATGGTCCGCAGGGCCCTTGAGTCGCGGGACCTCTCCTCCCTCTTCGGGGACCCCCGGTTTCACCTGATCATCGGTCCAAGGGAGGAAGATATTGCCACTCTCCTCCAGGGGAAGTCGACACGGCGCACAACATTCCTCACCCACCGCGGCTCCCATCAGGCAGACCCGGCTTTCTGCGCAAACGTGGTCCGCATAGCGAAGTCCTATCTTTCCACAAAGGAAGTGAACATCGCCACCCTAGCGAAATTCGAGAAAGTCTGGAGCATAAATATAGCTCGGAACATCGGCGCCGTGGCGGACCTTCCTGCGGCGCGGCGCTTCTATGGGGCCTTCAAGGGGTACCCCGCCATCGTCGCGTCGGCGGGGCCCAGCCTCTCCCGAAGCATCGGCTTCATAAAGAAACACGCGGAAAGGGCGCTGATAATCGCCGTGGATACATCGTACGGGCTTCTTCGGAGGCACGGAATCGAGCCGCAATTCTGCGTTACAGTCGACCCACAGGCGATCAACGCCCGCTATTTCGAGGGCGATATTCCCGGGAGGACCGTCCTGGTGGCGGACCCCTCATCGCACCCCTCGGTGTTTCGCCTTTTCCGGGGGCGCACGACCATGACGGGGACCGCCTTCCCCATGATGAAGTGGGTGGAGGAGATATGCGGGGAGCGCGGGGAAATAGCGCATGGCGGGTCCGTTTCGACCAACGCCTACGATTTCGCCAAAAGGCTCGGGGCGTCCCCCGTTATCGTAACGGGCCAGGACCTGGCCTTCACGGGGGGGTACGCCCACGCCCGGGGTTCGTACCTGGATGAGCTGGTGCATCTTCGAAGCAGCAGGTTCTCCACGCCGGAAATGTTCAACCGTTTCCAGCTTACGGCGCTCCCGCCGATTTTCGTCAGGGGCATACGGGGCGGCACAGTGCACACCAACCAGAAGATGATGATATTCCTCAAGTGGTTTGAGGACCGCAAGGACCCGGACATGGTAAACGCAACATTCGACGGCGCCTTCATGAAAGGCGTCCGCCAAGTGGGCCAGGATGAGATGCTCCTCAGCGTCACTGGCGATGGTCTCCGAGGGTTGATAGACGGCCTCTGGGAGGAGGGGCTCCGGGGCAGGGACAGGAGAAATATCCGGGCCATGCTTCAGGAAAAATGCTTTGAGATGCGCGCCGACCTCGGGGGGCTTATCCCGGTCTTAAAGCGGGCGGTCGCACTCTCCGAGGACCTCATGGAACAGGCGGCGTCCCAGCCGAGGGACGGTGCGAAGATATCGTACATAATAAAGAAGCTTGATGAGGCGGACAGGGCCATCCACGCTCGGACCGGCCTTAAGGACATGATAGGCCTGGCCATCCAGCGGGTTATCCACACCATCACCGAAGGCCATGAAACAGAAGAAGGCGAGGAGGTGCTTTCAGAGGATGCCCGGGTGGCCCGGCGCTCGCTGTATCTCTATAGGGGGCTTCTGGAGGGGGCCGAATTCAGCGCGAGGGTCCTTTGGAAAATGATCGGTGTTCTTCAGAATACCGCGGCGGATGAGTCCGGGAATGATTATGTTTGACACCGGCCCATTGCCGAATGTATGCTTTTCCTCCTCATCTTTATGCCAGAGGCCCCATGTTTTTTTCGAGCTTCCCCGGCCGAGGTCGGCATAAATTCTCTTGACACGCGAATTTATCCTTAATAGTATGTTATTTTTACAGGTTTCGGGAATATATCGAACGCCAGTCCCGTTATCCGTCCCGGCGGATTTTGCGAAGGACGGATTTTCCGGCAGAGACGGTTTATTTTGGCCGTTTGTGTGCCAATTTTTCGAAGGAGCGGAAAAGGATGGATATCAACAAAAGAACCAAGGACGATATCATAATACTGGATATTACCGGCGAGATTGACCTGTATAACGCACCGGAGATCAAGGACATCATAAACAAGCTTATTGAAGAACAGAAATATAATGTCATCATCAATCTGGAGAGGGTATCGTATATCGACTCTTCCGGAATAGGGGCCCTCATTTCGAGCCTTTCCAATCTAAAAAAGTACCAGGGGGGGCTCAAGATCATCAACGTCTATGCGTCGGTGCGCAAGGTGTTCGAACTTACCAAGCTCACCTCCTTTTTCGAGATATTCGATGCCGAGGAAGACGCAGTGACGTCTTTCAATAAATAAAATAATACAAGGCTCTGCGCCGGTCTCGGGGATTATGCCGGGCGGGCGATTGTTCATTCCTGAAAATAAATCTTAAAAGCGAGGAGCAAGACATGAATTCAACAAAGATATTCCTGCCGGTCCTTTTTGCCGCTTCGTGCGTGTTTGCGGGCCTCGGGTGCGGAGAAAAGGTGCCGATCCGTGAAATGTCCACCGCCAAGGTGGGTATAACGAAAGCCGAGTCGGTAAAAGCCGACCTGTACGCTCCTGAAGAAATCAAAGCGGCGCGGAACAATCTCCTGGAGTCCCACACCCAGATGGCCAAGGACGACCACCAGAAGGCCGCCAAGGAAGCCGAGGCCGCCAGTGTCAAGGCCGAGGAGGCGTATAATAAGTCGCTTCCGCTTCTGGCGAAGGACACCATTGCGACGGCGGAACAGAGCTTTGAAGGGGCCACAGAAGCCTATGCTGAGTCCCTCGCGAAGAACGAATACCTCAGGGCCCAGACGGGCATCAAGGAATCCAATGATAAATTTCAGGACAAGCAGTATTACGACGCGTATCTGAAGGCTTCCGCGGCCGATGCGGACGCCCGGAAAGCTCGCGACATTGCCATCGGCAGGAGGGGAATTTTAAGCGATAACATCACGGATGTGAACGTCACCGTGGACCGGGCGAGAAAATATAATGCCGAAAAGCATGCGCCGGACAACCTGCATCTCGCCGAGGAGAACGTAAAGATTGCGAACGATTCCCTGGGCACTTTAAAGCTCAAGCAGGGGTTCTCCGCCGTGGAAGTGGCGAAGATTAACGCCGATGAGGCCCTGGCGAAGTCGATGAGGGGCACCTCCAGCGACAGCATTGATGAAGCGAAGGCCCTCATGGCCAAAGCCGAGGCGTCCCCCGGAGCATCAGCGGCTAAAACCGACCTCGCCATGGCGAAGGAGTCCCTCCTTAGTTCGGAACAGCTTTTTGGCGATGCGAAATATCCTGAAGCCATCAACGCTGCCGAGGATTCCAAGCGCCTCTCCCGTCTGGTTATCGCAACCAGGGCGGATACGAGGGCGGACCTCAGCATGAAAGGAGAAGGTCAGGATAAGAAGGGCGCCGTGCAGAAGAGCCAGACCCAGATCGATTGCGAACGCGGCTATGCGGAATATGTGGTCCGATTTATTCCAGGCAACAAGGACTGCCTCTGGAGAGTTGCCCGCATTTACTATGGCGACGGACAGAAGTGGCCTAAGATACACGAGGCCAACCGCGATAAGGTGAGCAATCCTCATCTGGTCCTTCCGGGACAGCGCCTCAAGGTGCCGATGGACGGCTCAGTGGCGAAATGCAAGAAGTACATTACCGCCGAGGAAAAGTCGTCCCATGAATGCGGACGGGACGATAAGTCCGACGCCGAGGACCAGGAGGATAATGGCGGAGCCCTGGTAGAAGAGCCGGAATACTAAAAAAAACGAGAACGGCCTCCCTGAAGGGAGGCCGTTTTTTTTTCCAACCATACATATCACTCCGATTTAATGAGTTTGTCGGTATAAGCTTACTCGCTACGTTTTGAGGTGTTCAAGGAAAGGCGCATTAGCTCAGGCACCGCGCTTCGATACGGGCTGCGCCCTACTCAGCGTCCGCTAAGGGCTTTAGCCCGGTGAAGGCACATCCTGTGCCCACCGGGTGTACCGGACATCCGTGTCCGTAGTTGATGGTGGATTTGCCACAAAGGTTTTTTCAGTTGCGTTTTCTTTTTGTATGAGAACTTGCTTTGCATTTGGCGAGTGTTGCTTCTGCGCATCACTACAGTTTTACTTGACAGTTTTGCTAATTATTTCTCCAATTTGTTCATGGAAAACTTTCACACTCACGACAGGGGCTATAAATACCTCTTCTCTAACCCTCTCCTGGTAAAGGAGCTCCTTGAGTCTTTTGTGGGC
>JARKUF010000046.1 GCA_029974015.1 Spirochaetota bacterium
CGCAAGCGCTTGCGCGCCTTCACACACCCCGCCGGTATGATATTACGCTCCGCATGCCCTTTGTTATTCCTGCATACTCTCTGTCATTCCTGCGCATGCAGGAATCTCATGAAATATTCTCATATAAGAGAACCACTAAAAATACGATTTTTACTTAGAGCTACAGCCCCTCGCGGCGCCTGAGCGAGCGCGCGGGAGGGGCGTGGGGAGGTGGTCGCGTACCTCCTCCCCACAAATGCCCGTTCCTGGCAGGATGAAGGCAGTCCAAACACGGGGCCCGCGGTGGCACACCGCACCTGCTGTTAAGCAAAAACCCAATGTTGGAAACTAACTGCCGTGGGTTAGCGCCCTTACAGACTAAATATTATCTGCGACCGCCCTGCCGAATTCCGAGCATTTGAGCAAAGTGGCGCCCTCCATGAGGCGCTCCAGATCGTAAGTGACCCGTTTCTGCTGAATGGTCTTCTCAAGGCCACGGACCACGCCGTCTGCGGCCTCCTTCCATCCGAGGAAGCGGAGCATCATCTCCCCCGAAAGAATCAGGGAGCCCGGGTTCACCTTGTCCTGGCCCGCGTATTTCGGCGCGGTGCCGTGGGTCGCCTCGAAGACGGCTTCGCTGTCGCCGATGTTCGCCCCCGGGGCCATTCCGAGCCCCCCCACCTGGGCCGCCAGGGCGTCCGAAAGATAATCCCCGTTCAGGTTCGGCGTGGCTATCACATCGTACTCGTCGGGGCGCAGAAGCACCTGCTGAAACATGTTATCTGCAATCCGGTCCTTTATCACCACTTTGCCCGACGGCGCCTTCCCATCGTATTTTTCCCAGATCTCCTCCTCCGTGACGGTCCTGTCGCCAAATTCCGCGCGCGCAATCTCGTAGCCCCAGTCGCGAAACGCTCCCTCGGTGAACTTCATTATGTTGCCCTTGTGCACCAGGGTGACGCTCTTCCTGCCGTTTTCAATAGCATACTTAACGGCGCTGCGCACCAGGTTCTTCGTGTTCGTCTCACTAATAGGCTTGATTCCAATTCCCGAGTTGGCGAGGATGTCCTTCCCTAATTCCTTTTTGATGAAGTCGATTATTTTTTTCGCCTCCCCGCTCCCCTCCTTCCACTCTATGCCGGCGTACACGTCCTCCATGTTCTCCCGGTAAATCACCATGTCTATCTTCTCCGGGCTCTTCACGGGGCTCGGGACCCCGGCGAAGTAGCGCACGGGACGCACGCAGGCGTAAAGCGACATCACCTGCCGGAGAGTCACGTTAATACTGCGGATACCTCCACCCACCGGAGTGGTAAGCGGGCCCTTGAGGGCCACCTTGTACTCGCCAATCTTCTTTAAAGTTTCGTCGGGAAGCCAGCTCCCGGTTTCCTTGAAAGCCTTCTCCCCGGCGAGGACCTCCTTCCACTCAATCCTCCGCTTTCCGCCATAGGCTTTCTCCACTGCGGCATCCAGGACAGTCCTGGTGGCGCGCCAGATATCGGGGCCAGTGCCGTCTCCCTCAATAAAGAGAACCACGGGGGTGTCGGGCACGTTAATTTTTCCTTTTTCGTACTGGATTTTTTGTCCGCTCATAGCACACTCTCTTTTCATAATGTTTCGCTCATTTGCCGCGCCCCCGTCCGTATTTTCAAGACTTTTTTCCCGAGCGCCCTTCACGTCCAGTGGAAGACTAAGCCCGGAATTTTGGCTTTGCCGGAATAAGTCCTCAAAACTTCAATTTCGCGCTTGACCATAACCCAAATTTTTTCGAAAACATACCCGCCGCTCCGGCCTCCGGGATAATCCGCTCCGGTTCCGCATTGCCGTGCGTGAATTTTTTCGAGGAAAGCGGCGACGGCCTGACAACATAGTCCATAATAATTCGAGGAGCGCCTCAGCATGAAAGACCTTATAATCATCGGGGCCGGGCCCGCGGGGCTCACCGCCGCAATTTACGGCATGAGGGCGGGAATCGACCTCATCGTTCTGGAAAAATTCTCACCCGGCGGCCAGGTAATCAACACCTATGAAGTTGAAAACTATCCGGGCTTTGCCGACCCGGTTCCGGGATGGGACCTTGTATCGGCCATGGAAAACCAGGCACGCCGACTCGGCGCGGAGTTCGCCACCGCTGAAGTTGCCTCTGTCGTAAAAGACGAATGGGACAACGCCTTCACCGTCACCCTTGCCGACGGCGGCCCTCTTCGCGCGAAAACCGTCATCGCCGCCTCCGGGGCGTCGCTCAGAAAAATCGGCGTACCCGGCGAGGACCACTTCTTCGGGAGGGGCGTCTCGTACTGCGCCACCTGCGACGGCGCTTTTTACAAAGACCGCGTAACGGCTGTAATCGGCGGCGGCGACACCGCCCTCGAAGAGGCCCATTTCCTCACTCGCTTTTCAAGCAAAGTTTACCTCATACACAGGCGCAATGAATTTCGCGGGATGAAAATTCTCCAGGAGCGCGTCCTCTCTTCCGAGAAAATTGTCCCGGTGCTTGAAAGCATACCCGTATCCATCAATGGAGAATCGAAAGTGGAATCGATAAGCGTATCGAACGTGCGCACGGGAGACAAGACCACTATCTCCGTCGATGGGGTATTCGTCTTCATCGGCTATACGCCCAACGCCTCGTACATCCCACCGACGCTTCTAAATAAAAACGGGGAAGTTGTGGTCGATATGCAGATGCGGACCGCGGTGCGGGGCCTTTTCGCGGCGGGAGATATAAGGAGCGAATCGAAGCGCCAGATCGTAATGGCCTGCGCCGACGGCGCCACGGCGGCCCTCAATGCCTACGAAGAAATAGTCGGCTGATAAGGGCCGGGGGCCCGATACACGGAGTTCCTTTCCTACCAGAGGACCTTCATGGGGTCGATAGGACGGCCGTCCTTCCAGAGAGAGAAATGGAGATGCGGCCCCGTGGAAAAACCCGTGGACCCCACCCGTCCGATGATTTTACCTGCCGGAACGTACTGGCCCTCCCGGACATTGATGCGCGAAAGATGTCCGCAGAGCGTCTTGTAACCCTTAGGATGTGAAATCACCACCGCCTTCCCATAGCCGCCCATCCAGCCTGCCGCTATCACGCGCCCCTCGCAGGGCGCCCCCACAGGGGTCCCGTAGCGCGCGGCGATGTCGAGGCCGTCATGGAACTTCCAGCGGTGGAAAATCGGGTGCACGCGGTTCCCAAAAAAAGAGCTGAAGCGTCCGCCCAGAGGAGACCGAAACATCTCCCGCACCGTGAACTGCCGGGCCAGTTCGGCCGTCATGTGCGCCGCAGTGGGCCTGGCGTCTTTCAAAAAAACCGCGATGGGTTTCCCATCGTCAAAGAGCCGGGGAAAGTGCTTTCTGAAAAAAGGCAGACGCTGCACCAGAATGTCTTCCCTTGACGTTTTATGGTCGGCCGCGAGCCTGTCAAGCTCATCCAGGCCCGCAACGAAGTGCAGTGCCCCTTTCCTCGAAGGCACCACAATCTCCTGCTCTACATGGGCCAGGAGGTTCCCCCACCATGGGTTCGCACCAATGAGGGTATCTATGTCCACGCCGTACTTCCTCGCCACCTTCCAGAAGTTGTCACCTCTTCTCATGGTGATAATATCGAGGCGCATTCCTTCAAATTCCACGTTTTCGCGAATGTGGGAGAGATACTCCCCTTCATTCGAAAAAATGGAACAAGCCGGTATTAAAGCGGAATCGCCGGCACTTGTCCCCCCGGTAAAAAAGAGAATAGCTCCAAGACACAAGACCACCACTCCCGCGGAAAAGAGGAAAAGCGTCCCCCGCCGGGCCCCGGTGCTCCGGACAGGCGTAGCTTTAAACGAAAAAAATGCGTCCAGGTCGCGACTAAATTTCTTCAAGCTCACAATCATCCTCGTACTGATTCGAGTATTGGGAACCTCTAAAAAATAAATTTTTGAAGGTCCCATGAATTGTAACTACTGACATACTCAAGACTCAGGTTTTTCCCCCCGCCGAAGGCGGGCGTGAAAACGTAATTTTTGTAACCGCCTTTATATTATCCCGCCCGCCTTCGGCGGGCGGGATAATATAATTCCTATAAGTTATCTTTAGATAAAAAACGAATCAAAACAGGAGTCAAGCAAAAAAGCCAATTGGACAGTAAAAGTAACGAAAAACGTGACCAGACGTACTGTGCATGCGAACACTTAGGTCGGAAACCCAAAAGGAGGCTGTCCTTTCGGACAGCCTCCTGATAAGTAGCACTTGTGTTTTAAAACGCCTTTGCTATGGAAGTTTTTTACTCTTCGCTCTCCTGCTCCTTCATATGCGGAAAGAGCGGGAGATAAGCAGCAAAGCCCCAGTAGATGAGTATCATGGTCGCCACAGAGCCTATCATGATGGACCATTCCTGAACGGTGGGAAAGTACCCCGCAAAACCCCGCCAGGGGAAGTTCGGCACGCTAAATCCGTTGAGGACCACTCCTATCTTCGAAAATACGATTGCCGTGACGCCGCAGATTACCGCAAAAAAGAGGGTTTTTTCGTTTTCCCGAAGCTTCTTCACATTCAAAATCGTAATGGGAACAAGGCAGAGGAGCAATTCCGGAATTAGGGTCGTCCAGCCGTAGTACCCTCCGAGTGTATCGGCGAAACTTCTGTCAGCCATGGGCACGTATGTCGCCGCCATGGTGTAGACATCGTACAAACGGAAAATGAAATAGAAGGTAAACATGACGCCAGAAATTCTGGCCAGGGTGTAGAAGGATTCCTTCGGGGCCACTTCCTTCTTCATAATGCGCTCGGCGATCTTCGGCACCATGATCATGAAGCAGGTCCCGCCCGCCGTGGCGGCCACGATGGCCATGAAGAAAAACTGGTGGTGGGCCCTCCACCAGCCGGGCTTGGCGTACAGGACGTCCCACATGCCGCCCCCCAGGGAGCCCTGGTGGAAGAATGAAAGGAAGGTCCCCACAGCGGCCATGATCCACATGAGCCTGTGGAGGTAATGCCCCGTATAATGGAGGACAGGGATCTTGTCCAAAATCTTGTGCTTCAGGGGGACCGGGATTAGTTCCACACAGAGAACGATAAAATAGAAGGTGAGGCACCAGATGACTTCCGTCAGCATAGACTGCGGCATGAGGCCGGGCCCCCAGTTCGGGTAGGTGTATCCAAACCAGGCCCTCAGCGGCTGGCCAATATCGAAGACCAGCAGGATAAAGGTGAAAAGATAGCACATGAAGCCGATGAGCACAGTTGAGTTAATCAGGGGCTCAAGCTTGTCCACCCGGAAGATGTAGAGTAAAAATCCCGTAAAGAAGGCCCCTCCGCCAAGGGCCACAAAGCCCAGGTCTCCAATTATCCAGAGTCCCATGGCGAAGGTGTTGTTCATGTCGGTGTAGCCCAGTCCCCAGAAGAGGATCTGTATGGCGAAAATCCCGAAGAGGCCCACCAGGGCCGTGAGGACCAAAAGGGCTATCTTTGTTTTTTTCGAAAAACTGTTCCACTCGGTCTTTACGAATTCAATGATGGTATTCACAATTCAGCTCCTCGTTCATCCCTCAGGAATTTTGGAAACCGCTGATGATATCGCGGAGCCATTTCTGGCTCGAGAGATAATACACTTTAGGGTTCGGGTAATCCTTAATCCTCATGCGCCTGGCCCTTTCGTTCTCGGGCTGCTGGTCGATGGAGTGCACCATGCGGACGGCCCGCGGATCGTTTTTCAGCCGGGTTTCGTAAACCGGTGAATTCGGGTTGTTCAGGTCGCCAAAGACAATGGCCCCCGTGGGGCAGGCGGACACGCAGGCCGGCGTGTAGGTGACCTTGTTGATGTCGGTCTCGCCTCCGGCGATCGCCCGGTCACGCTCGCGTTTCCAGATATGGCTGCAGAAGGTGCACTTCACGACCGTGCCGCGGGACGCCACCGATACATCGGAATTGAGGCCCTGTTTGAAATCCCCCTCATAGCGTGGCTTCCACCAGTTGAACACTCTGGCCTCGTAGGGACACGCGGCCTGGCAGTACCGGCACCCTATGCATCTCGACCAGATCTGGCTCACTATGCCATCGTCCCCCACGTCTGTGGCCACCACGGGGCAGACCGTCACGCAGGGAGGATGTGGGTTCTTCGGATCATTCCCCGAGCACTGCATGCACATCTTGGGAATAAAAGCGGTCTGCACTTCCCCGTATTTTTTCCCGCCTTCAAAATCATTGGTCACCTTCATCAGGTCAAGAAAGGTGACGCGCTTAGGAATATCGGAATCCTCATCGAAGATCGGCATATTATTTTCCTGCATGCAGGAAATCTGGCAGGCCCCGCAGCCGGTGCACTTATCCAGATCTATGGACATTCCCCATCTCACATTCATCATAATAACAACTCCTTAGCTCAGTTTTACCCTGGTAAACCACCAGTCGGCGGTACCGGACTCGGGATCTATGTTTGCCGTCATTATTTCAAGTGGATTCACACCTTTCTCTTCCGCGTACCTCGTGCTTTCGCAATGCCCAAATCCCATGGGGACCGCCACCACGCCGGGCGCCACGGTCTTTGTCAGATGGACTTTGAGGCTCGCCGTTTTACCCCTGGAAGACTTCAGTTTCACCGAGGAGTTCTCGCAGGCGCCCATGGCATTGGCCGTTTCCGGGTTCATCTTTACTATCAGACGTTCAAAGGCGAAATCTTCCCGGCCGACCCCTTTCAGCACATAGGGAAGAGAAAGGGACGCTCCGTTCCCCACCAGGGGAATTTCGTAGGGGATGAGGGCCAGAGGCATCTCCGCCGCCCCTTCAAGGTTTTTCTTAAGCATGTCCAGATAAGTCCTTAGCACCTCGATATTGAGGTTGAAGTTGCCCTGGGGCCTCCTTTCCACGCCAACCAGGGCGGCCATATCGGCATATCCGCTCCAGGGAAAAGAAGCGGCAACCCCCTCCACACTCTTCGCTATCTCGAGGATGATGTCGGCGCCATGCTTCGCACTGTATCTCGGCGCCACGGCGGCGTCACCCCGTGCGGTTTTGGATTCGAGAATCGTGAGGGAAGGCAGAATATAATCGGCATAGCGGGCCGTATCGTTTTTCATGGTCATAATCGCCACGACCATGGGAATGTCCTTCATTTTGCCGGCCAGGTCCTTTCCAAAAACGCTAGTGTGGACAGGGTTCGCATCGTTGACAAAGAGGAGCTCTGGTTTCTCGCCGTTCTTGATGAAATCGTCGAGGCCCTTCGCCTTCCTCGTGGCGGCCATGCCCGCCTGTGCCGCGGCGTCTTGCCTTACGGCCCCCAACCGGTCGTTTTTAATCTTCACGAACACCCCGCCTGGAACGCCCATGCGGCCCGTCAGCTTGTTGAGACACTGAACGGCGATGATTTCCCCCACAGAGGAGGACACCATCTCGCCGCCCCGGCCCGCCACGGCGACGGCGCGGCGGGCCCCCGCAAACTCGCGCGCGATCTCGTCGATGGTAACCGCCGGGACGCCGGTGAGCTCCGCCACCTTCTCGGGGTTGAAGTCGTTGATGCCGGGCCAGCGTCCCAATTCCGGCAGGTTCCCCCCCTTGCCGTAGCTCATAATCAGCTTATAGGCAATGCCGAGGGCGAGATACGCCTCTGTGCCGGGTTTCACCGGGACCCATTTCGTCGCCATTGAAGCGGTGCGGGTGCCCAGAGTATCGATCTGTACTAATTTTACGCCGTCGGCCTTCCAGCGGTTCAGGACCCTGTGCATCCTCGCCTGGTTGCCCCATCCTTCAAAGAGGCGGGCGCCGAAGCTAAGGACATAGTCGGAATTCTCGAAATCGTAATCCAGGGCCCCCTCGCTGTTTTGCGTCAGCTTCGCCGCTTTCGCGGAAAGGGAGCAGAAGCAGGGTTCATTGTACACATGGCCGCTGCCGATGGCGGCCAGAAGGCGCTCTACGAGGGCCCCTGCAAGCATATTGTGGGCGCCGTTGAAGGCGGCCACGGTATGGGCCTTGTTCTGCGCCCTGAGTTCCTTTATTTTGTCGGAAATATCCTTTATTGCTTCACTCCACTCCACGGGGGCGAAGCGCCCCGACCCTTTGCCGCCCACCCTTTTCAGGGGCTTACGGACGCGCTCGGGATGATACAGTATTTGTATGAGGGTCTGGCAGACCGGGCACCCGGCATTCGCGGTTTCCACCTTCACGGCGCGGTCCCCTATGAGGCGCACGGAGATGTCGGTCCCGCAGGCGCTGCAGACGCCCTGCCGGAAGGTCTCTGACCCGCCGGTGGGACGGTACTGGTCCTGGGTCCACTCAACAAGCCACTGAAGGGCGTTGAAAGGCGCGCCCGAAAGCGTGGTGCCAACAAGGCCGCCGGCCACCGCGCCGCCCGCTAATTTGAGGAAATCTTTTCTTTCTAGTTTATTCATGGAGTACTTTACCTCGCCTTCTTTTTTCGATTCCGACAGTATCGGTCAATCGTGGCAAACCAGGCATTTATTGCTGATCCGCAGGGCGTCATGGCAGTCCATGCACTGTCCCATGGGCATTTTGCCCATTATCCGGTCGGTTTTTTTCGTGGTCATGGAGTTCTTCTTATCGCCATGGCAGGAACTGCAGCGCGCCTGCTTTGTGTTTTTCAAAACAGCGATATGGCTGAAGTACACAAGATCGGGCTGTTTCGCGTATGATCCCCAGGGCCTGTCGGTGTCATTGTAGCCCTTGAAGAAGGCCTTTTCCGCGGCAGTGGTCCCATTATGGCAGGACTTACAAGTGCCGATGGCCGGCGTTCCCATGAACCTGCCATTGTCATAGTAGCCATGGCACAGCTCGCAATCACCGGCCCCGAGCCTTTGCAGGTATTCACCATGGGATTTGTGGTTGAAGTGCAAAGGTTTTTCGGGTTGGGCTGCCATAGCATAATCGCAGATCCTGATAGATACTATATAGGAAAGACAGGCAAAGACGAAAAAGGGTAGGAGGATAAGCAGCAGTGTCCGTTTCACAAACTTTCTCCTTTTGATATTCAAAAATTTTTAATGATAGCAGGACGATATCATTAATACACCGGGTTGCGGACATCTTGAGGGCCATGGCCGCATACACCGGATGCGAAAGGATAAAATTGCGAACAAAAATACCACAAAAGGCCGAGAGGACCTTATTAAGATTGTGGCATCCTCTAATAATTAGGATTCCCCCCGCCTTCGGCGGGCGGGTCAAGTTAATAGAGTTTGCCCAATAACAGTGATTCATACTTTCAACTGAGGGTTTAATGTCAATAAAAATTTCGAAATTGTGCGGGCCCGCTTCGGAACATCAAAGGGAAATAAATTGAAAGAAATTTTGCCAGCAGATAATGTGACATAAGGGAACCTCTAAAAATTAAATTTTTGAGGTTCCCATCAACTGTAACAACTGGCATACTCAGGACTTAGGCTTTCCCGCCCGCCGAAGGCGGGCGGGAAAGCCTGATTATTAGAGGTTGCCTTATGTATTCCCGCCCGCCTTCGGCGGGCGGGAATACATAATTTTTGTGACTGCCCTTAAGGGCATTTACATATCCCCGGCAGATGCGCCTTAAGCGCCACTGCCGGGGATATTCAATCAAGTGCCCGGGTATTCCAATTGCCTATATGTTGAGCTACTTCATTGATCAAACAATTTTCATGCTCGAAATTCTGCGGTCCCCCTCCACGACGTGGACCGCGCAGGCAATACAGGGGTCGAAAGAACGCACCACCCTGGCCGCCTCGATGGGATTGTTCACGTCGGATATGGGGGTCCCCAGGAGCGCCTGCTCCACGGGGCCGCGCACTCCCCGGTCGTCCCGGGGGCCGCAGAACCATGTGGTCGGAACCACAGCCTGGTAATTCGCGATCTTTTTCCCATTAACCACAATCCAGTGGCCAAGAGCGCCCCGGGGGGCCTCCGCGAGGCCCTCCCCTTCCCCGTTCTCGGGGATTTCGTAGGAGTTGCGCGGCGCTCCGTCCACATCCAGCCCATCCAGCCATCCATACATCTTCCGGCAGAGGAGCTTCGCCTCGATGGCACGGGCGGCGTGCCTTCCCAGAACTGAGAAGACCGCGGTTATGTCAGCATTGAATATCTTTAAAAGGGCATTCACCTCGCTCTTAACCGCCTCGTTCCCTGAAAGATAGCTCACGGAGACCCTGGCCAGGGCCCCAACCTCCATCGGCTGGTCCTTATACCTCGGGGCCTTGAGCCATGTGTAGGCGCCGCCCTTTCGGGGATTCGGCTCCGTATCTCCGCGTAGGGGATGTAGATCGGAACCGGAGGAATACCTGGAGTATCGGACCTGTTCCTTTATGAGCGCGGTATCAAGCTGTTCCACCGCTCCGTTTAGATAGGCCCCCCGCTGGAGGGCAAACTTGTTCAGGGTTTCATCCTCCTCAAATCCTCCGAAGGAAAGCTGGTTTGTAAATTTCCCAAGGGTGAAATAATTGCGGTAGGCCCTGGCGACGGCAATCACGTCGTTGATGTAGACCTCGTTGACGAATTTTTCCACTTCCCGAAGGTTTTTCCTGAATTCCCGGACCTTCGCTGCAGTGGGCACCTGGGTAACCCCTCCCGGCACAAGGCCGATGAGGTGCGGGGCCCGGCCGCCGAAACACGCCACCATCTTGTGGGCCTTCATGCGCATGTCGAATGCCTGGAGATAGTGGGCTATCGCGGCGAAGTTAAGGTCCTTGTCCTTGATGTAAAAGTCGTTTCCTTCGTACCTGGGAAGGAAAGGCGCGGCGGCGGTGATGGCGTCGTACCTTCCCGTCTTCATTTTCACTTCCTGCTTCACCCATTCCCTGACCGAGACAAGCTTTTCATCATTGCCGCTATAGGAAAGGATCGCCTTGATATCCACGTAGTCCAGAGCACACAGGTGGTAGAAATGGATGATATGGGACTGTAGAAAGTTCGCGGCGAGCACAAGGTTACGGAGGAGCCTTCCGTTTTTATTGGGGCGGATGTTAAACGCCGCATCGAGGCATTTGCTCGAAGCCAGCCCGTGGGACACAGGGCAGACGCCGCAGATGCGCTGTGTTATCTGGTTGGCGTCCACGGGGTTGCGCCCCCGAAGGATTTTCTCGAAGCCGCGGAACATATCGCCCTTGCTCCAGGCGTCAATGACCCGGCCGTTTTGCACTTCGATTTCCAGGGACAAATGCCCTTCAATGCGGGTTATCGGGTCAAGATATACTCTAGCCATTGATGGTGCCTCCGTTTCTCAGGGATAATACCGCTTCGCGGATCTCAATGTTCTCTATGCGCTGAATGTCCTCAAGGCTCGCCGTGAGGTGCTTGTAAATGCCGCGCTTGCCGTAATCCGGGAACGGCTTTTCGGTGCACCCTATGCATCCCGAGCCGGAGCCGGTGCATGAATTCACCCCAAGCCATTTTCTTCTGGGAATATCGCATCCCGTGTCCATACCGAGGCATCCAAGCTTGTAGAGGCATCCAGGATCGCCCCACTTCTGGGCGAAGATGCCCCGCTTGTACGCAGCTAGATGCTCGCACTGCTCGTGGACGGTTTTCCCGAAGTACATCTTCGGCCTGCGAAACTCATCGAGCTCCGGCATTCCCTTGAGTATCAGATGCATGATGGTGCCCACCATCCAATCCGGGTGGGGAGGGCAACCGGGGACGTTTATCACCTTATCAAGGCCTCCCAGAATATCGCTCACCGGTTTGGCCCCCGTGGGATTGTCGCCCGTGGCGCGGATTTCGGCGGCGGGAATCCCGCCGAACGCGGCACAGCTTCCAATAGCAATCACCGCCTTTGCGTTACGCGCCAGGTCCGTGACCCATTTTTTCGCGCTAACATGATGGCCGTGCACCATGCCCAGGGTGCAGTAATTATCGTCCTTAGTGGGAATCGACCCCTCCACGGCGAGAACATAGTCGTTACGCCCCCTTGCAACAGCATCCTCAATCACGCTGATGGCCCTGTGGCCAGTCCCTCCCATGAGCGTCTGATGAAAATTGAGGCTTATGTGCTGCGTCACCACCGTGGCGATATCCGGATCCACGGCATTCAGTAGTGAAACCGAACATCCGGAACAGGACTGGGCCTGGATCCAGATGACCGGCGTGCGCTCGGCGGCTCGCTCCAGGGCCTTCTTACAGCCCTGGAGTATCACGCCCGGAAAAGCGAAGGCTGCGGTGGTGCCGCCCATGATCTTCAAAAACTCCCGTCTGCTAATGGCCATGAATTTCCTCCTCTGGTATAACCTTGTCAGGATATTGCTTCAAAGACGGCGGAAACGGCCCTCGGAAGGGCGCTCTGGAGCGCTCCGCTGAGTTCCATCTCCAACGTCGATATGTCTTCCGGCACTATGCCGATGATCTCGATTTCGGGATTTTCACCCGTCATCCGCAGGGCCCGTATTACCTGGAGAATGCCCACCTCGTGCATCGAGTAACCGCGCCCCTTCTCCGAGCCCTCCTCGGGTTTAAACCGGTATATCGACCCCGGTTCGTCCTCCACGGCAAGGGCATCCACAATGATGATACGCCTCCTCCCCTGCATATAGGGGACCAGATCTAATCCCGCGGTGCCGCCGTCAAGGACCTCCACATCGTCGGGGATGTCCTCCGACTCCATGATCCTGTTGACCACGTGCACGCCGATGCCCTCGTCCTTCATGAGGACATTACCTATTCCGAGGACCAGCACCGGCTTTATTTCTTCCCGGGAATCCATCGAGCACCCGATTCTGCCGCGGTATCCATGCTAAAACCTGTGGCAATCCTGGCACATCACAGGACCCACGCCGCCCTTCCCGTGGCACTCTATGCAGAAATTATGCATGAGGTCCCTGCCCGCGGCCCCTTTGTGGCAGGCGGCGCACTGTTTTATACGGTCGTCGTTTTGGTTCTTGTGGTGGCAGAACTCACACTGCAGGCGCGCTTCCTCATGCTTCACGTGGGACATCTTCACCGCGCCTACGAAGTTGTTGGTCCGCTGGACCCCCGCCGCGACATCGGCATCGGTGATGGCCGAATTGATGTCGGTGATGGTGACCACATCGGTTTTTCGTGGATTTACCGAGGCGGTACCGTCGCAGGAAAGGAATGCGGCGATGGACAAGGCCGCACACAGGAAAAGCGCTTCCCCAATGAAAAATCTCTCTTTCACGCGTAACCTCCCTGAAAGTTAAAAAGATGGTACTGCATTGCATTCTGACCTTCCACGCCGGAAAAAAGCGTGAAGCCGTCAGGAGAGCGCAAAGTTTTACACTGCGTTCGGGCAGATTGTCCAGGACTGCCTGCTTACAGACAATCCCGGCGCCTTTTTAAAAAACGGGCGCTGGATTCCGCCGATAACTGTGGTCCTAAAAAAAGCGATAACACTCTGGCAGGAGGATTTACGCCCGTAACCACGGCATTACTTCGGAATCCAGCCCCGGAGAAACGACATTTGGCAATTGAAATATTTGGGGCTTCAGGCTTTACAGTGGGCAGCATATAGTATAAAGTGTCAAGCATGAATGACAAAGAACTGTACAAAAACATACTTCACGTTAAAGGGCCTTGGGAAGTTACTGACGTTCAATTAGACCTAAAGGGCAATACTG
>JARKUF010000017.1 GCA_029974015.1 Spirochaetota bacterium
AAGCCAAATGAGCTTCAACTCTCGTTGTTTTGACGTTCCCTGTGAAGGGAAATCTACGGGACGGCCGTATGCGGGAAAACTGCTTGTACGGACGTAACGGGGGCTTGGCCATGGCGACATGGCCATTCCACCCAAAAATACAATGAAAAAAATACTGGTTGATATAAACGAAAATGCCGATAATAAAGAACGGGGGAATAAGATAATTTATCGGTGGTTGATAATGAAAAATCGTCTATTTTTTTTAGTGTTTGTTCTTGGTACCGTACTGGCCATGTCGTGCTTGGTTGAAGGAGCTGTGCTGGAATGGGAAATCCAACCCGGTGAAAGGCTGGAAATTATGAGGACCGCAGAGGTCGATTTTTTTATCAACAGAGATAAAAAAAAGAAATACGAAGAAAGGAACATTATCAACCTTACCTGCAGGGAAAAAACACCCGAGGGAAGCGTTGTGAAAGGGAATTTCACAGTGTTTGAGAGGAATGAAGAGAATGACGTTTTCAAAAAAATTGAACAATTCACGAGTGAGTTTTTGATTCGCAAAGACGGGAGCTATGTTGTTGAAAAGAAATTTTATATGCCGAATTTAAGGCATATACCGACTTTTCCATCCGGAGATGTGGAACCAGGAAAGAGATGGTCAAATTCCGCCGAGCTGATTTTTAACAACTTTTCGCGGCCTTTCATGCTCTCCTTCCCGGTAAATTATTCGTTAAAACAAATCAAAGATAATGAAGGCTCCAGGATCGCCAGTATTGAATTCGACTTTAAGTTTGACCGGAATTTTACCGGGAACCAAGTTCCGCGTGATTTTCCGCTGAGATTGTTTGGGACTAACAGGGGAACAATGCTTTGGGATTTGAGGGGGAAAAAACCGGTTTTGATGGATGAACAGTATCATGTAATTTTTTTACATTCTAATAAAAGCAGTATTGCCGCTTTGGAATTGGCAATGAAAATTAAGACCACATTTCACACCTACCTTCCAGTGACACTTGAGAAAAAAAGGGAAGCTGTAAAGGAAATTGAAAAAGATCTGCCGAAAGACGGTGGCATCACTGTAGACCAAGACGAAAGAGGGCTTGTGTTACGGCTTGGTGATGTTCTTTTCGATTTTGATTCGTACAGGCTAAAGGGTGATGCGGAGACATCTCTTGAACGTATCGCGGGAATAATACGAGAAAAGTACCATGACAGGGAGGTCGTCGTGGAAGGTCACACAGATAGTGTTGGAAATGAGGAGTATAACATGTCACTTTCCGAACTCAGGTCTAAATCGGTTGCGAAATATCTGAAAGACCGTGGCG
Organism: Spirochaetota bacterium; assembly: GCA_029974015.1. Lineage (GTDB taxonomy): Bacteria > Spirochaetota > UBA4802 > UBA4802 > JAGODF01 > JAGODF01. The sequence goes on from JARKUF010000017.1 coordinate 1,308, forward strand.
GTCACGACAAACTGTCATATAAAGGGCGTGGAGAAAGCGATCCTATCGCCGACAATTCGACAATAGAAGGGAGGAAAAAAAATCGTAGGGTAGAAATAATTATTAAGTTAAAATAGATCCCTCTTTATTCAAATCTGAATGTTGGATATTTATCCACAAGTCCGCAGGCGTATGAGGCGACATTGGCAACATATCGATAATAACGCACCATAAAATCAAACAGGATGTTAGGCCAGCGTTTTTTTACCAGAATCGCAATGAGCCCCGCTATTGTGATAAAGAGACAGGCGAGGGAAAGCAGAATGAGAATGATTAGGTGCGGTAACAGGAGTATATATATGCCGACTATTGAAATCCTCATGAACGCAAGGAAGCGCGATGGTGCGCTGGGGTAAATCACGCTGAACTGGAGCGCCTGATCGATGTCTTCACGTCCTGCGAAAATCGGGGTCTCATCGGCAACAGAGGACTGGCATGCTGAAATTGAAAGAACGTATCGGAGTGTCTTTTCCTGGATTTCCATGAAATCTTCTATAAACTGGCCCATAAAAAGGACAATGAACCAATTGATGAATCCTATAATCTGAGAGAGGGCAGAATATATGAAAAGGATAATGTAATGGGGTATCAGCGCAAGATAATACACTCCAAGGAGCCGCAATAAAGATCCTACCCGGGAATGGTTAAGGGAATAATCAATTGAAAAATTGATTGCTCCCTTTGGGACGGTGTCGGAAGTATGGGAACCGTAACTTTCTATATCAGCCTTATAGCGGCTGTAACTTTCACTGGTTTCGATATCAAGATAGTCTTCATCTTCGGGGGATTTTAACGCCTTGCCGGCAACAGGGGCCGCCGCCGAGATTGTAAGATCGAAATCTTTTTGCGCTATGTCCGCACCAGTTGGTTCGGAGTCAAGCCTGTCAAAATCAATTTCAGGAAGTTCATCGGAATCGATTTCAGAAATCAGGTCTTGTTGTTCTCTCTGTCCTTCACCTAAAACTTCTACGCTGAGGGAAGGGTCTATCTCATCAATGGAAAGCTTCAATTCTTCGTCGCTCTCCTGAGAAAGTTCAATTTTTTCAGTATCTGCCCTGTCGGCTTCCAGATCATCGATGGATATTCCTGCATCCTCAAGAGTCAGCCTCTCGTCTTCTTCGTCGACGGATATGCCTTCTTTGAACTCCTCGACTTCGGCAAGGGTAATATCCAGTGTATCCAGGTCGAGGGTGATGCTTTCGTCTTCAGGTTGGTCCAGGCTGTGTGAAATCCTGTCATGAACTTCGATTCCGAGTGCGGCATCAGTTGAGGCGTCACCACTTTTAATTTCCGGTGGGCCCTCGTCAAGCTGGATATCAAGGGAATCAAGATCTATAGTAATACTTTCATCAGTATCTTCGCCGGATTCTTTAAGGATATCCTCGGACTTAACATCATCGCCGAGGTCTATTGAATGTCCATCGAGCATTAAATCCTCTTCAAGGGGTTTGAAATCATCTTGGTCGACATTGATTTGCTCCATTGAAGCAGCGTCGTAATCGGAGCTTTTTGCAGAGGCAACCGATGCCTGGATAACGGGATCGGCTATAGCTAAAGAATCGAGATCAAGTTCAGTTGAATCATCGTTCCCGGTACCGGAGCGGCTTTCGGCTTCAATGTCGATATCTTCGGATGATTGAAAATCGTCGAGGCTGAGGGTTTCCCCCTCTTCCTCGCCGGGGGAAATATGTGTGGTTTTTTGTTTGGAACTGCCTCGGAGTATTTCCTCGTCGTCGTTTGAAAGTTCAAAATCGACGAAATCATCGGTTCCTGACCCGGGTTCATCGGTCCTTTTTGAGAGCTCATTGCCTTCAACATCATTAAGGATTCCGTTTATTTCATCGCTGGTCGGCATATCATCAATAGCGGAAGACAGTTCCCTATCGAGATCGCTTTCGATTGTGGATATTTTCATAGACGTTTTGGAAGATGGCATGGCGCCAGAAGCGGAGGCATCACCTACTGCTGAAGAAGCACTAGAATGAGAGTGCATGTTTGTTCGGTTGTCAATAATGACGCTGGCCCCGCATTTCGGGCAGGTGAATCCGAATCTCTTATTCGTTACCTTTGAATCGTCAACTGAATAAGAAACATGGCAATCAGTACATTTTACGATCATTTTTATCTCCTGACGGACTATCTGCCTGGGAAAAATTTTTCATTGATGTTGTGTTGTACTATCAGTGGAGCGATTAAAAGGAAAAAAACCATGTACCACTTCATATCTCGTCCGTTTAGCTCTTCAGATTTTTGGATAAGTTTAACATTTATATACAAGCTCCAAAGTCCAACGGTGAGGATGACTAGGAGTATGTTTGAAATGGGGTTGTCATTGAAAACCTTGCTTACTCTGGCAAGCCACCAGAAGTAATACATTCCACACGTCAGAATTAATAAAAGGAAAAGAACGACAAGATTGTTTTCTGGAATATATTCAATTTTCATAATATCACCAATAATATACAATAATATCCAAGAATTATCCAGATTTCCTATTGCCAACAGGCTGCTTCATCCTTTATTTGTGCGACAAATCCGGCATAATTAATAGGACATCCAAAAGAGGATATCTCTCATTTAATTAACGGTTAAAGGCCATATTTTTCTTAATTCTTTTTCATGCAATATATGGTATGGGTTTAATATTTATTTTCATAATTTTGTCATTATATAATCAACTGCCGTTTGAATGGTGAAAAATTGGTTGTAATAATTCAATGATTATTTTTTAGTAAGGTCACTTTATGTAGTAGTGAAGATTGAATTCCCGCAGAAGGGCGCGAAAGACGCCAGATGTTCGGACGGTATCGGTAAGAGGGGCGGCATCCAGTCCTTAGAACAGGCCGTGGCAGGTATTGATTATATGAAGTCAATAAAAGAAATCAGTTATACAGATGTTTTTCAGCGTAGGGTCCTTTTTTTAAATGCGTTTTTCACCTATGTGATTATCATGTTTCTGCTGGCCGATTCAGCATATAATCTTTATTATCTGGATGTGTACGGTAATGCCGTTCGTACTGTCGCCCTTTACGGATTGTTCGCGTTTTTATTGGGGAACCTGTTGGGAGGATTGATTTTAAAAAAAACGTCAACGGGTAAAATATATATTATCACCGACTTCCTTTTTCTCCTGATATCCCTGCTTCTCCTGCTGAAAAACACGTTAATCGATAATGTGCCCATCCTCTCCGTTGTGCCTTATGGGATGTATCATGTCTATCTTGGCCCGGTGTTTTCTTTGGTCGCGTTTTTAACGGGTATAAAATCGAACTATTTCCTTAAGATTACATGCGGTACTTTTATCGACGATAAAAAAGGAGTTCTCCCGTTCGTACTCATGATGATTGTGGGATCTCTAATAGGCTTGGCGCTTTTTTCAACCGTGACTTTACTGGGGGGGTATCACTTTCTCGGTGCTTTGTTGATCGTACCGATTATGCCTACGGTATTCATTATCCGTTTTGCGTATAATCTTCCATCTAGGTACGCCCAGGAAACGATAGACGGCCCGTATGAATCACAAAAGGAAGGGGGCGAACAAGAAGACGTATACTTCGTATTCCTGAATTTTTCTTTTATAACTATTTATATCTATCTTGGGTACCTTTACACGGTAAAATTTTATGGATGTTTATTCCCCGTTCAGCTTTTGTTTTTCGCAGTAGTTTCGTGTTCAATTCTGGCAGGTTGTCTTGCCGCTCGCATACTCAGAAATGTGTTCTGGTTTATTTTCAGCGCGATGCTGTTTCCGGTTGTATTTCTTTGCTTCGTTTTCATGGTGCATTATTTCGGAATTGAGGTGGTAAAATATCAAAAGATATTCTTTTTTGCTCTTCCTGCTACTGTATTCGGGTTTGCGCTTTTTAAAACTATAGGGGCAATTCTTGATAAAAAGGAGCAAAGCCAGAGATTTAATTTATTAAATATTTCGATCTTTATTTTGCCGATCCCGATAATGATTGCACTTATGTTCTTGGAGTTCACGATATTCTGGTTCAATATTTTTATGTATGTTTTAATGACGGTAAACGTTGTTCTGCCTGGAATTAACCTTGTTCAAAGGCGTATTGACAAATATAAAAAGGCGCTCTTTTTCTCATTCTCGCTGCTTTTCATTCCAGCCGTGTATTTTTTTCATAATTACATGGGAACTAATTTAACCGGTGATTTATTCATTAAACACATTAGGGGATTTCAACTCCTTTATAATAATAAATACAACTCTTTGTACGTTGATAGCGACTCCAATGTCAATTATCATGGATTCACCGTTTTTATCAACAACGATAATGCCATTAGAAATCTGAATCGGGCCATTTTGCCGGTCTTTTTGTATGCCGGAGTCGAACCGGAAAAAAAAGATATTATGTTCATCGACGGTAACCAGAGATTTTACCGTAATATTTCCATTGCCTATTTCAAGAATTACAGGATTTTAGACTACGTCCCCGATAGATTCGTGGACTACCATTTGCTCCCGCTTGCAGGCACGCAAAAATATATCGCCGAAAGGGAAAAGCTCCATGATTACATCCAGAGGAAAGGGAGAAAATATGACATTATCATCGATATTCCAAATGTTTTCGATCAACAATTGTCCGGATTTCGTTTTAGTAAAAGTTATTATGGGATGATAAAAAATAGACTGAAAAATAATGGCATTTATGCCCAGGTCTTTAATTTGCGCTGGATTAATGAAGAGTATGTTACCTCGGCGCGAAATGAGTTTGCAAGGGCTTTTAAGAAAGCGGTAGGCTTTCAATTTGCGGACCAGGTGCTCACGATTGGCTCCGCGAGCAAGGAAGCACTGTTGATAGGAGAAAACAATGTCTCCGCTCTTTCTGACTTATTGTCAAATTCTCCGGAACTATCATACCTGTTTTTTGACGTACATCAACTGTTGTCTCATTGTATTTTTCATGACCTGGAGAGTAACGAGAAACCGATGATTCCGTTTAAAGAATTTATAAACTCATATGTTTATAAAAACGATGGTAATCTCGATGGTTCAGTCAAAAAGAGGTTTATTGAATCGGTAAACGAGATAGAAGATTTGATTCCCGGAGATGGTGCACATGCCGCTTTTAAAAGGAAAATTTTGCATGAAATCGGTAAAAATCAAGAAATTTATACGCTCTTCAAGGAGGCAGAACTCGCAGGGGTAGATCGAGATTATGAAAAAGAAGCGGAATTAATAAAAAAAATTGGGACTTTATACGGCTACAGGGGAGATATAAAAAAGTATGTGGATAAAATATCATCTGTTAAACAGGAATTTTATTACAATTCGGCTATAGAGCTGGAGAAGGAAAAAAAATGGGAGGATGCAAAAAAACTCTACTCTTCTTTAATGATTCTGAACGAAAGCCATTTCGACGCGAATTATCGCATGGGCCTCCTGCATATAACCCTTCAAAATATTAATGAGGCATTTACGTATATGAAAAGGGCCATGACTCTGAAGAATGACGACCCAAGAGTGCAGTACCAGATGGGAGTGCTTCTTTTTTCAAACGGCAAGGCTTCGGAGGCGTTGAATTATCTTGAACGGGCGCAGGGCTTGAAACAGGATAGCTCTTCATTGTACCTGTATATCGGATTTTGTTATGAAGAATTGGGAAAAATGTATGATGCGAAAAATTACTATCATAAAGCGGCATTGAAAGACCCGAACGACAGCAATGTCAAGCTTAGCATTGAAAGGATAAACAAAAAAATCCAGGATGAAGTTGAGAAGTGGAAAACAAAAGAACCGGAAAGTCAAATTGAGTCGGAACAGGGCGAGAACATACCCCTGCCGATCAACAAGTCTGCGTATGAATATCGAATTACCGACGAGGAGGCGAAAAAGGTAAAAAACAATTAATTTCAAGGCAACTTCTAATTATTAGGTTTGCCCAGCCTGGGGCTGGATAAACCTAATTGCTGAATTTTAATTTTAAAAAAATCGTTCCCAAGGAGTAAGAAATGGCCAAAGAATACGAACATGCAACGATGATTTGCAGTATCATTACTGTCATAGCACTTTTGGGCATCGCGGTCGGTTGTTATTTCAAGTTACCGCTTGCGGTGCTTCTCTCGATGCTCCCCGCAGTGGGATATGAAATCTACCGGACAAGAGGGGTCTCCACGAAGTTTGCCTCAATCGCCATGTTGGCAATTCTTATCATCGAAACCGTATTAATTATTGGTAAGTTCGACCTTAACCTGGCGAAACTTCTCGGAGGGCAATTCGATGCCCTGGGAAGATACGGCGTCGTCCTGGGGGACGTGAAGTTCATAGGACCGGTGTTAATAGCCGTTTTGGCAGGTATACTTATTCGGCGAACCGCGGGTAAATATACCATATGGCTCGCCGCTGTTATCCTGGTGAACTCCATTGGACTTCTTTATACTCTAAATCCAGACATTATAAGTCAACTCTTCCGCAGCGGTCTCGTGGAGGAAGGACTAAGACGCGTAAGGTAAAGAGGGTAAATCGCCGAGAATGCAAAAAACGGCCCCACTATATCTGCAATGAATAATCCGGGTAAGCGGTTGCAACAATTCTTTTTTCCATTGATCTCCGTCAAGTGCCGCGGGGACATTTTTCCGTATATTACGACCCGTGCGTTTGAATTTTAAGAAAAGAAGAGAGGCCTCTTATGTCTGAAGAAAAAAGCAAAAGTCCCATAGCAGAATCCGTCCATTCCCTGGCTTCCCTCATCGAAGTACAGGTGGGGTCTGTCGTCAGCCGGACCCTGGTTGAAAATCCTGCCGGCACCGTTACCCTATTTGCCTTCGACCGGGGTCAGGGCCTTTCGGAGCACACGGCCCCCTACGATGCCCTGGTCCAGGTGACTGAAGGGAAGGCCATCATCACCATCTCAGGAAAAGAGCACCGAATATCGGCGGGAGAGATTATCCTCATGCCTGCAAGGGAGCCCCATGCCCTCCGCTGTGAAGAGCCTTTCAAGATGCTTCTCATTATGATACGGGGGTAGAAAGAGCCCGGTATCCAAGAAGATTTGGCGTCGTTCGTGAAAAAAACGGAACAAGTCGCATGGGCCGTGAAAACCGGCCTGGGAAAGAGACTTTTTAGTCTGCAAAGATGAGATTACAACGGATGAGGGGATTTGACCCGTGGAATGCACCAAGTATGAAATAGGAGAGGAGTGATGAGCGAAATATTAGGCAGTAGCGACAACAGGGTGAAAATTCTGAAAAATCAGATTCGCAGGCTTCATGACGGTGACACGGCCCAGGAGGTAAAAAACGAACTTCAGTCGATTCTGAGTCAGATTCCCTATGAGGATGTGGTGCGGGCGGAGCAGGAGCTTATCGCCGAGGGCCTTCCCCGGGAAGAGGTGATCCGACTCTGCGATGTCCACACGGCGGTACTCAAGGGCGCCATCGAGCAACCCGGCAGAGAAGTGGCTCCGGGCCATCCAGTGGACACCTTCAGGCAGGAGAACCTCGCTCTGGGGCTCAAAATCGAGGAGCTTGAATCGGCATACCGGAAACTTCCAAGAGCAGCAAAGGAAGGAGAGCTGGACGACATGGTCCTTAACATCCGCGGCCTTTTCAATGAGCTTATGGACGTGGACAAACACTATCGCCGTAAGGAATACCTTCTTTTCCCTTTCTTGGAAAAGCACGGAATTACCGCTCCGCCCATGGTGATGTGGGCAAAGCACGATGAAACACGGGCCCTCCTAAAAAAGGCCCTGGAAGTCCTTGACCCTTCAAAGGGTACAGGGACGGCCCACCCCGAGGAGATAGTGCCTGTTCTTAGGGCCGCCTCAGATTCAGTGAACGATATGATCTACAAGGAAAACCAGATTCTTCTGCCGATGGCCCTCGATACACTTCTGGAAGAGGAGTGGGCTGATGTGTACCGACAGAGCGTAGAAATAGGATTTTGCCTCTATGATCCGAAGGAGGAGTGGCTACCGAAGGGGGTCGAGCCGCGGTCCGGTGAAACAGCGTTGGGGAGGGTTAATCTTTCCACGGGGTCCTTTACCGTGCAGGAGATTGAAGCGGTGCTGGACAACCTCCCCGTGGATGTCACCTTCGTCGATAAGGAAGATACTGTGCGGTATTTCTCCCGGGGGAAAGAACGCATCTTCGACAGAAATCGTGCAATTCTCGGAAGGAAGGTCCAGCTCTGCCATCCTCCATCGAGCGTGGGCACCGTGGAAAAAATATTGGAGGACTTCCGATCCGGACGTCAGGAGAGCGCAGCTTTCTGGATCAACCTTCGCGGGCGTTTTATCCACATCGAGTATTTCGCTTTGAGGGACGTGGATGGGGAATATCTCGGGTCTCTGGAAGTTTCTCAGGACCTAACGTCGAAGCGAAAGCTGGAGGGTGAACAGCGTCTCCTGAATTATGGAAAGAAATAGGCAACCTCTAATAATCAGGTTTTCCCCCCCGCCGAAGGCGGGCGGGAAAACCTGAGACCTGAGTATGCCGGTAGTTACAATTCATGTGAACTTCAAAAATTTAATTTTTTAGGGGTTCCCAATAGTTAACTTAGAATCTTGTTGAAAAAAATGTCGCAGAAAAGAAATAAAAACGAAGTAAATTAGGGAAGGTCCTATCAGACAATGGCTTCAAAAAAAGACCCGGGTCGGAGAACGGATGTCTTCCTGTCGGCCCTTCCGTCAGGGGTGTACATGACCATTCTCGATTTTTCCGCCAGGTCAAAGAGCTTTTCCCGCTCTTCCGGAAGAGGCTTTGAATAGACTGCGTTTCCCTCGGTCCTTCTGGTTACGCCCTGTATGCGCTCCACACGGCCTTCGCCATACACGGGCCAGAGATATATCTTCTCGCCCCTTCCGGGCGCACCGGCTTGGGGTCCGAAGCTTATTTCCGATATTCCGGCGGATATTCTCATATCCTCATTATCGGCTTATACACGAGAAATCTTGAGCGGGCCTGCCGGGTCCATTGGCGTGAAAAACATACGATAATCTTAAGGAGGCCTTCCATGAACCAACGCGCTGCTTTTATCACATTAATGCTTCTGGTAGCTGGAGCGTTTTCCTGCAACACTGTCTCACCGGTGTTGCAGGGGCTGGATCATCCGAACCTGCGCCGCTTTGACGACCCTCAAATCAACCAGATTATTATTACCGCCTGGGAAAACTTCGACAGGGGAAATTTTGAGGCATCAGCACTGGATTTCGAGCGCCTCATCAACAAGGATTTTATCGATGATGACATCCTTTTCGGAGCCGCTATTGCACATTACAAAGGAGCCAACCCCCGGAAGGCCCTGGCTTTCTGCACCGGCGCCATCGAAAAGAATGCGGGCCATTTCGAGGCGCTCATTCTTCGTTCCGCGGTGTATATGAACCTGGGCAAAACGGAGCCCGCCCGCAAGGACCTCGAGAAACTCGCCGCCATGGAATTTGAAAAGGACCTCGTTTGCGGATATTACTTCAAGGATAACGATATTGCCGGCCGCGAGATCTTCGTGGCCAGAAAAAAACAGGCCCGCAAAGGGCTCGGTTTGGAGTAACATGACACCGGAACGATCAAAAGAGATACTGGCCCTTTTGCAAAAATACTACGGCGACACAAGGCCGGACCTGCGTTTCATGAGCCTCTATGAACTTGCGGTGGCCGTGGTCCTTTCCGCACAGACTACGGACCGCCAGGTCAACGGAGCGACGCCGGGTCTTTTCGGGAAATATCCGTCCTTTGCGGAGTTGGCGAAAGCGAAAAAGGGCGATGTGGAACGCCTCGTGAAGAGCACAGGTTTTTTTCGGCATAAGGCCAGGAACATCATCGGCCTTGCCTCGATGGTGATGACAGAGTACGGCGGAAATCTGCCTTCAACCCGGGACGAGTTGATGAAGCTCCCGGGGATCGGTAGGAAATCCGCGAACGTGATACTTTCCGTGGGGTTTGGAATTCCCGCCCTGGCTGTGGACACCCACATAATTCGAATAGCGAACCGCATCGGCTACGCCGATTCCCGAAATCCCGACGAGGTTGAGAAAGCCCTCACGTCGGTCATACCGGAGAAGGGCTGGACGAAAGCACACCTTCTCCTTATCCGTCACGGCAGGACCCTCTGTATAGCCAGAAAACCACGGTGTAGCGAATGTCCCGTCATCGCCCTCTGCGATTTTGTAAATAATATTCCCTGAACCGCCATATAACCTCGGGATCATTGCGCTGGACTCCAAGCTCGCTGGCGGGATCGAGTTCGGAGATTTTTCTCAGGGCCTCATAGGCCATATCGGCGAGGTTCAAATCAATATCGATGAGGAGATTTAGCATCATCGGTATCGACTCGACATCGCGGGCTTCTCCGAGTACTCCAATGGCGAAAAGCTTGAAATTTCGGTTCGACACTGACATTTTTCCCGTGAGGTCGTCCCTGTTTCCTCCGAGATGTTGCGCAGTAAGAGCGATATAGTTCTCAGCCCCTTCGAGGCGCGTTTCCCGAACAGTAGATTTTTTCTCAGCGAATTCTACGAGCTTATTATAATTAACTTCGAATGGCCGTCCAAGGAGAATGCCCGAGATATAATTTGCGTTCTCAAGAGAACCGGAAAAAAGCAGCCTTTCCCATTCGTTCCCGGTATAATTGATATTGCGTCCCAGGGCCGAGGACAGGTGGTGCATGTTCCGGAGAAGGGAGATATCGCACTTTTCCAGGACAGTGTTTTTCAGCTCTTCAACTGGGAACTGGAACCCAAAGCGCATGAGGATCAGGCCCGATTCGCACTTTTGATAGGCTCCAGGGGGCGAATAGATGTAAATTAGTGAGTACCCGCCAATTACAGAGAAGAGAAGTATGGATGCCGCGATCATCGCATAAGCGAGGGACCTTCGTTTCTGCCGTTCCCCTAAAAAAGGGTAAAACAAGAAGAAAAAAAGGACCGCGAACTTGGCATACTTGATAATCGATATTGAGAAGCCCGCACCGAAAATCGAGAAAAGAAGCTTGTCCAGGATGAAATAAAGTATCGACACTGCGAAAAATATTGCTATTTTAAACCCGGGCCCCCATTTCGTTTTCAGGATGATAAATAGAAACAGCGAATAAATCACTAGATTGGAGTAGCGTCCATTCAGGAGACTTATAATCGGGTTCCAGGGCCACCCGGGAAGTCGAACGTAATCGATTAATGTGAACACTACGGTGATTCCATAAATAATCACGAGGGGCACGAGGCCCATTTCCGCAAGGAGAATGAGATTCCCCTTGCGTCCAAATTTTTCTCGATACAACTCCCTGAGTCTGCCTATCTCGATGGTGGAATAGTTATAAATCAGGTAAAAAGAAAAAACGAAGAGGTATACCCGTACTATTATGGAAAGTCCGAACCAGGGAAAGGTAAGGTTGAAAAATAGATTGAAAGCGAGGAGGAAGAGGAGAACGTATACAAAGGCCGTCATTCTCCTGTAGTGTATGCTCATCAGGGACATTGTTCACCTCTTATTTTCAACAGCGCCACTCTGGGGCGCCCCGAATTATCCCGTGCCACGGTTGCGCCGAATCCCCTTTTCCGGGACCTGGCGATGATGTCAACCTCCATGGAGGCGCCTATTTCGATCATGATGATGCCATCGGGTCGGAGGTATTTCCTCCCCCCTTCGATGATCCGGTTAATTACAGATCTGCCTCGGTCTGCGCAGTAGAGGGCCATTTCCGGCTCGAAGCTCAGCTCCCTGGGAAGCTCGGATTTTTCCTCCGGATCGATGTACGGCGGGTTAGATACAATGATGTCGAAGTTCATATCTGTCACGGCTTCGTAAAGATCACCCTGGCGAAAGTCAATCTCATCCGGTCCCACGAGGCTTTCCGCGTTTATACGTGCCACATCCAGGGCATCCCTGGAGAGGTCCGTGGCGGTCACCCGGCAATCCTTCCTGTTATGCTTTATCGCCACGGCGACGGCGCCGGAACCGGTGCACAGATCGAGCACATCCGCGTTTCCCGGAGCATGGTAGAGGGTAAGGTCCACCAGGAGTTCCGTTTCCGGGCGGGGTACCAGGACCCGCCTATCTACAATAAATTCAAGGGAGTAAAATTCTTTACGGCCGGTGATATACGCCACGGGCTCGCCCAGGGCGCGCCGGGACCCTGCCTTCCCGATTAGGCCGATTTCTCTTTCAGTGAGGGCCCTTTTTGCCTCGGTGATGAGCCTGAACTTTTCAAGTCCAAGTACAAATGCGATGATAACTTCCGCATCAAGCCTCGGAGTTGCACAATTCTCTTGGGCGAGACGTGCCTCCAGTTGGTGTACCGCTTCCTCAATGGTCATGTCAATTGGAGGAACGGAGCAGTTGCTCAACCTCGTACATTTTCAGGGGTTCCACAACCGGATCTAGTTCGCCGTCAAGTATCTCATCCAGGCTGTGAATTGTCAGGCCGATGCGGTGGTCCGTCACACGGGACTGGGGGAAATTGTAAGTCCTAATGCGTTCGCTCCTGTCGCCGGAACCCACCTGGGACCTGCGCATGGCGGATTCCTTCGCAAGCCTTTCGGATTCCAATTTCTCGAAGAGCCTTGCCCTCAGGACCCTGAGGGCCTTCGCCTTGTTTTTCAACTGGGATTTCTCGTCCTGGCATGTCACTACCATGCCCGTAGGCAGATGGGTTATTCGCACGGCCGAGTCCGTGGTATTTACAGACTGTCCTCCGTGTCCCGATGAGCGGTAGACATCAACCCTGATTTCATCAGGGGCAATATGAATATCGTTTTCTTCCGCCTCTGGGAGCACCGCCACGGTGACGGCCGAAGTGTGGATGCGTCCTCCGGACTCCGTAGTGGGGATGCGCTGGACCCGGTGGACGCCGGATTCGAATTTGAGGCTGTCGTAGGCCTCGCCGCCAGAGATGGAAAAGATAATTTCCTTGTAGCCTCCTATGCCTGTTGAGTTCATTTCCATGATCTCGATCTTCCAGCCTTTCAGGTCGCAATACCTGCAGTACATACGGAAGAGGTCCGAAGCGAAAAGGGCCGCCTCCTCGCCGCCGGTGCCGGCCCGGATCTCCATGAGGACGTCTTTCCCGGAAGACGGATCTTTAGGCAGAAGCATTATCTTTAATTGCTCGTCGAGGTGAATGATTTTTTCTTCCAGTGATTCGATCTCCAGGGAAAGCATCTCCTTCATTTCGGGGTCTCTTTCGCTTTTTAAAAGTTCCCTGGCATCGCGGAGCTCGTGGTCGAGCTTTTTACGTGTTTTATACTTCTCCACTATTGTGGCGATCTGGGAGTGTTCCCTGGTGAGCTCACGAAACCGCTTCTGGTCGGAGGCGGCTGAAGGCTCGCTCAGCTCCAGTTCTAGTTCCCGGTGCCGGCGTGTAATTTCTTCAAGCCTGTCAAACATGGTTTTAATCCAGTAGCAACAAGAAGATAGTGTTTTTGTCTGATAAGTTGTTACGGAGGGCGTCGAATTGTGCTCCCGGGAGGACTCGAACCTCCGGCACATGGTTTAGGAAACCACTGCTCTGTCCACCTGAGCTACGGGAGCGGACCCGTCTATACGCTGCTTTTTCTCCTTGAATTCACGACCCTCTGGAAATCGCGGATGTTCTTGACGTGAATCCTGTCGTTGAAGAGTTCAATTTTACCGAGCTGGTTGAAATGTGTCAATATTTTTTGTACATCGCTGATCTGCATCCCGGCCCAGTTGGCCACCTCTTGTATGTTACATCGGAGGATTATTGGCCCCTGCATGTCGATATGAGGATCATCTTCGGCAAGCATGTTAAGGACGTCCATCACCTTAAGCTGGGGTTCTTCGAGGAGGAGTATCATGAGGCGCCGCTTCGCGTCGTATATACGCTTGGAAAAAATTACCAGCAGCTTGTATGCCATCTGAGGGTTCCCCTGGATAAGGGCGTCGAAATTGTCCCGGTGGAACTTCAGCAACTTCGAGTGATCGACTGCAATGGCCGATGCGGAACGGGGTTCTTCTTCAAGGATGGCCATTTCGCCGAATACGTCGCCAGGCTTCAAGACATCCAGGGTCTTTTCCGTGTTGTTTACGATCTTGACTATCCTTATACGCCCGGACTGGATGATGTAGAACTCGTTCCCCGGTTCGAATTCGCAGAATATAAGCTCATTGGGTGCGAATTCCACGGTAAACTTGTCGAAAACGGGACTTTCAAGCTGTATCACTACCGTTTCCCCTGATTATTCTGAAGTTTGTTGAGCCTGTTCTGGGCGTCCCTGTTATGCTGGTCTTTCGGGTCCATTGCGGCCACTTTGGAGTAGTAGGTCATGGCTTTATCGATGTTCTTTGTATCTTCAAAGACCATCCCGATGTATAGAAGGGAGCTTTTGATCATGTCCGATGATGGGAATTTTTTAATCAGGGACGAGAGGGTCCCCAGGGCTTCCTTGTATTTGCCAAGCTTGTACTGGCACCTGCCCAGCTCGAAATGGGCCTTCTCGAATGTTTTTCTTTCCGTTTCATTTTGTAGGGACTTGAAGTTCATAATTTTTTCGTACAGCGTGCTGGCCTCATTGTACTGCCCCTCAGAGAAAAGCCTCATAGCCTCATAAAATATTTCGTTGATATCCTGAGGTGCCGACGAGGGGAGGGCAGGTTCGTCGAAAGTAAAATCGTCCAGGAGGTCGTCGGACTTGCTTTCCGAGAGAAAATCGTCCATCTCGTTCGCGAGAGGCGAACGAGAACCGCCCTGCTCTGCAGCGGGCTGTGCCGGCATTGCCGTATCGTCGTCAATACTGAAATCGGTAAGATCGTCACTTGCGGAGACTGCGCTCCTTGCCGTTTCCGGCTCGAAGGAAGGAGAAAAATCATTTCCGCCCCCCCCCATGGCCCCTGACTTGATTCTCTGAAGCCGTTCTTGCGCGACGGAGGAGTATTTTGAGTCGGGGTAAAATTCGAGATATTTCTTGTAGGCATGCCCCGCCATCTGGGGGCGTTCCATTTTGAAATAATACTCGGCGAGCTTGAAAAGTTCTACTTCGGGATTGATCGACTCGCCCTCTCCAAGGACTTCCCGCACTGTCTTGCCTATGCGTCTAAGCTGGTTGCTGAAGACGCGAAGCATCTTCTTGACCACATTTATGTTTTGTAAAATCATCCTTTCGAAATCCGCCAGGGAGAGGGACAGGACCGTAGTGTCTCCCACCGTCTGTGCGGTTTCGTCTCGGGGGTACCGCCCCAGGGCGGACTTGACGCCGAAAAACTCCCCGGGTTTTACGTTTTCCTTCACCTCGACCCAGGTTTTGTCCTCCACCTTCTTCGTCGTGAGAATCACCCTTCCCCCTTTAAGGATGTAGATGTTCTCGCTTTTGTCGCCCTCCATGTAAACGATGGAGCCGCTCTTGTAAGACCTCGTTTGTATTGCCATCTATGCTCCTGCCAGCACCCGTTCCGTAAATGAATGATCACATATCGTATTCTACGGGCATGAAGGGGAACTCCTTCTTGAAGCCCACGGCCTTGCTGATTCTTCTCAGGAGGCCTTTCAGGTCGCCCGTAATCAGCTTCACTACACCGTCGATGACGATTCGCTGATACTGCGTTTTCTGGGCAACGAAAATTTCTTCGAATTCCGGGTCACCGTACATCACCCTGCCAGCAATGACGACGAGCTTCACGTCTCGAAGCTCGGCATTCACCACTGCCCCATAAGGGTTTGCTTCTCTTTTTTTTACAATGGTCAGGTCGGCGGTAAAACCCTGCCTGATCCGCCCGTGTTTGTGCATTCTGAAGGCCTTGGCGGAATTGGATGTCACCATCTTTACCATCAGGTCATCGGGTATTTCCGAGCCGTAGGTCCTTTTGAAATACGATTTGTCGAATTTCATCTCGTACAGCAAGTTCAGGCCTCCGGACATGGGCGAATCCGTGCCGATGCAGAGGTTAACCCCCTTTTCAATCATGTACTTTACGTTGGCGGTCTTGTTGAACATGAACATGTTGGAATCGCCGCACCATACCACAGAGGCATTTTTCTTTTTGATTAGATCTATGTCGGCCTCGCTGAAAGCGATTCCATGTACTAGGACCGAATGTTCTCCAAGGCCTTTTTTCCGATCAAGGGTTTTGAGATCGTTGACAGTTTCAGAGTCGAACCCCTCCGCGATGTGGGTGATGAAAGGCATGTCGTTCTTGACGGCCTTCCGGTATTCCTCCTCCACACCCTCACCCCAGTTTAGGGCGAAAGAGGCGATTGAATGCACAAGGGCGTAATTCCGAATGGCCTGGACCGGCAGGATGTCGAGGAAAGGTTCGTTTACGAAATGTGGGATGTGGTCCGACACCGTGGTGACTCCTGAAACCAGGTTGCGGTATGCACCGAGGAGGTACAGGTCACGGTTTTCAATCTGTTGGCGTTCCTGGTAGACCGGCGCGCTTTTCAGGTCATTGTCCCAGGGGAGCCAGTTTTCATAGGGGCCGTTTCCCACTTTGGGGTAGTAGGTGCCGAGAAGATGGTCGTGGGCGTTGATGAGGCCCGGTGTCAGGACCGCGTCATGCACTTCGATTACCAGAGGCGCCTTGCTTTCACCCGGAAACACCTTTTCAATTTTATCGCCGCTGATGCTTAGAGAAGCGTTCTTTATCGTTTCATCGGGAGTGATTATCTCCGCTCCCGATATTCCCCATTTCTTCATCAGCACCATCCCGCTTTGAATTTGTTGTTCGATTGCTCAACAATGAAGGACATAATTCTGATTATGCACATTTTGACAAATCATAGTAAAAAGTGCACCCTGAGTCAAGCAAAATTACCGGAGGCCCATTGTACCAGCATAACCTTCGGGGTATCAGCATATACTCGCTTATTAATTATCTTCGGAAGAAAAAAATCAAAATAACAGCAATTATTTCAATGGGCTGCTTCTTTCAAGCATATAACACGGGATTTATGCATTTCGTATTATCATCGTATGGAAAAAATATTACTTTACCGCGTCGGGGGAGGTATATTTAATATGCATGTAGGACTTATGGGTACAAAGCCATGAACAGGTTTTTCTCCATTAAGCTCAGCTTTTCCCTCCTGCCGGAATTCCTCCTCATTTCGGGGCTGGTGGTCCTGTATTTTTACCGTTACGAAGCCGGAGGGTGGTTTTTCCCCCTTACGGCATTAGCCGCAGGAACCTACGCGATTGTGAGGTTTTTCCTCTCAATTCTTACCCGCGCCAGGTTTTATTCAAGGATGCAAGACGTCCTTTCTACGATTAACGAGTTTAAGAAAGGGAAATTCAGCACCGCATCGAACTCCGGGCAAACAGGCAAAGGACCTTTCTCGTCGCTAATGAGCGAACTTTCAGTGATGGGAAAGCATCTTGAAAACATCCTCAGCACCCAGAAAACGGAAATCTCAAATCTGCGCGAACTGTACCATAACATAGTCCTTTCCATCAGTTCTTTCTTCATTGCCCTCGACGAGAAGGAAGAAATTATATTCGCGAATGAAAGCTTCTGCAAGAAGTTCCAGTACGAACTTGAGGACATCGTAGGGAAAAAAATTGATACCATTTTTATTTTCCTGACTTCAACCATCCGGGAAAGCATAAAGAGAGTGCTCCAGGGGCACGAGGCCGTGGTGCTTGAAAAGACCCATCTCGTGTCGGCAAACAAGATATCGATCATCGCGGACATAAAACTCACCACGATGGTGGTGAAGGGGCGGACGCAGGTTATTTTTGTCATAGACGACGTCACGGCAATCTGCAAAAAAGACTTCCAGATCAACCTCATAAGCCAGGTGTCGGAATCGATACAGCGGGACGATGAAATTGACAGCGTCCTGCACGCGATACTCATCGGCGTTACTTCTGGATCGGGTCTGGGCTTCAACAGGGCTATGCTTTTTCTGGCCAATCCAAGGGACAAGGCCCTCAAGGGGAAAATGGCCGTGGGGCCCGACACAATGGAAGAGGCGATAAAAATATGGAGCTCCGTATCCGAATGCGGTGTCGACATCTACAGCCAGCTCAAGTCGTACAACGAGAATAAGGAAGGGGGCGGGAAGCTTATAGAGAAAGTGCAGACATCCTCATTCAGTTTGAAGGACGAGGCCAACATATTCGTAAGGGCCTTAAACTCCCAGGAACATATCCATGTCTATGACGCCTATAATGATGAGAGGGTCTCGGAGGAGATTCGAGGTTTCATGGAAGTTCGGGAGTTTGTCGTCACTCCCCTGGTATCGGTGAACAAATCCCTGGGCGTCATAGTCGCCGACAACAGGTTCAACCAGACGCCTATTGGATACGACAATATTGAGCTGCTTTCCATTTTTGCCTTCCAGGCGGCGCTTCTCATCGAAAGCTATAACAATCTCCATATGATAAAAAAGGAAATGGGGAAAATTCGGGACCGCCAGGAAGCGATGGTTGAGTCGGAAAAACTCGCCGCCGTGGGGCGCATCGCCTCCCATATAGCCCATGAGATCCGCAATCCTCTGGTGACCATGGGGGGATACGCGCGGCGAATCGTCCAGCTCGCCAGGGATGTTCCCAAAACGGGTGAAAGCATCGCAAAGGCGGCTACGGTGGTGCTGAAGGAATCGGAGCGGCTGGAAAAGACACTTTCCAACGTCATGGACTTCTCCAGGGCCTCCCACTTTATCATGGAATTCAATAATATCAACGAGGTCATAAGCGACACCTACGAGCTGTTAAAAAACCTTTTCCAGGAACGAAGGCTTAAAGTTGACCTGAAACTGGACGATGGCATACCTCTGGTCAAATCCGACTTCAACCAGATGAAGCAGGTGATGCTGAACCTTTTCCAGAATGCCATAGACGCGACGCCCCCGGAGGGCACGGTGACGGTGGCCACTGGGGCCAATGGCGACAGGATTACCGTTTCAGTGAAAGATTCCGGATTGGGAATGGCCGATGACGATATTCACAGGATTTTCGAGCCCTTCTATTCCACAAAAGTAACCGGGGTGGGGCTGGGCCTTTCTATAGTGAAAAAGATAATTACGGACCATAACGGCGAAGTCTCCGTTACGTCGAAAAAAGACGGAGGTTCGGAGTTCCTCATCAACCTCCCCATACCAAAATGAGGAGGGGCGGCGCCTGGCCCGTTGTGAACGGGAAGGAAAAATTGCTTGAAAGCCTCTTTTTAGAAGTATAGCATTTTAGCGCCGAAAAAGGAGTGCCGTATGTCCATGCGACATGGTTCGCTGGCAGTGTGCGTAAAAGATCATTTTTGGGAGGAGCACGCTATGAGCAAAATACTGATCGTAGAGGACGAACAGCACCAGAGGGAATTGTATGCGATGGAGCTACAGGAGGAGGGCTACCAGGTGGACCAGGCCTCGAACGGCAAGGAAGCTGTGGAGCTGGTGAAGAACAACAAATACGACCTGGTTGTCCTGGATATCCGCATGCCGGAGATGGACGGCATAGAGGCCCTCGGGAAGATACTCTCCCGTGACAAGAAGATCCCCATAATTATTTATACTGCTTATTCAAATTACAAGAGCAACTTCATGACATGGACGGCCGACGCCTATATTACAAAGTCGTCGAACCTCGGGGAGCTTAAGGAAAAGATCGCTGAAATACTCGCATCGCGCTCAAAATGATGGACGAAGCTTTGAAAAAAACCCTGACTTTCATACTTGCCGGAGGGCAGGGAGAGCGACTTCATCCTCTCACCAGGGACCGCTCCAAACCGGCGGTCCCCTTCGGCGGGATATATCGCATTATCGACTTTCCCCTGAGCAACTGCCTGAATTCGGATTTGGAGAAAATCATCGTCCTTACCCAGTACAAGTCCCTTTCCCTGGACAGGCATGTTAAAACCGCCTGGAACATGTTTCAGCGCGATCTGGGGGGGTTTATCGATGTGGCCCCGCCCCAGCAGCGGATCAATGCGGACTGGTACCGGGGCACCGCCGACGCCATCTTCCAGAACATCTATATCATCGAGATGGAAAAGCCCGAATACGTCCTTATCCTTTCCGGGGACCATGTTTACAAGATGGACTACCGAAAGATGCTTAGGTACCATATAGAAAGCGATGCCGACCTCACCATAGCCGCCATTGAAACGCCCGCGTCGGAAGCGTCCCGATTTGGCGTTCTTGAGGTGGACCAGCATAACCGCGTTATAGGCTTTCAGGAAAAGCCTTCAAACCCCGGGACAATTCCGGGGAAAGAAGGAATGTCCTTCATCTCCATGGGGATTTACGCCTTCAAGACGGACAGGCTCGTGAAATATCTTTCCGACGATCACAGGCTTGAAGGCACCAACGACTTTGGGAAAGACATCATCCCCCGCATATACGGCACCGACCGGGTCTTCACCTACGATTATGTGGCCGCCGAGGGCGACCGGGCCTACTGGAAGGACATCGGAACCATCAGCTCGTATTTCGATTCGAACATGGACTTGGTTTCGGTGACGCCGGAGCTGAACCTCTATGACCGGAAATGGCCCATCCGTACTTTCATGGAGCAATGGCCCCCGGGCAAGATGATTTTTGACGAGGGCGAACGGAGGGGCGTCGCCTTGAATTCCCTAATATCGAACGGGGCCATAGTGAGCGGCGGCCGGGTGAGCGGCTCCATCATATCTCCCGGGGTGAAGATCAACAGCTTTTCGGAGATCCGGAACTCGATTATCTTTCACAGGGTCACCATCGGCCGGCGCACGAAAATACGAAACGCCATCATCGACAAGTATGTGAACATACCCGAAGGTGAAGAGATTGGCTTTGATTTTGAAAGGGATTCCCAGCGCTTTACGATTTCCCCGGAAGGCATTGTAGTAATACCAAAGGATTTTGTCTTCTGATGAAACTCATACTCGTCGGGAACCTCCGGGGGGCCCATGCCGGGGCCTATGTTCTCCTCAAAGAAACGATTGCCGACGCGTACCTCTTCTGCGGGGACCTGCTCGACGGCCCCTTTTTTTCTGCCGGCAATAATGCGCTTCTCTCTTCCCTTGAGCAGAGGCTTGGTGATTACTGCGGAGAAAAGCTAAACCTGCCATCGGCGGCAATGTCGGCCCGTTCAATTTCCGATGATCCCGCCGCTCCGCGGGAGATTATCGAAACGGCGAAAGAATATCTCCTCCTCGCGGAAAAGGGGGCCGGTATGGCGGCGCAGAAATACCGCGTCCTGGACAATATACTCTCCACCAAACCCTATGTCCCGGTCCTCATCGTCCCCGGGCCCGGTGACGGCAGCCTTGAAGGCACTCCCCTTGCCGAACGCGTCCTGGACGGCAATGGTCGGGAAATATCATCCATTGTTATGCATGGGTTTTCTCAGGCTTCCTCCGGGACAATCGGTAAAGGCCCTGTCAATGTTCCGGAAACGGACATCCTGGCCATTGCCCTAAATGGCGGGGACGGGCAAATATCCGCCTCCCATCTCCATGCTTTTGTGGATGACCAGCGGAAAGGACATCCGGGGGCGGGGTTTCTGTTCATCTCCGGTTCCGGCAGCGGGCATTCCGTCATTGTGGACAGACATACCGTCGAGCTGCGCAGTGCCGATTTCGGCGTCGGGCCTGAGGACGTGGAGGTCGATGGAGGGTATTTCTACCAGTACGAATGCGGGTATAAGGGGTCGGTCCACATTGTCTTAAAAAAACTTGCGGGGGAAAGGGTCATCGACATCGCGGAATATTTTGTGGATAAAGGCATGTTGCGCGAAAGCGTAGTCGATGCTGACCGTTATGCCGCCCTTGTGGAAGGCAGAAAATTCGGGATAGACTCCATCACCTACACCCATTCCCCGGAGCTTAAACTCTTCCGTGATATACGGAACTTTTTCCGCATCCACCAGACCCGGGAAACGGAGAAGCGCGTGGAAACCCTCCAGAAGGCCATAGACTGCATGGAGGATGACCGCCATCTCATGGCCCTGGACCTCGTGGGTTCCACCAATGTGGGCCTTTCGGGAAAAAGCTCCGATGTGGATATGGTCCTTTACATCAGGGCCGGGGGCGGGGACGATGAAAAAAAACTGCATCAGGAATTTTCCCGAGTGGAGGAGCGTCTGCGGCGGGAGTTGAGGGAGGAAGTTGAATTCGAGGTGATAGACCGCATCGACCTGGACCGCGTGGAGGCGAGCATAAGTTCCAGGGACTTCGGGTGCGATTCCCTTCAGTTGTTCGCCACCTACCGTTCCGCATGCCGCCCCGTCAATTACCGGGTGCTGGCGCCACTTGAAGACCGGCTCAACCAGGATACCATGTTTCGGCGCGAAGTGGAGGAGCTAATGCGTTCCTATCTGCGAATGTTCGCGAAGACTTCGGACAACAGCAAGTCTTTCGAGAAATACCTTACCCGTCTGAAAACTTCCGGGATAGCCGTGCCGGGGCCTTTGATGGAAAAGATACGGATTATGCTACAGCAGAAGAGGACGTAAAAGGGCTCATCTCCTGTACATCGCCGCCAGGCGCTTCAATTTGTCCGCCATTTCCGGGGTGATTTCGTTCTCCCTGAGCTTCCACCGCCAGTTTCCCCCGGTGGTACCGGGGATGTTCATCCTGAATTCCTGTCCGTATCCGAGTATGTCCTGGGCCGGCACAATGGCGAGGCGCGCCGTGGTCATATAGGCCGTCCTTATAAGTTGCCAGTGAAAATCGCTGAACTTTTCGGACCCTATGTACTCGAGTATGTACTTTCTTCTCTCGTCGTCGTTCTCGATGCCGTAGAACCATCCGTTAATCGTGTTGTTATCATGGGTCCCCGTGTAGACCACGCAGTTGGATTTCTCCATATTATGAGGGAGATATTCATTATCGCTGTTCTCATCGAATGCGAACTGGAGGACCTTCATCCCCGGGATTCTCAGGCCGTCCCGTAATTCCCGAACCTCGTCCGTGATGACGCCCAGGTCCTCGGCGATGATGGGAATATCGCCCAGGTCTTTTCTCAGCCTCTCGAAGAAGGCAGTGCCCGGGCCCTTTATCCATTTTCCCTTCACGGCTGTCTTTTCCTTCGCGGGGATGGACCAGTACGATTCAAAGGCCCTGAAGTGGTCAATGCGAACAACATCGACGAGGGAAAGGAGGCGCCGGAGCCGCTTTTTCCACCATTCGTAGGTTTTCTCAAGAAGAGCGCCATCCCTGTCGGCCCAGCGATAAAGTGGATTTCCCCAGCGCTGCCCCGTCTCGCTGAAGTAATCGGGAGGGACCCCGGCAACGGCGCTGGGCCTTTTGGTCTTTTCGTCAAGCTGGAGTATGTCGGGGTTTGTCCAGGCGTCGGCCCCCTCCAGATTGATGTAGATTGGAATATCGCCGATGAGGCGTATGCCCAGAGTGTTGCAATGTTTCCTCAGGGCGTTCCACTGCTCGAAAAAAAGGAACTGGACGAAGCGATGGTAACTGGCCCTGTCTTTGAGGCGCATGTTCCATTTTTCAAGGGCGGCCGCATCACGCATTGCGGCCCCGCTGTCCCATTCGAGCCAGTTATTTGTGTCATAGTGTTCCGCCAGGGCCGAGAAGAGCGCATAGTCGCCAAGCCAGGAGCGCTCATCCTGGCAAAACTTCTCAAAGGCTTCGAGGTCTTCATCTTTGGCTGATGAGAAGAAGAGCTCATTTGCCCTTGAAAGCTCCCTTTCTTTGTGCAGGGTCACCCGGTCAAAATCGATGAAATGGTCTTCGAGGAAATTTTCTTCATCGATGGGTCCGCCATGCCAGGGTTTCTTCGCCACTTCTTCGAGGCTGATGAAGTATGGATTTCCCGCGAAGGTCGAGGTGGACGCGTAAGGGGAATAATCGAACGCCGGGACAACCGGTCCCAGTGGAAGGACCTGCCAGTACGATTGCCCGGCGCGGACGAGGAGTTCCGCGAAGTCGCGGGCCTCTTTTCCTAAGGTGCCGATGCCGTATCGTCCGGGAAGGCTCGTGATGTGAAGCAGGGTCCCTGCCGATCTTTCAATTTTCATCTCTCAATCCTCATACGTGAGTCAAGGGCGCAGGTCCCGGAGCCATCGGCCAACAGACGGAGCGGGTTCACATCGAGCTCCTTAATTTCCGGAAAGGCGGATAAAAGCTGTGATACTCTGACAATGGCATCGACATATCCTTCGATGTCCGCCCGGGGCTTTCCCCTGAAGCCCTTCAGCATTTTGTAGGATTTCAATCGGGCGAGCTTTCTCCTTATGTCGTCGGGGCGTACAGGGCAGACCGCGCTTGCAATGTCTTCGAACACCTCTACATAGATGCCGCCGAAACCGAAGATTACAACGGGGCCGAAGGAGATGTCGTATTTTCCGCCGATGAACATATCGTACCCTTCTCCCGCCATCCTCTGGACGCGTACGCCATCGAACCTTGCGCCCTTTTTGTACTTCGCAAGGTTTTCTTTGATTGTTTCGAAGGCGCGTTTCGCCTCCTCTGCGTCTTTCACTCCCACAACAACCCCGCCTGATTCTGTTTTATGGAGCGCGTCGGGAGATACGACCTTCATAACCACGGGGAAGCCGAAACCGCCAGCTATTGCGGCCGCCTCCCCGGGGCTTTTCGCTATCTTTGATTCGGCGGTTGAAAGGCCGCAGAGTTCCAGCACGTCCAGGGTTTCTTCCCCTAATATGTTGCCCTGCGTATCGAGCCATTTTTTTACAGCGGCAATGTCGATGCTTTCCGGCGGCCCTTCGGCCGGCTCATTTTTTTTGGCATGATAATCGCGCTGAAAAGCAAGTGCGCGCACCATTTCCTCGGGGCTGTTGAAGATGGGGAAGTTTACATTCTGTTTCACCTGATGCATGTAGCCCGCCAGGCCATAGAGGCATATTCCCAGGGGTTTTCCCGAGGAGAGGATTGCTCCATAGGTTTCTTTTGAAAGGTCCGTGAGGAACATGTTGTAAAAGACGTTTTCCCCCTCGGGCATTTTGGGGCGCTGGCTTATAAAAACCGCGCCGTCCACGTTCTCATTGTGCATCACCGATACCACCACATGGGCCACCATCTGCGGGTCGTAAATATCCCCCAGGTCCAGCGGGTTGGAGAACTTGATGACCCCGGCGTTCGCGAAATCCTGTAGGCTCCTGTAAAAATCCTCGCCCGGGTCGGCGAATTCGAAACCCGATTCTTCGCACAGGTCCGCCCCTATAACCGAGAACCCGCCGGCGGGGCTCATCACCATGATGCGCTTCCCTTTCATGGGCGGGATCTGGAAGGCCTTCGCCACGGCCATAAAGTCGCTGTAGTTACGGATGCGGATGATGCCTGCGTCCTCAAAGGCGGCGTCGATGATGTCCTCGTCGTTTGAAAGGGCGTCGGTGTGGCTCATGGCGGCCTTCTTTCCGGCGCTGGTCGTGTTGGATTTGTAAACCACAACGGGCTTTCCGATTTTGCGGGCCATCGCGGCGAGGTCGCGGCCCCGGACCACGCTTTCAAGGTACATGCAGATGATGTCGGTCTCCGGGTCCTCGCCCAGGTATTTCAGGAAATCGACCTCGTCGAGGTCGAGCTTGTTTCCTATGCTGGCGAACTTTGCCATGCCGATGTGCTCGTCCATCATCAGGTTCCACATCATGAGCCCCACGCCGCCGCTCTGGGTGATGATGGACATGCCCCCCTTGGGGGGCCGAAAGAGGGGAACGAAGGGAAGGCAGAGGCCGTTGGTGGTGTTTGCAACCATGATGCCGTTCGGCCCCACGAAGCGGATGCCGTGCCTGCGGGCTGTCCGGAGGAGGAGGTCGGATAGGAGCTTGCCTTCCCCGCCATACTCCGAAAATCCGCCGGTGGGGATGGCCATCCGCTTTATGCCGAAATTTCCGCAGGCGTCAACGTATTCCGGTACGAATTTTGCGGGGATGAGGCAGACCGCAAGGTCGGGCACTTCCGGGAGGTCCTCGATGTTTTTGTACATCTTGATCCCGTCCACATGCGAGTATTCGCTCCTGGGGTTGGTCCCGAAAATCCTTCCGCGGTATCCCCAGCGAAGGAGGTTTTCCAGAATCATCCTGGGGATATTGTTCGGTTTCGGTGAAAGCCCAATGATGACTATCGACTCGGGATAAAATATTTTTTCCATGAGGACCTCCAGTCCAGTTTGTGGGGCGCGGACCGTTGCGGCCATGAGCAAACAATTTTTGTAGGATATGCCCTTTCCTTCCGTCCAGTCAACAAGAAATGGCGGAGTAAAGAGGGCCTTCAATCAAAAAAAATCCGCATCAAATAGTATTGACATTTTTCGCAATTCCGAACCATGATCCAATTGAGATGGAAAAAGCGCCATCGGCCGACTCAGTCGCAGGGACGAAGTAAGCGATGAAAGACATCAAACGCTACAGCGAGAGGCTGAAAAAAATACTCACGAACGAAGAGCTTAGCATCTTCCGCAAAGACCGCTACAGCCTCATCGATTTCGGCTACGAGTATGTCGACATCGGCCAGTACCGTAAGGCCTTCGAGCTTTTCAACATCGGCGTGAAGATCAACGGCTACGACCCCGACATCTTCAACGGGATAGGCATATCCTTATGCGAAATGGGACGCTTCAGGTCCTCGGTGTGGTTCCTGGAAAAGGCGGTTCAGATATACCCCGACGACGCCATCATCCTGGCGAACCTTGCGGGGGTATACTGGGAGATATGTGAATATGAAAAGGCCATCTATTACTACACCCGCTCCCTCAAACTTGACCCGGAAATCGGCGAGACGCACCTCAACATCATCAACCTCTATTACGAGATGGGAGACCTTTTCATGGCCTTCATCTCCTGCCTGGACTATCTGAAGATCGCGCCGGATGACCAGCAGGCCCTGGAGCTCAGGGACGACATCATACTGAACCTGGGCATCTCCATGTTTTAATCAACGCCCTTTAAACTCCTTCACCGATTCATCGATAAGTTTTTCAAGGTCAAGCTTCCATCCTCCGCTCTCTTTTATGAGGCGGAAAACCATTTCGTTTCCGCGCAGGTTTTCAATGGGATGCCGCGCGTATCTGACCTTAATCGTCGCGGTGTTTTCCTGCTTTTTGTTTTCCAGAACGTCCCACACTGAACCGTCAGCGAAGAGCATGGAGAGGCCGTATCCTGCATCAGCTATGCCGGGCGATACGCGCTCCAGGGCGCCCAGAGACCTTCGGGTCCCCGATGTCATCCAAGGCTTTGCCTCCACATATTTGCCTTCGATGAAAAGGTTCTTCACCTTTAGAAGCGCCTCCAGGGGCTCGCTTTTGGGTTTTGAGCACGCAGGGAGGAGTGAAAGAAGCGCGAGGAATACCGGGACTGAATATTTCATACATCACCTCATGTAGTAATCATCCGGGAGGATATTTTGCAAATTTTGCGCTCCGGTTTTTCCGCCTTTTTATGCCGGTAGCTGCAATTCATTTGAGTTAGCCCGGAGACTACCCGGCATCAGGAAAAATAGCAAGAAGTAATTGACGATACCGGCGGGCCATGGTATCGGCTTTGTTTCATATACGATGTTTGCCATAGGGGGCCTCAATTTTGAAGGAAGCTCCCCTGTGGGCAGAAATATTTCCACAATCGTCAGGGGGATGATATTTGGCCATGAACCATTGCAAGCGCGCCCTGGTTATTATATCCGTTTTTTTCGCACTGGCGGCCGTATTCTGTGAAGAAATGTCCAGGGAGCCTGTGGACCCGTATGGGGAAATTAAAACGCTCCTCTACGAACAGGAGCGGGCCGCGGAAGCCTTCGCCCTTGCCACGAAGGCCCTGGAAGGACGCCCCGCCGATGCTATGCTCCTGTATCACAGGGGCATGGCCGGAATGGCGCTGAAGCGGAATGCTGATGCACTTGAGGATTTTTCCGTTGCGCTGAAGCTTGACCCGAAAAACCCAATGGTTTACAACGGGCTGGGTAATATTTTCTATCTGCAGTACCAGGACGCAATCGCGGAAAGGTACTGGGCCAGGGGGCTTGCGCTCGCCGGAGACCCGGCAACAAAGGCCCTCTTCTTAGGCAATATGTCGCTCATTTCCGCGTCGAAAAAAAAGTATCCCGAGGCAGTCAAACTTCTGAACGAAGCGATTTCCCTTGCCAAGGATGGGCGCTATTACAACTTGCTGGGAAGAATATATCTGGCCCGGAAAGAGATGAAGAAGGCGCGCGAGGCCTGGACTGCGGCGGTAACGGATCCCGCGATTTCGTTTTCTCAGGCGAGTTTTCGCCACAACACGCTTTATCGGCTTGCACAGCTCCTCTCGGACCTGAAGGAGGGCCGGGAAGCTCTGAAGTATTGCGGCATGGCGCTGGACCTCTCGCCAGCGACGGGGGAGTATCAGACGCTGTTTATGAAGCTGAGTAATTCGGTGAAGTAATCTGCGGGGCGATTAACCTGTGGCAAATTTTACAAACTATGAATATCCGCCCGTTTTCAGCGGGCGGATATTCATATACAACATCACATCGGTCAAATGTTACAGCTTTTCAATTGCCTCAAGGACCTTCTCCATTGGGAGGGTTCCCAGGAGCTTTTCAGTTTCGTTTATCACGGTAAGGGGCACCGACTGGACACCGTATTTCACGGATTGGGGAACGAAGGTGGATGCCTCCACCATGTCGGCGCGTATGTTTTTATTTTCAAGGGCAAGCCTGTGGGCGGTGCTCACGGCACCGGGACAGTAGGGTCAACTAAGTGAGACGAACACCTGCAGGTGAACGTCTTTATTAATAGCGGCGATGCGCTTCATGATGGGCTCCGGGATGGCCTCCTTAACTCCTGAGGCCTCTATTAAGCTTTTCATGAAGGAATTAATTTCATATCCTCCAGGCAGCCCGTAGAACTTCATTCCCGTGTCATTGTCCTTCTCGTCCAAAACCACGATGGCGGGGATCTTGTCCACCCTGTAGTATTCGGCCTTCTCTTTGTCCTTCACGATGTCGAATACCGTGAGGTTGAGCTTATCCGAGAGGCCGGCGATTTCCTCCACGAACAAACGTGTGTCGTGGCAGGAACCGCATTCGAATTCCTGGGTGAAGTAGACGAGATTGACCCTGCCCTTCATCCCTCCTAGTATTCCCTTGAGCTGGGAAGATACTTTTTCATCAAAGAGAGCCATGGCGCCTCCTAACAGTAATTTATTTTCCCATGAGGATATACTCGCAGGCGGAAAGCGCCGCCTTCGCGCCTTCCCCCGCGGCAATGATGATCTGCTTGTACGGAACGCTTGTCACGTCCCCGGCGGCGAAGATTCCCGGAGCTGATGTGCGGCAGGCGCAGTCCACGACGATTTCACCGCGTTCGTTTAAGTCCACGACGCCCTTCACCATCTCGCTATTGGGTATGAGCCCAATTTCGACGAAAACCCCCTGGACGTCCAGGTCCCGGGCCTTGCCGGTTTTTCTCTCCGCCACGGTGACGGCGGTGACGCCCTCGTCCCCTTTAACCTCCTTTACCTCATGTTCAAGGAGGATGTCCACATTGCCGTATTTTTCGATTTTGTCGATGAGGATGCCGTCCGCCGTGAGATGTTCAAGGAACTGCACGAGGGTCACATGCTCGGCAACTTTCGCCAGATCAATGGCCGCCTCAAGGCCCGAGTTTCCGCCCCCAACCACGGCCACCCTCTTTCCGGCAAAAAAAGGAGCGTCGCAGATGGCACAGTACGCTACCCCCTTTCCGACGAGCCGGTCTTCCCCGGGCACGCCGAGCTTTCTCCACCTGTTTCCCGTCGATATGATAACGGTCTTCGCAAGGAAGGTTTCGCCGGAATCGATGGCCACCTTCTTGACGTCTCCCGTCTCGATTTTCAACACTCCGGCCCCCTCCCGGAAGCCGATTTCGAACTGTTTCACCTGCTCGGAAAAACGGTTCACCAGCTCACGGCCCTCGATGTACTTGTATCCGAGATAATTCTCAATGCCCGAGGTTTCCGACACCTGGCCGCCTATTTCTCTGGTCACAAACCCGGTCGATACGCCCTTGCGCATGCAGTACACTGCCGCCGTCATGGCGGCGGGGCCTCCCCCCGTAATAATTACATCGTAAATTCTCTCCGTTTCGAGGGGAACTGTTCGGTGGTCCGTTGTGAACGATCCCAGGTTCAGGTTAAAATCCATTTACTGCCTCCTGGAATATATTTTAAAACATGGCTCCCGCTCTATTATCGAAAAAGGAAGGAGCACTTGTATGTATATAATTTGAAGGTTTTAATTCAATCATTTTTTCGTTGACCGGGACTTTGTTTTCACGCGTATTCAAATTCGATTCGAATATGCAAACCGGATTGTGAATGGAGAAGACCGATGAAGCTGTTGGCCGCGACCAGAAACAGAGGGAAACAGAGGGAGATAAGGGAGAAATTTTCATCGCTTCGAGAAATTGAAATCGTCACTCCCGACGATTTCGACGGCCTCCCCGATGTCGTGGAAGATGGGGCAACTTTTGAGGAGAACGCGCTGAAGAAAGCGAGGGAGCTTGCGCGGCTCACGGGGCTCCCCGCCATGGCCGACGACTCGGGCCTTGAGGTGGACGCCCTGGATGGGGAACCCGGCGTATTTTCCGCCCGCTACGCAGGAGAGGGCGCCTCGGATTTTGACCGGAACGTTTTCTTGTTGGAAAAGATGAAAAATATTCCTCCCGGAAAGAGAAGCGCGCGCTTCGTCTGCGTCATAGCCATTGTATTGCCCGACGGCGTTGAAAAAACTGTTAGAGGGACCTGCGAGGGGGAAATAGCGATGAAGGCCAGGGGCGCTCACGGTTTCGGGTACGACCCCATCTTCCTCCTTCCGGACAGCGGAAAAACCATGGCGGAAATTCCCCTGGAAGAAAAAAACCTTCTGAGCCACCGCGCCAGGGCCCTGGAAATGGCCGCGGATTTTTTACGCGAAAGAATTCAAAAAGACGGCAGGTAATTTTTTAAAAGGCCCTTGAACGCCTCCCTCGATTAAAACTGCTTGAATTTATTATGCCGACCTGTATCGTGCATATCGCCGTTGGCGATCTCCTTTACGGACCATGCTTTTTTACGGCATCCTGGCCTGATGAAAAAAACTGTACTGACATTATTTATCTTCCTGCTTCTTCTCCAGGGAGCAAGGGCCGCCCGGGCGCCGATTCTGGGGACCGCCGGAATAGAGGCCACCAATCCCCGCACTCAGGCCCTGGCCCGGCTTGTGGAACTTCATCTGGGCAATATTCTGCGGTCGAACCTGGCCAATCCCGGCAACTCCTTCGAGACGATCAATCCTGAAACCCTGCAGGAGCAGCTTGCGCGATTCAACTGCCTCGAAGATACCTGCCTTCTCCGCTTCGCCGCCCGTGCGGGAATAAGCGTGCTTTTTCGCGGCTCCCTTGATGAGCGGACCGATTCCCTTGAACTGGAAATCCGCGCCCTGGGGGCCGAGGCCCCTTACTTCGGCAGGACCGTTTATCGATACAGGGCCTCCATCCCCACGAAGAACTTGCGGTTGAGCACGCGAGAATACAGCTACATCTTCGAAGAGCATGCGGCGCGCTTTGTCGGAGAATTCCTGAGGCGGTATCAGCGCCCGGTTTATTTCAGGATTCACGACAATTCTCCCGTCCTTGATACCGGTGAAGCGTTTCGGGGAGTTTTCACGGTGTACCGCAGCACCCCCGTGGGAAATCCTATACTGGGGTTGAAGCGTTATTGTCCCCTGGGGGCCGTAACGCTTGGGAGCGGGGCGCCCCATGCGCAATTCCGGCTCCCGATTCTCGATGGCGATTTTATTCTCGTGGGGCATCGGGACAGGGCCGCGGCCCTGGACGAGTTTTATTATGGCCGCAAGAGGGAAATAGTCCTGGCCCCCGGCAGCCTGAACGACAGCTTCAGCATGCTCCTCTTTACAGTTCCGGGAAGTCTCACCATGCCCCTGGCTTCGCCCATCCTGGGCTATTTCGCTGACCGGGATTATATGGGACTCGCCCTCTGGTCGCTTAACGCCCCGCCGTATCTTTATATGGAATACAGGGGCCTGAGCAGGCGGCCTCGGGCCCTGGAAAGGGAGAGGGAAAACATTTCCCGGGACGACATTGCCCGGTATCGCTTCAGCCTCTACATGCTCCTTTGCGGTAATATGGCCCTCTTCGTCGACGCGTTTGCGGGACGCTATCTTTATCTCGCATCGAATTACCAGGGAGTCCAGCCTTATATGGGTAATAGCTATACCGCTGCATATCTCTCGCTGGTAAGTGGAGGGGGAGGTCATTTTTATCGGGGGAGCCGCTGCTGGGGATATCTTTATTTCCACCTGAACAATATCCTGCTATATTACACCCTGAGGGAATTCTCCGCGGACAGGGTGTACGACCCGGTCTCAGGAAAATATATCGAGGGCGATATCGACCGGACCAGGGGTCGGATGTTTCTCGGCGCCTACTGCGTTCTCAAAAGCGTGGAGATAATCCATTCCATACTAATGCGGGACCGCCTGCGAAACGGAACCGTGGAAGATGGGGGCGTCGATATCGTCCCCTTCGCAATGCACGACGGAGGCCGGGGCCTTCAAATCGGGGCGTCGTTTATTGTGAGGTTATAATGTCAAAATGAACTCGAACCCTGCTACATTCCGGCCGATACTCAAGGCCCTGGCCATGGCGGCTGCCGTATGCGCCGCCCCCGCTCTCTTAGGCGCTGAGGAAAATGTCGTGGAGGTTTATCCTCCTCGGGTGTTGGTCCTGGCGGAACCACAGACGAGCTCCCCCTTCATGGCCCTTGCCGAGGAATCTACGGGACAGCTCATCCGGGTTTTCAACCGCCTGGGAAGGTTTCTCCCTGAAGAAAAAAACCGCGTTCTCCGGGCTTTGTCCTCAATGCCCGGCGATTCGCTTAAGTCCCGGAGCGGGCCCGAGGACGCGGCGCGCCTCTTGAAATCGGACCTCCTGGTGGTCCTCTCTTTTTCCCAGACCTTTCGTACACACAATGCCGACATTAAAATTCGGGCCATTAACCCGGCCTATCGCCCACTGGAAAAAAACATCAGGGTCCGCAGCAGAATTCCCCTGAATATTCCACTCAAGCTCGCAAGGGAAGTGTCCCGGCTTCATGAAGGCCTGCCGGTGAAAGCCATTGTCATTGAAAGCGATGAGGACGGGAACGCCCTCATCAATGCCGGAGAATGGAACGGCCTCAAGAAGGGAGTGTATCATTCTGAAGGGAAGCGCCTGGAAATAATCCAGCCCGGGGAATATCATTCCATCATCAGGGCCAATGGCCTGAAAGCCGGAGATTCTGTGACAATCGGGGCCGCTCCCGAAAGCGGCGCTGTGATTCGTGACATTGAGGGCCGCATCGTCAAAAATACCATCATGGCCTACGGCCTATCATCGACCTTGCTGAAAAACCAGGATGATGAGGGGCGATTCGCCATTGCAACTTGTGCGATAAATCCGGGTGGAAGCCTGTGCCTGGGGGGCTATGGCTCTTTTCTTTCCACCTACTACATGGGATTCAGGGACCCGAAACCTTCGTTGCCGGGAATCCTCATCTCCACGGGAACGTATTTTATGCAGCTTTCCCTCGTGCCATTTTTAACGGGTTTTAAAGGTAATTTTTTTCCATGGGTGGATGATGGCGATAAGTCCGCAAAGATGCGCCGCCTCCATATATTCCTCTGGTCCACCATACCCCTTACCTACACGGCCGCGTATTTTGACCAGCTTGCGCACCAGTTTCAAAGGACGGAGCATCTTCCGCCTTTTTTCATGTATAGGGACAATATGGCCCTGCTCCTTTCGGCGGTCTTTCCCGGCGGCGGCCTCTTCTACAAAGGGTATCGCGTATCCGGCTGGGCTTATTTCTTCTCGGAGCTGGGCCTCGCCGGCTATGCCTCATATGCATGGGATGAGGGAAATCGAGGGAAGTATGCTCTGGCGGGAGCAGGGGCGGTAAAACTCGTGGAGTTAATCAGCGCCTACTTAATGCCGTCTACCTATCGTTTTTTCAACATGGAACTGGAAAATGATATCAGGGAGCTTTCCCTGATACTGGAAATGAGGCAGTTCGATATTCATGAACCGGTGTACGATATCGGGGTCCTGCGGCATTTCTGAAGCATAATGTAAGAGTATTCACGATAATCATATAAGGCATGCGCGAAAATATAACTGCTCCACAATAAGCTTGACCTCACGGATGAAGCGCCAAAGAGTGTATTTCCCATTAGCATTGCGCACAGGACAACCAGAGTATGAAAGAAATGAACGAAGCCCCGATGAAAATACTCATCATCAACTATGAACACCCTCCTCTGGGAGGCGGGGGTGGAGTTTGCACCCAGACCGTGGCAAAGGCCCTGGTTGCCGTAGGCCACACTGTGCATATTCTCACTTCCGGAGCGAAGGGGCTGCCCTCCCGGGACGATGATGGGGGGGTTACTGTGTTCCGCGTTCCCGTCCTGGGGCGAAAGGACCTCGCCACGGCGAGCAATCTTTCCATGTTCACCTTCCCCCTCACCAGCATACCCAGGGGACTTCTCCTCTGCCTGAAGCACAGATACGATGTAATCAACACCCATTTCTACGCCCCCTCGGGCCCCACGGGGATGATGCTCTCGCTCATCACCCGCATACCTAATGCCCTCTACATCCATGGCGCCGACGTTTATGACCCGACCCGATTGAACAAGACCCCGGCGGGGAAGGGGCTTTTAAGCGGACTTCTCCGGTTAAGCGCCAGGCTGCAAAGCCGCCTTGCCAGGACCATCGCGTGCCAGTCCAGCAATACCAGGGAAAATATTATGGCCTATGTGGCGCCGAAAAAAGAGGTCACGGTGATACCGCTTCCCTTCGCGAAGCCCGGCCATCCAGACACCTCCCGGAAGGCCCTGGGCCTCGACCCGAAAAAGTATTACCTCCTCTCTGCCGGGAGGGTGGTGAAGCGGAAGGGGTATGATTTCCTCATCCGCGCGATGACGGAGCTCGCCGCGAACATACAGCTTTTGATTCTCGGTGACGGCCCGGAACTTCCGGCATTAAAAGAACTCGCGGCAGACCTCGGCGTAGCAAATCGGGTCCACTTTCTCGGATATATTGAAGGTGATGAAGTTAAATTCAGCTATTACAAGGTTAGCGACATGTATGTCCTCTCCTCCCTCCATGAGGGTATGGGGATCGTTGTACAGGAAGCTATGGAATTTGGACTCCCTATCGTGGCAACCAACCACGGGGGGCAGGTGGATCTGGTGAAGTCCGGAGAAAACGGTATTCTCGTTCCGCCGGGAGACCCGGAAGCGTTGGCCGGGGCAATTCGGAAGGTCCATGGGAACAAGCGGTTAGCAGCGGCCTTCGGAAAAAAGAACCGCGAACTCATCAAGGGATACTACGCGCCGCGAATAGCCGATGAGTACCTTCGGCTCTTCAGGTCTATCCTCTGAGTTGAACTGTGATATTTTTACTTGACGAATTGACAATGGTCACCCAAATAAGAACGGTCGCCTTTGAGGAGGACTATTCCGTAATTACGTTTTCCCGCCCGCCTCTGGCGTGCGGAAAAACGTAATTTATCTGACTGTCCTTAATTTTTATGAGGCCCCATATATTATCCCACGAGGAAGCGAGTGATGAAAAAAGGCGTTCTTTTGCTTCTTGCGCTTTGCATCTCGGGATGCACGAAAATTCCCGACAGGCTTTATAGCCCTACCGCGGTCATAAAGGCGGAGTTAAGGGGAAGCGAAATTTTTTATACTGTGTATCTGAAGGGCGATATTATCAACGACCAGACGGAGCTCGTGTTGAAGAAAATCCGCGGCACAGTGGCGCTGAAAAACTCCGACCAGACCGTCATTTCCCTTCCCTTCGAGCTGCCGGAACTTCTTCCCCTGCAGAAGCAGACGATTAATGCCGAGACGGGCGGTAACGAAAGGGAGATGGCGCCCATCTTCGCCCTTCTGAGGATAAGCCCCGACCAGCTCCGGGTTGATGACCAGGAGGCTTACACCGAAGAGATGCCGCTCAGCCAGAAGCTCATCGCGTTTGAAATTACGGCCTATGAGTCTGCAAACATATTCGATATCATCGAAGGTAAGTGAGATGAAAATAAACGACACAAAGCTGTATCTTTTTTTCACCGTCATCACTCTGGTTGTTGCCCTTGCAGTCGGGGCCCCATCGTATTATTCGATACTCAAAGTGGAACCCGAGGCGAGGCGGCTTATGAATGCGCAAACCGACTTCAACATGAATTTCCGGAAGGCCTACGCCCTTCTTCGTGACCCCCAGATATTCGCACGATACGAAAACTTCGACCGGGACGCACGATGGATAAAGACTACGGTGATTCCCTATATGGACAATAAAATTTATAATTCCCGGGACTTCATGCCGGATGAGAGGGTCTACTTAGACACTCTCCTTAAAAGGAGGGTACAGGGCTCCGAATTAGGGCGCAATACCGCGATATTTTTCCTGCTCCTCTCCCTGACAGGTTTGGCGTTTCTTATTTATGAGAGGAGAAAAGTCAGGGCAGAAGAAAACGTCGGCTGAAGTCGATATATCCCTCAGTTTCGAAAACCCCGCCCCCGCATACTCCCCGGGAGCTTAGAAGCGACGCATTGTGCGTCGCTTCGTCGTAATCGGCCTGGGCATCCTCCAGGAGAACTACCTCGTACCCCCTTTCCGAGGCGTCCCGGGCCGTCGTTTCCACGCACTGGCTTGTGGCCAGCCCCGTGAAAACAATCTCCTTCACATTCCATTCCCGAAAAACGCGGTCTATCTCTGTTGAATTAAAAGCGCTGAAAGTGGTTTTTGTAAGGATGGTATCGCCTTGTAGCGGACTTATTTCATCGATAATATCCGACATTGCCTCGCTTTCCAGAGGGTACAATGATGGGTAACCCGCCTGGCGCCCCCGGAGCCAGGAATTGCGGAAAAACCTGTGTAGGTCTTTCCGCTCCGGGTCAGTTCCGCAGAGCCTCAGATAGACGGTCCTTCCCTGAAATTCGCGGAAAAAGGAAAGGAGCTTTTTAATGTTTGGGACAACAATTTCTTCACAGCGGCGGGTGATATAGCCCATGCACCCGGGGTACAGGCCTTCAAAAAAACGGTAAAAGTCCGACCGG
Organism: Spirochaetota bacterium; assembly: GCA_029974015.1. Taxonomy (GTDB): domain Bacteria; phylum Spirochaetota; class UBA4802; order UBA4802; family JAGODF01; genus JAGODF01. The sequence goes on from JARKUF010000017.1 coordinate 38,262, forward strand.
CGGTCGAGGTAATATTTTTGCATGTCGACGATCATGAGGACTGTCTGGCCAAGAGAAATGCTGTTTTTAAAATCTTTTCCGGGCATTGGCTACCTCTCAGTCTTCGGAGATTCGGGTTTATGCACATTACGTGAAAGTGAAGGCGCGCAAACGCTTGCGCGCCTTCACACTTTCACGTTTCACAAAAAGCCCCTTCGTTGAAAAGCTGCGCCTGCCCCGACATGTTGGCCCGGTTTCCCATTATGACGAGCATATCGCCTGAGCGGAGGGATTCGTCTCCTCCCGGATTGGCAATGACGGCCCCGTCACGTTCCACGGCAAGCACCGTAACGCCGTACTTTGCCCTGAGGTCCAAGCCGCTCAGGGTTTTTCCATCGATGTACGATCCCGGGCATACGGAAATTCTCGATATCTCCTGATCGGGTATGTGCACCTTTAACGCATTGATGGCGCCATCGCCAATTGAAAGGCTTCTGAACATCTCGTAGCCCTCAGAGCGAACCTCTCCCACAAGCTTTTCTATGTCCTGCCGCGGCACCATAAACCTGGAAAGGACCCTGGAAAAAATTTCGATAGAGGTTTCATATTCCTCTGGGATCACCTCATCGGCCCCGAGGCCGTAGATGGTTTGTACGTCCTGAAAAAACCTGGTCCTGATGATGACGTAGAGTTCTTTGCTGAGGCCGCGGGCGGTCTTCGTGATTCTAAGGGTGGCGGCATGGTCGGCGATGGCCACTACCATGACGCGGGCCGCATGGATTCCCGCGTGCTCCAGTACGGCCTCATGGGTGGCGTCGCCGAAAAAGATATTTTCCCCGGCCTCCTTCTCCCGCTTCACCGTATCGGCGTTCATCTCGATTATTACATAGTCAATGCCGGCGTAACGGGCCGCCCGCGCGACGTTTTTTCCATTGATTCCGTATCCAACGATGATGAGGTGTCCGTCGTAAACGCGGATCGCGTCGTCGTCTTTCACATCCAGCTTTCGGGGCTTTCCGAACATGGACAGTTTCATGAGCGCGCCTGCCAGATGCGGTGCCCCCATCATAAGGAAGGGCGTAAGCCCCATGGTGACTACGACGACGATGAGGAACACCTGGTACTCAACTCCGGAAATGATTCGGTTGTCGAGGCCAAGCTTGGCGAGGACGAAGGGGAATTCGCCTACCTGGGCAAGATAAAGCCCCGTGAGAAGGGCCGTCCGAATGGGATAGCCCAGGACGAGGACCGAGATGCCGGTGGCGACCGTCTTTATCAGAAGGACAATCAGAATAATCAGGGGTATCAGGAGCGGATAATGGGTGACGACCCTGACATCGACAAGCATGCCAACCGAAACGAAGAAAAGGCCGGTAAAGGCGTCCTTGAATGGGATGATGTTCCCGATGGCCTCATGGCTGTATTCCGAGGCAGATATTATTAGTCCCGCCATGAAGGCCCCGAGTGCCGGGGAAAGCCCCGCTGCGTGGGTGAGCCAGGCAGTTGCGAGGCAGATCACCGTAATCAGAAGAAGGAAAAGCTCACGGCTTCGGGTTTTCACCGTGAAATATAGAACTTTAGGAATGACCCACCGGGCCGCTGCAAGCATGACAGCCACAAGCCCTGCCGCCTTTGCCAGGACGAGCCATATCGATTGCCCCGTCGTCACGGGGGTGCTGGAAAGATACGGGACGACCACTATCAACGGCACCACCATGAGGTCCTGAAAGATGAGGATCCCTGCCGAAGTCATCCCCTGGGGGCTTCCCAGCTCCGCCTTCTCCTGGAGTAGCTTGAAAACGATGGCCGTACTGCTCAACACGGCGAGGAACCCCAGGAAAAGGGATTTTTCCATGGCAAAGCCCGCCCCGACTGCCAGAAGAAATACCGCGCCGGTGGTGACCACGAACTGGACCGTCCCCGCTACCAGGACGGTCCTCTTTATTTTCATGAGATTGGAAAGCGAAAACTCGATGCCGATGGTAAAAAGAAGTAGGACTACCCCGATTTCTGCGAGGACCTCGACTTCCTTTACTTTCTGGATGAGACCAAGGCCATAGGGCCCCAGGACAAGCCCGGTGATGAGGAACCCCAGAATTGAGGGGAGCTTAAGCCTGAGGAAAAAAAACAGCACAGGTATGGATACGGCGAAAATCAGGGTGATATTAATCAATAGTACATTTTCCATGATGTCCAATTCCCATGCGGCAAACCTTTACGCGCTGTCATACTTGAAGATGCATGGCCAGTTTGACGCTTTTTGTAGATATGGATGAATGCCCTGGAAAATGCCGCGAAGGGCGGCATCCGCGACGTCCAGTGGAAGATAACCTTAATTAAGGAATTTGGATGAAAAATCTATAATAAAATGATTGATCTTTTTAAAAAATATCGCTATACTCTTTTTTTGAGGCCTCAAAAAAATAAATTTTTAGAGGCCCCATAAATTGTAACTGCTGACATACTCAAGACTTAAGTTTTCCCGCCCGCCGAAGGCGGGCGGGAAAACCTGATTATTTGAGTTTGCCATATATTGCCGGGGTATCCCCGGCAGTCTGAATTTCATATATTTTTTTATCTAAACCCGGGTACAGTCAGGAGCGTATAATGGCACGCGGAATGATCGTCGACGATTCCAAGTTCATGCGGAAAATCATCCACGACACTCTCACTGAGGGGGGGCACCAGGTGATCGGGGAAGCCGACAATGGATACGATGCCCTCGATATGTACAAGAAGGAAAAACCTGACTTCGTGACGATGGACATCACCATGCATGGCAAGGACGGCCTTATGGCGGTCTCGGAAATCCGCACTGTGGATCCAAAAGCAAAAATCGTTGTCGTATCCGCCCTGAGCGAAAAGACCTTAAAACTCAACGACTCAACCATCCAGGCGGATGCCTATGTCGTGAAGCCTTTTCAAAAGGAAGAGCTCCTGGCAAAAATTAAAAGTATACTCTGATTTCTTCCTCCGGGTTCAGGCATATCACGGTAAAAGCCTGACATTACAACGGGCGTGGTTGTTTCTGCGTTTCAAAATAGTATTGACACCGCGCTTCCCCTGTTCCTACTGTACATCGTTTCATCATTAACAAAAACCTGGCGATATCTTATCAAGAGTGGCAGAGGGACAGGCCCCGTGAAGCCACGGCAACCGTCCGCGGAAGCGGAAAGAGGTGCCAATTCCTACGGAGGATTCCTCCGGGAGATGAGATAGCAGTATTATACCGCTATCTTGTCGTATATGCTCGAAATTCAGATACCGGTGTACTACACGCTATGAAAGATACACGGCAGTCAACTGTCGGTTCCGTCGGGCTTGTGAAGACGCATTACTTCACCTTCGCAGAGCCCCCCGGCCATCTGGCCCTCGTGTCGGGGAAGCGCCTATCCCCCGTGACCCTTGCCTACGAAACCTATGGCAAGCTTAACAGCGACGCTACCAACGCGGTCCTCATCCTCCACGCCCTCTCGGGGACGGCCCACGCCGCCGGATATCATTCAACGAACGACCGCTATGCCGGATGGTGGGACCATTACATCGGCCCCGGGAAGGCCTTTGACACCGATAAATATTTCATTATCTGTTCCAATGTGATTGGAGGCTGTAACGGCTCCACGGGGCCATCCTCCATAAACCCCGAAACGGGAAAGGAGTACGCCCTGGATTTTCCGGTCGTGACTATCAGGGACATGGTGAATGCCCAGTGGCGCCTCATCGGCCATCTCGGGATTTCAAAGCTGCTCGCCGTGAGCGGCGGGTCAATGGGGGGGATGCAGGCGCTCCAGTGGGCGATCAGCTTTCCGGAAATGGTCCAGTCGGTCATCGCGATCGCGACGGCGAGCTCCCTTTCCGCCCAGGGCATCGCTTTCAATGAGGTGGGGCGCCAGGCGATCTTTCGGGACCCGAACTTCAATAATGGCGATTACTACTCCGGAAATTCGCCCGTCTCGGGGCTTTCCCTGGCAAGGATGATAGCCCATATAACTTATCTCAGCGACAAGATCATGCATGAGAAGTTCGGGCGGCGGCTCCAGAACAAGGACCTTTTCAGCTTTAAATTCGATACCGAATTCATGGTGGAAAATTATCTCCACGCCATGGGGCTTAAATTCGTAAGCCGTTTTGACGCTAATTCTTATCTCTACATCACCAAGGCGATAGACTACTTTGACCTTAAATCGGAACACGAAGGACGGCTCACCTCCGCCTTTGAAGGCGTTTTATCGGACTTTCTGGTTATAGGATTTACCACGGACTGGCTGTATCCGAGCGCCCAGTCCCGCGAGATTGTCAACGCCCTCCGGGTGGCGGGAAAGAATGTCGTCTATACCGAGATCGAAACCGACAAGGGCCATGACGCTTTTCTTCTTCCCGATGACCGAATGGAAAGGGACATCGCCAACTTCCTGAAAAGGGAGTTTGAAAAGACAGGCCGTTGATCCAAAAATATGCATAAAGGAGCACCCTGAAGTTGCAATACCCTGACTTAAAGAGGATCGCCTACGATCTAATCATCGAAGAAATCCCGGAGGGCTCAAGGGTCCTCGATCTGGGATGCGGCGATGGAAGTCTCCTTGTGGAACTCCAGAAGGCCAAAAATATCGAAGGATATGGAGTGGAAATATCCTCCGAAGGGGTGAGCTCCTGCGTTGAAAAGGGCCTCTACGTGTACCAGGGCGACGTGGACGACGGCCTCTCCGGCTACAGGGCGAATTCCTACGATTATGTGATTCTCAACCAGACGCTCCAATACACGAAGCGCCCCAGGTACGTCCTTGCGGAAACTTTGAGGATATGCCGAAGCGCAATCATAAGTTTTCCCAACTTCGCAAATAAAAAAAACAGAATACATCTTCTATTCAGGGGGACCATGCCCGGAAACAGGCTCCTTCCCTATGACTGGCACTCCTCGCCGAACATGCACCACCTTTCAATTAAAGATTTTAGAAATTACTGTCGGGAGAACGGATACCCGGTGAAAAAAGAAGCCCATTTCAAGGTTGTCGGGGACACCGGTTCCCGCATTGTGGGGTTTGCCCCCAATTTTTGTGCCGAATTCGGTTTTTTTATACTTGATGGTGAAGGTTTTGTTTCGTAATAAGTGTTTGCCAGGCCTGCGCGGAGGAACGTCGCCATGAAAGCCGTTGTTGATTATACCGACATTTCTTACATCACATGGATCAAATCGAAAAATAAGTTCAAGGCGATCGAGGAACTTGCGGGTATTTTCGAGGGTAGCGATATTTGTCCCAGTATCCCTGATCTCGTTGCGGCTCTCACGGAGCGAGAAAAGATCATGAGCACCGGCATCGGGTTCGGCATCGCGATTCCTCACGCGCGATTGCGGACAGTGAAGGAAATGACCTTCGCCGTGGGCATATCGAAGAAGGGGATCGAATTCGACTCCATCGACAACAATCCCGTGCACCTGATTATCCTCGTGGCGGCAGGGGAAAAACAGCACAAGGAATATCTGCGATTGCTTTCCAGCATTATGACCATTCTCAAGAAAGAAAAAGTCAAAGACCGTATTATCGCGGCGGAATCGCAGGAGGAAATAATGGCCCTCCTCAGGGAACAGTGACCATAGAGCTATATTTGAGGAACACAGACATGGCGGAACGAGACTACAATTTCAAGGAAATTGAGAAGAAGTGGCAGGAGAAATGGGAAAAGGGCAATGTTTTCAAGACCCCCCGGGACCCTGGAAAAAAGAAATATTATCTCCTCGAAATGTTTCCCTACCCTTCGGGAAGGCTCCACATGGGCCATGTGCGCAACTACACCATCGGCGACCTCATGGCCCGTTTTATGGTCATGAAAGGTTACAATGTGCTTCATCCCATGGGCTGGGACGCCTTCGGCCTCCCGGCGGAGAACGCCGCCATCCAGAACAACATCCCTCCTTTCAAGTGGACGGGTGACAATATAGAACACATGAAGACCCAGTTCGACAGGCTCGGTTTTTCCTACGACTGGGACCGGGAGGTGGCCACCTACAAGCCCGACTACTATCGGTGGAACCAGTGGGTCTTCGTAAAAATGTTTGAAAAGGGGCTTGCCTACCGCAAGAACGCGCCTGTGAACTGGTGCCCCCGATGCAGTACGGTCCTGGCCAACGAGCAGGTGGAAAACGGGAAATGCTGGCGCTGTGAGTCCGACGTTACCCAGAAGGAGCTGAACCAGTGGTTTTTTAAAATCACCGCCTATGCCGAAGACCTCCTCAAGGGCCTGGAGTCCATAAGGGAAGGGTGGCCCGAGCGAGTTCTGGTGATGCAGAAAAACTGGATAGGCAAATCACACGGCACGCTCATCAATTTCAAACTTGAAACGGGGGAGGATTTCCCCATCTTCACTACCAGGCCCGATACGGTCTACGGCGTAACGTACATGGTGATCGCCCCGGAACATCCCTTTCTGGACAGGATATCGGACCCGAAAGTCCGCGCCTTTATCGACTGCCTGAAGTCGCAGTCCCTCATTGACCGCCTCTCCGAGGAAAAGGAGAAGGAGGGTATCGATACCGGAATCAAGGTGGTCAACCCTTTCAATGGCGACAGGGTGCCCCTCTATGTGGGGAACTTCGTCCTGATGGAGTACGGCACGGGGATGATTATGAGCGTTCCGGCCCATGACAGCCGCGACTTTGCCTTCGCGAAGAAGTATGGCATTCCGGTGAAGCTCGTCATCGACAATCCCGATGCGCCCATAGATGTGGACGCCATGGCCGACGCATACGTGGAGGACGGGATTAATGTGAACTCCGGGCCTTTTAACGGGCTTCGCAACCGTGAAACCATCGAAAAGATAGCCGACTACGCGGAGGAGAAGGGAATCGGCCGCCGCGAGGTGAACTATCGAATTAAGGACTGGCTCATCTCCCGCCAGCGTTACTGGGGTTGCCCCATACCGGCGGTCTACTGCGATAACTGCGGCATCCGCGTTGTCCCTGAGAAAGACCTTCCTGTCCTGCTTCCCACCGATGTGGATTTTCGCGGGAGCTCCAAATCACCCATGCTTTCCATGGATAGCTTCGTGAACACCATCTGTCCCGATTGCGGCGGAAAGGCGAAACGCGAAACCGATACCATGGACACCTTCGTCGACTCCTCATGGTATTTCGCGAAATACGCCTCTCCCAAATCCGCGGCGATGTTCGATGAAGAAGTGGATTACTGGATGCCTGTGGACCAGTATATTGGCGGCATAGAACACGCTGTGCTGCACCTGCTCTACGCCCGGTTTTTTACCATGGTCCTGAACGACCTGGGCCTTGTCAAATGCCGGGAGCCCTTCACCAGGCTCCTCACCCAGGGGATGGTAATCAAGGACGGAGCTAAGATGAGCAAATCCAAGGGGAACGTTGTGGACCCCGACGTCATTATGGACAGGTATGGCGCCGACACCGTGCGCCTCTTTATGCTCTTCGCTTCACCGCCCGACAAGGACCTCGAATGGTCCGACAAGGGGGTTGAGGGTTGCAACCGCTTCATCGGCAGGATATGGCGGGTCTTAGACAAATACCGTGAATACATAACCGAAGAAATGCCGGATGATGGGCCGCTCTCAGGCGGCCTCAAGGCCCTCAGGTCCGAGCTGCACCGGACGGTGAAGGCGGTGACGAAGGACATTTCTGAACGCCTCCAGTACAATACCGCCATCGCGAAGATGATGGAGCTGGTGAACGTCCTTTATCAGGTCGACGAGAAAGAAATCTCTTCACCTCAGGGCCGCAGGATAATTTCGGAGCTTTTTTTCAAGCTCGTACCGATGCTCAATGTTTTCATCCCCCATGTGGCGGAGGAGATGTGGGAAATACTGGGCCGCACCGGCTATCTGTATAATCAGCCCTGGCCCGATTTCATTGAGGCGCTGACTGCGCGTGATGAAATTGAGCTCGTGTTCCAGGTGAATGGGAAGATACGCTCAAGAGTCCAGGCCCCGGCGTCGATTTCTAAAGAAGAGATGGAAAAGATGGCCCTTGACGATGCACGGGTCAAGGGATTCATCGAAGGGAAAGAAATCGTGAAAAGAATCGTCGTCTCGGGTAAGCTCGTAAACTTTGTGGTGAAAGGGTAGAATAATGGACAGATATTTTAATCAGCGTGAATCCCGAAGGGAATTTTTAAAAAAAGCGGCGCTCTTTGCCGGCGCTGTGGCGCTACCGGAGTTTTCCACGGGTTGTTCCTCCGTGTCGAGAATCGACCGGTTGAACATCGACTACTCCCGGGGGATAATCCTGAACAACTGCTCCATTGTGGACGTAAAGACCGGCTCCATCAGGAGAAACGCTTCGATAAGGATGTCCCATGGTAAAATTACGTTTTTAGGCGAACGCCTCGCTGACGAGGGCTCTGCCGATAATTTCGATGTCTTTGACGTATCTGGCAGGTATGTCATACCGGGCCTTATAAACGGGCACTGCCATTCCACAATGACCGGGGCCATTGGTTTCAATCTTTTCAACTCCTTTGCTTACCTTCGGCAGATCAAGCAAAACTATGTCCTCGCAGTGGAGTCCGGGGAGACCACTATCCGGGACATGGGAGCGCTCCCCAATCTCCTTCATGACAATATTAACAGTATAGAGAGCGGGTCCCTGGCGGGCCCCAGAGTGGTCCATTGCAATGCCATTCTAAACATCGATGGAAGCCATCCCGAAATTCGGCCCACGGATTTAACGCTTTTAGCGGCGCCTGCGATGTTTTTCACCGGTGAGATCACGGTCAATTTCCGCACGACAAAGGAACTTTTAAAGAAGATGGCGGCAAACGCGGAACGGGGCGCTTCCTTTATCAAACTCACGGTGGACAACCGTTCCGTTATCTGCGGCCGCGGGGAAATCCCAATGTACAGCAGGGAACATCTCAGGGAGATTTTCAACTTCGCCGAACGCAGGAACCTTCCGGTAGCTTGCCATAATCATATGAAATTCGGTTACGACCGTATAATGGATTATCCGGTCCATTCCCTGGAACATTTGATTTTAGATGATTACATGAGCGATGCGGACGTTCAGAAGCTGATCAGAAAAAATGTGGCAGTCGTTCCCACGTTCATAGTCGCGCAGTGCCTGGCCTTCCAGGAAGTCTTCGGTGAACTTCCCCCGGAGTACGACACCGACTTTATCCGCAACGAGATGCGCATAAAGAACGACTATCTACGCTTCATGGCGGGCAATTACTGCGATAATGCCATCCACACCAACAATATTTCCAATATCCGCCTTTTCCGGAACATGGACTGCCGGGAGCTCACGGATAGCGGCAGGTTCCTGCCCAACCCGGTACTCTACTTTGGAATGTTGAAATACGGCCTGGCCAATCTCAGGAAACTGCGCCAGGCGGGGGTCCTCATAGGCTGCGGCACCGATGCCGGAGTCCCCTTCAACTATTTCGGCACCCTCTGGATGGAAATGGAGATGCTCCACCGCGCCGGTTTCACCCACCAGGAAGCCCTCCGCTGCGCCACGCTGAACAATGCGAAGATATTAGGCATGGAAGGGCGGATAGGGGTCCTTGAACCCGGCGCCTTTGCCGACATGGTTGTTTTACGGGACAATCCCTACGAAAAGATAGAGGCGTACCGGGAACCCCGGCTTGTCTTCAAAGGGGGGCGGCTTATGCACTCCCGGGACGAGCTTATCAGGGACAGGAACACCATCAGGGTTGCCTGATTTCTTTTCTTACAGGGTGGTCCGAAGGCCCCGTTTTTTTCTTAGAATATGATGCTCTCGTATCCGCCCTTTCTCATTTCTTTCAAGAAATTTTTCTTCCAGTCTTTCCCAAGGTACTTTTCAGCAATGTGCACCATGAGATGTTTTACCCGTACCGGGAGCTCTCCCTCGAGGCGCGAGAGGCCCTGAACGCAGCTCGGGCATGTGGTCAAGAGGACGGCCCGCCTCTCGATGCCGAGGCGCTCAATTCCGGAGGCCTTCCTTTCCCGGAGGGTGTTGGAAAGCTCCGGCGTGGACAGGGCCAGAGTTCCGCCCTCTCCGCAGCAGTAGGGTAGGAGCTTTGCGTCCGCTCCGGTCAGGGAGGGGACCACCTCGCCGTATCCCAGGGTCTTCAGGGGTGTGTGGCATGGATCATGGTACAGTACCTTATACTTCGCGTCGTTTTGCGGCTTGTAGAGCCCTTCCTGGATAATGAACTCGCCGGCGTCCATGAGGACAGAGTCTGGGAAGATGTTCCCCATCTCATATTTTTCAAGCATCTCACGGCAGGTGCCGCAGGTTACCAGGACCCGCCCAATTTCCATGTAGCTTATGATGTTGGCCATCCTGTGGAATTTTACGCGGTTGTCGTAGCTTTTAAGCTCCGCCTCATCGGTCTTTCCGTTGGCGAGGAAGGGATAGCCACAGCAGAGGTATTCCGGAGGAAGGACCACCCTGACTCCCGCATGGAAAAGGAGCGCCACCGTGGCGATGCTGATATCCCCGAACATGCGTTCGGAACCGCATCCGGGGAAATACATCACGCTCGACTTCACCGGAAGCGCTTTGTTTTCAAAGGATATAAAGGTACTGCTCCCCCTTACGCCTGCAATCTCACGGAGGGTTTTTTGCCCTGCCTTCGGAAGCGGAGAGCGGAGATAGCCGCTTATTTTAGGCGCAAGCCTGGAGGTCAGCACGGTTATGGGGCCGTTCAGGCGGTAACCGATCCTCTGAAAAGTATAGCCCGCCCTGAGAAGGAGGAGCCTGAATATCTTGTTGAAAAAATATCCTTTCCGGCGCAGGTAAAAGAGGGTAAAGGCCGTTACGGCCTTGAATTTCGATTTTCGCCGCTCCACCAGGAGGTCACGAATGTTCAGGGTTACGGCGCCGAAATCGATGTTCACCGGGCATGGGGCCTGGCACCTGTGACAGATGGTGCAGTGGTCGGAAATTTCCCTGAGCTTTTTGAAGTGCCGGAAGCTCAGGCTCACGGAAGTCTGGGCGTCGTATAGGACCGCTTCGATGATGAGGGCCACGCCGAAAATTTTGTTCCTTGGATTGAAAAAAACATTCCCTTCCGGATAATGGGTGTTGCACACGAATTTGCATTTGCCGCACCGCACGCAGGACGCGATGGAGTTCGAAAGCTTTTCCAGGTCCGCCGCCTTAAGGATGAAAGCCTCGAGTTCCAGGAGGTTGAAAGAGGGAGTGTACACCCTGCTCAGCGGGAAGTCCGGCGTTAGTTTTCCGGGATTGAAAAGGTCCCCGGGGTCCGCCTCACGTTTGTAGTCGGCATACTCTTCGAGGACCTCGCGGTCGATAAACCGGAGCTTTGTCAGTCCGATGCCGTGCTCCCCCGATATCACGCCGCCGAGGCGGACCGCCTCATTCATGACGGTACCTGCGGTTTCGTCGGCCTCCATCATCATTAGATAGTCATTGGAATGGACCGGAATGTTGACGTGGACGTTCCCGTCCCCGGCGTGCATGTGGGTGGCGATGATGATTTTCCGCTTCGCTTCCGCTTCCACAATGCCTTGAAAGCCTTTTATCAATTCATCGTATCCCTTGAAGGACTGGACAAAATGCTCCACCACGTCCCTGTGAAACGCGATTTCAATGAGGCCTTCCTGGATCAGCTTGAAAACGCTACGGTGTTCGCCGGCAAACATGGACTGGTACCGGAAAATCTCGCGGGCCGGCACGTCCATATTGTCCGCATACTGGGAGTAATCGTTTCTGATTTCCTTTGCCCTGGCGAGGAAGGAAAGTATCTTCTGGTATAAAAACTCGTCGTCCCCGCGGGCCGGGAAATTTTCCAGGTAACTTTCTGCCCTGGCCAGGACGTTTTCCCGGTTTTTCAGTTCTTTGATGATATTGAGTTTTTCGATGAAATCGGAAAATTCCGGCAGTTTCTCGATGGGGATGACGATGTCCTCGTTGAGTTTGAAGGCGTTGGTATGCCTGGCAATGGCCCCGAGGTTTTTTCTGTCCTTCCAGAAGGCCTCCCTGGCGGACTCCTCTTCGGCGATGAAGCCTTCGGCATTGTAGCCCTTCACATTTCGGAGGATCCCCCCGCAGGCCGCCGTCAGGGCCTCCGCGTCGTTCCCCTCCACGTCGATGAGGAGTACGGCCTTCGGAACGTCCTTTCGGTTCGACTTGTTCCGGTAATTTATGGCGGACACATATTTCTCGTCGAAATGTTCAAGGGCCGTCAGGAAGACCAGGTCGTTTTTTTCAAAGTCCCTTAATATATCTACGATGGCACGGGAGGCATTCACGAGGTTTTTCCCGAAAAATTCAAGGCAGAGTGTTCTACAGAACATGAAAGGGCTATACAGGACGAAGGTCGCGTCTGATATGATGCCGTCACCGCCTTCCTTCTGTAGACCCGGGAGCCCTTTCAGCGCCTTGTTGGTGATGTCTTTCCCGAGGCCTTTTTTCCTAATTTCCACGCCGAGGAGGTTGATGGACTTTATCCGGCTTCCCATGGTGACGTCTTTCACGTCGAAGTACACCTCATCGTCGGGAAGTATTTTCCTGTGGGGATGGTTTCCGCGGGCCACCTCGATAATATGCCCGCGGGCGTCCACTATCCTGTAGGATAAGAGGTTGTCGATGGCGGTGCCCCAGATGACGCATTTCTTGCCGCCGGCGTTTTCGGCAATATTCCCCCCAATGGTGGAAGCCCAGGCCGATGTGGGGTCGGTGGCGAAGATATAGCCGCGGCGTCGGCAGTATTCGATCACCTCTTCGGTTACGGCGCCACACTCAACGTCGATGACGGGAACATGTTTACCGTTTAAAGCTTCGTGTCGTATTTCCCCGATCCGGTTAAGTTTCTCGGTGTTGACCACCAGGGTCTCTTTTTGCACAGGAACCGCTCCACCCGTGAGCCCCGTCCCTCCACCCCGGGGTATGATTTTTAACCCGATTTTGCGCGCGGTTTCGATGATTCCGGGCAGTTCTCCGATGGAATCGGGATAGACCACCGCCGATGGGAACTCGGCGCGCCAGTCCGAGGCGTCTGTGGCGTGGGATACTTTGTGAAAAGCCGACGATTGGATGTTAGCTCCCGAGGTGACTTTCCGCAGCGTACTAAAAATTTTTCTTCTCCGCTTTTTCTCCTCATCAAAGCTTTCGAAAAATTTTTTTTCAATGGCATAACAGCGCTCCAGGAGCTGTATCACAAGGGGGTTATTGTTGGCCCCTTCCCTGATTTTGCTCAGGCGGACGCGGTGGCTACGTTTGAGCTTCCTCAGCTTTTCAGGTTTTTCGAGGTAATCGTTGAAGATATAGGGGTTACGGTCGATTATGAAATAATCGCCAATTACTTCGAAAAGGAGTTTGGCGCTGCGGCCTGTCACCCGCTCTTCGCGCAGAATGTTGAGAAGCTTCCAAATTTCATCGTCGAAATACTTGAGGATGATTTCGCGGTCGGAAAATGATGTATAATTATAAGGTATTTCCCTGAATTTTGTATCTTTTTTCATACTTAAAAAGTCCTTTTTTTAAAACCGCCTGGATTAAACATCTCGACTTCCTGGGATTATCTCCAACTGGAGAATACAAGTTGGAAACGGCGCCCTTTCCAGGAGAATATCTGAACGCCAGCATATTATAAAAACGGTAACACGTTCCCCGTGCCACCGTAGAATTCAAGAAAATATTGCCATCTACGATATTTCACCTCGTAAAAACTGAATTTGGGGGATCAAAAAGACGTGCGACATAACTCCCAGGAAGCGCCAAAAAAATTTGAAATCTCACTCAAATTTTGCTATTTTACACTCAATTTTGATATGCTGTCGCATGGGCTATTTTGTATGGGGACCCCCAAGCAAACTTTTTCTATATCTTCCAAGAAGCAGACCCAAGGTTTGAAAAAAGCCAAATTCCAGAGTTTCCCGGCAGTTGCGATATCCGGGAATCTTAAAAAATTAAGGGCAGTCACAAAAAACCAGGTTGTCCCGCCCGCCGAAGGCGGGCGGGACAACCCAAGTCCAGAGTTTGTCAGTAGTTACGATTCATGAGAACTTTAACAATATTATTTTAAGGGATTTTATAATAAAAATATTGACAATTGGTTAAGGATATTCTCTTTCATCCACCCAATTGAACTATAGGCAACCAGTGAAAATTAAGCTTTCTTGCCCGCCGAAGGTAGGCGGAAAACTATATAGCTAATGCCTATAAGCAACCTTAAATTGTTTGGTTTTCCCGTCCGCCGTCAGATGTTGGGAAAACCTAAGCGCTGAGTTTGCCGACAGTTACAATTTTGGGAACCTCTAAAATTTAATTTTTTGAGGTCCCCAATAAATAAAATGTTCCTTTTTAAATGGAGTTTCACATGTATTTCGATTTTATCTTTCTTTTTTCTTCCTTTGTTGTCATATTTTGTTCAGCCGTTTATCTCCTCGCCTATCAGGAGAGGAAGGAAACAGAGAAGCTCTCGGGGGACAAATATCCGGGTGTATCCATTGTAGTTCCCATGTGGAACGAAGGGAAAACCATCGCCGCCACGCTTGATTCCCTCATCGATATGAAGAATGAATACAAAGGCGCCATGGAAATAATCGTCGTGGACGACTCTTCCATGGACAACAGTTATTCCATCGTCGAAGAATACACAGCCAAATACGAATACATTCGGCTTTTCATGAAGGACGGAGAAAAGGGCAAGAGCGAGAGCCTCAATCAGGGGTTCAAGGTCGCCAAATATGAACTCGTTGGATGCGTCGATGCCGATTCGTATCCCGAGCCCTCGGCCCTTAACCATATTGCAAAGGAATTTCAGGACCCTGAAGTGGGGGCCGTCACGACAAAGCTTGTGGTAAACAATCCCAGCAATCTTGTCGAGTGGTTCCAGCATATTGAATATATATATTCAAACTTCATCCTCATGGCCATCGATTCTCTGGACGCGGTGTTTATCACTCGTGGCCCTCTCAGCCTCTACCGGAAAGACGTGATGTTGGAAATTGGGGGCTTCCTGCCGGCCCACAAGACCCCAACGGAGGACATGGAAATCACCTTCCGTATTCGCAAGGCCGGCTACAGAATCAGGGGTTCCAAACAAGCCAAGGTTTACACTTCCGTCATGACTACCTGGAAGACACTCTTCTGGCAGAGAATGCGCTGGAACCGAGGGACCCTCATTAATTTTTGGATGCACCGCGACATGATGTTAGACTCGAAGTTCGGCATGTTTAGCCTCTTTGTGTTTCCCACTTCGACCCTCATGATCGCAATGATCGGAGTCATCGTCGTGTACATGGTATCGAAGACCATAGGCTTTTTCTACGATAACCTTGCGGCGCTGTACTGGACCCTCCAATCGGGACAGGTCCCCGAACTGTCCAAGGTTTTTCAAACATTCATGAACGGTTCCTACTTCACCACACCGTACCATCTCCTCATCATGCTGGCGGTCTTCTCGATTTTCTTTATGGTGAACGGTTTCGGGTTCCTTGAAAGCCGTGAGCGTCTCGGATGGCGGTATTTCGCCGCCCTCATTGCGACCCCCTTTATCTACAACCCGGTCCTTCTTTTCTTCTGGGTATCGGCCTTCGTGCTTCAGACGGCAAGGTATGGCGTAAGGTGGAGATAATGAGTTCAAACAAGAAAAACCTCATATACAAGGGCCTGGCCATTGCTTTCAGCATAATGTTCTTTTCCCTTCTTTTCGCCCAGATGATCTACAACAAAAGGGTAAACCTTCTCGATGAGGGAATCGACAATTTAAGGAACGAAATAAATGAGGATAAGCTTTTTCTCGCCTTTTCCGACCAGTTCTCGAGCGATGTTAGCATCTGCAAAAGCATCGAGAAGTACATGGTCGGCCTGTCGAACAAGGTATTCCAGACCGGAAAACACATCGAAAGGGTGTACAAGGAAGACCAGGACCTGGAAAAGTTCAAAGCGATCCAGAAGGAATGGGTGTATCTCAATATAGAGCTATGGCTCAAATTGGTCAAATTCAACAAGGTGTGTCCTAAAAACAGGAGTTACATTCTGTATTTTTATCCCTACGACTGCAACGAATGCGCGCCGTATTCAAATACCCTCAACAAGCTTAATACTCAGTACGGCGACGATCTGTGGCTTTTTTCTATTCCCGCCGAGATCGACGTAAAGATGGTGGGGACAATCAGGAATTATTTCGGGGTAAAGGACCTTCCCGCCGTGGTTGTCAACGGGAAACTACTGGAGGGTGACAACATCCCCCAACTCATAGAGAAAACGCTCCAGAAAGTCCACCTGCAGAAGAAATAACGGCAGTTTTCAATCTCCGACGTCGAAGAGGCCCTTCTGGTCGTTCCTCTCGATCTTCAAATTGAACTCCAATCCCAGATGTTCATAGGCAAGACGGGTCGCCACGCGGCCCCTCGGTGTTCTTTTTAGGAGCCCCGCCTGGACGAGGAAAGGTTCGTAGAAATCTTCAAGGGTGTCTATCTCCTCACCAACGGAGATGGCGATATTTTTCACGCCCACGGGCCCGCCATCAAATTTCTGGATGATGGTTAACATGATCGTACGGTCCATTTCATCAAGCCCAAGATTGTCGATGTCGAGTTTTTGAAGCGCGAACCGGGCGATATCGAGGTCGATCTTTTTCCCTCCCTGGACTACCGCAAAATCCGCCACGCGCTTAAGTAGCCTGTTGATTATTCTCGGTGTTCTCCTCGACCTCTCGGCGATTTCCCTCGCAGCCTCGGTCGTGATTTCCACATTGAGAATTCCGGCTGTCCTCACGGCGATTTCCTGTAAATCGCCTGTTTCGTAGTAATTGAGACGCAGGGGAATTCCAAACCTGTCGCGCAGGGCCGCCGTGAGCAGTCCCGTCCTCGTCGTTGCGCCGATGAGCGTGAAGGGGGCCAGATTGATCTTAATCGATTTCGCCGCCATGCCCTGACCGATGATGATATCGATGGAAAGGTCCTCCATGGCCGGGTACAGTATCTCCTCCACTGCCGGGGAAAGGCGATGTATTTCATCGATGAATAGCACGTCGTTTTCCTCAAGGGCCGTAAGGATGGAGGCAAGATCTCCCGTCTTGTCAATCACCGGCGCCGAGGTGGCCCTAATGTTCACACCGAGTTCGTTGGAGATGATGTGGGCGAGGGTGGTTTTTCCAAGGCCTGGAGGCCCTGCCAGGAGAACGTGGTCGAGGGGCTTGGACCGCATTTTCGAAGACTGAATGAAGACGGTGAGGTTTTCTACTATTTTTCCCTGGCCTATGAATTCTGAAAGCCTTCTCGGGCGCAGGGATTTTTCAATATCATCCTCGCCGGTCTTTCGGGCGTCCACCAGTCTGGAAAGGTTTTCCGCGTCGGCAGTCACTTCTTCGCCGTCTCCTCGAAGGCCTTGATTGCCTTGAGTATCTGTGAGGCAGATTTCAGGGTGAAAAGTTCTTCCCGTAAGGGATCGTTGTTCATAAGTTTGGCGATGTTCGCCAGGGTTTTGATATGCTGGGTAAGCTTGTTTTTCGGTACGATGAGAAGGATGGCTATGCGTACGGGAAGGCCGTCCACTGAATCGAAATCGATGCCATCGCGGCACATCGACATGATGATAACGATGTCGTTCACCAGGTCGGTGGAGCAGTGGGGTATCGCAACTCCTTTGCCAATTCCCGTGCTCATGGATTTTTCCCGCTCAATCAGTGCGGATTTCAAGAATTCCCGGTCCTTCGAGTCGACTTCCCCGTTTCGAACAGCGAGTTCGAGCATTTCATTGATAAGCTCCCACCGGTTTTTTGAACGGGGTTCGATGAGGATGTTTGCTTTCTTCAGGCTGTTTGTTAAAATCATAGATAGACCGGAAAAACCGTCAATGGATTCTGATAATCTCAGTATTCCTCGGGACGTCCAGTAAAAGGTCCTTTTGAGGGTTGATTTTATGGTTAAAATCGATATTTGTTATTTTCACGCTGATCCTGTCACCGGTCCCCAAAGAGATAAATCGGATTGATTTATAGTAAAGAATATTACCGGACTTAACCGGATTTTCAAGGTAGAATTCCATCTTGTCCCTGGTTCCTCTGTGAAGCAGCATTATACCAATTGGGATATCGTCTTTGAGGGAGATTGTCTGGTACTGGTTTAAATTTTCAAGAATAATAAAATAGTCACCGCCTGAACCGATTTCCGGGCCAGTCTGTGCAATCCCTTGTTTCACAGTATAGCCCGCAATGAGGGGGATTTTGCCAATGGCAAGAGAACTGATAAACCTGTAATCCACCGGAACGTCGACATAACTTTTTAAGTCGATCAGGTCGGAGTTGTCAAGGTAGAGTTTCTTTTCTACCGGCATATAAAATTTCAGAGACCTGTCTTCCTGGAGCACCACGGTCATGGGACTTTTGAATACGCTGTCAATGAAGGTTATCCTGGTTTTTTTCATTGAAGCGCTGTGTACCATTTCACCCATCGTTTTAAATTTTTTGTTTTTTCCCACCCTGCCTTCAACGACGAATCCAGCCTTGAATGCCGACGGGGCCCTCTCGTTTATTTTATCGATTTTTTTAATGAGGCTTTTTATCTTGTCACCCCCCACGTCTTTCTTGTCCCTGTCTCCCGCTACGGAGCGACCGGCACAGGATACCGCTATGGCGAGACAGGCCAGGAAAGAGGCGGTTATACCGGCGGTTGTTTTTAGAATGGTGATTTTTCTCATTTAATTATTCCTCCGCCATGGGATTCGATTTTCCGCTGTAGTTCCGCTGATTTTTGCAGACGGTACGCTTTTTTCCAGTACATAATCGCGTCGTCCTTGCTTCCGGTCATAAGATATGTATCCCCGATATGATCATATACTACGGGATCGGGGGCCCCTTCCCCGTCCAGCTTCCTTTCGGCTTCAAGGAGCTTTTCCAGGGCCTCCCGATAACGCCCCTGGCGGTAGTACGCCCAACCCAGGGAATCCAAATAGGCGCCGTTTCCGGGCTCAAGCTCAAGGGCTTTCTCCACGAGCTTTACCGACTCTTCAAGGTTCATATTCCTGTCGGCAAAAAGATATCCCAGATAGTTGTAGACCCTGGAATTGGCGGGGTTCAGTTGGATGGCCCGTTTCAGGGAATCGATAGTCTGATGTATTTTGTTCTGTTTCTCCTGTACTGTGGCGAGGTAGAAGTAATAGAGATCGTCCTCCTTGAGGCGTATGGCTTTTTTCATGTTGATTTCGGCCTGACGGTACTTTTCAGTATACGTGTAGGTCAGCCCTTTGAGGAAGTAGGACTGGGAAAAACCAGGTTCTAGTTTGATGGCGTTATCGTAATACTTGATGGCTTCAGAGTAATTGTTTTTCTGAGAATAGAGGTATCCGATGTGTACCAGCACTTTGCTGTTTTCTTTGAGCTCATTGGACTTGAGGTAATTGAGGACCGCCATATCGAACATTTCTTTCTCTTCGTATACTTTTCCAAGGTAGGTGTATATTTCAGGTATGCGGTCTTTAATCGCTAATACTTTCTGAAACATTCGAAGAGACTCATCATAGAGGCCGACATTGTGAAACAGGATGCCGGAAGTGAAATACTCCGCCAATGCCTTTTCCGATTCGTTTTTTCGATGGTAGGTATTCCCTAATGCGACATGGGGCGATATATATCTGGGATACTTCCTTATGATGAATTTCAACATTTCATAGTTCTCTTCGTCACGGTGCTGCATCTCCATGAGGAGGGACCGCGCCAGCAGTCCCTCCGGGTCCATTTTTTCCGACGCTTTTCTTAGATGCGGCAGTGCCTTGAGATCGTCCCGCAGATAGTACACCCTCCCCAGGTACCCATGGATGCGGGGATCATCATCGAAATTCTCGAGATAGAATTCACAGTATTTTTGCACTTCGCCGATTCTGTGATAATCCATCAATAAACCCGCGAGGATATTGTACGCTGAGCTGTTTGTTCGGTTGTTCTCCGCCACGGTTTTAAAATGGTTGATCGACTTCTCATGTTCCCCTTTACGGTAATAAATGTATCCGGCATAATAATGGGAATATTCCAGGAAATATTCCTCCACAGTCTGTTCCTTCGACAATTCGATTATTCGTTCGAAATGGTCCAGGGCCTTCTCCTGGTCCTTCAGCCTGGTGTAGTAAAGATTTCCCAGTGTGTAATGGGCGTTGACCTCGTCCGGGTATTTTTTTACCAGGGACTCAAGTATGCCCGTGGCCCCGCCATAATCCTTAAGCCGCATATATGCGTTGTAGGAAAGGTAATACGGCTTTTTAAAACTGTCGTCCTTTTCTATGGCAAGCCGGGCATACTTGTCGGCTTTCTCGAATTCGTTCTTGTAGAAATGACATCCCGCCATCTGGAAATATACGCGGTGCATTTCTTTTTTTGAACCGAGGGCTTTCTCGAAATACTCAAGTGCAGTGTCATATTCTTTTAGGGATTTGTGGTACAGACCCATACTGTAGTCGTACCAGTCCCCGGCAATGGAATGGGCCTCGCCCTCGGCGGGAAAGCTTGACTGGGCGAAAAGAACTGCCGCCGGGAACATGGTGAGTACGAGCGAAAGAAGTACAATTTTCATTAGGTGTATCCAGCAGGTCGGAAAAGTCTGCTATGTGCGCATCTTTTACCGTCTTTTTAAATATTTGGGCCGCCTCATGAGGGCGGACCACTTCTCCAAAGGCAAGTAATATATGGCAACTTTTAAGGGCAGTCACAAAAACTTCGTTTTCCCGCCCGCCTTCTGCGGGCGGGAAAACCAAAGTCTTGATTATGACAGCAGTTATAATTTATGGGGCCTCGAAAAATATATTTTTTTGAGGTCTCACACGAGTATTTGTGACTGCCCTTAAATATTTAGAGGTACCCATATAATGATATCAGTAAATCGTCAATAATACAAATCAAATATGCAAACAACAACAAATAAAACTTCATGGGGCCTTTAAAAATTGAATTTTTCAAGGCCCCATTTATTGTGACAACTGACAAGTTCAGGACTTAGGTTGTCCCGCCCGCCGAAGACGGGCGGGACAACCTAAGTCCTGTGACTACCCTTGATATGCACCATTTTCCCAATATCGAAAGCTTTCTTAAAGGGAAATGTCCTCCCGCGGATCGCTGTACCGTGCTTTATGGGGCAGGACTGTTAACCGTCACAGGGGCCTTGTTTCAAGGTCTTACACCGAAAACAAGTTGATTTTCATCCCGCCTTTTTTATACTATTCCACATGGGATTGGGGAAAACCATAGTGGTGAAACTGGCGTGTGTATTCATAATTGTAAAAAACCGCCTGATACGGACTTTTGCGAGAGTAAAGGGCTTTTTCTGCAATGATCTGCGCCAGGCTTTCAGGTATTTCGAATTACATAATGGCGAATTGTCCACATGCGCCATGGCTTTTTTTCTGTTGATATCGTTCATTCCCGTATCACTGGTCATTATATCCGCGATGAGTTTTTTTTACCCTTCGGAGAACCTTGCGGCAAGCTCCTACCTCACCCAGATAAAAAACCTCCTCCCATCCATTCAGATGGACAGGTTCATAGCGAACATCGACCGCATCGTGTACCAGAAGCGTTATCTTGCGTTTTTCTGGGTGCCGTTCCTCTTCTGGTGGGGAAGCCTCGTTTTCGACATAGTGGAGCGGGCCCTGGAGTTCGCCTTCCGGATAGGTCAGGGGAGGAAATACTGGAAAGCCAAAATACGTCATTTCCTCATCATAATCGGCATCAGCCTCCTGGCCGTCATCCTTACCCTCTTTTCAAACGTAATTGCCATAATAAAAAACGAATTCATATCCGAATTCATCGGGAAGAATCTGCAGGGGCTCACATTCTTCGGGGCAAATGTGGTCAAACTCATCCAGGCCCCATTCATACTGCCCGCTATCTTCACCCTTTCGGTAAACACCACCTTGATATTCCTTCTTTACAAGTTCGTGCCTCCCCGGAAGCTCGACAACATGTCGATGTTCAAAGGGGCCCTTTTTGCTTCACTAAGCTACGAGTTGATCAAGCTTTTGTTTTCGTATTACATAACCGAAATAAATGACTACACCTCGATATTCGGTTCCCTGAGCGTCGTGGTGATACTCATGATCTGGATATGGTACACCTGCTTTCTTTTCGTCTTTGGGGCCGAGATGGCATGGGTATTTTACGAAAACAGGCAGAGACTCCACTGAGAAATGGGCCTCATCGGGGGCGGAACGCCGTGAGCCGAAAATCAACGAGTATTGATTCCGCGTAATCCCTCACCCGGATCATTGAGCCGTATCCCGTGTGCCGGGCGAAGTTTTCGAGGATTTTTTTTCTCTGCTCTCCTTGAAGATACAGCTTGTCAAAAAGGAGGGGGAGCTCCCACTCCGCGTTTTTTTCCTGGAGGAGTTCGTCGACGAAATCAATGATGGTGAAAAATACGAAGGCCCCTTCTTTAAGGAAAGAGTTCCTGTCCTTTTCTATTTCGAGGTCGGTTACCCCTTGCCTTTCTAAAAGAAGGATATGGTCCTCAACTCTTTTGGGATTGCGTTTCCCCGTAGGCACAAACAGGTACGTAAGCTGTTCTTCGATTGTCAGGGCCTTACCCCGGTAGGGGCCTTTCCTGATGATGTAGGGGATGATGGGGTAAAGGTGCCGGGACAGTTCGACGCCTGCGCCAATAAAAAGAGGAAGTTCGAGGCCCGCCCTCGGATGAAAAGGAAGCTCGGGATATTTCCGGATACGGGCGATGTTCTCTTCTATGATGCGGTCTACTTTCCTGGTGAAATCATTTTTCCTCTTTTTCTTATCATATTGAGTGCGGATTTTTTCAAAATTAGTGATTTCAGCGAGAATAAATCCTTCGAGGTTCATTCTGTTTCGCACCGCCATAGAAAGTCTGTCGTTGAAGGCATTAATGTCGAACCAGCGCGGGCTGAATTTTTTCGCTGATTCAAGATACTTTCCGCGAAGTTTTTCTATGAGCACTTCAATTTCTTTTTGGGAAAGCGACATAATGGTTCCTATTATACACGGTATGTTGAACCAGTGTATGGGGCAGCCCTGATGGATGCGGCTCAGGAATGGCCTAAAATTTTGCAAAATAGCCGTGTGGGTTGGCCACCAATGGAGAAGAGAAGGACCGGGAGAGTAAAAAATCAAGAAATAATTGAAGGCAATCTATGAGGGTAACCTCAAAATTGTGTTTTTTAGGTTCCCATTTATTGTAACTACAGATATAATCAGGACTAAGGCATTCCCACCCGCCTTTGACGGGCGGGAATATTAATTATCAGGTTTTAACCTGAAAATTGCTTGTACAAAAAACATCAAATTCTTGTACCCTTTGCATGAGGCATACTCAGAACAAGGGTATTTCCCGCCCGCCTTCGGCGGGCGGGAAAACCATCGTTCTAAGTTTAAATATTGTGAGGCAACCATGGGCCTGACCTACAGGGACTCCGGCGTAGACATCGACAAAGGGAACAGCTTTGTAAGGAGAATTATTCCGGAAGTTAAATCCACCTTCTCCCCAAGGGTGCTGACGGGTATCGGCGGCTTCGGGGCCCTCTTTTCCGGGGCCTTCCCCGGGCTTAAGGACCCCGTTCTGGTCTCCGGCACCGATGGGGTCGGGACAAAGATACGTATCGCTCAGATGATGAAAGTCCACGACACTATTGGAATTGACGCCGTGGCCATGTGCGTGAACGACATCCTGACCTCCGGCGCTTCACCTCTTTTCTTTCTCGATTACCTGGCCTGCGGGAAGCTTGTGGAGGACGTCCTGGTCGATGTGGTCAGGGGTATTGCGGAAGGGTGCCGTCAGGCGGGCTGCAGCCTCGTGGGAGGGGAAACCGCCGAACATCCCGGCATCATGGCCGAGGAAGATTACGATATCGCCGGCTTTGCCGTGGGGGTAGTGGACAGGGAAAAGATCATCACCGGAGAGGCCATCGCCGCGGGAGATGTCGTAATAGGGCTTCCCTCTTCGGGGATCCATTCCAACGGGTTTTCCCTTGTGAGGAAACTTTTTTTCGACATGAAAAAATATACGGTGAATACGGTCATTGACGAACTGGGCGGGCCTCTGGGAAGGGCGCTTCTTGTTCCGACGAGGATTTACTGCAAGAGCGTTTTGGAGTGCATAAACACCGTTGGAGGGATAAAGGGCCTGGTGCACATTACCGGGGGCGGGTTTTACGAAAACATTCCGCGTATCCTCCCCGGGAGTACGGCGGTTAAGATAGAAAAAAAATCATTCATCGTACCGCCGGTGTTCAGGGTTATGCAGAAGGAAGGAGCTATTGAAGATAGGGAGATGTTCACCACGTTCAATATGGGCATTGGCCTTATGCTCTTTTGTGACAGGAAAAACGCCGACGCGGTGATGCGTTCACTTTCCGGTTCCGGTGAAAGCCCGGCCGTCATAGGGGAAGTTTTGGAGAGCGGAGGAGAGAGGGTTTCGCTGGTTTAAGGGGTGAAAATTCGGCTGTCCGCTGACTTTCTGCACTTGTAACTGCTGGAAAATGAAGGAATCATGTTTTTCCGCCCGCCTTCGGCGGGCGGAAAAACATGATTCCTTTACTGCCCTTTTTTTATTGACAAAATCGGCATTGTTACCGAAGAATAGTTTGTATGAACCCCGGGGCAATGAAATTTGCGCTGTTCTGGCGAGTGTCGTTCCAAACACCTTTATTTTCATCATCCGCGCAGTTTACCTCGCATTTCACATGAGCATGCATCCTAATAAAATGCAGGCGCTTTTTTTCATGATACTTTCTGTATAAGGAGACGTTCCAATGGAATCCAAACCGTACAATCCTTTCCATGTCGCACAGGCGCAGTTCGATAAAGTCGCCAAAATGCTCAATCTTGAAGATGGCGTCAGGGAGCTTTTAAGGGAGCCCCTGCGCGAGTACCAGTTTGTTATCCCGGTCCGCATGGACGGAGGCGGCGTCAAGATATTCAAAGGTTTTAGAGTCCAGCACAACGACGCCCGGGGGCCCGCGAAAGGGGGAATCCGGTTTCACCCTCATGAAACAATCGACACGGTCAGGGCGCTATCCATGTGGATGACGTGGAAGTGCTCTGTTGTGGATATTCCCCTCGGGGGAGGAAAGGGCGGGATAGTGTGCGACCCTCATCATCTCAGCGCCCGGGAACAGGAACAGTTATGCAGGGGCTGGGTCCGACAGATCGCGAAAAACGTCGGGCCGTTTCAAGACGTTCCCGCGCCGGACGTCATGTCGAATGCGCAGCACATGCTGTGGATGCTTGACGAATTTGAAGTAATCCATAATGGCCGCTTCCCCGGTTTCATTACGGGGAAGCCCGTGGGATTGGGGGGGTCTCTCGGCCGCACCGAAGCGACGGGTTTTGGCGTTATCTTCACGTTGCGCGAGGCCCTCAAGGAGCACGGAGTCGATATAGCGAAAACAACGGCAAGCCTTCAGGGCTTTGGAAACGTGTCCCAGAACGCCTTTAAACTGTACGATGAGCTCGGAGGCAAGGTCATCGCCATTTCCTGCTGGGACCAGGCGGACAAGACCTCGTACACATTCAAAAAGAAAAGCGGGGCCGGTTTCCAGGAGCTTCTTGCAATCACCGACACATTCGGAGGAATCGACAAGAACAAGGCCAGGGACTGCGGATATGAGGTTTTGCCCGGGGAAGCCTGGATTGAACAGGAAGTGGACATCCTGATCCCGGCCGCGCTTGAAAACCAGATCAACAAGGACAATGCGGGTAAAATCAGTTCAAAGGTGAAGTTCATCGCCGAAGGCGCGAACGGCCCGACGACGCCGGAGGCTGATGAGGTCATCAAGAGCAAAGGCATCTTCGTGATACCGGATTTCCTCGCCAATGCCGGTGGCGTCACATGCAGCTACTTCGAACAGGTCCAGTGCAATATGAACTATTTCTGGGAAAAACGCGAAGTGCTCGAAAAGCTGGACCAGAAGATGACCTCGGCGTTCACCGCCGTCAGCGAGCTTTCCAAACAGAAATCCCTGTATATGCGTGACGCGGCGTATGTCATCGCAATAGACAGGGTCGCCCGTGCGGTGAAGGCGAGAAGCTGGGTCTAATATCCTACTACAGCTCCGACCTCTCATAACTTCACGCTTGCGAGCCACGGGCGGTTCTCAACATGCCACTCCACCGTGCGGCGGACCCCCTCATCGAAGGGAACTTCGGGTTTCCATCCGAGTATGCGCCCGGCCTTTGTTATGTCGGCCCAGGTGTCCATCATATCGGCCCTGTGAAAAGGCTTGCGGTCGATGACGGCTTTCTTCCCCAGGCGCTCCTCCATCATCCCGATCATCGTCTTGATTGAGATGGGGTTTTTTCCGCCCCCCAGGTTTATGATCTCATAGCCGACTTCCTTCATGGCGAGGACGGTCCCCTCGGCGATATCGTCCACATAGGTGAAATCCCGTGTCTGGTTTCCGTCCCCAAAAAGCTCGATGGGGGTCCCCTCGTCTATCCATTTGATGAACCTGAAGGGGCTCATGTCCGGACGCCCGGCGGGGCCGTAGACTGTGAAGTAGCGCACCACGGTCACATCGATGCCGTAAAGATGGTGGTAGGTGTAGGCCATCGCTTCGGCGGCCTTCTTGGAGGCGGCATATGGCGATATCGGGGTGTTCACGGGGAGGTCCTCCGTGAAGGGCATGGGCAGCCCGGCGTAGAGGCTGGACGTTGAAGCCAATACCATTTTCTTCACGTCATGGAAGCGCATGAGCTCTAAAAGGTTTAGCGTCCCATGCGCGTTGGTGGTCATGTAGACATGGGGGTTTTCCATGCTGTAGCGGACCCCGGCCCGGGCGGCAAGATTGATTACGGCGTCGATCCGGTTTTCGGCAAAGAGCTGTTCCATCACTGCCAGATTTTCAATATCGGCCTGATGGAAGGACCAGTGGTCCCGTCCGGTCAGGAGGTCCCGTCGATGCTCTTTGAGGCGGACGTCATAGTAGTCGTTCATGTTATCGACACCGACCACACGGTGCCCTCGATTGAGGAGGAGCTCCGCCGTCTTGTAGCCCACAAATCCGGCGGCGCCGGTTAGCAAAATTGTTTGCATAGAAGTTTCCTCTTCAAAGCCCTCCCTTCAGAGGAGGGGCTTCGGGCGGCGGTTCCGGCCGCCCGGTACTGGATTTAACGACACGATGACAACTCGACCGTCAAGAACATTATCCCCGCAAAACCTCTTGATTATTTCATCGTCATGCCTTCACTTGCCGTCCATGTCGCCCATAATGAAATATCTCATTTTTCAGGCCGTCATTATAGGCCCATTCGCTTCGGGATATTTTTTGAAACGCCGCTTTGGCGAACCCGCCGGGACGAGCCGGCGTATCGTGCGGGCAAACCTCGTTTTTGTTGAACCACTCATTGCGCTCTGGGCGATCTGGGGGCTCCCGATGAGGGCCGACCTCCTGGCACTCCCGCTGGGGGGACTTGCTCTGGTGCTTCTGGGGCTTGGATTCGGGGCTATCATCGCCCGAGCTATGGGCTTTTCGGTAAAAACCGGGGCCACTTTCATCATCAGCGCTTCGCTTGCAAACCACGGCTTCACCATGGGCGGGTTCATCTGCTATCTCATCCTCGATGAGCGGGGGCTTGGCTACTCATTCATCTTTATCTCATATTTTATGCTCTTTATATATCTTGTCATCTTTCCTTATGCCCGTCGAATTGCGCGGAGGGAGGGGAACGCGGTGTCTCTTCCATCTAATTTTTTCGACCTTCAGAACATGCCTCTCTTTGCCGTCATCCTTGCCCTCATCCTTGGGACGAGCGGGATATCCCGCCCGAACATAGCATTTCCTGTGGATATTTTACTGGTCCTTTCCGTGGCATCGTATTACTTTTCCCTGGGCTTGAACTTCAGGGTATCTGATATCGGGAAAACCCTGAGGGCCACAGCGGTACTCTCAGCGGAAAAATTCGTCCTTGTGCCGGCGGCGGCCATTCTTATCCTCCGATTCGTACAACTGCCGCGGGATATTACGCAGGTCATCGCGGTCCAGTCTTTCATGCCCGCCGCTATTTTCTCCGTCCTCGCATCGATCCTATACGGTCTCGACACCACTCTGGCTTCGGGCACCTTCGTCGCCACTACGATACTTTTTGTTACTCTTGTCCTTCCGCCTCTTCTTATGTTCCTCCCTGGACTTCTCTGATCCGCTTCTTCCGGGTCTGTGTTGAATTTATATTGACTTCGTCTCGTGGTTATGATAACATATTCATATGATGGATCTCCAGGCCCTGACCATACTTGGAGAAGAAAACTATGCGCCGGTTATCGATCATCTTGCTTTTACCTCTCGCTTTCACCGTCTGCAAGTCCCCATATGAGCTGGTTAGAACGGGTCCTGAACACCCGGCCCTCCCGAAGGATGCGGAAGTAAAACTGGTGCCCTGGAACGATGTGGGCTCCTATGATCAACTGGCAATTATCGATGTGGGGGAATTCACCCTGAAAAAAGGCTGAAATACGCCAGGGAAGGGGCCCGCGCAGCCGGCGGGGACTGCATCGCGGCGAGGCTTACCGGTGATCCTACAAAGGACAACAAGACCGAGTACCTGGTCCAGAGCTTCATTGTATTGAAAAAGAAGGTCCATGGAGAAGGGGCCGTCGTGGCGGTTGAAACGCCGAAAGTTTCCGCGGCCAAGGACGATATAGCACCCATTACGGAAGGCGAAGATTTCGGTGCCATCGATTCCAAGGCCGATTATTCGAACTTGCCCAGAGCGAGTTACCGCAAGCTCCTTTCGGAAACGCCGAGCATGCGGGGAGAGCAGTTCCGAGGCTCCCTTTATCCGGTGAAATATTTTCGCCTTCCCCCGGAACTGAAAAAACACTCCGAAGAAGGAAACCAGCTTCTGATGCTTTCGAGCCGCAAGGGTAGCGCCAGGGTGCTCCTGATGGTCCCCCCGGGGAAGCGCCGTGACATCCAGTCGCTGATACAGTCGAAAAAACCTCTGGAGTTCGTCTACAAACCCGTCACGGTGTACCGGGCGAAGTACCCTGTTCTACAGTTCGTTGATGAAATCAGATAGATTTCAACGTCCCTGCAAGGTGCGGCGAAAGAGCGTTTCCGCGAGAGATTAATTTGGCCATGTTTGCTTTTCAATAACGCCCTTTCTCCGTTTTTTTCTTTACTAAAACCCGCTTAATTGTATAGGCTCATTATCCGGGAGACGCCTAGCCCGGCCCCAATTCCCAAAGGAGCCCCGACGTGGAAAAGAGCACCGGCACCCTCAGCAGTCTCAGCAGGTACACGCTGCGCGAGGAGCACCTCATCGCCGACAGGTCCATTAAGGAAGAGATAGCCGCCGCCTTCGCGGAAAACCGGTGTTTCGAATTCTTCCCCTCGAAAGCAGTGCTTGGCCGCATCCGCGGCGGCGCATCCGACGCGGACCTCGGGGACGACATCGACTCTCTCCGGGGCGCCATCATCGATACCGCCGTTAAGGACGACGGGACCCTCAAGGGGAGGTTCCAGAGCGACACCCGCCTCCTGAGGCGGATTTCCACGGCGGTCCTCATCATCCACAGGGCAATGGCGGAGTCGGAACAGCCCATGCCAGTGGACCGGCGCATTGTCCTGGTCAAGGAACGCCACGGCGTACCGACCCTTTTCCACAGGTCATCGGAAACGACGGTCATATCCCATGTGGGACAGGGGCCGGAGTGGCGGGAAATTCCCACGGTTTATCTGGGCCTAAATATCTTCGACGCCATTTACCAGGAAAGGAAGAAGAACGAAACGGCCCTCTACGATACGTTCAAGACCATTCTCATGATTGAGGAGAGGGCCATCCAGACAGGCTTTTCCCATACGGAAACGTTTTCGCCCGCCATATCCAGGGCGCTGAATGTTTTCGTCGACGAGCTGATCCGCATTTCAACGCTGAAAGAAATCGAGGCCGCCGAAGTCCCGGAGGTGAAGAGGGTGCGCCCTTTCACGGAGCGCAATCGGGAGAGCTTTGTGAAGATGCTCAACGCAAGGATCCGCGGCGACGAACTTAATTTCCACTATGGGAAGAATGTGAAGGCCATGGACTCCCTGGAGCGCCTGGCCCGCCGTTACAAGAAAGGGGGCGATCCGGCATCACTGAAGGAAGTGGTGCGCCTCCTCGTGGCCGCCTCGGGTCACGATCTACATGAAGTGCGCAACCGCGCCAACATAGCCCTGGAGAGGGTATTCGCGCCAAAGGAATACGACGCTCCCCTGGCGGCCAAATTCATCAACCTGAAATCCGGAGACGAATACAGGTTTGAATTTGACCTGCCCCTCCACAAGCCCGGATACTTTCTGCGCCTATACCGAAACACCCTGGACCGCCAGCGGAAGTTCATCACCGAGGACGGCCTTTCCTATATTGATATGGAACTGGAATATGCGGAAGGGCCGAAAAAGTATGCCCTCTGCCATTGTTTCGACGAATACGGCCATTATGATTTCCTGGTTTTCAAGCGGAAAAGAAAGTCCAGCGAATGGGTCACCGCCCACGGGGCGAGCGGACGGGTCAACGTGGTCCCCGATGTAAGAGGGGAGATTATCCTGGAAATATTCACCGACATCCACGGACACACCGGCGTTTACTGGCGCGACAGGTCCGGTCATCCGGGGCTGGTGTACAATGAGAACGGAGAGGTGATCCGCCTGGGGCGCTTCTCCGATATCACTGCGCATCTGGAGGACCTGAAGGCACGATACCTCATCACCTCAATTTACATCCTGGGGATGCAAAAGCGCGGAACCAACCGCCAGGATTGGGCCCCAGAAGCGTCCTCGCCATCTCCCTTTTCCCCAATGAGCCTCGTGGAGCCCGAGCCTTCCCTTGGAGGGGCCGATGAGTTTCGAAACCTGATAACTCGCGCCCATGAGCTCGGTATAAAAATCATTGTGGACGTCGTGCCTCACCTTAACCGCACGAGCACGGAGGTGCCGGACAGCTATGCCGTCCTTTGCTACGATTACGAAGGCCGCCTCGGAAAGCGCGCATCCACGGACGGGAGGTTCGGGAGCTGGAACGACGGGATGCTTTTAAACTATCGGATGTTTGAGGTCTGGGAATGGCTCACCGGTTCCATTCTCCAGCTCATAGAGCAGTTCGATATCGACGGAATACGATTCGACTCGGCCCACGCGGTCCCAATAGCAATGAAGCGGAACAATTACCCCTTCATCTGGGAAGACCGCCGCACCGACGAAGAGATGCTTCTGGGAAACATCATCGTCAACGACCGCGAATACGGCCGCTTCATGACGACGGGGTACTACGACTCGGCGTGCCGGGACATTATAGCCATCCCCCTCCATTATTTCATCATGCAGAACATCGAATCGATGCTAAGGGAGCGGGAAAAGAATTTCTTCATATTCCTGGCGGAATGCTACTGGGGACATGAGCGTTTTCTCTCCCGCTGCGGGATTATCCCCTACAATTCATCGCTTTTTAAAATTTGCGAGAACATCATCCACGGTAAGACCGACGTACGGGAAATCTATCATTTTTACGATAACTATCTTCCCTCGTCGCTTCCGGAGGGCACCGAGCTTCTGGGGATTTTAGGCAATCACGACGAGAGGCGCGCCTTGAACACCTTCGGCCACAGGGGCCTCAGGGCCGCCGTGGGCCTCTCCATAATGATGAGCAATATCGTCATGGATTATGAGGGGAGCGCCGAAGGGGAAGGTTGGAAGGTGTATCTGGACAACATTTTCGTCAACTGGAACAGTTTCGAGTACGCCGCCCACCGGAGCGTGGAACGCTTTTACCGGGAGTGGTACGAGTTCCACCGGGAAAACCGCGGGAAGGGATATCTTGTGTGGGCCAACAATAACATGGTCGCCGCGGCGGTGAAGTTCGCCACTACGGGGGTGTGGCTTGCCGCGTTCAACTTCGCCAACGCGAACCAGTCCGTATCGATACAGTTCGACAATCCTGTCCTTCCCCTGAAAGATGACGACCTCATCCGGGTGGTGGACCTCCTCTACTCCCCCATCACAGGCCATTATAGCTACTTCACCGGACGGGAGCTGAAGTCCTCGAAAATCAACACCGTGGTGTCCTACACGGAGAGGATAAAGCTCTTTAAACTGGAAATGCTTGAAAGCATTGAGGGCCATTATACCGAATTTTTGGCCGACTCCTTCTTCAGGCTTTGTTCTATTTCTAATATCGCGCATTTCCGTTCCAATTTTTCCTTCGGTGAAATAGCCGCGAACTTCTCCGATGGAGAGGCGATGAAAAAATACCTCTCTTCGGTCCTAATCCCCGAATTCTGGAAGGAGCACCGTTTTTTCCTGGAGCTGGGCCTCAAGCGCGCGTTCTTCCATCTGTTCCATAATGGCATGAAAGACGGGAATGAGGTCCTGGAGTTTATCGACCTTTTAAGCGATGACGGCGATGAGTTCCTGGCCGCCCTGGGGGAGTCCCTGGCCTGGCACAGCCGGAGGGGTTCTCTTGTCTTCATGTCCGCCGAGGCTGAGCCTTTCTCCAAAAGCGGCGGCCTGGCCAATGTGGTCTACGAGCTTCCCCGGGAGCTCGCCGCCATGGGTGAGGACGTCTGCGTGATTACCGGTTACTACCGCGGCGGCGACGAAAAGGCCATTGGGAAAATGAGCGATGCGGTAAAACGCTACGGCGTGGCCCACACCGGGCGGAATGTTCGCTTTAAAATAATGGACCACGATTACGAGGTGGGGGTCCACTACGGCGAGGTGGAGGGGGTTCGATACTACCTCCTGGACCACTACGAGTTTTTTGACGGGCTCTACTGGGGAATCACCTCCCAGGAAAAATTGCGGCGGCGTATCGCTTTCTCTCGGGCCTGTGCCGAGGTGATCTGCACTTTCGGATTACGTCCCCATTTTACCTTCACCAATGACGCCTACGCCGGGCTTTTCAACGGCATCGTTAAATGCGACCATGTATACTACTCCAATCCGAATTTCCAGCGGACTTCATTTCTCCATATCATCCATAACGGGGGATGGCAATACTTCGATTCGTACCACCGTTTCGAAGGAGGTTTCGATCTTTTCAGCCTCTTCAATCTTCCCCAGTGGCGCGCTTCGGAGTTTCTCGACCCTGTGGAGGGGGACAAAATCAACTGCATGGCGGCGGGGATCCGCATGGCGGACCGCACCATCACCGTTAGCCCCAGCTATGCGCGGCAGATTGAATACGCCTGCGACGGGCTGGAGAGGATACTCTTCAATGTTATAGGGATCAGCAATGCCATAGGCCGGGACTTCAAGGACCGGATCGTTGATCGTTTTAACGCATCCAAATTCCGGGAGCGTAACTACGGGCCCCTCGTGGAGGCGATAAAGGCGGACGCCGCCCTTGAGGAAAAAATCGCATCGAGGTTCCCTGAGATACTGAAGGGGCCCGCGGCCGTCGACGGGGTCCATGATCCGGTGCGCCGCACCGTCCTCACCCGCGCTCTGAACAAGATGCTTTTACAGATGGAGCGGGGCTTCACGGTGGACCCCGACATCCTCATCTTTTCGATGATACACCGCATTACGGAACAGAAGGGGTTTCAGCTTGTCCTCGAAGCGTCGAAGGGCCTTTTCGAGCACCTGGGGTATCAGGCGGTCATCGGCGGGGCCGTCTCTTCCGGGGACCGGCGTGGTGAGGAGATAGCCCATGGGCTTTATCTTCTCTCGCAGTACTACGGGAAGGGGGTTTCGGTTAATTTCGGGTTCCAGGAGATAAGCATCCCCCTCTTTTCCTCGGACATTTTCTGCATGCCTTCGATGAACGAACCCGGGGGGATCTCCCAGCTCGAGGCTTTTGCCGCGGGGTGCCTCGTTGTTGCCCGGGCAACAGGGGGACTCCGCGACACGGTTTTTCCAGTGCGGACAACAGACGACGGCGTGGAGGGGAACGGCTTTCTTTTTTCCGATTACTCGGCCTGGGCGTACTACGATGCCATGGAGCGGGCACATCGGTTTTTCCGCGACCATGACGACGAGACCGCGGCGAAGGCCCGTATCAATGCGGAAAATTCGGTCTATTTCTGGGACCGCCCGGCGCGCCGGTACATTCAGGAAATATACAGGATCAAAGAGATTATTCGGGTGATATAAAGGGCCTGATATTTGTGGCTTATTAGAGGCCCACATAATAAAAAAGCGGGATTGTTAAATCCCGCCCGCACAAGAGCCTTACCTATAGATGCCGCATGGTATCCAGGGAAGACCAGTGAGTGTAAATGATCACTATAATTATCGTCATAGCCGGGACAAACTTGAGTGTTTTCATGTCCGTTTCTTTTTATTTTTTCGGCGTGTCACGGCCCAATGGAGACTTCTGAACGATGCGGCGCGGCGGTAAAAGGGTTTTTGTTGAGACAATCATGGCGTTCTTTGCCATCGCCTGCGCCACTCCCGATGGGGGGGGTACGGTCTCGCGCATTGCCGGCGCCATCAATGGCGAACCGGTGGTTCCACGCCATGCCAACAGCATCGTCATAGGCGATTTTGACGATGCCACGGCAAGGAAGGACATAGCCGGTAAAACGGCCATGAAAGTCCGGGAGCTTGTCAACCGCGATGGGAGGCTCGCCGTGGTCCCTGCGGGAGGCGACCTTGAGCTCTTCGTGGCCCTGACCTCGTTCCAGGTCCAGGTCCTGGAATTTGGGCCCCGTGGAATCCCCGTAAAGAAGAGGATGCGGCTCACGGGTTCGTTAAAACTCCTTGACGCGGCAAGGAACACCATTATCTTCCGCAACAATGCAGTGCAGTCCTTCATTGAATATTCGGAGATTACCCCCCCCGTGACCCCTGAATACCTTGCCCTGGATTTGCTCGTCGAGAGGATGGCGGAGCGGATTAAAGCGCAGACTATCACGGGGTGGTACACGGAATACATGACGAAAGTGGAAAAAGGAAACAGGTAGATGGCCGCGCTCCAACAGATAAACGCGAAGGACTTCGCGCGGGGGCTCGGGAAGGGGCCTCTTCGCCGGGTCTACCTCTTTTTAGGGGAGGAGGAAAGGCTCAAGGAGAAGATGATAGAGAGCATGGCCGGGCTCCTCGAGAAAGGCACAGGGCCGGGTTCCGTCTCCGTGGCCCGTTTCCATGCCGAAAATAATGAGCTCGACGAGGCCCTCGGGTTCGCCCTGATGCAATCCATGTTCACCCCGAAGAAACTCGCCATTGTGTACGGCGTGGAAGCGGTCCAGGCGACAAAGCAAAACAAATCACTCTTTGAGGAACTGGTGACGGGACTCCCGGACTCGACGACCCTGGTCCTCGTTTCTTCCCAGAACAGTGTTCCCAAAACCGTCCCTGTCGGCGGCGACATGGCGGCAGTGAAATTCTGGCGTTATTTCGAAAGAGATATGGCCGCGTATGTGCGGGACACAATAAGAAAATACGGCATGACAATTGACGAAGGGGCCGTGATGCTCCTCATGAAGCTCCTGGGGCGGGACCTCGGGAAGATAGACGAGGCCCTGGAGCGTCTGAAGTTTTCCGGCCATAGTCATATTACTCCGGGACTGGTCTCGCTTTTCATCACCGACGATCGCGAGGCCTCGATCTTCGAGTTTTTGGACGCGCTTTTCAGGAAATCTCCCGGCGCTTTTAACCTGCTGAAATCGCTTCTGGACGACGGGGTCCACGAGCTTGTGGTCCTCACCATGGTAAACCGCCAGTGCGAGTCCTTGGACGCGTTCCATCGACGTCTCGCCGAAGGCGCCGGGGCCGACGCTGCCATGGAGGGATTGGGCGTACAGGAGAGAAACCGCCAGGCCTTTCTGGACTACGCGGGAAAGTTCGGCCCTGCTGATGTCCGCCGGGCTTTTTCTGCGCTGTACGAGGCGGAGGACCGGCTAAAGGGGGGCCCACGCTCGAAGAGCATCATTGCCAATCCCCTGTTCGCCTTAGTATCGAAGATGGTATTTCCGCCGGGAAAGGAACTGGAGGCGGCGTTTCTGTAGCGGTTTCGTACAAAGGAGGGTTGGAGGCCCTGAGGTCCCTGGCCTATTCTAAAAAGCGAGGTGGGATATGCTGGTGGCGTGCGTGTCGGGGAGTCCCAGGAAGGGTGAAAATTCCGAAAGGATCGTTGAGAAGGCCAGGGGATTTTTTACAGAAAACGGTTTTACATGTGAAACCATCCTGCTCAGCGGTACTACAATCACTCCCTGCATCAACTGCAATTACTGCAAAACCAAACACCGGTGCGGTCAGGACGAGGAGGCCAACAGGGTAAATGACATACTGTCCGGGGCCGACGGGATCCTCCTCGTGTCTCCGGTGTATTTCGGCGGGATTTCCGGGCAGCTTAAATGCCTCATGGACAAGACTCTGCCGCTTCGGAGAGACGGTATGCGGCTTAAAGGGAAGATAGGCGCCGCCATAGCCGTGGGAAATTCCCGCAACGGCGGCCAGGAGCTTGCCGTGAAAGACGCCCATGCATGGATGCTCATCCACGGCATGGTGATTGTGGGGGACAACAGCCATTTTGGAGGGACGGTCCGGAACCCCTTCGAGGAAGATGGCCCCGGCGGGGAGACCGTGAAAGGCACCCTGGAGGCAATGAAGTCCCTGCTCCTTCGCGTTGGGCCATCAGGAAAGGTCACCCGGGATGAATGAACGAAGCGCCGATGACAGGGGAGGAGCATGGACATGCTGAGCCGGAAGGTGGAGCGTCGTGAAATTGGGAGAGGGGAATACGGCCTTTTTGCCCGAGAGCCCATTTCGAAGGGCGAGTTCGTTTGGAGGGAAAACGAGGGCGCTGATTGCGTCTGCATGGACCTCTCGGTGAAGGAAGCCCTGGCACTTCCGGAGGACCGGAAGAAGATATTCCTCCATTTCTGCTACCAGGTGGACGACGATATACTTTCGGGACATCTGACCATGGAGGACATAATGAAAGACGAAGCGTTTTTCATGAACCATTCCTGCGACCCCACGGTCTGGTATGAAGGGGAGGACCTGGTGGCCAGGCGCGATATCGCCCCCGGCGATGAGATCACCTACGATTACGGCACGGATTTCAGCGCCTTCGACCGGGGTTTCAGGTGCCGCTGCGGCTCACCCCTGTGCCGGGGCGTCCTTCGTAAGGACGACTGGAAGCTCCTGAAAGACGTGTACGGCCCGGAACACCTCATCGGATACTTACGGAGAAAAACCTTATGAAACGGATACATCTGGTGATTGGCGGGATTGTTCTTTTCGCGGCCCTCCTCGGGTATATCGCGGTGAGGCTCGCCATGCGGGACGCAGCAAGTACGGCGGATTTCGTGTTTAAGGTGTTCGGCTCCTTTATGGCTCTCCTCATCGCGTCGGTCGGCCCCTTCGGCATGATCGGCGTGGCATTGGTCCAAAGGAAGAAACTGAAGTTCAGCACCTTCGCCATTTTCCTCTCCGCGGGGCTCGTGTCTTTTCTGCTGGTGGTGTACGTACTCAACGAACTTGAAGTGTTCGCGCTTTTTAGATAACAGGGCGCCATGCCGGAGACGTAATTTCTTTAGGGAAGCGTCCAAGATACGCCCGAGAGGCTCCTCGATTCATTCCTCCTTGACATTTCAGGGTAAAACAGGTATATTTATAAGGAATTCCGTTTTTGTCTTGGAGAAACATTTAGTATGTTTTCCCGGCCGCCTTCGTCAGGCGGGAAAACCGAAGTACTTAGTATGCCAGTAGTTACATTTTATGGGAACATCAAAATTTAATTTTCAGGGGTCCCCATAATTTTTAAGTCTCCATAAAAATGAAAGAGAGGAGCGCCATGGAACAGCAAAGGCCCGAAAATCCGGTCGTCGATAAGATAATCACCAACCATGTGATATACAGCATGACGGCGGGGGCGATCCCGCTGCCCCTGGTGGACATCACCGCCGTGGCAGTAATACAGTTAGACATGATAAAACAACTGGCAAACCACTACGAAGCTCCGTACGACCAGGATTCCGGAAAGTCCCTGATATCGTCCCTGGCGGGCGCAACCCTGGCCCGCATGGGGGCCAGCGCCGTGAAAGCGA
Organism: Spirochaetota bacterium; assembly: GCA_029974015.1. Taxonomy (GTDB): domain Bacteria; phylum Spirochaetota; class UBA4802; order UBA4802; family JAGODF01; genus JAGODF01. The sequence continues at coordinate 76,140 of JARKUF010000017.1, forward strand.
TCCCCGGGGTGGGGACCGCACTGGGCATCAGCACCCAGATAGCGCTTTCCGGGGCCTCGACCTATGCGCTGGGCAAGATATTCGACGCCCACTTCGCCCGGCGCGGATCTATCTTCGATCTGAACGTGGACGATGTGAAGGCTAAGTACGAAGACCTACTCGATAAAGGCAAGGACGTTGTGAAGGGCCTGAAAAAGGAGAAGAAGGGAGAAGATATTCCCGCGACCATCGCGAAGCTTAAGGAACTGAGGGATTCCGGCGCCATTTCAATGGAGGAGTTCGAGACGACGAAAAAGAAGCTCCTGGAAAAGATGGCGGGGTGAGCCGCTAAATCATCTTTTCCTCGGAATCCTTGATATTGAAGAAATCGATCATATCGGCGTGTTCAAAGGTACTGCGTATGTTCTCATTGATGCCAACCACCGAGAAGAGGACCTTGTTTTTGATAGTGTACTGGCGAATAACGATGAGCGATCCCATCCCCTGGGAATCTATATAATCCACTTCCTTGAGGTTCAGGATGAGCCTCCGGGCCTTGAATTTGTCCACTTCCTTGATGACCTTCTTGTCGAAGTCGATGCCGCTCAGGGACGATATGTCTCCCCTGACATCGATGATGAGCGTGTTTTCCGATTTTCTGGTCGAAATGTCCATATTCAAATCCTCTGCCTTCCGTGTTGTCCCAAAAAATATTACTGACAGTTCAATTCCTCGTTCGATAAAGGCGGGCGAGAAAATATAGTTTTTATAACTGCCTCGATTTTTTAAATTGTATCCTCCTGTATATTTGCGAATTTCCCCGTGAAATTTCAAGTATAATTTTCACTATTTAAATAGCTATTCGTGAATCACGTATTTAGTGATTGAAGTCAATATTTAGGATCCCGGGTTACCCAGCCAGCCTTCGGTGGACGGACAACCCCGAGCTTTGTAATTAACCGGGGTAATACGGCCCAGAGTTTATTGGATTTTCATACAGCAGTTTTTATATTTCATTCCGCTTCCGCAGGGGCAGGGGTCGTTTCTCCCCGTGTCCGGTATTTTTCCCTGGTTAATCAGCTCCAGAGCGTCCTTCCGGATAGCGTTGACCTTCGATGTGAGGGTTATGAGGATAGACACGGCCAAAACGAGGTCGTCTTTTGTTATATCGTCCCCTTTCAATTTTCCCGAAAGGGCCACCGCGTAGTTGAAAAGCGAGGCCGTTGACGGTTCGAAAGTCCTGTCAATGTATTCCTCCATCCCCCGGGGGGAACTCATGGGGACATTGAACCGCTTGACCATTCCCTTGAGGACTGCGACGAGCCATGTTACGCAAAGCTTTTTCGCGTCTTCTTCGCGCCCGTGAAGGACCAGAAGAGCGTCAGCAAGGTCGGAGAGCTTTTTTGCGGTCCTCTCGTTCTTCTTTTCTTTTTCAATGTCTTCCACAAGGGCGATGACGGATTGGTAAAAGGCGGTGTAAATCCGTGCGGGTCCTTTCGCGTCCTCCCTCGTTTCGAGGCCGTAGCGCAGGTTTAGCTCGCCAATTTTCACCGCCAGGTTGTATTTCCCCTCGGGATCGTGGAACATGTAAAGGATGGAGAGCGTCTCCTCCAACAGGTCCAGGGAAAGCTCCATCCTGCTGAAGGCGTCGGCGAACCGCTGGAGCAGGTGGGGATGAAGGGGGCCGGTAAATTCTTCAGACATGGCCGCCGGAGCTCTCTGGCCGCAGGAGCGGGAAAAGGATCGTGTCTTTAATTGAGGCGGTGTTCACGAAGAGCATCACGACCCGGTCGATACCGATGCCCATGCCCCCTGCCGGGGGCATGCCGTATTCAAGGGCCGCTATGTAATCGTAGTCCATCATCTGGGCTTCCTCATCGCCGGCCTCACGCATTTTCACCTGCTCCTCGAAGCGCCGCCTCTGGTCGATGGGGTCGTTGAGCTCCGAGAAGGCGTTGCCGATTTCGCGCCCGGCGATGTACGGCTCAAAGCGCTCAACGAACTCGAGATTGTCGTCACGTGACTTCGCCAGGGGCGAAAGCTCCGTGGGGTAGTCCATGACGAAGGTGGGCTGAATGAGGTTTTTCTCCACCCGCTCCTCGAATACGAATTCGGCCACGCGCCACTTTGAAAGCTTGCCGTCTATTTTGATGCCGATGCTCCGGGCCGCTTCACGCGCTTCGTCACCGGACGATAGGGTAGTGAAATCCAGGCCGGTGTATTTTTTAATCGCGTCGAGATAAGTAATCCTCGTCCATGGGGGCGTGAGGTCAATTTTTTCGTCCAGATAATCGATCACGGTGTCCCCCAGGAGCTTTCGGGCGAGGGAGGATATCATGTCCTCGCAGATTTCCATCATCACATTGTAGTCGGCATAGGCTTCGTAGAGCTCCAGCATGGTGAACTCGGGATTGTGCCTGGTTGATATTCCCTCATTGCGGAAGTTACGGTTGAGCTCGAATACTTTTTCAAAGCCACCCACGAGGAGGCGCTTCAGGTAGAGCTCCGGCGCGATGCGGAGATAGAGCTTCATGTCCAGGGCATTGTGATGGGTGATAAAGGGGCGCGCGGCGGCCCCTCCCGGTATCGCCTGCATCATGGGGGTCTCCACCTCAATGTAGCCCCTTGAGGAGAGGTACTCCCGGATGCCGGTGATGACCCGGCTTCGGAGGATGAAGTCCTTCCGAGTTTTAGGGGTGACGATGAGGTCCACGTATCTCTGGCGGTACCGGAGCTCCCGGTCCGCGAACTCGTCGAAGAGCTGGCCGTCCTTTTCCTTCACCGTGGGAAGGGGCCTGATACACTTTGCCAGGAGGGTGAAGTCCGCCACTTCTATGGTTATCTCCCCGGTCTTCGTGCGGAACGTTTTTCCGGAGACGCCGATGATATCTCCAAGGTCCAGGGACTTGAAGATTTCGTACTTGTCCGGGCCAAGGGCGTCCTGCTTGAAGTAAAGCTGGATGGTTCCTGTAATGTCCTCAATGTGGGTGAAGGAGGCCTTCCCCATCATCCGCCGGGAACGGATGCGTCCCGCTGCGCTGGCGGATACAGGTTTTTCATCGCTGTGTTTCGCAATGATGTCGGCGGTGTGGCTGTCCCTGGGAAATCGGATGGGATAGGGGTTTATATTCTTGGCCCGCAGATGCTCCACCTTTTCGATGCGCTGGCGCATTATGTCATTGAATTCTTCGCTCATGGGCAGGGAACTCCTTGGTTATAAGTAATAAGGCAACCTATAATACTCAGGCTTTCCCGCCAGCCGAAGGCGGGCGAAAAAGTCTGAGTCCTGAGTATGCCAGTAGTTACATGCAATCTCTAATAATTAGGCTTTCCCGCCCGCCTTCGGCTGGCGGGAAAACCTAAGTCCTGAGTTTGCCGGTAGTTACAATTTATGGGAACCTCAAAAATTTAATTTTTAGAGGCTCCCTTAAATTATTTCCTGGCCCGTGGAGTATCATTTTCGAGCATTGATATGTGTCAAACTAATTTTGCCCGCGGGCCGGGGCCCGGCGTTACTGCGTTTTTTAAAGGTTAATGGTTTGACGTATTTTCCGTCGGCGGTGAAGCTTCAACGCGGTTGAGCGCGGGAAAACCGCATACCGAGATTAAACGGGGTAAATGCAAATGAGCTACACCTTTGAAATGGGCCCCATTCGGCCCCCCAGCGAGGCGATGAGCATACTTCTCCGGGTGACGCGGAACTGCCCCTGGAACAAATGCGCTTTCTGCCACACCTACCGCGACGAGACTTTCTCCCGTAGGACCGTGGAAGAAGTTAAGGGCGATATCGACTCCATGCGCGCCATAGCGGAGAGGCTCTCGGGGGCCCTGGAAGGGCGTGGGCCCTCCATGCCGACGGAGCGGGACGTGATTCATCGCGCCATGGGCCTCGACGACACGCCGATGGAATACTACCGTCAGGTCCTCTTCTGGATATATCATGGCATGAAATCGGCGTTCCTTCAGGACGCGAACTCTCCGGTGATTCCCGCAGGGGAGCTCGCCGATATCATCCGCCATTTAAAGAAGGCCTTTCCCTCCCTGGAGCGTATCACTTCCTATGCCCGGGCGAAGACCATCAGCAGAAAAAGCCTTGAGGACATGGTCCTTCTCCGTGAGGCGGGCCTTACGCGCCTCCACTTCGGGATGGAATCGGGCTGTGATGATGTCCTTGAGTTCGTTAAGAAGGGCGTCAAATCGGAGGAACAGATTGACGCGGGGCGAAAGGCAATGGAGGCGGGCTTCGACCTCTCCGAATACTATATGCCGGGCCTGGGAGGCGCGGCCCTCTGGGAGAAAAGCGCCCGGGAAACGGCGAGGGTGATAAACGCTGTTAACCCCACCTTCGTGCGGATACGGAGTACGGTGCCGCTTCCGGGGACCCCTCTGGGAGAGGCCATGGCCCGGGGGGAGTGGGAGCCTCTCACCGAGGAAGGGAAGGTCCGGGAACTCCGCCTCTTCATCTCGGAGTTGGGGGGAATCACGAGCCGGGTTGTGAGCGACCACATAATGAACCTCCTGGAGGAGGTGGAGGGGACGCTTCCCGACGACAAACCGAGGATGCTCCACGCCATAGACCGCTTCCTCGCCATGGAAGAGGAAGACCGTGAGCAGTTCATAATAGGCCGGAGGCTCGGCTATTTCAGGGCCGTGGACGATTACCGCCCCGGAGGCGAGCTCAGGGCCCTCCGGGAAAGGCTCATCGCGGAGTTCGGCTCTGTGGAGGCCGGTATCCTGGAAATTCTGAAGAATTATATCTGAGGGCGGACTTTGACGGAGCGGAGGATGTAAACAAGGGCCGCCCGTTGAAGGCGAAAATCTGCTTTCAGACGACAGGGAGGAGATGCGGTGGTTTTAAAATATTCTCAGAAGAAAAAGCTGAAGGCCCTGGCCCACGATTTACGTCCGGTTATCCAGGTGGGGAAGAAGGGCCTCACTGACGAGCTTATTTCAGCCGCCGACAGGGCCCTTCTGGACCACGAACTAATCAAGATGAAGTTTGTGGGATTCAAGGAGGAGAAGCGGGATATCATTGGCGCCGTGTCGGAAAGCACGGGTTCGGCAGTGGTGGGGATCATCGGCCATGTCGCGGTCCTGTATCGGCCCCATCCCGACGAAGAAAAGCGGAAGATAATCGTGTAAAGTAGTATCAGGCAATCTTTAATACTTGCGTTTCCACGCCCGCCCTCAGAGGGCGGGGAAACTTATTTTCATAACTGACTCCAGGCAACCTCTAATAATCGTATTTATCCGCCTGCCTCAGGCGGGCGGATAAACCGAGTTTTTGTGAACACCCTTAATTTTTAGAGATACCCTGCAATATTTGTGGACGGAACTAAGGCCTTTTAGTACATTAAATATCAGTGGGGTGGTTCCAAAGCGGAGCCTGAGATCATACCCGTTGAACCTGATCCGGATAATGCCGGCGTAGGGATGCCAACCGAAAAGTCAGCTCTCCCTTTTTTAAAAATCATCCCATCCAGGATAACATGCGCGTAGAATCCGTTTTCGCAGGGGCAGTTTTTCATTATGACTAAACCCTGGAACGATACGAATTCGCTGTGCTAACATCTCAGGAGGAATAATGGACAGGACCACTCTTCTAACGGCTGTTCGGGAGAAACAGCCGCTCGTGCATCATCTGACCAATTGGGTCACCATATATGAATGCGCGCAGCTCGTAAAATCGCTCGGGGCCTCACCGGTGATGGCCCATGCCCCGGAGGAGGCGGCTGACATGGCTTCCATCGCCTCCGCTCTGGTGCTTAACATCGGAACGCTCACCACGGACTTCGTTGAAAGCATGAGACTCGCGGCGGCCGCCGCAAACGCCAGGGGCGTGCCGGTGGTGCTGGATGCCTGCGGCGCGGGGGCGACGCCATACCGCGACCGGATGGCCGCGTCGCTCATCGAGTCGGTTCGAATAGACATCATAAAGGGAAACGCCTCGGAGATTGCCAGGGTGGCGGGCGAGCGGGTGAAGACCAGGGGCGTGGACGCGGGAGCGGTACGGGGGGACCTTTCCTCTATCGCCGTAGAGCTTGCCACTGAGCGAAACTGCGTCGTGGTTATAACCGGCGAGGAGGACATAGTCGCCGGCAGGGGCGCGCTTTACAGGATAAGGAACGGTCACGAGATGATGTCGCGCGTGGTCGGCACCGGCTGTATGGCCGCCTCGGCGATTGGGACATTCGCGGGCGTCTGTCCGGAGGACCTGCCGGGGGCCGCTGTCGAAGGGCTTGTTTGTTTCGAGGTTGCGGCCGAGCTCGCGGTCGAAGAGGCCAGGGGGCCCGGTTCTTTTAGAGAGCTTCTGTTCGACAAACTGGCCTCTCTTACGGAAAAGGAGGTGAGTTCCATGCGGAGGGTGTCGCGATGAGGGGATACTATTTCATTACGGACTCAGGGCTCAGTATGTCAGGAAACCTCTCGGACGTGCGCTCGGCGGTCGCGGCGGGAGTGAGCGTGGTGCAGTACCGCAACAAATCCAACATAACCCGCGAGATGTACGAAGAGGCGCTATCGCTTAAAAGCATCTGCGAAGGGAAGGCCAATTTCATCATAAACGACCGCCTCGATGTGGCCCTTGCCGTCGGCGCGGACGGGGTGCACATAGGCCTGGAGGACATGCCCTACGGGGAGGCCCGACGGCTCCTCGGCCCGGACAAGATCATCGGCGTCACTGTGCACGACCTCGAAGAGTCGCTCGAGGCCGAGGCCATGGGGGCG
>JARKUF010000019.1 GCA_029974015.1 Spirochaetota bacterium
TTTTTTTCTTTCTGGAGTGTAACGATATTCGTGATGCTCAAGACCACACTTCGTCATCCAGAAATGCCCCTATGTTCGGATAGTATTCCCTTCTACCCCCCTTAATGATTTAATTTGTGGTATTTTTTATTTTTTCAATAAGCCTTTCCACAAAATCCGGCTGATTCATAATAGGCCTTCCAAGACCTATGAAATCAACCTCATTTTTATCAATCATGTCAGATGCTATTTGCACATCATCTAATTCCCCGGCCCCTATGACAGGAATATTTACCGACGACTTAATAGTCTTAATCATCGGACGCAGCATGGCAGGTCCTTTTAAAACCAGGGGAGGCATAAGTCCAGATGATAGATCAAGTATATCCACCCCATTTTCCTCAAGCATCTTTGCGACCTTAGATCCATCTTCAACCTTAAGCCCGCCTTCCATAAGGTCATCCGCTCCTAATCGAACAAGCAAAAGAAGATCATCCCCAAGCGCCTTCCTTGTTTCACCGACTATTTCAAGAAGCAGCCTGCTGCGATTCTTTAGACTTTCGCCATATTCATCCTTTCTTTTGTTTGTTATGGGAGATAAAAACTGGCTAAGCAAAAAACCGTGACAATTTTGTATCTCCACTCCGTCAAAGCCTGCGTTTTTAGCACGTATCGCCGCTTTAACAAATTCCTCCTTAATTTTGCCTATCTCGTTTATACTTAGCTCCCTGGGCATGGATTTGTTTACTACAGGATTTACCACCGCCGAAGGGGCAACTGCCTCCATGTGCGTAACATCCACATCTGCAGCGCTTCCGGCGTGATTTATTTGCAATACGGCCACTTGATTATTGTTGTGTATTACCTGTGCAAGCTTAGAAAGTCCTTCTATGCACCGGTCTTTATCAACACGCAGCAACCCTTTCCTATACATGCCGTTTGAAGACACGGCTGCCTGTTCAACCACAATAAGAGAAGGTCCCCTTCTTTTTTTGTATATATCAAGCAGTTCGTCTGTTACAAGCCCCTCATTATCAGCCCTGGAAATATCAAATGGTGCACATACATATCTATTTTTAAATAAATAATTTTTTACCTTTATTTCACTTAACAATATTGAACTGTTTTTCATTTTACATATCCTTTTACAATAAATATAAATAGGGAACCCCTAAAAATTAAATTTTAGAGGTTTCCATAAACTGTATCTTCTGGCATATTCAGGACCTGGGATTTCCCTTATTAGAGGTTGCCAATATCCAATATATAGTAAAGTACGAACTCTTCACAATGAGCTAATAGGACACAATGCGTTTTATGTGAGCCAGTCCCATCTCAAATCAAGCCCCCTCTGGCAGAAAAAGCGCCGGACAGAGGCTTAAAATTTTAAGGAGCTTCCGTCCTTAGAGTGGATAACCTATAAGATAAAATGTCAACCATGAATGATATAGAACTATACAAAAACATACTGGGCGTCAGGGGGCCATGGGAAGTGACCAGCGTCCGACTTGATCTAAAGAGCAACACGGTAACCATAAGGCCGAGGCTCCAATGACACAGTATTACTGATATGTGAACAATCTTTTTCAACCGCTTCCCGTAACCGGCTTGACGAAAGGAGGTTCCCATGCATTATGGGGCAAAGTAAATCGCCCCGCCCCGGGGCCGAAAAATCCCGCGGAGCATTAGATGGAAATCCTTAAACCCGAGGTCATCCTCCTCGCTGTCACGCCCAATGCAGAGAAGCTCATTGAGGAGGCGGGACGCACATGCTATCTCTCCCTGGGCCGGATTGGCGACGGCACCGAGAAGAACTTCATCCGTAACTGCATAAAAAGCGGCCACCACTCGATCTTAGAGCACGCCAGCGCTTCCTTCCGCATAAAAGGGGCATCCCGTGCCTTCACCCATCAGCTTGTGCGCCACCGCCTGGCGAGCTTTTCACAACAGTCCCAGCGCTATGTGAACGAGGGCGAGTTCAATTACGTGGTGCCCCCACAGATCGCGGCAAATCCTGAGGCCATGGCGGTGTTTCGGGAATTTATAGAAACTTCCCGAAACACCTACAACCGGCTCAGAGAGCTTTCAATAAAAAAGGAGGACGCGCGCTTCGTCCTCCCCAACGCGCTGGAAAGCCAAATCGTCTTCAGCGCGAACTTCCGCGAACTCAGGTTCATCTTTTCCCTCCGCCTTCACAAAAGCGCCCAGTGGGAAATCCGTCGCGTCTGCCTCGAGATGCTGAAAATCATGCAGAGGGAGGCCCCTTCGGTTTTCTCAGACTTCGAGGCGGACGAAGAGAACTGGACGGCTTCGTCTCCACTGGCTTAGGCGCCTCATCCGGCGCGGGCCTCTCCTCCGGAAAAGACGCGTGCCCGCCAGCCAGATCTTCCTGCTTCTTAATCGAAAATACGATAAGGGCCTGCCCGGCGTAGTGTGTTACCCATATCATTATTGGAAGCCATTGCAGCGGGCGAACAAACCTGTTATAGACAAGCAGCGAGTCCGATAGTGCGGAAAGTATCACCCCCGCTGTGAGGACTGCAATCCCCCTCGTGGCTCCATAGTAGACCATTGCGAGGGCCGCGGCAGCGTACAGGAGCACGGGAGCTATCATCGAAGGCCACCTGGAAACCAGGGAAGGCGCCAGCACAGCTGTTGCGGCGGCGCCGGCCGCCGCGACAGCTATGGCCGCTTTTCGGTTGAATTTGGGCTTACCATCAGAAAAGGCGGCGATATAAAAGAGGTATCCCAGCAGGAGGCATATTAGCCCCGGCAAAAAATTCGGCACAACTCTTAGCCCCAGAAGATAAATGTCGCCGGCCACGATGAAAGCGAGGCCTATGATCACGTTTCGGCTGAAGCGATTGTATCGCCCTTCCGCGTAGCGGGCCCCAAGATAGAGGAGAGCGAGTACGCTCAGGGTCTTCGTCACATAGAGTACGTTCCCGACCCTCCAGCCCCGGTTGAAACAAAAAACCAGCATGCAGGCCAGGGACACGGCCCAAAAAACCTTTTCCCGGTTTCGATTGTTTAAATTCATGTTTTTCCTACATCACGAACTTGAAGCATTCGGGAAGGCTGTTTAGAATTTCAGCGTTCTCCACGCTGGTGATCTTCCCCCAGTTGTCGCGCACCTGCTCAGGAGTGATTAAGGCCGAGCCGTCGCCTATCTTCACGCCGGGAGCGCAGACCACGGCGGTGCGGCTGAACCACCCGGCAGCGCAGTTGAAAATCATCCCGCTGTCGGAGCATTCTTCCGACGAAAGGTACATCACCAGGGGCGCCACGTCCTCGCCCCGGAGCTTTTTAAATAGATCGGGAGGGAGTACGTCTTCGGTAAGGCGAGACCCCGCCAGAGGCGCGATGGTGTTGCACAGAATGCCGTACTTGGCCCCCTCCAGCTTAAGCGAGTTCATAAAGCCGATGAGGCCCATCTTCGCCGCGGCATAGTTCGTCTGCCCAAAGTTACCGTAAAGCCCCGTCCCAGATGTGGTAAAGACAATGCGGCCGAATTGCTTCTCCCGCATAATGGCGAAAGCAGGCTTCGTAACACAGAAGGCCCCCCGAAGGTTCACTTCCTGGATGAGGTCCCACTCGCGTTCGGCCATTTTCAGGATCGACCGGTCCGCCAGAATGCCGGCATTGTTGATGAGGATGTCCACTGTCCCGAATGCCTCCACGGCGGTGCGGACGATGTTCTCGCCGCCCTGGACGGTCGACACGGAATCGAAGGACGCAACTGCCCGCCCCCCCGCGGCGGTGATTTCCTTCACGACTTCCTCGGCGGGGGCGGAATCTCCTCCGCTCCCGTCCCGGGCGCTCCCCGGATCGTTCACCACCACCTTTGCCCCGCGTTTCGCAAGCTCAAGGGCGTAAAGCCTGCCGAGGCCCCGTCCGGCGCCCGTCACTATTGCCACCCGGTTGTCGAAACGTATATCAGCCATGATTCCTCCTCATGTTTTTATTTTTCGCTTTTCCTGAGCATATCGAAAAAAATTGAGGATATGCAGAAATAGACCGCTGTCGGAAAGGCGGCGATGAACGAGAAAACCGCCGCATAGGATATTACGAGCGCCTTTTTAATGATGTTCAGGTAATCGAAGACCCGCGGGCCGTAGGTGAGGAAGGCCCCCATGGGGTCCGGCGCCGGCGTGATGCGCTTCACGATGTCCACGGCATAGGAGCCCAGGACCAGGGAGTTTAGCGTCTTGGGATATGCGGCGTTTATTTTCCACTGGATAGCCCGGGTGATTCCGAGGGCATGGCGGGCGAAAAAGTACAGCACCGTCACGGCAAGGAAAAGGACAGAGAGTGAGACCACAAGATACAAGAGCACGTGAAGCCATCGCTTTTTCAGGAGGTCCCGGACGGCGACGGCAAGTTCCCGCAACGAGCCAGCGTCCAGCGTGAGGGGCCCCAGGACCGCCCACGACACCAGGACTACAGAAGCGGCGGCGATATTAACCATGAAAAACAAAGCGGTTAGAAGGGCCGTAAAGACGGGCCCCGCGTAGGGAATATATGCCAGGGCCGTGAGCCCCGCCTGGGCGGCCACCAGCGCCGCCGCCAGGACGGCGGACCCCAGGGTGAAGGCGAGATAATAATGGGTTTTTCCCGCTATCCCTTTTATGATTGAAATGACGGGCGCGCCGCCGCCCCGGGCCGCGGCAACAATCTGGTACACCCCGGCAAAAGCCATTAGGAAGCATGTGAATGCCATAAGAAACCCGAGGCCCTGAACGATAACCGCGGCGGCCCCGCCGCGTCTGAAAATAGTAGATACATAGGCCAGGATGAAAAAAAGCACCATGGCCAGGACAATAAAAGCCCATACCACCAGGAATGACTTTTTCATCGTACTGTATCTGAAGCCTGTTAGGAGTTCTCTCACAATTTTAACCATGCGAGTTCCTCATCCTGTGATATTTCCGGGGACTTAAAAAAGCAGCTACAAAAACTATATTTTCCCGCCTAATTATATTTTCCCGCCTAATGCTGACGGGAAAACCTGATTATTTAGAATATGCATTCATCAACCCGCACCGCCGCCTTCGTCCCGGACAATCCTGTCCCTTCCACGTTCCTTGGCCGCATAAAGGGCCCGGTCCGCCCCTGCTAAAAGCCCCTTAAGTGTTGACTCCGTCGACGGGAAGGAGGCGATCCCCTGGCTCACGGTGACTAACACCGCCCCGTGCTCCTCATGGATTGAAATCCCCCTCACCGCCTCTTTTATAGACTCGGCGGTTTCCTCCGCCAAACCCAGGTCCGCGTCGGGCATGAGGGCGATGAACTCATCGCCGCCGTAACGCGCCGGGATGTCCGCCTTCCGCAGATGACGGCGGAACTGTTCCGCCACAGCCACAATGGCCCTGTCCCCAGCATCGGCGCCGTATCTTTCATTGATTTCCCGGAAGTTGTCCAGGTCCATCATTACGACCGAAAGGGGATGTCCTTTCCGGGACGCCAGGGCGAACTGGTCTTTTAAGGCCTCGTCCAGATATCTCCGATTGTAAAGACCCGTTAAATCGTCCGTGATGGCCCGGCGCCGGGCCTCCTCCCCCCATCGCACAGTGTCGGCGACGAAACGGCTTGTGCTCCGGAGCCTCTTTGTGGCGATGTTAAGCATCCGGGACATCATCTTAACGGCGATGTCGGGCCGGTCGTCGATGAGGCGGAAGAAAGACTCCCTGTTAAGGGACAGGAGCTTCGCCGCCGCTCGGGCCCTGCAAGTGGCGGACCGTGGGGCGTCCTCGAATATGGACATCTCGCCGAAGAAGTCGCCGGGGGCCACCCGGGCGATTTCCTTCTCCCCTCCCCCGGGAAGCCCGATGCTCACGGCTATTTCCCCGGACTCCACCACGTAGAGCTCTTTCCCCTCATCGCCCTCGGCGAAGAGGATATCCCCTTCGCCGAAATCCGAAGTCCCGAAGCGCGAAAGAATCTCGGCAATTTCCCCCTCTGAAAGCCCCGAGAGGATTTCCACTTTTTTGTAAAACTCAATTCTATCTGTCATGCTCTATCATGCTGTCATGCCTTTCAATCATGTCAGGGCCGGTGAATGATTATGGAAAGACCAAAGAGCGGCTGTCAAGAAAAAACTCGCCTTGACGTACCGGCGTCGGGGAAATAGCATTGCGCCTTCGGAGAGAAAGAGGGCCAAGAAAAGGACACATGAGGAAGATCAGAATAATACTGTTCCAGCACGGGTTAGGGGAAAGGGTGACGCGGCGCCAGGCGGAGGAGATGTGTGAGTACCGTCCCCATTTCGTCTGCTTTCCCGAGTACTACTTCGCGAGCAGGCCCCTGGGAAACCACGCCCAGACGCCGCGCAATCAGGCGCGCCAGCTCCGCTATATGAAGCTTTTGTCAAAAAAACTTAAGTCCACGGTGATATGCGGCACCATGCCGGAGCTCGACGGCGGCAGATTGTTCAACGCCAGCCATGTTTTTCACGACGGCGAACATCTGGGAAGCTACAGAAAGAGGAACCTCTTCTTCGCAGAGGTGGGAAAAATCACCCCGGGCGAGGAATGGAAAACCTTCACCGCCCACGGCATCACCTTCGGGGTCCTCATCTGCGCTGACGTGTTCCATGACGAGAGCTTCATTGAGATGAAGGACCGCGGAGCGAAGATTATTTTCATTCCCACCTTTTCTCTCCGGAGAGAGGAAGAGCCGGAAGAAAAATTCCGGAGGGACCGGGACATCTTCGTGCGGGGTGCCGCCCTGTCCGGGGCCGTGGTGGTGAAGGTGTGCGGCGCCCCCTCCCCCTACAAGGACTTCATCCAGGGCCGAAGCCTCGTGGCAAACGGACACGAGGTGCTCTATCGGGCCGCCCCTGAAGAAGAAAGCGCGTCAATAATAATGAAACATGAAATAGAGGTCCGGGAGGACGGCGAGTAGTCAGGGATTTCGCGTTTCTATCTCACGCCCATTGAGATACAGGTTTCCTCCGGCCACCCTTCCCGCAAACACCGCTTTCACCTCCACGGTATCGCCGTTTTTTAAAGGTCCCGGGTCCGGTTCGCAGAATACATCGGCAATTCCGGCGAAAACGTTTTCAGAGCGATACTCCACCAGGAGGTTGAAAGTCGCGGCCCCCTGTTTTCTTCTAAGATTCGCCACCCTGCCGGACCATCGGAGGGACACCCCTTCGTAGAGATGGGGCTTCTCCATCACCGCGCGGAAGGGGACGGGGTCCCATTCCCGCTCCTCAATGTTTACCACAAAGCGCTTGAGGAAGGCGGCGCGCTCCTTCACCGTCATATTGGCATTGCTGTGGAGTATCTTGTTTATCACCAGGAGCGCTTCATTGTACTTTTTCTTTTTTAGGAGTTTTTTTGCGGCGTGGAAATCGTCCCCCAGGGCAGTGCCGGTATAGTAAAATTCCGGGCGGCGGGCCCGCGAGATTTTTTCAATGAGCTCAAAACCGGAACCGTCAAGGGTTATCCGGTCTATCTCGTCGGCACCAACGGGCTGTCCAACATTTTCAAGGAGGCCGCGAAGAGGGCCCCCGGCCATGTAAAGCCCCGCCGCCAGGAGCGCCGCGGTGAGGAGCGCAAAAAAAACGAGTAAAACCTTCCCCCCGGTGCGGCGCCCGCCCGCAAGGCGCCGCACCGGGCGCCGCCCGGCGCCGGGAGCGCTTTTTTTCCGGAACACCTGGGTCGGAAAAAAGCGCCGCGGCGGCGCGGGAACCGGCACAAATTCGTCCAGGCGCGCCGACTTCTGGAACTTCTCGAAATCATCGGCCTTCCGGAGGCGCCGCAGGGCCCTGGCAAGGACGGTATCGCCCGGGTATTTTCCCATAAGCTCCACATAATACCCGAGGGCATTTTCAAAATTAGACGCGGCTTTAAGAAAAAGGAAGGCGCGCAGGCGGTGGTACGGAGGATAATGGGGGTCGATGGCCGAAATTTTTTTTAAGACCTCATCAGCCTGGCCGAAACGGTCGAGCTGGAGGTTCGCCAGGGCCAGCAGAAGGAGGGGATAGGGGTCGCGCGTTCCCGGCTGGACCAGGGAATCCAGAAGTACCAGGGCGTCGCTGTACCGGCCGCTCCGATAGGAACGGCACGCTTCCTTCAGGACGGGGCTGACAGCGGTCGATTGTGACACAGGGCAAACCTATTCCCTGTCTTTCCTCGTGAAAAGGCCCATGAGCGCCTCTGGGACCGAGACATTGTCGTCCCTGCTCTTGCCCACGAGGAATCCAAGGAACACCAGCAGCGCAATCAGGAGGGTCTTCAGGGGCCCCAGGGAAAACACCAGAATTCCCAGAAGAAGCCCCGCCAGGGACCCTAAAAATTTTCCGGGGTTCCTGTTGATGAGCTCTCCGAGATAATTAAAAAATTCCATGGTTTTTCCACCCTCTTTTTCTTGCTCCAATGTGGGCCATCATGTACGTTATTGCGTCGGTGATGCGCGCCAGGGGAGTACGCCCGGCATAATAGACAGGCCGCCTTATTTTTTCACCCTCTCCACATAGTCCCCGGTCCTCGTGTCGATCTTGACCACATCACCCTGGTTTATGAAGAGGGGCACCCTGACCCTGGCGCCGGTTTCGAGTGTCACCGGCTTTAGCACATTGGTGGCGGTGTCGCCCCGGACCCCCGGTTCGGCGTAGGTCACCTCCAGCTCCACGAAAGTGGGGGGCTCAATGGAAATAGGCTTCCCTTCGTGGATGGTTACGCTTATAATATCGCTTTCCTTTATGTAGTCCAGGATGTTACCAACATACTCCCGGGGAATCGATTCCTGCTCGTAGGACTCCGTGTCCATGAATACCAGGGCGTCCCCCTCGTCATAGAGATACTGCATCTCCCTGCTCTCTATGCTGACGTCCTCTACCTTTTCCCCTCCCTTGAACGTCTTGTCGATGATGGAGCCCCTGGTAAGGGACCTGAGTTTCGAACGGACAAAGGCCCCGCCCCGGGCGGGCTTTACATGCTGATACTCAAGGACGGAGTAGATGTCGCCCTCAAGCTTTATCACCATACCGCGTTTGAAATCGTTTACCGATACCATAAAAAACCCCGGGCGGGGACCTGAAAAAAAATTTTTACAAGGTCCCTCAAATTACCTGCTAACAAGCTCAGCGCTTTGGCTTTCCCGGCCCACAAACAGAGATTGCCGTGCGTTAATGTATCACTACGATGTCCTTCGTGAAGTGCGTAAGGACCTCCCTGCCCGCTTCTGTGACTAAAACCATGTCCTCAATTCGGACCCCTCCGATGCCGGGGATGTAAATGCCCGGCTCGATGGTAATCACCGTGTTTTTCTTCAAGCGGAAGGGGCTTTTCGCCCTGATCGCCGGGACCTCGTGGACATCTATGCCGATACCATGGCCAAGTGAATGGCCGAAGGCTTCACCGAAGCCATTTTTGGCGATGATTCCCCGGGCGATGGAATCGAGCTTCCCGGCGGTGACGCCGGGCCTCACGGCCTCGAGGGCGGCCTCCTGGGCCTCTCGGACAATGCCGTAGATCCGGCGCATCTCCTCATCAATCCATCCCATAAAGAAGGTTCTTGTCAAGTCTGAATTGTACCCGCGGAAATGGCAACCCATATCGATGAGGAGCGCATCGCCTTCCTCTATTGTCTTTTCCATGGAAGTATCGTAATGGGGCATTGAGGAACCCGCCCCGGAGGCCACGATGGTGCTGAACGAGGAACCCCGGCAACCGGCACCGCGGTAGAAGTCCTCAATTTCCGTAGCGACCTCCCATTCCGTCAGGCCCGGCTTCACAAAGCCTGCCAGGTGTTCCACGCACCTGTCCGTGATGGCCGCGGCTTCCCGAAGGAGCTCAATCTCCCCCGGGTCCTTCACCACCCTGAGTGCGTTTACGGCGTCGCCGCCCCGGAGGAGTTTCACCTTAGCCAGGCCGTCCTTAAGGGCGTAATAAGCCCCCAGAGTGAGGGAGTGCTCTTCAAGATAGAGCGCCCTATCAGCGGTCTTTTCAAGTACTTCACGGATGGCGTTCGGGAGACCATCCTTCTGGAGGACGAACTCGACCCCGCGGGGTAAAATCTTTTTTGCGTATTCCTCGTACCGGGAATCGGAGATGAAAAAGGGGCCCTTCCGCGCTATAAGGAGGGTCCCATAGGACCCCTTAAATCCGGTAAGATACTCTATATTGGGAAGGCTCGACACGAGATAGGGCAGTATCCCTTCCCGGGCGAGGTCCCTCGTCAGTTTTTTCAGTCTCATCATCGCAACAGACCCTCCCATCTTCCAGCTCTCCCGCACTTGAGCGCATATTCCAAATGCAAAAATTTTTCCGGAAGCATCCCGGCTTTTTCATTAGCACCAAAATAATTGCCTTACTCCCCTGGTGCATCACCCGGCTTTCCGCCCTTCGGCTCTGCCGCGGCCGCAAGAAGCTCGCATTTTATACCATGCGGACCGAGCGGCCCGGCGGAAGCATAGCTGCGGCATGCCCGGAGCGCCGAGGCGGCGATGATCAAAGCAATTGCGATCAGGAGGGCATATCGAAGATTTGGACGCACTTCCCCCGCTCTATTTTCTGAGGAATTTGAGGCGGCGCTGCTGGGACTTCTTCTGGTCGGTAAGGATGTCCATCTTGTCCTGTTTCGTCACAATGTTGGGCGTGATAAACACCAGGAGGTTCGTTTTGCTGTCCGACACACTATGGCGCTTGAAAAGATGGCCCAGGAGGGGTATGTCCCCCAGAATGGGAATGTATGTCTCCTCTACGGTTTTACTGTTACGGATTAGTCCCCCCACCACGATGGTTTTCCCGTCGGCCACGGTGACCTTGGTTTTAAAGTCCCGTCGGCCAAGCTTCGGAGGGATGACGCCGCCGCTGTCGAGGACCGTGGTCTGGCCGAGGACCGAGTTCACTTCCAGGAAAAGATCGAGGGTGATGGCGGCCTTATTGGTAATGTGGGGTTTGCACTTGAGTTTAACCCCTACGGACTTGTAATCGAAGGTGAAAAATTGGGTCCCCGTGTCGCTGATCCGGTTGTTCGTAGGGACCGGAATTTCTTCCCCCACATTAATTTCCGATTCATTATTATCGATGGCCAGCACCTGGGGAGTGGACAGTATATTGAAGTTCCGGTCCGACGCCGAGGCGTTGAGAAGCACATAGCTCAGAATGGAGCGGTCCGCCAGATACCCAAGCTGAAACCCTGTTCCCAGGGGGACCGCCATTTTCTTCCCGGAAAACCCCGAGGGCACGGAGAAGTTGGGCACGGAACCGGTGATGTTCGAGGTGCCGCCCAGATGCTCCCCCCACTGGTTCCCCAACATCCAGTCGATGCCGAAGCCCCAGCCATTGTCCGCCGACACTTCTACAATGAGGGATTCTATGTACACCTGCTCGCGGACAATGTCGAGCTCTTTGATGATCCGTTTGATCTCGGAAAATTCGTCGGGAAGCGCCGTGATGATGAGTGAATTGGTTTCCTTGTTGGCAACTATCGACAGCTTCGCCTTGGGCTGCTGGATTGCGGGCTGTTGCGGAGCGGGTTGTTTGGCCGCGGCCCCCTTCTTCTTCGTCTGTTGCACCGGCGCCTGGACGGGAGAAGTGTCTATCAGGGCCGTTTCGGAAAAGGGCACCCGGGAAAGTACCGAGGCGAGCTCGTTTGCGTCGGCGTTTTCCAGGTGCACGACGTGGATCCTTCCCGTGGGCTTTTTCACCTTCTCTTCTTTTCCGTCCTCGGTTATTTCCTCAATGGACCGGTCAAGTGATTTGGCTATCCTCACAAGGCCGTTCACCTCGTCGGCGGCGCCCCGGATGATGAGGATGTTCTCCGGCGGGTAGATTACCACATCGGAATCCTTGGTCTTTAAGCTCCGAATAACATTGTTCACTTCTTTCACATCGGCGCTCTGGAGCTGGTGTAAATAGGTGATAATCTCGCCGCCCTCGGGGAGCGCCTTTTTGTCCTCGTCGGTGATCACCTTCACGGAGCCCTGGACAGCTTCCCGGACCGGCACCACCTTGATGAAATGCTCGGTTTCAACCAGGGCCATGCCCTTCACTTCGAGGATCACCCTGAGGACCTCCAGGGCGCTGTCGATGGGTATCTTTTTACTGGAACTTATGGTAATCTTCCCGCGGACCTTCTCGTCGATGATGATGTTTTTTCCGGCCACCTGCCCCAGGACGTTGAGGAGTTCGGAGAGCTCGACATTATTGAAATTGAGCAGTATTTTTTTAGATTCCCTCTGCGTCTTTGTTGCCTGGACCGCCTTCTTTACGGTCTTCTTTTCGCCGCCTTTTTCTTCGATGTCGACGACAATCTTAAGGTCCTGACTTTTACCGGCCGGGGCTTCTTTTTTTTGCTCCTCACGAGGGGCCACGGTCCCTCCGCCGGCCCCCCGTTCCTGCGCCATCAGGTGGCCCCGGCTGTAAACATAGTACGCGCCACCGGCCCCCTCATCGGCTTCCGAAGAGCCCGGAACCGCCGAAGGGCCCCAGGCGGACATCTGGAAGCTCATTAAAGCAAACAGCGCTATAACGGAGATGGAATGCAGCGGCAGACCTTTTACTCGTCGATGATGGCGGCGCATCGTGTAACCCTCGGGATATGGTTTCTATGGCGGTAATCCGCAAACCGGAACAGGAAAATCAAGGCGGCAAGCCCTGCCATCTTTACCAGTGGCAAACTTTTATTTATGGCAACCTCTAAGTAATCAGGCTTTCCCGCCCGCCTTAGGCAGGCGGGAAAACATCGTTTTGTGACTGCCCTTAATATATAATGGCCTTTATTGGGGAGATTTGTTAATTTTTCAAACACTATTTCCCGGTCCTGGCCTTTCCGCCGGGTCCCGGTTTAAAGCAGGTATATCCCCTCGTCTTTATCGTCGGTTTCCCTGAGGAAGAGTTTCACCGTGTCGTCGGCTTTCGTGTCGATTGTAAACCCGCAGTAATCCGGCTGGATTGGAAGTTCCCGGTTTCCCCGGTCGATGAGGACAAAAAGCCGAATTTCCCTTGGCCTTCCGAACCCAGTGAGGGATTCCAGGGCTGCCTTGGTGGTCCTTCCGGTGAAAATGACGTCATCCACCAGAAGGATGGATAGCTTCTCTATGTCGAAGGGGATTTTCGTCTCCTTGATGACCGGAAGGGCCCCGCGGGTGGACAGGTCGTCGCGGTAGAAAGTGATGTCGAGGGCCCCCATGGGCACTTTCGTACCCGTGCGCTCTTCAAGCCTGTGCCGAATGCGTTCCGCAAGCGCGACCCCCCTGGTCTGGATCCCCACAATGGCAAAGCTTCCAATGTCCTTTATGTCCCCCGCGATCTTTTCCGCGCAATCGTCGATTATCTTCTCGATGGCGTCGCCGCCCAGGATTTTCTTTCCTTTCATCGCATCGCCTTCATTTCCTGGAGGTATTTCCGAAAGGGCTTCACCGGAGGGGCGGCCTCGCCGACAGCGGAGCAGTAAACTCTCCAGGCCCGGCCAAAAACGGCGGTACCGGTCCCCACGACGGGCATACGATTGATTTCGGTTCTTTTTGCCATATACGTTCTCCCGCCGTGGGCGGGCAAAAGTACCCCGAGATTACACCGTTCCTGGTCCCTTTTTGTCAAATAAAAAAAGACAGGGGGGCCTCATCTTACATTCTTCGAAACATGATTGGGCGAGGCGTCCGCGCTCCCAATGGGTTTTCCACCATGCCGCGGATTATACAGGCTGTGGCGGGAATACACGCAGCCGCAGTAGTTCTGGCGGTAGAAGCCTTCGGCGCGGGAAATATCAAGGGACTTCCTAAACCCGTCATTTTTTTTGAAATCGGCCTCGAAAAAACCGATGCCGTAGCGCGCCGAGAGCCCGCGCCCCAGTTCATTTATCATGGAGGCGTCTTTGTGGGGGCTGATGGAGAGGGTGGTGCCCACGAGCCCAATGGACTCCTCGGCGGCCTTTGCGAAGCTGCGCTCCAGGCGCATGGCGATGCAGAGGCGGCAACGCCCGGAACGTTCGCCTTCGAAGCGGCGTTCCTTAACGCGGCGGAACCACTCCCCGGCATCGTACTCGCCTTCGATGAGGCGGAACGCCTTTTTCCGGGAAAAGCGGCGAAGCTCATCCAGGCGTTTTTCGTATTCCCTCCGGGGATGGATGTTTGGATTGTAGAAGAAGGACACAACTTCGTACTCGCCCCCCAGGAGGTTCTGGACATGTCCCGCGCAGGGGGCGCAGCAGCAGTGGAGCAATATGGATTTTCCGTTCAAGACCCGGTCAAATACTTAAAGAGGAATTCGAAGAGCGATTTCGCTTTTCTGGGCTCACTTTTACTGTCGAGCCAGAGGAGCAGTTCCGCGCTGACGCCCCTGGGCGAATCGTATTCGTGGTGGATGATATATTTAGCGAGCTCGAACTTAATGCTGTCGAAAATCTTCTCCGCCATGGCTATGTTCGAGGGGCTGGGCCCCATGATCTGGCTGATTTTGCAAATGAGTTCGTGTTTCTGGGTTTCCTTGAGAGCGCACCGGCATGTTTCGTACACCGGGGACTCGCGCATAACAATATTGTCGGCCATACCTGCCATCTCAGCCATCTCAGCCATCTCCTGGGATCTTCTGGAAGCGCATTTGGTGGAAGTTCTATGTCTCATAACGTCCGCCGTCCCCGTAATTCATTTATTGATACACAATACGGTTCCGGCTGTTATTCTTTTAATGTATACAAAACAGGAATGAACGTCAATACTGAGGGGTAAGTTTTTTCCGCTGTCCCAAATTTTTTACGTTTTTTTTATTCCACACACACCCGCAATCCCCCGGCAGGCAGGTCATTTCATGTGAATGACGCCCCCGTTGCGGCAGAGGTTGCGCCCCTCGGCCTTGGCCGCATAGAGCGACTCATCGGCCCTGCGTATGAGCTCAATCTTCACGCCCTCCACCTTGCTTCGCATGGCGGGGCGGGACTGTATTCTGTCAAAGTCGATTTCTCCGGAAGTAATCTTCCCGTCTAAGGTGGCGATGCCGATGGACACGGTCCCCCGGATTTTTCCCGAAAAGGCCGCAACCTCTATCTTTTTCCGTATGCGCTCGGCGACGGCCGCGGCCTCCACATTGTCGGTCTCCGGGAGTATCACAGCGAACTCCTCCCCGCCGTAGCGCGAGACGATGTCCACGAGGCGCACCTGTTCGCTGATGATGTTCGAAATTCCCCTGAGCACAAGGTCCCCTGCCTGATGTCCATGGGTATCGTTAATGGCCTTGAAATGGTCGATATCAATCATCAGAAGGGAGAGCTGGCGGCGGGCCCTGATGGTATTTGCGATCTCCTCGGATATGCGCTGATGAAAAAAGCGCGATATATAGAGCTTTGTGAGTCCATCACGTATGGCAAGCTCATAGAGGCAGGCGTTTTCCAGGGCGATGACGATATGGTTCGCCAGAATGCGGAAAAGCTCCACGTCCCGCCGGGTGTAGATATCGCCCGTATTGCGGTCGCCGATGCAGAGGATCCCCTTCAGGGAGCCCTTGTAGGGCATGGGGATGATGAGAGTCGCCCGAAACGCGTCGAAGGTCTCAAGGAGCTCCCGGGATACGACCGCGCTGCCGTCCTCAAGCTCCTCCCGGAAAATCTCGCGGTTCGCCAGCCGAAGGAAACGGACCAGATCGTGCATGCCCGGAAGGCTCGTGATGTTTTCCTGCGGCACCCCGTGGACCGCCGCCGGGACATAGCTGTCATTATCTTCTTCGTACACCAGAAGCCCGAAGGAAAGGGCCTTCACCGTGTTCAGGACCGTGTCCCGGACGATTTCTATAAGCATATTGTAGTCGAGGACCGACACCGCCTTCATGCTCACATCGAGGATGGTTTTCCGGTAATTAAACTGCCGGGGAAATACCAGCCGGTCAACGAAGCGCTGAACGAGCGTGTGGAGCGGATTGAAAAGGGCCACTACAATGAGCGCATATAAAATTGAAAGCAAAATCTGGGTGCTGTCCGGAGAAAGGCCGATGATGAAGACGATCCAGATGCCGAAAAAGGCCCCGGCCAGAAGGAGATACACCAGGAGGCGCTGGAATATCTCGGTGATGTTAATAAGGCGGTATCTGAGGATGGCGTAGGTCAAAAAAAACAGCGCAACGAGGATGCCTAATTGGCCCCAGGGAAACAGGGGTTTGCCGAAGCGGTAAAATATAAAGGACACGATGAAACTCATGGGAACGAGGAAGGCGAGGAGCCACAAGGCGTTCCTGAAAGGGAGGAGGACCCGCACTGTCCCTTTCAATGCCCATGTGTAGGCCAAAATCACCAGAACGTACATGACGATCATCAGGGACTGAAGGGCAAGGTTTTCCGCGAACATCGCCCCCGTGACGAGAGACTTCTGAAGTCCGGCAGCGCCTGATATGACATACATGGTTTCCGATATGGCTATTAAAAAACCCGCGGACATGCCGAGCCAGAGGAGCCTCGTCTGGTTTCTCCGGCTGTTGGTCTCGGCCTTTCTGTACTCACCGTAAAGGACTAACAAACCAAGGGCCACAGCGGAAAAATAGTATGTATTGGAAATAATATTCCAGGGAAACAGAAGCTTGGGATAAAAACCGAAATAATTGTAATGCACTGCGTGGACGGGGGCGAAAAGCGCAAGACAGGCCAGGACTGTTCCCACGGCGAGTAAAATATACAGGTAGATATCCATCCGCCTGGCGAAGACATACGCAACATACAGAAACGAAACCGGGATTAAAAGCCATCCCAGAAAGTAAGTACGCGCCAGGAACGAAGCGAAGGCGTAGTCGGGAGTAATTATCATCAGGCCGGCGCAGAACAGCCAGGCCAGGAGGGAAAGGCAGAAAAGAAAGGCGGCACGCACGAGGCGCGTTTTAAACCCCTTCATGACCAGGTTCAGGGAGAAGAGGAAAACAATGACGCTGGTGATGAGGGTGAATATCCCGTAGGGAAGGAGGTTATGGATGTATGTTTCTACAATCTGCAACGGCCCATCACCTCCTTCTTGTAAGTACCGACCCTTATATCGGCGAGCCTCGTGGGTACGGGGACGCGGTACTTCCCGGCGCAGGAGAGGACAATCTCCGCCGCCTCATCGACCCCCACCAGATGGCCCGGTGACACGAATACCGGTTTCACGCAACGCCGGGTCCTCAGGACAATGCCGAGAACATCTCCCCCGAGGCCTCGGAGGTAGGTCCGTTCTCCGCGTTCAACCCCGGGCTCCTCATAGGCCCCATAGAGCTTCGACTTGGCGCAACCTATGGAGGGCACCCCCAGAATCAGCCCCAGATGCGACGCGATTCCCAGGCGGCGGGGATGGGCAATTCCCTGCCCATCAAAAATAATGCAATCGGGCTTTTTGACAAGCATATTATATGCCCGGATGATAAGCGGGCCCTCCCGGAAGGAAAGGAGCCCCGGAATATAGGGGAAGTCCATCTCCCCCGAAACGACGGCCTCCTCCACCGGCTCCAGGGAAGGATACGAAAAGACGAGGGCGGCGCAAAATCCCAGGGAAGATTTTTTATCGAAGGCAAGGTCTATTCCCGCCACGAGGCCCAGGCGGGGCGGCCTCCCGGCAGCAACTACCCCGGCGGCGAGGCGCTTCTGGAGCGCGATTGCTTCGGAGGGAGTAAAGCTCCAGGAATGGGCGGTCTCATCGGTTGTCATGGAAAATATTGGAAGCGGCGCCTTTTCGCGCCATGCCTCATAGCAAAAGACAGCGTATATCCGCGGCGAGGACCCTGTCAAGCATCCTCCGGACTTCTTCCAAACGCGGGCTGCCCGGAGCATGTATTCCACTACGGGACATCGCGCGCCTGAGAATGCGCGAGGAGCGAGGGCAGTCGATATCCGGGAGAACGCTTAAAACTCGGCGCGATACTCTAAGCGTACAATACGGTGGACGGGCTCATTGTGCTGAAAGAGGAAGGCCAGCTCAACGCCCATGTTCATGTAGGAATATCGGAAGCCGGTGTTAAAGAGCCATTCCTTAGGGCGGCTAAAATTGTAGTACACCCGCTCCCCTTCCATTTTAAACATGAAGTACTGTCCCATGGGAACGTCCAGGGAAACGAAATACGAAGTGTCGGACGGAACATAGTTCGGCTGGGCGGGGACCCTCATCCCGAAGCTCACATGCTGTTCATCGTCCAGAAGATAGATAGGCTTGGTCACCACGAAATAAGGCCCGTATATCATCCGGTTGAGCTCGTTGTCGGAGTAATTGCGCTCCCCGGGCTGCGTCTCGTTGGAATACACCCTTCCCTGCTCCCCGATGTAGAACGCGTCGTATCCCAGGGCGATGGAGATGGGGAAGTATTCCCATCCGTCGGTAAGCTTTAGCTTCGCCACGACCCCGGGAACATTGGGGTCCGCGCGCTCCTTCCCAATTACGTGCTGTATGTCGAAGGAAACGCCGAGGAAGATATTATCGTGAATGCCGATGAAAGTCTTCACTTCCATCCCTCCGCCGTCATAGCCTAACACCGAAACCTGGTAGGTCCCCCGGGTGATGGTGTACGCCGTGGGGGTGTCTATAACCAGGGTGTTGCGGACATAGTTCTGGGCCGCAAGAGGCAAGGCGGCAAAGGCGGTAAGCATCAGAATTATAAGGGTTAGAAGAATGTTCTTAGTTTTCATCATAGCGCGATAGTTCCGGCCCCGGAGTTCTTTTCATTACCAAGTATCGGCAGAATCGGAGGGCCCCAACACCAGAAAAATGGAGAAAAATGTACAGGGAAGCTAATAAAGGCCGTTTTGAGGCGAAAAGAATATATTCCTTGACTTTGTTCTCGCAATAGGGCATTATAACCTTTCTGGCTACTTTTAATACTCTTTCTTTCCCGCCCGCCAGGGGCGGGCAGGGAAATCGAAGTATTGAGTTGCCGGAAATCCCTTTTTTAGAGGGATCTTAAACTTTTTAAAGGTTCCCTCGAATAAAAAACTCCTGGAGGTAAAAATAATGGGAAGCAATGATTCCTATACCGAAGTGACGAGTACCAACTGGTTCTCCCGCCTTGGTCAGTCGTTTAAAAGCGTAGGAACGGGGCTTTTAATTTTTATCGCCTCTTTCGTCGTTCTGTTCTGGAACGAAAGTTCGGCGGTGAAGAACATCCACGGACTTGAGGAAGGCCAGTCCAAAGTGGTTTCCCTCGCGGAGCCAAAAGTTGATACAGCCAATAACGATAAGCTGGTACATATTTCTGGTGAGGCCATAACCGGCGAAACCCTCACCGACTCGCTACTCGACGTTAGTGTAAACGCCATACACCTAGTCCGCACCGTTGAAATGTATCAGTGGAAACAAGTCACTTCTTCTAAAACCGAAAAAAAACTAGGCGGCAAGGAAGAAGAAACAATTGAGTATCGGTACGAGAAAGGCTGGTCGTCAACGGTAATCAACTCCAGCGAGTTCAAGAGACCAGAAGGCCATTCCAATCCCGCCGTCATGGAATTTCAGGGGGCCCAGTTCCAGGCTCAAAAAGTTACCGTAGGTGAGTTCTCCCTTCCAGTGGGACTCATAAACAAGATCAGCGATGGTGATGATGTCCAGATCAATCAGGACAATCTCTCTCCCGAACTCCAGGGACGCGCCAGGGTCCAGGGTAGCGAGGTGTATGTTGGATACAATCCCGCGAACCCGCAAATCGGAGACCTCAAAATCAAGCTAAGGGTGGTAAAGCCCCAGAAAGTTTCCATAATAGCCCAGCAGCGGGGCAACACCTTCCAGGCGTACCAGCCGAAAGAAGGAAACAGCATACTATGGCTTAGCTCTGGAATCGTATCTGCCGAGCAAATGTTTCAAGGCGCGATATCCGCGGAAGGGACAAAGACCTGGCTTTTCCGCCTCCTTGGCTTTGTCATGATGTACATTGGAATCACAATGATTTTCAAGCCCATTGTGGTATTTGGTGATGTTGTTCCAATAGTTGGGAACATCCTCAACTTCGGCATCGGGCTTTTCTCTTTCATCGTCTCTGCGGCGCTAACACTGGTAACCATCGCCATCGCATGGCTTTTCGCGAGGCCGCTTCTCGGAATTTCGCTTCTCGTGTTGGGAATTGGAGGCTTTGTGGCCTTCAAAGCCATGGGGAAGAAAAAGGCGGCGCAAACTCCGGCGTAAACCGCACAATCTTAGCGCTATCTACAGGGAGGAGGGCGCAAGCCCTCCTCCTGCTTTCATAGCGCTTCGCTCCGTCGTGCCCTCCGAATAAAGCACTGCGTCTCCAAATACGAGGGCGCCATCTAAGACGGCGCCCTTTTCCACGGCCGCTCCCGGTAAAAGCACGGAGCCTCGCACCAGCGCCCCGCTTTCCACGCGGGCCCCATCTCCCAGCACCGAGCCTTCTACAAGCGCGCCTTTCTCCACCAGGGCCCCTTGGCTCACCGGCGAAATCCCTTTTCCGGCAAGCGTCCCAAGGAGGGCCCCTGCGTCATCAAGGTCCTCAAGCATCGCCATGTTCACGCGGTAGAGGGACTCCGGAGTGCCGATGTCGTGCCAGAAGCCCCCGTGGACAAAGTAATGGAGCGCGCCATGCCTGATGATATCGACATAGGCGGTGTAAACAATGCTGGAAAAATCCCTGTCCAGGCGGGAAAAAATCGACGGGGAGAGGGCCGCCGCCCCGGTGAACACGAATCCTGAATTAATCCCCGTGCCTAAGAAATTCCGGAAGTCGGCCACCAGATCGCCCCTTACCCCCACGGGGCCAATCTCCGCGGCATCGGGATGGCGGTAGAGCACCACCGTGGCAACAGCGCGCCTTTCCCGGTGATATGCCAGGAGGGCCTCCAGGTCCAGGTCCATCACCACATCGCCGTTTAGCACCAGAAAATCCCCGCCGGAAAGCTCCTTCTCGCATTTTTTTAAGCCTCCCCCCGTGCCAAGGATGGGGTCCTCACGTGAAAAGCTGATTTCAAAGCCGAAGTTATTATTGGCCTCGCAGTAGCGCACAAGATCGTCCGGGCGGTGATGGAGGTTCATAATCACCCGCGACACTCCGGCGCGCCTGAGGAGGGCAAGGGGCCAGTGCAGGGCGGGGACATTCACCACGGGGACGAGGGGCTTGGGCATCGCGTCGGTAATGGGCCTTAACCTTTCGCCGTATCCCGCCGTGAAAATGAAAGCTTTCACCGGGCGCCCCCCGCGGCATCGAGGATGATGTCCACGGGGCCGGAGAGCTCGGGATTTCTTTCCGCGTACTCCGGCAGATAATTCAGGGTGTCAAGGATGTATTTTTCGTAGAGTGCTTTTCCCTTCTTCGTCACCAGGTATCCAAAGGTCCCCAGGGCCTTGACGTTCCGCTGGAACGCGGAGAGGTCGAAGTAACGGAGGAACTCGTCCGCTCCAAGAGAATGCAGCCCAGCGTCACTCGCCTGCTCGAAGTAAAGCTCCCTGAGAGAAATAAACATTTCATCGGGCAGGCGCACATAGGAATCGCGAAGGAGCGATACCAGATCATAATGCGGAAGCCCCAGGCGCGCGTCCTGGAAGTCGATAATGAAGAGGTCCCCTTCCCTGATTAGAATGTTCCTGGAATGGTAGTCCCTGTGGTTAAGCACAAAGAGTTCCCTCCGCTGGAGGGACCCGCTCACCCGCAAAAACCCGCGCTCCAGCTCTCTTTTCACGCTGTCGGAAAGGGCCGCGGAGAAATACCCCTCCATGGCGTGCTCCAGAAAAAAAGAGAACTCGAACATGAGCTTTTCAACATCGAAGGCGAGGGTGAATGGAATGGAGCCGTTGTCCCGAATGGACTGTATCCTCACGAGGACGGCGATGAGCTCTTCGTACACGGCGGACAGTGAATCGGGGCCGGCAATTTCGGCATGGTCCTCGAGATGATGGTCTCCGGCGTCCTCAAGGAGAAGAAGCCCCCTCGGGGCGTCAAAACATATTACCCTCGGGACCGGTATGTCATGGGCCGTAAAAATTTTGTAAACCTGATAATACGGAAATGATTCCAGTTCCGCTCCCTCGAAGGAGGGGTCATGGCACACGACGCAGGTTTCATCGCCGCACTGGACGCGATAATACTCCCTTGCCGAGGCGTCCCCGGCAAGCTTCTCGCAGTACCCTACGCTTCCAATCGTATCCTGGCAGAAGTTTTCAATTATGTCGGCGCCTTTCTCCATCATGGTATACCTCCCCTTTTTTGGCCTCTGAAAATCCGGCCATAAAAAAACGGCCCCGGGCCCCGCGGAGGGCCCGGAGATTGGGGGGACTATTGTTTCAGTCCTGGGACCTCCGTAAAAATGCAGGTATGTCCAGGTCGTCCTTCGCGTTGTCGACAAACTGACGGCTCTCATAGTCTAACTTGAAGGTGCGCGACAGGCCTTCCCGGGCCTTCCGGGGCTCGGCCTGGCTTTCCTTGTTCTCCACAAGCTTAAGCGCCGCCCCCGTTTTGCGGTCCAGGTCGCCTTCGCTGTTGCGGGAGAGCATATTGCGCTTCCGGTCGAACCCCGTGGCGATTACGGTGACGCGGACCTTCTCGTCCAGGGCCGGGTCGATGGTGGTGCCGAATATGATGTTCGCGTCGGTGTCCACCTGGCGGGTGATGAGGTCGTTCACCTCGTTGACCTCGTGGAGGGAGAGGTCGTTTCCGCCGGCAATATTTATGAGCACAGCCTTCGCCCCGTGGATGCCCGTCTCCTCCAGGAGCGGGCTGTTGATGGCCATCTGGGTGGCCTCCACAGACTTGTTTTCGCCGAAGCCGATCCCCACGCCCATGAGCGCGTCGCCGGTTTCCTTCATGACGGTGCGCACATCGGCGAAGTCCACGTTCACAAGGCCCGTCACCATGATGATGTCCGATATTCCCTGGACCCCCTGGCGGAGGATGTCGTCGGCGAGTTTGAAGGCGTCGTCGATAGGGGTTTTCCGGTCGATTATTTTCAGCAGAAGGTCGTTGGGAATGGTGATGAGAGTATCGACCTTGTCCTTGATGTTTACAATGCCCTGCTCCGCCTGGGTCATGCGGCGGCGCCCTTCAACGCGGAACGGTTTTGTCACCACGCCCACCACGAGTGCCCCCTGCTCTCTGGCAATTTCCGCCACGATGGGCGCCGCCCCGGTGCCGGTGCCGCCCCCCATGCCGGCGGTGATGAAAACCATGTCGGCCCCCTTGAGGGACTTGGCGATTTTATCGCGGTCCTCGTTCGCGGCCTCGCGGCCCACCCCGGGATCGGCGCCGGCGCCGAGGCCCCGCGTTAGCTTGCATCCAATCTGGATTTTAACCGGCGCAAGGGAATTCTTAAGCTGTTGCGCGTCCGTGTTCGCCACGATGAATTCGATCCCCTCCATACCCGTGGCGATCATCCTGTTTACCGCGTTTGTCCCGGCGCCCCCAACGCCGACGACCTTGATGACGGTATTCAGTTCCTTTTCCTCTTCCAACCTGAACATATAGTCCCCCCATTCCTAAAAGGTTTTGAAAGTTTTTTTACAGATTTTCAAAGCTTGCTTTTTGAACGTCTTATGTCTCATTCACGCATAAAAAAACTCAGAGGTACTGCTCTATCCACTTCATGAGGCGGCTGCCCACGGTTTTAATGCCGCCTTTTTTTTCTTTTTCCTTTCCGGCCCTGAACTGTTCCTTGAGGATCCCGTATTTGAGCAGGCCCACGCCATTGGAGTACTGGGGCGTGGAAACCACGTCTTTAAGGCCCGAGATGTCCCGGGGTGTGCCGATCCGCACGGGCATGTTGAAGACGCGCTCCGCCGCTTCCACGCATCCTTCAAGCATGCTGCCCCCTCCCGTGAGGACTATGCCCGCCGCTAAAAGCTCCTTCTTGCCACCGGCCGCAAGCTCCCGTTCCGCCATCTCCATGATCTCCATCATCCTGGGCTCAATAATCTGGGCGAGCTCCTGGCGGAAAAGCCTCCGGGGCGCGCGCCCTCCCACGGAGGGGACCTCAATGGTTTCCAAGGCGTCCACCAGGTCGGCCACGGCGCACCCGTTTTTTTTCTTTATTACTTCCGCGGCCTCCTGAGGGGTCCTTAGCCCAATAGATATGTCGTTCGTCACATGGATGCCCCCAACGGCGAGGACCGAGGACTGGGCCACCCCCCCCTCAATGAAAACCATGATGTCGCTCGTCCCTCCCCCGAGGTCTATCAGGGCCACGCCGAGGTCCTTCTCGTCCTGGCTCAGGGTCGCCTCGGAAGAAGCAAGGGGCGAGAAGATGATGTCGGCGCACTGGAACCCCGACCGGTGCACCGACTTGATGACGTTTTGAATGCTCGTGGTGGAGCCCGTGATGATGTGGACCTCCGCTTCCAGGCGCACGCCGCTCATGCCGATGGGGTCCTTGATGCCGCTCTGTTCGTCAACGGCGAACTCCTTGGAGAGGACGTGGACGATTTCCCGGTCCGCCGGGACCTTGATGGCCTGGGCGGCCTCGAAGACGCGCTTCACTTCCGCGGCGTTCACATACCGGTTCCGGTTGGAGATGGCAACGACGCCGCGCTGGTTCTCCCCTTTCACATGCTGGCCCGAGATGCCCACATAGACATTGCTCACCTCGCATCCCGCCATGAGCTCCGCGTCCTCCACGGCCTTGACAATGGAAGCCACGGTGTTGTCGATATTTACAATGACGCCGTTTTTAAGTCCCTTCGATGGGGCAACGCCGACGCCCGCCACTTCCACCTGGCCGTGCTCGTTTAAAAAACCGATGACCGCGCAGGTTTTCGTCGTTCCCAGGTCAAGACCTACCGTTATGCCTTCCATCATCATCACTCCATATTGCAGGCAACGCCCGATTCGCCTAACACGAGGGGCATGCCCCTCCGGCACTCTCCATTAATAATCATCGGCCGCATACAATCACTCTATTAGTCCGTACCCCCCGCCCACGCGCAGGGTCCCGGGATAATAATTTCTTTCGTCAAGTATGGACAACAGGTATTTCAGGGCCGTGAAGGACGCGCCCTCTTTTTTGAGATACAATGTAGTCTTTCTTCCTTTAAGAAATATTTCAAGCATATTATCGTTTTCAAGGCTGATCTGGTCTATTTCCGCGAAAAGACCGCGGTGTTCCATCTCCATGCGGGACATTTCGCGGAAAAATTCCCGTATCTTCGCCGAAATGGCCCCGTTTTTAAGCTCCTCCCCGCGAATGATCACCAGAGGTTTTCCCTCAAGGTGGAGGTCGCGCACGGACACCACGTTGAAGCTTCCGTCAACTTCAAAGGGGACCGTTTCGCCGTCGCGCCTCACGGCCATGAGATACACGGGGACGCGCTCCTTCACAGTGACGACAAGCCCTCGGCCGCTCTCGGCAATCTGGCTTGCTTCTATCATCCGGTTTTGCTCCAGGTTCCGCCTCAGGGCCTCCACATCCAGGGTAATCCCGCCGTCAGCGGCCTTTAGCGGTACGCCTTCCAAAAGCTTCTGGCGGTTGAGGAGCTTCAGGCCGCGGAACTCGATGCTTTCCACGGTCCGCATGGCCCTCCCCGCCGGTGCAAGGGACGGCAGCGCCATCATGGCCGAAAGAAGCGCCGCGATGGCCGTGACCTTTCGCATCGTCCCGCTTCTCATCGTCCCCGACATATCAGCGTTTGTTTTCAGGCCTTCCCCTCCCGAAGAAATTTCGCGATCATGGGTCCTGCCTTGTAGATGTCCCCTGCCCCCAGGGTGAGGACTATATCGCCCTCCCTCAAAGCGCCGCAGAGGACTTCCGGTATCTCCTCGAATTTGCCGATGAGGCCAACATTGCGCCCCTCGTGTTTCGCGATGGCGTCGCGTATCAATCCGGCAGACACCCCCTCTATGGGCTCCTCCCCGGCGGGATAAATTTCCGTAAGATACACCTCATCGGCCCGTGCGAAGGACTTGCCGAAATCGTCCCATAAAAGCTGGGTCCGGGAGTAACGGTGCGGCTGGAAGAGGACCACCACGCGTCGCCCCAGCCTCTTCACCGCTTCCAGGGTGGCCCTGATCTCCGTGGGATGGTGCCCGTAATCGTCGAAGATGGTCACGCCGCCAGCTTCGTCAATCCGCTCCAGGCGCCTGCCGACCCCGCGAAACCCCGCAAAGCCCTCCTGAATGGTTTTAAAGGAAAGTCCAAGCTCCAGCGCCACGGCGAGGACCGCCAGGGAATTGCTCACATTATGCGACCCCAAAAGGGCAAGGTCAATATCGCCGAGGCGCTTTCCGCGGTAATGGCAAGCGTAGGACATTTTATCCCCGTTCATCCGTATGTCCGTGGCGCGGAAATCGGCGCTCTCGGAAAAGCCGTAAGTCACATAGGGGCGCTCCACCCGCGGCATTAGCTCGCAGATTACCGGATCGTCGGCGCAGAGGGCGGAATAACCATAAAAGGGGATGTTGTTTATGTACTGCAAAAAAGCGTCCTTGAGCCCCTCGAAGTATTTATAGTAGTCAAGATGGTCCGCATCGATATTTGTGACGATGGCAATAGAGGGCAGAAGCTTCAGGAAAGAGCCGTCGGACTCGTCGGCCTCGAAAACAAGGTATTCGCCCTGTCCCGCCCGGGCATTAGAACCGAAGTTCAGCACCTTGCCCCCCACTATGGATGTGGGATTCAAGCCGCCGAAATCGAGGAGCCATGCGAGGAGGGAAGAGGTCGTGGTTTTTCCATGGGTCCCCGCCACGCCAATGCCGTGTTTCAGGCGTACAAGCTCGGCCAGCATCTCGGAGCGGTGGATTACCGGTATCTTCCTCGCCTTCGCTTCGATGAGCTCGGGATTGTTTCTGCCGATGGCCGTGGAAGTGACCACCACATGGTAATCTCCTATATTGGACGGATAATGGCCGATGAAGACCTTCACCCCCATGGCCTTGAGCCGCCCGGTCTGTTCCGATTCGCGGAGATCGGACCCGGACACCTCATAGCCCAGGTTCACCAGGATCTCCGCGATGCCGCTCATGCCGATGCCGCCGATTCCGATAAAGTGCATGCTTTTTGAATTTCTAAACACCGTCCTTCTCCTCACTTCCCCGCCGCCTGTCCGTTTTTCAAAACCGCCTCGACGATATCGGCGGCGGCGTTCTTCTTCGCGGCCCCGAAGGCGGCCTGGCGCATCCGCTCCAGTTTCGCCGCGTGGTCCAGGAGGCCGAAGAGGACCGGGGCCACCTTTTCCGGGACAGCGTCCTCATTGCTTATCTTAAGAGCGGCCCCGGCCTTTACAAACTCGTCGGCGTTGATCTCCTGGTGGTTGTCCGCCGCGTGGGGATATGGAATCAGGACCGAGGGAAGCCCCATGGCGGCGAGCTCCATCATGACGCCGGAGCCTGCGCGGCTCACGGCAATATCGCTCGCCAGATACGCCAGGCCCACATTGTTGATGAAGGGGGAAAGGAAAATCGACCCCTCCTCCACCTCCTCCTGGACGCGCCTTTTGTACTCCCCATGGGAGAAGTCCCCGGTGCTCCAGATGATGCCTGTGTTTTTGAAATCGTTGGGGAAAGCCTTCTTCAGGCCCAGCATAAGCTCGTTGATCTTCACCGCCCCCTGGCTTCCTCCGATGGCCAGAATCACCCGTTTGCAGTGCTTCAGGTTGAAGGCCGCTTTCGCGTTTTCCTTGGATTCCACCACAAACACTTTTTTCCTGATGGGGTTCCCCAGGCAGAGAAGCCCTTCATCGTATTTTAAAAAGCCCTTCGTCGCCTCGAAGGTGGAAAATATCCCCTTCGCATAGCGGGAAAAGTATCTGGTGACGCGCCCCGGCACGGAGTTTTGCTCGCAGAGGTACAGGGGAACCCCGCGTTTCCGCGCCGCATATAGCATGGGCGCCGAAACGTATCCCCCCATGCCGATGACGGCGTCGATGCCGCGTTTTTTAAGAAGGCCCTTCGACTTCAGCACCGCGAAATAGAAACGCAATGGGAAGAAAAATAGCTTCAGGGGATTTTTGCTGAAAGCCGGGGCGCCGTAGAGCGCCAGGTCACCGCCTAATTCCTTCAGGTAGGCAAACCGAGCGTCCCGTTTCCCCGAGAGAAACGTCACCTCCGCCCCGCGGGCCTTGAACTCCTCGTAAAGGGCTATCCCGGGGCTTATGTGCCCCCCCGTACCGCCGGCGACGATAAGAACGCGCATCTGTTTCATATCCATTGTTCCTCTGCAAATTTCACTTCAGGGTTGACCGCCTCCCGGTACCTGGAAATATTCAGGAGAATCCCCGCCGCCATCATCGTCGTCACGAGGGAGGACCCCCCGTAGCTGATGAAAGGCAGAGGTATTCCCGTGGTGGGGAGCCTGCCGCTTACCACGGCGATGTTAACGAAGGCCTGGACCACCACAAGAAGGGTCAAGCCGATGGCCAGAAGCCGGCCAAACTCATCGGGTGCTCCAAGGGCAATTTTCATCCCCCTCCAGAAGAGCGTGCAAAAGAGGAGTATGATTAAAACCGTGCCTAACATTCCCGCTTCCTCTGCGATGACCGCGAAAATGAAGTCGGTGTGGGGCTCCGGAAGCCTCTGCAGTTTCTGAGTGCCGCTTCCCAGGCCCGTTCCCAGGAACCCCCCGGCCTTGAACGCTATAAAGGATTGGATGATGTGATATCCTATGCCGTAGCGGTAGCGCCAGGGATCGAAGAAAGCTAAAAGGCGCGTCCGCCTGTAGGCCACCTGGTAGATGATGAGGTAAAACATTGGAACGCTCAAAAGGAAGAGGGACAGAATGTAAACGAGCGGAAAACCGGAAACGAAAAGCACCAGGACCGACACGAAAAGGAGCGTCATGGCGGTCCCGAAATCGGGCTGTAGCATGATGAGCAAGAACATCACCGCGGTGATGAGCATCGGGACCAGGAGCTGGACCACATGGTTGGTGATGCCGTCGTTCTCCGTGGAGAAGACCTTCGCGAGGTACACCACCATGGCGATCTTCACTATTTCCGAAGGCTGAATGTTCAGTGGGCCAAGTGAAAGCCAGCGGACGGAGGATTTGACGTTCTTTCCCATGCCGGGGACCAGGACCAGAATGAGGGACAGCAGGGACAGCAGAAGGAGGACCCTGGTATATTTCGCGAAAAAGCGATAATCGATGCGCTGGAAGATGAAAAGGACCGCGAAGCCCACGACGCACCAGAGGAACTGCCGTTTAAGGAAATGGAACGAATCCTGGTAGGCCCTCTCGGCGAAAGCGGCGCTGGCGCTGTAGCTCATGGTGAGGCCTACCCCCGCAAGGACGAAGACCGTGATGAAAAGCCAGAGGTCCGGCGTTTCGAGGCGGCGCGTATCTAACCGTGCTTTCACATCCATGACAGGCCGCCCCTTGCGAGTTTTTCGTATGATTCCCGGAACTTTCTCCCCCGCTCTTCAAAATTTTCGAACATGTCGAAGGAGGCGCAGGCCGGGGAAAGGAGGACCGCATCGCCGGGAAGGCTTATCCTCATGGCCGCCGCGACGGCCTCATCCAGAGTTTCCACTATCACCGGAGAGAATTCGGAAAACAGGCGTGAAAACTCATTTCTGGATTCCCCCAGAAGCACCAGGCCCCTCAAAGCTCCGCGCATTGCGCGCGCCAGGCGGGAGTAGTCATCGCCCTTTGTGCGTCCTCCTAAGATGAGGACCGCGGTGCCCTTGAAGCCCCTCAGGGCCGTCTCGACGGCGCCAACAGTGGTGGCCTTGGAATCGTTTATGAAAGTACGGCCTTCAAACACGCCAAGGCGCTCCATCCTGTGGGGAAGGCCCGGGAAGGAAGTGCATAGCTCCCCGAGGCGCGCCAGGTCGATATCACCGCCCCTCCTTTCGAGGACAGAGACGACGAGAAGGAGGGACGCCATAGCGTTCAATATATTGTGGGGCCCCATGACCGCCATCGAGGACGTGCTGAAGACCGGGACCGCCCCGCCTCCCCTGCGAAGGAAGACCTTGCCGCCGTCGAGGAATGCGTCGGCGCCGGCGTCCCGCATGGAGAAGGAGAGCGGGCGGGACTTCACCTGCCCCGGAAGCCCCCGCAGAATTTCATCGTCCTTAAAATACACAAAGCTGTCCTCGGATGTCTGGTTTCTTACAATGCGCATCTTCGCCGCCGCGTACTCCGCCATTCCCGGATAGCGGTCCAGATGGTCCGGAGTGATGTTAAGGACCGCCGCCGCGTCGGCGCGGAATGTATCGACGGTTTCGAGCTGGAACGAGGAGAGCTCAATTACCGCCACGGAATCGTCGGAGGCCTCGTCGACGAGGGACACCAGGGGGATGCCGATATTGCCCCCCACTAGGGCCTTCACGCCGAGGCCGGAAAGCAAATGCCCCGTGAGGGCCGTCGTAGTCGATTTGCCGTCGGTGCCGGTAATCCCTATCACCCTCCCCTTCATATAACGGTACGCCAGCTCGATCTCCGCGATGACTTCAATTCCCCTCTCCCGCGCGGCCCGCACCAGGGGTACCGACTGGGGCACTCCGGGGCTTAAAACCAGGAGATCGAACCCGGCATCGAGGAGGGATGGGTCCTGGTGTCCGGCTGCGATCTTCACCGAGGGGTCCATCTTCTCGAGGACCGGGGCGAGATCGCCGTGGCTTTTCACGTCGTTCCCCGTGACCGCAAAGCCCCGCTTCGCCAAAAAATTGCACGCCCCGAGGCCGGTCCTGTGTCCCAGTCCCACTACGAGCGCCCTTTTTCCATTGCTCCCTTTCATCCCCGCCGACTCACAGTATTTTAAGCGAACTGAGTCCCAGTATCGCCAAGATGATGCCAAGGATCCACATGCGCACCACCACCTTCTGCTCGGGCCAGCCCGAAAGCTCGAAATGGTGATGGATGGGGGCCATTTTGAAGACCCGTTTCCCCCGAAGTTTAAACGAAACGACCTGTATAATGACCGAGAGGGCCTCGAGTACAAATACTCCGCCCACGATGAACAGGAAAATTTCTTTTTTGATCATGATAGCCGCGACGCCGACGACGCCGCCCAGGGCCAGGGAGCCCGTGTCCCCCATGAAGACCGTGGCGGGATTGCAGTTGAACCAGAGGAACCCAACGGTGGCCCCAACGAGGGCCGAGAGGAACACCGTGAGTTCGGCGCTTTCGGGGATGTAGGGGATCTTCAGGTATTGGGCGATGTTCACATGTCCCGAGAGATACGCCATTATGGTAAGGGTCGAAGCCACGGCTATGACCGAACCGGCGGCGAGGCCGTCGAGCCCGTCGGTGAGGTTCACCGCGTTGGAGCTCCCCACGACGACTATGGCGGCGAAAGCTATCCACATCCAGGATAGGTCTGCCACGGCATGGGTGAAAAAAGGGACGAAGAGCTTCGATACATGGTCCGCACTGGAAGGATAGTAGAAAAGCAAAATCGCGGCGGCGAGCCCCACGGACACCTGGACCAGAAGCTTCACCCTGGCCGGAACCCCCTTTTTATTTTTCCGCACCGATTTGATGTAGTCGTCGGCAAAGCCGAGGGCGCCGAAGACCGCCGTAGCGCCGATGAGTATCCAGAGATAATAATTGAAGAAATTGCCCCAGAGAAAAATCGAGATGAAAACGGCCCCGAGGATGATGACGCCTCCCATGGTGGGGGTCCCTGCCTTCGATTTATGGCTTTCGGGCCCCAGCTCGCGGATTTCTTCCCCGAATTTCAGGCGGCGGAGCCAGGCGATGGCAAAGCGTCCGAAGATGAGGACAAGTACCAGAGAGGTGACCGCCGCGTAGGCCGAGCGGAACGAAATGTACCCGAAGAGCCGGAGCCAGGAAACATCGCTTTTAAAAGGCAGGAGCAAATGATAGAACATGATGATATCAGTGAACCAGGGAGTTCACCACCTCCTCCATTTTCATTGACCTGGAGCCCTTCACCAGGACGATGTCGCCCTTCTTGAGGGACTTTTTAAGCGCGCCGGCTATCTCTTCCTTGCGCGTAAAATGCACGGCCCTTTCGGGCCCCATGCCCGCTTCCCGGGCCCCCCGGGAAATCTCCGCGGCGAGGCCGCCCCAGGTGCAGAGCATGTCGAAGCCCTCCTCCGCAACCCTGGCCCCCAGTTCCCGATGATACCGGGCCGCCCCTGCGCCCAGTTCCCTCATGTCCGAAAGCACCGCTATTTTACGGGCCTTCCCCGCCACGAGGGCCGCCGAGGCCAGGGCGCTTTTACAGGAAAGAGGATTGGAATTGTAAGTGTCGTTGATTATAATAAAGCCCCTGTCGATGACTTCGTCCCGCATCCCCACGGAATGGAAACCCTCCAGGGCCCGGCGAATTCCAGCGGCCTCGACGCCAAGCCTCCGTGCGAGGGCCACGGAGACGAGAAGGTTCGACACATTATGGAGCCCGTAGAGGGGCGCCCGATACTCGTCCCCCAGGTAGGTCAGGGTGGCCCCTTCCAGGTCTATTGAAAAGGAACCGGGGACGATATCGGCGGCCCCTTCGAGGGCGAAGGTGAGGACTTCCAGGCCCCGTTCCCCGGCGTGTTTGATAATGAAGTCCGCGCACTCGGTTTCGGAGTTCATAAGAAGGAGGGAGCCGGGCTTCATACCGGAAACGATCTCAGCCTTCGCCCGAGCCACGTTCTCCACGGAACCCAAAAACTCAAGATGCCCCGGGCCGACATTGGTAATAATGGCGATGTCGGGGGCGGCCGCCATCGAAAGTCGTCCGATCTCGCCGGGGTGGTTCATCCCCATCTCAATTACCGAGAACTCATCTTCCTCCCGAAGTCCCAGGATGGCATGGGGCACGCCTATCTCATTGTTGTAGTTCTTTTCGTTTTTATGGGTGCGGTACCGTGAGGCCAGGAGGGCGGCCAATATTTCCTTCGTCGTGGTTTTCCCGCTTGTCCCGGTGATGCCAATCACCTTCGCCTTCATTGCCGCGCGGTGGGCCCGGGCCATGAGGCCATAGGACGCCAGGGTGTCGGCGCAGAGGACCGCCGCCTTTCCCGCGGCCTCCGCCGCCGGAGCGAAGTCGCGCCTTTCGGTAAGAAAGCCCGCCAGGTTTCCTTCCTCCAGTATCCCGGAAATGAAATCGTGGCCGTCGAAGCGCTCCCCCTTCAGGGGCACGAAAAACCCATTGGCCCCCAGGTCCCTTGAGTCGGTGGAGATGCCGTCAACACGCCGCGCCGGGTCGCCGCATATTAACGTCCCTCCGCTCATGGCGGCGACGGCCCCAACGGTTGTGGGGAAGTCCACCCTCATCTTGCCTCCCTGACATCGATGAGTTCGCGGACGGTTTCCCTATCATCGAAGTGCTGCTTTATCTCGCCGATAATCTGATAGTCCTCATGCCCCTTGCCGGCGACGACCACAATATCGCCCCGCTTCGCCATGGATACGGCCCCGGCAATCGCGGCCCGGCGGTCGGGGACCACTTCCCAGTTCGTCCCGGAAACGCCTTTGAGAATATCGTCTATAATGTCTCCGGGGCGCTCCCTGCGCGGATTGTCGCTCGTCACGATGACATGGTCCGATAGCTCCGCGGCGGCCTTCCCCATGAGGGGGCGCTTGGTCCGGTCGCGGTTTCCTCCGCAACCGAAAACTGTGATGAGCCGCGACGGAGCGAGCTCCCGGACCGACATGAGGAGCTTTCGGAGGGCGTCGTCGGTGTGGGCGTAGTCTACAATGACATGAAAACCGAGGGGCGAGGCGATGGTGTCGAAGCGCCCCGGCACCGTCTTCATCGCCTCAAGGCCTTCAAGGGCCGCCCGGAGGGGCACACCGATTTCCAGGGCCGCGGCAAGGGCGGCAAGGGAATTGTAAACGTTAAAGCGCCCTCCCATCCCGAGCTTCACTTCGGCGCGGCCTCCGGGGGTGTCCGCGATATATGAAAGGCCGTCAATCCTGTTGACGATGCTCGACTCCTGTATCCTGTACTCGGCGTCCGCGGCGATGCCATAGCCGAGGAGCGGGTAGCCCCAGTCGGCGCGGCTTTCGCGGACCCGGACGCCATAGCCGTCGTCGAGGTTCACGAGGCCGGTTTTCTTTTTCTTCACGCTTCTGTTCAGAATGGAAAAAAGCTTTTTCTTGGCGGAAAAATACCGCTCGAAATCATGGTGAAAGTCGAGGTGGTCCCGGGACAAATTAGTGAAAACCGCGGCATCGAAATCGATGTCGTCGGCGCGAAAAAGCTCAAGGCCATGGGACGATACTTCCATGATTAAGCAATCGACGCCGTCGGAGGCCATGCGGGCCATGAGCTCCTGAAGGTCACGCGATTCTGGCGTGGTGTTGGGGGCCGCCTCGCGCGCCCCCTTCCACCGGTAGTCGATGGTGCCGATGACGCCGGGGGACAATCCGGCCGCCTTCGCGATCGATTCAAGCATGTAGGTGAAGGAGGTCTTCCCATTGGTGCCGGTGACGCCAATTACCTTCATCTTCCGGGAAGGAAAGCCGAAGAAGGCGGCGGAAATCCGCGAAAGGGCCCTGCGGCCGTCTTTCGCGGCCAATACGGCGCACCCCTTCCCGGCAAGGGGTGCGAACTCCCCGGCCCTCTCCTCCGAAACGACAATAGCGCAAGCGCCCAGTTCCGCGGCGCTTGCGGCGTAGCCGTGGCCGTCCCGCGAAAAACCCTCGACGGCAACGAAGAGCGACCCCTCGCGCACCCGGCGGGAATCGTATTCAACAGAGGCTACGGAAGCGGAGGCATCGCCGGAGACGAGGACGAGGCGGCCTTCAAGCCTCTCCATCAGCTCCGCGACGGTCCGGGGGGCGGCTTTCGGGTCCCCGTCCCTCATTTTTCTTTCCTGTCGACTTTAAAGGTTTTCATGTTTCCCGGATGTATCCTCACCATGCCGTTACGGGCCGCGTACCGCTCCACGAGGTCGATCCGCCGAAGCCGCTCGATTTCGTACAGGAGCCTGTCGTTTTTTTTCATGAGTTCCGCTTCCTTCCTGGACCCTGCCCGGCATTCCATTTTAACGCGCATAACGGATATGTTCTGCCACACGTACAGGACCGCAAAGACGATTACAAATCCCGCGATGATGGGGTATCCCGCCTCTGAGCCGTCGCGCATCACAGCCTCTCCACCACTCTAAGTTTCGCGCTGCGCGCCCTTTTGTTCGCCGCCGCTTCCGCGTCACCCGGGACAACCGGCTTCTTCGTCAGGACCCTCACCAGGGGCGCGCCGTTACAGCGGCATTCCTTCTCTTCGCAAGCGCACCCGCGGGCCGCGCGGCGGAAGGCGTTCTTCACGATACGGTCTTCCAGGGAGTGAAACGAAATAGCGCAAATCCTCCCTCCCGGCGCGGCGAGGTCCAGGGCGGCCCGCAGGGACGGCCCGATGGCCGAGAGCTCGTCGTTGACTGCTATCCGCAGGGCCTGGAAGACGCGCGTAGCGGGATGGATGTTCTTCACGTGGAAGCGCGCCGGAATCGCCCGCAGGACAATCCGCGCGAGCTCACCGGTGGTTTCGATCGGCGACTTTTCGCGGCTGCTGCAAATAGACCGTGCAATCCGCCGGGCCCACCGCTCCTCACCATATACGGATATGATTTCAGTCAACTCCATTTCCGAGGAGCGCTCCAGGATGTCGCGGGCGTTCATGCCGCACTTCCCGTCAAGACGCATGTCCAGAGGCTCGTCCGCCCTGAAGGAAAACCCCCGGCCGCTTCTGTCGAAATGGTATGAAGAAATCCCGAAGTCATAAAGAAATCCCGCAACTTTTCCTTTCATCTCCCCGAGCCGTTCCCCGAGGCCCATAAAGTTGGCGTTCACATATTCAATCCTGTGTGAAAACTCCAATAGCCTCGTTTGCGCGATATTAAGAATCTCAGCATCGCGCTCAAAGGCAATGATACTCGCTTTCGGAAACGCCCGAAGGAGAAGCTCGGAATGCCCTCCTTCGCCGAGAGTGCAATCGACTAAAACCCCGCCCTCAGGGGAAACCACGGGCGCAAAAAAATCCCTGACCTCCTCCCATAGTACGGGCATGTGGGCGTAGGGCATGCTCTCCCCTTAATCAAGATTATGTCTCATTAGACCCTTCAGTTTTTTGCCGGAAGGCATTAAAAACCCAGGTCCTTCGCAAAATCGCTCAACTTATCGCCGCTGGGCTTGTACTGGCTGTAGGCCGCCGAGTCCCATATTTCTATTCTATTGTAGAGACCGAGGACCGTTACGTCTTTTTTTATACCCGCATGCTCCTTCAGATGAGTGGGAATGATGATCCTCCCCTGCTTGTCAAGCTCGCAATCGTAGGCGCCGCCGACGAAGTATCTCACCATCAAGGCGTTTCTGGGGGTGGAATCCGTGGCATTGATGAGGCGCTGTTTAACGAATTCCTTCCAATCTTCCTGCCGATAGGCCATGATGCATTTTTCGAACCCGTAGGTGACGATGAGCCTGTCGATAATCGCATCGTCCCCGAAGGCCTTCCTGAGTTTGATTGGAATCGCCACCCTGCCCTTTTCATCAAGGGAAGGGCGGTATTCTCCCATAAACATTGCACGATCCCCCAAAACTGGAGCCGCTCAACACCAACCCCCACTTTTCCCCACAGTAGGACATTAAGTGACATAAGTCAAGAAAAAAATGAAAGTTTGCCTTCTTGTAGTAGTAAATTTTTACTCATATAATACTACACGCATGGATAGTCTTTTTAAGGTGCTTTTATAAGTATTGTTTTCCCGCCCGCCGAAGGCGGGCGGGAAAACAATAGTTTATATAACTGCCCCATATTATCTATCAATTTTAAGTTGTTGATATTCTAAGGACCCGGCTTTCCTCGCAATACTTCGGCGAGGGAAAACCTGAGTCTTGAGATGTCAGCAGTTACAATTTATAGGGCCTATAAATTTTTTTTGAGGTCACTCATGATTTTTTTTGACTGCCCTGAAGGCTGAAGGAAGATAATTCTTAGAAACCCCGGAGAGGCGAGGCCCTCGGTTTGTACAGTTCAGTTGGGCCGGAGCGCTTTCACGGCTT
Organism: Spirochaetota bacterium; assembly: GCA_029974015.1. Classification (GTDB taxonomy): domain Bacteria; phylum Spirochaetota; class UBA4802; order UBA4802; family JAGODF01; genus JAGODF01. The sequence continues at coordinate 36,742 of JARKUF010000019.1, forward strand.
CCACCATCTTCCCATAGATGCCGTCGAAGCTCCCATTGGACATGAGGAGGATGATGTGGTCCCCTCCCCTTTCGAGGTCGCGGACAACATCGTCCACGATGACCCCTGTGTCGGCGTAGAGCCCAGCATGAACACCGCGTACATTGATGTCGGCAATGACGGCGTCGATGTCGATGCGCTGCGCCTCCGGGAGGGCCTCAAGCTTGAAGGGGCGCGCGACATACACCCGGTCGGCCCGGAGGAAGGAGCCTGGAAGGCTCCCCTGGAACACATTGCGTCGGCTCGTGGCGGACCTGGGCTCGTAGACCGCGTGGATGCGGGCATTTGGAAAACGCCCGCGCATGGCGCCGATGAAGTACGCGATGGCGGTGGGGTGGTGGGCAAAATCTTCGTATACTCTCACGCCGGGCCCCTCGTAGATGAGCTCCTGGCGCCGTTTCACGCCGGTGAATGTCCTCACGCCTTCCGCGACGGCCTTCCCTTCAATACCGAGCCGCAGGGCCATTGCCGCGGCGGCGCAGATGTTCGCGTAGTTGTACGCCCCCATAAGCGTCGTTTCCATTTTGATTTCCCCGCCGGAGTGGCGCAAAGACAGGAGGGCGGCGCCACCGGAAATGCCGGTCTCAATGCAGGAAAAATCGCCCCCTTCACCAAAGCGGTGGAGACGCGAGCGGGACACCGCCACCGCCTCCTCCAGGGCCGGGTATTCCGTGGAGTACACTATCTCCCCCTCGGAGGGGACTATATTGACGAGACGCCGGAACCAGAGGGTAATTTCCTCCAGGTCCCGATAGATGTCGGCGTGATCGAACTCCAGTGAAGTGAGGAGGCAGTGCCGGGGACGATACAGCATGAACTTCGGCACCTTCTCAAAAAAGGCGGAGTCGTACTCGTCGCCCTCAATGACGAAGTATCGCCCTTCGCCAAGACGGAAGTTTCCATCGTAGTTTTTTGCCACACCTCCCACGAGAAAGGAAGGGTCGGTCCCCGCCGAATGCAGAATATGGGCCAGGAGCGCCGCCGTGGTGGTCTTCCCATGTGTCCCGGAGACCGATATCACCTCCCTCTGCCCCAGAAAGAAAGTGAAAAGGGCCTGTGCCATCGACATGTAAGGAAGGCCGCGGTTCAGAACCTCCTCCGCCTCGGGGTTCCCCCGACTGATCGCGTTCCCCACAATTACCAGGTCCGGGCGGCCGATATTGCCCCCGGCGAATCCGTTTTTCACAGGGATTCCCCAGGACGACAGCATGCCGCTCATGGGCGGATAGACATGCTCATCGGAGCCCGTCACCTCATATCCGAGCTCCTTCATCATCCCGGCCAGGGTGCCCATGGCGACCCCGCATATACCTACAAAATACACCTGCCGGATACCCGGCGCTTTCACATAGTTTTTTCCGGACATCATCAAGGGCGGTAGCATTCCCCCTCGCTGATCACCTGTATGCTCACCAGCCTGCATCGCCCGCACTCGCTAATGTAGCGTGCCCGCACTGTCTGGCAGAGCCCGAGAGCGGTCCGGTCCACGGCGGAGCCGTCTCGGCCCGTGTAGGCGGTATCGGCGGCGTGACGGAGGACCAGCTCTCTACTGCCGCGCTTTATCTCGACAATATTATTGGAGAGGTAGATGACGACGCCCGTGATATCGCGCTCCCTCCCCGGAGACGCAGCAAGGACGGCCTGGTAAAGGAGAACCGCGGCGCAGATACTCGACGCGAAAACTGTCAGTCTTTTCATGCGACACCTCCTGATGGAGAAAAGATACGGGGCAAACCGGGAAAACCGCCTGTACCGGCCCCACGGGAGACGGATACGGCATCTTGCCAAATCAAAGCATTCCGATTCCGGTCCCCCCTGTCAATGACTTTGCGTGCGGCCGTGGACCCGCGCACCCAAAAATTGCCCCGCCCGGCCTAAAATGTTTGACATTTTATCTCCATTGGCGAAGAGTACATATGGTGGGGTCGCACGCTTCAAATCTGTACCGTCCGCCATAAGGAGATCCGGCGTTTCCGGAAAAGCCGATGAAACCATCATTCCCGAAAAGAAACCGCATAAAAAAAACCCTCATGGCAATGGCCGCGTTTCTTCTGGTCCCGAGGCTTGTCGTCTCCGGGGCGGAAACTTACAACTGGGGCATGTGCAAGGACGATGTGGTAAAAAAGCACCTCGGGGCCGCCTCCTACTCCAGCTTCTCGCCATCGGCGAAACCGGAATACGATAATAAAATACTGAACTTCATCCTCGCGATCAACAACGACACGAAGGAAAAAATCTCCATCATGCGAAGCGCCGGAGTACCCGAGCGCGACTACCTTCTCATAAACGGCAAACTGTATTCTGTGCTGGAAAACTACGGGGCCATACCCTCCTCGGGGCTGGACAGGGTGATTGGCGAGCTTTCATCAACGTATAAAAGCCCCACCGTCCAGAAGGACAAGAACATGGTCACCTACTCATTCTACGGCAAGGACACGAAGGTCCTTGTGCTTTCGTCCCAAAAGCAGAACCTCGTGGATTGCAAAGTGTATCACTATGCGGGGAAGCTTTTCCGGATCCTGATATCCGAATAGCGGTTTTTTCCAATTAATTCTTGACAGACCCGACAATTCTTTTTGTATGTCATTTCTGCATCATATCTAAACGTAACCGGGTGGCATCGTGGCAAATATCAAGTCGGCAATTAAGAGAATCAAGACCAGCGAAAAGAACAAAAGCGCCAACAGGCAGGTCAAATCGTCGGTTCGCACAGCGGCCAAGACGGTCGCTTCCGCACTCGACCCGAAGAACGAAAAACACGGACAGCTTGCCGAACTCCAGAAGAGTTACATGAAGGCGATCGACACCGCCGCAGGAAAAGGCATCATTAAAAAGAAGGCCGCATCGAGGAAGAAGTCACGCCTGGCCAAGAAGGTCAATGCGGCGATAAACCAGGCTGCGGCCCCCCAGGCCTGATTACTGCGCGTTTTTTAGTTCCGCGAATAAAACGAACACATTAGTTCGCATTCACCGGTGAACCCTTGACGAAGCAGGAAATAATCGACAGGCTGGTCCAGCAGACCGGCATAAATAAACGTCAGATAAGCCATATCATCGACAATTTCATCGACCACATCATTGCAAGCTGCGACAGGGGCGACAGGGTGGAAATCAGGGGGTTCGGCACTTTTTGCAGGGCCTCCCGCAAAGAAAGAAATGTTTTTTCCCCCATCGCGGGCAAGCATATAAAGCTACCCGCGAAATCGATCATCTCGTTTAAGGCGAGCAAAACCACCGAAGAGGTGATTGAGTAAATATAGGGCGCTTAGCTCAGCTGGGAGAGCATCTGCCTTACAAGCAGAGGGTCGGCGGTTCGATCCCGTCAGCGCCCACATGGACGTAAAAGATGAAGGCACGCAAGGGTTTGCGTGCCTTCACCTTTTTACTAATTAAAATAGTATTCGATATACGAGTGCAGCATTCCTGCCAGATAATACGGCAAGTTCAGTAATTTATAAGGTTTTCCCTCAAGCGTCCTGGTGTTTTCTATCCTTCTTTTCTTTCCATTTTCTAAAATTTGTCAATATTGAGCGATTATACATTGCTTCTCTCTTGTACCAGAGTAAGGCATATTTAGCCTGCATTTTGTATAGAAGTCAATGATAAAGTCAAATATTTTTGCATAGAATACAGGCTGGGGACTGCAATTGTTAACCGTCCCCCATTATGCCCACCCCGGCGTCATTCAAAGTGACCCCCCAAACGGCAGGGAAAACGACCCCCCTGCCGTCATACAAAATGGCCCCCTATACGGCATTTAAAGTGACCCCCCTCCCGGGAGTGTTGTATACCTCCGAAAACACCTTATGGATTCGGAGGAAGCACGGCACGGGAGAAAACGATTATGGAACAGCAGGACATACTTAAGAGGCTTAAGACCGGTCACACCATCAAGCAAATTAAGCGAGAGACCGGGCCCCACCGGGGGGTCATTCGGAAGCTTAGACGCCTCCTATAATATACTTTTCAATATACTTTTCATTTTGCACAAGAAAAACACGTAAAAGCATGGAACAAACTGCACAATCATTAATATTATGCACTGCTTTTAAAAGAAGTCAAGAATTAATGCTGAAAAAAAGGACATTTATGCTTCATGGAGCTGAGAGCGTTAACTTCTGCTTATCATTAGCATGTAGATTTGTAATAGTATTGACTTTCTTACTGCTTTATTATAGTGTTTTAAAAATTGCAATGAAGAATTTGCCAAGGGGCAGCAACAAAAACTCATGTGAGACCTCAAAAAAATAAATTTTTGAGGCCCCATGAATTATATTTTCTGACATACTCAGGACTCAGGTTTACCCGCCCGCCGAAGGCGGGCGGGTAAACGAAGTTTTTATGACTGCCCTTCAATTTTAAAAGTTCCCATGTCCCAAAAAGTCCCGCCCTTATCTGGCGGACCAAATCGAGGTACAGCATGAAAATTTTTTTTCGAGCGCTCATTTCACTTTTCATTGTCCTGCTTTCAATCCATTCGTCTAAGGCGCAAGACCGCCTCACCGTCATTCATACTAACGATTTGCATTCCGAGCTTATGGGTTTTTCCCCCGTAATTGACTATACCCCGGAAAAAACCGGCGACGATGCCACCATCGGAGGCTGGTCCCGGATAGCGACGATCATCAAATCCGTAAAAAAATCCCGCAGCAATCCGGTGCTCGTCCTCGATGCCGGTGATTACACCATGGGCTCCCTCTTCCATACCATCTGCCGCGAGGAAGGGCTCGAATTGCGAATCCTGAAAGCAATGGGATACGATGCTGTTGGCGTAGGCAATCATGAATTCGATTTTATGCCGATTGGTTTTGCAAAAATGCTGAATGCGGCGCATAAGAAAAACGAAATACCCATGGTGCTTCTTTCAAACGCGGTTTTCAGCAAAGAAAGCGGCCGCGATGATCTTCTTGAAGACGCCTTTCGACGCAATATCGTCCGCAGGCATGCGATTATTGAAAAGGGAAACCTGAAAATCGGCATTTTCGCCCTTTTGGGAATTGATGCCGCAGAAGTAGCCCCCTTTGCTTCTCCCGTTAAATTCGCCGACAGGCTTGAAACCGCAAAGGAAATGGTTGAAAAGCTTCGAAAAGAAAACAAAGCCGATCTGGTAATCTGCCTTTCTCACAGCGGCCTCTTAAACAGGCCGGGTAAAGACCCGGAAGATGTGGAGCTTGCTAAAAAAGTTTCCGGCATTGATCTTATCATAAGCGGCCACTCGCACACAAAGCTTGACCGGCCCCTGATTATTGGCGGCACAATCATCGTGCAATCCTGGGAATACGGAAAGCGCGTCGGAATTCTGGACATTACCTTGAAAAAAGGCAAAGCGGCGGTTGAATCATATATATCACGCAGCGTCGATGACACGGTTGCCGGAGACGCAAAAATCCAGCAAATGATAAACCGGCATGTCCCAATCATCGAACAAAAAATCCTTGCCCCGCTGGGTTTTTCTTACGGCATGAAAATCGCGAAAACCGGTTTCGATATCGATTTTGAGGAAAAGGCGCTCGAATACCCCATGGGCAATCTCATTGCCGACTCGATCCGATGGTATGCAAACAAATATGCCTTCGACCCGAAAGATCCGCAAACAAAAATCGTCGCGGCCGTAGAATCAACCGGTACAATCAGAAACGGCCTTCTGAAAGGAAAGACGGGGGTTATCGCGGTATGCGATATTTTTAAATCATTCCCGCTGGGTATCGGCTTCACGGACAAGGACGACCGCATAGGCTATCCTATAGTTACGGTGTACGTCACCGCCGAAGAAATCAAAAAAGCTCTTGAAGTGCTCACCACCATCGCTCCCCTAAAAGGAAACAGCTACTTTTTGCAAGTATCAGGCCTCAAATTTACCTACAATCCATACCGCATGCTTTTCGACCGGGTCACCGGCATCTGGCTTGGAGACGAGCAATCCGGATACGAAAAGCTCGACTATTCTTCAAGCAACAGAAAACTCTACCGCATTGCGGCAAACATCTACAATGCGACATTTTTAAAAATCATAGGCGGTTTTACTTCAGGCATTCTCACCATAGTGCCGAAAGACCGGCATGGAAATCCAATTGACGATCTCAACAGCGCCGTCATCGACCGCGATCCCCATACGCCCGGCATTCAGGGGCTTCGCGAATGGGCGGGCCTCATTGAATTCATGAAGACTTTCCCCGATACCGACGGCGACGGTTTGCCGAATATCCCTGAATCATACCGTCAGGCACAAGGCCGCATTATTGCCCGGGCCAGCATCAATCCAATTCAATTGTTGCGGGGGGGAAATTGGCTCACCTGGGGAGTATTCGGGGCAATTTTAATTATCATCGCCATAGTGGTTGTTGTTGTATATGTAGTTGTGAAAAAAATCCGAAAAAAGAAAAAAGGGTTATAATCTTCAACAGCAGCAGGAAAGCAAGGCGGCGCCGGCCAAAACAAATGGCCTTGCGAAACCTATCATTCCAACCCTGCCAGGGTAATATCAGCCTGCGCCTTTATATGTAGCATGCGCAAGGCGGAAAGCCTTGCGCATGCAAATTTTGGCCAGGAGCGCTTTTAAGGATGTTTACAGGCAAGGCGCCGTCACCATGGATTTGTCACAGCGATGGGTGCGCTACTGATCCGGCCTATGAATCCTGCCCCTGCTTCCCTTCCACTCCCCCGATTAGCGCAGCGGCTGTCATGATTAAACGAATGTCCGCTGACCTGTCGAGGATAGTCAGGACATATTTTGGGACAAAAAAGGAGATTTTACCATTTAGCTCGGCAACAGCGCGCCCGTTTAATTCGATTTTGTATTTCTGCGGCACCAGCGCAATAAACCTGCTTAACAAAGCGCCCATACGGCTTTGTTCGGCAATTTGGCCGACTTCTCTGCCGTCCGGCGAATATATGGTCCAGGTATCCATAAAAATTGACTTCATAGATTTTCTCTGGAAACCGCCTATATGCTCATTGGTTTTTGAGTCGGTGATCGCATAGGTCGGCATAAATGCTTTTTTAAGTAAACCCATGCCTTTTGAAAACTCAGCATCGCTTTTCCCAAATTCCCTTTTTGCAAATATTAGTTCATCGGTCATCTCTTTGTTGGAAAAAATCCTGAATCCGAAGCCATCTCGAAATTTTGCCTTGGCGTAAAGAAGGAGATTTGTTCCCATAGCGTCGTAAATCATGGAAGTCCCAAGCCCAAAGAATTTCCGTTTCACCATAAAAGCCTGCTGCGATTTGAGGTAATCCCAATCCATTTGTAAGCTCCTATTTGGAGGAAAATAATACTTATTGATTTCATGATGTGTCTCTCCCTCAATTTCTCAAGCACTTTTTTTCAAGACGATAAATTTGAGCCCCCTTCTTTGAGCAGGGAACCTCAAAAATTAAATTTTTGAGGTTTCCATAAATTGTAACTACTGGCATATTCAGGAATTATGATTTCCCGCCCGCCGAAGGCGGGCGGGAAATCATAATTATTAGAGGTTGCCGGTAATAATTTTCAGGCTTGACAATCGATACCATGTTAAAAGGATGTTTTAAAAAGGAGCAGCGCCATGATACAAAAACCTCCGGGCGTGGAAGATATCTTTCCCGACAAAATTGACCGGTGGAACCACCTGATAGGAACAGCACGTGAAGCTTTCCGCCTTTTCAACTGCCGGGAAATCATCGTTCCCGTCATGGAGTTTACTGAAGTCTTCGCCCGTGGGCTTGGAGACGAGACCGATATCGTTTCAAAGGAGATGTTCACATTCGAAGACAGAGGCGGCCGAAGCCTTACTCTTCGGCCCGAAGGCACCGCCTCCGTAGTCCGTGCGTATGTGGAGAACGGTGACTACAACCGCCTCTCCTCGTGCCGGTTTTATTATGTGGGGCCCATGTTCCGCGCCGAGCGCCCCCAGAAGGGGCGCCTCCGCCAGTTTAACCAGTTTGGCGCGGAGTTCTTCGGGAGCGGGGACCCCTTTACCGACTTCGAGTCTATCGCCGTGATGGATTCCATCGCGAAGAAAGCAGGCGTCAGGAATTACCGCCTCCTGGTAAACTCCATCGGCTGTCCCCATTGCCGCCCCTCATTCATGAAGGACCTCCGCGAATATTACATTTCCCGCAAGGACGGCCTCTGTGAAGATTGCCGTCGACGCCTGGAGAAAAACCCCCTCCGGCTTTTAGACTGCAAAGTGGAGTCGTGCATCATCTTAAAAAAGGACGCCCCTGCCATTACGAAATACCTCTGTGAGGGCTGCGCTGACCACCACGCAGCCTTAAAGGCCCATCTTAATGACGGCAAGATCGACTTCATAGAAGACCCCCTCCTTGTCCGAGGTCTGGACTACTACACCCGCACCACCTTCGAGTTCGTCACCGGCGAAGCGGGGCAAAACGCCTTCGCAGCCGGAGGGCGATATGACGGCCTGGTGGAAACATTCGGGGGCAAACCCACTCCGGCCGTGGGCTTTGCCGCCGGCATAGAGAGGATGCTCCTCCTGTTGGAGGAGGCCGATATTCCCCGCTCCGGACTTGACGCCTATGTGGTCCACTCCGGCGGCGCCGCTTTCGACGAGGCAAGGAGCATCGTTGCGGAATTGCGCGACGCAGGTTTTTCGACGGACATGGAACCCGGGGCAAAGGGCTTCAAATCCCAATTTAAAAAGGCTGACCGGGAGGGCGCCAGGACCGTTCTCGTAATCGGAGAAGAGGAGTTGGCCGGAAAAGTCTGCACCGTGAAGAATATGGATTCAGGAGAGCAGGAGGCGGTCCCCCGGGACCGGGTTGCCGCCCGGGTAGCGGCGATTGTCGGGAAATAGCGGCCCTTCGGTAATTACACCCCTTCTTGGCCCGGAAGCCGTTATTGTTTCGGAAGCCGTTATTGTTCCGGGACGCGATAAAATCAGATTGACATGCAATCCCGCGGCGGTATACTCATGACCGCCATGAAACCTGAGCATACAACCGGGCCAGTCATCCAATTCAACTTTCTAGACGAGAAGTCAAAGAAAGAACCTTACATCATTGACGTATTAAACGAAATATATCTTATGCAGAGCCAATCCCTTCCCTCCGGGGAAGCCCCTCTGGCCACAATGGAGCACCTGAAAAACTCCCGAAGCATCAACATCCCCTACACCACCGCGAGGAACAGGAACATCGAATACCTGGTGGAGCACCTCCTCAGGGTCTATCCAGAGATGGTAAAGACCATCACCACTTTCGATTTTCGGTTCCACGAGGAAACCAAAAAGCTCGACGTCATAGAGACGGTGGAGTACGCTGTGATGATCCATGAACCGTCCCTGGCCTCCCTTCGGGACATGCGGGACCAGAGCTCCCTGGAAAACCTGTTGGCCTTCATAGGAAAATTCCGAATCATCAATTTGTCGAAAGTCCTGAAAAAATCGCAAAACAAAGCGGAGCTCTCGCGCCTCTTGAAGATGGAGCTCGGCAAGACCATCTTCACCTTTAAAAATTACCGCATCGACAAAAACCGGATAGAATACGCCGAAGACTACTGCTTTCATGCCAGAAACTACGAGAAGGTCAAGGAATCGCTCAAATTCAAGAAGCTGAAAGACCTCGTGGCCCAAAACTCAGACCTGGTGATGAGGCGCCTCAAGAAGTACGGCATACTCAATTCCGACACAAGCGATTACCGGGACACGAAGCTCGAGTACCTCCTCCACGTATTTCTGGACGATCTGGGAAACAGCCTCCCCGAGGGCGACCTCGTGGAGATGAAAAACTTCAAATCACTCCGGGCCTGCCTTCTTAAAGTTGACGCCATCCTCGATCCCGCACAGACCCTGGGAAGCGACATCATAAAGTATGTGAGGGAAAACGGCCTTTGTACCGTCGATGAGGTCATGGCGTCCATGCCGGAGGTCACGGAGGAAGTCCTGAACCGCTGGAGTACCCCGGAGAACCTCCAGGGGGGGCGTATCATCCTTCTCGCACGGGAAGAGGCCCGGTATTTTCTCGACGGCACCCGGTACTTCGCCGATCTGTCGGACCTCGCGGACAAAGTGGTGTATCATCCCGACAGGCTGAACCTCATGGCGTATCAGGAACGCTCCTCGACAGAGGCCAGGATGGACGTCTACGCCTGGGCGGGGAAAAATCTACTCTCCTCGGAAGATGCGGCGCTCAAAACCCTGAACGCGGTTCCCGAGACCCTTGAAAAAATCAGGGCCATTATTTCCGATTACGAGGGAAAGAAAATTCAACAGGGCGCGAAACGGGAGATGGAGAAGGCCGGGGGCCCTGCCAGGCAAAAGAAGTCCCTTTTTCGCGCCCTCCTTAACTTCATCAAGTCCCTTTTCAGCAGGGACAAAAGGCGAGAGGAGGCGCCGCACCACGCGGCGTCCGCGAAACGGGAGATTTCTTCGGGGACGCGGCGCGTCCTGGAAAAGCTCTCGGACCGGGGGGACCCCGTGATTCCCCTGTCGGACTATATAGAACTCTCGCCGGAGAACAACGCCGAGATAGACAGGATGATACGCGAGTTTCGGGAAAACGGTTTGAAAGTGGTGGTCCCGTTCTACAACGCCAGGGAAGTGCTGTATCCCAAAAGAAGCAAAAAACTTCTCATCTCCGACGTGGAATATCTTCTCATTCCGCCCGATACATGCCGCCACCCCGACGAAATACGCGCCTTTACCGATTCCCTCGCGGGCTTTAAGATAAAAGACGATGTGCTCTCGGTAAAGGCGATATTAACGATCGAGAAGTATCTTCTGACGGTGTACCGTCAGAAAAGGGCCCAGCAGTTTAAGAAGGAACTTTAATTGGCGTCTGCGCACGCATCTCCTGAAGGACAATTAGCGCAGGTATTCTCCCCGCTTTTGGATGATGAGGAGCCGGACTTTGAGGAAACGCCTCTGCCGCCGGCGTTTTTATAGTCATTGACGTAGAACCCGGAGCCCTTAAAAATAATTCCCGCCCCGGACCCTATAAGCCTCCTGACTTCTTTGCCGCATTTTACGCATTCCTTTAAAGGCTCGTCCTTCATGGCTTGGAAAACATCGAAACGGTGCCCGCAAGAATCACACGCATATTCATATGTCGGCATCGTTGACCTCCGAAAGAATTGTATCTAAATATCAGGGAACTCGTTCCTATGATATCCCGCCCGCCTTCGGCGGGCGGGATATCATAGTTTCGTGACAGCCCTTTGGTTTTCTCCCGCCTTCGGCGGGCGGGATGACATAACTTTTGCGACTGCACTACTGCTTTTCCGCCCGCCGAAGGCGGGAAGAAAGCGCTCAAATTGGCACGACAGTATGGCCACTAAGAATGGAGGGTCCCGATTTATCAAGGAATTTTTCCAAAAATGGCCGAACAGAGCCTCCGGCCCATTCCGGAAAATTTAAAATTTTGGTTTTCCCGTCCGTCTTCGGCGGACGGAAAAACCAAATTATTTGAGGTTGCCAAAAGCCTCTCCCGGGGCCAGCATGTCCCTATGGCGAAAACACAGGCCACCATACCCCTTTTCCTGCCTCATCGAGGCTGTCCAGGACGCTGCGTCTTCTGCAGTCAAAGGGCCTCGGGCGGGCGGGAAACGTCTACCGCCTCCAGGGAACTGTCTGGCCGGATAGAGCAGTATCTTATGACCATCGATTCCCGCCTCCCCCGGATCGAAGCGGCCTTTTTCGGAGGCAATTTCACGGGGCTTCCGTCTGCGGAGCAGGAAAACCTTCTCAATGCGGCGCTCCCCTTCCTCGAAAGCGGGCGCATCCACGGGATACGGGTGTCTACTCGCCCCGACTTCATCGATCCGGCAAATGCCCTGCTCCTGAAAAACCACGGCGTTGACATTGTGGAGTTAGGCGTCCAATCCCTTTCCGATGAGGTCCTTACCAGGGCACGGCGGGGCCACGGCACTGCCGAGGTTTATCGCGCCGTTGACATCTTGAAAGCAGCCCACATAAAGATAATCCTCCAGATCATGGCGGGACTGCCGGGAGACACGCGGGACCTCTCCGCCGCAACGGCCGTGGAGGCGGCGGCGCTTTGCCCCGACGGGGCGCGCATCTTCCCCACTGTGGTTCTACGGGGTACGGAGCTCGAAAGGCTGTACCGCGCCGGGGAATATAAGCCCCTCACCCTCGACGAGGCCGTGGAAATCTGCGCCGATATGCGCCAGGTCTTCACACAGAAGGACATCCCGGTGATTCGAACGGGACTGCATCCCCTCAGAAATCCCGGAGACGAAATAATAGCGGGACCATATCATCCGGCCTTCGGCTTCCTGGTGAAGGCCCGTCTTCGCCGCCGTGAGATGGAAGAGGTTCTTAAAGAAGAGTTGCCTGGGAACCATGATATCCCAGCGGCGGAATTCATGCTCCCCAGGGAAAAGAGCGAGGAGTACATCGGCAATGGAAGGGAAAACATCCGGTATTTAAAGGAGAAATATCGGTTGGCGCGCCTCGACATTATACTGAAAGAAGGGGCCGCACCCTCGGTCCGGTCTTTGGCGATATGACCACTCCCCGGGAGGTTGCACCCCCGGCGTACCCATCACGCCATCTTACATTTATCATCCGGCGCTCATATCGCGCGTTGCCGGGCCCGAGTTTTCGCATGAGCCGGCCGTATCGTTCAAAACGACGGCCCGCGGACCGCCTCGACGAAGCGGCGCACTTTATCAGGGTCCTTGCGGAACCGCACAGGGCGGCCGGCCGGGTCTTCGGCATTGGTCGCCGTACAGGTGTCAACGCCGGCGGGGCGGACCCTTGCGATAGCGGAGGCGACGTTTTCGGGCGAAAGGCCCCCGGCGAGGATGACGGGAATCCGGCTTGTCCGCACCAGCTCCGCCGCGGCGTCCCAGTCGCAGGTTTTCCCGGTGATCCCCACGAAGCCCGCCACGGGCTGGCCTTCCGGAGGTGGCGCGCCTTTTCCCATGAGGAGTGTGTCCGTGAGAAAGTAATCGCTCACGGGCTCAAACTCCCGGGCCATGTCCACCACGGGGAAACCGTCGGAAGCGCCGGTTTCCGGGACCGGTATGGACCGCATGACAGCAACGCCGGGGAACCTCTCACGCACGCCGCGCTGGAGCTCCACAAGGCCCTCCCGATAGCGGCGTCCCCCATCACCGGCGGGCAGGAGCTCGCAGAAGTGGACGATGTCCGGCCCGTAGTAGTCTAAAAGTCGGCACACAGTTTCCAGTGTGCTGAAGAGCGGAATAAGGGAACTTTTAGCACCGGCGTTTCGCACAACGGCCACCGCCTCCTTCACCGCCGGGACCTTCCACTCCGCCTCGGAGAGGACAACGCTCCCCACATGGTCTACCCCGAGGCCCACCATCGCCTCGGCCTCCCGCGGGTCCTGTATCTCGTACACCTGTATGATGCTTTTCTTCATGTCCGTTTCCTTATGTTTAATTCAATATTTCCGTCGGCCTTTCTCCACGCCGCAGTAGTCGCGAGGAGGGCCGCTCCCAGGAGAAAGGCCCCGCCGGCCACGTTGAATGCGGCGGTGTATGTCCCGGTGAAATCGATGAGAAATCCCAGGCCGAAGGCGAACGCCATCATCCCGCCGTTGAAAAGCGCCGTGAAGACCGCGTTCGATTTTCCACGGTCCCCCTCCTCCACGAGTCCCACCAGATGTGCGTTCAGGACCGGGTACAGCACTCCGTGGGTCACGCCGTACATGACGCCCACAAGGAGCATCATTGCGAGGCTGTCCATAGCATTCATGAAAAAATTCATCCCGGCGCCGATGACAAACACCGCCACAAAGAGGTTACGCTTCTCCGCCCGTTCTATTGTCCGAAGCCCCGTAAACCGGATGAGAATGAGCACGGCAATGTACAGCAGAAAGAACACGGAAAATGAGAGGTCCGTTGTGGTGCGGACGAAGTTCGGGAAGAAGGTGATGATGACGCCAAAGGCGCCTCCGAAAATGAATGTGGCGGCGGAAAACAGCAGGTAGCGCCGGTCGCGGAACAGTCGAAGCGTACCGTCCAGGTTCTTTCCATTGGACACGTCCAGGACCGGATGAAGCCGCGACATGTAGAACGTTAGCCCCAGGCTCAGGGCCACGAGCGTCACTGAGATAAGGAAAATGTACCTGTGTTGGACCCCCTGCCCCAGGAGGAACTCCCCAATGGCGGGGCTCACAGCATTGGTGATGGCGCCGGTAATGCCGTAAATGCCGATGGCCTCCGTGGCCCGTTCCCTGGGCACGCACTCGAAAACTATGGTGGTCCCTAACACCATTGCGACGGCGAAACCGGCGCCGTGGAGAATACGGACCGCGGGGACCAGCCAGGACAGCGTCGTGATGAAGGGATACACGGCATAGGCGATGAAAAGAATACAATAGCCCAGGCGCAAAAGCCGTATACGGTCATGGCGGTGAATGAGGGTGCCGGTATACACTGAGCCGATGATGACCAGGAGCTTGTCGAGGTTGTTCATCAACCCTATATACGATTCAGCCGCCCCCAGCCCTTTTAGATAGATGGGGAAAAGGATAAAGAAGGAGTTCCCCAGGAAGAAGAACAGGTTGGCCAGGGCCATGTAATAGTAAATCCGGGGAAACTTCCGCATGGCCCACTCGACAATCCCGATGCCGGTAAATCAATCTTTTTTTCAGTCCAGCTCCTGGATCCGTTTCAGGTCCGACCGCCTGCCGAGGAAAAGAAGCATGGAATCCTCCGGGACCACATCGTCGGCCGTGGGAGCGATCTCCATATTTTCCCATTCCGGCGCGTCGGGCTTCCATTTTTTATTGCCCTGGGAGAACTTGATCCCCAGTATCTGGCACCGGAAGCGCGCGCCGATCCCCAGCTCCCGGATGGAGCGGCCGATAAAGCTTTTAGGCGGAAGGATGTTCATCACTACATACTCCCCCGTGAGGGGTACGTAATCCAGCACGTTGCGCATGGCATGGGCCTTCCCCGATTTTGCCGCAGCATCGCGGTCCGGGAAGACTATATCGAAAATCCCCATCCGCTCCAGGGCCCGGCAGTGGTCCTCTGAGGATGCCCGGGCAATGATATGGGGGGCCCCAAGCTCTTTCAGCACCATGACGCACAGAAGGTTCGTCGCCGGGTCCCCCAATCCCACGACGACGCCGCTGTATTCCATGAAGGGAAGCCCGGCGAGGTCCTGGCGCTCCGTGGCATCACCCCTCACCGCCTGTACGAGATACTCTTTCGCCTCTTCCAGGCGGTCTTCCCTGAGATCGAAACCTGTAACGGCGGTCCCGTATTCCTTGAGGCCCTTGGCGAAATGCCGCCCAAAGACGTTGAGGCCGATGACGAAGAACTTCCGCATAGCGCACCTCCCTTCTCCCGGGGGCTTTTGATGCCCCTGCCCCGCAGTATTGCCGATACCGGCGGGTTTGTCAATCATTGATTTTCCCCAAACCTTGCGCAGCAGGATTCTTGTGGAAGACAAAATCCGAGCACGCAATGGGGACCGAAAATTTCCAAAAAGAGAAAAGGGCACGGGATTGCAAGAAATGGTTGCATCGAGGGGGCAATTCTGATACATGTTCCGCGTAAAATTATAATGGGGAATCTCTTGATGGAGCACCGAAAAAATCAAATTTTTTAAAATTGCCTTATGTTTTTCCTCCCCCTGAAGGCAGGCGGAAAAACCCGTTTTTTAGAGGTTGCCAATAGATATAAACCCTAAAAAAAGAAGGAGGTTTTCATGGCCGATATCATTATCTTCGGGAAAAGCGGCTGACCCTACACCGATAATGCCCGTGCGGCATACGGCGAAAGGGCGCGCTACATTGACGTAAAGTCCGATAAAAGCGGTTTCGACGAGATGCTTCGCCTCTCCGGTGGGCGTCGCCAGGTCCCCGTAATCGTCGAAGGCGAGAAGGTGACAGTAGGGTACGGCGGCTCCTGAGGGGTATGACGGCCCGCCGTGGGCGGGCCCTCAACAATTGCAGAAAAACGCATTGTCCGGCAGATGGCCCTGTCGGCACGCTCATAGATTAATCCGACCACCGAAGGTAGGCGGGAAAAATCTAATAATAAGAGGTTCCCTTTTAATAATTCTGTTCTCATCGCCCCAACCATGGAGGATTCTTTATGAACATCAAGTCATTCTTCCTGAGCGCTTTAACGAAAGCGCCATTTCTAATTCAGCTTAAGGCGGCCGCTTTAGTATATGTCTCTCTGGGTTTCGCCGGACTTTTCTGTTTTCTTGCCATTGCCACTCCCGTATTCAAACTCAGCACCAAACCCCTTGCGTCTGTCATGGCATACATCGTTGCAATCACAGTTTTCATCGCCGTGCTTATAATTCTAAAGAGGGGATATTATTTGGTCGCAGCAAATTTTATGATAATCTTTATGACTTTACTCATTCTGGCCTACATTTTAACACAAATTGGCAACATCAGCAACTTCATGGGAATATTGCATTTTTCCTATCTGGTCACCATCCTTGCAGGGCTTTTCGCAACGAGAACTATTCTGACAGTGAGTACCGTCCTGCTCACAGCAGGGTGGATCACCTGTTATAGTCTGGGCAGCCCAATTCTCGACCCTTCCCACCAGCCCCTGGCCTGGAAAACAATTATATATTTCATTATCATGCTTGTTCTGGTGTACTTTGCGTGTATTGCCATCATATCTATCTCCAACATGGCCCTTGCAAAGACGGAAATGGAATCCGGGGAAAACAAAAAACACCGTGATGTCCTGGAAAAAATTTTAAATTCAGTTAAACAAATTTCCGGGAGCCTGGGCGAAGCAACGGCGAAATTGTCATCAACGGCAATGCAGTTTTCGAGCAACGCCCAGGGCCAGGCCTCATCTATTGAAGAGATTACCGCTTCAATGGAAGAGTTGTCCGCCGGAATCGACGGCATATCGGAGAATGCCGACTCTCAAAACAGCGATGTCCTGTCTCTCACCGAGAAATCCGCACAGTTCAGCCGGGCCATTACCGCCATAAAAAAAGAGATCGAGTCGATGATAATCAGCGTGGAAAAAATCATGGGGTTTGCCAGGGAGGGCAACCAGAACCTGGAGAACATGAAAACAGGCATGCAGAAAATTCAGCGGAGTTCAGACGAGATGACTGGCATCATAAACATAATTAACGATATATCCGACAAAATCAACCTTCTATCACTAAACGCGGCCATTGAAGCGGCCCGGGCCGGCGAGGCAGGCCGGGGTTTCGCAGTCGTGGCCGATGAGATTTCGAAACTCGCGGACCAGACATCCCATAGCGTGAAGAGCATAAGCACCATCATCTCCGCCAATGAAAAGGAGATCGCCAACGGGAGCGCCAACGTAGACAAGACTGTCGACAGCATCAGCAGGATCATTGAAGGCGTCAGTGAAAACTTCAAATCAATGGAAGGCATAGCTTTGCAGATGGAAAGCCGCCTGCGGGCAAACGAGGAAATCAACGTCCACATGGGCGCGCTGAAAACCAAGTCGGAGGAGATAAAAATGGCGACAGGCGAACACAGGATTGCGATAAATGAAGTGGTATCGACGCTATCGAGCATTAACGACATCACTCAGGCGAACTCGGCCGGGGCCGAGCAAACATACGAAAGCATACGGGAGCTCACTTCCATGTCGGGCTCGCTGAATGAATTGATCAACGCTTCCGATGAAATCGGCCCCGCAGACCCCTCCGCATAAACATCGAGAAAAGGGCCCGGCTTCCGGGCCCGCTCCCGCTCAATCAACCAGGGGATTCCATTTCACGAAGTTTTTTCTTCATGATTTTACCCAGGATACTTTTTGGCAGATCATCCAGGAATTGGAACTCGGCCGGGATCTTGAAATCGGCGATCTTACCCTTTAAGAAAGCTTTCATTTCATCTCCGGTGACCGATCCCGCCGTATGAAGGCTGATATAGGCTTTTGGCACCTCCCCATAATGTTTGTGGGGTATCCCGATTACACTGGCCTCCCGAACAGCGGGGTGCGTGTAGAGGCATTCTTCGATTTCCCGGGGATATATGTTTTCCCCGCCGCGGATTATCATGTCGGTTTTCCGATCAACGATGAAGAAATAGCCGTCTTCGTCCATGTAGCCCATGTCCGAAGTGTGAAGATAGCCGCCCTTGAGCGATTCCCGCGTAGCGGGTTCATTGTTGTAGTATCCCGTCATGTTGACATCGCCCTTAACGCAGATTTCCCCATACTCACCGCGCGGGAGCTCATTGTTGTCCTCATCGAGAATGCGGACGTCCTGCCCGAGTATGGCCGTCCCGATTGAGCGGACTTTGTTTTTTCCCGGAGGATTGAGCGTCACCAGTCCGGTCGCCTCGGTGAGGCCGTAACCCTCGACTATGTGCACTTTGAAGTCTTTCTGAAAATTCACCAGAAGCTCCTCCGGCATTGGGGCGGTGCCGCAGAAGCAGTACTTGAGCACACTGCCCGAGAGGTCCAGGCTCTTAGGGTCGACGGAGCTGTGGATAAAGCTGTACATCGTGGGTACCGCCATGACATGCGTTACACGATAATCGAGTATAGTGGGCCAAAACTCCGTCACAGAAAAATTGCGGCGAAGGACAATGGATGCCCCATAGTACAGGCTTGGAATCGACAGACAGCATATCGGGTTTATGTGGAAAAGCGGCAGGAGTATCAAAACACGGGTGTTTTCGGGGAAGGTCATTCGGTCATATATGGCCCGCGCCACTGCAATCATGGCCCTGTGAGATATCATGGCCCCTTTGGGGCGGCCGGTTGTCCCGGAGCTGTAAAACAGGCCGGCAAAATCGTTTTCGTTTCCTTCCCAGTCCGGCTCACTATCATCGCCCTCGGCCAGGACCTTTGCCAGGGAAATTTCCCCAAGCTGCGGGGCGGCCTCCATGCTCCCAGTATCTTCAATGATTCTTGGACGGTGCTCGGTCATGGTAAGGGCGTCTTTGACAATCTGGTTAAAAAATGCATTCACAAACATGACGGACGGTTTGGAATCTTCGATGAGGTGGGCCACTTCCGGGGCCTGCCACAGCATGCTCACCGTTCCGGCCGCCGCACCGGCCTTCTGTGCGCCGAAAAAAGAGTAATAAAAATCGGGAGCGTTCCCCGTAAGGATTGAAACACGGTCTCCTTTTTTAACCCCCATGGCTTTTAAAGTATTGGCGATCCTGTTTGAGCTCTGATTGAGTTGCCGATACGTTATTTCTTCATCGTAAAAATAAATCGCGATGGAATCGCCGATGGAAGAGGCATTACCCCTGAGCATTTCCACCGTGGTCGTATAATTCGCCTCTGCTTTCCCGCTCATACCTCCTCCTTTTTTTGGAGTTCGACTTTTTAAACTTCCGCCTATTTTAAAACATTATTCTGAAAAGTCAATACAATTATGAGCAATCACTCATTCTTTCAAAAAAATGGGATGGGCCTTTGTATGTGAGAGGAAAGCTCCAAAAAAAACCGGACAAGCATTCGTCGCCTCCCCGTGCCTGCCTCTCCGGCAAATACGCTTGACACCGCCGCGGCGGGGACAATAATCATCGGATGGGATACTTCACCGCGCACGAAAAAATCTATGCCGCAGTCGCATCCGTGGCGGCGGCGGTGTTTCTCACCGCGCTAAAAATCGTGGTGGGGGTTATGACGGGGAGCCTCGGAATCATGGCCGAGGCGGCCCATTCGGCACTGGACTTAGCCTCCGCTCTTATGACCCTCGCGGCAGTGAAAATCTCGGACCGGCCCGCCGACTCCGAGCACCCCTATGGGCATGGAAAGGTGGAAAACCTTTCGGCCCTCTTCGAGACGCTCCTTCTCCTGGGGACCTGCGTATGGATTTTATGGGAAGCGGTTGACCGCCTCATCTTCACCCATGTCCGGGTGGAAGCCTCCCCCTGGGCCTTCCTGGTGATGATCATCTCCATCGCCGTAGACTATTCCCGCTCAAGGCACCTTTCCAAAACGGCGGAAAAATTCAACAGCCAGGCCCTCGAAGCGAACGCCCTGCACTTCCGCACCGATATTTTAAGCTCCGCGGTGGTGATATTAGGCCTTGTGTGCGTAAAAATTGGCGACGCTTTCCCTTCACTCGCGTTTCTTCACGACGCCGACGCCGCGGCGGCTTTCGGAGTCGCTTTCATTGTCATCATCGTGAGCTTAAAACTGGGACTCAGGGCGGTCCATGCCCTCATCGACACTGCCCCGGCCGGAATGGCGGCGAAAATCAAACGGGAAGTTGGAAGGATTGACGGAGTCCTCGATTGCTATAAAATCCGCGTGCGAAACTCCGGGGCCGATGTCTTCATCGACGTGCACGTCCACATGGACGGGAAGATGTCCCTCAATCGGGCCCATGATATCACCGAAGAAATTGAGAGGACGATACGGGAAACCGTATCGCGGGCCGATGTAACGGTCCATCCGGAGCCGTATCACAAAAAGAAAGATACATGACGGCCGGCGAACCGGGGCCACGCTGCCTTAAACGAAGATGATCACGATCCGGTACGCCGCCGCCGAAATCAGGGCGGCGCAGGGAATGGTGAGCACCCAGGCCCAGATGATGTTTCCTGCGACACCCCAGCGTACGGCCGTGAGCCGACGAAGGGCCCCGACTCCCATGATGGAGCCCGTGATGGTATGGGTGGTGCTCACGGGGGCCCCAAGCCAGGTGGCAAAGAATATAGAGATGGCGGAACTCGTTTCGGCGCAGAACCCGTCCACGGGGCGAAGTTTGGTAACCTTCTGTCCCATGGTCTTCACGATCCTCCATCCCCCGAACATGGTCCCCAGGGCGATGGCGCCATAACATGAAAGGGCCACCCACATCGGCACGTAAAACTCTCCTCCCAGGTATCCCGAGCTGAAGAGCAATCCCGTAATGATACCCATCGTTTTCTGCGCGTCATTGCCTCCGTGCCCCAGGCTGTAGAGGGCGGCCGAAAGAAGCTGGCCTTTTCGGAAGATGTGGTCCACCTGCCGCGGGGCGGAACGCCGGAACAGCCAGTACACGACGGTCCCCAGGCCGAGTCCCAGGAACAATCCCAAAACCGGGGATATGACGATGAAAGCGATCGTCTTTATTATTCCCCCCCAGACCATGGAACCGGTCCCGGCCTTGACCATAGCGGCCCCGATGAGCCCTCCCATGAGTGCATGGGAGGACGATGTGGGAAGCCCCAGGTACCAGGTGAAGATGTTCCAGAGGCAGGCCCCAACGAGGGTGGCAAAAATCACGTTGGGCCCCATGACCTTGATGTCGATGATACCGCGACCGATGGTCCCGGCAACATGGTGATTAAAAAAAAGGAAAGCCGCAAAATTAAAAAAGGCGGCCCAGATCACCGCGTATTTCGGGGATAACACCCTGGTGGAGACGATAGTGGCGATGGAGTTTGCAGAATCATGGAAACCGTTAAGAAAATCGAAAAAGAGCGCCAGGGCAATCAAGAGTACGATATGGTTTCCCATGCTACCCCTGCTTAACCATGACCGATTCGATGATGTTCACCACGTCCTCGCACTGGTCGAGGACGGTTTCGGCGTCGGTGTACACGTCCTTCCACTTGATGACCTTGATGGGGTCCTTCGTTTTTTTGAAAAGTTTGGCCAGGACAAAATCACGGAGTTGGTCTCCGGCATTTTCAAGCCGGTTGACTTCTATGCAGTATTTCATCATCTCGTCCTTCATCTTCGAATGACGCATGCATCTGATGGCCCCGGCGACGTTTCCGGCGGATTCCTCTATCAGCCTGGCAAACTGTAACATATCATCGTTGGATTTCAGGTTGTAGAGGTTCATCCGCTTGGTAATGCTGTAAATCAGGTCCACCACATTGTCCATTTCCTGGGCAATATTGTGGATGTCTTCTCGGTCGAAGGGGGTAATAAAGGTCCGGTTCAACTTGTCGATGATGTCGTGGGTCAGGTCGTCGCAATCGTGCTCCAGGTCCGACATCTCCCGGACCGTAACATCGTTAAACCTGTTTTCCACTACGATTTTCAAGAAAAGCTGAGCTGCCTGGACTATTTTTTTCGCCTGCTCATCGAACAGGTCAAAAAATTTGATTTCCCTCGGTATGAAACTGAAAGCCATAATGACCTCTCGATGGCGGGAAAAGAAAAAATGAGACCGCCGGGGCGGTCACTTCGATGCGCGCGGCATTCCTTCGCCTCTTCAACGCGTAATTCCATACAACGGACTTTCTGTCAAGAAATATATGGGGGGCGGAAATCCCGTCTCCGTGTCTATTTCCCAATGACCACCCTTTTTTCACTCACTATGATGGCGTCTCGGGCGCGTCACGAGGAGGAAACAATACTTGGCGACACATTGCGGCGAGGGCGGTCATTCCCCCAGATAGTTGTCGTTCTCCCAGCGCCCCGACATGACCCGGCCGCTGCTGTCCCGATAGGCGCCCCGTCCGTGGAAGTTGTCGTTTTTCCATTCGCCGGAATAGGAGCTTCCATTGGCCCATCGGTAAGTACCGATGCCGTTTTTCTTGCCGCTTTTATACTCCCCCGTATATTTGTCCCCTGCGAACCGGGACCTGGGGCCGAAAGTGTACACCCCCTTTCCGTGCATCACGTCGTTTTCCCATTCCCCTTCGTAGCGGTCTCCGGCGGAAGGGGAATTCGGCCCGAAAATGTACGTCCCCCGGCCATGCATCCTGTCGTTTTGCCATTCCCCTTCGTAGGAATCCCCATTGGCCAGGCGGGCAACTCCTTTCCCATGCGGGACCCCGTTTGCGAAATAACCGGTGTAGCTGCTGCCGTTCGGCTGAAGGAAAGTCCCCTTTCCGTTCACGCAGTTTCCCTCTACGCATTTCCCGGCGTATCCAGGCACAGTGCGCCCTCCCGCCGGCGCCTCCACATCGTAGGCAGCATTGTCCCCGGTTTTGCCCTCAGGGGATCGGGAGCATGTTGGAAGGGCGGAGAGGAAAAGGACGATTGGTAAAAGGACCGCGTGGGAGTTGTGTTTCATAATCTTATAGCATCCTGAAAGTATTCTTAAGAAGCACGAGGACCTCATCATGCGCGGCTTTAAGCTTCGTCTTCGTCGAAATACATTTTCCGTGTTACAAAGACCGCACAGTATTTAAAGGATATTCTTGCTCTGCCATTTGATTGCCATGAAAAAAAGTTTCCGTCAACCAGAATTTCCTGCACCGCCCCCGCCTTCCCCTCCGCGAAAAAAGGCATACACTGCACGGGCAGTTTCCTCGCCGATACCCGGGGCCTCGGACAGCTCCCGAAGCCCCGCCTCCCGGATGCGCTCCACGGACTTGAAATGCCGGAAAAGTTCCCGGCGCTTCGTTTCCCCGATTCCCGGAATGCCGTCCAGGAGGGAGAGCACTGCACCGCGGCCACGGAGGTTTCTGTGATAAGCCACGGCGAAGCGGTGCGCCTCGTCCCTGATCTGCTTCAGTATTTTAAGTCCCGGCGAACCGTCGGGAAGCCGAAGGGGCGGCCCCTCCGGGGAAAGGTATATCTCTTCGAAGCGCTTGGCCAGAGAAACGATGGGCACCTCCACCCCGAGGGCCGCCGCCGCCTCCCGGGCGCGTGAAAGCTGGGCGCTGCCTCCGTCGACAACCAGCAAATCCGGCATATCGGCGTTCTCATTGAGGCAATGCTGGAGGCGGCGCCCCACAGCTTCGTGGATCATCCCCGGGTCATTGGACTCTTCGTATCCTCTGATGCGGTAGCGGCGGTACTGGGACCTGTCTGGGGCGCCGGCGCGGAATTGGACCATGGAAGCGACGGCGTGACGCCCGCGTATATTGGAAATGTCGAAGCATTCCATAAGCTCGGGGCGGGCCGCAAGCCCCAGGACTTCCTTAAGCTCCTCAAGCCCCCGCTCCCGGTCCTCCGAGGCCGCGGCGCTTCGCCGCTCCGCGGCGATGACGTCGAGGTTTCGCGCGATGAGGGAAAGGACGGCCCTGTCGTCCCGGGTCTTTGCCCGGGTTATCGAAACCTTCCGGCACGACCGGGATTCCAGGTACTCTTCCAGGAGGGCCGCGTCGTCCACCGCCGCCGAGGTGACCACGCGGGACGGCGCCTCGGCCCTGCCATAGTGCTCCATTAGGAAAAGGCGGAGTATCTCTCCGCTGTCGGCGTACTCCACATTATCGAAGACGCGGATAATCTTTCCCAGCATGATGCCCTTTCGAAACTCGAAGAGGAGCACCAGTGCTTCGCCATGGCGAAGCGCGACGGCCACATAGTCTCGGTCACCCAGGTCCGCCATGTCCATCCTCTGTGCCTCCGAGAGCTTTACAATGTCGCCTATCACGTCCCGGATACGCGCCGCCTTCTCGTATTCGTATTTCTCTGAATGGCCCCTCATGAGGGCCCTGAGCCCTTCCAGGACCGGGTCCACATCCCCCTCCAGGAACTTCACGGCCCCGCCCACGATTTCCCGGTACTCTTCCTTTGAAATTTCCCCGAGGCACTGGCCGTGGCACCGGCCTATCTGATAGTTGAGGCAGGGACGCTCGCCGGGCTTAAGGGGGATTTTCCTGGTGCATGTCTTCAGCTTAAAGGTTGAATTGATGAGGGAGATGAGGTGGCGCGCTCCACGGGCGTCGGTGTATGGCCCGAAGTAACGGGTCTCCCCTTCCCTGATGCGGCGCGTGAATATCACCCTCGGATAGTCCTCGTCCAGTGTCACGGCAATGTACGGATAGCGCTTGTCGTCTTTGAGGCGGATGTTAAACCGGGGCTTGTATTTTTTGATAAGGCTGTTTTCGAGAATGAGGGCTTCAATTTCCGTCGAGGTGATTATATAATCGATGTCGTCGATGCTCTTTACGAGGGCCTTCAATTTGACGTCCCGCTCCCCTCCGGTGAAGTATGAGGAAACACGCTTTTTTAAGGATGACGCCTTCCCCACATAAATCACCGTCCCCGCTCCGTCTTTCATGAGATAGACCCCGGCGTCGGCCGGGAGCCCCTCAAGCCTGGCCGCTATTTTCGTCGACACCGCGGTCATAGCGCTCTTTCATCAGGCTCACCTTTTCCGCGTACTCCCGGGCCAGGGCGTGGCCCGGATTGACGGCAAGGGCTTTGTTGAACATCTCGAGGGAATCTCCATACCTGCGCATTTTCACGTAGGCAACACCAAGGTTGAAATAGCTGCCAAAGCTCTCGGGGCGCAGGAACCCCAGTGCCCTGAAAAGCGTCACGGCATCGTCGAGGCGTCCCTCCTTTAGTACCTCCACGCCGGACTTGAAAAGTTCGTCCAGGGGGTCTTTGTCCGCGTACTGTTTCTCCCTTTTCTTCAATACGCGCATCTCCTCCACGAGGCTGTTGAAGGAGGAAGCAAGCTCCTGAAGTTCGTCGCCTTCCGGAGCGGAAATATTCACCGCCAGATCGCCCCGGGAGGCCCTGGCGATGTGGGCCGAGAGCTTCGAAAGAAAAAACCTGAAATTTTGCGTAAACAAGGCCAATGCGGCAAGGACCGCCAGGGCCGCGGCGGAGTTGATAATTAAGGCATTGCGTCTAATCCTCCCCATTGACTCATCGTACTCCGCCAGCGCCGCCGAAGTCCTCCCCGCGGAAACCATGAAGCACACCACGAGGTTTTTCCGTCCAAAATTGAATGGATGATACACGTTCCTCCAGGTGAAGGCCCCTGAAGCATGGATCCATGGGTCCGCCACGGGGACGTACACTCCCCTCTTGAGATACCGGTTGTTCCGCTCCAGGGCGACCTCGGATTTCACTTCCGCGTCCACCTCGAAGGCGGCGTTCAGGCGGATTTTTTCGATGATGCGGTGGTACTCGTCATCGGCGGTGCGCGAAAAGACCAGGACGTGGAGAAGGGACGCGTCGGCGCTGGCCGCGCGGCGAAGCCCGTCGATTACATCCGGGACGTGCCGGAACCGCCCACCCTTCAGCCGCTCCATGACCATGGCGGTCCTCTCCAGGGCCACCTCGTCTTCCCCCTTCATGAGAATGGTCCTCAGCAGTTCCGAGGTTTCAGCGGCCATGTAGCGGAATGAAAAAGCCATGAGGGCTATGAGAAACAGAAACACCGCCGCGACGGGAAGGATGAACTTTCGAGAGAGGCCCGGCTTCAAAAACTGCATGCCTTAACTCCTGGGTATGGTGAATTGGAAGCTGCTGCCGCGGCCTTCCTCGCTGGCCACTCTGATTGTGCCGCCATGGAGCTCCACGAAACGCTTGCAGATGACAAGCCCAAGGCCGCTCCCTTTCTCCCCCCGGGTGCCGGGGTTTTGATGAAGGGTATAAGCGTTGAACAGGTTCTCCATCATTTCGGGCCTTATGCCCACTCCGGTGTCCGCCACCGCTACAGACACGTGGGTATCCAGGTCTTCCACGGTGACGGTGATCTTCCCCTGCTCGGTGAATTTGATGGCGTTGTTGATGAGGTTGTTCATCACCTGGAGTATCTTCATCCGGTCCACAGAGACCCGCGGATTGTCAAGTTTGTTTAGATACTCGATGTCGTTGTTCTTGTCCACGGCCAGGAGGAGGAAATTATTGATGCTGGCGTGGATAATCTCGGAGAGGTCAGCCTCCTCCCGGTTGATCTGCATGATGCCCGTCTCGAGCTTCGAGATGTCCAGAAGCTCGTTGACCAGATCGTAGAGGCTCTCCGCGATGTCTTTTATGATGAGAAGATACTTCTCGTTCTTCTCACCAAGCCCGCCTTTTTTTAAAAGGAAGTTCACATACCCGCCTATGGTGGAGAGAGGGGACCGGAGGTCGTGGGACACCACGGATAGGAATTCGTTTTTCAGCTCGTTTAGCTTTTTCAGCTCCACGAGGTTCTTCGAGTTTTCCTTCTGGAGGACCACCCTCTCGGCCGCCCTGTTCATGATGAGGCTTAAAGTGGGCACGTCTATGGGCTTTTTGATGAAGTCGTATGCGCCGAGCTTGATCGCCTGGATGGCGCCCTCCACGGAGGCGTATCCGGTGAGGACCAGGGCCAGGGTGTCGATTTTCTCGCACTGGAGGTAATTCATCACGTCAAATCCGCTTTTCCCCGGCATGTTCAAGTCCGTGAGGACGATATCGTAGGCGCGCTTGCCAAGCTTGTAGATGGCCTCCTCGCCGCTGTACGCGCACTCCGTGGCGAAGCCCTCCCGCTCGAGGATTTTTGAAACCCTCGAGGCGATCTTCTCCTCATCATCCACCACAAGAATTTTTATGCCGCTTCTATCCATCGCTTTTTTAAGTTGAAAGGCCCCGGGCCGGCGCATAATACCGTCGGGCCCGCGAATCCCCACAACAGTGTTTTTCGATTGCCAATTACGATAAAATGCGAAATCCTGTTTTCGGCGTCCGGCCCGGTTATGGTATTCGATGAAGCGGCATATTTCAACAAAAATATTTTTCTCATCTCCTCCGGAAAACATGCCGAAGATGATGCGGGGGTAGTATATGTCCATGTATATATTGAAAAACCGCGCCCTGTACGCCCTCGGGGCCCTCTTCATCGCCGCCATGGTGTCCTTGACGGGAACGGAGTACGGTGAAGCACAGCAGCCCGCCGCATCTAAAAAGCCCTCCGCATCTTCCGCGAAGAAAACCGGTCCCGACGGCGCAATCCCGGAAAAAGCGGGAAAAACCCCACCCTCCGCCGCCACCGGCAAAGTTGCGGATACGAAGACCCCCATCAGCCAAAAAACATCCTCCGGACCGGCTAAAAAAGACCGGGACGGGGAGAAGCAAAAAAAAGAGGAAGAACGCAAAAAGAAGGACGAACTCAGGGAAAAGAAGCATGTCGAGTGGATTGAGAGAACCATTGAATATGGAATCCAGCAGGACCGATTGGAGGCCATCAACTCGATACTGAAAATCCGCGACGCCTCCGACAGGGAACGCCTTGGCGGCATCCTCAGGAATACCCTTAAAGAAGAGATCGATATAGAAGTCAAAGCGAAGACCATCACCGTCCTGGGAGAGATGAAGTTCAAGGAGGCCCTTCCGGAACTGACGGCCGCAATTGACGACGACTCCCTGGACGTTAAGATCGCCGCGGTCTTTGCCCTGAAAAGGATACAGGACAGGTCCGTGACGGGAAAGCTTTCGGAAGAGCTCAAGAAGCAGGACTTCAAAAAACAGTCCAACTATACCGAGGCCCTGATTGACGCCCTGGGCACATTAAAAACCATTGAGCTTAAGGACTTCGCCATCGGTGAAATTAAAAAGGACACGACCAACACGACCAATCGCCAGTATCTCGTTATTTTCCTCGGGAGAATCGAGGCGAAGGACGCGAAGGATTATCTCCTGGGCCTGGCCAAGGACGACAGCGAAGACAACCTCGTCCGGGCCTACGCGGTCAATTCCCTGGCCAGGATGCAGCTCTCGGAGACGGCCCCGGAAATCGGCGCAATACTCAAGGAAATCGACTCTTACCCTTTCAAGAAACGCCAGCGCTACTACAAGCTCTACATCTACTCCATCGCCGCCCTGGCCCGCCTGGGAGACAAGAGCGTGTACCCCCGCCTGGTAAACGCCGTAAGAAGCAACAATGAACAGGTGAGGCTCCAGGCGGTGCGGCTCATCAAAGATATCAACGAAAAAAGAACTATTGACATTTTGAAACACAAAATGAAATATGATCCGAGCCCCAGGGTGCAGCGCGCCGCAAAGGAAGCCCTGGAGGAGCTGGGAATCCCTCCGGATGAGGAAAAAAAGGACGCCGCGAAAAGCGTCAAGAAATCAGAAACGAACGAAGACGCGAAAAAAGACGCGCCCGAGCGTAAAGAGGGGAAATGACCCGGGGCAATGCAGGCAATGCCAGGAATTCAGCACGGAACTCAATGGAAAAGACCCGCATCCGCGACAGGATGCGGGAAATCTTCACCCTCTTCGCCTTTGTGGTCCTTTCGGCCCTGGTGTCGCTTATTGTGATGGACATTCTTGTCCTTCCCATCACTCTCTTTGCCGTGGCGAAGAAGGACCTCTTTAACTTCATCGTTAGAGACCTCTTCCGGGCCTTCATAATCGCCATACTCCTCCTGCTGATTGTCAGGAGAATTTTCACTCTGCAAAAAGACGGCCTTACGCGCCGGGAAATCATCAGGCACATCCTTTACCGCCCCGTATCGGCCCTTGCCACGGCCTTCATGGCGCTTCTCGCCGGGGCGGTGCTTATCGGCATCATCCATCTGCTGTTCAGTTACAACAACTACTTCATCTATAAGTTGATCAACTGAGCTCCGGTACCTGCCTTGAGTAACGATTTCGACAGCTACTTCTCCCAACTGCCCCCCTTCGACCGTGAGAAGGATTTCCACGCATTCTGGGACAGGTCGATCCGGGAACTGCGGGACGTGCCGATGGAAACAGCAGTGGAGCCGAACAAACGGCGCCTTAAGCAGAGGTTTAAGCATTTCGACGTGGGGTTTAAGGGGGCCAACAAGTCCCGCACCTCGGGGATACTTCTGGTCCCGGAAAAGATGGAACGCCCCCGGGTCATCATCTTCTTCCATGACTATTTCAGGCCAAACCATTTTCTCGACTTCGAGCTGGACCCGTCTGTCGCGTATTTTTTTCTTGGCCTGAAGGGACATGATATTCTGAGTTTCGAAGAAGACGGAGAGGAGAGGGCCACGCCGGGCTACATGACCGACAACATTCTCGACATCGAGAGCTATTACGTCCGGGAAGTGTACCTTGACGCGTACAGGTCCATCGACATGCTTCGGCTTCGCACTTTTCTCGACTGCAGTTCCATCGGCGTGATGGGGAAGGGATTCGGGGCCGCTATGGCGCTCTTCGCCGCGGCGTATTCGGGACGCGTGAAGGCGCTGTTTTTAGACACTCCTTCTTTTATCTATCTACCCGTGGGCCAGAACATCTCGAAAAACGACGCCGCCATGGAGATAAACGGGTACATTGAGCGGCACCGCGCCAAAAGCCGTCAGGTAAAGAAAAACCTCACCTACTTCGACGCGCTCAATTTCGCCGATGCGGTGACCTGCCCCACCACGGTCACTGCGGGTTTTAAAGACGCCTTTTCACCGCCACGGTGCATCTTCGCCCTTTTCAACCACATGCTCTGCGACAAAACCATGGAAGTGTATCCTGACCAGGGCAATGAGGCGGGTGGAGAAAAGCAGTTTCGAAAAACCCTGGAGTGGATGATTGATATCGTCGGGGAAGGCGCATAGTCCACAATTCAGCGGACAAGTGGCACAAAAAGGGCGTTGCCGAATTCCTCCTCATATACCCTTCCGTCCCGGCCCTTGTAAATTTTTTTCATCACCTGCCCGCCTCCCGATTCCACAGGCAGGATGAGGGTCCCCCGTGGGGCCAGGCGTTCCACCAGTTCCCCGGGCACCGCATCGGCGCATGCGGCCACCACCACGGCATCGAAGCCGCCTCCGGCGCGGCTGAAGCTGTCGGAATGGAGGAGGGAGATATTCCGGTACCCGAGATTGAAAAGCAGAATTTCCCTGGCCCTTTCGTGTAGTTCGCCAATGATCTCAACGCTCACCACTTCCGCCGCAAGTTCCGCAAGGACCGCCGCCTGGTATCCCGACCCGGTGCCGATTTCCAGCACCCGCTCATCGCCCCGAAGGTCCAGGGCCTGGACCACGCGGCCCACCGTGGAGGGGCGCGTCACAGTCTGGCCGAAACCGATGGGAAGCGGCATGTCCTCGTAGGCCCGAAAGCGGAGCGCCTCGGAAACGAAAAGATGGCGCGGGACGCGTCCCAGGGCGTCTAAGACCCGCGCCGAGCTTATCCCCCTGGCCTCAAGGCCGGAGAGGAGGCGGTTTCGGGCAATCCGGTACGGGTCATCACTCAGGCGGCGCAAAGTACCCCCCCCACTCGGTACCTTTCTGGCCCCGATAGTCTACATTTATGCGGACATCGGACCACCAGCCCCGGAAAGCCGGAAGCTTATAACTTCGATACAGCAGGAGGTAGCGGTACTCCTCGGCATTTTTGATGCGGTTGTAAAGGCCCCGAAGGCCCTCAACATCGCTGGCGGCGAATAGGGCGCCGCCTGTCTCCCGGGTGATTTTTTCCAGGTCCCCGGGGCGATCACGGAATGTGATAACATAGATGGGAATAAAATGGCTTTTAGCAAATTCGCTGATATACTCTGCCGAATATTTCCTGAACGATTCCCGCGTAACGGCTCCGTCGGTGACCATCACGACGGCGCGGCGGCTCAGCCTGGGCAGCAGATCGTTGATGGCGGCGTAGAGAACATTGCCGTAATCGCTCTCCCCCCGGTATTCATTCGCCTCAACGGCCTTCAGGGACCGCCGGCGGCTCCAGTCAAAGTCATTGCCGGTCCAGTAGTCACGGTTGAAATTGACCACTTTCACGCTGTCGTTCTTCCTCATGCGCTGGAAGATGAATTCCGACACCCAGGGGAGGTCCCCATGATTGGCCCCGGCGCTCTTCGAGCGGTCAAGGCACAGCACCATAGACGCCGAGGGGTCCATCGTCTTCAGATGGTCGACTGAAAGGCGGGACACCCCCACCGTGTCCTCGGTAATTCGGAAGTTGTCTTTCGTAAGTCCGTACACCGGCATGCCGTTTCGCCCCCGCACATTCAGGTGTATCCCCACAGTGGGATATGTCCGGGTATCGACAGAGGTGATTTCCAGGTCGAGATTGGTGTACTGGACCTGGGGCGGCGTGAAAAGATATACCCGTTCGTGGCCGTAATCGACGGCGTACAGGACGCCGTCGCGGTCAAAGACAGAGGAGTACAGCCGGGAAAAGGACCGTTCGCCATTGTTCCAGCCAGTGAACCATTCCCCGGAGTTGTTTTCGGTATCGTAATGGCAGAGGCCCTTAACCTCGTCGGAGACCAGGAGGTACTTCCCTCGCAGGGAAACCCCCCTGGGGCGCGTCAAACCGTCGATAGCGAGGTGTTTTAAAAAATTTCCGGAATCGTCAAAACAGGAAATCCTCCCGTTTCCGGAGTCCGCCACGTAGACCCGGTCCCGAAGGGCCGCAACATCCGAGGGGCCTTCGAGGTTTCCGTCCCCGTCGCCGGGTTCGCCGAATTTTAGGATAAAATTCCCCTCCTCGTCGAACTTCTGGACCCTCCCGTTCCCGGAATCCGCGACGTAGATGTTCCCGTACCGGTCGAAGGACACCCCCTCTGGGCCGTGAAAAAGCCCATCTCCGCTGCCGGGGCCGCCGAAGGTTTTCAGTTTCTTAAACGAGGTAGTAAGAATATAGACCCGGTCTTTCTTGAAATCGGTGACGGCGAGGCGCCCCCTGTGAGCGTCGATGCCATATACCATGCTATTTATGGCGGGGCTGTAGGTGGCCAATCCATTACCGTTCGGGTCGATTTTGCTGATGCGTCCCAGGGAAAAAGAGGTGATATAGAGGTTTTTGTCGTCATCTACGGCGCAGTCCACGGGGTTGGGGAACTTGAAGCGGTTAAGCCGCGCCGATATCACCTCGCCGGACATCACCATATCGCCCATCGCATGTTCCAGGGAGCCTCGGACCTTTCTGAAACGGAGGGTGTCTATTTTATTGCGTATGTATACATTGTCGGGATTGAGCTCCGAGAGGATTTCCCACTCCCTCAGCGCCTCATCTATGAAGCCGGCGTATCGGTATGATCGCGCTAAAAATTCCCGGGCGGTATGATAATCGGGATATGCCGCAACGGCGTTTCGGAAGAATTCAACGGCGGCGAGATATCTGCGCGTGTTGAAGAAATGCGTTCCCTTGCGAAAATGGTCTTTCGCCCGCTCGAACCGGACAGTGTCGTCGGAAAAAGGGAAGGCCAGGGCCAGTGCGCCATGGGCCAGGACCAAAGCTATGACAGGAAATAGAAGACGCGCTCTGTGGCGTTTCATGATCAACTGCTCACCTCGGGAAGAAGGAACCTGTTTATATTATAATGATCGACCGAATCACCTCTTCTTCACGAGCTTTTTCAGGTATTTCCCCGTGTGCGATCCCGCCGCCGAGGCGACGGTTTCAGGGGTCCCTTCGGCGACGATCAAGCCGCCAGCATCGCCCCCCTCGGGCCCCAGGTCGATGATCCAGTCGGCGGTCTTCACCACGTCGAGGTTGTGCTCGATGACGATGACCGTGTTCCCCTTATCTACCAGGGAGTTCAATACATCAAGCAGTTTTTGCACATCGTCGAAATGGAGGCCCGTCGTGGGCTCATCAAGGATGTAGAGGGTCTTCCCCGTGGCGCGGCGCGAAAGTTCCGTGGCGAGTTTCACCCGCTGGGCCTCGCCTCCGGAGAGCGTCGTGGCGGGCTGGCCCAGTTTTATATAGGAAAGCCCCACCCCGTTTATCGTTTCAAGCTTCGAGGCAATGGAAGGGACGTTTTGGAAAAATTCCAGGGCCTCGGCAGCCGTCATATCGAGCACATCGAATATGTTCTTCCCCTTGTATCGCACCTCCAGGGTCTCATGGTTGTAGCGCCGACCTTTGCATACTTCGCATGTGATATAGACATCGGGAAGAAAGTGCATCTCGATCTTTTTGATGCCGTCCCCTTCGCAGGACTCACAGCGCCCTCCGGGAACATTGAATGAAAAGCGGCCCGCCCTGTATCCCCGGACCTTCGACTCGGGAAGGCCCGTGAAGAGGTCGCGGATGGGGGTGAAAACCCCGGTGTATGTGGCGGGGTTGGACCGCGGCGTCCTCCCGATAGGGGACTGGTCGATGTCGATAACCTTGTCGATCTTCTCGATCCCGGTGATTTTATCGAAGGCGCCGGGCATCTCCCTCGATTTCATGATGAGGTTTGAGAGCGCCTTGTAGAGAATTTCAATAAGGAGGGTCGATTTCCCCGAACCGGAGACGCCGGTGATGCAGCAGAGGACCCCCAGAGGAAATTTTGCCGTGATCTTCTTTAGATTGTGCTCCCGGGCGCCTGTAACGGTGATGAAGCCTTTGGGCTCGCGGCGTTCTTTCGGGACCGCGATGGACTTTCGCCCTGAAAGATACAGGCCCGTCAGGGACTTCTCGTTTTGCTCGATCTCCCCCGGGGATCCGCTCGCGACGATATAACCGCCTCCGAGGCCCGCGCCGGGGCCCAGGTCCACCACATGGTCGGCTTCGCGGATGGTCTCCTCATCATGCTCCACAACGATGACGGTATTGCCCAGGTCCCGCAGGTTTTTCAGCGTCGCTAAAAGCTTCCGGTTGTCCCTCTGGTGGAGGCCGATACTCGGTTCGTCCAGGATGTAAAGGACCCCCATGAGGCTGGAACCGATCTGGGTGGCCAGGCGGATGCGCTGGGACTCTCCCCCCGACAGGGTCCCGGCGGCGCGGTCCAGGGTGAGGTAATCAATTCCCACATCACTTAAGAAACCGAGGCGTGTGATAATCTCCTTCATTACCTGGGCCGATATTTTCTTTTCTGTTTCGCCTAATTCCACGGACTTGAAATATTCCAGGGCCCCCTTGATGGAAAGGGACGTTATCTCCGTGATGGCTTTTCCGGCCACGCGCACGGCAAGGCTCTCCTTCCTCAGGCGTTTACCACCGCATTCGTGGCAGTCCCGGTTGGACATGTACCGCTCCATCCATTCCCGCATCCCTTCGGACTTCGTTTCCCGATACCTTCGCTCCAGGCCCGGAATCACCCCTTCGAAGGGCCTGGAAAACCTGTATTCTTCTTCGCGGCGACGTATATTATACTTCAATTTTTTATCGCCTGAACCGTGCAGGATGATATTTCTGATAGACGGCTTCAATTTTTTCCACGGGAGGTCCGCGTCGAAACCAAAGTGCTTCTCCAGGGCCGATATCTGTTCCATATACCAGTAGCTGGTGCTTTTTCCCCAGACATCCAGGACCCCTTCCCGGAGGGACTTGTCGGGATCGGAGACGATGAGGTCGGGATCGAACTGGAGGATGAAACCCAGGCCATTGCAGGCAGGGCAAGCGCCATGGGGGCTGTTGAAGGAAAACATGCGGGGCGAGAGCTCCGGTATGGAGACGCCGCAATCCGGGCAGGAAAGCTTCGTGGAAAAGAGCCGCTCCTCGTCCCCGAAAAGGACCAGCACAAGCCCCTCGGCGATATCGATGGCGGTTTCAAGCGACTCTGCGAGACGGGACCTTATGCCGTCTTTTATGACAAGGCGGTCCACAACGATTTCGATATCGTGCTTCTTGTTCTTCTCAAGCTGAATTGGATCGTCAACGCTGAGGATTTCCCCGTTCACACGGAGCCGCACGAACCCGTTTTTCCTTGCCAGCTCAACCTTGTCCAGGTGCTCCCCTTTTCTCCCCCGGACTACGGGGGCCAGGACCTGGAGCTTCGTTCCCTCTCGGGCGGTCATGACCGTTTCGACAATTTGGTCTATGGACTGGGAGGAAATTTTTTTTCCGCAGATATGGCAGTAGGGAACGCCGATCCGGGCGAAGAGGAGGCGCAGATAATCATATATTTCCGTCACGGTCCCCACGGTGGAGCGGGGATTGCGATGCGTCGTTTTCTGTTCGATGGAGATGGCTGGAGAAAGGCCTTCGATAAAATCGACGTCGGGCTTTTCCATGAGGCCCAGAAACTGCCTGGCATACGCTGAGAGGGACTCGACATAGCGCCTCTGCCCCTCCGCATAGATGGTGTCAAATGCGAGGGACGATTTTCCGGAACCCGAAAGCCCGGTGATCACCACGAGCCTGTCCCTGGGGATATCGATGGATATGTTTTTTAGATTGTGTTCGCGGGCGCCCCTGATGCGGATGAAGTCGGTGCTCATATAATGCTGATGTTCACGGATCCGCACATGGGGCAAATGATGTCTTGTTCGTCGTCGTAATCTTCGAGAACGTCCTTCCGCTTGATGATCACGTCGTCCCAACGGTAATCACAATCGTCGCAGGCGTAACTGCTCTCGATTTTTCTCTCGGAATCCCTGTCGAGGGCTTCTTCGGAGTCGGCTTCGTCTTCAACGTCGACGAATTCTTCATCATCCTCTTCGCCCTCATCATCCTCATCATCCTCATCAATACCTTCCTCGATGAATTCCTCTTCGTCGACAAGCTCCTCGTCGTCGAAATGCTCCTCGTAATACTCGTCCTCGTATACTTCGTCGTCGTAGTCCTTTTCGTATCCGCTCCCCATCCCAGTAACCTGCATTCGTTTTCCAGGGTGATAATCCCCTTCATCGGCTCATTGCCACATAAAAAAGCGATCCGTATTTGTCAATACAATTCCTCAATAATTCCTCAACGCCATTCTTTCCGCGATTCCTTGATGCCAGGACATATCAATAAACATCTCGTCCCGATTTTTTCAATGAAACCGGTTTTCCCGGGACAACGGAGAATTCGATACTCCCGCAATAAAAGTAATGACAGATAATCCTTTTTTCAAACAAAAAAGCGATGAAGATGCCTGCAGTGTAAGAAAAATTCCTTGAAATGAAGGGGCCGCGGTCCACTATTGAATTGGCCGATACGCCGCGGGGAATGACGACATGAAAATTGCCGCAACAAAACGGGACTCAAGCCTAAAAAAGGACGATACCATTGCCGTCATGGTCACGGAAAGGAAAAAACCGGAGGACCATCTTGACCTTCCCAAAGAGGCGGCATTCCTTGAAACCGCCTGCGACCTTTCCTCTTTCCGGGCCAGGCCGGGGGACACCGCCTACATCCCGTTAAAAGGCCATCCCGGAGTGGTACTCGGGGGCCTCGGCCGGGCCGAGGAAATCACCGCCGAAACGGTGCGAAATTGCGGGAGCGCCATCGCCGCGGAATGCCTAAAGCGCCGGATCGCCAATATCCAGGCCATACCTCCCTCCGTTTCCTCTCTGGGCGCAGAGGAGGCCCTCACCGCCTCCGCGGAAGGGTACATCCTGGGGGATTATGCTTTCACAAGATACAAATCAAAGAAAGAAAACGGCGATACTCGCATCGGCCGGCTGATATTTCGGACCTCCCTGAAGGGGGCCTCCTCATTACTCCGGGACGTTGAAATCGTCGGCAGAAACACAAATCTGTGCCGGGACCTGGTGAACGATTCGAGCGATAGCTGCACTCCCGCATCCTTCGCCGCCGAGGCGCAAAAGCTCGCCCGAACAAAGGGCGTCACCTGCACCGTCTTCGGGGAGAAGGAAATCGCCCGCCTCCGTATGGGGCTCCTCCTCGCAGTGAGCCGCGGAAGCGCCAACCCGCCCCGTCTCGTGGTCCTTCGCTATCGGGGCGATCGGAAATCATCGAAAAGCATAGCCCTTGTCGGGAAAGGGATCACCTTCGATTCGGGCGGACTGAATCTCAAATCGTCGGGAAACATAGAAGGAATGCGGAGCGACATGGCCGGCGCCGCAGCCTGTCTCTTTGCCGTTCTCGCCGCCGCGGAACTTGGCCTGGAGAAAAACATCACCGCCGTGATACCTCTGGCGGAAAACATGCCGGGAAGCCGTTCCTACCGCCCAGGGGACGTGTACCGCGCCTACAATGGAAAGACAGTGGAAATCGGAAACACCGACGCCGAAGGTCGCCTCGTCCTTGCCGACGCCCTGGCATATACGGCGGATAAAATCAAGCCGGACATGATCATAGACATCGCCACTCTCACGGGGGCCTGCATAATATCTCTTGGCGAAATAATCGCGGGATACCTGACGAACGACGAAAAGCTGTCGCAGATGATATTCTCCGCCGGAGAAAGGACGGGGGAGCGCCTATGGCGTCTTCCCCTCTATAAGGAATACGACGAAGACATCAAGTCCGATTTCGCCGACCTCAACAATGTGTCGGCGGGTCGAAAGGCCGGTGCAATAATTGGCGCAGTGTTTTTAAAACACTTCACCGGAAAAGTCCCCTGGGCCCATATCGATATTGCCGGAACGTCCTGGTTCACCAAGAAACGCGGCTACCGGCCCAAATACGCCACGGGGTACGGCGTACGGCTTTTCATCGACCTGGTTCGAAACCTCGAGTTTTGATTAAGGCTGATGAAAAAATTTTTCCAGGAGCGTCCCATCGTGAAAGAATACAAGCTTAACTTCGTAAAATTTCTTCTGGACATGAAAGCTTTGCGATTCGGGGAATTTACCCTGAAATCCGGAAGGCAATCGCCATATTTCCTAAACACAGGGATGCTCTACACCGGAGAAGCGGTCGCGCGCCTCGGAAGTTTTTACGCAAGCGCGATTGTTGACAGGGTGAAAGACGGCTTTTCAACTGTGTTTGGCCCGGCGTACAAGGGAATTCCACTGGCAGTTGCCGCGGTACAGGCATTGTACAGGGAGCATGGTATTAACGTGAATTATGCATTCAACAGAAAGGAAGCGAAGGACCATGGCGACGGGGGGGTCATCGTAGGCGGGGCGCCTGCGCCCGGCGACAGGATCATCGTGGTTGACGACGTCATAACGGCGGGGACCGCGGTAAGGGACACGATGGAGATATTGAAAGCCCAGGGAAATCCTGAAGTCGTTGCGGTTATAGTGTCCGTGGACCGCATGGAAAAAGGCGCCGGGGACAGGTCGGCAATTCAGGAAATACAGGAAACCACGGGAGTGAATTTTTTCCCCATAGTAACCATACTCGATATTATTAAATTTTTACAAACCGTCCCGGAGAAGGACCATGGGATAGGCCCTGCCATGCTAACAAAAATTGAAGAGTACAGGTCCCGATATGGCGTCACTTCACATAATACCGCTTGAACACCTCCATCGCCTCGTATTCAGCCATACCAAGCCGGTCGTAGAGCTCCGCCGTGGCAAGATTCCGCGCCTCGGCCCGCTGCCAGAATTCCCGGCTGTCGGGGCCCGGAAAGAGGGGCCGGTCCTTTTGTGACTGGTGTTTGAAGATGGCCCGCCGCTTCTTCTGATGCTCCGACGGCGAAAGGGGCACCACCATGCCGGCGTCGGCAAGGTTCCATTCCTGCCAGCCCCCACGGTAAAGCCAGACATAGCAGTACTTCATCCATTCTTCACCCTTCACGATATCCAGCGCCCGCAAGACCGCGTCAAGGCACACCCGGTGTGTCCCATGAGGGTCTGTGAGGTCCCCGGCGGCGTAAACCTGATGGGGCCGTATCTCCCTCAGTGATTCGACGATAATTTCAATGTCGCGCTCCGAAAGTTTGCGTTTCTTCACCAGGCCTGTCTGGTAAAAAGGCATGTCGAGGAAATGGACCCGTGATTCCGGGATACCCACAAAGCGGCAGGCGGCCTTCGCCTCGCCCTTTCGGATGAGGGACTTGAAGAGAAGGGCTTCCCGGGTATCGCCCTCGGCGGGGTTCTTGCGAGATGGATAATCCTTCAGGCGTTCGTAGAGGGCCTCCGCGTCGGCATAACCTTTGCCGTAGGCACGGGAGAGATCGTTCACGAAATCGGCGTAGCGTACTACGTCGTCGTCGAAGACGGCGATGTTACCCGAGGTCTGGTACGCCACATGGACTTCGTGGCCCTGGTCCACGAGGCGGATGAGGGTCCCCCCCATGGAAATGACATCATCATCGGGATGGGGACTGAAGATGACGACGCGCTTCGGGTACGGGTGCGCCCGCTCGGGGCGGTTTGAATCGTCGGCGTTGGATTTTCCCCCTGGCCATCCGGTGATGGTATGCTGGAGTTCGTTGAAAATCCGAATATTGATGCTGTGAGACGGCCCATGTTCCGTTACGAGATCGTGCATGCCATTGTCAGTATAGTCGCGGTCCACGAGTTTAAGGATTGGCTTTTTTACCTTCTGGCAAAGCCACACCACGGCGCGGCGCACAAGGAGAGGATCGCTCCAGTCGCATTCTCCAACAAGCCAGGGCGTCTTAACCCGGGTGAGCTCCGCCGAAGAAGCGCTATCGAGAATGAAAACACAGTCGGGGTGGCGCTGGAGGTTCGACGCTGGAACAGCGTCGGTGCACGGACCCTCCACGGCCTGGCGGATAATTTCCGCCTTGTCTTCCCCCCAGGCCAAAAGGATCACCTTGCGCGCTTCCATGATGGTGCCGACACCCATGGTGACGGCCCGCACCGGAACATTCTCTTCGCCGAAAAAGTCGCTCGCCGCATCGGCCTTCGTGATGGAGTCGAGATAAATGAGCCGGGTCCTCGACAAGGAGGGCGATCCCGGCTCGTTGAAACCAATATGGCCCGTACGTCCGATACCGAGGACCTGGATGTCGATCCCCCCTGCGCGGCGGATCTTCATCTCGTACTCCGCGCAGAACTCGTTTATACGATTCCGAGGCGCAGCGCCGTCGGGGATGTTGATGTTTTCGGGGTCGATGTCGATCTGGTCAAAGAGGTACTCTCTCATGAAGCGCACATAGCTCTGGAGGGAAGCGGGGTCCATGGGCCAGAGCTGGTCGAGGTTGAAGGCCACCACATTTTGGAATGAAAGGCCCTCCTCGCTATGAAGACGAACCAGCTCTTCGTAGACGGTCACCGGCGACGACCCCGTAGCCAGACCAAGGACGCAGGACCGGCCTTGGGACCTGCGCTCCAGTATGAGGGAAGCGATCTCTCCTGCCACATGGCGCGACGCGTCCCGGGCGTCGCTGAAAATCTTAACCGGCAGTTTTTCATGCCGGGTTTCGAGAGTTGTGTAATCGGGATAGATATTCATGACGTGGGCGTTCCGGCACTTGTATCTTGGGAGGGTTTTTCTCCCGCCATCCAATTTTTTTTTATGTCCAACAGGTCCTGCAAAAAAGAAATACTTTTCAAGATGGAGCCATACACGGAAATACGCCACATTACAGATATGCTACACAATTACAACAGAGCACCAAAACCAATGTCGACAAAGCGTGCTCCGAGCACGCCGCTGAAATCAGTACACAACCATGACGCCGGCATTCACCATGTTTCGCACCAGCTCGTGTTCCTCGTTCATTTGCGTCGTGCAGCGCTGGAACTCGGCGAAAATGACAACCAGGGACGCCACCTTGACGCCCACGCCCAAGGCCCACCACCCGCTGTTGAAATACCGGTTTTTAACCTTATGCTCGGCGCCGTAATCGTACCTGAGACTGTCGACGATGGAAAAGCCGATCCGAGCGTAAGGGCGTGATGTTGAGCTAACATTGAGCATGAAGATAACATCGGGACCCCAGGAGGTCCTGATCTGGAATTCCTGGTCTACGCCATGAATTTCGTAGGAGAAATCCCCACCCTGGGTGGCGAAGCCCAGACCCAGCAGGAAAAGGTCGGTATTGACGTTCAAATGCGCAAAGACGCCAAACTGGTATCCTTTGACGCCGTTGTATTTTTCATCGCCGATCTCAATGTTGCCCAGGAATGAATACCCGCCATACGCTGCTGCATCAACGAGGGCAAAGGCCCCTGAGGGCACGAATGAGAGGATGCACAGTAGCGCCGCGATAAGGAATATTTTTTTCATGGAAAACCTCATCATATATTCTTTCGATATTTTAAAAATCATCCCCACAGGAGACTGATACCGACATTCTGGAGTAACGGTTATAATATTCAAGAATAATTTGCCTCTTACATGATCGCACTCCCTACAACCTCCTGCTCTCCGCGCTCCCGGGCTTTTTCTGAACCGGGCCGCAAAGATTGTTGGCTTTCGGCTGGCCGCTGTATCTCCGTACGAGAAAGGACTCCTTTTGCCCTGGCCCCATAAATGATTGACGGATGAAAGATGTTTTATAGTATTTGTCACATTGGAAGCCGGGTCCTCTTGCGCCTGATACGTCGTTCAACATACAAAAATATAACAAAGTTGCAGCCGGTGTGCTGCATTTAGAAATACACCGGGACCGTTGAAACAACAGGATTGCACAATGAATTCCAGACACAAAACCACCCGGAAAAACCTATTCGACGACACCTTCGAACGCAAAATCTCCGTCAAGTTAAGCGAAAAAATGCATCTGAAAAACGGCGATACAGCGCAAATCAGGGACGCCCTTTGACCATGCCAGACCAGTCGCCCTATATCGGTTACGAACTAACTGGACCCCGCTCCGTGATGCTCCTCCTGGAAGGCCGCGGTGTGGAATGCACCGTCTTCGAGGACGGTGCCGTGGATAAGCTCTTTTCTACGCGGGCGGAAGTTCTTAGCCCCGAGCGCGATTCCGTCGTTCTGGGAAAATTCGCCCGTGAGGGAAAGGAGCTCTTCTTCGCCGAATTCGCCCTGCAGATACACGACGGCATAATGTCCCATATAAGCTTCCTCTTTGACCACATGCCCCTTATCGAGGACCTGCAAGCATGCACCGACGACATGGAAGGGATTGTCCTGAAAACCCTAAAAAAAGTACACGATGAAGGGGGAGGCCTTTCTTAAAAGCTATTCTGAAAGTTTGATATTTCACGCCCCCGGCAGCGCCCCTCCCCATAATACGGCCCTTAACTAAAGAACGTACATTGCAAAAATAACCACGGCCGCAATAAATTTTTTTTTATGCTTCGGCTTCCTTTGACGTATATATAACGGGAACGTATAATACAAAAAAGGCGGCTGATATGATAGTGGAAACTTCGATGAATGTGGCTCCGGAAACGATTCGGGCACTGGATGAAGCGGCCCAAACCGCAGGAACGACAAGATCTGCAATGCTCGTTTTGGTGATGAAGAAACTTCTGGAAAGGAAGAAAATGTCTGGAAATGCTTTCGCCAGGGTAAAGTATCAAAAAAGGGGCGGGATATGGAAACGGATGCACGTTTCGCTTGAAGGGAGGGATTACGAGTATTTTCTGGATATGAGGAAGGGGTTTAAGTTTTCTGTTTCGTTTTTTGTCTCTTTGGCTGTCCGGGAGTATCTTGAAGAATTGTTGGCAGATATTATTAGCAACGGTAACAAGATTCCCGATAATTATCTGTTTCAAGAATATATTTTTTTTCATGACAACGAAAGTCCGGTGACCTGCTGGATTTTCTACTGGGGAATACCCGGCAAACTAAAAAAACTGTTCACCTAAACCCCACACGGCCTCTCATTGAACTCATCGAACTTATACCCGGCCTGCCGGATACCATAAAGCTTTTGTCTTTTTCTCGGTTTCGCCCCATACATCATCTTCCATTGTATAATTGTATAATGCCGAAGCGGCTAAAGCCCACGCATCGATTCGGGCCGGAGGGCCGATTTATTGCGATTTTCAAGAACGGCGTTTACTTCCCGAAGCATCCTGTCCCTGTCACGCAGAAGGGTGCCGTTCACGGGAAGATAGTTCGACGCGTGAATACCCACAAATTTTAGGCCATCAATGGTGATATGCTCGAAAATGAGCTTCATCTCCTCGAGGGTTTCGAAAGGGTCCGGGAGCTCGAAGTCGCCGCGCCGCAGCTCCTCGTATAGAACCGTGCCAGGCACCGGCGTCACCGTAAGGGCCGCAAGATACCGGGGCTTCATCGCATTGGTTATCGCCGCTGTCGAAAGAGCATGGCGCCGCGAAGCGTCGCTGCGGCCCGCCAGCCCCAGAAGGACCATCGATGAAAGATTCATTCCCGCTTCCACGAGATTCTGTCCGGCCCTGAGCATCTCTTCCGCGGTGACACCCTTGCGCACTTTTGCAAGCAAATCGTCATCGCCGGTTTCCACACCAAGATACGCCTTGGAAAGGCCCGCGGCCCGGAGGGCCTTCAACTCTTCCATGCTCTTTTTGAGGGTGCTCCGGGGACCCACGTAACTTCCCACATGGCGGAGGGACGGGAAAGCCTCTTTAAGCGAAGCGAGGACCGCAAGGAGCGTCTCTGTATCTATGGCAATTGCATCACCGTCACAGAGGAAGACTTTTTCCACGTCTCCCAGGCGCTCCCTGGCCATACGGATATCCTCTTTTATTTCCTCAATGCCCCTTATGCGATAGCGTTTGTCCTTGTACATTCCACAAAAAGTGCACAAATTATGAGAGCATCCAACAGTA
Organism: Spirochaetota bacterium; assembly: GCA_029974015.1. Taxonomy (GTDB): domain Bacteria; phylum Spirochaetota; class UBA4802; order UBA4802; family JAGODF01; genus JAGODF01. Next base: position 80,467 of record JARKUF010000019.1, read on the forward strand.
CATTGAAGGAGGTAGCTCGAAGCCTCGCTGAAGGGGCGGAAAATATTTCCTTCGTATCTCATGGCATCCCTTGTTTTACCATTTTTCAGTAAGAAGCCTCTCGGGACAGTCTTGCCGCATACGAACGCAGGTCAAGTGTAATTATCACAACTCCCCAGGGGAGGGCGCACATAAAGTGGGACAATCTTCAATACTACATTTTATATCTTGACAAAACCGTCAAATCGCTGTCACGCTCCGTGTAAAAATTGCCCTTCGTTCCCGAGTCGACGGAACAATAGCCATCGGTCCGCGTGTCTCTTTTCTTATGGACACTGATCAGACCGCAAGGAGGAAATGATGAGCCTTATACCGGACAATCTAAAATATTCAAAAGACCACGAGTGGTTCGCCGCCGACGAAGACGGCATGCACGGCGCCTGCGGGATAACCGACCACGCCCAGGAGATGCTCACAGACATCGTCTTCGTGGAACTCCCGGAGAAAGGCATGGAGGTGGAGAGAGGGGAACGCGTCGCCGTCGTTGAGTCGGTGAAGGCCGTCTCCGATGTATACGCCCCCGTGAGCGGCGTCATCACCGATGTGAACACGGAACTCGAGAACTCGCCGGAGCTCATCAACAGCGACCCCTACGGCCAGGGGTGGATATTTAAAATGAGCATCAAAATCCCGGGAGAGCTTGATGAGCTTTTAGACTCGGGGGCCTACGAGTCCCACGCCGCCAGCGGAGACTGATATTTCATGGACTATACCGGCATTACCGACAGCGACCGCGCTGAGATGCTAGCGGCGATTGGCGTAAAATCATTGGAAGATATTTTTTCCGATATCCCAAATCCTCTGCGCCTCAGGTGCCCCCTGGACCTCCCGGGACCTCTTTCGGACATCGAGGTGGAAAAGCTAATCGGAGGGATGGCCAATGCTAACCGCATCATGCATTCCTTCCTCGGCGGAGGGGCGTATCGCCATCATGTCCCGGCCGCGGTGGACCATCTTTCCCAGCGCGGGGAGTTTCTCACCGCATACACGCCCTACCAGCCCGAAGTGAGCCAGGGGACCCTCACGGCCATCTTCGAGTTCCAAACGATGATATGCCGCCTAACGGGCCTCGACGTGGCGAATGCGAGCCTCTATGACGGCGCCACCGCCATGGCCGAGGCCGTCCTCATGACCCTTCGCGGTGGAGAAAAGAAAAACGTCGCGGTCAGCGGCGCCGTCCATCCACATTACTTAGCGGTGCTTCGCACCTATCTCTGGGCCAACGGCATCGAACTGCGTGAAATCACGCCTCGGGGCGGGATCACCAACGCCCCATCGGCAACCCACGCCATCGACAGCGACACATCCGCCCTGGTGGCCCAGAGCCCCAATTTCTTCGGATGTATAGAGGACATGGAGGCCCTCGCGGACATCGCCCGTGAGCAGAAGGTGCCCATCATACAGGTGATCACTGAACCCCTTGGCCTGGGGCTCCTGAAAAAACCGGGCGACTTCGGCGTAGATATCGCCTGCGGAGAGGCCCAGAGTTTCGGAAACTATACGGGCTTCGGCGGCCCCATGCTCGGATTTCTGGCGGCCAAGGGGGAATACATGCGCCGCATGCCCGGCCGCCTTGTGGGGCGCACCATAGACGAATCGGGACGTGAAGCTTATGTGCTCACACTCCAGACGAGGGAACAACACATACGGAGGGAGCGGGCCACGTCGAACATATGCACCAACCAGGGGCTCTGCGCCTTACGCGCAGTCGCCTACCTCTCTCTTTTGGGAAACCATATTGGCGGGCTGGCGGCCCTCAATCACCGCCTGACGGCGCTTTTAAAGCACCGCCTTGAGGAGATTGGCTTCGATCCCGTGTTCGAGGCGCCATTTTTCAACGAGACCGTGCTTCGCATCGGCGGGGCCAGGGGCATCGCCGAACGCCTTCGCCGCGAGGGCTGGCAGCTTGGCCTTCTCCTCGAGGACATGCATCCCGGAATGACGGACTGCCTTCTGGTTTGCGCCACGGAGATGAACACTCCCGAAGAAATAGATTCCCTCGTCCATGTTCTTAAAGGAATAATATAAGATGAGCGCCATTTTCGACAAAAGCACACCCGGGAAAAGCGCCTTCCCCGTGCCGCAATACGATATCCCGGACTTCGACCCCGTTCCGGAAAGGTTTCTGGGCGGGCCCCCGGACCTCATCGACGTCGATGAGGCAGACGTGGTGAGGCACTACACGAACCTGTCGCACATGAACTTCAGCGTGGACACCCAGATGTACCCCCTGGGAAGCTGTACCATGAAATACAATCCGAAGATGAACGAACGCCTTGCGTCGCTTCCGGGTTTCGCGGATCTCCATCCCCTTTCGGGGGACGCCTGCTCCCAGGGGGCCCTGCGCCTCATGCACGACCTCGCGCGGTATCTCGCGGAGATCACGGGAATGTACGAGTTCTCCCTGGCCCCGGCGGCCGGGGCCCATGGCGAGCTTTCAAGCGTCATGATCATCAAGAAATATTTCCAGGAGCACGGGGAACGCCGGACCACGGTCCTCATCCCCGACTCGGCCCACGGAACCAACCCGGCCTCCGTGGCAATGTGCGGCTTCGAAGTGAAGGAAGTCCCTTCGACGCCGGAGGGTGATGTGGATATCGCCGCCCTCGAATTGATGGTTGATGAAAACGTCGCCGCCATGATGCTCACGAGTCCCAACACCCTGGGACTCTTCGACAGAAACATCCGCCGCATCGCCGATGTCCTCCACGGGGCGGGGGCGTTTTTTTACTGCGACGGCGCCAACCTCAATGCTCTCATGGGGATAACCCGCATGGGAGAGATGGGGTTCGATTTAATGCACGTTAACCTGCACAAGACCTTCTCCACCCCCCACGGAGGGGGCGGTCCGGGCGCGGGCCCCATCGGTGTCGTTGAAAAGCTTGCCAAATATCTTCCGGTCCCACGGGTCATCCTGGAGGGCGATACCTACCGCCTCGACACAGGGTATCCTTCATCCATAGGGAGGGTGCATTCTTTTTACGGCAATTTCCTGGTCTGTGTGCGGGCCTATGCCTACCTGCGCCGCCTCGGGGCGGAGGGACTGCGCGCCACTTCCGAAACCGCCGTCCTTAACGCCAATTATCTCCTCGCAAAACTCAAAGGCGCCTTCCATCTTCCGGTGGACCGCCTCTGCAAACACGAGTTCGTCCTGAGCGACAGGGGCCTCCCCAACGGCGTTACCGCCAACGACGTGGCCAAGCGCATCCTCGATTACGGCTTCCACGCCCCTACGGTCTATTTCCCACTCCTCGTGGAGGGGGCAATAATGGTGGAACCGACGGAAACGGAGTCCAGGGAAACCCTTGACGCTTTCGCCGACGCCATGCTCGCCATCCGCGCAGAGGCCGACAAAGACCCGGACCTCGTGAAGAAAGCGCCCCACTGCGCGCCGGTAAAGAGAGTAGACGCCGTAACTGCGGCACGAAGGCCCGTGCTCAAATGGGACGACTGAAGCGTCAAATCCCGGACTGGGTCCGCTTCACAATACCCGGAGGCGGGAGCTATGCCTCCGTGAAAAACACAGTACGCGAACTGCGCCTCCACACCGTCTGCACGGAGGCGCGGTGCCCCAATATTGGCGAATGCCTCCGCGCCGGGACCGCCACTTTTCTTATCCTTGGCAAGATCTGCACTCGAAACTGCCGTTATTGCGCCGTTGCAAAGGGCGTACCGGCGCCTGTCGATGACGGCGAACCCCGGAGAATCGGAGAGGCCGTGGCCCGGCTGAAAATGGACTTCGCCGTCATCACCTCGGTGACGAGGGACGACCTTCCCGACGGCGGCGCCTCAAACTTCGCACGGGTCATCGACGAGATACGAAAACAGAGTCCCGAAACGGGGACCGAGGTCCTGGTCCCGGATTTTTTGCGAAGCGCCCCGGGCTCCTCCGGGGCGGTCATTGAAAAGCGTCCCGACGTGTTCAATCACAATATCGAAGTGGCGCGGCCGCTCTTTAACTCCCTCAGGCCCCTGGGGGATTATAGCCAGTCCTTAGGCCTCCTCGAACGCGCCGCCCGCGCGGGGCTTACGGTGAAGTCGGGCCTCATGGCGGGGTTAGGCGAGACGATGGAGGACATACGAAACACCCTCCGCGAGCTTCGCGAAGCGGGGTGTACGGTATTCACGGCGGGGCAGTATCTCCAATCCCACAGGAACGCGTTCCCCGTAGTAAAGTATTATCGTCCGGAAGAATTCAGGGAGATAGAGGAGATGGCCCTCGGAATGGGGTTTGAAAAGGCCAGGTGTGCCCCCCTGGTGCGAAGCTCCTATCGCGCCGCGGAGCTATCCCGATAATTAAAGAATTCCTCTCTCCTTCAGCTTGAATCGGATGGAGCGAATTTGCGTCTGGTTGTTGACCACCTTCGTGATATGCCTTTTTGTATCAATAGCGAGGTCCACTTCCCGGGGCTGGGAATAAAAATTTACAGAGATAGTTTTAACGGCCCTGACGAACCGGCAAAACACCAGGAGCCGGGGTTTTAGGATGCTCTCCAATCCCTCGCTCTTCACCAGCGCGAGTTCCTGCGTATTGAGTTCGCATATTTCGTGTATTTCCCAGAATGGCCCTTCTTGATTGAGGACCCTCCCCAGGCTATTGACGAAGCCCCAGACCAGAGGATAGTCAAAGTGAGTGCCGCCTGAGTTAAGAATCGCTTTCAGGGCGTTCCGGGGAGACATGGCGTCCTTCCGAAAGGGGCGGACGGAGGTGAGGGCATCGTAAATATCGCAGATGGACACTATCTTGGGAAATTCCGGAAGATGTTCATAAGGAAGCTCAAAGTATCCGCGATTGTTGAATTTTTCGTGATGGAACAAAATCGACTGCAATAGAACCGGATTGTCGCCCGCAATCTGCTTCACAATCTCGTACCCGAGCTGGGGATGGCGCTTGATCTTCTGGAACTCAGTCACATCAAGCACACCTTTTTTGTTGAGAAGCTGTGGGTCAATTCGGCGCTGGCCGATATCGTGAAGATAGGCCCCCATGGTGAGGGACTTCATATCATCCTGTTTGAACCTTCCCTGGAGCCTGGCAAATACCGCCGAGAGGACCCCGACGTTCACCGAGTGATTATAGAGGTACTCGTCGAAATCTTTTAGGTCTTTAAGGAGGGTAATGATCTCGATGTCCGAACCGCTTATATCGTTGAGGATGTCCTCCACAAGTTTTTCCGCGTTATGAAACGTTGTTTTGCTCATCTTGTCGGATTTGGATATCTCCCCGATGATTTCCCGCGACATATTGTAGGCGAGCTTCATCCTGAAAGGCGGGATGACCGCCTTGCCCCCCGTCTCAGTGTAGAAGACATAACGTCCGTGCCTTTCCTTAAATCTTGTGATAAGTTCGCCGGTAAGGGGAGTGCGGGCATCAAGAATTTTTTCGCCCTCAGGGGAAAAGAGGGGATAGATGAAACTCACGCCCTCATTAATGTAATTGAGATCAATTTTTACCTTGTTTACATTCATTTCCGTTTTCCATAACATTCATGGATTCATTCATCGGGTAAAAATGTTCACAAGTCACTCCACATCGCCCCGGAGCGAAGGGGAACCTCCGAAGAGCGCTCGACCGACTCTCAGATAGAACATATCATCTCATGGAAATCAAGGCATTTTTCCGCCTTCTTAGGAATACATCCCCTGAAGCGCACAATACGAAGCGGAGCGCCACACAATTGGGGATAGGGCTTGATGCGGCAGGGGCGGTTCGGATAGAAATATATCCATCGCCGCACCAGTCTTTTTGCAAATTATCTGGCGGCGGCTCAATCCGCTCTTTCAGCTTTTTGTGCCTCCAGGCGTATCATCGCCACGACGATCAAGGCGCCGACGATGAAGGCGGCAAGGGTGGAGACTTCATTGCTTCCAAATGAGCCAGGAAGCCTGTTGGCGAGATATACCGTCCGGGACCCTACCATGAGCGAATGTTTGAACGGCCATATCACCCAGAGGGAACCGAGGACCAGCCCCAGAAGAAAACCCATGGTGGGATCGTACAACCTGCGCAGAAGGAAGTGGAGGAACCTCGTGAAGGCGACAATGCCTCCGAGGCACCCTGCGGCAAAGACGGCCAGGACCGGCAGGTCCAGGGTGGCGACGGCCCTGAGGACGTCGAAATACCCCCCCATGAGAAGGAGCACGAAGGACCCGCTTATGCCCGGAAGTATCATGGCCGATATCGCGATTGCGCCCGAGAGAAAGAGGTACACAAATCTCCCGGCGCTGTACGTCGAAACGGCGGCGCCTTCCTCCGTGACAGTTTGTGCTGCCGCCATGTTTCCCGCTCCGGCCTTCTGTATGAGATCATCCGGCGAAGAAAGCTGTGATATGGCGATAATGGCAATGGCGGCGACGAGGATGGCCGCCAGGGCCGGAAAGGATTTCTTTTTGATGAGCGCCCATGGCGTCCAGGCGGACACGAGGACCAGGCCGAAGAAAAACCCATAGATGGGATCGTGGTGGGTTTCCAGAAGATACGACATCACCTTCGCCAGAGCGCCTATGGAGATTAACGCCCCAATGAGTATTTTCATGAGAAAGGGGCCTTCGATCCTCTCAAACTCCCTGAGGAACCCGGCTATATGTTCTTTTTTGCACGTCAGGGCCCTGATGAATGACATGACTGTAGCGCCGGAAATATTGTTGATGCCTCCAATCAGGCGCTCGTAAAAACCCAGGACCAGGGCCATGGTGCCACCGGACACGCCGGGTATGATATTCGCCACTCCCACAACCATGCCGCTAGCAATGTCCCGAAGATGCTGTTTCATCATGCCCCACCTTACGTCCGAAGATGCCGACGCCCTCCGCTTATTGGAAGCCCCTTATCGCCCTCCCCCCTCTCCCTGTCAACGCGCTTTTTCCCCGGCTGCCAGGACCTCCGCCCCGGGTAAAGGTAAAGCGACAAGGATTTTCTGCTTGATTTTATTACCGGTACAGAATACGCAAGATATACGCGTCCCTTCGGATGCAAGAATCCTATGAGATTTGAAAAAAACGAATTCCGCGTCGCCGTATTCATACTGATACCGGCGGTCCTGCTTCTTCTCTTCGTCATGGTGAAGCTCGGCTATTCCATAGCGAGTTCCACCATGGACATCTATCTGAAGGTTGACAATATATCCGCCATCAAGAAGGGAAGCGCCGTAAAAATCAAGGGGTACACTATCGGGCGCGTCGTGGAGATAATCCCGGTCTACGAGCCGGCCCTTCATTTCCTGGCAGTCATGCGCATCAACCGCGACGTGGCGATCTACGAAAACTGCACCGCCATCATCCAAAACCAGAACATCATCGGGGACCCCGTCATTGAAATACAAAACCCTGAAACCATTACCGCAACCCTTGGAGAGGGCGCTGTAATCGAGGGGACCGAGTACGCTAACCTCGAGGCCCTTCTTCAGAACATCAACGAACTGGTAGTGGCCGTCAATAATGTCGCTTCTAACCTGACCGAAATTACCTCGGAGAGCAAAGGAAACATCCGAAACCTCCTGGGCAATCTGGCCTCGTCGGCCAACACCTTCAGCACCATGCTCGCAAGCTCTCAGAAGGACATCTTAGAAACCCTTTCCACTTTCCGAAAGACCGCAAAAACCATGGAGGAGATTTCAGTAGAGCTTAAGAAACATCCGGTGAAGTTCCTCTTCAAGAAGTAAGGCCTCGACTTTCGCCGTTTTCCATTCCAGCGCACTATCTTAAAAAGATTGCGTTTTCCCACCCGCCTCTGGCAGGTGGGAAAACCTGATTATTATAAGTCGGTATTCTTCACTGCCGGTTGAAATTAAATATAAGGGTTGATAATTGTAAGAGCGTCATCGATAACCTGACCAGGCTGCAGGTCTTCAGAGTATAAAACATTACATCCGGCATTGAATGCTGTAGCAATAATGAGGCAGTCCCAGAATCCGTATTTATATCTCTCCTTTATTCTGAGCGCACGTATAATATCAGTGGTATCAATTCTGATTATCGCGTTTTCCGGAAATGTGTTGATGAATCTTTCAATTTTCTCCAATGGAATTCCAGGTACAATTTTCTTCTCTGCTATGTTGCAAAACTCACCCAGTACCTGTGTGCTGATAAAATAAATGTCACTTATAAATATTTTAGAGATTAAATCCTGAGAAATCATTCTCTTGGATTCATTTTCTTTATCAAAACCGTAAACAATCACGTTTGTGTCAATAAAGCATTTACCTATCATGGATTTCTTCTCTGGTCCATTTTTTCACAGAACCTGAACATTCATTAATAATTCTTAATGCTTCATCTCTATAATTATTTTTATTAGATGAAGAGTTTTCATCGATCAGTATTATAATTTCAGCTTTCCGGCCTATATATCTTCTCAGGCCATTTATTTGAAGATTGTCTGATTCTATTCTTTTGATAATCTTTAAAGCGTTCATTGTGTTCTCCTGAAAAACATCAAGTTGACTGAAAAGTCCCCAGTAGTGATAAACTCGAACCTGTGTACTGTAAAAACACTATTACGAGGAAAAATCAAGCATAATCCTGTAAAACACAATTATTAGAGGTTGCCTGATCTGAGTAAACCACCGGCTTAGCCGGTGTGGCTGTATGCACTGCAACCAACTCCAAAACAACCGCGGCATAGCTTCTGCCCACGGAGGTCCGGGTGGAGGAAACGTCATCCATGATGACGCAGCTTATACCCGACGGCTCCTTCCTTACCACAGCAAAAAAGAGGCGATTGACGATGTATCACCGGTGCATCCGCAGGAAAAGTCCTGGAGGCAGTTCGTTACATCGGAGGTAGGCCGGCACGTGGTGCTTAGAGTATAGTATCGGAATAAAGTTAAGCTCAGCGGAAAAGAAATCCCTTTACTTTTTCTACCGGCATGTAATCTTACAGCAATGCCATTTTTTTCAATAATACTGCCCACATATAACCGTGCCGGACTTCTGCGCAGGGCCGTGGAATCCGTGCTGGAGCAGACATTCCGGGACTTCGAGCTCATCGTAGTGGATGACGGCTCCACTGACGACACGCCGCAAATTATGGAAGAATACCGCCTGTCCCTGCGGTACCTCCGCCAGGAAAACCGGGGCGTGAGCGCGGCGCGGAACCTCGGTATCGCCCATTCGTCATCACCCCGGGTGGCCTTCCTCGACTCCGACGACTATTGGCTCCCCGGGAAGCTCGAGGCCCACAGGCGATTTATCGACGACCATCCTTCCATAAGGTTCCATCAAACGGAAGAGATCTGGGTGCGGCAGGGACGGCGGGTGAACCCCATGAAAAAACACGCGAAACCGGAAGGCGATATCTTCCTCCCCTCCCTTCACCTCTGCCTGGTGAGCCCCTCCTGCGTGTGCATGGACCGCTCCCTTTTTGACGACTTCGGTCTTTTCGATGAAAACCTTCCCGCCTGCGAGGATTACGACCTCTGGCTCCGCATCGCATGGAAGGAGAGGGCGGGACTGGTTCCGGAACCCCTCACGGTAAAACACGGCGGCCATGAGGACCAGCTCTCCCGGCGTTTCTGGGGGATGGACCGCTTTCGGGTCTACTCCATCTGCCGTCTCCTGGCGTCACGGGGAGATGCAATGCCGGAGCGCTACCGGGAAGAAGCTGTCCGTGTGGCGAAAGAAAAGTGTATGATACTTCTTGGAGGGGCTCGTCGCCGGGAACGCGTTGAATTCACCCGGGAGTTGGAAAGCATTATTGAATGGCTGGATCGCGGTAGCTATAGCAGTAAAGATTTTGCGCCCCTCTTAGCATGAGATAGCGCTCTCCCAGCGCGCAGTCTAAAAACGGTTCCTCCATTATGGTGCGGGAAAAAAGCACCTGACCCGATTTCTTCAACAGAAAAAACTGGGCCCCTCCCTTTTCACGGCTGTACGCCACTGCGTACAGACCGTTGCGGTAATCGATTGCCGCGTGTCCTGCGCGGCGTTCAGGCACCCTGAGGTCCAGGTCCGTATCGCAGTCGCGGTCGGTCACGACGAACCTGTTCAGCTCAAGGAATGCCATATCTCCGCGGGAATTCACCGCCATGGGAATGCGTGACAGATGGACCGATGCCAGGGCCAGCTCTTCAAAAGAACCGTCCAAAGAACCGCTCTTCACCCGACAGAGGCGAATACGGTCCTTTCCGGAGCCGCCGTAGTGTACGGCGAGATATTCGCCTCCTGGGCTCACGGCAAGCCCCTTGATTAAATTTCCTTCCGGCGCGTTCCCCTTAATGATCAGGGCCCCGGTCCCGTCCAGGAGATAATAACTGCCGTCGAGAAACCCGGCGGCGCCGTGGTCCGTTCCTTTTGCGAAGGCGATGATAGTACAGAACCTGCCCGATATCGATTTGACCCCGGTCAAAGCGCCGTGAAAATCGACGAGGCGGATGCGGCTCTGGTCGCCATTGAGGAGTAAAATCAATTTCGAATTATGTGATAGAAACGGATATTCCAGGGACTTCAACTTCCAGAAACGTTCGCCTCCGATGCCGTAAAAATCCACGAAGCGCCCTACCCTGTCGTACCTTGCGACATACCCTCCTTCGCCGCTCGGAGCGGCGAGCCTTTCCCCGGTAATAAACTTGGCCGAAAGCGTACCGGCGGCATTGATGCGATACACAGCCTCCGCCGTCTCTATCGGAGGAAGAAACTCCGCCTTCAAGGCGGAATTCGGCGATGCCTCGATTCCGTCAGGGGCGTTCACGGCGCCATGCCATTCAGGGTGCATCACGAAACCGCCGGCAGGTTTCATAAAGGGAAGCAGGCCTATAAGCATGCCCGCGATGAGACCGAGAAAAAAATATTTCATTTTGAATACCTTTCCGACTATTCGGAAATCCTCTTTATACAAGGGAAGTCTAAAAAGAGAGCTATCATAAAACCAGGTTTTACCGCCCGCCCAAAGCGGGCAAGAAAACATATACTAAAAGCCCGTCAATCCTGGAGGAAACTTTTCAGTCTCTGGCTCCGGGAGGGATGGCGGAGCCGCCTGATCGCTTTTTTTTCAATTTGCCGGATGCGCTCCTTCGACAGATTGAACTCCTCCCCTATCTGCTGGAGGGACATGGGCTTGTAGCCATTTAGGCCAAATCGCATCTTGATAATTTCCCGTTCCGCATCAGTGAGCTCTGAAAGGACATTGTCCAGGGCGCTCTGGAGCGACTCGTCCAGGACCTTTTTGTCCGGGGACTCGATCCGGGAATCCTCCATCATGCTGAGGATCGAAGTGTCCTCGGAATCTCCGTAGGTGGCGTCAAGCGATATGTAGTCCTGGGAAATGTTCCGAAGATGGTTGATCTCCTCATCGTCCATGTCGAGTTCTTCGGCAATTTCTCCGGGGGTCGGCTCCCGTCCTAACTTGTTCTCCAGCTTATTGTGCACCTTTTCAATTTTCTGCATGTCCGCCGTGCGGTTTAATGGCAGGCGGATGAGGGAGGTTTTCTGTGAGATGGCGAGGATGATGGCCTGGCGTATCCACCACACCGCGTACGATATGAAATGGTATCCGCGGTCGGGGTCGAATTTCTCCGCCGCCTTGATGAGACCCATGTTTCCCTCGTTGATGAGGTCCAAAAGCGAGATGCCGCTGGTCTGGTATTTCTTTGCGATCGATACGACAAACCGGAGATTGGCCTGGATCAGCTTCTGCTTGGCCGAGTCGTCCCCCCCCCGCGCCCTGCGCGCCAGGGTGTCTTCCTCAACCCTGTTGAGGAGGGGTATCTTGTTGATCTGTTCCAGGTACCAGGATATGGAAGAATCCGCGGAGTAGTGCTTTCCGCGCTTCTTTTTCTTCATGCTTCTGGATGTGATTTTCTCTTCATCGAGATCGAAGGGGTCCAATTCCTCCCCATTTCCCAAAGCTTCATCCTCTGTTCCCGTGGCGTTCTCCGCAGCACCATTAAGATCATCTTCCGGGTCAAAATCTTTCTCCTCCACGTCATGCTGCGGCCCCGGACCGCCGGTGCCGTGCGAAAGCCCCGGGTCTTCGGGAGGTATTTTCCTTGTTTTACTCTTTCTTTTGTCCATGGTCCTTCGATCTTCCGGCCATCTTTAAATGGCCAGCCATCACAATCCGCCGTAGTAAAACCACAAGCCTCTCGCGTCCCGGTATTTATTATACCTCTAACTCTCCTAAAGCAGGCAAAAAAGAGGATAAAAAGCTCGGACATTTTAAACGCTGCGTACATGCGTTGCGGTTGTACCGGCATTTTTTTAAACAACTGGAACACCCCATGTCAAGCATCTTTCTCCTGTGGGCGCCGGCGAAGAGGTTGTAAAATATTGTTGCCTTTATTTGCTCGTTCCGCATATCATTCCGAAAAGCGTTCCAATACGAGGGGCCGCTCAAGGAGTGAAAAAATGCGACCGCCCTGGTCTTTGCGGAATGACCGGCGCCCCATTGGCGGCGCCGGATACCCCTCATTCGAAAGAAGGCCGCAGAGGGCCGGTTTCAAAGAAAAACCTGCGCAGGGGAAAAAATTTTTTATTTTTTGCATCCCCAACCGCGTATTATTATTTAGAGGGACCTCTGAAAATTTAGGGCAATCGCAAAAATTAAGTTTTCCTGCCCGCTTAAGCCTGGCGGAAAAACTTAACAATTAGAGGTTTTCTCAGGAAGGATACAATGAAGCGTTACGGATATCTCGCATATATTTTGACAGCGGGCTTGCTCGCAATTACCTCGGACGCATTTTCCGTTACCGGGGAGGAGGCGGTGGCAAAATTCCAGGCACGGATGAACGGCATCGGCACCATGAGGGGAACCATTTCGTGGACCGACGATTCCGGCTTTATCTACACCGGCAATTTCAAATACATGGCTCCCGGGAAGATCTATGTAAAATTCTCCAACCCGTCGGGAAAAGTGATCGCGTCGAACGGCAGAAAGCTCTACGTCTACAATCCTTCCAGCAATATCTGCGGCATACAGGAGTTGGGAGGAGGGGGCTCCGGAGGAATCGGCGCCCTGGTGAACGGATACATGGCCATAGCCTTCGGCGGCCCCGGAGGGTACACCATTAAACTCAGCAGCAACGACAGGCACTACACCAACATCACCCTGGTTACGGACGGCAGTTACTTGCTGAAAAAAGCGGTATTGAAGAACAAAAATGGCGGCGGGACCACCATATCGCTCTCCGGCGTGATAACCGGGGAAGGGATGTCGCCGGGGACCTTCGACTTCAACGTTCCCCCGGGGGCGCAGACAATCAACAACCCGCTGAACATCAAGTGAGGTAACATGGTCCCCATTGGCAGAGCGGCCTTAGCGGCAATCGCCCTCATCTTTATTGCGTCCCCGGCGGGCGCGGCGGAGCGCTATCACACCTTCATGGGCCTTACTGGGGGATGGGGCATCAACCGGATTTCCTACAGCGGCTGGGTGGAGGACTCCCATCAAAACCTCGACTTCACGGGGAGCTATTATACCACGGGCCTTTCCTTCTGCGCCATCATCACCAGGGCTATCGGGGAATTTACTGTGCAATACCAGGGCAACTCCAACGGCGGAGACGTGGACGCCTCGTACCACAGCCTCTACCTTTCCCTGGCGGGAAAGTACTACCACGAGCTTTCCCGGGTCTTCAATGTCACTGCCGGGGCGGGCCTTTACGGAGAAATTCCACCCGCGTCCATGGGATACGAAGGCGGGGCCGGCGTGATAGCCATCGTCGGTGCCATGATCACCTTTACCTTCGACCTTCGGCTAATGGTCGATTTCCAATTACGCTACGGCTCCTTCGGCCTGGGAGAGGGTTCAACCCGGACCTCCTACGGCGCTGCGGCCTCCTTCGTCTATAACGTTGGAAGAATATAGGAGGCCCTTCCCGGGAGCCGTCGTTCCTTCTCTGTTCACCCTGCTGCTTACGGCTTCGTTCATAGCCATCGCCTATGGCGCCGGACTCGACGCGGCGGAGGAAATGTACGCCGGGGCGGGGGGCGCTTTTATCGCCCTCGTCTTCGGGGGAATTACAGTATTTCGGCGTTCACCATCTGAAATCGCGCGCAACGTTATTCTTTTCCTCATCATCCCCCTTTCCTTCGCCCTCGCCGCCGGATACCACGCCCGCGAGCTCTGCAGCATCCCTTCCATTAATGGAGAAGCGGCAAAGCGTTCCGGCACGGTGGTCGAAGCGAGGATGTTGAGGTACTCCATGGAGGCGGTCCTTGCCATTTCCACGCCCGGCGAAGGCGGGACGCATCACGTCCTCGCCTATCTTCCCCGGGGAACGGACATCGGACAGGGAGACACTTTGTCGTTCTCACGCCCTCCGGCCCCCCTCTCCCGGCCGGGCCCCACAAACCAGTTTGCCCGGACCATGGGACGAAAGGGCATTTCCCACGCGGTACGCCTGGGTCCCGACGATTTCACCGTAGTCCCATCGCCGTCCTCGTCCCTGCGGCGCGATTTCCGGCTGGCCCTGGCGGAAAAGATAGACCGCCTATTCGGCTCCGGAACCGCCGGTCTCCTGAAGGGCCTCTATTTCGGGAACAAAAACCATATTCCCAAGGAGACGGTCCTCTCCTTCACAAGAGCCGGAGTCCTCCACATCCTGGCGGCAAGCGGGTCCCATCTTGCCACTCTGGCATTTCTCCCGCTGGCCCTCTTAGGGCTCGCCCGCCTTGACCGGCGGGGAGCTTTCATTATCACGGCCCTTTTCCTGGCTCTGTATCTCTATGCAACCGATCTACCCGTTTCGCTCCAGCGGGCCTTCATCATGTTCGTCCTTGGAGGGCTCCATCTTGTCCTTGACCATCGCCGCAACCCGCTGAACGTTCTTTTCCATGCCGCCGCGGCGGTCCTCATTGTCCAGCCCTGGGAGCTTTACTCCCTGGGGTTCCAGCTCACCTTCGGCGCCACGGCGGGCATCCTGCTTTTTTATAGTAATTGCCGCAGCTCTCTTTCCTTCCTGCCTCCGGTCCTGAGAAACCCTCTGGCATTGACCATCTCAGCCCAGGCCCTGGTTTTTCCCATTTTGGCCCTGCGGCTGGGAGAGATAAACATCGTGTCCCTGGCGGCAAACCTGGTCGTGGTTCCCCTGGTACAATTGATCTTTGCGGCATCGGCGGGCCTACTATCTTTGGAGTGCCTGTTTCCCGGCGCCGTCGCGGCGGCGGCGCGCGCAGTGGACCTCTGCTATGCCGCAACCCTGCAATCCGCCTCCTTCTTCGCTGGGCTCCCAGGTCATTTCTCACCTGGGGCCCTTTCCCCTGCCATCATAGTACCATACATCCTTTTTCTCCTACCCGTCATTCCCCGGGGCCTCCCGGTGTTTCTCCGGGCCCTGGGGGCCCCGGCTGGATGTCTTGCGGCGTGGGCGCTCCTTGCGCCGGCAACGCTTCCGGGCTCCGTTACGGTATTATCTTCCCCGGCAAGCCTGGCGGCCTTTACGGTCCGCGGGGGTGAGGCCTTTCTCTATGGCTCCATCGGCTCCATGGAGGACGCCAGGGCCCTCGTGAAAAAAATCTCCGAAACCGGCGTCTCAAAGGCCGCGGTTCGGTTAAGGGGCCTGGATTACCGCAATGCCGGCGCGGCGGCTCATCTCGCAAAGAACATGTGCCTTTCTTCGTTCACCCTGGAAGGCGGTTATACCTATGGGAGCTATCTCAACCGCATTGCAGAGGTCCTTGATGCTGACGGCGTTACAATGTCGATTTCAGAAAATGGCGGAGAAAATGGAGAGGGAGGCAAAGAAATGGAAGTCCTGACAAAATCAATCTACGCACCGCTGCACCAAAAGCAAACCGGCGCTCCCAGGGGAACGCCGGCCGCACAGTGGACGGTCATCGGGGAATGAGATTATTCAAGGGCGTCAATGCGGTGATACCAGTCACTGCGCTTTTCCTGCCACTCAACGCTCTGCGTCGAGAAGGTAAAGGAGTTTTCCAGTTCTTTCAGCAGGTCCCGAAGCTGGGCAATGCTTCCGGCGTCGTTGACGCTCTGAAGCCACCCTTCGCGCCTTTCACGCCAGTATGGTTTTTGTGCGTTGTACTGTATGTTTGTCTCGAATTCGATTAGGAGTTTTTTCAGCACTCCCACGTCGTTCATTGCGTTTCTCACATCCTGGGCCCATCCGGCCTTCCGCTGGGGCCACGAATCGGTCTGGGATTCGGCAAGGACGCTCTCTCCCACTTCAATGAGAAGCTCCCCAAAGGTGCTCTTTTTCGTGCAGGAAAGGCCGGCAAGGGCCATGGACACAGCCAGGGCGATAATGACGGCGGTGCTCATACGTTTCATGCTCTTCCTCCTCTCGTCCGCCGGGAAACGGGCCGTCGGACGCGCGCTTTCAAAATGATTTCCACCTGAGTCAGGAAACAGGCATTCCTCGAAGGGAAAACCGCACTCCGGACGGCCGGGGCGCTTTTCGGCATTTATCATCCATGGGCGATAAAAGTCAAGAAAATTGTGTCCGCCTCATCAAGGCCCTCAAACGGCTTTCAGCTAGTTGTTGAAAACAATGTTACGAAAACACGAATGCATGTTCGGCAGTGAAACAAAAAAGAGTTGATCTATCCCCGCCCCTCTTGATATTATGTCGCTTCATTTTCGCAATAACTTCCGGCAAACTCAGCAATCAGGTTTTTCCGCCCGCCTTCTGCGGCCGTAAAAACCTAATATTTTGAGGCAACTGCAAGTAAAACAACATGGATACGGAACCGCAGGGTATGGAAGCCCCACAGGGCGACCCGGGGCTTTTTGACGCACAACCGCCGGGGCGGCACGCCGATGATGGCGCCCCCGTCATCGGCGGTGAAGGGGAAATCCTGAAAGCAATACTCCGGGGAGACATCCCGGACGACGAGAGGTTCGCCCTCAAGGCCGAGGCGTGGATCCTCCAGCTCGCCTATTCCAATGACAAGCTCCTGTCGCTTTCAAACTCCCGGACCCAGGTCCTGGCCCATCAGGTGGAATCGACGCATCGGATTATAAGCGCCCTGGAGCCACGGTTCCTTTTGGCCGATGAGGTGGGACTGGGAAAAACCATTGAGGCGGGCCTGGCCCTGAAAGAGATGATCTTCCGGCGCAACCACCGCCGCATCCTCATCGTCTGCCCCGCCTCCCTCGTTCTCCAATGGCAAAATGAGCTCCGAAGCAAGTTTAACGAGGACTTCATCATCATAGACCGCCAGGAGCTGGCGAGGCGGCGGAAGAGTGCCGGGGGAAGAAACCCCTGGAGGGGGGCCCATAAGGTCATCTGTTCCCTGGACTTCGTGAAAAGCAAGGCGAACATGGAGCTTTTGACGGACCTCTCCTGGGACACGATAATCATCGACGAGGCCCACCGCCTTCGGCGGGACTCCCTCCGTTCCACCCTGGCCTACAGCGCTGGAGAGTCCCTTGCGGCGCGGACGAAATCGCTCCTCCTCCTGACCGCCACGCCGTTTCGGGGAAAGCTGGAAGAGCTCTACTACCTCGTGTACTTGCTCGATAAAAACCTTCTGGGGCCCTTCCAGACCTTCTACAACACATACTGCCTTTCCAACTCCGACCTTTCCCCGCTCCGGGAAAAGATCTCCGAGGTAATTATACGGCGCACCAAAAAGGAGGTGGGGGGGTTCACCCGCCGCATGGCCCGGACCATCCGCTTCGAGCTTTTCCCGCAGGAACGGGAATTGTACGACGCCACGACGCGCTACGTTGCCGAAGAATACAACCGGGCCATGCAGTCGGAGAACCGCGCCGTGGGGTTCGTGATGACGGTTTTCCAGAAGCTCCTGGATTCCTCAAGCCGGGCGCTTCTTTCCGCCCTTCGCAACAGGAAACTCCATCTTGAGGGCCTCCTGGCCAGGTCCGATACGGAGATGCTGGCCCGCTTCGATTTTGAGAAAAACTTAGACTTGGCCCATACGGCCGCGGGTGACGGGGACGATATCGATGAGCGCCTCCTTCTTCAATCACTTAAAAAAACCCGCAGCGAGCTTGCAGAGGAAATCCGGACCATTGAGGGCCTCATCGTCCTCGCTGAAGCAATACCAGCCAACAAGAAAGGCGAAAAACTCCGTGAGTTAGTCCGCGCCCTCAGGAAAAAGAAGAAGAAGATACTTATCTTCACTCAGTTTCGCACCACCCAGGACTATCTTGCGGAAGTGCTTTCAGAATTCACCGTGGAACTTTTCCACGGCTCCATGTCCCGCGACGAAAAGGAGGGTGCAATCACAAGTTTCCGCGAAAAAGCCGACATCCTCATCTCCACCGAAGCTGGAGGAGAGGGACGCAATCTGCAATTCTGCAGCGTTCTTGTGAACTACGACCTTCCCTGGTCCCCCCTTAAAATTGAACAGCGGATAGGCCGGATACACCGCTTTGGCCAGCCCTGCGACGTACAAATTTACAACTTCTCCACTGCCGGGACCGTGGCGGAGAAGGTGCTCCAGGTGCTGGAACGAAAGCTGAAACTCTTCGAGGAGTCGATAGGAACCCCGGACATACTCCTCGGGCAGATAGAAGAGGAACTCAACCTGAACGCCATCTTCATGGAGATGATGGCGGGACTGAAAAACCGGCGGAAGCTCGGCGCCGAAATTGACGAAAAGATGGACCGGGCGCGCCGAAGCTACGAAAAGCTCTCGGAGCTAACGGTAACCAGAAAGCTCGACTTTAACTATGATGAGTATTACCGCGTGACCCTCCAGGAGAGGAAAGTCTCCAACAGGCGGATAGAGGAGTTTGTCAACCGCCTCAGGAAGGTAGATCCGCATGTGGACGGCAAAATAGGCCGCCGGAACAGAATCACGGGGCTCTACCCGCTCCCGGCCGGCGGGAAAGGAAAGCGTCAGGGGACCTTCGACAGCCAGAAGGCCCTGGAAAACGAGAGCCTGGAGTTCCTTGCTTTCGGAAACCCCCTTGTGGAGGAGTTCATGGGGCGATGCCGGGAGGACCGATTCGGCGGACTCACCGGAATTCGCGCCGTCAAATACGAGCGGTACCTCTCCGGCATGATATTCCACTACCTGGTGCGCTTTACCGCCGCCTCGAATTATCAGGAGTTCGTTCCCGTGGCGGTGATTCCGAACCGCGGCATTACCCCGGGGGACCTGGATGAAATCGAACGCCGGGCCCTTCTGCCGTACACGGGCAAGGATGCGCCCCCCTCGGAGTACCGAATTGACATTCACAGGATAATCGCCGGGGCCCTTGACCACTTCGAAGCGGCCCGGGAAAGGGTTATGGTCAAAGCCGATGCACTGAAGTCACGCCTAACCGATGCCATGGCGAGCCCCGTGAAGTTTGAAATAGACAAGTTAAACGATGCTTACTCCAAGAAGCTAAAGGAGCTGGAAGAACAGATGGAACGCCAGGAATGCCAGATGAAGTGGTTCGAGAAAGACATGAAAAGCGCCATCACCCGGACAAAAAACAAAATCGGCGAGGTTCGCCGGGACCATTCCGCGGCCCTGGCGCGATATCACAGCTACCTTGAACCCGAGGTCTCCATCACCCTTATAAACGCCGGAATTCTCATCACCCGGCCATGATTTCCACCCAATCGGGTTTAATTGCATCTTCCCGGCAAATCGATATTGACAAAAATGTTTTACTCCACTATTATACTACCTTCCCGGGAAGCCGAAAGGTACAACAAAGGTCGCTGCTAACCGCATCCAGCCTCTCAGCTTCAAAAATTCAATACGCCCCAACGGCGGGTTATACAGGGTACCATGGTGATAGACGCCCTCAAGGCTTCCGAACTAGTTGAGAATCTCGACCGGGGAAAACCGGTCAACATCGCCTTCTTTTATCCCGACCAGAACGTGATGAAGGCCCTGAACTCCCTCTTCGCGAAAGTCCTCTCGAAAATGGACCTCATCTACCTCCTGGATACGCTGGTGACCATACAGCGCGAAGTGATCATCAACGCTGCGAAGGCCAATGCCAAGCGCCTTTACTTTCTGGAGAGGGGCCTCGACATTGCAAACCCGGAACAGTATGCCCTGGGCATGTCGAATTTCCGCAACGAGATTGTGGGCGACCTCGAACAGGCCCGAGATAAGCTTGCGAAAAGCGGGCTAAAAATCCGCATCCGACTTCAGAAGACGGCGAATGGAGTTCTCATCAGCGTGATCAACAACACGCCGATCCTCCCCGAGGAACTGTCCCGCATCACCATGCGGATGGAACGGGCCCGGAGCTATAACGACTTCAGCGAAGCGTACGAGGAGGTGTACGACAGCACCGAGGGGGCGGGCCTGGGCATCGTCCTGGTGACCCTGCTGTTGAAAAACTCCGGCATCGGCGTGGAATCCTACAGCATAACGAGCGACGGCACAAGCACGAAATGCGATGTGATGATTCCCCTGGAAATACGTCCCCGGGAAGTTACCACTAACATCAAGACGGAGATACTTCGCCAGGTGGAAGGGCTGCCTACATTTCCCAAACACATCATCGAGCTTCAGCGCCTCTGCGGCGACCCCGACGCCTCTATCGGCGAAATATCGAAGCGCATTATGATCGACCCGTCCATTACCTCGGACGTTCTGAAGCTCTCCAACTCGGCGGGGTTCATCACCTCGAAGCGGATCGAGCAGGTGAGCGACGCGGTGATGACCATCGGCCTTAAAAACCTGAACGCAATCCTCACCGCTTCGAGCGCCCGGCAGATATTAGACAAGCGTTTCTCCAAATTTGAACAAATTTGGAACCACTGCAATAAAACCGCCTTCTACGCCAGGATTCTTGCCATGAAAATGCGGCTTCCTAAGATCATGGAAAGCGTCTTCCTAACCGGTCTCCTCCACGACCTGGGAAAGATCGTCCTCCTGTCCACAGACCTTGAACTCACCAACTGGATTTCCGAGATGGTCAACAACAGGAAGATACGGACTTCCACTATAATGGAGGAGGTGTCCCTCGGAATAAGCCATTCAAGCATCGGGGAGCTAATCGCCCGGCATTGGGCGTTTCCGGAGTACCTCACCGAATCGATCCGCTGCCACCATTCGCCTTTGAACGCCCCCAATGAATACCGCGACCAGGTGTATATTACGTATCTTGCCAACATGTTTTGCGGCGTCGAAACGAGGAAATACGACTATTATTACCTCGAAGGCGAGGTCCTTGAGAGATACGGCATCGCCTCCATAGAGGACGCCCAGAATCTCCACGATGAAATCAAGGGCCGCTACGAGACGGATTCCCGTTCCTGATGGGCCGCTACGAGGTACAGGACACGCCTTCCGGGGCGAAAACCCTGGTGTATCGCAATGGAGGAGAGACGCGCCTCCATTCAGCCTACGATCCCTCCAGAGAAGCCGAACGCGCCGCCGGGGCCTTCACGCCGGGCCGCGCCAATGTCATAGTCGCCTGGGGCCTTGCGTTGGGACACCATCTGACTTCCCTCGCGCGGCTCTTTCCCGACCGGGCCCTGATTGTCCTGGAAAGGGACCGGGAAGTGGCGGACCTGGCCCAAAAAGAAAACCCGGCACTTCCGAAAAACCTGACCGTCATTACATCACCGGCGGAGATACCTGACGCACTTGAGGAAATCGACATGGCCTCCTTCCGGGGGGCCGCCGTATACCGTCATCGCCCCTCGTATCTTTTAGACCCTCCCTTCTACGACGCCCTGGGCGCCGACATCCAACAGTATTTCACCTCACGCCTGAGCGACATGCTCACCCGCTTCGAGTTCGTTGGACGGTGGATTGAGAATATCCTGGGAAACATCCACCACGCCTTCGCCGCAGCGCCGGTGCGAACGCTCTTCGGAGCGTTCCGGGGGTACCCGGGCATCATTGTCTCGGCGGGGCCCTCCCTGAGGCGCAATGTGGACCTCCTCGCCAATGCACGGGAGAAGGCCCTGGTGGTATGCGTCGATACCGCCTTTAAGATTATGGAAAAAAGAGGGGTGTCCCCCCATATCGTCATGACCCTGGACGCCCAGCGCCACAGCGTGAACCATTTTCTGGGCGTCCGAGATACCGCTCCCCTTCTCCTGGCGGATCTGGTGAGCTTTCCGGCCATCCTTAGAGATTACCGGGGAGGGCGCATCATCAGCACCACGTCGAAATATTATTCCGACTCTTCCGGAACGCTCCGCAGGGAAACTACGCCCCTCATGGACTGGATAGAGCGCCATGTGCCCCCACCGGGGGACATCCAGTCCGGGGGCTCCGTGGCCACCAGCGCCTTCGACCTCCTCCTGAACCTCGGATGCGATCCTATCGTCCTGGTCGGCCAGGACCTGGCCTACACGGGAAGGGAGATACATTGCAGCGGAAGCCATCACAATGAGGGATGGATCGCCCGCATCGACCGGTTTTACAACCTGGAGTGCATCAATCAGGCGGTGATACGGAAACGTCGCATAAAGCGAGTGGCCGCTTTCGGGGGGCGCGGCGAAGTGGTTTCCGATTTCGTCTTCGACCTGTACCGGGGATGGTTTTCAGACTCCGCGCGGAAGGTCCCCGTTAAGGTGATCAATGCCACGGAAGGGGGCGCCAGGATCGACCACGCTCTCGAAATGCCCCTCCGACAGGCCCTGGATTCCATGCCCCATCCGAAAGCATCCCCCCAATCGGCCCTTACCGGCGCCTCCGGCCCGCCCTCCAACCCGGACCCAGAGCCCTTGAAAAAAGCCGTCGAAGCCGCCCTATCCGAGCTTGAAACGATTATCACCCTGCCCCGGGGCCGTGGCGGAGAAGATGAGCGCATCATCGCCGAAGCCTCCCGGGACGAGGTCCGCCCCGTTTTGGAGCCCCTCCTGAAAAAAACCAGGGTCTATCTGGCCCGCCATCCGGATATCGAACCGTCCCGGGCTCTGGCCATCCTTGCAGGAGACTCCGTCAGAGCTGCAACGAAGATGCGTGCCCTTCTGGAGAAGCTTCGTCACCGTCTGGATTCGGCGCAGACATGACAACACTAACCCTTTTTTTGCCATTTCCCAGAGCAAAATACCGATAAGGTAACTACAAGCAATCTCTAACGAAAAGGTTTACAGCCCGCTGAAAGCGGACTGTAAAACCTGAGTACTGAGCTTGCCAGCTTTGACAATTTATGGGGATTTTTATATCACTTTTTTTAAAGTTTCCTGCATTACCTCCTTCAATGGAGTGAGATGAACAGATGGGCCAGGAGGGCCCCCGAAACAATATCTGTATGAATTCATTATTTACCATGACCAGGACTATCTGCGCCTTTGCTGTGGCAACATGCCTCTGGGCATTGCCGCTCACTGCCCGGGGTTTCCTTTCCAATCTCCCCACATCCTTTACAAGCTGGGAAAAAGGAAGCATCACGTCCAGGGTGACCTCATCTGTCGAAATTTCCGAAAAGGGGACGCCTGTCGATTCCCACAGCGGGTATCCCACATCCCTCAACCGGGCGCGCATGGAAGCCTACAAGCACGCAAGGGAATCGGCTTTGGAACGGCTGGCGACGTCAATCCGGTCCATGCGCGTCGACGCGGAATCGACCGTGGCGGACGTCCTGGAGGAACATGAGGACGCCAGGGGGCGCCTCACGGAAATCCTTACTACTGCCGTCAAGATCAGCGAGCGTCCTTCCGGGTTCTACTCGTCGACCTGCGAAGCGACCATAGGCTTTGGCGATATCATATCCGCCCTTCCCTTCGAGTTTCCCCAACGGGAATTTCCCCAACGGGACGACGCAAAAATTCGCACGGATTATACGGGCCTTGTGATAGACGGCCGAGGGCTTCCCATCGTTCCCATGCTCTTTCCTTCGGTTTTCACGGAACGGGGATTGGAGTTATACGGAAGGCCCTTTGTCTCTTCGGCGAAGGCCCGAACGGGCCTGGTGACCTACTGCCGCAATGAGGACGAGGCGATGCGCCACCGAAAGGCCGGGGCAAGACCCTATTACACCGTGGCCCTTCGGAGCCTCCGCGGATGCCCCGTCATCGCCGACCGGGACGCCCGCCGCATCCTCGCCAGCCCGGAAACGACGGAACGGTTGAAAAGCTGCAATGTTATTATTATCATTAATACCGGAAAAGGGGAAAACCAGGAAGCGAGGGCCCGATGAATTTCCTGCTCAACATGCTATCTGGTATGCTGTCGGCCATCGACCGCCTTTTGGGGGGAATGGACAAGCGGACCCAGGAAACGGTGAAACAGGCAGGGTATATTCTCGCCTTTGCCGTCATTGTTGGAAGCGTCGGGTTTGGCATCCACCTCGGGAGGAAGGCCGCAAAAATCGGCGCCATGCCAAACTTCAAAAGCACCAACCAGATATTCGAGGTGGACGTGAAGCGAAACCGCCAAACCGCCTTTTCTCGAACCATGGTGGAAAGCGATGGGATCAACGAAATCACCGATCCGGAGCTTAAGCGCATCCTCTTTCCCTCGAAGGCCGGCCAGGAACCGACAGCGAGCGAAACTGTGATTGAGCCGGAAACGGAGAGACACGCCCCCGCCGAAGGGGCCGGGGGAAGCGACAGGCTCTCGGAAATAGACCGTACAGATGGGGCTCCTGCCGCGCCTGACGTCCGAACCCTCAAGAAAAAAGAACACGATGATGCCCCCGCACCTGGGGTTTTGGACCCCCGGGAAGCAGGAGAAGGAGCGATACCGCGAACAGGCGGAAGCGATGTCCGAAAATCGGATACCAACCGGGGCGATGCGTCTGAACCCGCATCAGGAAAAACGATTCGCGTATATCGTAAAAATTCGCCAAATCCGCTTGACAGAGGCTCCGAAGTCATCGATAGATAAAGAGGATCGCCCTTTACGGCGTTCACGGGCCGCCGATCATAAAGTTCGAGCATGTGCTAAGGGAGGAAAACTTCACCCTAGCACATTCAACGAAGTGCGGAATCGAGGCCTGGCATACCTGGAAAACGCTGGAAAACGACAGTGAAAAAAGCCACCTTATTGGTTGCGGTGTCGGGCATCATCCTTCTTGGACTTGCGGCACACCGGCCTCACATATCAGGAGAAGTAGTTCCGACGGAAGAAATTATTAAAAAAATTATCAGCGGCTCGAAGGTGTCCGGCGAAACTCCGACCCTGCCTGGCGGCGAAAACCCTGATACGCAGCAAAAGCCCATAGAAAAGGCGACCGCAGACAGTCCTATTGCGGCCGACGACGAGAAGAAAAACGCCGCCGCGTCGAAGAATAAGTCCATCAAAGAATCCGGCACCGCCGATGAGGCACTCTTTAAAACGGGTGTCGAATTTTACCACGCCGAGCTTTTCGATGCGGCGGTAAAATCTTTCTCCGAGCTGAAGGACAAACATCCCCAGTCATCCAATCTCCACAGCGCCATGATCTATTCCGCCAGGGCGCGCATGCGCCTCAGGGACTACAAAAAAGCCGCGGAAGACCTGAAGGCCGTCCCTGCGGAATCGGGGGAGTATCCTGCGGCGCTGTTTTACCGGGCCGAAACCCAGTACGGTTTGGGGAAGCGCACCGATGCCGTGTCGCTTTTTTACCAGGCGGCCTCCCAGTATCCCCAGACCCCCCTGGCTGACGATTCCCTTATCCGGGCGAGCCAGATACTCTTAGAAGAACAAAAGGGCCCCCAGGCCCTTGAAGCGGCGGTCAGGGTTGTGCGGTATTATGGCGACCGGGAAACGGTCGATGACGCATATTTCATGATAGGCCAAATCTACGAAAGGGACCCGGCGCTGAGGGACGTAGAAATATCACGCAAAGTGTACCGCGTATTTATACGGAAAGCTGAGGCTGGAGAGAAGCACTTCAAAGATTCCCCCCTCCTGCGCCGGGTGAAGCGGGAGCTTACGTCCCTGGAAAAGAGGTATTTTAAGTACGAACGATAAAGCGAAGATACGTCCCAACGCAAGGAGGGGACAGGCAAACCTGTCCCCTCCTTGCCTCTTCCAATAACTCCGAAATTTATTTCAACGCCACGTTCATCTCGAGCTGTCCGAATGGGCTGTAAAGATTGATCCCCAGAGTAGTCTGTTTCACCATGGTGATGGTAAAATTTTTCCCGTCGATGACTGTGGGAGTGGTAATCTCAATGCGCTTCCCCGAATAAGCGAAAAGGTTCATTGCATTGCCGGTAATCATATTGGCAAGCTCCCCTATGATGTCCTTGTACTCGGTTTTAAGCTGGTCCTGGGTGATGCCCGGAGCGAGGATTTCCGCGATCTTGAACACCATGCCGTAACTCATACTGTAGACCACTTCCCCGGTAACGGCCCCGGTGATGCCGATGATGATGGCCACCTCGTGGGCGGGCTCGGGGTATTCCTTGATGCTGAGTTTTCCGCGCCTCAGGTCGACACCCATGATAGATTTGAAAACGGCGCTGGCGGCCTCAAGGAAAGGGTTTATGTATTCGGCATTGATGTTCATAGACGTGACTCCTGAATGTTAGTTTTCGACAAACTTAGGGTTCACGATAATTTTTGCCTTATTCCTGAAAGAACCCATCATTGATGCATATACCGCATTCATGCGATCTTTCAACAACTTTTTATGTATCCTGGCGTAATTCTCGGCATCGGGTTCCTGGAAAGGCACTTCCTTTTTTACCGGAGTAAAGACGATGAGGCCCTCCATAGTCGGGACGGCCCGTGAGACGCTACCGCTTTCCAGGATGAGGCAGTCCTCAAAAAATACCGAGTTCGAGGCCAACTCGGCCAGGTATTTCGGCGCCGTGCCCCCGGCGAGGTTGTCGCCGATGCGAAATTCGGGCGACATGGCCACTTCCCCGCCAAAGAGCTTCACCGCCTCCGCGAAGGGCCTTCTCTGGCGGGACATCCCTTCAATTTGGGCCATTACCTTGCCCCTGAGGGAGTTGAATTTCTTCGACTCGAGTTTGACCATGGTCTGCCCAGCATCGGCCTTTCCGTCCACAGCGGTTTTCTTCATCTCTGCCGCGAGTTCCTTATCTGTGACCACCAGGTCGTCCCGGAACATTTTTTTTAAGTTCCAGTTCGATATGAAGGCGTACTGGACCTGTATTTTCGAGTTTTCAATGGCGCTCTCCGCCATAACCTCGTCGGGCGATACCGCCATACCGGATTCGATGAGGTCATAGAAATCACCGCTCACCAGGTTTTCCTTCACAAAATAAAAATATTCCTCTCTGCTGAAGTGATAGTGGTTGAGATACCTCTTGTACTGTTCGTTGTCGAAGGAACCAAGGCTGTTTTTAAATAATGGAATGCTCTTGATGAAGTTCCTAACCCGTTCGTCGGACACGGAGATTCCAAGGTCCTCGGCTTTCTGCAGTTGGAGCCGGTGCTCGATGAGGGAGTTCAGGATAAGGCGCGCCGCCTCCTTATCATCCATGGATTTTACGTCGATGTTCTTCGCCATATTGTCCCTGAAGCGAATAAACGACATCCGGTCGATCGTCTCATTGTTTACTCGGGCCACCATGTTTTCATTCCTTCCCATCTGGGAAAGGAAATCGGGCATACCGAAGGATATTACTATGATGAGGGTAAAAAACCCTATGATGATATACCAGACGATGTTTTTCAGCGAAAAGTTTTCCCTGGGCATTACGGGTCTCCTCTTTTTACAGAAGATGTCGGAATGGCGCTTCGAATCCCCGACATCCGTATCAATGATATTTTCTCGTTAAGTATTAAAGTGGAACCAAAAAAAAATAAATTGTTAGAATTACCATGAACTGTTACTGCCAACAAACTCAGCTCTCAGGCCTTCCCGCCCGCCTTCGGCGGACGGGAAAACGTAATTTTTAATGTTGCCAGAAGAAGCCAGCCTGTGAAACAACCAACAGGAACAACTTCACTAAGGTGAAATGCGCCCCGACGGCGGGTTTTTGTCAATTAGATTTAGGCCGTTCCTGCCGGGGCCTCCGCTTCCTCGACGAGCATGACGGGAATGCCGTCTTTCACCGGATATTTCCGGCCGCAGTCGACGCAGATGATTTTCTCATTTTTCGCGTCGTATTCCACATCGCCCCGACAGGCGGGGCATGCGAGTATCTCCAGGAGTTTAGTGTCAATCATTCTCATCTCCATATAAAAAAATTGATATGTATGCTTCCGGGCGGCAAATTGATACCGGGTTGTGCACCGAGAAAAACGATATTAAAAGAATATAAACCATTTGACAAGAACTTTACCGGCCCTAAAAAGCCATTATTGGCTATAGAGGCCAAGAGCCCCGGCCAATATCCTAAAAAAAAGTTGCATAAAAGCCGCGAAGCGCATAGAATATGATAAGCTGCAGCGCATACACGAGGAAGGAGAATGTTCGATTTCAGGGATTACACCGAATACCGGACCATGAAGGACCTGGAAATCAAAGTCGAGGCGGGGGATATTGACAGCGGCCTTTTCATAGATATTGACAACCTGCTGCAAAATCGGTTCAACAGGCTTTACCTGACCGACAGGTTCCGCAGGGGGAGCGACAAAGTCGATATCGTATACCCCGCTCTCTCATACTCAGGGGCCCGGTCCCTCCAGAAGGGGCCCAATCATGTGCGTTTCCTTCTGTCGCTGTATCCGTATGCGGCGGACCTGGAGAACATCGATAAAATCGTCCTTCGGCCGCGCTATGTGGAAATGAACGACATCGAACTGTTGGCCATATACTTACGAAAGAAGAAGGTCCTCGTGCAGTATCTCCACCATCCCTTCTTTTACGATATCAACGATTCTAAGTTTCGGGAGTACAGTGAATTCAAGCCTTTGAACCTTTCACGGATAAGCAACACCCAGCTTTTAATACGGCCCTCTTCGGGTGAAGCGCCGACTTTCAAAGTGCCCCCCCTCTGGTATGTCATGTCGATAGTCTCACACAGCGACGACGACAGGGTTGATAAATTCTTCCTGAAACGAAGCGGCCCGCCGGACCCGAGGATCACCGAAATATCTTACTTTTATTCGAGGCACGGATACTGATGGGCCTGGTAGACTACCACACTCACACGCCCCTCTGCGGCCACGCAGTGGGAAGCCCTGATGATTACGTAATGGCTGCCGCCGCATCGGGCCTTGCGGAAATCGGCTTTTCCGACCATGCGCCGCTCCCGGAACATCTCCGGGAAGGCATCACCATGACAGAAAGCCAGACTGAAAGCTACCTCTCCCTCATTGAAAGCACCAGGAGAAATGCCGGAGAGAAGATAAAAGTTCGCACCGGCTTCGAGGTGGATTACCCGCTGCACCCCAGCTTTGACGCGCGCTATTTCACGGACCCCAGGATAGACTACCTCATAGGCTCGTGCCACTTCATAGATGAGTGGCCCTTCGACCACCCTGATTACATAGAGGAGTACTCTAACAGGGACATCGACGAAATATACAAACGATACTACGAGCTCCTGGCGGGGCTTATACTCGCCGGAAAGTTTAACATTGTTGGGCATCTGGACCTGGTGAAAAAATTCGGGCACCGTCCACGGAGAAGTTTTTCCGGTGAAATACGGGCCCTCTTTCGGAGCATGGTCCATGGTGACATGGCCGTGGAGATCAACACGGCCGGGCTCCGGAAGCCCGTTAAAGAGATGTATCCCTCCCGGGAGATTGTAGGAGAGCTTTTTAACCTCAATGTTCCGATGACCCTGGGATCCGACGCCCACACCCCGGAAGAAGTTGGATACGAATTCATCAAAGCCGTGGAGATGCTCAAAAGCGCAGGCTATCGAAAAATTTCGGGGTTTGAGAAGCGTAAACGCTTTGACATCACCCTTTAATGCATTGTTCAAATTAATTATGATCGCTCCCGGTTTTGATAGCGAAAAAACCGGAAATTTCGAGAGGGACGCTTAAAACAGCGAACACAGGGATGGTTACCTACCACCCCCCTCCAACCCACCGTCATTATCATTTGGGAAGCTCAAAACCGATAAACCAGGAAAATGCAGGAGAAGCCATCCCGTAAGGATTAGAAGGCGATGATTCGATTTAATCAGGCAGACCAGGGTTTCGACGAATTTGAGGGCGTGGATGATTTCCGCCTAGGGGTCGTTCCTGCGACGATGAACCGCATCGATTACAGCGCCCATACGGATAAAATACGTTTTGAAGAAAAACTACTCCTTGAAGGCGTAACCGGCATCGCGCAGAAGGACATCCTCATGCTAAACCAGGTCCATGGGGACGATATCATCGAGGTGGACACATATCCTCGAAACAATCTCCCTTTTACAGGGGACGCCGACGGCCTGGTCACCGCGCTGCCAGGACTCTGCCTGGTAATCCGCACGGCGGATTGCGTACCCGTATTCATCGCCGACAGAACACGACGCGTCCTCGGGGCGGCGCATTCGGGATGGCGGGGATGCCGCCTCGATATCACCGGAAAGCTCGCGAGCTTGATGAGGAAAAAATACAACTGCGTTCCGGCAAACATGGAGGCCTTCATTTTTCCGGCAATAGGGCCGGATTCGTACCGGGTAAATGATGACGTGGCCCGGCATTTCCCGGAAGATACGATTCATCGCGACGGCAGCACCTACGTGGACCTCCGGAAAAGCGTCACCCGGTCGCTCAGGAACGCCGGGTTGGATGCGGCCCGCATCCACCTCGCCGGCATCTGCACCCTTCTGGACCGCCGCTACTTCTCGCATCGCAGGGGAGACGGAGGACGGAACCTCAACTTTGCGTTTATTAAGGAACGTTAAACCGACGGCGGCTTGTATCACCCTCCTTTCTTTTGGCCGGGATTTCGGACAGCCGGCACAAACCGCAATTCCCTTTTTTCGCAGCCTCCTGAAATATTTTTTATTTTCTACTGCCTCCTTTCGTATCTATTTATGAAGCTCCTTGGAGGTTAAAGGCATGATTGATACGACGGTCAATGTAAGCGAAGGCATTCTTTTCAGGCTCGACGAGGCGGCGCGCCGACTGGGCATCACGAGAAGCGGTGTAATATCCGCCCTTGTGGTGCGCTTTGCCGGCAGAGGGGACCGGGGGTGCGGCGTCTGGATGCGGGTGAAATATCAGGAGCGGTTGAAAAGCGGGTCAAGGCGGAAGGCACATGTTCGGCTTAAGGCGGATGAGTATGAGTTTTTTGTGGATTCGAGGAAGGTTTTTAAGTTTTCTGTTTCCTTCATTATTGCGCAGGCGGTTGAGCTCTATCTGGAAGAATTGCTGAAAGAAATCAAGGGAAATGCAGATAGTTATCGTTATAGCAACTACGCGATGATGGAATTTATCGTAGATAGCATCATCACAAGGGTTTATTACTGGGGAGTACCCACGAAAACCCTCCTCCTACCCTCCCCCTAAAGCCGACTAACCAGAAACATCCGCCTACCCTCAAAACGCACCTCCCGGTGCAAAGCCCACTCGCGCACTCGAGGCGAATATCATCCGCAGCGCGAGAATCCGCAGAGGCGGCACACGGAGCACCCGGATTCAAACTCCAGAGGCCCGTGACAATCGGGACACACTCCCACCATCACAGTGTCGCTTCCCTTGCCATTCGTTTCGGCTTTATCCATTGCTCCCTCGGTAGGAACAAAGTCACCGCGCCCCCCGCCTCCGAGGTACCGCTCAAGGGCCTTGGCAATGGCATCCGCACAGGAGTAGATTTTGCCTCCCTTTTCCCAGGTCTGATTGGGACATCGCACTCCCTTAAGCTGTTTTACAATCATTTCGGGGTCGATGCCCGATCTTAAAGATAAGGATATCAGACGGCTAACAGCTTCGGTTTGGCTCGATGCGCATCCGCCCCCCTTCCCCATCTGGGCAAAGACTTCAAATAGGCCATGTTCATCTTCATTGATGGTGACGTAAAGAGCGCCGCAACCGGTATTCATCTTCCTGGTCATACCCCAGGTCACATCTTTCCGAGGCCGGGGCCCCACAAAACCCGGCGCGGGCTCTGCGGCTTTCTCTTCCTTCTCGCGCTGAATTTCAAGGACCTGGGAATCCCGGGAACCATCGCGATACACGGTTACTCCTTTGCACTCAAGCTGGTATGCCAGACGGTAAACCGTCTCGATGTCCTCCACGGTGGCATCGTGGGGGAAGTTCACCGTTTTTGATACTGCATTGTCGGTGTACTTTTGAAAGGCCCCCTGGAGCCGAATATGCCACAAGGGAAGCACATCGTGGGCGGTAACAAAGATTTTTCTGAACTTCTCGGGCACCTCCTCCATATCGGCCACAGAACCGGTCTTCGCCACGGCCTGCATGAGCTCGGAAGAATAAAAACCCTCGCGCCTCGCCGTTTCCTCAAAAAGAGGATTGGTCTCTACAAGGACATTATTGTCCATGACATTGCGCGCGAAAGCCAGAGCGAAGATGGGCTCGATGCCGCTGGAAGCCCCCGCAATGATGCTGATAGTGCCTGTGGGGGCGATGGTTGTGGTCGTGGCATTGCGAAGGGGCGCCTCTCCTCTCTCCGCGTAACCGGAAAGCGGGAAATTGGGAAACGCTCCGCGTTTTTCGGCAAGTTCCCTTGATGCCTCCCTCGACGCATTCTGCACCCTCGACATTACCTTCTCGGCAATGACCACGGCCTCTTCTGAATTATACGGCACGCCAAGGAGTATTAGCATATCCGCAAAGCCCATGACGCCCAGGCCGATTTTTCTGTTGGCCCGTGTGTTGTCGCGGATAATGTCAAGAGGATATTTATTGAGGTCTATCACATTGTCCAGGAAGTGGACGGCATCGGTCGTAATTTCCGAGAGCCTGTCATAGTTGATGACATACTCGCCGTTCTCCTTTTCGAGGATTTTCGTGAGGTTGATGGAACCGAGATTGCACGATTCATAGGGAAGGAGTGGCTGTTCGCCGCAGGGGTTGGTGCTTTCTATGAGGCCAATCTTTTTAAGAGGGTTCTTCGAGTTAATGCGGTCGATGAAAACGATTCCGGGCTCGCCGTTCTTCCATGCCATCTCGACAATGAGGCGGAACACATCCCCGGCCTTCAGGCGGTCCACCACGCGACCGTTCTTGGGGTTCACCAGTTCATACTCCCCATCCTCCTCCAGGGCCTTCATGAAGGCATCGGTGAGGGCCACGGAGCAATTGAAGTTAGTCAGTTGGCTATTGTCTTTTTTCGCCTGTATGAAATCGAGGATATCAGGATGGTCGATAGAGAGGATTGCCATGTTGGCGCCGCGCCTGGTGCCCCCCTGTTTGATGGTTTCCGTGGCGGTGTTGAAAATTCTCATGAAAGATACCGGCCCGCTGGAGACGCCGGCAGTAGAGCGCACCATATCGTTTTTCGGACGCAGACGCGAGAAGGAGAAGCCGGTACCTCCTCCGCTTTTATGGATGAGGGCCATGTTTTTTATTGAGTCGAAGATGCCGTCCATGGAATCTTCCACGGGGAGAACAAAACAGGCGGCGAGCTGTCCTAGGGGCCGTCCCGCGTTCATCAGGGTGGGGCTGTTGGGCATGAATTCGCAATCCACCATCATTTCGTAGAAGCGGTCCGCTGTGCGGCCCACCTCCTCCATGGTTGCTCCGTAAGCCAGGTCTCCCGAAGCAATAAAGCGGGCAATGCGTTTGAACATCTCCTCGGGGGTTTCAGCAAGCTTCCCTTCCTCGTCTTTGGCCAGATAACGTTTATCAAGCACCACACGGGCGTTCTCGCTGAATGCAGGCTTCTTCTTTGATGAAATAATTATTTCGGACCAGGCATTATCTGTTTTCTTTGTAGAAGTAGGCACGACAACCTCCGATTGTTCTCTGCTATTGCGTCCTGCCTATATAATACTATAATACAGCGGCGGCGCTCCTGCGTCGACAAGAATTGTCACCGCAGAGACGGGCAGGTTGCCGCTGGCGTATTATGCCTCATTGAACGGCGAATACGATACAGATTTGCCTCGAATACTGTCAAATACATAATGCCTTTCCGAACCATTAATTCTTCGCTCACACGTCGACAATATGTTCCCCCGGTCTAATTTTGAACCACAGGGTAACTGTTTATCCTGATTAAAAATGTTGTTGAATTTGTCGGCATCTCATACATCATGCAAATCTTCGCCATCTCATGCCAGGAGGAAATAACAGATTATGCATCATTGTACATTTAAAGTCCCAAAGGTCCTCGCATCCATTATCGCCCTCATCGCCCTTTCGAGACCTCTGGCGGCGGCCCCCTTCGAATTCGCTGGCCGCGTATCCTCCGGCGACAAAATCTACGTCGAAACAGCTCCCCTTGCACAGTTCATCGGTGACATTAAAAAATTCTATGGTTTCCTCCGGGGGCCCCAGGGAGCGAACGAACTCCTTCTGCTGGGTAGCGCCATGCAAGCAAAGCTCGGTATCAACCTCATCGACCCGGCACATCTGAATTCCGCCGGTGTCGACACGAAAAAACCCCTGGCGCTTAGTATCGACATAATCGGCTTCGCCGTCAACCAACCCCGAACCCCGCATAGCAAGTATATCCCCGATACGAAAGCCCCATCACAACACTGGACTTTCTTTATTCCCGCCCGCGACGCCGGGACGCTTTACCAGGCCATGAAAAGTTTATTTGAAAAAGCGAAACCGCTTACCACACCAGCAAAAGAACCCTCCGGGCAGACCGTTCCGCCTGTCCGCGAAATCGACCGGGGAGGGATATTTCAGGTCCAAAATGATAATGTATTTGTGGCAAAAGGCCCCGGCTTCATCGCTCTGGCAAACACCGTTGAGCGCGCCCGCGCCGCCATCGTGAAACAAAAAAAACCTCTTTCATCTGAGAAAGGCCTTGCTGCATTCCGGCAACTTTTAGTAAAAGCTTATGCGGGTAAATCACCCTCAATACTTTATTATACAAGCACCCAGGTCCTGGACATCGATTATCTCAAATCCCTGGTTCCAAACCCTGCGGGAGAAGTCCCGCTGAACCCCTTAGTAACGGAAAGCCGTGAACAACTACTTACCGAATCCGGGATATGGTTCATCAATGATAAAGGCATACGCATCCACAACCATGCCATTTACGCTCCGGGTTTCCTCTCCAACAGAGAAAAACTGACTGCAAAGGTCATCGACAATCCCCGACGACCCGGCGCCGCCGATTACTATGGGGAAGAACCCGCCGCTTATGCATACATCAATTTTAATATTGAGGGAATGCTTTGCCTTCTCGAAAAGATGCAGCCTGAAACCATGAACAATCTTAACGCATCCAATCAAAAATTCAGGGAGCTTACCGGAAAAGACATTCGAAAAGACTTCTTCGACAATCTCTCGGGAAATGCCTCGATACTTCTTAAACGCTTCCCCGATTTCAACTCTATGCAGGAGATTAAGAACTGGGAGTTTTCCATTCACTTGGGTTATCTTCCCGAAAAGCGCGCTGATATTGTCGGTCTCTTCGAAGCCGTGAAGCTCCAGGAACAAAAAAAAGACAGCTTCACGACCTACAAAAAGGAAAAAATCGGCGGCGAGGAAGTGTGGCGTATCACCACAACGCAGCAGGTAAAAAAGCCTGTTTCCCCACAGAGTGGAGGGCAATACCGGGAGGACATGGCCCCGGACCAGGGACAACCCCGGTGGACCATGGAAACTGTCACAAACGACACGTACCTCCACCTTGGCGCTAACGAAGCGATCATCGCGTTCAACAGGCCGTACCTTGAAACCATGCTTGAAAATAAGTTTAAAAAACACAAAGACCAGATTGCCAGTCGGCTCATGGGATTAAAGCGGGAACATCTGGAAAACACCAATCTTGGGCTTTACGTGAAGATTGATTCGGTGATCGATTTCATTAAAACTTCGCACTTCATGTTCTTCCTGGCCCAGGCGATGCCGTACCTTCAAAATTTAAAGGACTTCTCCTTCACGACGCGCCGTGAAGGGGACGTAGTCTACAGCACCTTTAACCTGCGCCTGAAGGAGGACGCGGGATTCAACTGAGCCCCCTGTTTCGCAGGCGCCCCGGAACCGGGTAGGTGAAGGGGCGCCCTGAGATGGGGTTCTCCTTCACAAGACATACTGTATCGAAAAGCCCTTCTATGATACGGTATTCTACCACCTGCGTCGGCGTCCCGTCGGCGTACACCCTTCCCTCCTTCAGGGCGATGACTCTCCCGGCGTACTCCGACGCAAGGTTGATATCGTGAAGCACGGCGACGACCGTCGCCCCCCTGCTGTGGAGCTCAGCCAGGACGTCCATTATTCTCACCGCATGGGCTATGTCCAGGTGCGACACCGGCTCATCGAGGATGATACACCGGGGCGCCTGGGCCAGGGCACGGGCCAGGAACACCATCTGGCGCTCCCCGCCGGAAAGCTCCGAGAGCTTTCTTTCTAAAAGTTTTTCTGTCCCGGTAAGTTCGGCGGCGCTTCGCAGGGCCTCCAGGTCCCAGGCCGTCGCCGCTTCGAAAATGCGCCGATGGGGATAGCGCCCCAGCATAATAAAATCCCTCACCAGAAAAGGAAGCGGTTCCGGCATGAACTGGGGGACCGCCGCTAATTCCCGGGCCAGGTCGCGGCGCGCGTATTCGCGTATCGCCCTCCCGGAGAAAAGAATTTCACCCTCCCCGGGGGCCAGGTAACCCGTGAGGCATTTCACAAGGGTGCTCTTCCCCGACCCATTTGGCCCGATCAACGCGGCAAATTCCCCTTCCCGGACCGACAAATCCAAACCGGAAATCACGGTCTTGGCGCCATACCCGGCAGTGAGCCCTCTTGCTTCGAGAATCGCCATCATACTCCACCCCTTCTAATGAGGACGATGAGGAAGAAGATGCCGCCGAAAAATCCAGTAATCACCCCGGCGGGTATTTCGTAGGGAGGCGCCATGGTCCTGCCGACGGCGTCGGCCAGGGCAAGCAGCATGGCGCCTCCGAGTGCCGCAGAGGGAACCAGATGCGCATGTCGCGGCCCGAAGAAAAACCGCGCCAGATGAGGCACCACAAGCCCGACGAACCCTATCACCCCCGCCAGGGCCACGGGTACGGCGGCGAGCATGGCCCCAATCCAGAAGAGCGCAAAGACATCGCGGCGCGTAACGCCCAGAGAGCTTGCAAATTCCTCCCCGAATGAGATGATGTCCATCTGCCGATGATACAGGATTGTCAATCCGATGAGTGCGGCGAGGAATGCTCCCATGCGTGCGACGAGTCCATATCGCGCCACCGAGAGGTCACCCATAAGCCACAGAAGCACCCGATGGACTTCCTCGGAGCGGAGTATTGAGAAAAGCAGAAGCACGCCCGAAGACAGCATAAAGGAAAGCGCCACGCCGGAGAGGACCATGGATGTGCTTCCGAGGCCCCGAAGGCGTGAGATGAGGTACACCGTGAGGACTGCCGCGAGGCTTCCAAGGAATGCGGCGATGGCTGCGGGAAAAAATGACGAGGTAATAAGCGCCGCAAGGGCCGCGCCGAAAGCGGCGCCTCCGGATACCCCTGTGATATAGGGGTCCGCCAGGGGGTTTTTTAGCACCGCCTGAAAAACTACGCCGCTTACCGAGAGGGAAGCTCCCACTGTGAGGGCCATAAGCAGCCGGGGAAGACGTATTCCCAGCAATATGCCTCCCTCCGTCCCGCTTCCTCCGCCGAAAAAAACCGTAAAGACCTCGGCGGGAGAGAGGACCACGGTCCCCAGGCAGAGGCAGAGGAGCGACACCGCGGCGAGGAGTACTATCGCCAGGATGTAGCGCCCCGCCGTCATCTCTTTATTCCGGGGTCCAGAAGTATCTTCGCGATGAGGCGCACCGAGGCGAAGTAATCCTCAGGGGTGTAGTACGGCAAGTGGTCCGTTCCCACGCTCGCAACCCGACCATTGCGCAGCGCGGAAAGTCCCTTAACCTCAGCAAAAGTTTTCATGAAAAACTCCTCCGCTCCGGGCATCATGGATATGATTACCTCAGGGTCTTGCGCGACAACAGTTTCCATTGACACTATCGGGTACGGAATATCCACCCCTTTGAACACATTTTCCCCGCCGGCCTCCCCAAGGATAGCGTCGATAAAAGATCCTCCGCCGACCGCCACGAGGGGATTGTGTGACACGAAAAACGCACATCGTACTCCCCGGGCCCGCTTAATTGACAAAATTTCTTTACGATACCCTCTGAGCTTCGCCATGGCGGCGTTCCGCCGCCCCAGCAGAGACCCGAGTTCGAGATACTGCCCTGCAAGATCGTTGAAATTCCTGATAATGCCAAAGCGGTGGACATAGAGCCCCAGTGCCTCCAGGCGCGCCGCGCGTGAGGCTATGACATCACCCGCTGCAATGAAAACGGCATCGGGCTTGAGAGAATAAATCCTTTCGAGATTCGGTTGGACGATAGAGCTCACCACTTTGGCATTACTGTTTTCAGCAGAACAGTAGTTCGTAATCCCCACCAGAAGCCCCCCCGCGTTGAGATCAACCATCTGCCGCGTCAGCGATGGCGAGAGCGAGACAATCCGCGAAAGCACCGCTGGAGGGCGTCCCTCCCCGGGTTCCACTCCCTCGCCGTGAGAAAGGGCCCATAAGAGCACTGCGCTCCCGACAACCAGGAACAGAGTACGTGGAAACGTCACGATGGACTCCAGTGAATCCTATATTTCTCGGAAAGCGGCATTGTTGTCGTGCTTAGCAGTTGAGAATTTTTAAGAAAGGGTTAAAACCGGCGAAGATGACTACGAAAAACCTTCCGCATGGAAGCATTCTCTATTCAACACTCTCTCCTCGCGCCGGTAACACCATTCCCCAATCCCAGCAGAGCCCATGCGCCCCTGCAAGCGATTTTTCCGCAGGCGACAAAACTGTGAACCACGAATATCTGCCACATTTTAAATCGAGCATCCGGGCTACTAAAATTAGGATTGACACCAGAGCTGAGGAAAGAGCAATCTTTATTTTGAAAATATTTAATCACCGGCATAATCTGAACTTTGTTTTTTTCCGCCCGAGTTCAACGAGCAGAGACTTAATTATTGGAAATTGATGGATGATGGCAATCTCCTTTTGACGCACCTGATAGCAAGCGATACAGGGGCAACCGCATGAAGATAATATCCTGGAATGTGAACGGACTCCGGGCGATTTTAAAAAAGGGGTTTCTGGAGTTTTTAGCTTCGGAGGACCCCGACATCCTCTGCCTGCAGGAAATTAAAACTTTCCCCGAGCAGGTACATATCGACATCCCCGAGTACCCGCACCAGTTCTGGAACCCCGCCGCGCGGAAGGGCTACTCCGGTACGGCCATTTTCGCAAAGAAGCCTCCGATGTCAAACACCACCGGTATCGGCATCGAAAAGCATGACAGCGAAGGTCGGGTAATAACACTTGAGCTTGAGAAATGCTATCTCGTGAATATCTACGTGCCCAATGCCCAGCGGGGCCTCACTCGCCTCGATTACCGCACCAATGAGTGGGACGCGGATTTGCTGAAATACCTTAAAAAACTCGAAAAATCTAAACCAGTACTCTTCTGCGGAGACCTCAATGTGGCCCACAAGGAAATCGACCTGTCAAACCCGAAGAGCAATGTGAATAACGCGGGGTTCACTCCTGAAGAGCGTGCCGGATTCGACAAAATCGTGAAGGCGGGCTTTATCGACACGTTCAGGGAGTTTACGAAGGAAGGCGGCCACTACACCTGGTGGAGTTATATGGGCCGGGCCCGTGAAAAGAACGTGGGGTGGCGCATCGATTATTTTCTTATCTCACCGCCTCTGCGCCCGGCACTGAAAAAGTCATATATTCTTCCCCGGGTAATGGGTTCGGATCACGCGCCAATCGTACTGGAAATAGAACTGTAGCCGAAATCCCGCGGTGTAGCGGAAAGGGTTTTGGCCATTATACAGGAAGTGCGACGGAAACGATTCCCATCCGCCTCAAGCTTCGCGCATCCTGCCGCGCCTGCCTGTAATAAAGGTTATTGCCCCTTCTCGCACCAGGCATTCAAAGGAAGGGTCTCCGGGGGAAAGCGCAGAAGCCGGGGCGAAATTTTTCGCCGATAAATTGAGTCTCTGGAGCCGCAGAAGATCGATAGTAAACGATATATGCTCTTTTAAATGCTTATTTTCAATAAAGACCGCAAGCTCTGTTTTAAATAGAGAGTAGGTTGCAAAAAAGGCGCTTCCAGTATCCTGGAATATTAAGCCGAGTTCATTGTCCGCGAGTATCCGCATAGCCTCCCGGACATTTTCTTCCGGAACACGGAACGAATTACTCTCCAAATTCCTTCCTGCTCCAATAAGATGAAGACAGTATATGCGGTCCATGGTAATGCCGAAAGCGTTTTTAAAAACCTCGAGGATTTCATCGATCTGGGCCTGTGCGCTTTTTGTTGCGACGATGCTTCCCTCCCTGGGATTGGCGATGACGATGTGGTTCGCCGCCACTACATAAGGGTCGTCTCCCCCGACGAAAACTGTTGAAACACACGAACCGAGGACAAGGGACATAGTTTGCCGGTGCCCGATACAGCGGACCTCATTCAA
This sequence comes from Spirochaetota bacterium, assembly GCA_029974015.1. GTDB lineage: Bacteria > Spirochaetota > UBA4802 > UBA4802 > JAGODF01 > JAGODF01. Next base: position 120,753 of record JARKUF010000019.1, read on the forward strand.
TTTAGGAATGCAGTATCTTTCCTCAGGCGGAAGTACCTGGGGATAACCATCCATATCCATTGGAGTAAAACCCCTGTCAGGAGATAATCGAAATTCGCTTTTTTACTCCCATGAACAAGAAGAGTACTTTAGCATGAACGATCAACCAGGATTTCCTTATGATAGCAAGTAAAATTCGATCATTATCCATTGTTTTTATATACGCTTGACGTCTCGCAGGACCAGTGATATAATTTACCAGCATGTTTAAGGATAGTTCAAAAATTAAGGCAACCTCTAAAAATTAGGTTTACCCGCCCGCCGAAGGCGGGCGGGTAAACCTAAAACTTGAACATGCCAGCAGTTGCAAATTATGGGAAATTAAAAAATTTAATTTTTGAGATTCCCTTAATTTTCAAGGGCTGTCGCAAAAGTCGGATTTTCAGGCAAAATAACACGCCGGTTCTTCACCGGATAACGATACGAGGGTATCCCATGAAAAAAAGAATTAAATACATTAGTATTGCCATCTTAACGATTATCGCCATCATACCATTTGCTTTTTATCGATTTGATATACCGGTGGAAACTTTGAAGGCCAGGTACGGCCGCCCTCCTTCACAATTCATGGACCTGGGCGGAATGAGCGTCCACTATCGTGACGAGGGTAAGGGTGTCCCAATTGTATTGGTCCACGGGACATCGTCATCCCTCCACACTTGGGACGGATGGACAAAAGAACTGGTAAAAAAATTCAGGGTTATACGGATGGACCTTCCGGCATTCGGACTCACGGGGCCGAATGCAAGCGGAGATTATACCATTAAAGCCTATGTGGAATTCTTAGAAGAGTTTCTTTCGAAGGTTGGCGTCCCCAGGTTCCATCTTGCCGGGAATTCCCTTGGCGGAGAAATCGCCTGGAACTACGCCCTGGCCCACCCGCGTAAGGTTGACCGTCTAATATTAGTCGACGCCGCCGGCTATCCAGTCAAGAAAGCACCGGCCCTCTTCCGCATGATGAAATTTGGCCCTGTGGCCTTCTTCGCGCGCCACATCACCCCTGAGTTTGTTGTCGTGAAGAACCTTCGCGAGGTGTACGGTGATGACTCAAAGATAAACCGGGAACTCATCGACCGATACTACTCCCTGACCCTCCGGGAAGGAAACCGTGGCGCCTTTATCGCCCGCGTCAGAACGCCGCGGACCACTGAGAACCTTTCAAAGCTCGGAAGGATCGCCTCCCCCACCCTGGTTCTGTGGGGGGAAGCCGACCTCTGGATACCCGTGGAAAACGGCAGGAAGTTCGCCAGAGATATTCCGGGAGCAAAACTGGTCATCTATAAGGGAGCAGGACATGTTCCCATGGAAGAAATACCCGAGCTATCGGTCCGGGATGCCCTTGATTTTTTAAAATAATGAATACGACAAGCTCATATCGGTTTTGAAAACCGGCTATTTTCGCATTTTCTTGTATGCATTAATGAGCCCGTTCGTGGATGAATCGTGTGATGATACCTCCATGTCTCCGGAAAGCTCCGGGAGTATTTTCCCTGCCAATTGTTTTCCAAGTTCCACGCCCCACTGATCAAAGCTGAAAATATTCCAGATCACGCCCTGGACAAATATTTTATGCTCATACATCGCAATGAGGCTCCCCAGTGTCCTCGGGGTGATTTTTTTCACGAGGATTGAGTTTGTCGGGCGATTCCCCTCAAAAACCTTAAAAGGCTTCAGCCGCGCAATTTCTCCTGCCGGCAAACCTGACGCCTTTAGCTCCTTCTCCACCTCTTCGGCGGATTTTCCGTTCATCAGAGCCTCTGTCTGGGCGAAGAAATTTGAAAGCAATTTCAGATGATGGTCTCCCAGGGGATTGTGGCTCAAGGCCGGAGCTATGAAATCACAGGGAACCATTTTCGTACCCTGATGGATGAGCTGATAGAAAGCATGCTGGCCATTGGTGCCGGGTTCGCCCCAGATTACCGGCCCCGTTTGATAAGTGATTTTTTTACCGAAACGGTCTACTCCTTTGCCGTTGGACTCCATATCCCCCTGCTGAAAGTAAGCGGCAAATCTGTGCAGGTATTGATCGTAAGGAAGGATGGCATGGGTCTCGGCTCCAAAGAAATTATTGTACCATATCCCAAGGAGAGCAAGCACAATCGGCATGTTTCGCTCCGGTTTCTCGGTGCGAAAATGCTCGTCCATGGCATGGCCTCCTTCCAGAAGCTCCAGGAAATTATCAAACCCCACCGTGAGAGCAATGGAAAGGCCAATGGCGGACCAGAGAGAATATCGTCCTCCCACCCAATCCCAGAATCTAAACATGTTCGCGGGGTCGATCCCAAATTCTTTTACTTCTTTTTCATTTGTGGAGACTGCGACGAAATGCCGCACCACATACCCTTCATCTTCCGCATTATCAAGAAACCATTTTCGCGCTGAATGAGCGTTTGTCATCGTTTCCTGGGTGGTGAAAGTTTTAGAAGATATGATAAAGAGAGTCGTTTCGGGGGACACATTTTTCAGCGTCTCGGCGATATGTGTGCCGTCCACATTCGAAACGAAATGCGGAGTAATATGCTTCCAATATGGCCGAAGCGCCTCAGTGACCATGACAGGCCCCAGATCGGACCCTCCAATGCCTATGTTCACCAGATCGGTGATCGCTTTCCCGGTATATCCCTGCCATTCACCGGAAAGAACTCTGCCGCAAAAATCCTTCATTTGACTGAGGACGGAGCGCACTTCGAGCATCACATCTTTTCCGTTGAGCATCACCGGAGCATTCGATCTATTGCGAAGAGCGGTATGAAGCACGGAACGGTTTTCCGTTTCGTTTATACGCCGGCCGGCAAACATCTTCTCCACTGCTGCGGGGACCTTTGTTTCTCTTGCAAGTTTCATCAGAAGTTTCATCGTTTCTGATGTCACGATGTTCTTGGAATAATCGAGTAAAATATCCTCAAAATTGAGGGAAAACGTATGAAACCGTTTTTTATCCTTAGCAAAAAGATCTCTCATATGGGTTTTGCGCATGGCACGAAAATGCGCCTTGAGCATCTGCCACGATTTTGTTTTTGCCGGATTGACAGAGGGAAGCATCGGAGTCCTCCTTGGATGGTGAAATTTATTTGTACTTAAACATATCGGGAAAATATTTTCAATCAAAATTAATCCGAAAGCTTTGAAGCTCATAAATATTTTAGAGCAGGCTTAAACATAGATTTGTGACTATCTTTGAGTTTTTACTGGAATACCTGGTGTTTTAAGTGAACCTCTAATAATTAGGTTTTTCCGTCCGCCTTCGGCGGGCGCGAAAACCCAGGCCTTGAGTATATCAGTAGTTATAATTTATGGGGACCTCAAAAATTTAATTTTTGAGGACCCCTTAAGTATTTTTCTCTCCGGCTGGGACATATAATTATTGACATTTAGACGGTAAATGCACATGTGCCAATATCGGCAGATTTTCCAATGATTTAAACTCTGGTTTCTTTTCAATCCAGAGGCGAGTCACAGTATCTTCCGGTGTTTACTCCAATGGGAATAAATCAAAAGACACATTTCCCAAAAACAATTTTCATACGGTACATCAAGAGGAATAAAAAATGACAAAAGCCAAAAAAGCAACGGCCACAAAGAGCACGAAGTCGGCGAAAAGCCCAAAAAATGTCAAAATGACAAAGACCCAGCTTATTCAAGCGATAGTAGAGCATGCTGAATCCTCCGGGATGTCGAAAAAACAGGCGACCGCCGCATTAAACGCCCTCAATGTGATCGTGGCAAAGCAGCTTAGCAGAAAAGGCCCCGGCGAAGTGACCATCCCCGGAATTGCAAAACTCCAGGTCATCGTAAAACCGGCCCAGCCAGCGCGCAAGGGCATCAACCCCTTTACTAAAGAACCCACAGTATTCAAAGCAAAGCCCGCCCGCAGGGTTGTGAAGGCCCGGGTACTAAAGGGAGTGAAAGACGCCGCGCTATAACGCACTCATGGAAAAAACCAACATAAACGCCCCGGATCCCCGGGGCGTTTATGTTTTATTTTCATAACAACTCAAATAATGCCCCGGTAAAATCCTCCATCCACCTGAAGCGCTACGCCATTAATGTAACCAGCGCCTTCCGAAGCCAGAAAGGCCGCGGCCATGGCAAACTCTTCGGGAGTACCTATCCTTCCTGCGGGAATGGACTCTAACAACTTATCGTAGAAGTCTTCCTCGCTGCCCTTTCCGTCGGCCACAAATTTTTTGGCGAGCTCCTCGACACGTTCGGTTTTCGTGTAGCCGGGGCACAGGGAATTTACGGTAATTCCGAACTGGGCCACCTGGTTCGACAATGTTTTGATGAAGCCGAGAACTCCCGCCCTGGCCGTATTCGAGAGAATGAGATTTTCTAATGGTTGTTTTGCCGCCACGGAAGTAATGGCAATAATCCTTCCCCAGCGTCGATCTTTCATGCCTGGAAGCGCCTCATAACAGAGGTTAACAGTGGAAAGGAGGTTCAGCTCAAGGGCGGAACGATAATCGTCCATGGAGAATTCATGGTGCATCCCCGCCGGAGGGCCTCCGGCATTGCACACCAGAATTTCGATGGAACCGAAAACTTCCGACACTTCCCGTACGAGTTCGCGAATTGCCTCATGATCGGTTACATCAGCCGCATACCCCCTGACATAGCCGCCGGTGCTCTCCTGAATTTTAATTGCCGCTCTTTCAATGCGCTCACGGTCCCGGCTACATATGGCGACTTTCGCACCCTCAACAGAAAGCCGTTCCGCGATGGACCATCCAAGGCCGCGGCTGGCTGCAGTGACCAACGCGGTTTTTCCTCTAATGCCGAGATCCATGAAGCACCTCCGGAAAGTGTAGATATGCAAACAATTGAATCGTATGTAATGCATGATATCAGGCAACCGACGATTTCAAGCAATTTTTTGCACGCCCCTTCCCGGAATAACTCTTCCTGCTCAGGATTTTGGTTTACCCGTCCGCCGAAGACGGGCGGGCAAATCAAATTATTATAGATTGGCGTCGAGCAGACTGGAAGGCCACCTCCCAGCCACTAACAGAACCGTGCTGGCGCTTTTAACGCACACGGCTTTTCATATTGCCCTTCTAAGAGATTCAGTACAGGCTGACGCAAACTCTCGGTTTCGGAAGGGGATATCGTAAGAGCAATAAAAAAATGTTGACTCGATCATCACCGTTTCATACCATAATGAAACGGTGAAGATCGATTTTAACCTGGGGGCGTAGAATACCGCGATTTTGCAAGGCGGCAAATTTTAAGGCCCCTTTTCAGGGGCTTTTTTGCCGGGGGGAGTGCTCATGATCGCAAGCGCGCTGCTGATTAGTATCCTTTTCTTGGTATGTCCTTACTTCTGACATTACCCGAAAAGTCCTTGCAATGGCCAGGGAAGCTCAAAAGAAAGGAACCGAGGTGGAAATTCGCAGGTTTGCAGCTTAGATTAGGAAAATCTCAAGTATTAGAGTTTGCCTTTAGATAGCTCCTATAAACTGTAACTGCCGACATGCTCTGGAATTTATTTTTCTGACTGACCTTAACCTACCCGGTTAATCCCCCCTTTTTTTACTACTACACAAAAATATAGCTAAACAAAATTTAAGCATATCACGATAGTATAAGTAGAGCAGAGAAGAAAACCTTAAAAAGGAGGCCCCCATGAAAATCTACAACTTCCCCGTTAATTATTCCGGACATCACTATTCCTCAATACATTATTACGAACAGGGCACCGGAGCACTGAAGCGGGACCGCCATGCCTTCGATACGGTGGAAATATCTGACGAAGCCAGAAAGCGCTATGAAGCTGCCAGAGTCATAGAGCTGGGCGGGGAGCGCACAAGGAAACTTTCCCGCGAATACGAACCGGCCGTCCATGCCATTATCTCCAAGGAAATGGATGACCCAATCGCCAGGAGGGAGCGTGTACTTGAGCTAAAAAGGTCCTATACCGAAGGGCCTCTGGAACTCAACAGTGATGTTCTGAATGTACTTACAGACCTGATACTCTAAATGGCAGGTGCAATACGGCGCCCTGAGATACGACCGAATCGGGGTATCGCGCTATTTCCCATCTATCCGGTCTATCATTTTCAGTACGGGGTACTTCTGCCCTTTTTTCGTGGAATATACGCCAAGGGGCGAGTACACGAAGCCAAGGAGTTGCCGCTTCGCAATCATGCCACGAATATCGCCCTCCATTGTTTTAGGGACAAAAAGCAACAGGCTCGACTTGCCGGACCTGGTGGCCACAAGGAGAAGATTGTTAGACCCGTCGTCATATTTTTTTAAGGCCCTGGGAACGCGGTAAAAATTCACCGGGATGAGGGCCCCCTGAAATTTCTTCTCCTTCAATGCTTCGCTATTATCCAGCAGTTCCCGATACCCAGCACGTGGCAGCTCGCCATAAACTCCGGGAACAACGGGCCGTTCGATTTGCCCTTCCTCCGTAAGCCTCACAACGAGAAACTCCTGAACGGCCTTCGTCTCGGCGCTTTTCCCTGAAGATGGCGGCGCGGAAGGCTCCATTTTCGTCCCCCTCGGCAGCACCCCGTTCCCGCCCCGCTTCAGGGCTTCCTCCTTCGCGCGGCCCAAGCGTTTCGCTTCCGAGCCGCCCCTGATGGTGAGAAGGCCTATTTCGGCATATCCTCCCGGGGAAGCCTTCGCGTCAAGGACCTTAACCTCAGTCCCCCCGGGAAGAGGGGGGTGCTCCTCGCCGGTCCTGACAAATTCGACCGACACGCACGATAAAAGGGCAAACATCAACAGCAGTGGAAGGGGCCGCAAAGCATACATGGTTTTCTCCGTTACCTGGGGGTAATTGAAAAATATATGTCAGGAGTATGATGATGTCCTATTACGGCAGAAGGTCAAGAAATTTCTGCCTGGAGGAAAATTAGCCTTCGGCGGGATCAGAGTTATACAAGACGGATTTATGCAAAGTACTCCACAGCATTGCGGAAGATGGCGAGCCCTTCGCCCTCTGCGGGGACGTCCTTTCCCTCTCTTCGGTATTTTTCCCGGAGGAAAGTCCAGTCGTCCCTCTGCGTGAAGAGGATGTTCCTCTCCGGATGGGGCATCATCCCCATCAGGCGCCCGGTGGAATCACAGACCGCGGCAATATCGTTAAGGGACCCGTTGGGATTGTACGGAAACTCCCCCATTGCGCGTCCGCCGCCGGGATTTGCGTATCGCATTGAGACAAGCCGGCCCGCCTCAATGCGCTCCAATGTCGCCGGAGGGGCGTACAAATTCCCCTCTCCATGGGCCACAGGGACATGAAGGCGCTCTATACCGCGGACAAACACCGAGGGCGCCCCCTTTTCAATCTCCAGGTCCACCCAGCGGCAGACAAACCTCGAGTTATTATTATGCTTCAACGCCACCCGCGGGCTTCCCAATTTCCCATCAAGGCCCGGAATGATTCCCAGGTTGACCATAACCTGAAAACCATTGCATATCCCCAACATCAACGTGTCGCGCTCAATGAATGATAGGAACTCTTCACGCAGGTTGTTTAAAATACGGTTCGCAAGGGCTTTCCCGCTCCCGGTGTCGTCACCATAGGAGAACCCCCCGGGAAAGGAAAATATCTGGTAACGGTCCATAATCGACGGATTGTCGATTATATCGTTCACATGGATGATATCGGCATGTCCTCCGGCCTTCTCGAAAGCGAAACGGGTTTCGTCGTCGCAGTTGATGCCATATCCCGTCAGTACGATAACATTTGGAACAGCCATCTGTGGCCCCCTAAAAATCTTTGAAGCGCCCGCGGTATGCGTCGAGGAGAACTTCCACCGCCGTCTCCACCACGGGAACGCCGCCCGAGGATATCCGTACGCCGGTCCCCTCGGACACGGTCCCCAGAAACGCACATGGAATTCCTTTCACGGCGTTTTCAAAAATACCTCTATCTCCGGGACGGACAGTCAAAAGGACCCTTCCCTGGGATTCTGAAAAGAGGAAGGTATCGGACCTGAGTTTCCCCTTAGTCGGGGGAAGCGTCACATCGAACCCCCGCATGCCCGCCATGGCGGACTTCGCCAGGGCCACGCCGATGCCCCCCCGCTCGACGCTCTCGGAGGACACTGCGAGTCCCCGTGCTATCACCGTTTCAAGGACCCCGTAGAGGGAGCGGTTTTTCTTCGCATCCACCCGAGGGACCCCATCGCCAATGAATTTCTTCCCCTCAAGCTTTTCTCCAACATAAGCCAGATATTCACTTCCGCCGAGTTCATTACCCGTCTCGCCAAGGAGGAAGATGAGGTCTCCGGGAAACTTGAAGTCTATGGTCTGGCAGGCCATCACGTCCATAACTATGCCGATGGAAGAAATTAGAAGCGTCGGCGGAATGCTTATCATCACCTCGTTGCCGGCATCGTCGTAGCCTCGAAAGTCGTTGAACATGCTGTCCTTCCCCGAGATATACGGCGTGCCGTAAGCCACGGCGAAGTCGTAACAGGCACGCGCCGCTTCCTTTAGCTCCCCGAGGCGCTCCGGATTATTGGAATCGCACCAGCAGAAATTGTCCAGAAGGGCCAGGCGCTCCAGGGTGCCTCCGGCGGCGAGGGCATTGCGCACAGCGGTGTCGATGGAACATGCGGCCATCCAGTAGGAGTCGATATCGCTGTAGGAAGGATATAGGGCCTGGGAGAGCACCACCCCTCGAGGCGAATCCGCCACGGGTCGAATTACCGTGGCATTGCCGTTCACCCTTCCGGGGCCCTGAAGGGGCTTGATGACGGAATTCCCCTGGACCTCGTGGTCAAACTGCATGGAGATGAATTCGAAGCTCGCCGTGTTGAGACGGCCCACCATATCGACAAAGGACTCCGTGAGGTCCTGCGGCCCTTCAAAATGGGGATGTGGCCGCGGCTGCAGCTTGTATTTTGTGGAGAGGGTCTTCTTTGGAAGGCCCTCGTGCAGAAATTCAAGGTCGAGGTCAAAGACGGTCTTTCCGTGGTGACGCACCAGACCCCTGCCGCTGTCCGTAAACCGGCCGATAGAGGTGGCCTCCACGCCGCGCCGCGCCATGAGGTCCATGAAGTCATCCAGGGTTTCTTCCGGCACCGAGAGGGTCATCCGCTCCTGGGACTCGCTCACCCATATCTGCCACGGTGCGAGGCCCGGATATTTCAGCGGCACTTTCTCGAGGTCAACTTCGAAGCCGCCGCACTCCCGCGCCATCTCGGCTACGGAGCATGAAAGCCCTCCGGCGCCATTGTCGGTGATGGAGTTGTAGAGGCCGCGATCCCGGGCCTCCTTCACCAGGGCATCGGAAAGCTTTTTCTGGGTGATGGGGTCCCCTATCTGTACGGCCGTGGCCGGGCTCCCGGAGGAGAGGGCCTCGGAGGAGAAGGTGGCGCCGTGAATGCCGTCGCGCCCAACTCGCCCGCCAATCATCACAATATGGTCGCCTGCACGGGCCTTTTTATCGTACAGCTTAACGCCGTTCCTTTCCCGGGGCATAAGCCCCACGGTACCCACGAAAACCAGCGGCTTTCCCTTGTATCGCTCGTCGAAGTAGATATAGCCCTGGGGCGTCGGGATGCCGGAGCAATTGCCACCCACATTGACCCCCTGGATGACGCCTTCCATAATTCGGCGGGGCGACAGGAGCTCCGAGTCTTTGTCCCTGGAACGGAAAAGCGGCTTCTCATCGAAGGGGTCGGCAAAGCAGAAGCCGTACCGGTTCGCCACAGGGCGCGACCCCATGCCGAAACCTATGGTGTCCCGGTTGACGCCCACAACCCCCGTGATGGCGCCGCCAAAGGGGTCAAGTGCGCTGGGGCTGTTATGGGTCTCCACCTTGTCGGAGACGAGGTATCGGTCGTCGAATTCGATGCCCCCCGAGTTGTCGGAGAAAACCGAAAGGCAGAAGTCCTTCTCCCCCTTCTCGCGGCGTATGCGCACCGTGGCCTCGCGGATATACGCCTTGAATATTCCTTCGTCAATATCATCCAGCTTTGCTGCAAAGATGGTGTGTTTGCAGTGCTCGCTCCAGGTCTGGGCGATAGACTCAAGCTCCACGTCCGTGGGGTTCCGGTTTTCCTTCGTGTTGAAGTAGTCCCTGATGACGTTAAGCGATACCATATCCAAGGCCAGGGGGCCCCGGCGCGTCCCGTCGGCGTTGGCTATACCTTCCTTTCCTATGCGCGCAAGCTCGTCATCGGAAACGTTCAGGTCCACCCGGTCGGCCTCGACCTTCTCGTGAAGGCGCACCACGGGAATGTCGCGCCCCATGCCGCCGAGCTCCAGGTAGTCGTTCCTCGGAAGGATTTTTGCCCGCTGGATAAGGGGGTTGTGGAGTTCTTTTGCGATACGCCGTGCTTCATCTCCGGCAACGGGCCCCGAAATAAACCATGTAATGGTAGAAAAAACCGATTTCTCCGGGTCCAGCTTTCGCTTGAAAAGGTCCTCAATCGACTCGCGGACCGAGCAGGCCACATTATCGGTGACGCCGGGAAGAAAACCTATCTCCAGGGCGAAATCGAAGGAGCCGGGATCATAAGGTTCGTTTACCGTGAAGGCCTGGGTGACCGGCTGGACCAGGAGAGCGCCAATTTCCGCGGCCTCTTCGCGGGAGAATGAATCGTTAATAAGATAGTTGTCCGTTACTGCCACACCGGTGACCTCATAACCGAGGCGGCAAAGCTTCTCCTTGAGAGCCATGCCCCTGGCATCCGCCACGGTGGAGTACACCTCAATACGCAACTGCGCCCGTTCCATCATTCGCACCTCTTCCCGTCAGTGCTTAGAGTCCCGGCAGGATTATGTCTACATTTTTTTAAAAAAACTTTTAGGAAATTCTGAAGTCAGGTGAAAACCTTAGACTCTCGCCGGGACTGCCGTCAAGTTCTCCTCCTTCCGCATATTTCCCAGGTACACCTCCACTGCCCTGTTGACATCGCTTTCTCCGTCATAGAAAAGTGTCAGGACCGGCCGGTTGTACCGACTCTGTATATCACTGAAAAGCGATGCCGTGATATTCCCGGGCATGCAGCCGAAGGGAGCGCAGTTCACTACCATTGAGGCGCCGTCTTCAAAGAAAAGGGCGGAACGCCCCAGTGTCAGGATGGCCTCACCCTCAAAGCGCACGGGGAGGTAACGCCCCCCTTCCCGCAGGACACGGGAAACATGGTGCTCAAAGCGGTCGGACAGATAAGGCGCCAGGGCCTCTTCAAAGAGGCGCTCTCTTCTAAACATAAATCCGCTCTTAACGCCCACGGCGATTTTTTTAAGCGGGTTCTTCGTCACAAGGCCCGTGTAGTAGTCCTCGAACCAGGACGTGTAAAGCACCCATTCCGAGACCGGCGCAAGCCACGCCTCTCCGCCGGCCCCCTCGATGACGCGAATTAGTCCATTATTACAAAAGGGATTGCACCGGACATAGATTTCCCCGACAATCCCCACCAGGGGTCGCTTTCCTTCAGCGCGGGGAAGCCCGAAGAGGCTTCGGACGGTATTTGACGCGGCATCCACCATGTTCACCCTGTTTTCAATGCCCCGCTCAAGGGCGCAGAGCTCTTCTTCCAAAAGCCTGTCCGCCGTTCCCGGCGTCGCCTCGTAGGGCCTCACCCGGCAGAGGGCCTTCATTATCATATCCGAAGCGAGTAATACGTCCCAGAGATAGAGCCGCAGCGAATTGGGCATCCCCATGTAGGAGTTCACAGACGAAGGTGAGAAGATGGCGGCCCCGCGGAAACCCTCGCGGTCCAGAATGGCCCGATGAAGCACGGCATACTGGCCAAAACGGCAGGGCCCCTCGGCTGTGGGCATAAAGAGGGCCTGACGGGACGGGTCCGCCCCGGTATCGCGCATCTTCTTAATAAACGCCCCGATTGTGGCGGCGGCCGGGAGGCATTCCCCGCCTCTGATGCCGCGTTTACCCTCCACGCAGGCCGAGAGATCTTCCCCGGGAAGCGCCTCGGCATCGAAGCCCCAGGCCCTGAACCCCGCGGCGAAGAGGCGCGCCGCCACCTCGTGCATGGGTGGAATCCAGAGCTTCCGGTCCTTCCCGCGCCACTGCCGGGCGAATGCCTTTGCGGGCGGGGCATAGCGCTCCGGCTCTTCTCTCCCCTCCTCGAGGATGATATCGAGGAATGCCTCGATGCGGGTAATATATCCCGTTTCGGAGCCGTGCTCATCGAGTTCTATGATAAGATACGGTTTCCCCTCCATGATGGATTCGAATCGCCCAAGGATGAAGGAGTCGGGGCCGCAGGAGAAATTGGTGAGATACACGGGATAGACGCCGTCCATGTTACGGACCTTCTCCGCCGCATGCAGAATGAGCTCGCCGTAGTTCCAGTACATGTAATGGACCTCCGATTGCTCCTCCGGGTCGATGAGCATCTCGCAGGGAATAATGTCTACGCCGTAATGCCGGAAGCGTTCCGGGAGGTTCAGGTTGAGCACCGTATCGTAGAGATTGTACGGGCGCCCGATGAACACCACAGTTTTCTTACTCCGGCGCCTGGCCGAGGCCAGCGCCTCAAGACCCCTTTCGAAGAGCGCTCTCCTTTGCTCCTGAAGGGCTTCCTCCCCCGCACGGAAGGCCCGGTCTATCTCCCTCCTGCCAATTCCGTAGGGAGCGAAAACACGGCACAGCTCCTTTACGGTAACGGACCTTTCGTCGCGGAAATCGACCACGGGGGAAAGGACGGTCCGCCCCATCTCCAGGGACTTCGAGATTGAAGGGAACGATATCACATAGGGGCAGAAAACCCGGGGCATTCCGTTCCTCTGCTTCTTTTCGCTGATAATTGACGGATAAAACAGGATATCGACATTAGAGTCGACGGAGAGGGCCTCGGTGTGGGCAAGGGCGGCCTTTACGGGGAAGCAGAAATCGGTCTTCGCGAGCCTTACCGCCCTTTCCCGGCACAGGTCGGACGGAAGCGACGATACCTTCACGGAAAAGCCGAGGCGCTCCAGAAAAGTTTTCCACAGCGGAAGATAATTATGCATGGAAAGGGCAAGCGGAATGCCGACGACACCGCGGCCCACGGTATCGCCATTCTGCGCTCCCCCAATGGAAGCTCCCGGGAAATGGCTCCTTCCGCCCCTGGCCCTCCCGGCGCCCTCCTCGCGCCCGCAGAGATGTCCCCAGGAAACGCGTTCTCCATTGGAAAACGACGCCACAGTGATGGTGCAGGCATTGGAACAGTCATTGCACCTTTCATAGGAAAGGTCGACAGGGTTTTCAAGGACCCCCAATCCGCGGAAAGCGCTCCGGCGTCCGCTCTTCCCCGCCGCCAGGGCGGCGCCATACGCCCCCATGACATGGCAAAAAGGCGATACGACAATTTCCTTTTCGAGGAGCGATTCAAAGGCGGCCACCAGGGCCACGTTTCGCGCCGTGGCCCCCTGGAAAAAAATTTTTTCGCCGGTCACCGGGCGGGGCCCAACGACACGGTTGAGATAGTTTTTCGCGATGGACAACACCACGGCGGCAAGGACCTCTTCGCGGGGGCGGGATTCCCGGAGAAGGCGGTTGATGTCCTGCTCCATAAAAACCGTACACCTGTCCGAAGCATGGGGCGAGAGAATGCCCGCGATTTTCGGGCCAATCTCCCTCACGTCGAACCCGAGGCGGTTCGCCTGCTCCTCGATAAAAGAGCCGGTACCTGCGGCGCAGACGAAATTCATATTGCACTCCCCAACAACACCGTCCCGGCCTCGAATGTACTTCGAGTCCTGCCCTCCTATCTCGAAAATCGTCTCGATTGAAGAATCGAAAAAGAGGGCCCCTTTGAAATGCGCCGTAATCTCGTTTACAATCGCGTCGGCGCCAATAACTGCACCAACGAGTTTCCTTCCGGACCCTGTGGTGCCGCAGGCTGATATCTCAATGGCCTCCGCGCCCGGGACCTTCATCAGCTCACGGAAAAGGCGCGCCGTGGCCTCAAGGGGATTGCCTCCGGTTCTGGTGTAGATATCGACCAGGGCGCCGGAGGATTGCCCTTCAACCAGAACGAGCTTCGTGCTCGTGGAGCCGATGTCAATCCCCAGGAGGGCGGATACCCCGGGGTGAAGATCGGCATGGATGCGCACTTCACATCCGCCGCTTTCATAGGATTTCCGGCAGGAAAAATCGGGCATGATGGACCTGCGAAGCTTCAGGCGGATTCCTTTAGCACCATTATCGTCCCCGGCACATCCTTCGCGGGAAAAGCTGTAAGATGGGGTACTGCTTTCACTCAGGAGTGCCGCACCGGCCGCCGCGAGCATATGGCCATGATCGTGGTATCGGGCGCCGGGGACAAGCCATGACGTCCAGTAGCGCACCGCAGGGTTGAGGAAAATGCCGCCGCAGAAGAGGACATCATCTTCCGGAAGGTCTCCCCTAAACACCGACTGCACCATGGTGCTGACGACGCCCCGGCAAAGGCCCGACCAGAGGGCCGATGGGCCGTGCCCCTCCTGCTGGCGGTGGGTGATGTCCGACTTCGCAAAAACGGCGCAACGCGTCGCTATGACCGGGGGACCGGGGTCCACGGGAAGCTCCGCGATTTCGCCGTATGAAAGCCCCAGCCGATGCATCTGCTCGTCGATAAAAGACCCTGTGCCGGCAGCGCAGAGATTATTTTCCTTAAAGCTGGCGAAGCCGCCCTTCTCGTCTCTCCCGATGAGGCCGATAGAACCGGCCCCCACATGCACCACATTCCGATACGGCAAACCAAAATACCGGCATGCGTCAATAAGGGCCGTTACTTCCTGGACGCGGCGATGCCCATTCACCGCCGATTCAAGAAGCCCGGCGTGGCTTCCGGTCAATACGGCCTCGCTCAAATCTATTTGCATTGCAGAGTTAAGGGTTTTTTGAGGAAGGCCGTGGTGTTCCAGATAAATGCCCTTAAACCGTGATAAATCCTCTTCGAAAAGGGCGATCTTCAAAAATTTACTGCCGCAATCAATTCCAATTTTCATAATGGCCCCGAAATGTACAAAATATCAATAATGTTTTATATCGTACTGAATTTTGTTATTTGTACGTTTTCGGACAATTTTGTCAAAGATATTTTTTTAGAATGTACGGGCACGATTGCATCGCCCCCGTACATTCTTCGCCCGGGGCCGCTACAAGGAGGGGATGTTTTTTGAAAGGTGTCTCGAAGCAGGACAAGCGACGATCATGATCGTCGCTTGTCCTCTTTCGAAGGTGGTATGAAAACACTGCAAAATCCGGCTCAAACCTGCCACTGATTCCGGCGTAAACCTGCCACCCGTTCCGGAAGAAGGCTGCCACCCATTCCGGAACAAACCTGCCACTTTTTGATAGCTTTCCAGGGGCGCATACCATATCACCCATGCAT
>JARKUF010000001.1 GCA_029974015.1 Spirochaetota bacterium
AGTGGGACTAACGAGCGGCTTTTCTGAGAGCCTCATGAGCAGTGTTAGCTTCACTTCAAATGGATGGAGTTCCTTCAACCTGGATTTTGACAGGTCCAATTTGCGGGAACACCTTGTGAAGGGCGCTGCCTCGGGAATCACATCAATGACAATTAAGTCAATGAGCGAGAAAGGGCTACTTGGAACTGAAATGGCACAAAGGGATCATGCGGCATCCGAATTTACGTCGGACGGTCTTGCAAGTCTCTGTGCCGACGCAGGGAACGCTTTCGCTATGAAAACTCTTTCCGGCGGCCTCAACAGCATGCTAATGACCGCGACCTATAGCGCTATGGATGGGAAGGGCTTCAAGAACGATTACTCCCGGATGAACTGGGGGAACATGACGATGAGCGTTAATGAACTGGGGAACTTTTTTGGGAGCCAGGCGAATACCTTTGTAAAAAACTATGGTAAACAGATTGATGAGATAGACAAGTCATCAAACAGCAGAACACGAGTCGACAGTCGAGACGGTGTTGACGGAATATCCCAGGAAAAGCCGGGGTGGTTTGATCGGGGAATACAGGTGCTGTCACACTTTATACAGTGGTCAGAACAAAAGGATAAGGTAGTTAAGGGGTATCTTGAGGGTATTGGATCAGGTGCAGTGAAGATGGCAAGCAACCTGATTGAATCAACGGTTAATGTGGTTTCGGGCTATGGTTTTAGTTCAAATGAGACCTTGACTGATATGGCTAAGGCCAAAGGTATGACTCTTCAACAATTTAAAGATTGGGTGGATTATACTAATGAGATGGAGAGGAAAGGAATAGTTGTCGGTGATACAAAGAAAATAGATGTAAAAGATGAGTACGCGCTGGCAGTACAGTATAACCTGAAGCATATAAGCGACAACAGGAAACATACTGAGGAACTTACTAAGATAATGAATTCTCCTAATGATGCCATGATGAAAGTGCTTGGATATGATTCCAGCGAACGGTCTGAATGGGGACAAAAGCTTGGAATAGAGTTAAGCAATGAGCGCTTACTTGATGTGCGTTTAATTGGGCAGCAAAATAAAAAAGATTGCGTGTTGAGCTCTTTATTGATGGCAATCGAGTACAAGCTTGGTGATACCATTGATCCTAGGCAATTTCGAAAAATGGCAGTTGAAAAGGGGATTGTAACAGACAAAGGATTTGTTAAAGACGCGAATTCCCTGGCGAAGCTGGCGGGATTGAAGGATGAAGCACTGCAAAAATTCAGGGGATCGGGTGATGATCTCTTGAGATCAATGCTTTATCAGCTTGAAAAAGGAAATCCGGTTATGATATTGCTTCCAGGACCGGATGGAGGTCTTGGCCATATGGAAACAGCCATAGGTTACAAGTTTGATAAGAGTGGTGAATTGAAAATAATACTCAATGACCCAGGATATCAAAAAGATAAATATTTAGATCCGAAAACAATGCAGCCGTATAAGGTAATACGTGATGGAGTACCCGCATATTCAGGTATTTATGACGGAATAAAAAAAGTATCAGAGAGGAGGATGGTATATGGATTTAATTATTATGAAAGAGAGAAGAATAAATAATAATTTGGTTTTACTCTTATTTTTCTTCATGCTGTTTTCATGGTCAGCATGCAGGGAGACATCGAAAAGCATTGATAGAATGGTTTTTGTTAAAGATGCAGAAATCAATGAGGATAATTTTAGGCAACTTGATCATGGTTTTATTATAAAATTCTCACATGTGCTTGAGGATAGTGAAAAACCAAATGTTTTAGTTCCAATATATAGAGGAACTATGGGCAATGTTCGATTAAGCCAGTTGATGAATAAGCTTAAGAGAAGGGAGTCAGTTCTTGGAACAATCGTCATTGAGACCGGTAAAGGCAAAGTCAAAGAAGGGATTCTTGATTGTGTTAATTTTTATAAAAAAAATCTGTTGAAGAATACAGATATAAAAACACCAAGTGTAATAGGCTTAGAGGACAACACGGGAATGTTTATATGGTATGATTATGATTACGAAGGAATCCCAGGAACAATTATGATTGGGGCAGCATATGATCATAATTGTGAAGAGGGGAAATTTAATTGTAAATACAGAAACATTGAAGATATAGAAGTAAATGAAAATGCGATAGGATTCACAATAAGCATCGGCATTGGTGAAAAAAGCAGCTGGAGGGTAATGAAAGAGAAGGGAGAAAAATAACTACAGGCATATTCTGGACTTATGAAGCCAAGATTAGATCAATTTCTAAATATTAAATCAATATATGAGATGTAACCATATCCTGCGGAACTGCACCGCAGGATATGGCAAGAGAGTCGGCAAGTTAATTGAACACGAGTTCCTTCCCGTCCGTGTCCACCTTCACCGTCTGCTCCACGGCCACGTCCCCTCCAAGGAGGCGAAGCGAGAGTGGATTGAGGAGATATTTCTGTATGGCGCGCTTGAGAGGGCGAGCGCCGAACTGCGGGTCGTATCCCTGCTGCAGAAGGAAGTCCAGGGCCTTTTTCGTGATGTCCACGTGGATACCGCGCTCCACAAGCCGTTTCGCCACTTCCCGGAGCTGGATGAGGATGATGTCCTTAATGTTCTCCTTTGAGAGAGGATTGAAAATTATCACCTCATCCACCCGGTTGAGAAACTCGGGCTTGAAATGGGCCTTCAGCTCCTGCTCGACGCCCTGACGGCGCTTATCCATCGGGATGGACGTGTCGCCGATATACGCCGTCCCGATGTTCGACGTCATGATGATTAAAGCGTTCTTGAAGTCCACCACGCGCCCCTTGGAGTCGGTAAGGCGGCCCTCGTCGAGGATCTGGAGGAAGATATTGAAGACGTCCTGGTGCGCTTTCTCAATCTCATCGAAAAGGACCACCGCATAGGGGCGCCGCCGGACCGCTTCGGTTAGCTGGCCGCCCTCGTCGTAGCCCACGTAGCCGGGAGGGGCGCCGATAAGGCGGGCCACGGCGTGCTTCTCCATGTATTCGGACATGTCGATGCGGACCACCGCCTTCTCATCGTTGAAGAGGAATTCCGCGACGGCCTTCGCCGTCTCGGTTTTCCCCACGCCGGTGGGGCCTAAGAAGATGAAGGAGCCCACGGGGCGATTGGGGTCCTGAAGGCCGGAGCGGGAACGCCGCACGGCGTCGGAAATCGACTGGATTGCCGGCGCCTGCCCTACGACGCGCTTTTCGATGATCGACTCCATTTTGAGGAGCTTATCCTTCTCCCCCTCGAGCATCTTCGTGACGGGGACTCCGGTCCATCGCGATACCACGGATGCGATCTCCTGTTCCGTCACCTCCTCACGGAGGAGCTTGCGCTCCTTCTGGATTTCGGTGAGGCTGGCGTTCATGTCCTTGAGCTTCTTCTCAAGCTCCGTGATTTTTCCGTACCTTATTTCCGCGACGCGGTTCAAATTTCCCGAGCGTTCCGCCTGCTGTTCCTCGATGCGAAGATGTTCAATGTCCTCCTTGATTTTTCTGATGACGGTAATGGCCTCTTTTTCGTTCTTCCATTGCCCCACAAGCCCGTTCTTCTGCTCGTTGAGATTGGCAAGTTCCTCCTCGATTTTCGCCAATCTGTCTTTCGAAGATTTGTCCTTTTCTTTTTTTACCGCCTCGCGCTCCACCGTGAGCTGTCGAATTCGGCGTTCGATGGCGTCAATTTCGATGGGCATGGAATCGATTTCCATCTTGATGAGGGAGGCCGATTCGTCGATGAGGTCCACGGCCTTGTCGGGGAGGAAGCGGTCGGTGATATAACGGTCCGAGAGGACCGCCGCCGCCACGACCGCGGAGTCGGATATGCGTACTCCATGGTGCACTTCGTAGCGCTCTTTAAGGCCCCGGAGGATGGCGATGGTGTCCTCCACACTCGGCTCCATGGTGTACACGGGCTGAAAGCGGCGCTCCAGGGCCTTGTCTTTTTCGATGTACTTCTGGTATTCGTTCAGCGTGGTAGCGCCGATACAGCGAAGTTCCCCGCGGGCAAGGGCGGGTTTCAGCATGTTCGATGCGTCCATGGACCCCTCGGCGGCCCCCGCGCCCACCAGAGTGTGAAGCTCGTCGATGAAAAGGACGATCTCCCCTTCTGACTCTTCTATCTCCTGAATTACGGCTTTCAGGCGCTCCTCGAATTCCCCCCGGAATTTAGCTCCGGCCACAAGGGAACCCATATCCAGGGCCACGAGGCGCTTGTTCTTTAAGTTTTCCGGCACGTCGCCGGTGATTATCCGAAGGGCCAGCCCCTCAACGATGGCCGTTTTTCCAACACCGGGCTCGCCAATGATGACCGGGTTGTTCTTTGTGCGGCGCGAGAGCACCTGCATGATGCGACGTATTTCCTCATCGCGGCCGATGACCGGATCGAGTTTATTCATCCTCGCCAGGCGCGTGAGGTCGCGGCTGTATCTTTCCAGGGCATCGTATTTCTCCTCTGCGTTTTCGTCAGAGGCGCGCTTGCTGCCGCGGATATCCATGAGGACTTTCAGGATATTTTCACGGATAAATCCATGGGCGTTTAGTATGCGCCGGGCCCTGGTTTCCCCGGTAGAAGCCAGGGCGAGAACGAGGTGTTCGGTGCTCAGGTACTCGTCCTTAAGCTTCACGGCCTCATTCCAGGCTTCGTTTAATACATCCCTCATTGCCGGGGCCATGGAACCTCCCCCGGGACCCGCCCCATACTGTTTTGGCATTTTTTCAATTTCGACTTCAACTTCGCTCTTGATGTCTGTAAGGGATATGCCTATTTTCCGCGCGATTGTACCGAAAATACCGCCGTCCTGGTCAATCAGGGCCTTAAGCAGGTGTTCCGGCTGTATGTCCGCATGGTTTTGCGAGGTCGCGATATTTTGGGCGGAATACACCGCGTCCTGCGCCTTAAGCGTCAACTTGTCCATTCTCATGGGTACTCCTCCAGCATGTAATTATGACGGCGCCGTTTCGGATCGGGAAAGAGGAAAACGCGGATTATAGATTATATGTTCAGGCAAGCTCTAATATTGAAGTTTTCCCGCCCGCCTCTGGCGGGCGGGAAAACCTGAGTCCTGAGTATGCCAGTATTTACAATTCATGGGAACTTAAAATGAAAATTTTATAAGGTTCCCTTAAGAATTATAACCGCGAATGTCGATTATAATATACAAAAAGAACATACGGGTCGTCAAATAAAAAAATGACACAAATTAACTAATTGACGCCTTTTCAACAAAAAAATATTTTTGCCTCGCCTCTGGCGGGCGGGGAAACCGAATTTATAGAAATTTCCTTTGGAAACTTAGAGGATAAAATGGAATTCGAAACAAAGCGGAAAGACGACCCGGAAGAAAAAAGGGCCCATGGGAGGGTCGATCTTTTCATTCCAACCTATTGCACTCTCTATAACGGTACAAAACGCACGCCCCTCTACGAGTGCTGGATCAACAATATCTCCGAGGGGGGCATGGCTTTAAAGATAAAAGACCGGGACTTGAAAGACTGTGACTGTGACAGATTAAACGTGATTTACCGAATTGGATCTCAACAGAGGAACGACCGACTGTATATACGGCACATGGACAAAGTCCTGACAGACTGGAAGCTGGGATGCCAATTTATTGAAGAAGACCATCAAAGGGACCGGGGTATCACTGAGTTTTTCAAAGCGTAGCGTCGTTTTACGGAAGTTATATTTTTTGAGGTTTCCTGAAACTCAATATTCGACGACGAGGAGGCAGATGGCCGAACCTATCCAAAAAGACCTCATCTCCTATGACAGCATGAAGGAGCAGGTGGAGCGCGAGGTATTCGCTTTCCTGGACCGGGCGGGCCTGGGAGTGGACGACTACCCCATTCCAAAGATATCCTTCGAGAAGGGGACCACCCAGATTTCCTTTACGATCCCGGCGTTAAACGACGCACTTCTGGGGCGCTTCATCACCCTCATCAAGGGACAGCTTGATAATGTGAGGATCCACTCCTTCGGAGACGGCTACTACGCCTTCCAGGCTTTGAACAAGAGCCTCTTTAAGACCGATAATATTCTGGACAATATTAAGCTGGAGTTTTTCGGCCTTACGGCGAACTTCCGTTG
This sequence comes from Spirochaetota bacterium, assembly GCA_029974015.1. GTDB lineage: Bacteria > Spirochaetota > UBA4802 > UBA4802 > JAGODF01 > JAGODF01. Next base: position 6,081 of record JARKUF010000001.1, read on the forward strand.
CGATATTTCCAAGAAAGGAAATCTCGGGCAGGACGAAATAAACCTGGTTATCGAGATATTCAAGGCCGGTATCGCCACGGGAAAAGGGGACCCGGTCCAGCATCTAAAAAAGCTCGGAGCTACGGTGTACGAGGATACGGGAAGCCTCGACTGGGGGTATATCGCCGGGTATGAGGAAGTGAAACGCCAGATTCGAGAGTCCATCATCTTACCACTGAAAAACCCGGAGGTGTACGATTCCATCGCGAAGCTCACAAGGAAAACCTTCGAGTCGAACCGCCCCCGGGCCATACTCTTTGAGGGGGGCCCCGGAGTAGGGAAGACCACGGTGGCTAAGATTATCGCCGGGGAGGTGAAGGCCCCCCTGGTTTACGTTCCCATCGAATCGATCATGTCAAAATGGTACGGCCAATCGTCGCAGAACCTGGCGCAGATTTTCGAGGCCGCCGACGGGATGGGGGGCGCCATTATCTTCCTCGATGAAATAGATTCCCTTGCGCCTTCGCGTGACCAGAACATGTTCGAGGCGACGCGCCGGGTCCTGTCGGTGCTCCTCCGGAAGTTAGACGGCCTTGATGCGGCGAGCAGTACTATTACCATCGGGGCCACGAACCGGATGCACGACCTGGACAATGCCCTCCTTAGCCGATTCGACCAGACCATCAATTTTCCGCTTCCTTCGGCTAAGGAACGCGCGGCGATTTTCGGCAACTACGCCAGGCATCTTTCCCCCGAGGAGCTCGGAGAGATTGCCGCCATCGGAGAAGGCCTCTCCGGCAGGACAATCAAGGACATCTGCGAGTTCGCCGAGCGGCGCTGGGCCCGCATGCTCATTATAAAGCAACTGCCGGTTTCCAAGCCCGACTACAAATATTACAGGCACAGCGTGAAGCTCTGGGCGGACAAAAACCAGCAAAAAACACCATGAAAAAATATGCCGCATTTTTCGACCTGGACCATACTATCCTCGACACGAGCAGCGCCCGGCTCTACATAAAGTATCTCTACGCCCGTGGGAAACTCAAGACCCGGGACCTTCTAAGGGGAAGGTTCATCTCTACTATGCACCGCTTCGGTTTTTTCGCCACCGAGGAAATTATTGAGAAATGGGTGATGAAGTACAGGGGAGTGTCCGAAAAGGCGACGATTGAACTCACGAAGAAGTGGTTTGATGAGTCGGTGGCGGGCCATATAAGGGAAAAAGCCGCGGCGGAGATCGCGAGGCACCGGGAGGCCGGCGCCAGAACGGTGGTACTTTCCGCGTCCATAAATTACGGCTGTGAGGAGGTCATGCGGCATCTCGGGATGGACGATGTGATCAGCACGCGCTTAAAAGTGCGGGACGGCCTTTTTACGGGGGAACTTGACGGGGAGTACTGCTATGGCCCGGTTAAGCTCAAGAAGGCGATAGAGTACTGTATCCGCCACGATTTCGACATGGAGGAGGCCTGGTACTACGGCGACGCTTTCGCGGACTTCTACATCCTGGAGGGCGTGGGGCATCCCGTATGCGTGACTCCGGACCGTAAGCTTCGAAAAGCGGCTAAGAAGCGGGGGTGGGAGATCGCCATCTGGTGATCCGGTTCACTTACCTTCGAACCGCACCTCCACGGAGCCTCTGTGTTTATCGCCGAAGCCCTCCGCGTCCGACATTATTCCCACGGCCCTCCGCGATTTCGCCAGGGCCCCTTCCGTGAGGTGCTGGAATGTGGTGCGGCGCATGAAAGTATCAACAGACACCCCGGAGGAAAAGCGCGCCGCGCCCCCCGTGGGAAGGACATGGTTGGTGCCCGAATAATAGTCTCCAACGGCGACCGGCGCGTGACTTCCTAAAAAAAGCGACCCCACGTTCCGTATCTTGCTGAGATGCGCCATCGGGTCATCCACCATGAGTTCCATGTGCTCGGGCCCATAGGCATTGGAAAAATCGATCGCCTCATCGATAGAATCTACGATGAGGATGCTCCCGCCATTGGCCATCGATTTCTTTTTAATTTCGCTCCGGCCGCGCCCGCTTTCAAGGTCTTCCCTGATGTGCTCATTCACTTCCGCGGCCAATTTTTCCGATGTGGTGACCAGGACGGCAAGGGCCATCTCTTCATGTTCAGCCTGGGAGAGGAGGTCCCAGGCGACCCAGCGCGGATTCGCATTTTCGTCGGCGATGACGAGGATTTCGCTCGGCCCCGCCATGGAGTCAATCTGGACAATTCCGAGGCTGAAAAGATAGGTCTTCGCGGCCGTAACGTATATATTCCCGGGGCCGACAATGAGGTCCGATTTTTTTACGCTCTCCGTCCCCAGGCCCGCCGCCGCGACCCCCTGAGCGCCCCCGGATTTCAGGACGCGGGTGATGCCCAGCTCTTTGCAGAGGGCCAGGACCATTGGATGGACGCTCCCGTCAGCGGAAGGGGGAGTGATTAGCGTGATTTCCTTTACCCCCGCTATTTTCGCGGGGACAACCCCCATCAGCACCGAAGAGGGATATGCGGCCTTTCCTCCGGGGACGTACACGGCGGCGCTGTCAAGGGGCTGGTGCATCATCCCCAGGGTGATGCCGTCGTCACGGGTGTATTTCAGCATCTCCCTTTTTTGCCGGGAATGGAACTCCTCAATGTTCGCCTTCGCCTCCAGGAAAGCCCCCAGGACCGTTTCATCGACGCTTTTCCGTGAAAGTTCGAATTCATCAGGTGTTGCCATAAGCGAGGTTAAGTCTACGGCGTCGAATTTTTTTGTGTATTTCTTCACGGCGGCGTCGCCATTGTCTTTCACATCTTTGACGATGGGGACAACGGTCTCAATCATGAGGTTGATGAAGTCTTCCCCGAAACGGTTAAAGTGCCTGTCCAACTCCCGCCGGGAGAGGTCCTTTAGGCGCTTAATCGGAAGCATGGCTGTTTCTCCAGATGAAGTATATGGCGGCAAGCATGGGCGTTTACGGGATGAGTGTAAAGAATAAAATGGCCGCGGCGCTCAGGCCGCGTTCCCAGGGCAATGTAGCAGGAAACAGGGAAAAAACATTGACGCAAGGGTTCTGGGCGTTCTACGTGATGCAATGTGCAATATGCATTGAAGGGAAAAACAGGCGAGATGCGTCGCATGCCTGCAGGCAAGCTCTAATAATTGGATTTTTTCCGCCTGCTTTCGGCAGACGGAAAAAATCAGTTTTTTAGTATGTCGGGAGAATTTTTAAGATGAAAAAAGCGATGATACTGTCCCTATCTGTGGCGGCCGCTCTGGTTTTTTTCGCAACCGCGGGGCCTTCATGCAGGAAATCGAGGGACGCCGAAGTGGCAAAAGGAAAGGGCGCGGGCACGGCATGTTCCCTTCGTTTCGACGCCGCCTCCCTGGAAAGCGCAAGGGTCCATCCGAGAATTGACGCCATTCCCCGCGGCACGGGCTATAATATCGTCCTCTACTTTTTTGAGTCGTTTCCGGCGAAGTACCTGGACCTCGAAGTGAACGGTGCCAGGGTCGTGCCAAACTGGGACCGCTTATCGCGAAACGCCTTCGTTGCGAGCAAGCATTACGCGAACTTCCCCCTCACGGCGAACGCCCAGCTCTCCATCTTCGCGTCGGCCTACGACCCGGTGTTCAAGGCGCCGTTTGAACCCGGGGCCCCGGAGAAGAACTCCGAATCGCTCAAGCTCATCATCAAAAATTATCCGAACATCCCCCTGAAGACCATGCCGGAAATTTTAAAAGACAGAGGGTACCGCACATTATATTTTCATACCTGGACCCTGGGATACGTAGGAACCCGCCGATTTCTACAGAGAAGGAAGTTCGATAAACTCTATGAAATGCGCCAGCTCAGCCGGATGTCGGAGTTCAACGGGAAGATGGGATACGGCATCGACGACCGCTCCATGATTGAGCCGAGCATCCGGGAGCTTAAGAAGGACACATCGAAGCCCTTCTTTGCGGTGTACTGCCCGCTCAGCCCTCATTTCCCTTATCCGCTCCCTGATGATAAGTACGTCATCACGGGCCCCCGGAAGGGGAGCGCCACTTTCGAGGAGGAGTGTAAAAGAAAGTACATAAACCTTCTTCATTACTCCGACGCGGTCATGGGCACACTCATGGACCGGCTGGAAGAGGAGGGGCTCCTGGAAAACACCCTGGTGTTCATCGTGGCGGACCACGGCCAGGCTTTTCTGGAGCACAGGGGAAATTTCAGGCACCGCACGGGCATCTATGAGGAGAACGTCCATGTGCCCTTCATCATCCACAGCAAGAAATTTTTTCCGGGGCCGGTCATTTTCGACGGAATCACCAGCCACATTGACATACTTCCCACTATCCAGGATTTGCTCGGGCTTCCGGCCCTGCCGGAGCAGGAAGGGCTCTCCATGTTAGCTCCGCGCCGGGAGCAGATGGCCCTTTTCCAGACCTACGGGCCGGACCATTTGATGGGACTGCGGGACGGGAAGTGGAAATACATATACAATTACACCAGAGGGCCTGCGGAGCTTTACGATCTTTCGGCTGACCCAGGAGAGCAAAGCAATCTGGCGGATGAATTCCCCGAAGTAAAGGAGCGGTATCACGCAGTGATTGAGAAGTCGTACCGCCACCGCGTGGATTTTTACAAAAAAATCATGAAGTCGGACATTGAATTGTAAAAAAGGAGGGCGATGAGGCCGTTTTCCGCCCGCGGGCTTATCGAGGGTCGTACCGTTTCAGCATGAGTGAGAGGGTCACCACGGTGACGGAGCTCATGGCCATGGCCAGGCCCGCAAGTTCCGGTTTCAGAACGATGCCGAAGGCGGGAAAGAGGGCGCCGGCAGCCACGGGGACGAGTATAGAGTTGTAGGCGAAGGCCCAGAAGATGTTCTGCCGGATGCGGCGCATCACTTTTCTTCCGAGGCGTATGGCCGCGGGGACATCGGTAAGCTCGTTTCGCATGAGGACGATGGACCCGGCTTCCATGGCGATGTCGGTGCCCCCGGAAAGGGCAATTCCAATATCGGCCCGGGCCAGGGCCGGGGCGTCGTTTATGCCGTCTCCCACAAAGGCCACGGTTTTTCCCTGTTTCTGGAGTTCCTCGACCCTGTCCGCCTTGTCTCCCGGCAGGACCTCCGCTATTATCCGGGAGATGCCCAGGGCCGCTCCCACGGCGGCGGCCGTGCGGGCGTTGTCCCCGGTTATCATCATAACATCGATGCCCATCTTCTTCAGGGATTCCACAGCCCCTCCGGCGCGGTCCCGAATGCTGTCGGTGATGGCAAAGGCGCCTTCGGCGCGGCCGTTTCTGCCGAAGAGGACGACGGTGCTCCCGGCGTCTTCAAATGCTTCGATTTTTTGCATTATCGTTTCGGAAACGGCGTAATTGAGCTCGTCGAAGAACCTTTTGTTGCCGGCGCATATATCGTTCCCGCCGGATTTCCCTCTCACGCCCAGGCCGCCGTGGGCCACAGTATCGCTCACTGTCGCGGGAGACACCCCCCGGCCAGAGGCGAAGGTGACAATCGACTCGGCCAGGGGATGGCCCGAATTGCCCTCAAGGCCGGCGGCGTATTCGAGCATTTCCTTCTCCGATGTCCCTTCGCAGAACACATCCGTAACGCGGGGCTTCCCCGTGGTGAGCGTCCCCGTCTTGTCGAAGACAACCGCATCGACCTTTTCCGAAAGCTCCAGGGCCTCTCCTTCCTTGATGAGGATTCCGAGAGCGGCCCCCCGGCCTATTCCCACGGTGACCGCCGTAGGAGTGGCGAGCCCCAGCGCGCAGGGGCAGGCGATAACCAGGATTGATATCAGGATTGATACGGCAAAAAGGCCGCCGCTGGCGGCGATGAAGTACCATATCGCGAATGCGGCCGAGGCGATTGCGAGAATTATTGGAATGAAGAGGACCACAACGCGGTCCGCCAGGCGCTGGATCGCGGGGCGGGATTCCTGCGCGTGTTCAACGAGGCGTATTATTTGCGAGAGGACGGTGTCCGCTCCCACCCGCTCAGCGCGGATGCTGATTGCGCCATTGCCGTTCAGGGAACCCCCCACCACTCGGTCACCGGGGCCACGGTGTATGGGCACCGGCTCGCCGGTGAGCATGGATACGTCCACATAGCTTTCACCGGAGACGACAGCGCCGTCGGCGGGGACGGTTTCGCCTGGCTTTACAAGGAGGATATCGCCGGGTTTCACGTCGTCCACGTCAATGTCGATGGTGGACTCTTCGGTCACGAGGTGGGCCCGCCGGGGATTCAGGTCCATGAGTTTTCGGATGGTTTCCGAGGTGCCGCTCCTTGCCCGCCCCTCGAGATATCGCCCGAGGGTGAGAAAGGCCGCCAGAAAAAGCGCTGTTTCGTAAAACATGAAATGATGGGGAAGAACGCCGAAAGTGCCGAGCACGCTTGAGGCATAGGCGATGCCTATGCCCATGGCGTACATCACATCCATGTTGAGATTTCTGTTCATCAGGGCCCGGAATGCGGCCGTGAAAATGGGGTAACTTATAAAAATAAAAACAGGCGTGGAGAGGATAAAAAGAACCAGGTCGATGGGGAAAGGCGCCAGAGAGGGTACGAACATGAGGGCCATGGCGATGGAGCCCGCCGCGATGCCCGCGGTGAACCGGACCTTTTTTATTCTTAAATCGGCGGATAAGCGCTTTTTTTCCGCATCCGGGTCGGTTTCGGACTCCAGATACTCATAGCCCGCCTCTTCCACCGCTTTTTTAAACCGGCGGGAGCCCGTGCGGCGGCCATCGAAGAGGACCCGCGCCTTCCCGGAGGCGTAGTTGACGTCCACGGAATACACTCCTTCGAGGTTTCCCAGGGCGGTTTCCACGGCGCGGGAGCACATGACGCAGGTCATGCCGCCAATTCGCAGGGTGGCGCTGTCGGAGATGACCGCATATCCTGCGCCGGTGACGGCTTTTTCAATATCGGGGAAGGAAACCGCTGAAGGATCGTATTCGACCGAGGCGGTCTCATCGGAGAGGTTAACCGAGGCCGATTCCACGCCGGGTATGTTCGAGAGGGAGTGCTCCACGGCGCGGGAGCACATGACGCAGGTCATGCCGGAAATCTTAAGTTTGAGGGCCCGTTTCATTCGGTAATATTTCCAGGTTCGCAATATCGAGCAAAGTGAGATACGCGTACCATATATTGTAGCTCAGAAAACGGAAATTAAGGGTGTCGATGGTGTCTTTTTCCGTATGATAGTTCAAATTCCTGAAAAAAGCCGTGTCAGTGAGCATAATGCTCTTAAACCCATGTCGATTGAAGGAGTAATGGTCCGAAAAACTTATTCCGGGGACCGACGAAGGGCCGATCATGTCATAGATTTTTTTTCTCCCGGAATGCCGGTTCCAGGTGTTGCGCCACAAATATGCGAACTCTGAGGAGGAAGGCAGGGAAACCACGGCTAAAAAATTGCCCGCCTGGGGGTAGGTGCGGCGCATGTCTTCGAAGGGATAGTTTTGTTTCATCAGTCTCCCGCCGAAACCGAGCATTTCCAGGCATATCATAAAATCGACGGGTTCTTTTCTTTTTGCACAGCGCTTTGCATACTGCATGCTTCCCATGCGTTCGCTTGAGAAGAAGGGCGGCTCCTCAAGCGTGAAGGCGACAAAGCGTACGGTCCTCAGGGGCCTGTGGACGGACATGAGCCTGTAAATTTCCAGGAGCCCCGCCACGGCGGTTGCGTTGTCGTCCGCGCCCGGGGTGTCCTCAATGGTATCATAGTGGGCGCCGATGATGATGACCCTCTCGGGCGTACCGGTTCCCGGTATCTCGGTGATAATATTGCTCACGGGGCGGTTTTCGACAAGATAATCATGTGTTTCCGTCTCCCCGCCGTACAGCGAGAATTTTTCCCTGATGAAATCCCGTGCTCTCGTGAGGTTTGCGTAATTTGCGAAGGACCGATCACCGATCTCAACGGAAAGAGCGGTGATGATGTCCCTGCTGTTTTTCTGGATGATTTTTCTGTTGCGAATTTCCCTTATGGAGTCCCTGATTTTCATGGAAGTTGTGCCGTAGAACAATGGTTTTCAGCCTTTTTGCGGAGCGATGGAAAAATATTCAATTAAAAAAAGAAATATCGTTGACTTAAAATTAATTTGTATATATTATTGCCTAAATTTTTTTAACGATTATTTTACCTTGAATTGCCCGGTATTCAAAAGATGAACACATTCTTTCCCGGGGCCGGGACAAAGATACAGACTGTCATACCACTGTTGTCAAGCGGGTTTGTGTCACTATGAAAAACAGCATTGATGCGAGCAGACATCAAGTCAATAGAGGGTTGAATACTCTGGCCCGGCAAATAGTCGATAAAGAGTTTTCCCGCGAAATGATAAGGAAAGAAATCGAAGAGCAGTTTTACTATGCATCTCTGAAGGAAAGACAGGGGCTGGTAAGCGAAGTAATCAACCGATCGTACAGATATGTATGGTCTCTGCCAAAAACGGGGGTAACGCCCCGTAAAGCCGGGGTGATGGATTCGGTGATGTCTGAGGAAGAGAGTAGGTCTTTTGAAAACGCCATGGCGGATTGTTTCGCCTTCAGAATAGCGAGACATGTCATCGGGGCCATGAAAAAATGCGTCCCCAGGCTCAATCCCGACGGCACCATCTCCGAGGAGTTTTATCGCTTCTGCCGCAAGTCCATTGCCCGGACCGCCCTTTCCCGGGAGATCGATGACCCGGAGCTTCTTGAGATATATCTGAAACAGGCCGCCATCATAATAAGAAAAACGGCCATGTCCAGACAGAACGACAACTGTCTTGACGCGGCCTCTCCGGAAGCATCGGCCTTTGATCTTTACTCGGAGCTTTTCCTGGCGTTCTGGGAACGGGTGGACTGGGCGGCGCTTTTTCCCTCTAATCCGGTCGCCTCCCGTGATCTGATGAAGTGCCGAAACATCCTCGTGGACCTCATAGCCCGGGAAAAGGGGGCCTTCCGTGTGGACAGACTGTCCAATGAATTTTTCCACCTCACAGGGTTTGCGGAAGAAAACGACCTTTTTCTTATGTCCTTCCTCGATTTTTACTTTTTTACTTGGCTTGCCCACTTTGGCATCCTGACCTACTGCGGTAAAGGTTCCGCGGTCTCGCTGAAAACCACCCCCTACGGGAAGGCCTTTCTGGCACGACTCCAGACCAGGGACTGAAATACGAAAACCGGCGGTGAAGACGGGCCTTTTTCAACCTTTCCGCCGGACCCCATCCCGGTGTTTCGGCAAAGCTTCCCACAACCGGAGTGATCGGCCATGAAAACGCCCGCCCTGACGGGTCCAAAAAATGTACAGGTAATGGCACGGCCTTATCCGATAGTTTTAATAAAGGCAATTTCTAATAATTAGGGGAAGTCCTGAAAACTAAGGTTTTTAGTTTCCCATAAAATGTTACTGCTGACATATTCAGCAATTATGCTTTCCCGCCCGCCTTCGGCGGGGGGGAAAACCTGAGTTGCGGGTATGCCTGTAGTTGCAATTCATGGGAACTTCAAAAATTAATTTTTAGAGGCCCCAAAATACTGAGTAGCGTGGAGTATGATGATGGAAGAAGCGGGAACTGTTGCCGGCGGCCCGGCAGCTATAATGTCGCTTGAAAAGAAGGTCTTTGACCTGAAAAACCTCATCGAAATAGGGATGAGTTTGTCCTCGACCCTCGAGTTTGAAAATCTCGTGGAGTCCATTCTATACAGCTGTATAGGCCAGATGTTCGTGGAGAGGGTGGCCATTATCCTCCAGGTCGATATCGACCAACACAACTACTACATCCACATGAGCAAGGGGTACGATGAGGGATTTGATAAGGACGATGTGGTCCTCAGTGAGAAATCGCCCCTCATCGCATTCTTCGAGAAGAACCCGATGCCCCAGCACCTTGGGGACCTGATGAAAAACGAGATGTTTCTGGAAGACCTGGCCCTTTTTAACAGGCTCCAGCCGGAACTTTTCGTGCCCATGGTGTCCAAACAGACCATAAACGGGCTCCTGATCCTGGGTTCGAAGCTCACAGAGGGTGATTTTTCCAGCGACGACCACGATTTTCTCAGGAACCTGGCGCGGTTTGCCGCCATAGCCGTGGAAAACTCCCGCCTCTACCAGATGGCCACGGTGGACAGGATGACGCGGCTTTATGTGCATCATTTCTTCTTAGAGCGTCTTGAGGAAGAAATGAAGAGGAGTCAGCGGTACAAAACTCCACTCTCTCTTATCATGTGCGACATCGACCATTTTAAAAATTTCAATGACACCTACGGGCACCAGCATGGGGACATTATACTCCGCGAGACCGGGGCGCTTCTCAGGAGGGAGATCCGCAAGATGGATATTCCGGCGCGGTACGGCGGCGAGGAGTTTGCCGTCGTTCTTCCGGAAACGAACCTTGCCAACGCTCTCAGTGTGGCTTCCCGTCTCAGGCGGGCCATGGAAGAATGGGGGTTTCCGGGGCCCGAGGAACCCCTACATGTGACCATCAGCATAGGAGTCGCCCAGTACGACCCGAAAAGGGATAAGGGGAGCAAGGAGATCATTCGGAGGGCCGACCTGGCCCTGTACAAATCGAAAAAAAGCGGCCGAAACAGGGTTGCCGCGTACAGGTAAATGGAGTATTTTGACATAGGCAACCTCTAATGCCCGGGTTTTCCCGCCCGCCTTCGGCGGGCGGGAAAACCCGGGTCCTGAGTATGCCGGTAGTTACAATTCATGGGAACCTCAAAAATTTTATTTTTAGAGGTCCCCCATATTGAATGAGTAGATAGTGGGTAGATATTGATGAAAACAGGACGCCATAAATGGGCATGACCGCCAGGGTACAGGAACGGTTCGACGCTTGCGTGCGCCTTGAGAAGGAAGGGAAAACCGCCGAGGCCGAGGAGGCCTATACTGCCCTCATCCGCGACTCGGGAGGCCCCAGAGAAGCCTGGGTGAATTTGGGCTCCCTCTACGCCCGGTCCGAGCGCCTTGACGACGCAATGTCGTCCTTCGAACGGGCCCTGGAACATGGCGAAGACCATTTGATATACTTTAATATCGCTTCAATTCATTACAAACGCCGGGACTATAAACGGGCCATCATCAGCCTCGGGAGATCAAAGGCGCAAAGAAATGATTTCGCCCTGGCTTCCCTGGTCATGGGGCTGAGTTACAGCAGGCTTAAGAACAGAAAGGCGGCTGAAAACTGTTTCAGGGACGTGGTCAAGGTGCTCCCGGGAAACCTTATCGCCCTCACGGCCCTGGCGATACTCCAGTATCAGAGCGGAAGGCTCCAGGGTTCCCTGAAGTACGTGGACAGGATACTCGTCCTGGACACTGAAAATGCGGGGATCAGAAAACTCCGTGCGCGGATTCTTTACCGTCTCAACAGGCATTTGGAGTACGCCGGAGAAATCAAGGTACTCAAGGGTTCCGCCGAGGAATACCGGCTCTTCGACGAATTCATCCGGTCGATACCGCCGGACGTTTTCATTGATAGGTACGGCACCCTGGACGAGAAGATGCAAAAACTCCGGGAAAAGGCCCGGGACAAAGCCGATGCTTCGAGCATGGTGTCCCTGAGCCTGTGTCATATGCTCAACGGGGATACCGATAAGGCCGTGGATTTTCTCATGGAGGCCCGGCGGCGCGCCTCCAAATGAGTGAAATGGCTTGCCTTTTTTCTCCGTGCCATGGTATTTTGAATATGGGGATCTCTAAAAATCAGGATTGTCCGCCTGCCGAAGGCGGGCGGGACAATCAAAGTCCTGAGTATGCCGACAGTTAAAATTTAGGGGGGCCTTAAAAGTAAATTTTTAGAGGTTCCCGACGAATACTATACACTACACTTTGAAGAAAAAACCGATGAATGTGAAATTAATAATACTGACGACGGCCCTGGGGCTTTCTCTCTGCGCAGCGCTCCCCGTTACGGCCGAAGAAATCAGCCCTGCCGCTATGAATCAGCGGGGAGTCGACTACGGCAAGCAGAAGAAGTTCGACCTGGCCGTGGAGGAATTTGACAGGGCCATAAACAGCTACAACAAAAAATCGGCGAAGGTGTTCCACAACAAGGGATGGGTGTTGGAACTGAGCGAAAAGTACCCCGAGGCCATCGCCAACTATGCGGAAGCCGCGCGCCGCAATCCCATGCAGATAACGTCCCAGGAAAGGCTGGGGTATCTCTATTACAAAGTCGGAAAGTTTGACATGGCCGTGACCGTCGGCGAATATGTACTGAAAGTTGATCCGGACAACCAGAACGTGATCAAGTGGCTCCCCGACGCGTACACCCAGAACCTCAAGAACCGACGGCAGGATGTCGCAAAGGCGGAAGAACCCCGCATAATTCCCAGGCAGGAGGAGCAGCCGAAAGAGGAGAAGAAGAAGGAAGAGGACAAGAAACATACGATTTTTCTCGCCACCCTGGACTGGGGCCTCCGATTTCCCTACTATTTCAAGGGCGATAACGACGGTTTTGAGTACGCCGCCGATCGGGGCCTCGGGCCCAACATACCCTACCGGCTCTATCTGAATTTTTCACCCGTGCCGATGTTCGAATTTGACTTTCAGGCGGGGAACCCTTACCTTGGGGCGCTTGCTCCGAATCTCGTAAACTTCTCCGAGACTTTCCAATGTATGTACCATCTCGGGTCGTACTACCTCGGCCTGGGAGTCATGGTCTATCACTATGATGACGATTTTAATTTCGGTGAAAGGAAGAAGCTCTACGACTATAAAGGAGGGCTCATCTTCGGGGCAAACCGAGACAATTTCACCATGCGGTTTCTTTTCTACCCCCGGGAGCTTCCCCATGACGGTAAACAGTCCACAGGAAAGACCCTCGACGTCGATTACATCGGATACGAGTTCACCTATTCTTTCGACAAGTTCCTGACCTTCCACTTGAACCTGTCGCTGAACGATTACTACTTTTTCGACCATGACGCGGGCTATTCCAACTATTGGGGAATTTACAGGATCGGTATGGGCCTCACCCTCACCCATTACGACAGCGCCTCTGATAGGAAGCTTTTCGCCATAACCTTCGATTTCAACCTGAACATCTACCTGATGAACCTCGACAACGACAGTCCGTACCGTTTTTTCAACGGCCAGGGGTGGATAGGGGCCGATGCCGATAGCTGGTTTTCCGGTAACCCCTTCTCCGGCTTTTACGGTACCGGCCATGTGTTCTCCTTCCGGTTCGAGGAGTGGCCCCTGGAGAACGTTTTTCTTTATCAAAAGATCATCTTCGAGCTTGTTGACGCAAAAACTGACCACAACGACCTCTGTTTCCTTTTTGGAGCGGGGGTGACGTTCAAATGATACTGTCGGCGGCGGTTCCCCGCCGCCATTTCCTGGATTGCCATGAAAGAACTGTGTGATTTTGCCGGGGAGATATCCCGCAATGCCGGAGGTTTGCTCCTGGCAGGCTTCCGCGACGCCGGAACCGTCGTGTCTTACAAAAGCAGGACCGACCTGGTGACCAACCGGGACCGGGAGTCCGAGGCCTATCTTTTCGGAGAGGTGCGGAGGCGTTTTCCCGGCCATACGGTGGTCGCCGAGGAAGGAAGCCGCAGTGACGCAGGTACCGAGTTCACCTGGTACATTGATCCTCTGGACGCCACGAACAACTATGCCCACGGCATTCCGTTCTTCTGCGTGTCAATCGGCGTTTTCTCGAATGCTTTAGGCAGGGTGGCGGCGGGGGTGGTGTACGATCCGGTCCATGACGAGCTTTTCAGCGCCTGGGAGGGAGGCGGGGCGTATCTTAACGGATCGCCCATCCGCGTGAGCGCCACAGAGGACATCGGAATCTCAATGGTGGCTACTGGCTTTCCTTACGACAGGAAGGACCCGGAGAAGAACAACATAAGGCAGTTCGCCGCTATATCGCCCATGGTCCAGGGAGTGCGGCGCCTCGGGTCCGCCGCCCTGGACCTTTGCTATACCGCATGTGGCCGCATTGACGGCTACTGGGAGCCGGAGCTGAAACCCTGGGACATGGCCGCAGGGGTCGTCATAGTCCGTGAGGCCGGGGGCCTTGTCACCCGCTATGACGGCGGCCCCTTCCATCCTGAGCGCCCCGAGATACTCGCCACTAACGGGCATATTCACACGAGCATGATGAACGTACTTGCCCATTCATGATTGCTGAATGTTATTCCGCTCCGGTTTCGGGGCGGGTTTTTTTGGGTTTCCGGTAGTATTTCAGAAGTTTATTGTACACTTCGAGGAACGCAGAAACCTTTTCAGCGTCGCCGCGAAGGGTGAGCGAACCGTCGCCTATCGCCTTCATCAATGCCTTGCGGCTCATTGAGCTCATGCGGCGATATCCCGTTGGCGCGTCTTTCCAGACAAGGGCGAAATCGGCTTCCCGGACTTTTCCCCTATCTGTTGTTATAGAACCTCCGGCGAATTCATATCTGCGGCCCCTTTTCCCGTCCGCCGTCGTAATCCGCATCGAAAAATCTCGGGCAGCAAGAGCATCCCTGAAGGACTTGTGTCTCCAGGCTGTGTAACGCAAAAGCAGGTAAAATCCGTAGAGAAGAAGAGAAAATCTCATTGTGCAATCCTTCCTTGAAATAGTAGTCCCCCGCCGAACGCGGCGGGGGAACCGAAATAGGGGGTTTTTTGATGCGTCGGACCTATGTGAATAAAGGCTGTGTCGCCATAGCAAAGGCCATGTCGCCTTCAATCTTCATTGCCCCTGACATAAAAAGGTTTACGGGATTCGTTTCCTTCCTCACCAGGGAGATAGAATCGGAGGTTTTCATTTTGAAAACTGCCTTAGGTTCCGCGGCATTGTTGAGGACCGTTTCGATTACCATGATAGACCCGTCGTCGTTCTGGAGTTCGGCGGTGAAACTCCCCTTCAGAGTCTTCAGGGTATTGTATTTTTGTCTGTTAAGATCGCTCTGTATTCCAAGGAGCATGTCCAGGCTCCGGGTCGCGATCATTTTTTCCAGGCTTTCCTTCGCGATTTTGATCCTCACCAGAGGGGCGTCGATATCTCCATCACGGATGTTGAAGTCGGAGCCGTCCTTCACCAGATAGCTGTATTTGTCTCCGGATACGTCCACCACGAGGGAAAACTCTGTGCCTTTGAGTTCCGCGGCCGCGCCTGAGGCTTGTATCGCCTCCTTTGCGATGTTAGGGCTCAACTCCATCAAGAGTTCACGAATGGTTGTGTTGGCCGGTATTTCCTGCATTTTGTCCTCCTAAGCTGGCATTTTTTATATGCAACCTCTAATAATTAGGTTTTTCCGGCCGCCGTAGGCGGGCGGAAAAACCTAATTACTGAGTTTGTCAGCAGTTTCATTTTATGCTAAACAAAAAATGTTAATTTTTTGGGGTTCACTTATATTCGTTTTTAAGTGAGCCCTTAATTTTTTCCATGACGGTGTCGTATACGCAGGATTCACCGGGTTTAGGCCCGTCGATGAGGCGGTTGATGAGGGCCTGGTCCCCAGTAATGGCCGGGTCGGACTTTCCGTCTTTCGTGGCGGTTTTCATAATGAGATCTAAAGCTCCCCGGGCGGCCTCGGCAAGCCGTGGCCGCGACCCCTGGGAGAGAAAAACAATTTCTGTGAGGCGCCCAGCATCGCCCGTGAGGAACTCGTCAATTACTATATCGTAGCGGAGAAGCTTATCTATTGAAAGATGGTCCCGATAATACTCCTTCATTCGGGCTTTGATAACATTCCTCACTTTTTCGCGGTTTCCTAGAACATTTTCAAAGAGGGCGCGGTCACTTGATTTAGCCGCAGCGGTTTTGTAACTTTCCATTCGTACCATGGAGGTTTTCAGGTTTCGTACTGTGTCGAAAAGGAGCCTTTTACTGAAAAGGTTCGTTACGAAAGCCGGAATGATGCCTCCCGGATTGGCGCGATAGCTGAAAACGACGCCGGTCTTTTCACGGGTGATGAATTCAAAACGGTACGAGCCGGAAAATTCCGGCATACGGACAACCCCCGGCGGTACGGGTACTGTCGTGTTTTTAATCTGCGAGAGTTTTACCAGGCCCCGGGCTTTCGTGAGATCGTAGACAGTGTCTGCTTTCACCACAAGATCGCGGTCGTTTACCATTGGGAAATCCATAAGGATATGGACAATCATATTGTTTTCATCAAACTTTTGGATTATTTCACCCTTTTTACAGTAGGCCATCCATTTGTGAAAATTCGGGACATCACGAATGACCTGGGCGACGACTTCTAATTTTGCGTCGACAATGGCAATGGCCTTGAATTCGTGGATACTGCTTTCCCCGGATATCCGCGAATAGGCGGTGATGCCTTCACCGGTTTTAGAAACTTTCCATTGCTGCGCGGGCGCGGGGGCGGAATGGGCAAGGACGATTAAGGCTGTGCATACAATAAAAAAAACCATAGACAGTCGTCTCATGATGTTGCACCTCTCTGGGGAATTAGATGATGGATTATGCTTTTTGGGTAAAGATACATGAATCTGCGTGAAGTGTCGTTCGCAGTTATAATTCGGAACGAAAAAACAACGAAATTCGGAATTATCAACTCGCCGGGAGTCGTTCAATCCCGAGTTTCCGTGCTTCCTCTCTGTACTCGGTGGGGGTTTTCCCCGTGAATTCTTTGAAGGCTACATTGAAGGAAGTCTTCGATCCGAATCCCACATGAAATCCGATGGCGAGTATATTTCCCCCCTGGTCTTCTATGAGGAGCTCTTTCGCCTCTTCAACGCGCAATCTGTTGATGTAGTTCCTGAAGTCGATGCGGAGTTTTTTATTTAGAAACCATGAGAGCTGATGGGGGGTGATGGAAAGACGTTTTGCCGTGGCGGCCATGCTGATGTCGAAGTTGCGGTAATATTTCTCGACGACCATGAGGTCTTTCAGGCGCTCTTTAAGGAGGACGATGTTTATTCCCCCCAGCATTTTTTTTCTGCGCATGGCCTGTTTCATCTCCCTTCCCAGGGTCAGAAAGAAATCCCTATACCGCACATGGGCAAGGATGAAAAGGGTATTGTTGAAGATTAGAAGGAGCGCACCGGTTGCGGCTGCGGCGATGTTTTTCGTCAGGAGGCCTACAAGGAGAATGATCGGGGTGATAAGAAGCCCCGTGGTGATGAAGATAAGAGTGCGCACCTCGCGCATGATCGACGGGCTTTTCCTGACCGAAAGCTCTATGGCAAGTATCTGCGAAGTGTAGGCGATGATGTACGCGACGGCGCATGCCAGAAGGAGGTTAACTGCGATGCCGCCACCGGCAAGGATGAAGTTTTCCCTGAGGGCCCTGATGTAAGAGATATCGGCCAAGATGAGGTAATATGCCGCTGCCAGGGTAGGAAAAACCGCTGGTGCGAGGTGCAGAAACCTGTTTCCTACAGATGGAACAATGAGAGAATTGTAGTAGAGATACGCCAGCGGGCCGGAGAGATACGCGGCCGCGACGAAGACGGTGAAGCCGGTAATGAAAAGCGCATCGGGCATGGCGGCGGTAAAATTTCCAAGGTAAAGCCCCAGAGACGCTTCAAGAAAGCTGATACACAGGAGGAGCAGAAACAGGTGGTAGTTGGAAGCTCCGGGGCGCTTCGCCACGACCTGTTCAATCGCCTTAAAAAATGAAATGGCGGCGGATGCGAGAACCAGGTAACCGATAATGGTTGTAATAATTCCCATATATCGTCACAGCATATCGTAATATTATAGGGAACCTCAAAAAATTAAATTTTAAGGTTCCCAATAAATGTAACTGCTGGGAAATCCAACACTTGGTTTTTTCCACACGCCGAAGGCGGGGGGAAAAACTAATTATTAGAGGTTTGCTATAAATAATCAATTATTTTTTATGAGGCCAAAGGGAATTACTAGGCCCAAGGACCTGTGCTGTGATGACGATTTCTTATTGACAGGCGCCATTGAGTGAAATATACTCCAGTTAGGATGGCGGGAAAATTGAACGCATAAGGGCGGATATGATGAAAACGCTGAGTGTCACTACGAGGGCCAACCAGGAACTTGTGGACATCACTGGGGAAGTCCAGGGGGCAGTACGTGACCTTGGAATTGAAGATGGGGTTTGCTTTATCTACACCCCCCATACAACTGCGGCCATCACCATAAATGAGAACGCCGACCCCGATGTAAAGCGTGACATTCTGAAAGGACTGGACCACTTCCAGCTTGAAAAAGTTGATTTTGCCCACATGGAGGGGAATTCGCCGTCACATGTGAAATCTTCGCTTGTAGGATGCTCCCAGGCGGTCTTCGTGGAAGGGGGAAGGCTGCTCCTCGGGACCTGGCAGGGCATCTACTTCTGCGAGTTCGACGGGCCCAGGACAAGGAAGGTCCTGGTGAAGGTCCTGGGGGGCGCTGAGCCCTGCAGGAAAAAAGCATTGCAAAGAAAAACGGGCCGTGGTGGAGATAATCAATTGTAAAGATCGCCGCCGCGGTCTCCGAAAAAGATAGTACGGCCAGGAGGGCTTACCATGAACACACGGACCAGATACGCATCTTCGCTCTTTGGGATTTTGCTGCTGATGGCGGCGGCGATTTCCTGCAGGTTTAATGTGCCCATCCGGCAGATGATGGAGGCCAAAACCACAATCAGCCGGGCCGTTGAGGTGCGGGCGGAAAGGTATGCCCCGGCGGAACTTGAGAAAGCGCGTACCCTCCTGAAAGATAGCCATACCGAGGTTGCGGAAGGTTCGCTAATCGAGGCGGAAAACCTTGCGGTAAAATCCGCCGCTGAAGCCCAGAAGGCCATCGACGCTTCCCTCCCCCATCTGTCCGCAGACTCTCTTGAGGATGCGAAAAAAATTTTCGCCGAGGCGGACCTTCTCTATGCGTCGAAACACTCGGGGATATCTTTTGCGAAGGCCGATGGGCTTCTAAAAGAAGCGGAGGCCCTGCACGCAGGAAAGGATTACTGGAATTCCCACCTGAAATCCGCTGAGGCCAAGGCAAACGCCGAGGACGCCAGGGCAAATTCCCAGAGGCACGTTCCGGCACTCCGGGAGGAGATTAACTCGATTGGCCGAGAGGCCGATGAGCTCAAATCGAAGCGGGGTGCTGAATTTGCCTCAGGAGAAATCGCGTCTGTGAAAGGCAAGCTGGAACAGGCCAGGAGGAAGGCCGACGAGTCCAACCTTAAGGAGGCGACGCCCCTGGTCAACGAAGCTAAGGCCGTCCTGTTCACGGCCCGGGAGAACACACTCAGGGGAATCTCCTTTGAAAAGCTCGCCGAGACGGAGGCAGCGCTGAAGCGCGTCCGGGAATCAAGCGTCAAAGGCCCTTTTGAAGGCGATATATCAAAGGCGTCGGACCTCGCCGCCGGGGCGAAGGCGCTTCATAATTCAAAGTCTTACGCCGATTCGGTGCGTAAATCCGATGAGGCCATGGCGCTCCTTAACACGGTTTCCGTTTCTATGACGAACCGGGAAAACGAACTTAAGGCCGAGGCCCTGGACAAGCTGGCAAAGGCCAAGGAAGGACTGGAAGAGGTGAACAAGTCCGACCTTCGGCTTCGCCACGAGGCGGACCTCGGGAAGGCGGCGGCCCATGTAGAAGCAGGAGGAAAACTCTACGAAGAAAAAGACTATAATGGATCGATTCTCCAGTCGGTTTCAGCTCTTGCAATCCTCGAAGGCGTTATGGGAAGCGGTGGAGTTACGGGTGAGGCTGGAGAGATTGGGAAAGCCGGAGAGACGAGTGAAACTGGAGGGATAGGAAAAGCCGGAGAGTCCGGAGCACGCACATTAAAGTACGGAGAGGAACCGGCGACCTATGTGGTGAAATACAACCCCAGGGACCGCGACTGTCTCTGGAAGATTGCCATGTACACCTACCGAAACGCGCGCCTCTGGCCCCTGATCTACGCTGCAAACCGCGACAAGATCCGCGACCCGGACCTCATTTTTCCAGGGCAGAACCTGGTGATACCGGTCATCCCCGTTCGACAGTCGAAAATCGTCGAGGAAGGGCCTGCCGGGGAAAGGAGCAAGCAATCCGCGGAGGAAGATAAAAAAAAGAGTACCCCGGCGCCGGAAACCAAAGGGGGAGGCAGTACCCCGGGAGCACCGACATCCTCCCGATAATGGCATGTTGATACTCCGGCTTTCATATGCGCAATGAATGAAGGTTATATTCGGTGAATAAAAGCTGTTCTGGTAATACCGGCCTGTGTGCCTTTCTTGTCGCGGCGGTGTGTACCGCCGCGATGTCCGTTTCGGCCTTTGGGAGGGACATTAACCTCGATGAAGTTTATCTGAAAAGCGAATCGCCTTATCAGACGAAACTTTTACTCGGGAAGATCGATGCCTATCTGGCCGCCGGTTCCAGGCTCATTGACCGGGGCGTCGTTTTTTCCGGGTGGAAGTCGGCGGAGGAGGTGGTTTTTCTGAAAGAGGTGCGGGGAACCGGCGAAAACATCCTTTCTATCTACGATTTAGCCGCGGGGAAATCAAGGGAAATAGCCAGATTCAGAGGTGATGTTATGTTCGCCCGCGTCGCACCAGGGGGGAGGTACATGGCCATGAGGCGCCTGGTCCCCGGGGCGGACATCGTTCCGGACAATGAGATCGTCCTCATGTCCCTCCATGACGGAAAGGAGAAGGTCATCCCATCGTCAAACGCCCTCCTCGATTTCACTTTGTCCCAGGACGGCAACTCCATTTTTATTGAATCGTCCCTCGGTATAGAAGAAATAACATTTGTCGGAGGAACGGGGCGTACGGTCCTGGGAAAACCTGTATGTCCCTGGATTTTCAGAGGGGAGTCGCCCGTTCTGGCCTATCCTTCTCCGGACAGGAGCCGCTGGGTGCTTATGACCGGAGGCGGGGGTATATACCGGGCGTGTTTGATTGAAGGCGGAAAATCCGTGAAAATTGGAGGAGTGACTTCCTCGTCGGAGTTCGCCTGGGTGGGGAACACTTCCTTTGCGTACCGACGCGGTTACGCGGGAAATTACACGCTGGCGCTCCAGACCCTTCCCGGCGGTGAGGCGAAGGCACTTGGCGCGGAATCGTTCAACACATCGATGTTTTACTCCATCTCCGCGGGAATACTCTCCTGGCTTCGCGACGGCTGCATCATGCTCTATTATCCCGCCACGAATGTCCGTCTGGCAACGGGCTTGGAGGGCGATGATGTTGCAGTCGACGCCGCGGGGTCACGATTCATCTCACTGTTGGGGAACAGGCTTTTTGTCACCGAAATTAATGCCCTGAGGCGCAGGAGCATCGATATCAGGCGGATCCATAGAAGACAGCTTTCCCTTTACCAGGAGGTGAGGCTCAGAACCGTGGAACACCGTAACGAATTCACGGCCCGGTATCTTGACCGTAAAATAAGCCTTTACAGGGACCTTATCAATTCGCGAAAATAGCTGAATACCGTCAACAGGGGTGCGTATGGACAGGAACTTAGCTCTTGAAGTCGTTCGGGTCACCGAGGCTGCGGCCCTCTATGCGAGCAGGCACATGGGGAGGGGCAATGAGGATTTAGCCAACAAATCCGCCGTCGACGCTATGGCAAAGGTTTTCTCATCGGTTTCTATCAAGGGGCGGGTCGTAATAAGCCCAGGCGAAGAAGAACTTCTCGTCCGGGGATCAAGTCTGGGGAACATGGCCGGTTTGGAGGCCGATATCGCCCTGGACCCCCTGGAGGGAAAGACGACCTGCGCCAACGGGGGCCAGAATTCAATTACCACCATAGCCATCGGTGAGCGCGGGTGCTTTTTCGAAGTGCCCCCCATTTACATGGAGAAGATCGCCGTGGGCCCGGAAGCCAAAGGGGCCATCGACATCAACCAGTCGCCGCAGATAAACATCAAGCGGATAGCCCGCGCCATGGGAAAATATATTGAGGACATCACAGTCTGCGTCCTTGACCGGGAGCGGCACAGGGAGCTTATCGAACACATCCGTGAAACGGGCGCGAGGATCAAGCTCATCCAGGACGGCGATATTTCCGGAGCCGTCGCC
The DNA here is from genome assembly GCA_029974015.1 of Spirochaetota bacterium. Classification (GTDB taxonomy): domain Bacteria; phylum Spirochaetota; class UBA4802; order UBA4802; family JAGODF01; genus JAGODF01. The sequence goes on from JARKUF010000001.1 coordinate 27,975, forward strand.
GCGGCGATGAAAGACAAGCCGATCGACGTTTTGATGGGAGTGGGGGGGGCCATGCACGGCGTCCTCGCCGCTTCGGCCCTGAAATGTCTCGGAGGCGACATCCAGGCGCGTTTCGTCTACAGGGACGATAACGACCGTGAAATGGTGCGCCGGACCGGCGAGGACGATCTGGACAGGATTTACGGCATCACCGATCTCGCACCGGGAAACAATATCATGTTCTCCGCCACGGGGGTCACCGACGGCGAACTCCTTCCGGGAGTGCGCTATTATCCCGGGGGGGCCCATACGAGTTCAATCGTCATGCGGTCGAAGACCCACACAATCAGATATATCGCGGCGGAACATCAGTTCGACTACAAGCCGATGTACTGAGAAAGGCGTTTGGAAAGGCCGAAAGAAAACGCGGGGAATGATGGCGCTGTGAACCGGGCCTTTGCTCTAACGGGTAAAAAATGATGGACTTTGCTGCAGTGAACATTCAGAAGGGATTCCACCTATGAAACTTCGCCTTGTACATAAAAACAATCCTGAAACTCTCGTATCGGAGGCGGTGAAAAAAATACCGCCCTCCGGGATCAGGGAGTTTTTCGATATCGTTTACTCCATGCCGGAGTGCATATCCCTGGGCGTAGGGGAGCCCGATTTCGTCACGCCCTGGAGGATTTCAGATACCGGCATATACGCCATCAAGGACGGGAACACGCATTATACGCCTAACCGCGGCCTCCCGGAGCTCTGTGCTCTAATTTCGCGGGACATAAAGCGGCGCCTAAAGGCGTCCTACGATCCCGACGAAGAAATCATAGTTACCATGGGGGTGAGTCAGGGGCTTGACCTCGCACTGCGGAGCATTGTCAACCCCGGCGACGAGGTGATCATCCCCGAACCCTGTTATGTGTCCTACGGCGCCAACGTTACGCTTTTAGGCGGAAAGCCCGTGTATGTACCCACGGATTTTGCCGGTGAATTCAAGGTCGATATCGCCGGCCTCCGGGCCGCTGTGTCGTCCCGGACGAAGGCGGTACTCCTTAACTATCCTTCGAATCCAACGGGAAACACGCTTCCACGGAATGTTCTCGAGGGCGTGGCGGAGCTCGCAATGGAGCATAATTTCATCATCATCTCCGACGAAATATACTCTTCTCTTTCTTACGGGAAGGAGCACTGGTCCATCGTCTCCATCCCGGAGGTAAAGGACCGTACCATCTATCTCAACGGATTTTCCAAGTCCCACGCCATGACCGGATGGCGCCTCGGATATGTCGCCGGGCCGAAGTACCTCATCGACATGATGCTGAAAGTGCACCAGTACACGGCCCTCTGCGCCCCCTCCCTTTCCCAGTTTGCCGCCCTGGAGGCTATGAAAAGCACGGGGAAGGACGTGGTTCGCATGCGGAGCGAATACATGAAACGCAGGAACTTCATCGTTGCGCGGTTCCGCGAGGTGGGTTTGCCGTGCCTCATGCCCGAGGGTGCGTTTTACGTGTTTCCAGACGTGTCCCCAACGGGGATGGACGGCCGAGAATTCGCCCTTGCCCTTCTAAGGGCGGAAAAGGTCGCGGTGGTTCCCGGGGCCGTTTTCGGCGAATGCGGAAAAAACCATATACGATGTTCCTACGCGACCTCCATGGACAACCTTCGGGAGGCCATGGCCAGGATAGAAAAATTTTGCCGGACAATTTTTTAAGACGAAGGAAGGGGCGCTCGACCTGCCGCGACATGGCTTATCTCATAGACGGGTTTAACCTCCTCTACAAGTTTCCCGAGTTCGAAGAACTTATGGCCCGGCACATGCTCGTCCAGGCGCGCATGGGGCTCCTGGAGAGGCTCAAAGAATTCGTGAGGCTTACCGGAAAAAAGGTGAGGATCGTCTTCGACGGAAAAAAACAACAGTCCCTGGACCTGAGAAGCGAAACTGTGGGTTCCATCGATGTGTATTATTCCCTCGACTATTCGGCGGACTTCCTGATCAAGGAGTTTGTAAAAAAAGACCTCAATCCGAGGATGACAACGGTAGTCACTTCGGACAATGGGATAATTTCGTACGTGGCCCGCTTCGGGGTGAAACTGAAGAAAAGCGAGGAGTTCGCGGACCTTGTGACGAAAACCATTGAGGATTCACGGCAGGAGAAACGTATAGAGAAAGATTATGATCCCATGGTCTCCGCCGAAGAGGTGAAATACTGGGAGAAGATGTTTGGGAAAAAGAAACCCTGAACGAACTGTGCGCCTAAAAAAACCGCCCGGGAATGGGCGGTTTTTTTTATTATATACAACGCTTTTATTACATCTCTATCGTAAGGGCATGTCCCATGCCGCCGCCTATGCACAGCGTGGCTATGCCTTTCTTCGCTTTCCGCTTGAGCATTTCGTACACGAGGGTGGTGAGAATACGGGTCCCCGAGGCGCCGATAGGATGGCCGATGGCGATTGCCCCGCCGTTCACGTTGACTTTGTTCACGTCCCACCCCAGCTCACGGTTCACCACAATGGCCTGGGTAGCGAAGGCCTCGTTAGCTTCGATGAGATCGAGGTCCGAGGCTTTCCAGCCTGCTTTCTCCAGGGCCTTCCGGCTTGAGGGGATGGGCCCTGTTCCCATGATGCTGGGATCTACGCCTGCCGAGGCGTAAGATACTATCCTCGCCAGAGGCTTGATCCCCAACTTGTGCGCCATGTCCGCCGACATCACCACGGCGGCGCCGGCGCCGTCGTTTATTCCCGAAGCGTTACCGGCGGTAACCACTCCGTCCTTTTTGAAAGCGGGTTTAAGTTTTGACATGGCCTCTATGGTTGCTCCGAAGCGGGGGAATTCGTCGGTGTCGAAGAGGATGGCGTCCCCTTTTTTCCCGGCGATTTCCACGGCCACGATTTCATCTTTGAATCGCCCCGAGGTGATGGCGGCTTCGGCTTTACGCTGGCTTCCCACGGCGAACTCGTCAAGTTCCTGGCGGGTGAGCTTCCATTTCTCCGCCACGTTTTCAGCGGTGATCCCCATGTGGTAATCGTTGAAAGCGTCCCAGAGGCCGTCCTTAATCATCACGTCGATGATGTTTGATTCTCCCATGCGGTAGCCCCATCTCGCCCGGGCGAGGGCGTAGGGGGCCGCGGACATGTTTTCCGTGCCGCCGGCCACGATGATGTCGGCGTCTCCGGCTTTGATAATCTGGGCGGCCAGGGAAATTGAACGGAGGCCTGAAGCGCATACTTTGTTGACGGTCATGGCGGGGACTTCCTGGGGTATTCCCGAATGGACCAGTATCTGCCTCGCCACGTTTTGCCCCTGGCTTGCCTGGAGCACATTGCCCATGATGACGTTTTCCACTTGCCCAGGCTCAATGCCCGCACGTTTCATCGCTTCTTTCACTACTATGGTGCCAAGCTTCACTGCAGGCACTTCCTTGATGGCGCCGCCGAAGGACCCGACGGGGGTCCTGACTATTGATGCGATAATGACGTCTTTCATAACACCTCTCAATGGTACATGAAATGATGCTCTCTTGCGTTTTAGCGCAAAGAAAATGCTTTTCCGCAGACTGAGGAGCGCTCCAGTCCCGTAGCGTCGGGCGGGGGAGGGCCATCGTATGCCGGGCCGCACTTTTTTCAGGGCATACGACAAAAGCAGGGTAAAGATAAAATAATGAGATTTATTGTCGAGAAATATTTGTATATCGAATTAATGCGATATAATAGAGTGGTGGAGAAACCTGCGTACAGGCGCGAAGCTTCGCGCCTGTACGCAGTAATATCCGGGGCGATAAAATGCATGCCCCGGCTTAAATGGAGGGCTGGCGCATGGCAGAAGCGCCTAAGATAGACAATAACCTTTGTACCATGTGCGGGTTGTGCATTGAGATCTGCCCCAGGGACGCCATAACTGTCGTCGATGGAGAATTGACAACGTTGGAGGGGGAGTGCATTCTTTGTTCCCACTGCTATGCCGTGTGCGATGCCGGCGCCATCAGCTTCGACCCAGATGTTTTACGGGCCGTAAAATTCAGGACAATCCGCTTTGATGATATTCCCCGGAGGAATGTAACACCGGCGGATTTTGTGAATTTTTCGATGTCGCGCAGGAGCGTGAGAAAATATCGGGAAATACCCTTGTCGGACAATGTCCTCGCCGACCTTGTGGATTTCGCTGTGACTGCCCCCTCGGGGAGCAACTGCCAGAACTGGTGCTTCACCGTCATCAATGGCAGGGACAAAGTGTTCGAGCTCGCCAATAAGATCAGGCGGTTTTTCGAGAGGCTGAACGTAATAGTCCGCAATCCCGTCACGCGGTATCTTTCTATACTGTTTGCCGGTAAGAAGCTGCTTAAATATTATAAAAACCATTACAATTCCGTAGAGATGGGACTCAATGAAGCCGCGAAGGGAAGGGACCTCCTCTTTCACGGGGCTCCAGCGGTCATACTTGTCCACGGCGGTACGTCGGGGAGCACTCCCTTCGAGGACGGCCAGTACGCGGCTTACAATATCGCCCTCCTGGCCCATGCCCTTGGCCTGGGAACGTGCTTCATCGGATACGCGAAGGAAACAATAAAAAGGTCCAAAGGCATTCGGGCTTACCTGGGAATCCCGGCACATCACAGGATCCTGGCGGTACTCACAGTGGGTTTTCCGGCAGTTGAGTTTGGGCGTTTCGCCCTTCGAAAAGAATATCCGGTTCGGTTTTTTTAAAAACGGGCGCAATGCATCGCTCCCGCAAGTACCCTGAATTTTTGGGGTTTTCTTAAGGCATCCACTAATAATTAGGATTTCCCGCCCGCCGAAGGCGGGCGGGAAATCGTAGTTTTTGTGGCTGCCCTTAATTTTTAGAGGTTCCCTTAAGCCGTGTTGCGAAGAATACTTGCGATAGATTTCCAATGGAGGCACAATGAGCGTCTATGTTTTTGCCGCAATCATACTGGCCGTCCTGGCGGGCGTGATGATTGCGGAATACCATATTCACCGCTCCAGGCAGGAAGAGCATGCCAGTGCGAAGTGGAGCGATATCTGGGAAGAGCGGCTTAGAAACGGAAGATGAACATTGCCAGGACGATGATCTCGTGGCCGATGATCGTCGCGATGACAGTCCGCTCCCTGTAGTAGATGTACGATAAAAGGGCCCCTATGGCGGCTGCTATCGAAGCGAGTAGAGCGTTCCCCGAAAGCAGAAAAAAGAAAATCCCGTACGCCGCCGCGGAAGCTATTGAACCCGAAACCTTGCCGAAAAGATCCATAAAAATGCGCTGAAATACGCCGCGGAACAGAAGTTCCGCGGCGGGCACCGCGACGACCATCATGAGAACAAAGAGTTCGCCGCGCAGGACCGCCCCTCCGGAGGTGAAGTATCGGTACAGAACGGGGGTACGGGGAAATAGATGCCGCACCGCCGTGAGGGCCGCAGCAAGCAGGGCGGGGTACAGGAAAATTGAAATATTCCGGATGTCGGAAAACTCGCCGCCGAATATCCTTCGCCGTGATATCATTTCCCTGTCGGTAAAATAAGAGAGAAGAATCGTCATCAGGATGGACAGGGTGTACTGATAAATGAAGAGAAATCCGGTGTAGCGCGACACAAGGTACGCCGCTCCGAAGAGGACCGGAACGGTGAGGAGAGATGAAGGCCGCGCCCTGTCGTAAGGATTCCCGAGGTCTACCATAAAATAGAATTTTCCCTTTCCGGCCCGGTATGTCAAGAGATATATGCCGGGCGGGTTACGGAGGCCCGCAATTTTTTAGAAATTTTTCGGCCGCGGTACAATCACCAGGGCCCCGTGGATGCCGGATGTTCCGTCCCTCATTGTTTTTCCGTTGCCGTCGAAAGCGAGATATATCTTTTTCCGGTCCATAAAAAGCCCCTCGGCGAAACCGTAACCTTTCGGTGAGATGTACATCCTCGCGGCTATGTGCCGGAATGAAAATTCCGCACAATAGCGCCAGGTCTTTGGATCTATTTTTATGATCCTATCGCCCTTGCGGTGAAGCAAATAGAGATGTCCGCCATCGGCGAAGATGTCCGAGGCGTCCCGGATTTCCGTTCCCTTATATGGGCCGGGAATAAAATGGGATTCTGCCGTCATTTTACCATCGTCGAGAGTAAGCCGATAGATTATGCATGGTTCTCTCTCATTGAGGATGTAGGCGGTTTTTCCCGAAGCTTCGATGGCGATTCCCTCAAAGGCCGCGTTCGGTTTCGGTGAAAATGAAATCATGTGTTTACTGTTATAGGAGCCAATATCATGGGGGAGCAGTGCCGTCCGCCCCGAGGCGTCTGCGGTGAATATGCGCCGGTTCCTTTCGTCAACGAGGTAAAGGACATTGCGGTGTTGGGCAATGCCTTCCAGGTCGGTCCCGTGAGCGCCGGGCCGGAGGCCCCGGAGGGTGAGGACCGGAAAGGCCCGGTATCCCCCGGGGTCTTTCACAGCTTCATAGATTTTTTTGTCAGAATCGCTCACCAGAAGGAGGCGTCCGTTCATCATAGTCAACCCTGAAGGCTCAAGGGGCCCTGGGCATTCCTCGCACCGAAAGGGGAAAATGGAATCGTTCTCCACGGGCACCACGGGGACGGGGATGAAAGTAAGAATTAGAATGGCCATGCAGAGCCACCCGGAGGCCCGCTCGCCCCTTCCAAGGGGAGTCGCGTCGTCGATGGCCGGATGTCCCACTCGGAGAAACAGCAGTACCAGAAAAATCCAGACAATCCAGTATACCCAGAAAAAACAAAAGAATAGGAGGATGATGAACCCCGCCCAGCCTGCGATGAGCTGGCGCCTTCCCAGAAGGGCGTGCATGATATGCCCTCCGTCGAGCTGCCCGATGGGCATGAGATTGAGGCTCGTCACGAGGAAGCCGATCCACCCGGCCCAGGCAACGGGTGATAGAAAGACGTCGTGTCCCGGCGCAATTGGGCCTATGACGAGGAGGGCAATAACACGGAAGAGAAGCGAGTCGCCGAAGTGAAGCAAAAACGAGTCCGGCGGCAACACCGGTACGGGGCGCGCCTCTGAAAGAAACATGCCGACGACAACGGCGGCGAGGCTTACTATAAATCCCGCCAGGGGGCCGGAAGCGCCGATCCAAAGGAGGGCGCGCCGCTCGCGAAGAGGGGAACGGATTTTGATGACCGCCCCGAGAGTGCCGATGGGAGATATAAAATGGGGAAGGGGGATGAAGAAGGGGAGAGTGGCCCTGAGGCCGAAACGCCGAGCCGCGGCATAATGCCCCATCTCATGGAAGATGAGGATTGTCATGAGCGTGAGCGAAAAAGGGAGCCCCGATTCAAGGATGTCTTTCCACGCGAAGCGCCCGTCGGCGCCTGCAAGGGTGGTTGTAAGTAAAGTAAGAAGAAACAGGGCCGCGTGTACCCATGAAGATACTTCTTTTTTTTCTTTTCCTGGGGGCCGCCGTTCATTGCGTTCCCGCAGAACGTCGGGGTCCATGTTCAGAAGCGCAAGGTAACGGCGGGCGGCGCGCATAAACGTTTTCATGATAGAGGCTTGTCCGGGTTTCTTCTGGTCCATCACAATTCATCACAGGTTCTTCGCAGGAAGGACGGCGGCGGGATTTTCTGAGGCCCGAGGCTGATGTGCCGAAGGAGGGACTTGAACCCTCAAGGAGTTGCCTCCGGCGGATTTTGAGTCCGCTGCGTTTACCAGTTTCACCACTTCGGCGGATGCGTGAATAATTAAAAATACACACCTTAAATGCAAGCTAACTTCAGGTGTGTATTTCTTGTGTTTCCGTAATTCCGGGTTTGTTGTTACTCGGGTTGGGGAAGTTCATCAACCTCGATGTATTTGCCCTTGGCGCGGGCGACGATTTTCCCCATTTCATTTTCAATTTCGGCCCTGTTCTCGATGATCTTTTTGTTCTTTTTAACGTACCAGCCGCGGATGTAGAGGTTTTCGTTGATAAAGGCCGACTGGAGATACCGGATGGTGATTTCCCCGGTAAGGGTCATGAATTCCATGTACTTGTTGACCGTGATCATCGTTTCGTCCAGGAGCGCGGCGATAATGCCGGCATGGATGATGTTCGGCGGTCCTTCATGCCTCTGTTTGGCAACAAATTCCCCGTAGGCTGTTTTCGTGTCCTCGTCGAACTTCAGAACGAGCCTCAAACCGTGCTCATTGTCGGGTCCGCATCCGAAACAGGTCTTGTCCTCAAATTCTATCATGTATTCAATGTTAAGTGTTTCATTTATTTTTGTCAAACACTTTTTGATATTGTGTATTTTAAAGCTAAATGGAACCTCTAAAAACAATAAGTACATGGGTTTTCCCGCCCGCCTTTTTTGGGCTGGGAAACTAAAATATTTGGGGTTTTCTTATGTTTTCCGCCCGCCGATGGCGGGCGGAAAAATCTTATAAAGCGGGCCTTCAGACGACCATGGGGTCCCCGGGCGGTCGGTGCTGGAAGTCAGCTATGGGTCATTTGGGGCCCCTTTTTCTGCCCTTTCATTTTTTCTATCAACATGTCGATTTCTTCCTGGTCGAGCCATTCGTCGACATGGATTTCTCCGGCATCGGTGGTCATAAGATAGGCCTCCATGGCCATGATTATTTCCTCTTTGGAGAGTATCCCCTGGGTTACGAGAATTTCACCTATCATGCGCTCCGGGTTGTCCTTCTGGAGCTCCAGGGAGTCCTGAAGCTGGGCCCTGGTGATGAGCCCATTTTCGACGAGAAATTCGCCTATCTTAATTTTCTTTTCCATGATGCCTGATTGGTCCGAAACAATTGTATTCTTAATCGTTGATTAAAGAGTGGGAACCTCTAAATTAAGGGCAGTCACAAAAACTCTTTGGGAACCAAAAATTAAATTTTTTATTTCCCATAAATCGTAACTGCTGACATGCTCAGGAATTATGTTTTTCCGCCCGCCTAAGGCGGGCGGAAAAAGCAGATAACCCAAGGTTACCTTACATACCTCCCTATTGTAAGAATGTCAAGTTAAAATCATTATGAGGTTGTACGGCTAAAAAGGCTTGATTTATCGGTTCATCGATCATACGATTGGAGAATGCAACGTCATGTGTCCATACCGTTCCGGGCGGCCCTCTTTTTCTTTTTGACCGCCCTTCCCTTTTTTACCGGCCTCCGTAGCGGGCTTTCGGGGCGCGTCAGGGCCGATTTCGTGGGTGCCGATGTGTGCCGGAAATGCCACGGAATAGAAGCGATCGGCAATCAGTACCGTATCTGGGCGGCTTCGCTCCACGCCTCGGCGTATGTAGTGTTGAAGGGCGGTAAAGGAAGGGAGATCGGCCAACGGGCTGGCTTGGATTCGCCCCATACCGATTACAAATGCCTCAAGTGCCATACTACCGGCGGGGGGAAGAGGGAACAGGTGCGCACTGAAGGCGTAGGTTGTGAGGCCTGTCACGGGCCCGGCAGCGAGTACTTTGAATTCAGCAACCACGCGTCATTTCTGGACAGGGAGAGCGCTTACAGGAAGGCCGTGGGGCTTGGCATGTATCCGATCCTCGGCGTGAAGGGAATCAAGGCCAGGGAAAAGCTGTGTAAAAACTGCCACCAGGAGGAGAGGCCCTGCGCTCCCACTGACATAGAGGAGAAAAAGAGGCGCAGGCTGTCACTTTCCGTCATCGCCGATCTACCCACGAAACTCAAGCACCCCCTGCGCAGGTAGGCCCTTTTTTTGAAGGCCCTATGAGCCACCGCAGGGGGTCGGTTATAGTAAGGGCGTATTCCAGCTTTCTGTTCACATCAAGGTAGCGCGCATATCGGTTTTCGGAAAAGATTTCCGGGCATTCGCACAAAGAGGTTCCTGCGTCGTAGAAGAGCCGCCTCAGGGTCGATCCGTTTTCCCCCGTCAATCCTTCGCATTCGTGGAGGGCGTTGATCTCATTGATCAACGGACCGGTTTCGGCCCGGAAAAGCAATGTGACAAGCAGATTGAGGAGCTCTTCCCGGGAGAGTATCGACTTTGTTAACCGGTTCAGGCCCGAGGTTATCTCGTGGACGTACAGGCCTTCGGCAAGGTCTTTGTAAGCCACAAGTGGATATTTCTTTATTGCGGAATTGGCGTAGGCTTTCTTTATGAACTCGGCAATGTCGAACCCGCGGCAACCGATATTTACCAGGACAAGTTCAACGGAATTGTTCTCCAGATAGTCGATTAGCCCGTTTATGGAGGGCGTGTTTTCCGTAGCGAACCCGAAGCGAGACGAGATGGAAGATAGAATGCCCAGGAACGATACAGATTCCTCCAGGACCGCTATCCTGCCCCGGAGGGGCAGGCCCCTCCTTCCCGCCATTGCGCCGACGAGACTGGCAAGGCCAGGTGGGTCCCACCGTTTGAGGAGGTCGGAGAGCCCCAGCTCGATCAGGGGGCCCCGCATCTTCTCTTCGAAGGAAGGAACAAGACATAAAATTTCGGACGCGGGAAAGGCGGACTTCATGTCTTGTAGCGCAGTGATGTTTTGCCCCTTAATCTCCGCAATGATATACGGCCCAGGGCCGGTGGATTTCAGGGGCGGGGGAGTAAGCCCGGGAGTATACTCCCCCAAGGAAAAGCCATGGGCTTCAAGGTCCCGTCGATACAGGGAGTTGTCGCATGTGGCGAGAATGACCTGGTCCATGGATTTGCGCATTTCCGTTTTTTTACTTTTCAGAGCGCGGGGCGTTATTGTACTATTTGCCTTCGGAAAGTTGACAAGCATATTTTCCGGGCCCCATTATAATGGGCATTTTCACGTTTGACGGAAGAAGGCATAAAAAATCTACCGATGATGCGTTTTAGCAAAGTCGTATCTATCTTACCCGAAATAGGGGCGCTCCCTGGGCGGTGCCGGGGTGGAATTTTTTCTTTAAAAACACATCTATTTTATTGACAGTAGGCTGCCATTGTTATTCCATCTCGGAAAAGCCTTTGTTGTCCAGGTATTTGTTAATGGTGAGATATAATTCATTGCTCGCGCTCCTGATTTGCGCCGTCCTTTCCGGCTGTTCACCCTGTGGCGGGGGCTCCGGCGGGCTTTTCGGAGGTATTGAAGACTCTCCGCTTCGAGACGAGAGCCTTACCGGGACCGCCTGGCAGATTCAGACCAACTTTAGAAAAATTTATGACCTCTACCGCGATAGGGTCGTTTCGATCAGTACCGAGAGCATGACGACGGGAAGGTCGAACCCGATCTTTGACGACCCCTTTGCGCCGTCGGGACGGAGGACGGGCCTTGGGACGGGGTTCGTCCTTTCCGAGGACGGGTACATCTGCACCAACCACCATGTCGTGGGCAACGCCGAGAAAATCATAGTGAAGGCCGGAGAAAAAACGTATGTGGCGAGCGTGGTGGGATCGGATGAGCGCACCGATATCGCCCTCCTTAAAATTGAGCCTTCGGAAACATTGAAGGCGGTTTATCTGGGAAATTCCGACGACGTGAAAGTGGGGGACTGGGCCGTGGCGATAGGAAACCCCTTCGGCCTGGATAAAACATTCACCGTCGGCGTCATCAGCGCTACGGCGCGGAGGGACGTCGATTTCATGGGCAGCCACCAGTCCCACATCCAGACCGACGCTTCCATCAATCCCGGGAATTCCGGAGGCCCTCTTATCAACATCAAGGGACAGGTCATCGGCATCAACAGGATGATATTTTCCAAGAGCGGAGGCTATATGGGGATCGGTTTTGCGATTCCCATCAATACCGCCAAGACTGTCCTTGATCACCTGAAACGCTACAAGAAAGTGAAGCGTGGATTTATCGGCGTCCAGATTGTCCCGGTGTCTCCCGCCGTGGCACGGCAGGCGGGGAGAAACAATGCCGCCGGCGCCCTGGTCGTAGAGGTTCTGCGGGACAGCCCCGCGGCGCGGGGAGGAATTGCCCGCAACGACATTATTATCCGGGTAAACGACATCGATATAGTGAATTACGGCGACCTTGTGGAAACCCTGGGAGAATCGGCCATTGGCAGTACTCTTCGTGTCACGGTGTGGCGCGGCGGCCGCTCCGTGACCCTTACGGTCAGGGTGTCGGAGCGCAAGTAATCTTAATTCTCGCCGGAGGAAAAAACGGAAATGAACGGATCATACAGAGGGATACTGTACATACTGGGCATCATAGCCGCGGCGTTTCTAACAATCAAATATATTCTACCGCTTTTACTGACGGTTCTCAAGGTAATACTCTCCGCGGCCCTCTGGCTCTGCATCGCCGTCATGACGGTGTATCTAATCCTTTACGTTGTTAGAATGCTGAACGAAAGGTAAAGGCGGCCGCTCCGTGGGATGTTCGGGTTTTAATAAATGGAAGACAAAATAAAAAAAATTGAAAAGATATCGATCGCCATTTTCATGGCGATTTGCCTCCTGGGCGGTGTGGTTTTCGGATACATCACCTCCCAGATAAAAAATTTTTCCGGCATAGAGAACATCAGGCGTTTCCAGCCGAACATACCCACAAAGCTTTACGACGTGAACGGGGAGGTCATCGCGGAACTCTTCCTCGAGAAAAGAGACCTTGTATCGTACAACGAACTGCCCCAGGTGCTCATCAACGCGTTCATCGCCACGGAGGACGGGGATTTTTACAGCCACTTCGGCCTCGATCCCATGGCAATAATGCGGGCCTTCGTGAAAAACATCCTTGCCGGGAAAGTGACCCAGGGAGGTTCCACGATCACCCAGCAGCTCGCCAAGCGGCTTTTCACCTCCGGTGAACGGACCTTTTTCCGAAAGGTCCTCGAAGCGATCCTGGCCCTCCAGATCGAGAAACGCTTCACCAAGGAGGAGATTCTGGAAATGTACTTCAACCAGATATTCCTTGGCCGGGGCTGTTACGGGATTGCCGCGGCGTCACAGCTCTTTTTCAACAAGGAAGTGCGGCACCTCGGCGTGGTGGAGAGCGCAATCCTGGCCGCCCTTCCATCGGCGCCGGGGCGCCATTCCCCCCTGATGAATACGCGCAGGGCCTACCGGGTGAACCGCCATATCCTGGACCGCATGGTAAACGTGGGCTTTCTGGAAAAGGGAAGGTCCGACAGGCTCTACAGGGAATTCTGGCCGCGCTTTGTCGATTCGATCATTACGGAATTCCCCACCAAGACGGTGTATTCGCGGAGCGACAACAAGGCCCCCTACTTCACGGAATATGTGAGGCAGGTGCTCCAGGCGAGGTTCGGAAAGGAGACGATGTACAATGAGGGGCTGAGCGTCTACACCACCTTAGACTTGCGGAAGCAGTTGATTGCGGAAAAATTTCTTGTTGATGGAGTGAAACAGCAGGACGAGATATCGTCGCGGGCAAATCGTTATTATCTCAGCGCAGTCGACACCAGCCTTTTCGGGGCCTATAATGTGCTGCGCCAGGTTTTCAGCCTTCCCGGTGTCGTGGTCCGCAACGATCTTGAAACCATGGTGAAAAAGGCCGTGGTGGACGATATCCTCGACACGACTGACATTCTTTCCATCCTTGTAGATGCCAGGACAACGAGCCATACGATTGAGAGGTTCCGCGAGGCGGTCACTGGAATATCGACGACTCTCCAGGTCGAAGGCGCCATGATAGCCATTGAACCGTCGACGGGGTACATATCCGTAATGGTGGGCGGGTCGGAGTTTTCGGTGAGCAACCAGTACAACCGGGCGCTCCAGGCGCGGCGCCAGCCGGGGTCGGCTTTCAAGCCCTTCGTCTATGGCACCGGCATCGAGGCGCGCCTCATCACGGCGGCGACGGCCCTTCCGGACGTGCCCATAGTGGATGTGGACGCGTCGGGGGAAACCTGGTCGCCGGAGAATTACGAGGGCGAGTATTCCGGCATGGTCCAGATACGAAAGGCCCTGGCTAAATCGATCAATATCATTTCAATTCGAATCTACGATCTCGTGGGCCCCGACAGGATCGCCAATTACGCGGGGCGGATGCTGAAGGTGCCCGAAACGAGCTTTACCCCCACGCCCACCCTGGCCCTGGGATCCACGGAGGTGACTCCCTTCGAACTCGCAACGGGGTATGCCGTCTATGCGAACCGAGGCCGCGACGTGATCCCTTACGCCGTGCGCTATGTTACGGACAGGGACGGTAATGAGATGGCGAACATCGAGGAGGAAGTAGGGAACATTATCGCAGCGAAGGAGAGGGACGGGACCATCCAGGTGATTTCCGAGGAAGTGGCTTTTATAATGACCTCCCTCATGCAGGGAGTGATAGACCACGGCACGCCCCAGTGGGCGGTCCGCCACCATGCCAGGTTCAACAAGCCCTGCGCGGGGAAAACGGGGACCACATCAAACTGGTCCGATACCTGGTTTTGCGGGTACACTCCCGATATCGTCGCCGTGGTGTGGTTGGGTTACGACCGGCAGTTCATGTCCCTCGGCAAAAACCAGGCCGCTGCGAGCACTGCGGCCCCCATCTGGGGAAATTTCATGAGGGAGATATACAACGGCATGCCCGATCCGGTTTTCCCGAAGCCTCCCAAGGGGGTTTATTTCTCGGGGGGTGAGGTTTTTCTCACCGGCACCTATCCAACGGGCGCCGTAGGCGACCAGTACCAGATGAAGACGGTCCTTGAACGATACATGGAAAAGCAGGGACTGACGGCGCCCAAATGACAAAATGGTCCGGTGTATGCCGGAGAGGGAGACAGGAATATGGCAAAAATGGGAAAAGCAACGAAAAAATCATCGTACAATGTGGGCGACAGGGTGGTGTATCCCATGCACGGAGTGGGGATCATCGATGCAATTGAAAAGAAGGTGGTGCTTGGCAAGAAGAACGAGTTTTACATTATTAGTATCGTAAACAGCGGAATGAAAGTCATGATACCGGTGGATAACGCCGATTCCATCGGAATTCGGAGCATTATCGGCAAAAGAGAAATAGCCAAAGTCATCGCGCTCCTGAAAAAAACCGGCGTGGAGACCGAGGACGATTGGAAGCTCCGGTATCAGAACAATATTGACAAGGTAAAGAGCGGCTCCATCTTTGAGGTGGCGGAAGTCGCCCGGGACCTGTACCGGCGGGGCCGGGAGAAGGAGCTGTCGATAATGGAGCGCAAGCTCTATGAAAGCGCCTACCAGCTTGTGATACACGAGATTGCCATGTCGAAGAACATCGACGTAGCGGAAGCGGGTAACATCGTTTCAGAAGTATTATCCGCAGGCTGAAACTTCCGCATCGGCAGCTCTCGTTATATCCCCATTATTAAATGCCCTCATCTTACTCTTCCGCACCGGGACTTTATTGGGCCGTCGGGGGTTTTTCAATTTCCATTATCCTTGGGAACCTCTAATAATTTAGTTTACCCGTCCGCCTTAGGCGGGCGGGTAAACCTAAGTCCAGAGTATGCCGGTATTTACAATTCATGGGGACCTCAAAAATTTATTTTTTTTGAGGTCCCCATGAATAATTAGAGTTTACCTCTATTAATTTGCTTGATTTTATCTTATAAATCGATAAAATTATCGTCTGTATTTCGCTCTTTTACATCAAAGTTGTCGCTGTACGGCGCGTGGCTTCCGGGGGGCCGGAGACTATCCCCGGCGGGCGGGTAAGGCCCGCTATCCGATTTTCAGGAGTAATTATATGATATTATTATTAAGGGCCGTTTTCATCGCCGTAAACGCCGTTTTTTCCCTTCTCTTTTTTCTTAAGATTTCACTTATGGCAGGCGTGATCGCCTGCGTTGCCTCTGTGGCAGTGTCCCTTGTCCTCATTATCGCTATTGAGTATGTGTCCCATAGCTTCTCCGCCAGGACCCTCGTGGCGGCGGTTCTGGGGCTCCTCGTGGGCCTCGGCCTGGGCCACATGTTCATGCTCCTCATCACGAGCATGCCTCTTGAGTTCATTTCCCGCAACACCCCCTTGATCGCTACGCTCTGCTATTACCTCACGGGTTTCGGGATGATGATGTTCCTCATCATCAAGGGGGAAGAGATCGCCCTGATCGATAAAATCGTGCCGAAACCTTCGGACGACGAACACGAGAAGGGAGTTGCCTACAAGATTCTCGACACCAGCGTCATTATAGACGGGCGTATTGCGGATATTTGCGACACGGGCTTTATCGAAGGTATCCTTGTCATTCCGAATTTCGTCCTCAACGAGCTTCAAATGATCGCCGACTCCGCCGACTCCATAAAGCGGAACAGAGGGCGCCGGGGGCTGGACATTCTAAACAAGATGCAGAAGGACCACTCCATCGTGGTCAAAATTTCGGACATCGATTTCAAGGACGTGCCCGATGTGGACGCCAAGCTCGTGAAGCTCGCCAAAGTGATGAAGGCGAAAGTGATCACCAACGATTTCAACCTTAACAAGGTTGCGGAGTTCCACGGTGTAAAGGTCCTGAATATCAACCAGCTTTCCAACTCCCTGAAGCCCATAGTGCTTCCCGGAGAGGATATGCGGGTCCTGCTCCTTAAGGAAGGAAAGGACGCCAACCAGGCCATCGGCTATCTCGATGACGGTACCATGGTGGTGGTTGAAAACGGCAGGAAACGGCTCAATAACGACGTTGACGTGACGGTGACCTCGGTGCTCCAGACCACGGCGGGGCGGATGATCTTCGCCAGGCTCAAAGAAGAGTAGTGGTAAGGGGGGCCGCCATTTTTGGAAGCCCCCGAAACGGCGGGCATTCCACCCGTCTCCATGAGGCGTTTCTTGGGGAGCTCACCGGAGTGTCTTTCGACAGACTAAGGGTGTACGATCTGGACATCCGCCCCTGTACGGCCTGCGGCTTCTGCCGCGGGGAATTCGGCTGTATCCACGACGACGACATGGCCCGGCTCTACGGGAGGATTGCGGAATCCGCCGTCGTGTCGGTGTCCATGCCGCTTTATTTTTCTTCTCCTCCATCTCCCCTGAAGGCCTTTATCGACCGCTGCCAGGTTTTCTGGGAAGCGAGAGAACGCCAGGGTGTGCTGGCAGTAACGTCGAGGCGCGGTTTTTTTATCGCCGTTGGGGGGGGGCGCTATCGGGGCATGTTCGAGCCTTCGTTGGCCGTTGTGAGGCATTTTTTCAGGACCTTAGGTTGTGAGTTCGATGAAAGCGAATATATCCTAGTTGACGGCGTCGATGGGGAGAAGGACGCTCTTCCGAACGCGTATCTGGCGCGGGCGCGGGAAGCGGGCCGGCGCTGTGCACGATTACTCGCGAGGTTGACCAATGATACCATACCACGGCCATGATATCCTGATCAAGAACGCGTTTCTCCAGGGGCAGGGGCATGTTTTTGATCACTGGAACACCCTTTCCGAAGAGGAGAGAAGGGACCTTCTGGAGGACCTTTCCACAGTGGATTTCGAACTTCTGAACCGGCTTTACCGCACTGCGAAGGGCCCCGGCGTTTATCACGGGGATTTCGGGCCTGCGCCGTTCATCGCCCTGCCGTGTCACGGAGGCGATGCGGCGGAGTTTGAGGAGGCCCGCAAGGCGGGTGAGGCGCATATCCGGGAGGGCCGAGTGGCCGCTTTCGTGGTGGCCGGGGGGCAGGGGACCAGGCTCGGATACGACGGCCCCAAAGGGGCCTATGGCCTGGGCCCCGTTTCAGGGAAATCGTTATTCCAGATTCACGCTGAAAAGATAGTGAAGTATTCTAAAAAATATGGCGTGCGGATTCCCCTCCTTATCATGACGTCCCCGGACAACCATGATGCAACGGTGAAATTTTTCCAAGGACGCGGTAATTTCGGCCTCGATGACCGCAATCTTCTGGTTTTTCCCCAGAGCATGATACCCTCCCTGGACGGCGATGGGAAACTTATCTTAGAGAACAGGACCAGGCTTTTTAAAAATCCCGACGGGCACGGGGGGAGCCTCAAGGCCCTTCGTACCTCGGGGGTCCTTGAGGAGCTTGAGGAGAGGGGCATCGAGACGATTTCGTACTTCCAGGTGGACAACCCGCTGGTAAAAATAATTGACCCGGTTTTCATAGGCTTCCATGTCCTCCGGGACGCCGATGTTTCGAACAAGGGCCTCGAGAAAACCGGCCCCGGCGAGAAAATGGGTGTTTTCGTCCTTTTCGATAATGGACGCATGGGTGTGGTGGAGTACTCGGACCTTCCTGAAGGGAAGGCTGCCGAAACCGGCCCGGAGGGGAAGCTTCGTTTTCTTATGGGGAGCCCGGCAATACATCTTTTTCGGCGTTCCTTCGTGGAGGAGATCACTTCGGGGCCGTCCCGGGGTCTTCCCTTCCATGTGGCCCGGAAGAAAATCAAGGCCTGGAGAGGCGGCGAAGCCGGTGAGATAGAAGGGCTGAAGTTTGAGATGTTCGTTTTCGACGCCCTTCCCCTTACGGCGAAGTCGATAATCCTCGAAATGGTCCGGGAGGACGAATTCGCACCGGTGAAAAACCCCGATGGGGTGGATTCAGTGGAATCGGCCCGCCGTATGATGAGCGAACTGGCCCTGAAGTGGCTACGGGAGCGGGACATCCCCGTTCCGCCTTCGGTGAAGCTGCTGGAAATATCGCCCCTCCTTGCCGTGGGTCCGGAGGACCTCGGGGAGGTGTGCGTGCCGAACTGCGAAAAGGCATACCTGGAATAAGCGGCCATGGGAATTAAGGGACGTACACTGGTAATATGGATAGCCCTGGGGCTGGCGCTTTTCGCCGGGGGCCTCGACGCCCAGGAGGAGAGGGGACGGGGAAAACTCCTCGTCCTCGGATTCGCGTCGCAGTATATCAACGAAACTCAGGACATGCTATTGCGGGAGATGGTGATGCGCGATTTTATCCGGCTGGGCTATTCAGTGGTGCCCGTCATGGAAATCGAGGAGCGCATTCAAGAGAAGTCCATCGACGTCCGCGACACGGGCCGCGCCCGCCTGAAGAACCTCTGCGTCGAATTTTCAGCGGAGTACGCAATCGCCGGACAAATCGAGGCGCGGCGCCAACGCCTTTTCGTATCTCTCTCGCTCTATCAGAAAGCCCGGGACCAATTTTACAGTTTTATCATCCCCATGGGCCGCAAATCGGAATTTCAGCGTTACGCGCCGAGTCTGGCCCGGGGGATAGTAGGGAAAGCGGACGTCCTCATCCAGGGCAATCTGAAATGAAAACTTTTTTTTATTCGGTGAGGGGCTTTCTGACGGATACAACATGCTCATGAGGTATGAACGGCAGTTGCAACCGGCTGGGTGAAAAAAATTATATGTAACGCGCTTCCCCCTCTTAACCGATAATAAAATGAGACAAAATGCCTGATATCGGTGTTTTTTGAGATGAGTATGCGCATGGTAAAAACCATCCCGGTCGCTTTCATGGGTGCAATTGTGCTGTTTTTGGGTTCCTGGCGTTTTGCCTCGACCCAGGAGATAGACGACCGCCCGGCCTTTCGGGTCCATCTCCGTATGGACCGGTATTCCTTCGACGATGACGGAGCCGTGAAGCTTAATGTGTGCGTGACCAACAACAAGTTCCGACAGGAACATTTCAAAATATTTGATATGGACTACATCACCTTCCAGCCAGTGGTGTACACAAGCAGCGGCAGAGAGGCGGATATCCTGGTGCCCCATCGCCTTAAAAAAGAAAAAAATGGGGATATTTTAAAAAAACTGGCCCCCCGGGTGATGGCCCTTTCACGCAATGAAACCATGGTCCATACGATCGACTTGAGGAAGATATACAATCTCCAGGAACCGGGTGAATACCGGGTCCGAGCGTACTTTATCCCCGACCCGGGAAATCCCTTCGCGGTCCCCAGCGAAAACATCCTCAGGTTCAAGATCGCCCGTCCCGATGTGTTTGCCTCGGGGTCTCTTTATGGGCCCGTCCGTGAACGGGCCGGCGATCCTTCCAAATTTTCCATATCTCCCAGGGAGGTGGTCCTTCTTTTCCTCACCGCTGAGAAGGAAAAGAGCTGGCAGAATTACCTGAAGTACGTGAAGCTTGACAGCTACATCAACTCCTTTCCGGATTTCGGCCGGATATACAATGTATCCGACGACGTGGAAAAGTTGAAAATAGAGGACGAATTTATTACATTTCTAAAGAGCCGAAGGCATGATTATATTATTGATTTCAGGGTCGGCGGGGAATTCTTTGTGGAAGGGAAAAGGGTCGCCTACGTTGATTCACGGGTGAAAAGACACGGGTCTCCATACCGGATGGATTATGACTATCGCTACACTCTTGAAAAATTCGACAGCCTCTGGCTCATCACAGGCATTGAGGCCTCGGTTAAAAAGGGTAACTGAGCATGACGGAAATACTTTCCCAGGACGAGATAGACGCGCTATTGACCGCAATTTCCACCGGCGAGGTGGATACCACGGACTATGCGGCTACGAAGGAACAGCGGAAGGTCAAGATTTACGACTTCCGCCGCCCCGACAAGTTTTCCAAGGACCAGATCCGCACACTCCAGATGATGCACGAGACTTTTGCGCGTCTAACCACCACGGCCCTTTCCGCCCAGTTGCGCGCACTGGTGAGCGTACACGTTGCGTCAGTAGACCAGCTTACCTACGAGGAATTTATCCGGTCTATTCCGAACCCCACCACTCTGGCGGTCATCAATATGGACCCCTTGAAGGGGTCCGCAGTCCTTGAAATTGACCCCTCGATCACCTTCACCATTATTGACAAGCTCTTCGGAGGCCGCGGCGAACAGACGAAGATCAGCCGGGAGCTCACGGACATTGAGCAGTCCGTCATGGAGGGGATCATAGTACGGATATTGGGAAACTTGCGGGAGGCCTGGTCGAACGTCATCGATCTGCGGCCCCGTCTGGGCAACATTGAGACCAATCCCCAGTTCGCCCAGATCGTGCCGCCCAACGACATGGTGGTTCTCATCACACTGGAAACGAAAATCGGCGAGGTGGAGGGAATGACCAACCTCTGTATTCCCTACATCACCATAGAGCCGGTGATCTCGAAGCTCTCGGCGCAGTACTGGTATTCCAGCATCCGCAAGGGGGCCACGGACGAGAACATGAACATCATCCAGAGCCGTCTGGAAACGGTGAAACTGCCGGTGGTGGCGGAGATAGGCGAAGTGGAAATCAGCATGCTCGACATTCTCCACATGAACGCCGGCGACGTGGTGAAGCTCCCCAACACCAAGCTAAGCTCCGACATGGTCCTGAAGATCGCAGGACGAAAGAAGTTCAAGTGCCGCCCGGGCCTCGTGGGAAGCCGCATAGCGGTCCAGATAGGCGAGGACATCGAGGACATACCCGACGAACTTCTCATCAGTAAACGGAGCAAGGAAGATATTTAACGGACAAACTGGCGGAATGTGTCGATTTGACGTGCGGAGGCGGTTGCGTCTCTGTGCGTATTAATGCGAAATTTTGTTCAGATACGGTACCGGGTCCACGAACTCCGTGCCTATGCGGACCTGGTAGAAACACATGTGGCGTGTGGCTTTCCCGGTTTTACCAACATACCCGATGACTTCCCCTTTCGATACCTTGTCCCCCACCTCGACAGTAACTCGCTGGCAGTGGGAGTAGTGTGTCATGAAGCCATATTTATGGTTGACCGATACCGTGAGTCCCAGGACCGGGTCCCAGCGGATGTCGTTCACCTTGCCGGGTGCCGTGGAACGTATTTCCGCTCCCGGAAAAGCAGCGATGTCGATGCCGTGGTGGAATTCCGATTTAAAGGTGAGTGGGGAGGTGCGTTCGCCGAAACGGGAGATGACATACCCTTCAACCGGCCATGAGGAGGGGGTGTTTCCCAGGATTTTTTTACGGGTTTCGAGGAACACCTTGATCTTGCGAAGTACTTCCTTGCTGATCTTCAGCTCCCGCTCAATTTCATCTATATTGAGAATTTCCATGGGTGGTGCGTTGGGATCAGCCTCATATCCAGCTGAGTTCGGATTGATAATCCCGCCCTTGGCCCAGAGGGAATCGACATTGTTTTCCGGGGTAAGGGAATAGAGATAGGTGATCTCGGGCTTGAAACGCTGGAAAATGTCGTACAAGCGGTTGATCTCTTCCTTGTATTTCTGTATTTGGACGCGGGAATTGGAACGATACATCTTGAGCTTGGATACTTCTTTGATGGTCGAGGTGTGCCTCACGATTGCGATGGAAGTTACCGTAACTGTGGTAACGAAAGCGATGAGCATAAACGCAATGCTGAATTTGGTCACATGGAAGTTGACGATTTTTTTCTCGGAGTGGGGGATGAACATGATGGTGACGCGCTCGCGTCCCTTCTTTTTAAAGGATGCCCACCGCTCATCTAGACGCTTCTTCTGTTCATCGAAATTCCTGTGGAGGAAATCGACGATCTTGGCCTGAAGGTCGTTTAGGTTCGATTCTTTAAAAGGATTAAGGCCCATACCATCCCGTGTCATCGATTTTTGGAGCCGACTGCCGTATCCTCTGCGCCTTGGTCCCAAGGGAGACAACATTTATTAAGCTCTCCCCATGTGCTTTGTGCGAGGGCTGAACCTCAGTCAAGCAACAAAAAATTTGGAGTATGTAAAGACATTAGTTGCATTATGGTGATTAAAATAGTACAATATCAAAGTAGTGAGTGTTTATTTTGTTTCATATTATTACTTCGGCATATCGGAGGCAAGTATATTATTATTTTCAGGGCCAAATTGGCAACAAATTAATTTTTTTTCTATTTATGGCAGTCTTCAACAATTAGGTTATCCTGCCTGCTTTCGTCGGGCGGGATAACCTATCCCGCAGAGTTTGGCCAATCTGTTACTACTCTTTCATTTACGGTTCGGATTCCCGTCGTCTTTTCGGGGCCTACTCTGAAAGAAATAGTTGACATGTGAGTTTGTGTTGTAAGACATAACATGTACGCCTCCATCCCGCCAAGAGGGCGAATTCGGAATTTCCATGGGAAAAAACAGTACTTTCGATTTAAAACATATTGAATCGTTCCTTGTCGCCGTCGAGGAGAAGAGTTTTACCAGGGCTTCCCGCACCCTCGGGTTGGGGCAGGCCACTATCAGCAATCACATACACCAGCTTGAAAAATACTTAGGGGTCAATATAATCAGCAGGTCGAGCAGAGCTTTTAGTCTTACATCGGAAGGTGAAATTTTCAAAAATTTTTGCGACACCCTTGTGAAGGACCTCCAGAAGCTTGAAGCCGATCTTGGCAGTGAGCGGCGCCCCGGCTTGGTGACCATAGCGTCGAGCACCATCCCTTCGACGTACTTGCTTCCGGCGGTGCTCCCCGGGGTTTTCCGTAGATGTCCCGGCGTGCTTTTTCGGTTTGAGGTTTTCGACAGCAGGGAGGCCGTGGAACGGGTGAAGGACAGGCAGGCGGACGCCGCGGTAACGGGAAAGCTCCTGAAGCATCCTTCCCTGGCCTACAATGAAATCTGCGAGGATGAAATAGTCCTGGCGGCGCCGCCCGGCATGTTCTCCCGTAGCATCGGTATCGTCGATCTGAAGACGGCCCCTTTGGTGTTGAGGGAAAAGGGGTCGGGGACCCGTTATTTTTACGAAGAATTTCTAAACAGAAACGGCATACGTATTTCGGAACTCAACGCGGTCCTCGAGTGCTCTACATCGGAGTCGGTGAGGGAAGCGGTGCTGTCGGGCGTCGGGGCCGCCTTTATCTCAAAATTCGCCGTGATTAGGGAACTTGAGGCAGGGGCCCTTGAAGAAGTGTCGCTTTGGAAAACGGCCATAAAAAGAAAATTCTATATGGCGACTTTGAAAGGGAAAATCATGGGAAAACCCTTGAAGACGCTTCTTGAAGAATTAAAAACGGCCGTTTCCGAACGCCAAAGGCGGACGGGAAAGCTTAAGGGCAGTCACAAAAAATAGGTTTTCCCGCCCGCCGAAGGCCGACGGGAAAACCCAAGCTCTGAATTTTTCAGTAGTTACAATTTTTAGGGACCTTAAAAATTAATTTTAAGGGCTCCCTTAACATTATCGAGGTTGCCTATAATGAAAGACTTGAACAAGCTGTTTTACCCGGAATCCGTGGCCGTCATCGGCGCCTCGGAAAACATTTTGAAGTGGGGCTCCATCATCATTTCGAACATTCTTGACGGAGGTTTCGAGGGGAAAGTGTTCCCCGTCTCTACGAAAAACGACATCGTCTACGGGCGCAAGGCGTCGAAGACATTGAAGGAGATCGGCGAGCCTGTGGACCTCCTCATCATCACCACGCCGGCGAATACGGTCATGGGAATCCTCCGTGAATGCGTGGAAACCGGCATAAAAAACGTGTTGATCGTGTCATCGGGTTTCAGCGAGGCGGGGGAGGACGGTAAGTCCCTGGAAAATGAAATGCGCGACTTTGCCCTGGACAACGGAATCAACATCATCGGCCCCAACACCATGGGCATGGCGAATTTTAAAACAAAATTTTTAGGCATGAACCCTTTTGTGCGCCTCAACCCGGGCGGGATTTCCCTCATGGCCCAGAGCGGCAATGTGGGAAACCAGATCATGTACTGGGCCGAACAGCAGAGCATCGGCATGAGCAAGTTCGTCGGCTCCGGGAACGAGGCGGTCCTCATGTGCGAGGACTATCTGGACTACTTCAACCGTGACGAGGACACCTCTGTCATCATCATGTATATCGAGGGAGTGGACAATGGACGTTCCTTCATGGAAGCCGCCCGGAGGACCACTCGCAGAAAGCCGATCGTGGTCCTCAAAGGCGGCAGGACCGATATCGGGTCGAAGGCCGCCATGTCCCACACGGGGTCGATGGCGGGGAGCATACGGATTTTCGCGTCCGCCATGGAGCAGTCGGGAGTTTCCCTCGTGGAGACCCAGGCCGAGATGCTGACCCTCGCCTCTGCCTTCGATGCAATGCCCCTCCCGAAGGGGAACCGCATCGGCGTGGTCACCCTTGGCGGAGGGTGGGGCGTCATCACCGCCGATGAATGCGAGGAACGAGGGCTGGTGCTGCCTCCCCTCCCCGGGAACGTGAAGGACCGGCTTGGCCAAATGCTGCCCTCCTTCTGGAGCAAGGGAAATCCTGTAGACCTGGTTGGACAACCGGACCCGAACCTCTTCCGCGAGTCAATTGAGGCGATGATATCGTCCGACGCCTACGACGCGGTAATACTTTTAGGCGTCATCAATGCGTTTAAGACGGTGCTTCGGTTCTACAGCGCATCAGTGAGGCTGGGAAAGAAGTCAGAGATCAATTTGGACCAGCTTGAGCACCAGCTCGACCGGATGCAGAACGTGTTCCTGGACGACATCTCCAAGCTCATGGATACATACGACAAGCCGATCTACCCGGTGGCCCTGATATCGCAAACAGACCAGCCCATTGTGTATTGGCCCAAAGAAAACAGGAAGTACGGCGCAATGATATTCAAAACACCCGAGGAAGCCGTGAGCTGCCTCGCGAAACAGTACCGATATTCACAATACCTGCAGAGGCACGGGAGGGAATAATGAAGGAGATTATACATGAGGCAGTGCAGAAAAACCGGAAGGCCCTGTCGGAGTTCGATTCGAAACGCGTAATTGCAATGGCGGGGGTCGCCGTCACAAGGGAGATGCTCGTTCGTACGAAGGACGAGGCCATTGGGGCGGCCCGTGAGATCGGCTTTCCCGTGGTCCTCAAGGGGTGTTCCGCGGAGCTCACCCACAAAACGGAGTACGGCATGGTGAAGGTTGGGCTCCATACCCAGGAGGAAGTTGCCTTGGCCTTCGGTGATCTCATGAGCAAGGGCATGGAGCTGGACGGCATTCTCGTCCAGGAAATGGTCGATGGGGAGCGCCAGTTTGTCATTGGCCTCAGCAGGGACCCTCAGTTTGGCCCCTGCGTGATGTTCGGCCTTGGCGGTATTTTCACGGAGGTGCTCCGGGACGTGAGCTTTAGGGTGGCCCCCATCACCGAAAATGACGCCCTGGAAATGATAGACGAAATCAGGACGAAGGACATCCTCGGGGCTTTCAGGGGAAGCCCCGCGGTGGACAGGAACATCCTGGCGAAGGCCCTGGTGGGCGTGGGCAATTTAGGTGTGGAAATCGAGGAAATAGCGGAAATAGACATAAACCCTCTAATCGTCACGGACGATAGGCCCATTGCCGTGGACGCTCTTGTGATTTTAAGAAATCCCTCCGTGTCGTAAAAGACGTTCGAGGCGCGTTTTTTTATTGCAATTGATTTGACCTGATGGTAAAGTCCCACACCGAAGGCTTAAGGAAACCGCTAAAAAAGTGTTTTTTCCGTTCGCCTTCGGCTGGCGGAAAAAAAGAAGTGCTGAACCTGTCAGCAGTTACGATTTCTGGGAATCTTAAAAATTTGATTTTTAAAGGTCCTCTTATATTATAATGCGCCACCTGTCTTTCAGGGAGCGTTCATACAATGGGGTTGAACGAAAAATGAGCGTAAAACCGAAACACGACAAGGTAGGGATACTCTTTTCCGGCGGACCCGCGCCGAGCGCAAACACGGTCATATCTTCCACGGCCCTTAACTTCCTCGATCATAACATACCGGTGATAGGCTTTTACCGGGGCTATGAGTTTATCCAGGACTTCAATATCGGCAATCCGCGCCTGAGGAAGGGGAACCACTACGAGGAAATTACCTACGATATCACCCACTTTAGGAACGACCGGGGAATTTACCTGAGAACTTCCAGGGCGAACCCGGGAAAGGACATAAAATCGATGGGGGACTTCCAGAACGCAGATAAGACCAACAGGCTCCGTAACATCATTCAGGCATGCGAATACCTGGAGATAGGGGCCCTGGTATCGATCGGAGGCGACGACACTCTGAAGACGGCTAATTTTCTATATCTGATGGGATTCCCAGTCATTCATATACCGAAAACCATTGATAACGATTATTATGGCATACCCTGGACCTTCGGTTACTGGACCGCCGTGGATACGGCCCAGAAGATCATGCTTAACCTCAGGGCAGATGCCCAGGCCACGGACAGCTTCTTCATAGTGGAGCTCATGGGGCGCAAGGCGGGGTGGATCACCTACGCCGCCGGAATCGCCGCCGAGGCGATCCTCATGATCTCCGGAGAGGACATCGATTCCGATGAAATTTACATCGACGAGATCGCCGGGAAAATTACACGTACAATCATCGCCCGGGAGAACAACCGTAGGCCCTACGGGGTAATTGCCATTGCGGAGGGGCTCGCCGACAAGCTTCCGAAAGCGCTCAGGCCCACGGAAACGGACCGCCACGGGAACGTCCTTTTCTCCAGGGCGAATATCTCACAGTTGCTTGCAAACAGAGTGAAGGAACTCTACAGGGAGAAAACCGGCCTCGATGTGAAGATCAACGCAAAACAGATTGGTTACGAAACGCGCGCCGCGGCCCCCATCAGCTTCGATGTGGTAATGGGAAGCATGTTAGGGTATGGAGCCTATAAATTTTACAACGAGAACATTTTCGGCGTCATGGTTTCAGTAACCGACAATTTCGACCTGAAGGCGGTGCCCTTTGGCCAGCTCATTGACGGCGAGAACCTCAAGACTAAGCTAAGGGACGTACCGAAGGGGAGCGACTTCTTCACCCTGAAAGACCGCCTCTCTTATAGAAAAATTTGGGATTGAACGCCTGCCGATCACCGGGGTAGATTGGGGCGTTCGTCCGCACATTTCCAGGGCGTACTCCAGCTCCCCGCGCACTTCCGTATTGTCCTCCTTAGTTAAAAATGAACCGAGGAGCGATTTCGCCCTGTGACCGCCAATCTTTCCCAGCGCCCATGCGGCCATGCCCTTCACCCGCGAGTCCTCGTTTTCACTGAAGGCGCGCCCCAGCTCGTCGATGTACTTCTCATCATTGCTGTTCCCCATCCGCTTAGACAGGCTTATCTCGACGGGCACGATACAGGCAGCACATGCCCGGATAGAGGCCCTTTAAATTTAATCCCTCATTTCATGGTTTGAAAAGAAAGGCCCTCAGTCTTGCGCCCTTCGGAAGAACCCTGTCGGCCTCGTGATCGAACTCATAGCGGGAATAATTCATCGATTGTAGATAGTTATCTATACGTATTTTCAAATCATCGTTATAAAGCCTCACCCACGCTCTCCGTTTCGTGATATCAACAACAAACCCGAACGTACAGAACAGCACCGCCGCGGTGACGGCTGTGAGCACCACGGCCCTCCATCCCGCGGGGAAATACCAGGAATAGAAAAAATACGAGGCAATGCCGATCGCCGCAAGCACAATGAAGCTGAAACCCGCGGTGCGCGAATTGTTTTCCACGGATTTCAGACTCTCCTCCATGGCGTTTGCCACCATGCGGAGTTTTTCGAGATCTTCCAGAGGAAGGACGCGATCGGAACGCAGGGGTGCGGCGCAGTACCTGCATACCGCGCCCGCGAGGGAAACCGAGGCGCCGCAGCCGGGGCATTTCACCAGACGTGATTCCATGATGAATACAAACTGGTACAATCGCGTATTCGTCAAGCACGATACATTCGCCACCCCGGGGAACAGGGGCGCAGATGACTGCAACGAAAGATAATTTCCTGGAACATATTGAAATAATTTTCTTTTTCTTGACAGAATCCAATAAATCTCATAAAAATTTTTTGAAAAAGTCTCCGGCTTTGTCCTAAAGCCCGGACGTGACGAGGGTGGCAATGGTTCCTGCCCCAGCAACTAAAACGCATTCCGCAGCGCCAGGGGCATCTGCCTTGCCCCCGGACGCCGTAGTGCTGGTGACCGGCGCCAACAGCGGCATCGGCTTTGAGGCGGCCCGCGTCCTCGCCATGCAGGGCGCCAGAGTTTCGCTGGCCTGCCGCAACGAAACCGCCGCCCGGGAGGCCGCCGCGAAAATTGCCGACCAGGGCCCTGCTCACGAGCCTCAGGTGTACGCGTTGGATTTGGCGCGACTGGACAGTGTGCGCGACTGCGCGCAGCGCTTTGCCGATGGCCATCCACACCTGGACCTGCTCATCAACAATGCCGGCGTCATGATTCCGCCGTTTGGCCGGACCCGGGAGGGTTTCGAGCTGCAGATGGGAGTCAACCACCTGGGGCACTTCGCCCTGACGGCGCGTCTTTTTCCGCTGTTGCAGCGCGCCCCCGGGGCCCGCGTGGTCACTGTGTCGAGCCTGGCGCACAGGTTTGGCCGAATCGACTTCGACGACCCGCACTGGGAGCGCCGCAAGTACAAGCGCAGCGCAGCCTACGGCGCCAGCAAACTGGCCAACCTGCTGTTCGCCTTTGAGTTCGACCGCCGGTTGAGGCGCGCGGGATCGCCAATCATTTCGGCGGCCGCGCATCCGGGCTGGACTTCCACGCGCCTGATGCGCCATGTAAGCCTCATATCGTTTTTCAGCGCACTGCTTGCCATGAAGACCTCCCGGGGCGCGTTGCCCACGCTGTATGCCGCCACGCACCCCGGCGTGCAGTCCGGCGACTATATCGGCCCCGATAAGCTGTGGGGTATCCGCGGCAACCCCGGACCGTCCAGCGCCAGCGCCGACGCGCGCGACTCGGACCTGGCCGCGCGCCTCTGGGAGCTTTCAGAGGCGCTCACCCGCACCCCATTTGTCATTGCATAGGAGCAATAAAGGCCCGACATATCAAAGCCTTGATGGGGTCCGGAATTCAGTTTCCTGGCTGCAAGTGCCCCATCATCCGCGGGGCCTTGCCAGGCTGCGCTTTTCACTCATGGCAGGGCAATCAGTGGGTTTCATGGGAAACAAGGTCGCAAAAAAACTTAAGGAGTGTATGGCAATGTCCAATGTCGAGATCAATCAAGAACAGTTTCGCGCCCTGGCGGAGAATCCGAATCAAGAGCCTTTTGTGATGCTCAATTTGCTGAAATTCAAAAAGGACGGGGGACGGGAATCCCTTTCCCGCTATATTAAGGAAGCCGGCCCCCTTGTCGAGGCAGCGGGGGCAAAAGTAATATTTTTAGGCAGGCCCGGGGAGCTTTTGCAGGGAAAGGAGGATTGGGACCTTGTTGTTCTCGTTCAACACAAATCGAGAAAGGCATTTTTAGAAATGATATCTAATCCGAACTTTCTCAAGGTCCGTGAATTCCGTTCAGATGAGCTGGAAAGGTCGATTCTTTACGCTATTGATCCCGTAACTCTTTAAGCGATATTTACTTCGTGACCCCGGTGGGAATCTTCGCCAGGAGAGTTTAAAAAAAACCTGAGGAGTTTTTTATGTCTGAATTATACGATATAAATACGCGACTGGAAGAAGTCAATTCCCGGAAATGGAATTTGGCGGATATCGAGGCCCGTTTTGCCCGACTGGTGCAAAACGGCACCGGCGGTAAAACTTACGATCAGGCTGAAATGAAAAGAGATAAGAATGCTATCCTCGAACGTGTCCGGCTGAGGGCGGAGGAGTATTGCTATTTAACGAAAAATTGCGCCAAAGGAGCGGCCACAGCCCTGTTTGAAGAATTCGGCCTGGGCAATATGGAGATAGTAAGGGGGCTGGCCGCGGCCCCCGGCATTGCAATGTCCGGTGAAATATGCGGCCCGGTTACGGCCGGGCTTCTGGCCATCGGTTTGTATTTTTCCAATCCTGATGTTATGAACCACGATGCCCCGATTGCCTATCTTCAGTCGAGGGTCTTCCTCGACAGGTATGCGGCGGCGCTGGGCAGCCTGCACTGCCCGGCCATTCAGGAGAGGCTACTGGGAAAATATTATGACCCGATGGCGAGCCCAGAGAACTTGAAGGAATATTTTAAAAGCAGCGCCCGCAACAGCTGTACGGTGGCGCCGGGGATAGGCGTGGCGATAGCAGCGGAAATCATTATCGACAGCATGGAGGGCTGATGTTCTCCCCGGAGAATCTCCGATCCCTTTTTTTAGGAGCCAATTTCTTCATTGGATAAAACAGAGGGCCAATGCTAAGCACCGGAAGCGAAGAGATGCCTCTCCATGCGGCCTCCCATTTCCTGCAGCACTTTTTTACAGTATCTGTATCATCCGCTCACGCTAATTGTATCCCTTAATTTAAACCACAATCTCTGACTTACTGCCGACCGAAAGGGGCGATTCCGCCGCCCCGGGGTCGTAAAAAAGGCTTGACTAATTGGCAGTAATACTTAATGTTGATATATATCAAAATGATATATATCATGGTGAGATATGCAGGAAAACATACTTCTGGGGTTTTTGATGCTCCGCCCAATGACCGGCTACGAGGTCAAAAAGGCCATGGGGGGGAGCACGAAGTTTTTTTTCAACACCAGCCTTGGGAGCATCTATCCGGCGTTTAGAAGGCTTGAGGAGAGCGGGATGGTCAGGCTGGACCATCGTTTGGATAAAGGAAGGTCAAAAAAGATTTACAGCATCACCCCCCGGGGCCGAAGGAAGTTTTTGGCCTGGCTCGAAAAATCACCAAAGCTTGCCAATGTGCGGGAGGAGTCCCTTTTAAAGATGTTCTTCTACGAACATGCCGATGGGCCCACACGCATAAGGCAGATCAGAGACTACATTGCCGCCATAGAGGGGAGGCTTTCCGAGCTCCTTTCGCTACGGAACATCCTGAAAGGGGTGCTTGACGGAGAGTTCAGAATGAGTACGCTCGATTTTGGCATCGAGTTTTATCGTTTCCAGCATAATTGGTACACCAAGTTTCTGGAAAATCTAGAAAAGGGCGGGGCGCGCTCCGGTAAGGCCGAGGTCACTGCCCGTGGAGCGAGACAAAGAAGCGCTCGAAAGAAATCGATGGAGGGGAAGAAAAATGAAAATATCGGTTCTTAGCGGAAGTCCAAAGGGCGATTTAAGCGTGACGCTGCAGTATGTGAACTACATCCAAAAAAAATTTCCCGCGCACGAATTTTGCGTCCACCATGTCGGACGTTTTATAAACCGAATTGAGAAGGACCGCGCTTATTTCGACTCGATAATCGATGATGTCCGCGCTTCGGATGCCGTTCTGTGGGCCGTACCGCTCTACGTTTTTCTGGTCCCCTCGCAGTGCAAGCGCTTCATCGAGCTGGTGTGGGAACGCGGCGCGAAGGAGGCCTTCGAAGGCAAATATGCAGCTGTAATTACGACCTCTATTCACTTCTTCGACCACACGGCCCATAACTATCTGCGCGCAATTTCCGAGGACCTGGGGATGAAGTTCGCCGGTGCCTTTTCGCCAGACATGTTCGATATAATGAAGGAGGACGAGCGCGCCCGCCTGCTCCTGTTCGCGGAGGAGATGCTTGAAATTATAGAG
>JARKUF010000005.1 GCA_029974015.1 Spirochaetota bacterium
TGATTCCCGAGGCAGCGCCCTTCACAAGGTGTTCCCGCAAATTGGACCTGTCAAAATCCAGGTTGAAGGAACTCCATCCATTTGAAGTGAAGCTAACACTGCTCATGAGGCTCTCAGAAAAGCCGCTCGTTAGTCCCACTGCTAGAAGGCTGTCTTTTCCAAGGAGCTCGCGCCCGACCCCCCCGAGGGCCGAGCTGAGAGCATAGCTCGACATATTGCGCAGGGCCCCTTCCCTGAATGCTGAGTTGTCCCATCCTATACCCCCGCCGGACTCGTAATCGATACCGGAAGCGGCCAGGTTCACCAGGAAGCCCCCTCCCGGACCCGCGAGTCCAGCTGCGAAGCCCACGGCCCCCTGCAACAGGGCGTGCTTTCCGGCGATAACCCCGTCCTTCGTATCGACGGCTAACATCGCCGCATTCACTGCGAAGGCCGCCCAGGGGCCGGCGATGGCGGAGCCGATCTTAGCGGCGGTCATCGGGTCAGGACCGCCTCTGAAGATGGGTGTCCGGTACCACGGACCTCCCAGCTTCGCTTCGCCAATCAGATAATCGCTGTAGGCGTTGTTGAAATCGTTCTGAAGTCGGGCAAATTCATCCTTTGAGTGAAGGGCGAATAGGCCCTGGCCGCCATTACCGAATACTCTGTCTATTTCCCGCGTCAGGTGGTCGGTTTCTAACCTCACATATATTTCAAGTTCCCTTGTGTCAATCAAATTATAGGTCCCAGGGTCGTTGAAATCCACCGTCCCGCCGTTGACGGTCTTGAGGTTTTTCAATTTAATCGTCGTGTTCATAAAGTCCTGATAATCTGCAAACCGGATGGTCCTGAACCTGGTGCCCGTTAGGCTGTGGTCTCTCACCACGCGGATATTCCATTGACGTCCAGCCCCGTCGCGAATAAAGGGCGCGTTGTAATATACCGCAAGGCCGCTCATGACGGTAAGATAGTTATGTTCGTTTGCCGCGCTAAGCTGTTCGCCGAATCCGTCGAGGATAGTGAATACCACCTCTCCCATCCGGAGGTTCTTCATTACCGACATGCTCTTTTCAAAAGCATCCATTTGAGTCGAAAAACGCTCAGCCAGGTCCCCCTTAAGCCCCAGGGAAAGCACATCCGAAATCCCCGCCGTAGTAATGGCGGCCGTCATGCTCTTCGCCAGGGCCCCCAGTCCAATCTCTGGGATTTTTTTCCTGGCGCTGCGGTATAGCGACTCTGCGTCGAAGTCCAGGGCAAGGGATTTCGGGAGGGACGCGTTTATGTCCTCAACGGAGTTACGTATCAATCCCCCGATATCTCTCGACAGCATTTCCGCCGCGGCGTCGGCCCCGGCGGATGACGCTTCCGTCATCCAGCGGTCCTGACGGGCCTGCAGGTCCACATGGGCCTTTTCCCAGTCTTCTTCTCCCCGGGCCATGGCCGCCTTCGTATCCACGCGCCACTTGCGCCAGGCGTTTTCCATGGCGTAGAGGTTGTCCGCCCAGTCGCGCTCCCCCCTGGTGCGGATGTACGCCGCAGTCTCGCGCCATTTGAGATATTTATCGTCGAAAGTCTGCCGCAGATGCGCCCGGTTCTGTTCGTTAAAAGCGCGGTTTTGCGCGAGGAGGGCCTTCACTATCTTATCGCCGGCGCTTGTCCCCCTTCCATTGCTAACCAGTTCGTTCAGCGCTACAGCATATCCTTCATAGGAACGCGGCTTTTTCTCTCCTGCGCTCACTCCGAGTTTCGCTGAGTGCTCCAGAAGGGAAAAATAGAGTGCCTCTGCGTCGCGCAGAAGCACCGTCCTGTCATGTTCCCCCGATGAAGCTGTTTCCGAAACATACCCTTCGTAGGCATTTCTATCTTCCTCCCTCTGTTTCTTGAAAGCTTCTTTTAGCACTGTTATGACCTGTGCGGCGGAATATACGTAATCAGTCACGAATGCGCGAGTTCCCACCGCGAGGTCACTATGCTTCAAGGCCGCGGTCCCCTCCATGTCCGAAGTGAGGATGATGCTGATATCGTCCAGCTCGTAAGTTTCACATATCGCATTGTCCCTGTCCAGGACATGGATGACCCGCACTTTCACGTCTGTCCCGTCCACCCTGCGGTCCGCTTCCCCTATCACCGCTTCAACCGCGCGCCCGTCCACATCCGTCCGGCGCGCCTTTTTTCGAAGAGAGCTTATGTCCATGCCGCCCTTCAGCGGCAATGCCCATCCGTCCATGCTGTCGTACACCAGAGACCTGTCCTCGTCTGTCATTGCAAGGAATGGCCGTGAAAGCACTTTTTCGCGCAACTCCCGGGCACTTCTGATGAGGTTAATGGAATTGAGGTTCGACTGTATAGAGGCTAAATTGTTTCGAGCGGTCATGATGCCTCTCAAATAGTTTACAAGCTGTGTTCTGTACGCATTATACTCCCCCAGATACCTCTGATATTTACCTCTACGTTCGTTCCTTTTTTTCTCCCATCGTTTCTTACAAATAATATTTAATTTCGCACACCCTCGCCTTTTTCTGTCGGCTTCCTTGTACTTGGCTTCCCAGTGCGTATAGTTTCTGTAAGCAACACTCATCTTCTCTATGAGTTCGCTATAATTCAAGTCCCGATCTCGAAGGTACTGCATGTCAGATTTTATAATCGGGTTAAAGGCTTCATACGCTGCCAGGGCACTATTGTATCCTGAAGGATCGTAGTTTTTTAATAAAACATAGCTATCACTGCTCCAATCAAATTCATACTCCGTTTCATATTTTTCAATTTCTCGCAAAAGGGAATTTTCAGTGATAACTGCGGCGATATAGGCGTCAATGCCGGCGCTTGAAGCGACCCCATCTTGCTGTTTTATCTCATCACCTCCATGGTCCCGGACATACTGCATTGCATGGGCGATAATAAGGTCCCGCCGTGCTATTTCCTCCTCGCTCATTGCGCCGCTATCCCCGCCATCATTCTGAGAGCTTGATGCGCGGTTGAATCCGCCGTCGGCTTCCTTCGCCCTGGCGTACTTCTCCGACCATTCGGCGCACTCTCGCAGCAGGGAAGCGGTTTCTTCTTCCAAAATATCGCAGGCCCGAAGAGTCCTGGCGCTTCGCCTCGCGCTTTCCTCGAAATTGCTCCGTGCATCCAAATACTTAGCGTCACGAATCAAGTCCGCCAGTGTTTCCTGAACATCGTAGCGGTTTTTCGCTTCGTCAAAAGCCTTTTTCGCCTCATCATATTTTAACGATACGCTGGCAAACCTTTCCCGTGCGTCGGGCGGAGGCGCCGCATCGAGGTCCGCCAGCGTCCCGTCCGGTAGCACTGCTGTTCCCGTGTCCCCCTCCCGGGCCGCCGTATCGCTGAGATACGGTGTATTCGCGTATTCCCACACGGCAAAGGCCCGCTCATAGGCGAACTCCTTATTCTGCACATCCCGGTACAGCACTGCAACGGAATCCATCTGCCGCACATAAGCATTATGTGCATCTCGATAGTCCGCGCCCGCCTTCGCAAGCGATTCCGCCAGTGACGCATAGGCCCGCTGATGTTCGTCCCGTAACTTCGCGGCTGTTTCATAACCTTTCCGGGCCTCATGGATATCACCCACCTCACCCAGGGCCGATGAGAGGCCTATCAGCTCGGTTTTTCGGCTATCCATGAGCGATCCGAGATAAGAGAGCTCGTTGAAAAAAACTTCCAGGGAACGGGAACCCCGGTCGGCGGCCATCGTTCCCGCTTCCGCCAGGGCCATGGCAATATCCCCGTCGAAGGCATAGGAACCGGCATAGCCGTAATCTTCGCCTGGATTATATACTGACCGCACCCTTTGCAGAAACGCTTCGACCGTCGCCGTTTCTTCATCAGCCCCGCCTGCCTGTCTTGCTGCGACAAAAGTTTCAGCCACAAGCCGCGAAAGCCTGTTTGAGCTTTCGATAATCATACTTCCAAGCTGTCGTCCCATTTCATCGGCCGGTGAAAGATATAAGGCGGATATGCGCCCGCCATCGACCCTTTCATCATAACCTATATTGTATCCGTACAGGGGATGCAGCTCCAGAGCGGGTCCGCTGCCATCCGGCATTTCCGAAGCCCCCATGAGGCTGTTGCGATAGCTCAGAAAAAGGTCCGGTCTGTCATGATATGCAACAAGCTTTGCTGCCCGGGAAGCCTCTTCCGCCAGAGAAGACCACTCACCGGAGAGGAACCCTTCGGCTTCGGAAAGAAGGGAATAACCGTATGCAGCCTCATGCTCCATGAGCTCCGCCAGCTCTCCGGCTACCGCGAACAATCTTTCACTGATGAGTGCCCTCTCTAATTCGTCCTCCGGGAACCCGCCGAAAGCATCATAACAGTTTTCAAGAATGTATTGGCGTATGCGTTCCCTTGCCTCGGCGGAAATGGAGGAGCAGGCTATTCCCAGATACTCCTCAAAGCCAATACCGCCCCCCAATTCCATGTAGCTAAGGGCGTGATACACCGCCTCGTAATAACCGGCCAGATTCCGCGATGAATCGCAGTACGCCGCGTATTCCTTCACAGGGCCGCTTTCGAATGCTGCAAAATAATCGCGGACAGGCGCGTCCAGAGCATCGTACCGATCGAGGACTGTTCTGAGACGGGCGTACGCCTCACCCGCAATGGCATACTGCGAAGGCCTCGCCAATCCTGAAAGCACCTCCGCAACTGCACCCAGATGTTCGCATGCGCCTGAGGCAACGCTGAGGCGCCTGTTCGCATCTTCGCTTCGCTCTCGAAAGTCAGTGTCGTTTGCATGGGCCCGCACGTATAGAAGCTCTTCAAGCTCACGTACAGCGTCCTTTATTTCAATACCAAGGACAGCAAGGGACTTAGGGAGGTCCATGAACCCCGCGCCGCCTTCCATGACGTAATTGATGATAAGCCTCGCGGCTTCGGCGAGCTCCTCCGCCTCCAGGCCCTCCGTCGATGTCCCGTCAATGGAAAAGCCCTGCCCGTTGTTCATGTTTATAAAATGAACAAGTCCCCCCAGGTGGTCGCCATGCCTCATCTTCCATTCAATGCGTGGAAATATCTGACCGTATCGCGCCGTGAAATCTCCCAGAAAATCGTGAAACGCAATCGCGGCATCCAGGGAATTGTCGTAGGGCCTGATCACTTCCAGCGCTTCTATCATAGACCCGGGATTTCGAAACTCTTCCAAAAGCATCCGCGCCTCTGCGCCCTCATCCGGATCGGAGGCCTTCATCAGCCAGGCATCGAGGTCTTCCCGAAACCCTTGAAAATCATCATACATTGATTCAACCCGCCTTGCATTCTCGAGTGACTGCTCCCATACTGCCTTCAGGGCGTCCCATGTTTCCGCCGAAAGCCCCTCCATGTTCGCGGACGCCCATGCCAGAGCGGATTTTTTCGTGAGAAAAGCTTCATTGTTTCCTTCGTAAGTAAACGCCCCCGTGTCCTTTAACGCCCGGAGAAGGGCATCGTAAGCGCCGTCTTTTTTCTCCAGAGTATCCATAGCAGCACCTACCGCCTCGAGAGCAGAGGTGTTGATATGGGAGTAGCGCTTCAGAACGCCGGCAAGGGCGTCCCCGCGTATTTCTTCATACTTTTCACGATACACGGTCGGGTCGAACGAAGTCCCGCTCAGTCGTGAAAAAATTTCATCTCGAACGAAATATATCGTCTGACGGGTTAAGTATTCCCGGCGAATCATGTCGGCAAGCTCGCCGACGGCCCGGGTTGCGTCATCATCCGGCGCGTTCAGCCAGCGTAGATACACACCAGCCATGGCCTCATACGCTTCATCACGCCCTTCCCAGAGCTCTTCCCGCGTCGATTCATCGCATAACTTCTCAGCCCACAGGGCCACCGACTCTTTCGTTTCTTCCCCCTTCACTATTTCGGAAATAGCCATAAGTGACCTGCGCGCTTCGAGGCGCCCGTAAAGGGCGTCGATATACACTTCGGAGAATTCTTCCAACCTGTCGGCGTGCTCCGCTGAGGCGAGCGCAGAAATATAGGCGGACCTTTTCTCATAATAGCTCTTCTCAATCGCAAGTAGAGAAGACTGAATCTCTGCAATCTCCTTCTTCATGAACTCTGCGCCCTGGCCGTTTTCCAAAACAATACAGGCAAGGGCATATTTCTGATAGTCCTCCTCGGCCTTCTCGAGTTCGCCGCGCTTTTTTTCAAGCTCCCTCGAAAGATATTCGATGCTCATCCTGTAGGCGGCCCATCCTTCCGTGTCCTCGTCAGCGCCTGTGATTGGTTTTTCGCCCTGGATTTTTTTCATCTCCCCGACAAGGGCTTCCACGGCCTCCAGGCCTTCCCTGTAGGACCTGCGGGACACCTCCAGAAGGCGTTCAGCCTCCTCCTTTCGGGTCACGGTCACGGAGGCCGCCTCTCGAAGTCCCTGTGGAGCAAATTCATTTTCTTCATAGGAATCGGGACATGCGTACTTCAGAACGTCCTCAGCAATGGCCAGCCGCCTGCTCCAGTAATCCAGCTCTCGTCCGGCCAGGGCGTACTGAAATTCGGCCTCAGTCATTAGATAGGGGTCGCTTACCCCTTCCCCGTTCATGGCGAATTCCCCTGCCGCATTGGTCAAATACCCAGGGCCTCCCATGCCGAGCATTGCCGCGTAATGGACCGACCTTTCTGTCTCCGCAGCGAGATCGCCGAAGGTTTCCTTCATCTCGAGCCAATTCACACGCTCTCGAACGTAAAAATAATATTCGGATTTTTTATCTCCGGGCGTGTTCTCGCCCATCACATGGGACCAGATGAATTTTTCAGTTACGTTATTAGGCGTCTCCAGCCTGAGGAAACCACTGCCCGATTTGCTATACCCGAAAACTCCGCTTATCGTGATTTCGTATGTTTCCGTAACTGTAGCGCCATCAGCACTGATGGTCGGAGTCGACAGGAGTACGGCGCTGATGCTAAGGCCCTCTACTTCTCCACTGTAATTATATTTAGATTTGTTGCGGGCAATAAAAGCTTCGATGTTTCCAGAAAACTCGCTTTTTAATTTCTCCTGATATCGAAGCCAGCTTGCCCGGTAATCAGGGCTTCCTGCCACAGGCGCGGAGTATGCCCCTTTGTTTTTATATCTGGACACCATGCTGTCGAGCCAGGTAAGATTGTCCAGGGCATCCCCGTACACCTTTGCTCCCGAAAGGGCCATGTCCCGAAGACCGGCGGCGTTGTCCATCCATTCCTTTCCGGCAGTATCCAGATACGCCTCCAGGTCTCTCTTAGCCCTGTCGAGGTTTTCCGAAAGCTCCCGGTCCCGCTCCCGCCAGGCCTCAATTCCGGAAGCAAGCTCCCGCTCCATCTCCTTCTGCCAGGACATCTGCGCTTCGAAAAGCCGCTCATAGGCCGTCCGCCATGCCTCATCTCCGTCATTGTACGCCCGGTCGGACTCCTGCTTCCATGCGGCCATTCTGCCGGCCAGCTCCTCCCGGGCCTCGCTCCACCGCGAAAGTCCCTCCTCAAGAAGTTCCCGTATCTGGCGCTCCCAGTCGCTCCCGAGTTGCGTAAAGTCAGCCGCAGGCGCTTCCCCATGACCCTCCGATCCGGTGCTTAATATCCGTTTCTCTATCTTGGAAAGGTCCGTGCGGACCCCGGAAAGGACCTCATCAGCAATTGCCGAAGCGCTTTCCGCCACCCTCGCGTAACGGAGCGATTCGTGGTCCACCAGGCTGTCGCGGATAATACGGTTGCGGTGGCTGTAAACCAGACTGTTTTTTTCGAGCCGAAAACGGTCCCGGAGCTCGCGTTCTATTCCGCAAAGTTCCCGCTCATAGGATTTCCGACTCTCTTCATCCAGGGCTTTTCCGTCGGCGCGGAGCTCTGCTAATAAGCTTCCAAGGCTTTGTTCCCAGGACGCCCTCACCGCAGCGTCCGCCACCGCGGCATCGGCGTCCCACGCGTCCACCTTCATCCGACCAAAAAGCCCCGACGCCCCTGCGTCAATCGCTGTAAGCTCCGCCTTCAGGCGAAGCTCGTCAAACCCGAGGCGGGCTATTCGCATCCGGCAGGCATACCATGCCCCCCTGGCGGACGCCCCGGCCGACTCTGCGTCTTTCTCCCATAATGTCCGCGCCTCGTCCCTTATAAGTGAAAGGCGCGCACGGTTTTCCGCCGTATCGCCGACGGCGCGAAGCTCGGCAGCCATCCTGAAGTCCGCGTCCCGCTCCCATTCCGCGCGCAGGGACGCAATCCCCCTTTTAACGGCCCTGTCCCAATCTTCCAGCGTCGCCTCGGACTTTGCTCTATCGACATATGTTTCAAAACGGGAGGAATCGTCACGAAAGGCGCGATATCGAATATCAGCAGGCGCTTCGACGCGGGGCCATAAAACCATGACGGCCATCGCGCAAACCGCCATGAGGCAATGGCTGAGCCTGAATATTAACGGGCGGGTCATTTCCACGACCCCGCAACCGGGTGTTGGATAAACAGACCATGTGCACTGGGCCCTCGTCCAGCCCTGTACTCGCAAGGGCTCTTTCCCAATTCAAATAAGTCCCGCACCCTGGAAAAGCTTTTAACTAACCTAAAAGCTTCCCGGCCGAACAGGGCGCCTGACAGCGATAGTCTTTCCATTGCGTCCCTCCCTCCCCTTTCTCGAAAGCGCGTGCCCGTGCGCCTCCGGAGGGGAAAAAATGGACGTCCCCTCGGAACACATACGAAAATGGAGGGAGAAATATTAAAAATTTTTGGGGAGCTCTGGAAAAAAATACTTATTGGAAGTATTGTCGAAGAACCTGTGCTTCCCTACCGCCTTCGACGGACCGCGATACATAAGTTCCTAACAATTCATCAGTTAAAAATTATGTATTGACAACCGTACCCCCTCTGATTTTATGGTTGCCAGTTAACGTAAAGTGGAAAGATTAACCCTGCAGGAGGCTCCCATGTCGGCTTTTATCGAAAAAACAATCGGCCAATTATTGAAAGAACAGGCGGAGAAGATACCGGACCACGACGCCCTCATCTTCCCTGAGTTTGGGATAAAGCAGAATTACCGCGATTTTTACCGGCACACCAGGGACGTGGCAAAGGGGTTTATGGCCCTTGGAGTAAAACAGGGTGACCATGTATCCGTCTGGACCACCAATCTCCCTGAATGGGTATATCTGCAATTCGGCCTGGGGATGATCGGCGCGGTCCTCGTTACCGTGAACACGAACTACAAGTCCCATGAGATAGAATACATACTGAAGCAGTCCGATTCCACGACCCTTGTCCTTATGGAAGCGTACCGCGACACAAATTACTACGAAACAGTCCATCAGGTTGTCCCCGAGCTCAAGCACGCAAATCCCGGGGCCCTCGCCTCCCGCGCCCTCCCTTTTATGAAGAACGTGGTTTACGTCGGCCCCCGTACCGACACTCCGGGTATGTTTAAGTTCGCAGAAATCGTTGAGATGGGCAAAAAAATATCCGACACGGAACTCGACGCCCGAATGGAGGTCCTGGACGTCCATGATGTCATCAATATGCAGTACACTTCCGGCACCACCGGATTTCCCAAGGGCGTCATGCTCACCCATTATAACATCGTCAACAATGCTCGTATGGTGGGCGATGTAATGGGAATGACCCCCGAAGACAGGCTCCTCATCCAGGTACCCCTTTTCCATTGCTTCGGCTGCGTGATGAGCACCCTCAATTCGGTCTGCCACGGCTCCACCATGGTGGTCCTGGAAAACTTCGATCCCCTGAAGGCCCTTCAGGCCGTCGACAGCGAAAAATGTACGGCCATAAACGGCGTCCCCACAATGTTCATCGCCATGCTGGCCCATCCGGATTTTGACAGATACAACATGAAGACCCTTCGAACGGGCATCATGGCCGGCGCTCCATGCCCTGTTGAAACCATGAACCAGGTCCGCACGAAGATGCACTGCTCCGAGGTGGTCATCGCCTTCGGCCAGACCGAGTGCTCACCGGTAATGACCATGACGCGCCGCGACGACCCGGTGGAACTGCGCGTCTCCACAGTTGGGCGCCTCCTCCCCGACATAGAAGGCAAGATAATCGATCCCGACACCGGCGAGGATTCTCCCGTTAACACCCAGGGGGAAATTGTCACCCGAAACAAATGCGTCATGAAGGGATACTACAAGATGCCCGAAGCCACGGCCTCCGCCATCGACCGCGATGGCTGGCTCCATACCGGGGACCTGGGCACGGTCGATGAAAACGGATATTTCAAGGTGACGGGGCGCATCAAGGACATGATCATCCGCGGCGGAGAAAACATCTATCCGCGTGAAATCGAGGAGTTTCTCCACAGAAACCCGAAGGTGAATGATGTCCATGTTGTTGGCATCCCCGACGAAAAGTACGGCGAACAGGTCCTTGCCGCGATTCAGCTCAAAGCGGGCGTCGCCTCCTCCGCCGAGGAATTTATCGAGTACTGCACCAGAAAGATCGCGCGCCATAAAATCCCAAAATACTGGGAGTTCGTGAGTGAATATCCAATGACGGCAAGCGGGAAGGTCCAGAAGTACAAGCTCCGGGAGCTTTTCAAAGACAAGTACGGGAAGTCCGCATCGAAGGGATGATCGCCCTTATCTGAGCGCGGGAGGGTGTTCACAACCCTCCTTCAGGCTATGAAGCAGAACGATAATTCAACAGATAAAGGGCCCGGGGCCGAGTATCTCTCCATCGGCGAGATTGCAAAATCCCTGGAGATGAGCCAGCGGACCATACGCTATTATGAAGAGATAGGCCTTCTAAACTCGGTAAAGCGGATGGAAGGCGGAAAGCGCGTCTACACCGCCGATGACCTCCGCCGCCTTAAACTCATAAAACGCCTGAAAGTCCTGGGACTTACCCTCTCGGAAATGTACGAGCTTGAGGCCCTCTGGTCCATACAGAAATCCAACGAAGCGGTCCTCACGCGCCTCCTGGAGCTTCTGGGGGGGCACCTCAAAAACCTGGACGACCGCATCGCCGAGTTGAAAATTCTCCGCCACGAAATAGTGGAGTACCAGGCCCGCGTGGCGAAGAAATTAAAATCTTCATAAAGGCACATTGAAGGTGCGCAATGTATATAATCCGTGAGCAATACATTAAACTCGAAGGTGTAGACACCATCGCAATCCTGGCGGACCCGGGATGCCGCGCGGGATGGGAGAAGAACTTTCCGCCCCTCCTGGCGAAAGTCATGCGGGAGCACGAGCCGTGCCTTTTCATAGTCGCGGGCGACATGGCCCTGAACGCCCTGGATGCCGAGTATCGCGCCATCATCCGCCATATTGACGCATATCCAGGCGCCTGGGCGGCGGTCCCGGGCGACCACGACAGGCCCCTGAAAGTTTTCAAAAAGTATTTCGGCGCGACCCGTAAAGTGATCGACGTGGGCCCATGGCGTTTCATTGGCATCAATACCGCCAACCGCATGTTTCTGCGCCGCGAGCGAGAATGGATAGACGAACACATACGGCCAAACTCCATCATCTTCTCACATCTTCCACCTGAAGCGGAGGGATGGACATTTCACTCCCTGTGGCCCAGGTCCTCCGACCATTTCCTGGAGACCGTAAAGCGCCACCGAAAGAAGGTCCATTCCATGTACTTCGGCCATATCCACGGCTATTCCGAACGCGAATATCTTGGAATCCCCATGACAGTGACCGGCGCCGTGGCCGAATCCCTGATAGTAAAGGACAATGCCTACCGGGGAAAGGGGTTTTTCGAGATGGTGATCTTCGATGTGAAGACCGGAAGGACCCGCCTCTGCAAAATGCCGTGAAACCCACGCATGTTTTCTTTTCCCCTTCCTTGAGTCCCCTTTAACATGATGCTTTGAAATTAAGTTGACTTTTATGCTATCTGCCTTTAAAAATTATAGGGAGGCAGAAAAATTAAAATTTCAGCCTCCCGTGAATTGTAACTGCTGTCATACTCAGGACTCAGCTTTCCCAACCGCCGGAGGCGGGCGGGAAAACAAAATTGCTGAATATGTCAGTGATTACATTTTAAGGGAAACTACAAATCCCGGTTTTCAGGGCTTCCCCTGATTATTAGA
The DNA here is from genome assembly GCA_029974015.1 of Spirochaetota bacterium. Lineage (GTDB taxonomy): Bacteria > Spirochaetota > UBA4802 > UBA4802 > JAGODF01 > JAGODF01. Next base: position 11,990 of record JARKUF010000005.1, read on the forward strand.
TGCATGTAACAAGTTATGGCTTCGGAAAAACAAAAAAACGGCGGCACCTTCACCCGCCTCAAGGAACGCGAAAAGGACCTCCGCAAGACGATCATCGTCGACGCTGCGGAAAAACTCTTCGCTTCCAAACCCTTCCACAGGGTAAACATGCGCGAAATCGCAAGGGAAGCGGGAATATCGCCCTCGGCCATTTACAGGCACTTTCCGGACCAGAAATCCCTCTTCCTTGAGTCCTTCTCCAGGGGCACCATGGCCCTAAAGGACGAGTTTGACAGCATCATTTCCGGCGGCAGGGCCTCCATCGAACATCTCACCGAACGTTTCATTGAGTACTTCACGGAGAAAGACCAGTATTTCAGGATGATGATAAACTTTTTCCTCGAAGGCCCCGTAGAACAGGAAATGTTCGAGAAGCTGAGCGACATAGAGCGCACCATGCTCGACCAGATCGACGTACTTTTACGCAAGATGGGGCTTGAGAGCGATGTACGCCTTTACTCCCACACCCTCTTTGCCGCCCTCACGGGTATCGTGGCCATCTTCCGGTCTACGCCGGACAAGAGCTACAATGAGATACTCAATCACCGCAAGCGGATTGCCGGTGTCCTTTCATCGATATTCAAGGCGGCGCTTGAGAAGCGCCCGTAACATCCTCCTGCAAGGACCGTTTTTTTCTTTCATCCGATAAAATGAACACAAGAAAAGCACCGGCCTAACCGCACAGCATCTATTATTCCTTCTCTTATTTTCTCATTGTCATCCAGCATAGCCGACGTTTTGCCGGAACGAATCGAAGGCAAAATGTGCCGAAGGCCGAGAAGCGCAGCGACAAAGCGGCTATGCCGTTTTGTGCGAAGAATTTTGACCCCCATTTTATCAATCAAGCACCTAGGCCATGGAGGGCCGAGGCATATCAGAGAGAACCTTATACTGATTTTCTCTCGAACTTAACCTTGTAATCAAATTCATACAAATTACAATTAAAACGTAAAACCTGGACCGATAAACATAAGTTTCTATCAATGTTTTTGCCTACAATTATTGCTCGAACCTTATTCATAGTCGTTAAATTATTACCCACATAGGCGGCATATCTTGAAACTTGCCCAATAACTTTGTCAGCAATACGACCTTTTTTCAATTCAATAATTACATAATTACCTTTGGAATCTTTTGCAAGTAAATCGATTGGGCCTGATACGGTCGGGAATTGCCGTCCATCTTTGAGTAGTTTTAAATCAGATTCCAATTCTGTAATATGTTTTTCGAGAAAGTCCTCTAATATTTTTTCATCAACAATAACAGTTTTAAACTCATCCTCTTTTATTTTGAAATCGGGTATTGTAATACCCAATTTTTTTACTTTTTTATATATTTTTAAGGCATTGTCAACATCTGATATATCTAAATAATAGTCTATGGCGAATTTCACAGGTGAGTCAAATGCTAACTGGCCATAATAATAAAACCAGTCCTTATGAGAATTGAAATCTATCCATACATTGTTCTTCTTGAATGATTTAAGATTATTTTTTAATTCATTTTTACTACAAGATAATGTTAATTTACTGTCAGAATAGCTGAAAAGACCTGATGAAGAAAAAAAATTCAAAGCGTATGGGCTTTCTAATAGTATAGTATTGTATATGGAAGATCTCCTTTCACTACCTGAACTTATTTTGATTTTGTTTATAGTTGAAATTAATTGCTTTTGATCAGATTCGGATAAATTACGATAATTATATATTTCATTTATCGATTTTGTAATTTCATCATGTGATTTTTTCTTGGCAACGAATAAAATATATTCCTCTTTGGAAATATATTTGTCATTCAATTCATATAATAATTCAGATAAATATTCGATTGGAATAACGTTAATATCGTGAAATCCATCCTTTCTTAAAAATGAAGGATTGTAGAACTGAAATCTTTTGATTTGATTGTTAATTAATAATTTTGATTTATTATCTTTTGAAGCAATTATTTTATTCCCAACTTCAGTTATGTAAACATTTTCATCTTCGTTTATCCAAGCAAGACCGAGATTTGAAACAACAACTTTAAACATTCGACCTATGGCAGCATTATCTGAACTTTTTTCATGATCGACGCGCCTTTCAAATAGATCATTCTTCGATAATGATTTAACAAATTTACTTTGTACCTTTGACCAATTTGAACCTTCATATTCTTTAAGAATTGTAAGACGTTTCTTTATAAGTTTAAAATTATCTTCTTTAACGGTTAAACCTTTCGGAATATACCAATAACCATTATCAGATACATAATTATTGATGAATGCCTTCCATGAACTCATATTCATAAATACACCTTGAATTAAAAAAGACTAGCTGTGTCGGATTTCTCCTGAACGTTTTTTGATTTAGAGGGCATTTTTATTTTATCAATTATTAGATTTGGAGAAATATTAGGTTTAATTGATTTAATTCTTTCTTCAGACATTTTACAATATTCAATATTTATATCAATTCCAACAAATCTTCTATTCATTTCTGCTGCTGCAACACAGGTTGAACCTGATCCATTAAACATATCAAAAACAATATCACCTTGAAAATTTAATTCAGGTACTGCTTTGAAAGTATACATGGCAATTAATCTTCGAGGTATTTCAACGGGAAATGGAGCAGGATGACCTTTGCCATTCTTTCTCTGAATATTTGTTGGCATAATTGGCCAAACCTGCATTGAAAGATTTAACCATTCTTCTTGATTCAAAATGCTTTTTTCTTTAATTTCCTTAGCTATTTTTTTTGGTTGTCCGTCTTTCACGAATACATTGATAAATTCGATTGTATTATCTTCATAAATATTTGGCGGATATGGGTAGCTGCCAAACATTTTTTTTGTGGTTTGTTTTTGCCATATATATAGACTAAAACGATTTAAAGTTGTATTTGATTTTAATACTTTTTGTTCGATGTCAGAACTCAAGTTAAGCAGCTTTCTGGTGTGGGTGCTATTATCTACGGCTTTGGGCAGTGGAACAATGGGAACTACTAATGCAATTTTACCGTTAGGTTCTAATATTCTTTCTGACTCAATATAAATTTGAAGCATTTGATTAAGATATTCTTCATATGAACCTTGACCATATTGCCCCTCTACCTCATAATCTACTAAATTCCAATATGGTGGGCTTGTTACGATTAAAGAGATGCTATTGTCATCAAAATTTTTCATCTCAAATAATGCGTCACCACAAATAATTTTATTAATATAGTCTTTGAACATTAAATTCACCTAAAAATATAATATTTACATAGAATAGTACAATGATACCTAATGTCAATAGATTAATAATATGTCCCATAATAGTCGACAACGGATGGTCGGCGTTATTAACCACAAGAGGGGGGGGCGAAATTTTTAGCAAATCTTACCCTTTTATATTGACAAAAAGAGAACATCAATTACATGTGTAAACATTGTTCACTAAGTAATTCCCAACGGCATAGGGGGCGTTATGGAAACCTTCTTCAATCCCCGGTCAGTGGCGGTCATCGGAGCCTCGAATACCTTTTTCAACCTTGCGGCGACCATCTGCAATCTTTTGAAGTACAACAAATACCATGGAAACGTGTACGCGGTGAACCGCAAGGGGGAGAGCGTCCACGGCTGTCCCGGATACGCATCCGTTCTCGACATCCCCGACGAAGTTGACCTGGCGGTGATTCTCATTTCCGCGAAGAACGTACCCGGCATCGTGCGCGATTGCGGGGAAAAGGGAATAAAGAGCATCGTCATAGAAAGCGCCGGTTTTGATGAGGCGGGGGATGAGGGCGCGGCGCTACAGGAAGAAATAGAGCAATACATGCGCCGGTACGGGCTCCGCATCCTGGGCCCCAATTGCCTGGGTACCCTGAACACCCACAATAAATTTTGCTGTTTTTACGGATTCATTCCTGAAAAATACGGGGACGGATTCATCGCTCCTGGCACCATATCTTATATCATCCAGAGCGGCGGCATAGGGGTGCTTGTGCTCGACTCATTTAACAAAGACCTCTGCCGGGTCAATAAGATGGTGAGCATCGGCAATAAATCGGACATAGACGAAGCGGACCTCATCGATTACTTCAACGGCGACAACACCGAAGTTATCGGCATGTACCTGGAAAACGTCCAAAACGGCTCGAAACTTATGAAGACCGCCATGCGGGTAAAAAAACCTATCCTGGCCTTCAAGGTGGGCCGCACTGCCGAGGGCTCCCGGGCGGCCATGTCGCACACTGCGGGAATGGCAAACAATGATGTGATATTTGACAGCGCCTGCCGCCAGGCCGGCATCATCAGGCTGAAGTCAATAAGCGAGCTCCATTCCATGCCTAAGATGTTCACTACCATGCCCCTTCTTCGGGGTAAGCGCGTCGCTGTGATTACCAACTCCGGCGCTTTCGGAGGAATTGCCGCCGATCTACTGGTGGAAAACGGACTCGAAATGGCGGCACTTGCCCCGGACACAATTGAGCGTCTGGCCAAAACGGGCCAGCTTTTCAACGCGAAAAACCCGGTGGACCTTGGGCCCGCCATGTCGAAACAGATGTTCATCGACATCTTCGACATCCTCCTCTCCGCCGATGAGGTGGACGGGCTCCTGCCGGTTCCCAATGTGTGGCAGGACATTGTGGTCGAAGCGATCCTGGAGCTCATAAAGATGTGCCATCATTACGGAAAACCTGCGGCCCTTTACATACCGAATGCAATTGAAAGGATCCTCGAAATTCGCTCGATGTACCGCATACCGGTGTTCGAGTCGCCCGAGGAGGCCACGAGGGCCCTCGTTGTTTCGCACCAGCAATACACGTATATTTTGAAAAAGGAGCAAACCCATGAAGGAGATGCTGCAGAGGGCGCAGGAAAGGAAACAGAAAGCGCTATCGGAGTATGAATCAAAAGCGCTCATAGCCTCGGCCGGAGTCGCCACGGCGAGGGAAAAACTTGCACACAGCCGCGAGGAAGCCATCCGTTTCGCCGATGAGCTGGGTTTTCCAGTTGTCCTGAAAGGATGTTCCGACAGGCTCATGCACAAGACTGAAAAGGGAATGGTGAAGCTTAACATCGGCAGCGCCGCCGAAGCGGCCGACGCCTACGATGATATAATTTCCAGGGACGACATCGGCCTCGACGGAGTCCTGGTCCAGGAGCAGGTGAAGGGAAACCGGGAGCTCGTAATGGGACTCATCCGGGACCCCCAGTTTGGCCCCTGCGTGATGTTCGGGCTCGGCGGCATCTTCACGGAAGTCTTCAAAGACACCGCGTTTCGCGTGACCCCGCTCTCCCCCTCCGATGCCGAGGAAATGCTTGAAGAGATACGGGCCAGGGACATCCTGGACGAGTTTCGAGGAAGCCCCTCGGTGGACCGCGACACCCTCGTGAGCGCCCTGGTGGGTCTGGGAGACCTTGCGCTTAAATATCCCTCCATCGCGGAGATAGACATAAATCCCGTGATCGTATCTGGAAACAGCCCTATAGCCGTTGACGCCCTTGTGGTGCTAAACGGAGGTGAGAGAAAATAGTTCGACATCCTTCACTAAACAACGGGTAGGGCAAAGCCTGGTTTTCATCGTTGCCCTACCCGCATACCTGCCTTAAACGCAATTGGGCCTAAAAACACCCTAACGCTTATGATTTCCCGGAATAAAATTCCACCAGGGAATGAAAAATCATGGACATGCGGGGGATTTGTTGTTTTTGTTTGACGTAAATCGCTCCAGGCGAGTATTCACTGAACGCATTGGAAAAACTTCAAAAACCAATTTAGGAGACCTTGATGATACGATCATTCAACCGCGACGAGAAGAAGGCCCTCATCGCCATCATTAAGTTTATTGCCAACTCCGACGGCCAAATTTCCCCCCAGGAAATCCAGACTTTCAACGATATCGCCGAAAGGAAAATTTTCAACGACTTCAGCGAGCTCTTCAACGAGGTCGATGCCGAAATCCACTCCCTGGACGATATTATGGCCCTGGCCGGTAAGGTACGAAGCAAAGCCCATGAGTACGATATCCTGAAGCTCGCCTTTGAGATGGCCGTGGCCGGAACCACCATTAACCCCGAAGATGTGGAGATCATGCAGATGCTGGGTGAACTCTGGGGCGTCGATATCAAAACACTCCTGAGCGAGCGGTAAAACGATGCCGATCGAAGCTACGAAACCCACCATAACCCGCAAGGAGCTTGAGGGCGTCCTTGACTGCCTCATCAACGACGAGCTTGACAAAGGCGCCATCATCAAAAACTTCGAGGCGAGGCTTTCCGAGCTGACGGGGTACAAGCACGTACTCGCCGTCAACTCCCTCTTCGCCGCATATCATCTCGCCTTTCGGGCCCTGGAAATCGGCCCCGGCGCGGAGGTTATCATCCCGTCTTTTTTTGATACGGCCCCCCTGGGGGCCATCTCGCTGACCGGCGCCTCTGCCGTTTTAGCAGACAACGAAGCCGACTCCTACAACCCGGGCGCAGACCAGGTGCGGGAAAAAACCACCGAACAAACGAAAGCCATTGTCGCCGGACACATGTTCGGGTTTATGCGCGACCTCGATGAAATAACATCTTTGAAGATCCCCGTCGTGGAGGACATCTCCCATGTCCTCGGCGCGGAGCATTCCGAAAACGCCACCCCAAACCAGGCCGCCCTCTGCGTTGCTTCTTTTGCCCCTTCAATGATGATAACTACGGGAAACGGCGGGGTAGTGATGACCAATAACTCCCGGATGTATTCCCAGATGAAGGACCTTCGTGGAAACAATTCACGCACAATAACCCTGCACTACGATTACATCATGACCGACTTCCAGGGGGCCATGGGCATATCCCAGATGAACAAGCTTTCAAACCTGATAAAAAGACGCAGGGAAATCGCACAAGTGTATTACGGGGCCCTGCGGACCACCCCCCATAAAACATATTATGCCTACAACGATGCCTTCTCATATCAGGCCTTTCCCGTCGTTTTCGATACATCGACGGAGCGGGTGGAAAAATACTGGAAAAAGGCCGGGATAGACTTAACAAGGCCCGTAGCGTCCCCTCTCCATATCTATACAGGAGAAAAGGGGATGGACTTCCCCCACAGCGACCGGCTTTCAAAGAAGCTCTACACCCTTCCGATGTACCCTACTCTCACAAAAAAGGAAATTGAAAAAATTTCCCGCGCTTTGGCCAACTTTATATGAGGGTGCTACAATGTATGTCCTTACTATAGAGGAACATTTCTCTTCGGCGCATCAGCTTCGTGGATACAGGGGTAAGTGCGAAAACCTCCACGGGCATAACTGGAAGGTGGTGTTGAGCGTGCGGGGCGACACACTGGACAATATTGGCCTCCTTATTGATTTTACGGAGCTCAAGGCCATGCTAAGGAGGATTATCGCCGGCCTCGACCATAAAAACATCAACGAAATCCCGTATTTTCGCGAACAAAATCCCAGTTCTGAAAACATAGCCCGGTACATTGCCGAGGAATTTACCGCCCTCATGGCATCCGGGGAAGCCCCGAACATAGCCCTGGATTCAGTAACGGTCTGGGAATCACCCACATCACGCTGTACCTACTTGCCTTGATGTTCCAAAAATTTTCTTCTCCGATGCTCACATGAAATATTGCCATTCAGCATAGGCCCAAACAAACCAACCAAAAATGCAGGAATGATTATATTATTTTAAAAAAATCTGTTTTTTTTTGATTTATTTACTTGCTTTTTTTATCGCGGTTCTATAGCTTCCATACAAATTCTAATAAAAGGAGTTGGTATAGTATGAAAAAGATAATGTTTCTGTTATTAGTGGTGTTTGCGGTTTCAGTCGTTGGATGCAAAGAGCAAGCCCAGCAGCCTGCAGCCGATCAGGCCGCTCCTGCTGCCGAGCAGGCCGCTCCTGCTGCCGAGCAAGCACCCGCGAAGTAAAAATTTTTTATCGTTTTTTACTGAAAAGGAGGATAAAAAATCTTTATCCTCCTTTTTTCTTGCAAAAATTAAACATTACCCCTAAAAAGGTCCATACAAATAGGATTTGATGGTACACCGTACAATGCCTGAAAACCCTGCTGAACAATCGGCCGTCAAGCTTGAAGTAATTGACATCTCACTTGAGCTGTTGAGTTCCCTGGACATTTTCGCAGCCCTGGAGGCTTTCAAGCCGGTAGGAGAGGCGGGAGGGATTGCTACTGAGTTTATACGTTCCTATGCGCAATTCATGCAGGAGCTGGTTGACCACGACATCCACGCAAAGCTAAACAGGACGGACATCGAAATACGCGACCTTATTTCACATGTCAACATCATGATGAAGAAAAAATACGAAATTCCCTTCACCGCAATGGCGATGCACAGCCCCGCTCACTATCGCAATATCCACAAAACCCGCATCTCCGCGGCCCATTCGAAAAACGAAGATACTACGCCATAACCTGCGTACCCTGGGAAGTCATGCAAAAAGAGAGCGAAAACCCGAACCCTGGGAAGATATTAAATGACGTCATAAAGGAACTCTGTATTCCCCAGTCGTACCAGTCGGTCTATCACAGGTCAAACCACGACATCCCCATGCCGTCCGTGGAAGTGCTCTCGGAGATCGTTGAGCTTTTGAGGTCGGTCCTTTTTCCCGGATATTTCGGCAACTCCGAGATCAAACCGGAAACGATGTCCTACTATGTCGGCTCAACCGTGGACAGGGTGTACTCACTCTTTACCGAGCAGATTAAACGCGGCTTCTGTTTTTCCTGCAATGAGAACAACAATCAGGTTTCCTGCCAGGATTGCGACGCCCGCTCCAGGGAGACCACCATTCGATTTATCGAAAAACTGCCCGCAATCCGACATCTTCTTTCCACCGATGTTGCCGCCGCCTACGAGGGGGACCCTGCGGCATACAGCTATGGCGAAGCGGTATTCTGCTATCCAAGTATTTTCGCCCTGACCAACCACCGTATAGCCCACGAACTTTACCGGCTCGATGTGCCGATCATCCCCCGCATAATAAGCGAGATGGCCCATTCCAGGACTGGCATTGACATCCATCCCGGCGCACAAATCGACGAACATTTTTTCATCGACCACGGGACCGGCGTGGTAATTGGAGAAACGAGCATCATCAAAAAAAACGTGCGTATATACCAGGGTGTTACCCTTGGCGCAAAGAGTTTCCCTCTCGACGAGGCTGGAAACCCCATCAAAGGCATCCCCAGGCACCCCGTTGTCGAAGAAAACGTGATAATCTATTCCGGCGCCACCATCCTCGGACGGGTCACTATCGGCAGGGGTGCGGAAATCGGAGGAAATGTCTGGATCACCAATAATGTACCACCGGGAATGAAGGTCATTCAGGAAAAGCCGGTCCAGGCATATTTCGACAATGGCGGTGGAATTTAAACCAATGGAATTCAAAGAAGCCGATATCATCGGAGCATACATCGATCTCCTTCCCGATTCCCCCCTGCCTGCAAATGAAGTATTCACGGTCTTTCAAGAAACTTTTAAAGACCGTGAAAACGCCGTCCTCTTGAAAGACGAAGAAAACTTCCATGTCTTTTATTTCAATTCCTACGATACCATAGAAGAGATAGGAACGGCCCCTCCCGGTTTCTTTTTTGAAAAGAAGGGGAATACGGCCCTTTGCCTGGTCATATTCAACCCCGAAGGAAACCAGATAACCTGTTATCTCCCTCTCAATTTCCAGGAACAAAAACACTTGTCTTTCTTGGAACACCTTCGGAAAAACGGGACTTTTACCATCCACTTCATTGCCATGCTATACGGGAGCCTGCACAAAATGAAAACCCTCGAGCTTACTGTCCCTTACTCTGCACTTGAAGACCTTAAGGCATAGCAAGCCCATGTTTCCCTCCGGTCTTCGTCTGCAAGGAAATCCAAAAAAATTGAGGGTGCTGCAATTTGTTCCCTCATATCCTTGACATTCCCATAAGGACATGCTAAAAATTTCCATCGTCCAATTTATCAAGCGAGGTGCTTTTATGAGAAAAAAAATTATCAAGTTAACCGCATTAATGTTTGTTCTCTCAGCCATAGGATTGACCTCCGGGTCCGCCGGCGATCCTGACGCCGTTGTGGGCAACTGGATGGTACCCGCAAAGGACGGTACGGTACAAATTTACAAGTGTGGTAACCATTACTGCGGGAAACTCTCATGGCTTAAAACTCCAGGCGACAAAGACACAAAAAACCCAGACCCCGCGAAAAGGAACGACCTTCTCCTGGGGAAAGTGATCCTGCACTCTTTCAAGTACGACGGCGATGAATGGGTGAAAGGTAAAATTTACGATCCCAACGACGGCAAAACATACAGTTGTCTCATGTGGCTCGACGGAAAGGACCGCCTCTATGTTAAAGGATACATTGGTATCTCCCTCATAGGCAGAAAAGAGCTCTGGACCAGGGTTAACAAGTAGGCTGCAGTACATATTGTAACTACTGCCATACTCAGGACTCAGGTTTTCCCGCCCGCCAGAGGCGGTCGGGAAAACCTGATTATTGCGACTGCCTTAAATTCTCATGGGTCCCCAATATCCTTTTCCCGGAAAAATATTACCATATAATTTTCAATATTATAGACCTTCAAAATTGGCGAATCGCTTTCCATTGATGGATCGCCCGGATTGAAATCTCCTTTTGAATTTATTCCTTTTCCCCGTATTTGTAATTCATTTCCATTCAATTTCCATTTTGCAGTAAAATTCTCCCCGGATTTCTTGATCACGCATTTCCCGTTTTTCTGAAAAATAAGAATCAATTCGCTGCCAAAAATCTCCCGGGCAGAAGATGACAGGCCCGGCATTTCTACGCGGGTGCCTGACCACACATTTGAGGTAAGCATGTAGATTAATTTCTTCTTCTCCGGGCTGTCCGCGCATTTTATAAAAGTTGATATCAACACCAGAGCTACGATTATTGCAGGAATTAAAATCCAATAAATGCTTTTCATTAGCCCCCTCTGTCCTCCCGCAAGCGGGGGTAGTGTTAATCACATCATACCGATTCCGCGTTCGACAGTCAACCACTGCGCGGATTATTGTGGCCGATTATATAGAACCCCCCGTATACGGGGGGGTGGGGGCCTCTCCTTCGGATTACAAAGTTCACTCTAACTTTGTAAACCCTGCGGAATCCACAGTCGCCAACTGCAAAGTAGACATCTTAAATAAAAAATAAGCGCTGCTGCAAATTCCTCTGTGGCAAATCCACCTACAACTACGGACACTGATGTCCGGTAATCCCGGTGGGCACAGGATATCCAAAGAGGCACTGAGGAGGTTGTGAGGCTGACAACTGTTGAGCAAGGACAACAACAACATCTCAAAAAATATCTCAATGCGAGAAGCGCGGCTTTTACGATTATCAGATATGGGCCAGGTCCATTTTCATTTTAAACTTTCAGCTTTTTGATTTCTTCAATAGGGAGGCCGGTTACCTCAGAAATGACCTTAATATCAATACCTTTTTTCTTCATAGCGAGGGCTGTTTCCTTTTTACCGTTTAGCATACCTTGCTGAATTCCCTTTTGCATGCCCTGCTTAATCCCCAGTTGAATGCCTTCATTTACCAGGTCTTTTCTGACTTCTTCTATTGTCTTTGCTAACATTGTTTTCGCCTCCACCGGTAATTTTATCCGCTTAATGCCTTTTTCAGAAACAGTTGAAAGTTAAAAGTTGAAAGTCGAAAGTTAGTGGGGAGGGGGTCGCGTACCTCCTCCCCACGGATGCCGGTTCCTGGCAGGATGAAAGTAGCCAAAACACGAGGCCCGCGGTGGCGCGCAACGCAAGTTGCAAAGCAATCTCTCCTTCTTGAAAACCCCGCGGCAGCACCGAACGCCAGCCGCACAGGCACTACTTTGTCATTCCTGCGCATGCAGGAATCTCATGAAAAATTCTCACATAAGAGAGCCACTAAAAATTCGTTTTTCACCAGACATGAGATTCCGGCACTTCGCTACGCTTCAGCCGGAATGACTGAACCGAATATTCACTATTAATTATTCACTGTCTTATTAGATTCCGGCATTCCGCTGCGCTCCAGCCGGAATGACAGGCTTTCGGCCTTTGAAAAATCAATTCTGCCGACCCAGTCCATGCCCACAAAAGACTCAAGGGGCTCCTTTACCAGGAGAGGGTTTGCTGAAAGGCGACGATTCGAATCGTCGCCTGCCAGCAGAACAGGGAGTGAATAATGTGTTTTTAGCGATATTTCTGGATTTAAAAAAACCTGCTTTCATGGTCTCAAATCATATATCAGGACGACATCAGCGCCCGGGAGGGATAGGATTCCGCCATGATTCAAGAAGTTTTCGTGTACACTGTATGGAAGGAGGGCCGGGCATGGCAAATAGGATATCAAGGAGAGAGTTGCTGAAAAAATCGGCTATGATAGCCGGCGGCGCGGCCGGGGCGACGCTTGCGGCGGAAATAATCACCCCCCTTGCTTTTAAAGAAAAGCTCGTGTTCGACAGCATTGAGAACACTCTATACGCGAAGGACCAGCCGAAAAAGAACAAACCCCTGGAACGGAACCTTGAGGTGGACGTCGCCGTCATAGGCGGCGGTTACACCGGGCTCTCATCTGCGTATCATATCAAGAAGCTGCTCCCCGGTAAAAGCGTCGCCCTTTTCGAAGCGCGCGGCCTGGGCCAGGGGGCGTCGGGAAGAAACGGGGGCATGCTGCTTCCCCAGCCGGCCAGCGAGTACATGACCATAATGGACCACGCGACCCACAGGCGATCATACTTCGAGACCAGCGCCACAATAAAAGAAATATCAGCCATTATGAATCAACAGGGCCTTGGCTCTGGAGTTAAGCTTCTGGGGGGCATGAAGGTCTGCGTGACGAAGGAGGGGTTTGAAATAGCGAAACGCTACGTATCGGAGGCCGGGGCGATGGGCATTCCCGTTGAGATCTGGGACAGGAGAAAGCTGGCCGAATCCCTGGGGACAGAAGCTTTTTACGGCGGAATATACGACCCCAACATGGGAGAGGTAAACCCCATGAAGTGGGTGCACGCCTTGAAAAAGGCCGCTGAATCGGCGGGATGCGTTATTTACGAAGACAGCCCGGTGGTGCGGGTCGATGAAGGGGTAAAGATCAGGCTGAACGTTGAGCCCGCCGGGGGGAAACGATACACCGTGACGGCCCCGGCCATCGTCCTGGGAACCAATGCCTACACCTCAAAGCTTGGGTTCCTGAACCGGCAGATACTCGCGGTTCATACCGAGATCGCTGCGACCCCGCCGCTGGGGGGAAACATCTTTACAGAGCTCGGCTGGAACAGAATACCTTTCGCAGACGACAGAACATTCCTTTATCATATGGGCTCCACCGAGGACAACCGGATAATCATCGGCGCCGGCAATATCGAGTATTTCTTCAACAACGGGCTCATATACAGAAAGGACATCAACATCCGCCGCCGCGCCCTCCTCAGGGAGCTCGTGCGCATCTATCCGAAGCTGAAGGGGATAGACTTTGAACATGTTTGGAGCGGGCTTCTTGATGTGTCCTTTGACGAGAGGCAATCCGTCGGTGTCATGGGGGAAAACAGCAACATTTACTACGGCATCGGCTACGTCGGCCATGGGGCCAATTGCGCGTTTTATTTCGGGAAGATCATAGCCGACCTCTATGCGGGAAAAGGAAAGAAATGGCTGGAGATGCCCTTCGTGAACCATAGATTCCCCCCGATTGTCGTGCCTGAGCCCCTGCGCTATGTGAGCGTCAAGGGCTATCTGGGGTATCTCAAGGCGACCGATGTCACGGTCTAGGCACGCGCTCATCCCGGGATCGGAGTTTCAGGTCATGGCGCGTGCCGGCCGACGCGCCTTTCCCGGTACTCGGTCGGAGTCATGCCGTATTTTTTCTTGAATTGACTGTTAAACGATGATTTCGAATTGAATCCGGACTGATAGGCGACTCTCAGAATTGTCATCTCCCTGTTGTGCGTCAATAGCTGTTCGGCATATTTCAGCCGGAAGCCGTTGATATAGGCGGAATAGCCCTCCCCGATTCTCTCGTTGATAATTTGAGACAGCTGTTGGGGAGATATTCCGAGCCTTGAGCTCAGATCGGGCAACGTCAATTCAGCGTTCAAATACGCCCTTTCCGTCTCCATCATATCATGGAGCCTTTTTACTATCGCCCCGACATTGAGGCCTTCTATCTTCGATTTTTCATACTTTGCCTTGCTGTATTCAATGATCAGGTCTTTTTCAAATTCGGGATGCCTTCTGCCGGTCAGGTAAAGGACAAGCAGCAATAGTATCGCCATGATGCCGGCAAGCTGGTAGAGGAGTATTTCATTCAATATGATGGCGCACAGGAGGACAGCCTCAATCGCCGCAAGCACGACAAGGAACAACAGCACGAGATATAAAACCCTGCTCCTCCTCCTGCCGATCGCATGCAGTATCTCGATGCAGATCTTCAGGCAGGCAAAGAGATAAATGAGAACAGAAACCGAGGACAGGGCGTAGGCCAGGCCGGGCGCGCGTTCCAGCGTTATTGCAAGCAGGGAAGGCCGGCCGCCCCCAGCAGCAAAGTGGAGCACGAACACGGGCGCTAATACAATCAGCGATACTGCCGCCGGAATGAAATGAAAAAGGACCGACCTGTCAATTGCGTGCTCGTTGCGGATGATGTTTCTAAAATAGAAATATAGCAGAGGGCCGAGAAGGAAATTCAGCGATGGCTCGAACAGGTCCGTTAGAAGCAGGCGCTCGTATTCCTGCGGTTCGGCGGTGTCTCTTAAAAGCAGAAGCAGCAAGATGCCGGTTATTAGCCAGATGGCGGAAATTACGTAGTTTAGACGGCTTTTCCTCCTTTGTACCAGATGGCCGATTGCGTAAATGATGGAGAAAAAGCCTCCGCCTGACAGAATAAAGAGGATCGCGTTTTGAGGATTAAAAATAGTATGCATGTATCTCAACCGTATCCGGGGGAATTCTCGTTTCGCACCGGCCCCCGCGCCGCTTCCTTCGGGCCATCCACGGCTGCACGGTTTTCGCCAGGACAAGCTCGTTGTTGGGCATGGTGTTTTGCTCAGATAAAGCCTTTCGCCATGCCTTTCGCCGCATACCGCAGGCGGCTGAACGCTCACATCAGCATGTTTTTACCGAAAAAGCAAGTACAAACCTTATAAGGTGTAAAAGACCGCCGCATCGCACCGTGTACAATCGAAGCCGATTGGCAAGGGGCTTTTTTTAACGTGGGCAGATTTAATGATCGCTGATAAATAAAAGGGAACCTCTAAAAATTAAATTTTGAGGCCCACATAAATTGTAACTACTGACATACTCAAGGTTTAGGTTTTCCCGCTCGCCGAAGGCGGGCGGGAAAACCTAATTATTAGAGGTTCCCAAAAAACTAAGGCTTACGAACGCTGCAAAAAAAACGTAACAAAGTTATGAATAATTAAATAATTCGTAACAATGTTTTCGTATTGACATTTTAGAGATAATATAATATCAGGCCAGTATGGAAGCGTTTTTGGCGGGGGCAGGCCTTTGCGACACCCCCGGTAGAGCGAAGCGGGCGGACGGCCTGCAGCTTGGCGGGTGCGGCCAAGGACGAAGACTGCCGTTTTCATCACAGGAGAAAGGAGGGTCTTATGGATTGGAAAAAGCTCGATCTGACATGGCACTATATCGAAAAGTGGGCCGCGGAGACACCGGCGGCGGAGGCGCTCGTATTCGAGGAGACGCGCCTCAGCTGGGCGGATTTTAAGGCCCAGATGGACCTCGCGGCGAAGGCCTTTATAGAGGCCGGGGTGAAGAAAGGAGACCGGGTTGCGATGCTCTCGATGGCGCGCACGGAGTTTCCCATCACAGACATGGCCGCCAACAAGATAGGGGCCATCTGGCTGGGGCTTAACCCCAAGTTTACGCTGGAAGAACTGCGCTTCCAGTTAAACGATTCCAAACCGGCGGTGCTCGTGGCGGTGCGGGACTTTATGGGTAACGATCTTTCCGAGACCATAAAAACCCTGACCGGGGAGTGCCCTTCGATTAAAAAGCTACTCGTTATAGGCGATTCGATGGAAGGGGCGGAGGACTACGCAAAGTTTATCGGGAAAGCGCGCGCGGACCTCGACAAGGAGCTCGAAAGGCGTGCGGCGGCGGTGAATGGAAAGGACAGCGCGCTTCTAATGTACACCTCCGGTTCGACCGGAAAGCCCAAGGGCGTGGTGCACACCCATTACAGCATTATCGAGAACATTAAGGTCGAGGTCGAAAGGTTCTATTTCGGCCAGGGATGGAAGGTGCTTCTGCATTTCCCGATAAACCAT
>JARKUF010000030.1 GCA_029974015.1 Spirochaetota bacterium
CGCCTCGCCCATGCCCTCATCAGCGCGGGCCTGAAAAGGGCCGACCGGGTATCCATTTTCCTGGACAACTCCCCGGAGGCGGTGATCGCGCTCTACGCCGTCCTGAAAGCGGGCGGTGTCTTTTCCACGTTGAGCGCCACCCTGAAATCAAAAAAGCTCGAATACATCCTGGATAATTCTGGCGCTTCGTTCCTAATCAGTCACCGGCAAAAAGGGGACATCGTGGCGGCGGCCGCCGCCGGCTGCCGTACCCTGAAAAAAGTGATTATGTGCGGGGCGGCGTCGGACCGCCCTGACCATGCCTCGGGGCACGGCGATGCCGTGGCCTGGGACACCTTCATTGCCGATCGGCCCGGCACGCCGCCCGCGGAAAACAACTGCATCGACATCGACCTCGCCAATATTGTCTACACCTCGGGCTCGACCGGCAACCCCAAGGGCGTGATGATGACGCACCTCAACATGGCCTCGGCAGCATCTTCCATCATCCAATATCTCGAAAACCGCGCATCCGACGTTATCCTCGACGTCCTCCCCCTGTCTTTCGATTACGGTCTCTACCAGGTGATCATGGCCTTCATGTTCGGGGGCACCATAATTCTGGAAAAGTCATTCGCCTACCCCTACGTGGTCATCGATAAGCTCATCAAGGAAAAGGTCACCGGTTTTCCCATCGTGCCCACCATCCTTGCGATCCTGCTCCAACTAAAAAACCTGGACAAATACGACTTTCAGCATCTGCGCTACATAAGCAATACCGGCGCCGCCCTGCCGGTTCATCACATAAAACAGTTGCGGGAATTGTTCCCCCGGGTGAAAATTTATTCCATGTATGGCCTGACCGAATGCAAGCGGGTTTCCTACCTTCCGCCCGAAGAGATCGACAATCGCCCCGCCTCGGTGGGAAAGGGCATGCCCAATGAGGAGGTGTACATCGTCAACGAATCGGGGGAAAAGGTGGGCCCCGGCGTGGTGGGGGAACTGGTGGTGCGGGGTTCCAACGTGATGCGGGGATACTGGAAATCCCCCGCGGATACCGACCGGGTGTTGAAGGACGGCCCCTATCCGGGGGAAAAGGTTTTATATACCGGGGACCTCTTCCGGATGGATGAGGAAGGCTATCTCTATTTCGTCGCCCGCAAGGACGACCTCATCAAAACCAGGGGGGAGCGGGTGAGCCCCAAGGAAGTGGAAAATGTGCTGCACGAAATCGAGGGGGTGACCGAGGCGGCGGTGATTGGCGTTCCCGATGAAATCCTGGGCAACGCGGTCAAGGCGTTTATCGTCTCCGCCAATGAAAAACGGCTGCAGGAAAAGGACATCATCAGATTTTGCCAGGATAACCTGGAAGCATTCATGGTCCCCAAATACGTGGTGTTCGTGGATTCCTTCGCCAAGACAAGCTCGGGCAAGATCGATAAGAAGCTTTTGAAATGACAGTTTACAGTTCACAGCTGACGAGGATATACTATTTTTAGTTGAAAGTTGAAAAGTGGCTCCCCCCGTGGAATAATCCACGGGGAGTAGAGAGAAAACCATTAACAAAG
>JARKUF010000010.1 GCA_029974015.1 Spirochaetota bacterium
AGCTATCGCCTAAATTCGTTTGCAGGCAGGAATAAGCTTTCGGGGTTGACAAATTCAATTTGCTGATCAACAGTCTTTTTTATATCGGGAGGGGGGTCATTTTGATTGCCGACCCGGGGTCATTTTGAGTGACGGATGACAGTAAGGGCATAACAGCGCACGGGGCCGCAAATCGGGCAACAATCAATATGAATGGAGCAATGTTCTTTTTCATGTGAATCTCCGGAGTGCGGTATTTGGGAGCTGTATATAGAAGTCTTGATAGTAAACCACCGGATCGAATTACGCCAAGTACTTTTTTACAAAATGCAACCTCAAAAATTCGCTTTTTCCAGACATGCCTTATCAGATTCCGGCATTCCGCTACGCTCCAGCCGGAATGACATTGCACACCGCGCTCTCTGCCATGTCTGCATGCTTTCTGTCATTCCCAAGTACCCTCTGTAATTACTGCACACCTCTGTCATTCCTGCGAATGCAGGAATCTCATATTCTCTTTGAAAAACTCGATTATTGTTGAAATGATCTTTTAATTTTTAGAGGTTCCCATAAATGCAATTCATGGCAAGAAATAACAAAAATATGACGCAATCCTGATTGACCAGGGACAAGATTGCCTTTATGAATGGTATTCAATGCTTTAGAAATACTTTTGAGTAATCGAGATCAAGTATTATTGTTTACGACAAAAAGCAAAACATTTTTGAACTGGAATTAAATTGGCCCGGCAAACGTGTAACCAAAGCAGGACCTGAAAAATAGAGCAAACAATAAAATAAAAACGGTTGCTAACATGGAATATCGTTATCTCAAAACAAGGAAAGTAAACCAGACCCTCTGGGTGGAGCTGAGCAATCCGCCCGTCAATTTTATGACCATGGACCTTATGGAAGAGCTCCACCATCTCGTGAAGCGCGTGAGAAAGGACGACTCCATCCGGGTGCTTGTCCTCACGGGTGCGCGGGACGGCATATACATAATGCATTTCTCCATCCCAGAGCTGCTGCGGCTTCACGCGCACAACCGGCGCCTGCTGCTCCACCTGATGGTGAAATTCCGGCCCACCGCCGCGCTCCTGGCATGGTACATGACCTTCACCAACCGGCTCATGGACCTCTTCCCCGCGTACGAATGGCTCATACTGAAGCTGGCGAAGCTTATCCGGGGCTGGTCCTCCGGCATGTTCCTCTGGCTCCAAATGATGCGGCTCTACCACGCGGTCGAGCGCCTGAACAGAGTGACCATCGCGGCCATGAACGGGCCCTGCAACGGGGGCGGCACCGAGCTCTCAGCCTGCTTCGACTTCCGTTTCATGATAGGCGACCGTGACTTCACCATCGGCCAGCCCGAGTGCCTGGTGGGGATCGTGCCCGGCGGCGGGAACACGCAGCGCCTATCCCGGCTCATCGGCAGAGCAAAGGCGCTGGAGTTGATGCTCCGGGGAAACCAGCTCTCTCCATCCGAAGCGAAGCAGATCGGCCTGATAACCGACTTCTTCGGTCAGAAGGAATTCGTGCAGAAGGTGCAGGAATTCGCCGACCTGATGAGTAAGCGGCCGCCCGTGGGCATCGACGCGATCAAGCGGAGCGTGCTCGCCGGGGCGAGCACCACCCTGCGGCACGGCCTGAGCCTTGAGCTGAACCAGAGCATCCGCTGCCTGGAGACGCGGGACACGGTCATGGCCATGGAAGAATACATCAGGTACCTGGACGAGCACGTCAATACGATCGACCACGAAAAAGCCACGACAAAGGACATCGTCCGCATCGTGAACAAGACCGTGGACGACATGGAGCACGCTCGGATCTTCAGCAAGCCGTTCAAAGGCAGGTAAACAAACGAGGTCATGACCCGCGCGAATTACATGCAACGCATGCCGACCAGCGCGGCAGATGGACGGACGCCTTAAATATCATGCTAAAAGTGAGAATAATCCCCACAGACACAGAGCCCCATCCCGACGACCGGGAAGGAGTCGACGAAGGTCTGGCAAGGCCGTCCCTTTTTTTGCCCTCTCCATGGGAGCTCCTGACCCCATACCCCCTTCCGGAGCCCGATGACAACACGTTGTACGATATATCTGACGGGCCGGGCGATGAGGCGGCGGTGCGCGTGGTCCGCGAAGGCGGCACCAGGGTCTTCCTTGTCGGCGCTCCCGCTTCGGCGGGGCCGGAAACTGTCGACATTCTCATCGATTCTTTCACTGCCTTTGGCGATGGAAAGCACCCCACGACGGAACTGTGCGTGGATTTTCTCGGGAGGCATCTCTCGTCAATACCCCGCGAAGGAAGGGGCCGCCTTGCCATGGTGGACGTGGGGACCGGGAGCGGCATCCTCGCCCTCATGGCACTTAAGATGGGCGTGGGAAGGGTGGATGCCCTGGACCTTAGCCCGGACGCCGTGCGCTGCGCCCGGGGTAATGCCCGCCTCAACGGATGTTCCATGCGTGTAGACCTCAGTGATGTGGGGCGCTATGACACGGGCATCGCCTATGACATCGTCATGGCAAACCTCGTGACAGATGTCATTATCCAAAACATCGGGGCCCTTTCCCGTCTCCTGAAAAAAGAGGGGACTATGATCGCCAGCGGCATCAGCGTCGGGAGCGCGGAAAAAGCGGGAGAGAACTTCGCCAATCATGGCTTCACGGCGGTCAAATGCGCTTACTGGAGGGGATGGACCGGATTTCAGCTGGTGCGGAACCACAGCGCCACGGTGAGGGGCGGACTTTGAAGACGACGGCATTTAACGCTTTTTAAGATAGTCCAGCACCATCTCCATGGAGGCCCTGGCCACATGGTCGATATTGTAGAGCCCCGGATTAAAGGTCCACTGGATGGCCATGTTGGTGACCATGGAGATGACGGCATAGGCGGCGTCGCCGGTGTTCAACTGGCGGAAGACCCCTTCGGACTGGCCCATCTCTATTATCTTCTTAATCTCGCCGCACATCCGCTCGTAAATCTTGCTGTTGATGGTTTTGATCCTTTCGTTGACGGGGATCTGGGCCCAGAAGTCCACAAGGACCGTGTAGAAGGCCGGGTTACGCTTTGCCGTGGCGACATAGGAGATGATGAGGGCCTTGAGCTTCCGCTCCGCCGTACGGTATTTTTCGGCGCGGCGTTTTATGTTCTCCTCAATCCGCATGTAAATCTGTTCGAGGAGGTAGATGAGGATGTCCTCTTTCGATTTAAAGTAATGGAGGACCCCGCCCTTAGAAAGGCCCGCGGCGTTTGCGATGTCCTCTATGGTGAAGTTATTGTACCCTTTCCCGGCAATCACCTCATAGGCGGCAATACCGATCTGCAGTTTTCTTTTTTCTTCTTTTTCGAGGTTCTTAACGGCCATTAAAGCTCCTTTTCACGTATCCACTCACCGCCGAATTTCCGCGTCCCCTTCGGCGGTAGAAGGGCATCATGTCAGCGTTCGCGATCTTTCTTTTTTACCATACTTGCCGCCGTGTCAAGAAGAAAACCCTTTTCCCCGGTTTCGTTATTTCGGTACGAAAAAAAGTATCCCGGCTGAATGCCCCCGACTCCTGTGGCGCGGGAGCAGGCAGGCGATACTACCGCGCCCGATAAAATGCCCCCCTTTCCCCTTCCCGCTTTTCGATAATTCCCCCGTCGAGAAGCTCCGCCAGGGCGCGTTCCACGTCCCCGGGTTTCATACCCAGCCCCGCCATCAGGTCCTCCCGCGTGGAGGGACGGCGTTTCAGAGTCTCGAGGACTTCTTTCTTCCCTGCGCGGGGCGCTTCCTTCGCGCCGTACTCCGGCGCGCCGATAATCTCCACGGCGAGGGGGGCCATGAAATGGCGGATTTCCTCAAGAGCGCGGCGTTCCGCCGCGGGAAGGGCGGCATCCGTTCCGGGACGGTCAAGCGTGTTCAACTGTACAAGATCGGGCCTTATACGAAGGGCCGCCTCACGGATGAGTGACAGCTCCTCCCGGGAATCATTGGCCCCGGGTATGATAAAAATCTCAAGGCGCATCTCCCCTCGAAACTCGTCCCGGAGCTTCACCAGCCCTTCAATGATTTCCTTGGGGTTGAGTCCCCTGACAGGGCGGTTTATCTTTCTGAAGACCTCCGACGATACCGCGTCCAGTGAGGGACAGATGATATCGGCGGAAAGGACCGCCCGGCGCACTTCTCCGCGCGTGAAAAGCGATCCATTGGTGAGGACGGCAACGGGGTATCGGGAATACTTTTTTTTAATGAAACCGATGACATCGCCAAGGCCCGAGTGGAGCGTGGGTTCGCCGGAACCGGCGAAGGTAATCACATCTAAGTCCGGCCCCGCGGCGAGGAAGGCATCGAGCTCCCGGACCACGTCTTCCGTGGGGGAGTATTCCCGCAACCCGGCGGTATGGTCCGTCGTGGGGCCGCATTCGCAGTAGACGCAGTTCATGGAACAGGTCTTGAAGGGAATAAGGTCCACCCCCAGGGAAAGCCCCAGCCTCCGGGACCGTACGGGTCCGAAAAGATACTGCATTGGCGCCACCTCGCCACATGAAATTTTGCATGAAAGGAACCCCGGGGCGCTTTCTATCGGTGAAAAGCCATCTCCATGTCATAAGTCCATGGGGCACAGCATCCCGCATCAAACCGCCAGTGACATCCTTCCAGTATAATTCTACCCCAAAATCCGGTGAAAATCAAGCGGCTTTTTTTCCGCGGACAAATCTTCTTGACTTTTACCCGCCCTTTGAAATCAGATCAATTGTCTTTCTTTTTCAAATACCACGCATACTACAGGAAACACCCCATGGAAGACAAATTGAAAGCTATTCTGTCAGGCGCGACCGAATCCATCGGAAGGGCCGAAGACGCCGGGGCCCTTGAAGAAATACGGGTCCGGGTCCTGGGACGCAAGGGAGAGCTCACGCAGATACTGCGGGGACTGGGGGAACTGCCCCCGGACAAGCGCGGCGCGATGGGAAAACTCTCCAACGAAATCAAGGCGAAGGTGGAAGCGGCGCTCGAAGAGAAGCTTTCCGAACTCAAGAGCTCAAAATTTTCTAAGCTCCTGGAAGAGGAGTGGATAGACGTGACCCTGGAATCCCCGGGCTCCACGGCCAGAGCGAAGCTCGGCCATCTGCATCCCATCTCCCAGATCCAATACGAAATCGAAGACATCTTTACCTCCATGGGCTTCATGGTCCTGGACGGCCCAGAGGTGGAAACGGAGTATTACAATTTCGAGGCCCTGAACATCCCGTCGTACCATCCGGCCAGGGACATGCAGGACACGTTCTGGACTGAGGACGGAAACCTTCTGCGCACCCACACCTCGGCCATCCAGGTCCGGGGCATGGAGAAGCACAACCCCCCCTTCAGGGTGATTGGCCCCGGCCGCGTTTTCCGCTACGAAGCCACCGACGCCTCCCACGAAAACACCTTCTACCAGGTGGAGGGGATGATGGTGGACCGGGACATCAGCGTCGCCCACCTTATCTTTTTTATGAAAGTACTACTACGGGAGATATTCAAACGCGATGTGACCATAAGGCTTCGGCCCGGCTATTTCCCCTTCGTGGAGCCGGGATTCGAACTCGATATCCAGTGCCTCATCTGCGGCGGAAAGGGATGCGGGGTCTGCAGGCAGAGCGGATGGGTGGAGCTTTTACCCTGCGGCCTGGTGCACCCCAATGTGCTTCAGTGCAGCGGCATCGACCCCGGCGCGTGGTCCGGGTTCGCCTTCGGCCTGGGGCTCAATCGCCTGATCATGATGCGCTACGGCATCAATGATATCCGGCACTTCCAGAGCGGCGATGTCCGCTTTGTCCGGCAATTCTGATAAGAGGTGCAAAGCAATGTGGCTATCACTTAACATAGTATCCGACATGGTGGACCTTTCGGGGCTTACTGCGGAAGAAATCGCGGAGCGCCTCACCATGTCCACCGCCGAGATAGACGGCATCGACATTATGAACGGGCATCTGGAGGGCGTCATCACCGCGAAGGTCCTTGAAGTAAAGCCCCACCCCAACGCCGACAAACTCACCCTGGTGGACCTTGACACGGGAGAAAAAAACCTCCGGGTGGTATGCGGCGCTCCGAATCATAAAAAGGGCGATATTGTCCCCCTCGCCACAGTTGGGACCAGGTTCACCGAGGAATTTACGGTGAAGAAAACGAAAATCCGCGGCGAGGAATCGGAGGGGATGCTCTGCTCAGAAAAAGAACTCGGCTTCTCCGACGACCACTCCGGCATCATGGTCCTCCCGGCGGACACTCCCCTCGGAAAGCCCCTTAGCGAACTTCGGCGGGACTGGTTCGACCGTCGGCTTGAGATCGACAACAAGTCGATCACCCACAGGCCGGACCTATGGTGCCACGAGGGTTTCGCCCGGGAGATCGGCGCTATCTTTGGACGGGAGGTTAAGGACCCGGTGGACATGTCCCTGGAGAAAACGTTCAAATCCGAAGACACCCTCAAAGTAGAGATAGAAAACGGAGAGGCGGCCCCGCGTTACTGCGGGCTCCACATGAAGAACATCAAAATTGCCGAATCGCCGGACTGGCTGAAGGCCCGCGTGACTGCAATCGGCATGCGCCCCATCAACAATATTGTAGATATCACCAACTATGTCATGGCGGAGATAGGGGAACCCATGCACGCCTTCGACAGAAAAAAGCTTAAAGGGAACACCATCCTGGTGCGTATGGCGAAGGACGGCGAGGCCATGACCACCCTGGACGGCCAGGAACACAGCCTCACGGCGCAAGATATCGTCATCGCCGACGCCTCGGGCCCCATCGCCCTCGCGGGGGTAATGGGCGGCGGCATGAGTGAGATAGACGATTCCACCACGGAGATAGTCCTCGAGGCGGCGAACTTTAATCCCGTGAACATCCGCCGCACTGCGGGGAGGTATAACCTCCGCACCGAAGCGGCGGTACGCTTCGAGAAATCCCTGGATCCCGAAATATGCCCCAGGGCCATCGTGCGATGCTACCAGCTCATCAAAGAGCTGATACCGGACGCCGTGGCGGTGACCCCCATCGTTGACGCCTATCCTGAGAAGGCGAAAAAGGTGAACGTCCAGACCAGCTTTGACTTCATCAGGCGCAAATTAGGGAAGGAGCTTGAAGACGGTGAAATATCAAGGATCCTCAAAGCGCTGAACTTCAATGTCAATGGAGGAAAGGACGGCATCGACATAGAGGTGCCCTCATACCGCGCCACTAAGGACATCTCGATTCCCGACGACATCGTAGAGGAAGTGGGGCGCATCCATGGCTATGACAACATCACTCCCCGGGCCCCCTATGTGCCCTGCGAGCCCCCCGGAAAGAACGAGAAGCGCGCCTTTGAAAGACGCGTCAAGGAGATACTGGTGCAGGACGCGGGCCTCGTGGAAGTGAGCAATTATTCTTTTGTGGGCGAAGACCTCCTTAACAAATTGGGCGTCAATGAGGACCGTGAACTCCGCCTGAAAAACCCTCTTTCACTTGAGCAGGACCGGCTCCGCAGGGGCCTTATCCCAAACCTCGTAAAAAACATGGAGCTGAACCAGCGCTACGGGGACGAATTCCGATTTTTCGAGTATGGGCGCGTTTACTATAAAAAAGAACGCAGTTCAAAGGACCTCGCTGTGGAAAACACAAGGGCCGCCGGCATCGTGTACTCCAGAAAGGCAACCGGCCCGCTTTACTACAGGGCAAAAGAGGCGGTGACGATACTCCTGAACAGGCTCTTCATCGCTGGCTTTTCCTTCACCCAGGCTTCGGAGAAGCTTCCGCCCTACGCGCATCCGGGCCGCACGGCAAGGCTCCTCATCGGCGGGAAGGAAATAGGATTTGTCGGCGAGCTCCATCCGGCGGTCATGAACGCTTTCGACGTGCGCGGCGCCGCCGCCTTCTTCGACATTGACGCCGACGCCCTTCTTGCCGCCGGAAGCGGACGCGGGCGCTTCGAGGAACTGCCCCGGTATCCCGATGTTCCCTTTGAAGTGTCCGTACTTGCGGAAAGGCGCGACCACGCGGGAAATATTTGCGCCGTTGCGCGGTCCGGAGCGCCGGAATTCGTCAAGGCCGCCGAAGTGATATCGGTCTACGAAGGTGCCCCGGTCCCCGAGGGGAAAAAATCGGTGTCGATAAAGGTGGTCTTCGCCTCCGGGGAAAAAACGCTGGAAACCGCGGAAGTGGACAGGCTGCAGAAAGCCGTCATCGCCGCCCTGGAGAAGAAGGGATACAAGTTGAGGTAGGCGCGCAAAACGCGTGAAAGCGCAAGACCGGCCCCCGGGCTTTTACGAAGGCCCGGCCGGGCCTTTCCTGAAGTATTTAATGAGCATCACCTGGTTGCCGCGTTCATTGTACTTAACGCGGTCGAAGATGTTTTTCGCCATCGTTATGCCACGGCCATGGGAGAGCATCTCACGGTTGGCCCGGTCGGAATCATCCCTCAGGATCGCCTCATGGTCGAACCCCGCCCCCTCATCGGTGACGATGTACACTACACGCTCGGAATTAACCGAATATTCGATCTTCACTCTCTTTCCGGCGGATTTAGGGTCGCTTTGTCGCTCCCTGAGAAATTCCATGTAGTTCCCCTGCGTCACGGCCTGGGTTTTCTCTTCGAAGCCGATGGCGAGGTTCCCGTGCTCGATGGCGTTGAGCACCACCTCGAATAGGGCTATGCGCACCAGGCCCGCGTCTCTCCGGTCGATGTACGCCGCGAGGTTGCGGGTCATCCGATAGCTCATCTCCTCGGCAATGTTGATAAAGTTGCCGATGGCGTACTTCTGCGACTCAGAGATGAAGGAGTTTATAAGGGAGTCCTCCAGGATGCTCACGGCCTTCCCTGTGATCTCGCTTTTCCCGTCCACCAGGATATACTCCAGACGGACCTGCATCTCCTTGGGCTCTGCGCTGTAGGCCGCCTTCATCTGGACTTTAAAAGAAAGTGGCTCCCGGGATTTAAGAAAGAGCTCCAGCTTCTCCCTGACAATCTGTTTGGAAAACGAAGTCATGGACGGGGACTCGTGCACCAGGTCCATGAAGTTCATCTTCAGCACCTCGGCGGGCTTGTATTTCAGATGGATGCTTATGGCGCGGTTCATCGTGATGAAATTCAGCTCTTCGTCAAGGGTGAAAATTATGTCGTTCGAACCCTCCACGAGGAGCTTGTACTTTTCTTCGGAAATGCCGATGAGCCTGTTAGCTTCCCGGAGGTCGTTCAGGTTCCTCTCTAAATCCTCATTTAGGGACTCGACCTTCCCGTGTATGTAGATAAAGCGGTTTGCCAGGACCAGGGCAATGCCAATATTAAAGAAAAAGAACCCGAATTTTGCCAGGGTGATCGTAGAGGAGAAGAAGACGGCATCGATGATGTCGAAGGCGGCGCATCCCGCCATGATGATGCATCCTATCAATAAATTCCCCGCCACGGTCTTCACCAGTGAGGCGCCCAGGGAAGCCCACATCCTTCCCGCCATGGCTCCATCGGCTGCGTACATCTGCTTAGCATTGGCAATGTACGTGCGCCCGACAACGAGGGCGAGGTAATAAAAAATGGGAACGGCCGCCGTGGCCTGCCAGATTCTCAGGATGTCAATTTCAGTGGAAGGTGGGGCCCCCAGGGTGAAGGCGATAAGGGCGGCAGAAAACCCCCAGTATATTTTCGTAAAGAGGGTCATCCTCTTCCAGAGAATAGACTCAAGAAAAGACCCCATGAGGGGGACCAGAGTGTACAGGACAACAAGCTCCAGAAGTATGAGGATGTCGGTGTCGGCCACGACCGGATACACGTACCTCGTGCGGACGATGTTGTACACAAAAAGCCCCATGGTGAAGAAGCCGTAGTAAAGGTTAAAAACAGCGGAACGGCGATTGAAATACAGGAATATATGATAGGCGCCAAGAAACAGGTAAATAAAAAGAAGGACGAGGGAACCTATTTCCTGCGTAAGGGGCTCCAGTTCCTGATACTCCCCCACCAGATAGGGGCCCTTGCGGTAAAAACCCGTATCGGGAAGCGTGGGGTCCCCGACTATTCGAAAGGCAAGGACATTCTTCCCCTCCCGAAGCAGACAGGGGTTCAGGGGAACCAGTTGTAGCCGCACATTTCTTCCCGAGACGATAGTGCCGTCGGGCGCCTGATGCATCTCGCTCTGGACGAGCGTCCCGTTAAGATACACCTCCCAATTGATGCCTACCTGGGCGAGGAAAAGGCCCAGAAGTTTTTCCCGGATGGTCTTTCCATCGGGAATGTCGAAGGAGGTCACGAAGGTGAAGGGTTCGTCGGCGCACTTTTTAAATGAGAGAAACTTCCTCGTTGGAAGACCGCTTAAAGGAAGCTCCCTGACACGGAGCGGGAAGAGCCCCTTTGGGGACGGAGACAGGGCAAGCCAGGTTCCATCATCTGCGGGCAGGGAATTCACCCAGGACCGGTCGAAACCCCGGCGAACATACGTGGCCGATTCCGATAGATCGTACTGAAATGCGGAGAGCTCATCCGGAAGAAGGGCCACGCATACTGCCATGAGCAAAGCAACCAGGAGAATTCGTCGGGTTTTTTTCATCGATCGCATTGTTTCAGCAAACCTTTGGGGACCCTAAGCCCCGGCACGGAGGCACAGCACTCCCTTCACAGTCATTATATACGCTCGTGACCGAATTAGTCAATGTATTATCCGTGGAGCATGGCCGGAAAATCCGCTCACAAAATATGTTCGTTAGAAAAGACCCGAAATGACGCCCTTCTCGTCGATATCGATAGACAGGGCCGAGGGCTTTTTCGGAAGGCCCGGCATGGTCATGATCTTACCTGTGTAGGCCACCACGAAACCAGCACCGGCGGACACCCGTAATGAAGATATAGTGATGGTAAAATCCAGAGGACGCCCCGAAAGGGCCGGGTTGTCCGAAAGGGACGCCGGGGTTTTCGCCATGCAGACCGGTAAGGCGCCGTATCCCAATGTCTCGATCTGCCGAAGCTGGCGCTCTGCTTCCTGAGTGTATTCCACGCTTCGGGCCCCGTAAATTTTGCGGGCTATGATTTCGATTTTGTCCCTGAGAGGGGCCTCCAGGGGATAAAGGGGCGCATAGTTTGAAGAAGTATTACAAAGGCCGGCCACGGCTTCGGCGAGTGGCAGCCCACCCTCGCCGCCGGATTCCCTATAATCGGTGATAAAAGCTTCCAGTCCGCGGGACCGACATTCTTTCTGTATTGCGAGGAGGTCCCCGTCGCGGTCTCCCAGAAATCTGTTGATGGAAATGGCGAAGGGAACGCCGAAGTGCCCGACATTCTCCGCGTGTTTCACCACGTTCTCGATACCATGAAGCGCAAAGGCGCGGGAAGTCACCACGATGACGGCCGCTGAAGGGGTGAGGCCTCCGTAGCGGCACTTGATATTGAAGAATTTCTCCGCGCCCAGATCGGCGCCGAAGCCCGCCTCGGTTACAACGAAATCCGCAAGCTTCAGGGCCATCTTCGTCGCTATGATGGTGTTGCATCCGTGTGCAATGTTGGCAAAGGGCCCGCCGTGGACGAAGGCGGGGACGCCTTCGAAGGACTGTACCAGGTTCGGATTGACGGCGTGTTTTAAAAGGGAGGCCATGGCGCCCTGGACGCCGAGCTCCTTAACCGTAACGGGACGCCCCAGATGTGTGTAGCCGGCGATGATGTTTCCCAGGCGCTCCTTCAGCTCCTTCAAAGAATTGGAGAGGCAGAGGACCGCCATGACCTCCGAGGACGCGGTGATATCGAAGCCGTCCTCCCGCATAACGCCATTGGCCCCCTTCCCCTCCAGGCCTACGATAATACTGCGGAGGGTCCTATCATTCATGTCGATAACGCGGCGCCAGGCGATGTTCCGGGGGTTCAGGGCCGGCTCGTTTCCCTGGTGGATGTGGTTGTCCACAACCGCCGCCAGGAGATTGTGGGCAATTGACACTGCATGGATGTCCCCCGTGAGATGGAGGTTAATGTCCTCCATGGGGA
Organism: Spirochaetota bacterium; assembly: GCA_029974015.1. Lineage (GTDB taxonomy): Bacteria > Spirochaetota > UBA4802 > UBA4802 > JAGODF01 > JAGODF01. The sequence goes on from JARKUF010000010.1 coordinate 11,945, forward strand.
GGACCTGGGAATACCCGCCTCCGGCGGCGCCACCCTTCACCCCCATGCAGGGCCCCAGGGAAGGCTCCCGCACGGCGATCATGGTTTTCCTGCCGGTCTTCGAAAGGGCCTGGGCAAGGCCGATGGTGGTGGTGGTCTTCCCCTCCCCTGCCGCCGTGGGCGTCATGGCCGTCACGAGAATGAGCTTTCCGTCGGTGCGCTCCTTCAGCCTTTCAAAGAGGTCCGTAGAAACTTTCGCGATATGCCTCCCGAAGAAAAACACCTCATCGTCCAGGAGCCCCAGCTCCCCGGCAATCTCCCTCGCGGGACGCATAAGCGCTTCACGCGCCATTTCACTGTCTGATCTCACTGACCTTCCGTCCATGTACAATAGAATTTCGAGAATTTCGAGAATTTCGCCGCGGCATTCCCAAAGGCCGGCTGCTTTTTCCTCCGGGAGCGCCGGAATGACGTTTCCTACAATATCGGGGGGCCGAAGAAACCCAAAAGCCCCATCACATTTTCCTTAGAGATGATGCGCTGATTGTAATAATCGAGAATCATCTTCATGCCGACAGATACGCCGATTCCCGGCGTCTCGAAGTCGCCGTTGAGTCCGTCTTTGATGCGCGTAACGTCCTCTTCCTCCACCTCTTCGCCCTCCATGACGGACTTCACAAGAGAGTCCCGGTATCCGGGAATGAAGAACGCCTCGTCGATATCGCTGGTGAGGGTTTTTCTGTCGTCGTTCACCACGAGAGGACACCCGAAGGCGAACCTTATGTCCAGAAGCTCCCTCAGATGGTCCGTGAAGGGAGTGAAGGCGTTCGCCGCCAGGACGTTCCTATATCCCATGGTCTTCAGCGTCTGGAGGAGCTCCATGGTGGACGGCGACGGCTCGGTTGACTTTATCACCGACAGGACGAGGTCCTCGGGGAGCCCCTCGACGAGGGAGGCGGCCTTTCGCATCGACGCGAAAACATCGCCAGCGGGATATGCGGACCCCATCTCCCCCCTGCTTATTCCGCAGAAACCCATGATTTCCTCCATCTCGGCCCGCCGCATCATGGAGGCTGCGTAATCGAAGACAATGATGCGTTTCTTCTTGTTAAAGACGTCCTTGACCTGGAACATCGTCGAAATCATGAGCTTTTCCATGGTCTCCCGGAGGACACCCCTGAGGTTTTCAACGGGGACCGTACAGAGGCCCACGTCCACAAGGAGCTCCATGAGGAAGACCCCCTCCCGGGCCACCATCTGGGAGAATTCAATATTGATGGAATACCGCTTCAGTCCCTCGGAGATGGCGGCGATGATGCCTGGCCTATCATAACCCAGAAGCACCAGGAGGATATTGGTTTTCCTGGGTCGGCGCGCCACGGGAAGGTATTTGTCCACAAGAAGGGTGAGCCCTGTTTCGGAGGATATTTTTTCCACGAGGCCCTTAAACTCCTCACCGCTCAACTCGGAAGCGGCGAGGTCCGCCACGAGATACACGGTGAAGAGGCCATGCATCACGTCCTGGCGCAGGTCTACGATGTTACCCTTCGCCGCGGCGATGGGGGCGGCAATCCTTTCCACCAGGCCGATGGAGTCGGCGCCCATTCCGTGGACAACATATAGTTTCTGGTTGGCCATGGTTCCTCCTGATGTATCTTATTTATCCCGGGGCCGCTCACCGGCCCCGGCCGTCTTCGTTTAAAAGCAAAAGCTCAAGATATGACCTTCTCTCGAAATCGCGAAGGCCAAGCACTTCGGCGAGGGCGAAGAGCTCCGCTTCGACGGGCCCCCGATCCTCCCCGATCTTTTCAATTTCGGCAAAATCTCCCAGGCCCGCGACCCGGTCAAGGCACACCGTAATATCACCCAGGCGATACATCTTCCTCTCCTTTTCCACGGCCCGCACTTTATGGAATCCGAGCCTGTCGAGGACCTCCCCCATGAGGCCTGCGTCGCCTATCTCAACCTCCGCCTCGAAGCGGGTTTTGCTTCGTCCTTCCAGCTTCGGCCCCTTGTAGGTAAGGGCGCAGTACTCCCCGGCGGAGCGGACGCGAAAAGCCTCATCTGTGATGGCGAAGTCCCGGGAAGGGTGATTGTAGTAGAGGTCCCTTTCCCGGCGAATCCCTTCGGAAACGGCACCCATATCTATGAGCTTTCTTTCCAGGGACACCATGTCGGCGCACCGGGCCTTGATTTCTATCTCAAGCATGGCTACTGCCTCCGATGGAGCGGGCCTCCAATGGAAAGCCCATCCGCACCCAGTGACTGGCGTCGTCTGCCGTTGACCTTAATCAGTACGCTGTCAACCCCGCTGAGTTCCGTGGCGGTGAAAACAATCTGGTCGAGCCTGCCGATGAGGATGCTTCCGGCAGCGTTCTGCTCTATGGCGCCGTTAAAGTCGATTTCGGCAACGCGGTTGTTCACCGACACTCCCCGGACCCGAAGCGTTTCCGGCACGGCGCTCACCAGGCCCCGGCGCTTCTCCGACGCCGTGGGCCCCTTGATGAGCTCTTCCATGGCCTGACGGACAGTCACCTCGCCGCGGAAGGTCCTGAGGACCGGGGCCATGATAATGCGCTCCGTACGCTCATCGATATGGATAAAATACACCTTCACCTGCCGGGCAGGCGCGGCGGTTTCTTTTTTTTCGACATCGTCTTTCTTCACGCCGGGGACCGCGTCGCGCCGCTCTTCTTTGCGGACCTCCTGAAGGCCGCGGACTTCCTTTTCCACGGCGGGGCGGCCCCCTTCGCCGCTTCGCTTCCCTTCCCGGTCGCCAAAAAAGAGGGCGTTTGCAAGAAAAATGACGGCCGCCAAAAGGGCCATGATCACCAGAAGATAGATGGGACTTCGCGAGGTCCGGGATGGGGCCGGGGCAGCGCGTGGAGGCGACTTCGCCGCCTTTTTTTTCGGCGCGGCGCTCTTCTTTTTTGCGGCGGGTTTTTTCCCCGACGCGCCCTTTCCTCTGGTTCCTGCCATGATTTCTATGCTATTTCACCCGGTAAGGAAAAAATTCCTTGCCATACAGCAAATCCCGGGACGAGATATGCGCGCATCGCGGGCCGGCGGCCGCCCGGGTCACGGGGAACGCTACAGCCGTGCGCCCACGAGGTCAAATCATTTTTAAGCGGGGAGCATCATGGGTGATATCGACACCGCCACCGGGCTTTACTGCATTTTCGGCGACCCTGTGGCCCATTCCCTTTCACCTGCCATGCAAAATGCCGCCTTCCGTGAAACCGGCATCAACGCGGTCTACCTCGCCTTCCGGCCCGCAAGTTTGACGGGGGCCCTTGAGGCGATGCGCAGCCTGCCGGTCCGCGGCGCCAGCGTCACCATCCCCTATAAGAGTGAAATAATCGGCCTCCTGGACGAGGTCGACCCCCTCGCCGCGGACATCGGCGCGGTGAACACGCTCCTCAACCGGGATGGCCGCATCACCGGCTACAACACCGACGGAAGCGGGGCCCTGGAGGCCCTGCGGCTTTCTGGAGCGCATATCCCCGGCAGTAAAACCCTGGTCCTGGGCAATGGCGGCTCAGCCCGTGCCATCGCCTTCACCCTCATCGCGGAAGGGGGGCGTGTCATCATCGCGGGGCGCAACCCAAAACGCTATCTTCCCCTGGTGGAAGAGCTCCGCCGCAGGGACCCGGGAACGGAAGCGGCGGCCCTCGGGGAGCTTTCAACTCGCGGAATGGAAGAGGTTGATATCGTCATCAACACCACCTCGGTGGGCATGGCGCCCGACACTGCGGCGATGCCAATTTCCGGGGAGCTCCTATTGCCCCGACACACAGTCTTTGACATAGTTTACGCTCCACATGTCACGGCCCTCATCGCGGCGGCGCGGGAACGGGGGTGCGCAGTGGTGTACGGACGCGACATGCTCCTTCACCAGGGGGCCCGCCAGTTCGAAATCTGGACCGGCCGCCGTGCCCCGGTGGACGCCATGAGCGCCGCGCTGGACAAAGCGATGGGCGCGAGATGACGACCCGGCGCTCCCTCGACTCCCTCATCGACAATGAGAACAGGGCCGTCTTCGGCGACTACTCCCCGGAGCACATCGCGGCCCTCCTTGAGATATTCGGAAACCCTCACCGCGCGCTTTCCTGCGTCCACATCGCGGGAACTAATGGCAAGGGCTCCACGGCCCACTACCTTCACAGCATCCTCACTGCGGCGGGAAAGAAAACAGGGCTCTACACTTCTCCGCATCTCGAAACGCTAAGAGAGCGTGTCCGCATCGGCGACGCCATGATATCGGAAGATGAGCTGGACCGCCTCAGCGGGGAGCTTTTCGATGCCCTTGAAAGCCGGTCCGGACTGCGGCCAACCTGGTTTGACGCCCTCACCCTCATCGCCTTCAGATACTTCCACGAAAAGAACGTGGAATACGCCGTCATCGAAACCGGCCTCGGGGGACGGCTCGACTCGACCAATGTCATTATGCCCCTGGTTTCAATCATCACATCTGTGGGCCTTGACCACATGGCGGTCCTGGGAAACAGCATAACGGAAATCGCCCGGGAGAAATCGGGAATCATCAAACCCGGCATCACCGTCGTCACGGCATGCCGCGGCGAGGCCCTGAAAGTGGTGGAGGCTGCGGCCATGGAACGTTCGGCCCCCCTCCTCATTGAAGGTAGGGACTTCTCGACCCGGGACCGTGGAACCACGGCGGCGGGCAGGCGGCGATTCGATTTCGAAATCGAGGCCCCCGGCGCGGCCCCACTCATCATCCCCGACATGGAGATTCCACAGACGCTTCCGGTCCAGAGGACAAACGCGTCCCTGGCCCTGGCGGCGGCCCACCTTCTTCTTTCAAAGGCCGTCCCGCCGCCGGAGGCGGTATTTCGAAAGGGGGTCGGCAGGGCCTCGATACCCGGGCGTTTTGAAAAACTCGCGAACGCCCCCAAAGTTTACTTCGACCCGGCGCACAACCCCGACGCCCTTGAGGGAGTCATCGACCATCTCAGGAGGGAGCATCCCGGGGCGAGGATATCGGCTGTCCTTCATTTCATGGCGGACAAGGATGTGAAGGCAATGCTGGGACTGTTGCAAAACAAATTGACAGATAGCATCTATTATGTTAAGATACCGGGGGTGAGGGACTACGTGCACGAAACGGGGAACGAGGGAGGCGCGGCAATGAAGGCCGTCGAAAGCTCCCACGCTCTGGCCCGGGAGCTCGCGGCCGTCGGCACTATTGACGTGGTGCTATTCACAGGATCGTTCCGGCTGTACGGCACTGCGAAGGAAACGGTGCGACTGTTGAGGTCCCCGGGACAATAGCACTGGCAGAGTACTCGCGGCGCAAACCCGCGGAACGGGCCATCGCCTTCAGGGGATGCCCCCCGGTTTTTATATCCATATCCGGATGATGACATAATGATGCGCGATGAAATATCAAAACTGCTCCTCGACATACGCGGGACCATGAAGGACTTCTCCCGCGGGAAGATGGACCTGGCCGCCGCTGAGGAGGCATGGGCGCAACTGGGGGAAAGATGCGCCCTCATGGAAGAGGAGCTCCTCAACGATGATGCCGCAGGGCTCATCGAGGGGGCACTCTATCGCCATAACACGTCCAATTTTTCCCATCACTCGGGCCTGTATCATGGACGAAGCGGCGGAACGGTTCCGCTGGTGCACTGCGGCGACTCTGCCACGGCGGCCCTCGTGGCGGCGGCCCTCACGCGCAACCTCTCCCGGGACGCGCCCCCGGGGCTGCGCCATCTGGAGCCGGAAAGCACCGGGGGGCTTTCTCATACGGTCCACGTTATGACTGTCGCGAGAGGGCCGGAGCCGGTCCATTTTGCCTCCCTTTCCTCTTCACCGCACTTTTCCGACGAGACATTTACCTCCACGGGGAGCGTCCTTCGCCTCATGGTTAAGGGCCATGTCGGCGGGGGCCGGCACTACAGCTACTTCACGGAAACCAAGAAGAAGGCGGAACGGTTCATCGGGGCAAACGTGGACCAGAACCACGACATTATGACAAGCATCTTCATCTTCCGCAATATTGAGAAAATATTTCTCCACATGGGAATCATCACCATCCTTGACGTGTCCGAAAATATCAAGCTCGCCCTGGCCAACGCCTTCCCGGCGGGGTCCCTCTGCGTGAACCCCTCGTTTCGCATGTACCTGGTCTTTACGCGACATCTGAAAAACAGGGGCGCGGAACTTAAAAACACGAAGGTGGAATTCGTGTACCGCGGCATCACACTCCCCTTCCAGCGGCTCAATCTTCCCCTGGATGCGTCGAGCCGCCGAGACGGCCTCTGGTACGATATATTCCAGTTTGAGGATTATGTGCTGACGGGGGATTATTACTGATGCGGCGGGGGCAGGTTGTCGTCATCGGCGCCGGCGATTGCGGCTTTGTGAAAGACGCCTACGAGATAGGGCGTTACGTGGCCTCCCGTGGATGGGTCCTCGTGTCCGGCGGGCGCGGGGGCGTCATGGAGTCGGCGTCCCGCGGCGCCTCAGAAGCGGGAGGCCTGGTTGTGGGGGTCCTTCCCGGGGACGACCCAAACGGGGCAAATCCCTACTGCGATATCGTCATCCCGACGGGGATCGGCTATGCCCGTAACTCCGTGAACGTCCTCTCCGGCGATGTCGTGGTGGCCCTGGGGGGAAAGTCGGGGACCCTCTCTGAGATAGCCTACGCCTGGCAGTTCGGAAGGCCCCTCATCCTCTGCGCCTTTTCCGGCGGATGGAGCGCGCGTATGGGCGACGCGCCCGTAGATGACCGCCCGGGCGAGATGCACGTGGCGCGCGACATCGAGGAAGTGTTCGCGATTTTGGAGCGGACCATGTCGCGGGGCCGATAGAACGCAGCGGCCGGTTATCGGCCCCGCTGCACAGTAGATACCCTTCTTCGGAAGGTCCCATCTTGAAGGGGAGATGGTACGGGAAGAACCGAAACGATGCCTTCAGCCCCTCCCCAAAAACAGGATGGACGACGCTATGGAAAACTGGGCTGCATAGTACAGCGCGTGGTTCAGCACCACATACGTCGGCGTGTTTTTCCCCTGGCCGAAATAGGTCCCCGAAAGCACCAGGTCGGAAAAAAGAAAGAGGACCCCGCCGGCCGACATCACCCACCAAACCGTTGCGCCCGTCACGATTGCCGCGACGGCTGAAGACGACGCCATCAGCATCAGCACGAAACCATAGGCGATGCTGATGGTCCTGAACCTGCCGTAGTCGAGCTTCAGGGGCTTTTCCATCGCGACCGCCCCCGCAACCCCGACGAAGGCCGGAACGACGCTGTACACAAGCGTCCACGCCGTCCATTCATAATGCGCGAAGATGGCCGGGATGAAGAAGAAATGCCCCAGCATGAAGGAATAAATCCCGGCAAAAAGATATGTGTCCCGGTCCTGAACGTACACCCATTTCAGGTCCAACCAGATATCACCCAGTAGTCCGCACACGAGGCCGATAATCAGCGGCAGGCCATAGGTATACGCCCCGGGATTAGCCGCCAGCGCCGCGCACGCGGTGGCTATGAAAAGCACGCTCGCGACGGATTTCACTATGAGGGCAGGCAGCCCGCCCCGCCGCACGCGCGCTGCGATAAAGAGCGCCGTCACCGCAATTCCAGTGGCAAGCACCACCGAATAAACCCGCACTCCATCCATTGATTCTCTCCATTAATATTTTCATCACTCGTAATACAAACCGGCGTAATAGTCCACTTCGTCGCGCGAGGTGGCGTAAATGATACGGTCCTCAACCCTGCCGATACCGTTTTTTTCCAGAAAGCCTATGCCGGATCGCATTATCTCCCGGTAGGAATACCCCCGGAGCGTATCGTATTCCCAGAGATGTTCCTTCACCGCGCGCTTCGCGTCGCTTATTTTCAACTCGTATCCACCGTCTTTCAGGAGCTTGCATAAGAGATAGTGGGGAAAGACATGGGCATCGGCGCGCCACCTGCTCCTCACAACGGAGGAAATGACGGCGAGTGCGTTGTCCTTGTGGGAGTAATCGGAAACCATCACCGGCTTTGAGAAGCTGACCCGGACGGTATTGTCCAGGGCGCGTTTCCAGGAAACTCCGGCGGGGCTCCCCATGTCTCCCGTTGAGACGGGTTTTCGATAATACGAGAGGGCCACTGGGACCAGGGCGATCTCCTCCGTGTTTTTCCGGAGGGAGTCCACTATGGTAAGTATGAATTCTTCATTGATCTCCCGGAGACGCCCGTCTTTGAAAAAGAGGAGCTCCGGGAAAAAGAGGACCGGAACTCCGTGCTCCAGGAGTGTGGAGAGGTACACTTTCACCACTTCACGGTACAGCGGATTTCCGAGACGGCCTATGTTGATAATGTATCCGCCGGAAAATTTCAGGAGGAGACGCCGGACACGGGTTTTCACCAGGGCGCTGTTGACCAGAAACCTCGGGGCCAGAAGGCCGAAACGGCTCAGGGCCATGCCGAGGAAAAGAAAATCGAAATAACTGCGGAAGGTCGCCACGTACACCACATTGGCCGACCCGGCGATACGCCGTATCTCCCGTATATTTCCCGACACGCGGAGGTTGCCCGAAAAGAGCCCCTTCGAAGCGTCCCATCGGAACAGGTTGAGAAAATAATTGCGCACCCTCACCACGGTGTTGAATACCCGGCAGGCCGGCGCGCTGAAGCGGTCGGTCAAGTCGTCAAGATAGAGTCCCGCAAGCTCCTCCACGGGGCCTTCGCAGTTCCCCGCCTCTATCAGGGCGAGGGCCTGGCGTTCCCGCCGGGAATTTCGGTTGTCGTCGGGAAGGACCGCCAGAGGGGCGGAGCCCCTGGACCGCGCAGCCTCCATGAGCAACTCCGCATTGGGGCTGCCGGGAGAAAATTTTTCCACGACCTTCCGGAGGATAACGCTTTTGAAAAGGGCCCCGCTCGCCTTCTCCATCCCCTTTTTCCGGGCCGTTGCATGGATTTTAGTCTGTTCGAATATCTCGGCGAAACGGTCTGGGTTTTTTACCGTCTCCACCAGGAGGCTCGGGGCCCGGTTGTTCAGCAAAACCTCATAGAGGGAGCGATACACGGGGATAAAAATCTCCCGCTTTTCGGCAAACTCGATGAGGGGCTCGATGGCGTATGCCCCTTCGGCCAGATAATGCAGGCGCTGGCTCATTTTTTCCAGGACCTGTTCCGGCTTGAAACGCATGACGAGGCGGTCGTACAGCGATACGGAGCTCCCGGTTTTCAAAATCTGCCTACCGATGTCCCTGCCGAAACGGCGGTTTCGGCTGTGTTCGGAAAGGGCCGTGGCGATGAGGTCACCGAGTCCACAGATACCGAGGACCGTTTCCTGTTGCGCCCCGAAGGCGTCGGCCAGACGGAGCATCTCCTTCAGGGCCTCCGCCATGAGGGCCCCGGCGAGATTGTCCCCACACCGGGGAAGGACGGAGAGCATCCCCGCGGCGATGGCGGCGGGGTTTTTCAGGGTGCCTCCGAGCTCAACTCCCTTTATATCGTCATGCTCCCGGCACTCCAGATAATCGCAGTTTATGAGGTCGGCGAAAACCCGCCTCGATTCCGGCGAGATACCTGCCACGTACAGACAGGTATGATAGTTTCTGCTCACCTCCTCGGCATGGCTGGGTCCGGAGATTGCAACGATCCTTTCGCGGTGGCGCGGAAGGGTCAGGGCCAGAGCATCGGAAATGGTGTGGATGTCATCGTCAATTTTGCAGAACCCCTTGGTAAGATAGCCTATATGGGCACGCTCGGAGAGGTGCTTTCGCATCCTCTGGGCAGTGTCGATAATGACTTTCGACGGAGTGGCCAGAATAATGGCCCGAGCGCCTTCCACAGCTTCCCGGAGGCTGTTGGTGGCCCTGATATTCTCCGGCAGGACTACGCCGGGCAGGAATTCGCAGTTTTCCCGGGTTTCGTTTATCGACTTCGCCACCGATTTCTCATAGACCCACATGAGCACGGTGCTGTCGGGGTTGTTCTCGGCGACTGTCCGGGCGATGCTTGTCCCCCAGGAGCCAGCGCCGATGACGGACGCGGTCTGTCGGTTTTCGTTATTTTCCATGGTTCTATGTTATTAAGGGAACCTTAAAAAAAGTTTTTAAGATTCCTGCAAAATATAAGGGCAGTCGCAAAAACTAAGTTTTTCCGCCCGCCTTCGGCGGGCGGAAAAACCTAATTATTAGAGATTGCCTTCTGAAAATTCAGCGCTTAGGATTCCCGCCCGCCGAAGGCGGGCGGGAATCCTAAGCATTAGAGGTTGCCTTTAATAAGAAATAGTGTGCCATGGGAAACAGAGGGCGTCAAACAATTTTCAGGCCGCAAAGGGGCGGCCTTGAAGGCGTGTTAAGCCCGGGGTCTGTCTCCCGGGCTTACCCGTACTCACATGTAATCCAGGTAGTCCTTCAGCTTTCTTGCCCTGGTGGGGTGGCGCAGGCGCCTCAGGGCCTTCGCCTCGATCTGGCGTATGCGTTCCCTCGTCACCTTGAAGACATATCCCACCTCCTCAAGGGTGTGGGAGTAGCCGTCGTCGAGGCCAAAGCGCATGCGGATCACCTTCTGCTCCCGGGCCGGCAGGGTCTTCAGGACATTGTTTATCTGTTCGGAAAGGAGACGGTACGCAGCGGTATTGGCCGGTGAGTCCACGTCCTTGTCCTCGATGAAATCGCCCAGGAGGGAGTCTTCCTCCTCTCCAACGGGCGTCTCCAGGGAAATCGGCTCCCTCGCCACGTTCTTCACCGCCTTCACCTTCGCCATTACCCACCCGAGACGGTCGGCAAGCTCATCGGCAGTGGGCTCACGTCCAAACTCCTGCTGGAAAAGGCGCGTCTCACGCATCACCTTGTTTATCTGCTCTATCATGTGGACCGGAACGCGGATGGTGCGGGCCTGGTCCGAAATGGCCCGGGTGATTGCCTGGCGAATCCACCAGGTGGCGTAGGTGGAGAATTTGTAACCCTTACGGTACTCAAACTTGTCCACCGCCTTGATGAGGCCGATATTCCCCTCCTGGATGAGGTCGAAGAAATGCATGCCCCGGTTCGCGTACTTCTTCGCGATGGAGACCACGAGGCGCAGGTTCGCGTTTATGAGCTCCTTTTTGGCGATGGAAATTTTCCGAAGCCCCTGCTCTATCTGCCGCCCCCAGCGCATGATATTGTCCGCCGCATCGCCCGCCTCCTGCTCGATGCGCCGGATTTTCCGCTCATTGTTCCTGATGTCCTTCACCAGGTTCAGAAGTTCGTCCTTGCTCGTGATGCCCAGTACGGTGAGGGTCTTTTTCACTTCCTCGCCTTTCTCCACCTTCCTCGCCAGGTGTTTGAGCTCCTTGAGGTCCTTTTCGTATTCTTTCTCGATCTTCTCGAAAAATACATAGGTGTCCTTGATCCTGGCCACCATGGACTGGATCTTACCCGCCATCTTGCTGATTTCGTTCTCGTGGATACCCATGTTCACCACGGCTTTTTGAATTTCTTTTCTGGCGGACTCAATCTTATCAAGCATGTCCTTCCCTTTGGGGGTTTCGGGATCGAGTTTTTTCAGCTTGTTTTCCGCCTGTATCTTCTTTTTGTCCTCGGAGATGATGACATTCATGTTCTCGTTATAGCGTTTCTCCAGTCCCTTCATATCGACTGATGAAAGATAATAAAGCCTGTTAAAACGGAGAAGGTCGGTTAATTTTATCTTACCGCTTTTGACCTTGGAATGGTTCTTGATGAGTTCGTTGACGATGAGGGAGGACTCGAGGACGGCGTTTTCAATTAAAATTTCACCCTGTTCAATCCGCTTGGCAAGGTCCACTTCCTGGTCCCCCGAGAGCAGGGACACCCTCCCTATCTCCTTAAGATAGAGCCTGATGGGGTCGTCGAGATAGGATGAATCCTGGGCCGGCTGCTGGGCCGCCTGGGCGGCCTTTTTCGACGAAGCGCCCCCTTTTTTCTTAGGCGCCGCCGGGGCCGGCGCCGCCGATGTCAGGGCGGGGTTGCGGCGAGTGGATTCTTCAACGACCTCAACGCCTAATTGATTGAGGAGGATAAAGACATCGTCTATCTTTTCCGAGTTCAGGAGCTTGTCGGGGAGGATGTCGTTGATTTCATCATAGGTTATTTCACCGTTGAATTTCCCGATCTGGATGAGCTTCTTCACCTCGGGTACGTTCTCTAAAGCCAGTTCTCCTTTTGCCATGTTCACACGATCCTTTAAAAAAGTTAGTAAAAGCTCTTAAAATTTAGGTTTCCAAAATGTTACCACTGGCAGATCCAGCAACAAGGTTTTTCCACCATGAGTTTTTGCAGTTGCCGTTAGTTACACTGAAATGGTACCACAAACCGCAAAAAAAACAACAAAACCCGAGAAAAACCGCTCCGGGCTTCCTTACCTCGCTATCTCCGCTGGAGAAAAGTCAGGAGTTTCTCCTTGTCTCTGCGGAGCACCTCAATTTCGGCGAGGTTCTCGCCGGCGCCTCCGTCCTTGATATTCCGCATGAGCTTTTCGATCCTCGCGTCGATCCAGTACAGCTTCACATTGACGAACAATTCGCTGTACGCGTCGGAAGGATCGCCCACGGAGAAGCTTTCTTCAAGGGCCTTCTCTAAAAAAGCCCGCTCCTCTCCTTCACTGAACTCGTCGAAAATTCTATCGATAGATACTGGTTCACCGGCGGCATACAGCTCGGCGATTTTTGAGAATATCGACCTGGCTACCGGGTCTTCCATGCCCTTTTCGCTGAAATCGAGAACAGCATTCTCGATAATGGAGGGGTGGTTCAGAAGGAGAAGAACCAGGTCCCTGTGGCAGCGGGCGAGGAAATCGGGACGATCATTTGCTTCCTCCGGCGCGCTTATGAACAGCGCGGGGTCCTTTCTGCCCGCCGCATATTTATAATAATCGTCAACAAGTGACCTTTCATCAAGCCCGAGAAGGGAAGATATTTTCTTTAAATAGGCCCTTTTCTCGGTATCGAAGCCGATGCCGTCGATAACCCCGAAGAGCGCCACAAGAAGCCTCCCCCGGGGTGCGTTTCCCGACTCGGCAATCACGCGCTGGATCCTGAAATCCACGGGATGCAAGGCCGAATCCACTATCGCCATGAGGGGCCGGATCCCTTTATTCATCACATAGTCGAAGGGATCGCCGTCAGGAAGCTGGGCCACCCGCACTTCAAGGCTCTTCTCCCCCGCCACGTTCAGGGACCGGAGGGACGCTTTTATCCCCGCGGAATCGGCGTCGAAAAGAAGGACCACCTCGGTGCAGTGCCTCGATAAAAGCTCCACATGCTGGTCCGTGAGGGACGTCCCCAGAGGGGCCACCACATTGCGCACTCCATGCTGGTGGCACCCGATAACGTCAAGATATCCTTCCACGACGATGGCCCTTTTAAGCTCCGTAATCTCATCCCGGGCCAGATGGAAGCCGTACAGTATCGATCCCTTTCTGAAAAGATCGCTTTCCGGGGAGTTCAGGTACTTCGGTCCACCTTCCCCCATCGCCCGGCCCCCGAAGGCGATGACCGCTCCCTGGCGGTCAAAAATCGGAAACAAAAGGCGATTGCGAAATCGGTCGTAATATCTTCCCGGGCCGCCCCCTGTGGATTCCGCAATAAGTCCCAGGTCCGCGGATATTTTCAGCGACACATCCTTCGCCCTGAGCTTCCCGGTGAGGAAATCGCCCGCGGGAGGGGCAAAGCCGAGTGAAAACGCTTCAAGGCTCTCTTCCGACAGACCGCGCCCAAGGGCGTACTCCCTTGCCTGTTTTCCCACATCGGACATCAAGGCCCGGTGATACACGTTCATGGCATACGTGTTGATGCGCCTCATATAGGCCAGCCCCTCTTTCCGGCCATCATCGCGGTCTTCCCGGACTTCAACCCCGGCGAGGTTCCCGAGAAAACGTACGCTTTCCGGAAAAGTTAGACGCTCGATCTTCGACACGAAGGTGAAAACATTGCCCCCCGCATGGCAGCCGAAACAATAGAAAATCTGCTTGTCCGGCGAGACCGTGAAAGAAGGCGTTTTCTCCTTGTGGAAAGGGCAGAGCCCCACGAAATTATTCCCCCGCCTTTTAAGGGAAGGAACGTACCTCCGGACGATATCCTCAATCCGCGACCGGTCGCGGATAATTTCGATGGTATCGCGGGGGATCAGGGCCTGCTCCTTTACAGGTTTTCCAGCTTCCTGGTAAGTATCTCCTTCACAAGAGCGCCGTCGGCCCGGCCCTTGAATTCCTTCATGAGGGCCCCCATCACCCTGCCGAAATCTTTTTTGCTGACCGTCCCCATTTCGGCGATCTTTTCGTCAATCATGCGGGCCAGTTCCTCCTCTCCGAGTTGAGGGGGGAGATACCGCCCGATTATTTCCAACTCTACGGACTCCCTCGCGGCAAGGTCACCGCGGCCTGCCTTTGTGAACTCTTCTATAGATTCCTTCCTTTTTTTAGCGGCGCGTTTGATGATTTCAATGATGGTATCCGTCGTGAGGTCCCCGGATATCCTCGCCTTCTCGTACATGATGTCGGATTTGACCATGCGAAGGGTCCGCAAAACATCCTCATTTTTTTGTTTTATGGCTTCCTTAAGGTCGCTTTCAATTCTGTCGATCGTTTCCATTTTTTTGAATCCCCACGACCCCCATCATAGCCTCCTATTTCGAGCTTTATGAGCCAGTGCACAGATAGCAAAGCAGGGCTTAGCTCCCAGGATACTCAGGGGTGCTCAAAATACAGTCTGTAATATACGATAAGCGGCATTTTATGCCGTTCATCCGCGGAATTACGCCACACCGCGTATCTTGAAAAGCTTTTTTCACTGTTTTCCTACAGGGAGGGATGAAGAAACCATTACTTTTTAACAGGGAACGGATACATCCCGGATTTTATATACTAAAATACTACAAAATTTCAATGTCGTCAACAGGCATGACAAAAATATTGATGAGGTATACAATATTTTTAATAACATTTCCGAATTATCGGTTACGTCCGGCATTAATTGATCTTTTTATTGCGGGATAATTCTACCAAAGGGATTTTATACAGAACGGCGTCCCGGAAGCATGAAAATGGCTTGTAAAGCCGATTGGGTTAAAGAAACCTGACTGCCATAGGCCTGCTGCGGCCCCATGAAATTTCGGCGGCGCGGTTAAAAAATCAAGGAGAAATGGCGACAATAGAAGTGAGATTGCCGCTTTACATGTCCAAATGTTCCTTATAGGCCGGAACATCTCAAATCGAATTGTCTGCTTTCTATCACAGTACAAAAAGGATGGTTACGATGAAAAAAGGTCTTATTCTTTTTGCAGTGGGATTTGGTATCATTCCGGCGATCCTTATTACGGGAAACCGTATTTGGAGCCAGAATACAAGGCTTCAGGCCACCCAGGCCGGAGATACCATTACCATCACCGGGCACCCAGTTCCGTCATTCTACCGGGGTATTTACCTCACCATCACCTCGGGAAGGAATGAAGTCAAGCTCAAGGAATTCATACAGGCGGCAAAACAGGCCAATATAAACACTTTCGTTATCGACGCACAGATGGGCAGCCGAGACTACTGCGTCATCCCGAAGGAGCATGTGGACCTCTGCCTTCAAAACGGAATCCATCCCGTGGCCAGGGTTGTCGTCTTTGCCGACGGCCTCAGCCTCTGGCCCGTCCCCGACTCAGTCATCCACAACCGCCTGAAAGTGGCCGAGGACGCCTGCCGCAAGGGGTTCAGAGAAATCCAGTTCGACTATATACGGTTTAACGATTACAGGGTCAGGGGGAGGCTCACCCAGACACAGCGTTTCGACTTTATCGAAGGCTTCCTTGCCCGCGCCAGGGACCATCTGCGCCGCTATAATGTGAGGACGGCCGCCGACATCTTCGGACGGATACCTCTCAACAAAATGGACCCCATCGGACAGAGAATGGAAGGGTTAGACAAGGTGGTGGACGTGATCTGCCCAATGGCCTACCCCAGCCATTATACCTGGAGCCGAAAGCTCCAGGCCGACCCGTACTACACGGTGTATCTTACATCGAAGAAAGCCCGGGAAAGGGCCAAGAACGCCGATATCGTCAGCTACATACAGGCGTTCCAGATGAAAGTGGGAATTTCTGGACTCACATATGATCAATACATCTCCGCCCAGATAAAGGCCGTCCACGATGCCGGAATAAAGGGATATATCCTCTGGAATGCGAGGAACGATTACAAGGTGCCACTGGCGACGGTGAAGAATTATTATCTTGAAACCGGAAGGATAAGCAGGGGAAAACAACCCGAAGCGGACGACGAAACGATTTAATTCCACATGAAGCCGCGGCGGGAGACCCCCTTTCCCGCACGTGAGTCATTCATTTCGCATTCTGATTACATAGGGCTCCAGATAGTTCTCTCCAAGGGACTTGACGATGAGGTAACCCTTCTGGTCTATCATCTCGAAGAAGCTTTTCTCCGTACCGCCCATCACCTTCACGGTCCGTAACGCATACCCCAGAGGATCAGTCACCGATACCCTGAGCGAAGCCCCTTTCACGGCGTTCACGGTGAACCGCTTCTTCACCCTCCCCCGACATTCGAGGAGATAGTAATCCACGTCGTCACTTTTCGACGTGTACCCGGTGATGGTATCGCCGGATACGGCCGTTGAATCTTTTTTACTGTCATTGGGTTCGAGCTCAAAACCCGGCATGTGAACACGGGACGAAACGGAGAGCGTATAAGAAGCGCCTCCGGGGGGCACATTCCCACGGGAGAACAACTCCACAAAGAGGTCTCCCTTGCCGCCGGCATTGGGCAGGATTTCCCTCTCTCCCGAGGCCCCTCTGTTGACCTCAAAGAGGCGGTTTTTCTCCCCATCGTAGACGTTGAACGCCACGTCGAGACCGGCCTCGGGGACCGCCTCAATCCTCACCACCTTGACTGCGCCATCGGATTTCATCAGGAAAAAATCCCTGTCCTCGGAAGAAGATATCCTGCCGATGACCAAATCCCCCCGAACGTCCCCCGCTGTAGCGAAGTCATCATTAGGTTCCATCTCCTGGGAAAAATCGTACTCCCGTGTTGAAAGAGTGAGAACATATGGGACATCGCAGTTCGAGGCATAGTTCCGCGCCGCAACCATCACATACCATGTGCCCGATTCCGAGAGGCCTATACCCCTGGCGGATTCGCCAGCACCGACTCCCCGGGAGTTCACTGAAATGATCTTTTTCATGCCCGGCGAGAAAAGATGCAGCTCCGAATCGACATCGGGAACCGGCGTGAGGTCCATATCCAAAAGGAGAGGGTTTCCACCGGGGAGGCGGACCTCGAAGCGGAAAAAATCCTCTTCGCGGAGGGGGGCCTCCCTGTCCTGGTTCATCCGATTGTAGGCGGGAGAGAAAAATCCTTTCATCTCCCCGCCGGGAAGGACTTCCGTGGCGGCGCCGGGCGTATCGTTGGGCTCCATTTCCTCATTCTCTTTACGCTTTCGGACGTCAACCCTCAGATAGTATGGATTTTCCTGGTTGGCGATTTTAGGGTCCTTTTCACCGTGCTGTACCGAAATGTACAGATACCCTTTTGAAAAGCTGAAGTTGCACAGGCGTTCCGGCGAAGATTTCCGCGCGTCATCGACGAATTTCAATGGCTCCGGCGAGGCCCCGTCCCAGAGCTTCAAGGAATGGTTGACGCCCCGCACCTCCGATAACTGGATATCCAGGACTGAAGGCTCCGCCACCAGGATTTTATAAAAATCGACATCGTTATAGCTTCCCAGATAACCTTCCACCGGAACGCCGGAGCGTATTTCCATGGCTTTTGTCGGACTGTCATTTGGCTCCGCTTCCCTCGGCACGGCTTTTCCGCATGACGCAAGGACCAGTGCCGCGGAAAGAAACAGGAACAGCGAGAGGGGAAAAGGGCGTATGGTGCGATAATATATCATAATGCAGATATACCATCAGCGCCAGAGGGAGGTCAACCATTATTACGCCCGGGCGGCAGGGGAAGAAATAATTATTGAAATAATAGCGCATCCCCGGGAGGTTTTGCCCATCTACCAGGGGAGGTTGTGGAAAAATGCTGTCAAGGAAAGTAAAGCTCTGGGGGGTGATCGTGGTAGCCCTGCTCATTGTCCTCGCTTTTGTGTATTTCAGATATTTCTTTACCTATGGCCAGAAAAACATCGTCCGCCGCAAGCTCGACACCATCACCGGCATGAATATGAATGTGACGGTATTCGGTTTCGACGGGAGGATTATCAAGCGCTGGACCGGCGTCCAGAGGATTACCACAGGAAAGGACGGGCGCAATTATTTCTATTTTTACACCCGGGAAGGTAAATATGTCCAACTCCCGGGTTCGGTATGGTATGTGGCCGAAGAGGAATAGATGCTTGATAAAAGCGTCCAGTTTGTGAAGGGCATCGGCCCCCGCAGGGCGGAGCTCCTTCGCAGTGAGGCGGGGATTGAGACGATCGACGACCTGCTTTATTATGTCCCCAGGAGATACCTCGACCGCTCCTCCTTCAAACCCATTGGCGAATGCGCCGCTGGCGATACCGTCACAGTATCGGGGACCATTGCCCGGGTGGGGATAGCCGGGAGAAAAAGGCGCTTCCTGGAAGTTGTGATCGACGACGGCACCGGAAAACTTTCGGGGATATTTTTCGGGGGCATCCATTACCTGGAAAAGGCTTTTTCCACCGGAGGTGTTATCATATTCTCCGGGAAAGTGGATTATTATCGAACCAGGCAAATGGTGCACCCGGACTTCGATTTCATTGACGAAGACTCCCGCATCTCTTCAATACACGCGGGAAGGATAGTCCCCCTTTATCGTTCCACGGAAAAACTGAAGTCCGCCGGTTTCGATTCCCGCGGGTTCAGGCGGACCATCCGCGCCGTCATCGACGAACATATCGAAGGCGTAGGTGAACCCCTTCCCGGGGAACTTGTGGAAAAATATTCACTTCCCTCCTTGCGCGACGCCCTCTTGTCCATACACTTCCCTGAGAGCTTCGAAGCGGCGGAGCGGTCGCGGCGCAGGCTCGCATTCAACGAACTGTTCTTTCTACAGTTTTATCTCGCCATCAACAGGCGCCGCCTCCGGGAGGACGTAAAAAAACGAGGCGGCCTTATAGATGAAGGAGCTATTGGGCGCTTCTCAGCAGGGCTTCCCTTCACGCCTACGGGAGACCAGGTAAGGGCGATGGACGAAATCCGTGAGAACATGAACGACCCTTTCCCGATGAACCGGATGCTCCAGGGCGATGTTGGATCGGGGAAAACTGTAGTGGCAATGGCGGCTGCCGTCATGGCTGCCTCCCGCGGAGAACAGGTGGCCGTCATGGCCCCGACGGAAACCCTCTCGTCCCAGCACTACCACACATTCACATCAATTCTCGGCGAAACCGCTCCAATAGAGCTCCTCACCGGAAGCCTTTCGAAGTCAAGGAAAGAGGAAATTTACAAAAGGATACGAGACGGGGCAGCGCAAATCGTAATTGGCACCCACGCGCTCATCCAGCGAGACGTGACGTTCCGCGACCTGGGCCTCATCATCATCGACGAACAACACCGCTTCGGGGTGAACCAGCGCGCCCGGCTGCGGGAAAAAGGCCAACTGCCGGACCTTCTAGTAATGACGGCGACCCCCATACCCCGGTCCCTTTCCCTCACCCTTTACGGGGACCTTGACATCACCGTCATCCGGGAAAAACCGGCGAACCGCCTTCCGGTTAAAACCTACATCTTCCCGGAGTCGCGGCTCTCAGGCGTATACAATTCCGTGAGAAAATACGTGGCGCAAAAACGGCAGGTATATTTTGTTCTGCCTCTCATTGAGGAATCGGAGAAGGTGGACCTCAAATCGGCGAAGGCGGCCTTCGAATCGTTGAAGAATACTTTCCCGGAATATTCCGTGGAACTTCTCCACGGCAGGATGTCCCAGGAGGACAAGGATGATGTGATGGGGCGCTTCAAAAATGGGGAGGTTGATATTCTTGTTTCGACAACAGTGATAGAGGTGGGAGTTGACGTTCCGAATGCCACGGTGATGGTGGTGGAACACGCCGAGCGGTTTGGGCTTTCCCAGCTGCACCAGCTCCGGGGGCGCGTGGGCCGCGGCGCAGAACAGAGTTTCTGCGCCCTGGTACATCCCGACGATATACCGGACGAGGCCCGGGAACGTTTGACCACCCTTGCCTCCACGGACGACGGTTTCGCAATTGCCGAGGAGGACCTGAAGCTAAGGGGCGCCGGAGAGATTACGGGGACCCGTCAGCACGGATACACCGACCTGGAGTTCTCCGACCTTGGGAAGGACCTGGACCTCATCGTTGCGGCGCGCCAGGAGGCGTGGAGCATGGTGGATGCCATGGAAAATGTGATGGAACAGACATCAGACATGGAGCAGGCCTTGCTGCGCCTCCCCGTGCTTGAAGGCATACGTAGCAAGCGGATACTGAGTATCCTTTCGTGAAGGTGTTTTTTGCAAAGGGGGGTCAGGGGTGCAGGTCGGTGGTTTTTGGCATTCGTATGGGTATTCCCCAGCAAAAGAGCCAACATGTGACATTTCCCACGACCATGCCCATAAACGCATATCCGTTATAATAATACTTATCCACTTTTCCCACAATCATCTTCAATACATCATCTAAAAGCTCTCGGATTGCCTGGGAAATAAGGAAGGAAACTGAAAACTTCTTCACCTTCCTCAAATCAATAAAAAACTCATACTCATCCCCCCGAAGGGAAACATGCACTTTCTTCCAGTTGGCCGATTCATCGCGTTCCTGATAACGGACACGCTCCCAGGCCTTCACCCGGCGCTTCTCAAGTTCCGCCCTGCGCCGCAGGAGGGCCGAAACAAGCCTCGACCGCGTCACTCCCGCCTCTGCCGCCGCCCTCTGGAGGACAAGTGCGTCATCCTCACGCAAATTCACCGTTGTTCTGATTTTCATGCCCACCTCCGCATCTACTTACTAGACGAAGGCGGGCCTGGAAAAATAAAAAAAATTCAGGCGGGAAGGTAATTATACGCATAAAACGGACGCGCCACAAGGCGGGCCCTCAGATGCTTTTCCCTGATGAGGATTTCCACATCATCGCCGGTCCTCACAACACCCGAGGCGACGCGGGCGATGCCTATGCCCTTTTTCAGCGTCGGCGAGAAACCAGCGCTTGTTGCCTTTCCGATCTCTTTACCGGAATGATAAACGCCGCAGCCTTCGCGCGGGACCCCTTTGTCGAACAGCTCGAAATATACGGTCTCTCTCGGCGCTCCGTGTTCTTTCTGCTCCATGAGGGCGTCCCGGCCGATATACTCGTCGCCGGAGCTTACGACCCAGCCGATGCCGGATTCGGCAGGAGTCGCCGTCTCATCCAGCTCATGACCGTAGAGGGAATAGCACGATTCGAGACGCAGGGAATCACGGGCCCCAAGGCCGCATGGCCGAAGCCCTGCTTCTCTACCAGCAAAAAGAAGCGAACGCCAGAGTCCCGAAGCTTCGTCTGAGGGAAGATACAGTTCAAATCCGTACTCCCCCGTATAGCCCGACTGGGACACCATCAAGGGTGCATTTTCAAAGCGCGTTTCAATGAACCCGAATCGCTGAAGCCCCGCAATCCTTTCGTCATCAATGACTTCACGCAGTATATCGCGGGAAAGCGGCCCCTGGAGGTCTATCTTCGCTGTCTTAATCGAAACATCATGTATCTCGACTCCTGGCCCACTGTGATTGACAAGCCAGAGGAGGTCTTTCCCCACTGTGGAAGCGTTTACCACAAGGAAAAAGCTGTCGGTGCCGCGCATATAGATGAATAAATCGTCGATGACCCCGCCTTTTTCATTGCAGAAACAACTGTACATCGATTTCCCGGGGGCCAGTTTGTCAAAGCGCGTAGGAATGAGCTTCCTGAGAAAGTTCTCTGCTCTTGGCCCTGTAATTTCTATTTCTCCCATATGGGAAACGTCGAAAATTCCTGCGGACGTGCGCACGGCATAATGTTCGTCAAAAATGGAATTGTACATCACCGGCAATTCCCAACCGGCGAAGTCAACCATCCGCCCCCCCAGGGCGATGTGTTCATCGTAGAGCGGGGTTCGAAGTATTGAAGTTTTGAGTACAGTCAGCGTTTCAGCCTCCTTGCCGCGAAATCCGCGGCCCGAAGAAGCGGATCATACACTTCGCTCACCGCAGGGCAGTACGCCATCTCCAGCCTTCCCAGATCCTCCAGGGAAATGCCGAATTCCAGGGCCATGCTGATAATATTTATCCGAGCTGAGGCCCCCTCCCCCACGGCCTGCGCCCCTACTATCTTACCTGTGTTTTTATCTGCCACAATTTTGATCGTAATCTCTTCCTCTCCGGGAAAATACTCCGGCCGAAGCCTGGATTTTATTTTCCCCGAAACCGGGTCGAAGCCGCTCCGGGCGGCCTCCCCGGTATTGTAGCCAGCTCCCGACACCTCAAGGCCCCCCACCTTCGTCACGAAGGTGCCGACCGTGCCTTTGTACGTCATGTCAGCGCCGCAGGCGTTCAATCCCGCCAGGGTGCCCTGCTTGTACGCAGATGTGGCGAGCTTCACTGCCGAAGCTTTCCCGTCGATGACGGACCAGGAGGCGATGCAATCCCCCGCGGCGTAGACCCCGGCCGCGGAGGTGCGCAATTGTTGGTCCACCGCAATTCCCAGGGGCCCCGTATCGATCCCGCTTTGCACGGCCAGGGCGGTCCCGGCGCGAAACCCAGCGGCGATGACGCAGAGCCCGGCGCCATGCCGTTCGTTCCCGGCAACAACTCCCTGGAACAAATCGGCGCCGAGGATTTCTTCTACGGTAGAGCCGGTGCGGCAAACGATGCCTGTATCAGAGAGATACTTTTCCACCAACTGCGCCATATCTTTATCGAGGAGGCCCGGCAGGACCTGGTCGCGCATTTCAAGGAGCGTCACGGCACATCCGTTTTTTCGAAGGGCCGCCGCCGCTTCCAGGCCAATGGCGCCGCCCCCGATAACTATGGCATCGGAAACCTCCCGGGCCTTTTCCATTACCGAGCCAAGGTCCTCAAGGGAAGCAAGAGTATAAAGACCCCTGCCGAGCACATTGTCAATGTTTTTCAAAGGGGGGACAAAGGGCACGTAGCCTGTAGCTATTATCGCCCTGTTATATGGGATTTCAAAAGCGCCGTCGCCCCGTGCGTGGACCACTTTACCCGCGGTATCAATCTTTTCCGCCAGGGCCTCCACCTTTCGAACTCCCATGCTTTGAAGGGCCAGGTTTTGCGACAGCCCCTCCACGGGGAGTTTGCCCTCCAGGGCGTAGGGAAGCCCGCATGGATGAAGAAGATCGAAAGGCTTGGGGTCGATAACAGTCACCTCGGCCCGGGGGTCGGCGCGCCGGATTGCCATAAGGGCCGCAAATCCCGCCGACCCGAAACCGATGATGGCTATCGTATTCATCGCATAAGTCGCATCATCGATACGAAATGAGTGTAGATTTTCTTCGCCTGCTTTTCATCGCCCCCCTCGGCGATGATGCGGAATATCGGCTCGGTGTTGGAGGCGCGCAGGTGGACCCATCCCCCGCCGAACTCGGGATGGCGCGTAAAATCAATCCGTATGCCGTCTATATCGCTTATACGCTCTCCCTTAAATTTTTCTTTTAGCATGGCTTTAAAAGCATCGCCACGGGGGAGCTTTCCAATTTTCGATTTTCCTTTTATCATATGAAACTGCGGAAGTTCGGCCACGAGCTCCGAGACGCTTTTCCCGGTTTCCGCCATCATCTCAAGGACGTAGACGATTCCGGCAAGGCTGTCGCGCCCCAGATGCACCTCCGGGGAAATGACCCCGCCATTCCCCTCACCGCCTATCCGCGCGCCGCGGCGGCGCATTTCGTCGGCCACGTTTATCTCCCCTACCTTCGTGCGCGTAAAGGGAGCGCCATACTTTCGGGCGATTTCTTCTACCGCTTTCGTCGTAGACAGGTTCACCACCACCCTGCCGACTTCTTTGCCCAGAAGGTGCCGGGTTACGAGGGCGATGGTGTTCTCCTCCCCGATAGGCCTTCCATTCTCGTCGACGATGGCGAGCCGGTCGGCATCGGGGTCCTGCGCGAACCCGACATGGCATGAGTTCCGCATAACGACATTCGCAAGGTCCGAGAGGTTCTCCGGGACAGGCTCGGCCCCCCGGGGGAAGGCGCCGTCCATTGTGCAATGGACGGGCGCCACGCGGCACCCGAGGCGCTCAAGGAGGGCCGGAGTAATGACGGAACCCGCGCCGTTTACCGAGTCGAGAGCAACAGTAAACGACCGCCTCCGTATTGCGCCTGCATCGACGACAGCAAGCACCCGGCCTATATGGACGTCCCCGGCCCCTTCGTGTTTTGACAATGCGCCCATACGGTCCCAGGGCGCATACTTCCCCGGAAGTTCCATCAACTTAAAAAAAGATTGTATTTCCTTCTGGTTTAAGAAACTTCCACTGGGCCCAATAAGTTTGAAGGCGTTCCATTCGATAGGATTGTGGGACGCGGATATCACGATGCCGCCGGCGGCGGAGAGCTCCTCCACCATAAGCTGCACCGTCGGGGTGGGAACGATGCCGACATCCACCACATCGCATCCCGCCATTGCAAGCACCGACTCAAGGCACCGCGCCACGGTTTCCCCCGTGGGGCGGGAGTCCCTGCCTACAACAACTTTCCCTCGCTTAAGCCAGGCAGCGAAGGCCTCCCCTGTTTTCACGATGAGGTCAGGCGTGAAGCTCGATCCCACTATCCCCCGGATTCCCGACACGCTTTTCATAAGCGGAGCGGCCATCTCAGTGCCTCCTGTCGCGGCGGGTTTTTTTACGCTTCACCCCCCCCGTGGAGGCCTTCTCGGGCCCTCTGTTCATCCGGGCCAGGGGCCTCTGCTGCATCATGCCGCCCTGCATGGCCGCCTCTCCGTCGCCGAACAAGCCCATATCGCCGTGGATTTCCTGGCCGATCACCCGATATTCCCGTTCTTCCTCGCGCATCGCCTCTTCCCGGACCTGGACCTTGAAGAGATATTCGAGGATGTCCATCATAAGGCCTTCCATGGTTTCGTTGAAAATCCGAAAACCCTGGAGCTTGTATTCGACAAGGGGATTGCGTTCGCTGTAGCCCACGGCCCATATGCCGTCCCGCAGTTCGTCCATGTTAAGCAAATGTTCGCGCCACTTGCCGTCTATCACCTGAAGGGTTATCATCCTCTCCAGGGTGCGCATGTTCTCCGGGCCTATTTCCTCTTCCTTTTCCGCGTACTTTCCAAGGAGCGCCTCTTTCACTGCGTCCACCAGGCCTTCCCTGGACATTGACCCGTAATCGAGCTCACCGGTGTCGGCAAGGAAGGTGTTCCTTAGCCAGGCGCGAAGCCCCTGAATGTCCCACTCCTCGGAGTTTCCTCCTTCGGTGTAAAATTCCACGTTCCCTTCGACGATATCTTCCAGGTATTCTTTTATCTTCCGCGATATGTCCTCCCCATCCAGGATCTCGTCGCGTTCACGGTAGATCCTCTCCCGCTGGGAGTTCATCACCTCATCATACTCCAAAAGGTGTTTGCGTATTTCGAAGTTCCTTCCCTCAACGCGCTTCTGGGCATTCTCGATGGCCCTGCTCACCATTCGGCTTTCGATCTCCTGCCCCTCCTCCATGCCGAGGCGCTGCATGATCCCGGAAATCCGCTCGGCGGCGAATATCCGCATGAGGTCGTCCTCCAGGGAAAGATAAAACCTCGACGATCCGGGGTCCCCCTGGCGTCCCGAGCGCCCCCTGAGCTGGTTGTCGATCCGGCGCGCCTCGTGGCGCTCTGTCCCAAGGATGTGGAGGCCTCCGGCTGTTATCACTTTCTCGTGTTTCTCCACCCACTCGCGACCTCCACGGACGATGTTCTTCGCCCGGTGCAGGTCCTGGCCGGTCATCTTTTCCCCTAACTCTCCGGCCCGGTCGAAATCGCCCGTCAGGACTGCCTGACGGAAATCCGCCCATAGGGCCCTGTCGTGGACGGGCACGTGGTTGTCTAACTCGTCGATATAGGTCCTGCGCCCCCCGAGGACAATGTCGGTGCCGCGGCCCGCCATGTTCGTGGCGATGGTGACCGCTCCGGGGCTTCCCGCCTCGGCGACGATCTTAGCCTCCTGCTCATGGTACTTCGCGTTGAGGACGCTGTGGACCACGCCTTTCGCCTTCAGCATCTGCGACAGGCGCTCCGATTTCTCGATGGAGATGGTGCCCACGAGGATCGGCTGTCCCTTGCGGGAAAGGTCGGCAATCTCTTCGACGATGGCGTTGTACTTTTCCTTCGCCGTCCTGTAAATCCGGTCGGAATGGTCTTTCCTCACCATCGGTTTGTGGGTGGGAATCACCACCACATCGAGCTTGTAAATTTTTCGGAACTCCACCGCCTCGGTGTCGGCGGTCCCGGTCATGCCGGCGAGTTTTTTGTACATTCGGAAAAAGTTCTGGAGGGTTACCGTGGCGAGGGTCTGGCTCTCACGGGCGATGGTGACGTTTTCTTTCGCCTCAATTGCCTGATGAAGTCCGTCGGAGTATCGACGTCCCGGCATGAGGCGCCCGGTGAACTCGTCCACTATCACGACCTCTCCATCCTTCACGATGTACTCCTGGTCCCGTCTGAAGAGGGTGTGGGCCTTCAGAGCCTGGTTCACGTGGTGGACGATCTCGATGTTTCGGGAGTCGTAGAGGTTGTCCACTTTAAGGAGGCGCTCTACATGCTTCACCCCTTCTTCGGAGAGGAGGGCGTTCCTCTCTTTCTCATTTATTTCATAGTCCACGCCCGGTTTGAGGCTTGGAATGATTTTATTAATCAGGTAGTATTTTTTCGTCGATTCGTCGGTGGAGCCCGAGATGATAAGCGGGGTCCTCGCCTCGTCGATAAGTATAGAGTCCACCTCGTCCACGATGGCGTAATTTAGCTTGTGATGGACCCGGAGGCTCCGGTGCTCCACCATGTTATCGCGCAGATAATCGAAGCCAAACTCGTTGTTGGTGCCATAGGTGACGTCGCATCGATACGCCTCATGGCGGTCGTAGTGGTCCATATTGTGCTGGATGATCCCCACGCTGAGGCCCAGGGCCTTGTAGATGCGCCCCATCCATTCGGCATCGCGCCGCGCCAGATAGTCGTTCACGGTGACCACATGGACCCCGTCGCCGGAAAGGGCGTTCAGATAGACGGGGAGCGTCGCCACTAGGGTCTTTCCTTCACCGGTTTTCATCTCTGAAATTTTTCCCTGGTGAAGGACGATGCCTCCCATGAGCTGGACGTCGAAATGCCGCATTCCCAGGGTCCTTATGGAAGCTTCCCTCACCAGGGCAAAGGCTTCGGGCAGGAGATCATCAAGGGTCTCCCCTCTTTCAATCCTGGAGCGAAACTCTGCTGTTTTTCCCGGGAGCTGGTCCGTGGTAACGGCCTTCATATCGCCCTCAAGGGAATTGATTCTCTCCACCAGGGGCTTCAGCTTTTTTACGTCCCTTTCATGCTTGGTGCCGAATAAAAGGGCCAACACTTTATCGAACATCCCAAATTCCTCTCAGACGGATCAATAATTATGACGGCCGGCCGTGAAACACGGCCGCACAGGCATCATAGAACGCGAAGGAGGGCCACCCATGGCGGCGGCCTTCGGATTCTGGATTATCATCCAGGGCCATTTCCACAGTCAAGCGGTTTTACGGGCCCCGGTTTTTTTTATAACCTCCTTTACATTAAAAACTTATTGAAATCATTGCCCAATTCGCATAGGATGATCGCAGATGAGGAACTGATGAAAAAAAAGGTCCTGGTTATAGACGATGAGGAGATGATCCGTAAACTCATGACGGATATTCTCAACCAAACAGGGTACGAACCCCTCAGCGCCGCCGACGGCGCCTCGGCAGTTGCGCTCCTGGAACAAAACAGGGTGGACCTCATCATCCTCGACATGAACATGCCGCAGATGGACGGCCTGGAATTCCTGCACTACACAAACGAACACCGCCTGACCCATGCCCCGGTGCTCATGTTCAGCGGGATGAGCGACAAAGAAACAATGCTGGAGTGCTACGGCCTCGGCGTCTACGATTTCATCAAGAAGTCGGAACAGCTTGAGATCATGCTAAAGAGGATAGAGAACGGCCTTAAAATCGGGGAAATGATACACTTCAACGAGTTCATGCGCGTGGAGCTCGAAACGGCCCGAAAGTTCCAGAAGTACCTGTATCCTGAATCGGCCCTCTCCGCTCCCGGCATAGAAATGGCCGTCCACATCCAGCTCATGTCGGGCATCGGCGGCGATCTGTACGATTACATCAAGTTTATGGACGGCAGAATCATCTTCTTCGTTGCCGACGTTTCCGGACACAGCATTTCCGCGGCAATGTACACCGCCATGGTGAAAATGATGTTTCGCAAGGCCCTCAAGGAATCGGAGAAACCCGGGGACATCCTCACCCGGCTCAACAGAGAAGTGTCGGAAAACCTTCCCGTGGAGTCCTTCATCACCATATTCTGCGGCCTGTTGGACCCGGCCGGAAAGACGCTCCACTACGCCAATGGCGGACACCCGAGGCCCTACATTTTCACCGGAGGAAAGGCGGCCGTGCTTGAAGGCCACGATTCTTTCCTCGGCCCAATAAAAGACGCAAAGTTCATCACCTTCACGGCAAACACCACCGCCTGGGACGGCATGATCGTCTTCACCGACGGCATCTTCGACATCAGAGGCGGGGGGAACGGCTTCGACAGCGAGGAAGGCCTCGAGCGCCACATGAAGGACGGGACACTTTCAATTCGTGAAAAATTCAACCTTATAAAAGGGGCAATAACGGACCCCAATGCACTCGTCAACGATGATTGCACCGTGGTAATGATAGAGCTAAAAGGACAATAACCATCAATTATAATGTTTACCAGCCGACAATAAGCCGCGCCATAACAGGTCGAAGGACCGGGCGGGCAATGTCGGTACAGCATAAAAAACGCAGGGAGGCCCATTCCATGAAAAAACTCATGTCTTTCTTTTTTGTCGCATTAGTCGCGCTTTTTTGCATCAACTGTAAAACAACGATGCCGGTCCAGGTACAATCTTCGGCCGACGTGCCGGACCTCACGGAGCAGGATTATAAAAACATCGACACACAAAAAACGGTGACCGGAATTTACTTTTATAACGGCCGCCTGGGCGCCGCCCATGTGGAGATGGGCGATATGACATTGAAGGCCTTCAAAGACGTCATGGACGGGAAAGTAAAATTTTACAAAATCAACCTGACAACCTTCAGCCCCGAAGGCCAGCGCCATGTTGCCGATAAAGTGATAGGCGAACCGACACTCCCCTCGTACATCTTCATCTACAAGAACAACATTCTAGCTAAAAAAGTTGGCGGCTACGATAACCGGGAAAGCGCCACAACGGCTGGGGAAGCCCTGTACAGGGGGTTTCAGGAGAAGGTCTGGAGAAAGAAATAATTAGAGAATGCCTTATAATCAGAGCAGTATAAGCTCATCTCTGTTGATCACTTCATCGAAGTAAGTGCCGCCGAGGATCTGCCTGATCTCACCGGTCTTTCTTCCTTTGATGAGTCCCAGCTCTGCGAAGGTGTAATTGACAATCCCCTTGCCCACGGGATTTCCCGCGGCATCGTGGATCTCCACGGCGTCTCCCAGGTCGAACTTGCCGTTTACGGCGGTGATCCCCGTGGCCAGGAGCGATTTCTTGCTTTCCCGGAGGGCCTTAACGGCCCCGTCGTCCACGGTAATCGTGCCTTTCACCGGCATGTTGAAGGCAATCCAGCGCTTTTTGCTTGCCAGTCCGCCCCCCTTCCCCACGAAGATGGTCCCCACCTTATCGCCGCGGATTATTTTACCGAGGACGTCTTTGATTTTTCCGCTGGCGATGACCATCTTTTCCCCGGACTTGATGACGATATCGGCGGCGCGGATCTTCGTCACCATCCCGCCGGTGCCGTGGACGGAGCCCGAACCCCCGGCCCTGCGCCAGATGTCCTCGTCGATGCGATACACTTCATCCACCGGTTCGGGGTCCGAGAGGTCGCGGTAAAACCCCTCGACATCGGAGAGGAGGACAAGGAGGTCCGCCTCGATAATGTTAGCAACATGGGCCGAGAGGGTATCATTATCGCCAAACTTGATCTCCTTGACCACCACGGAATCGTTCTCGTTCACCACGGGGACGATCCCCATCTCCAGGAGGGTGTTCATCGTGTGGCGGGCGTTGAGGAAGCGGCGGCGGTGTTTCACATCGTCCTCGGTGAGGAGTATCTGCCCCACCTGGAGCCCCAGGCGCTGGAAACATGCACGGTACTCGTTGATAAGGACTATCTGGCCCACGGCGGCGACGGCCTGTTTCTCCGGGATGCTCATGTTCCCCCGCTCGCGCCCCAGGGCGCCGCAACCGGCGCTGATGGCCCCGGAGGACACCACGACGACCTGGCGGCCGTCGCGTATGAGTGACGCGATGTCCTTCACCAGGCGCGATATTTTCGTGCGGGAAATGGAGCCATTGCTGGTTACAAGAGAGCTTCCAATCTTCACCACGATTCTGCGCGCTTTTTTCAGCAGTTCACGTCGGGGCACCGGCCTGCTCCAGAAGGGTGTCGAGAATTTCGAGGAGCCTGTCGATATTGCGGCCGCTTTTCGCGGAAATCGCCAGGACCCTCGCGCCGCCCAGGGCGGCGGCGCGCTTTTCCGTTTCTTCATCGTCGAGAAGGTCACATTTTGTCAAGACAATAAAACTCGGCTTCTCCGCCAGGGCCGGGTTGTATTCCCTGAGTTCGGAACGTAATAGCTCCAGATTGTACGCCGGGTCCTCCACGGAAGGGTCGATGAGATAGAGTATCGCCTTCACCCGCTCGATATGCTGCAGGAACGAGAGCCCCAGGCCGAGGCCCCGGTGGGCCCCCTCGATGATGCCGGGGATGTCGGCTATCTTGTAGGAGGCGCCGCCGGGTTGAAATACCACGCCGAGGTTCGGCGTGAGGGTCGTAAACGGATAATCGGCGATCTTTGGCCTTGCATTGGTGAGGACC
The DNA here is from genome assembly GCA_029974015.1 of Spirochaetota bacterium. Classification (GTDB taxonomy): domain Bacteria; phylum Spirochaetota; class UBA4802; order UBA4802; family JAGODF01; genus JAGODF01. The sequence continues at coordinate 42,945 of JARKUF010000010.1, forward strand.
GACAGGAGCGTGGACTTCCCTGCATTGGGAAGCCCCACGAGGCCTATGTCGGCGATAAGCCGCAGGTTAAGCATGATATGTTTTTCCTCGCCGGGCATCCCGGGCTGGGCGAAGCGCGGCGATTGACGGGTAGATGACTTGAAAAAGGCGTTTCCTTTTCCGCCCATGCCGCCGAGGCAAACCAGGGCCCTGTCCCCGGAGGCGACGAGGTCGGCCAGAAGCTTCCCCTCGTCATCCAGGATACAGGTTCCCGGGGGCACTTTCAGTATGATGTCGTTTCCGTCGGCGCCATGGCGATTGCTCCCCCTCCCGGCGTGGCCGTCCTCCGCGCGGTATACGCGGTCCCTGAAGAAATGGGAGAGGTTGTAAAAATTATAATCCGCTTCGATGTAGAGGTCGCCCCCCTTCCCGCCGTCGCCGCCGTCGGGCCCTCCCCTGGGGATATACTTTTCACGAAAGAACGAGACCGCCCCGGGGCCACCGCTGCCGGCCTTCACGTGAATACTGATGGTATCGGTAAATTTAGCCACTGGCCCCCCTGAAACGAGAAATCGCGCCGGGCATCACCCGTACGCGATATTCTTGTCGATACTATCGCCTCCCCTGAATCGAAGGCGAAGCGCGTCATGCCCGTCCTTCTTTCAGGCCACGGGATAAATGGAAACCTGCTTGCGGTCCCTTCCCAGCCTTTCGAACTTGACTACGCCATCGATCTTTGCAAAGAGCGTGTCGTCCCTTCCTCTGCCGACATTTATGCCGGGATGGATTTTCGTGCCGCGCTGGCGCACAAGGATTGTGCCCCCCTTGACAAGCTGGTCGCCATAGCGCTTCACTCCAAGACGCTTAGATTGGGAATCGCGGCCGTTTCTTGTTGAGCCGCCGCCTTTTTTATGTGCCATATCACACCTCTTTCCACAAGATATCTATTGATGATCCGGGAAACTGTTTGATTTCCCCGAGGCCCGTTATCATAACGCCCAGGATGGCCTTCGCCTCTCTGAATCCTTCCTGGTTCGGGGATATCGTCATCTCGGAGCGCAGATATCCGTCGCGCTGTTCTATTTCCTGGCCGATCCCGGCGATGCGAACCAGGGCCACCAGGCAGGACTGCACCACCGCCGATACGCCGGCGCAGTAAATATCGTCCCCCTTCACGCCCATCCCCGCATGGCCTTCCACCGTAAAGGAAACACGTTCACTGGTAAAGCCGACGCGCCCCCTGCCATCTGCGACGATGTTCTCGAAGGTGACCCGGATCACATGCTACATCACTGAAAGGTCGGCAATCTTAAGGGTGGTGTACTCGGGAGTATGCCCCAGAGTCCTGGTATAGTTCTTGCGCTTCTTGAACTTGACGCCGCGAACTTTCTTCCCTCTGACGATGCCCATGACCTTAGCGGAAATTTTCACATTGCTCAGGTACGGCTTACCCACCAGGGACTTCTCGCCGTCCACCACCATGAGCACCCTGTCCAGAGTGATGTCGTCGCCCTGGGATTTGTCGATGAGATCGACGTTTACCGTTTTGTCCTTCTCGACTTTATACTGCTTTCCCGCAACTTCCACTATAGCGTACATTTCATTGTATTCCTTATGGTATGTTAGATAAAGGCGCGCTTACGCGATTCTCTGTGGGCCCACAAGGACTTGAACCTTGGACCTACTGATTATGAGTCAGCCGCTCTAACCGCCTGAGCTATGGGCCCTGACAATAAAAAGACATTTGGCACATCCCCCGAAACGGTGTCAAGCAAAAAGGGTTTTTTCGGATAAATTACCGCTTAGAGGGGCCCTTCCGGGGGCCGGGGTAACCCATAAGCGAGGAGCCGCTATTCGAACACCACCTCAGCGATGTACGGCGAAGAAGAACGCCCGCGGCCATAGTAAAAACCCCGCTCGTTGATTTCTATTGCGTCGTTATATGCCTCGACTATTCCCACGACATGGAGGATGGCGCCCACCACGAAGAATAACCCGGAGATGACCATTTTCGATTTTTTCTGGGCACCCTCGTAATCACCGGCGAAGGCCTGGTACAGATAATAACCCGACACCCCATACGCCGCCCCGGTGAGGAGGCAGAACCCCGCTCCCTTGAGGTCTTCCCTGAGATAAATATGCCCTCCCCCCGGCACAATAAGCGACAGAAGGCAGGCCAATCGGGGGGCCCGGCCCTCCCGGCCCGTATTGCCGTCGCGCCTTTCCGGGACTTTCCGGGCAAAATCATCGGAGTAGGCAGGGGCGCCCTCCGCACGCTTCCCAGCCCTCTCCTCCACGGTTATTGAATAAATGGCAGGAACCGCATGGAAATGCAGCACGAAAAGCAGGACAATAAAAGCCGCCAATGCGCGAAGCAGCACTCCTCTCTTGTTACTGGCGTTCACCTGTATCATATTCCCCGATTCCTCCCTACAGTGCATGCAGGCAAATTCTAATTATCAGGTTCCGCCAGCTTTCGGCAGGCGGAAAAACCTGAGTCTTGAATATGCCGACAGTTACAATTCATTGGAACCTAAAAATTTAATTTTTAGGTTCCATGTACTCAATCGGTGCTAAAATACAATCGGTTTATCAATAAATCAAGTCATTTTCTTATTATAGGACCGTCACCCTGTTGCGTCCATCATTTTTTGACATATAGAGGGCGCGGTCGGCACGCTCAATGAAGCTCCGATTGTCCGTATCCTCCTCTGGACGGAACTCCGTCACCCCCAGAGAAATGGTGACTCCGAGTTCCCGTCTGCCGCAGACGACCCGAGACTTTTCAACCTCCCTTCGAATCCGCTCCGCCGCCGTTTTCGCTTCTCCTGAGTCCGTTCCGGAAAGGACCACCGCGAACTCCTCGCCTCCGTACCGCGCCGCGACGTCCACCTGACGTACGCTGTCCATGACAATTCGGGCCACCCGTATCAGGACGAGGTCGCCGCAGGTATGGCCGTAGGTATCGTTGAAATTCTTGAAGTGGTCGATGTCCAACATGATGAGGGACAGAGGGGTTTTCCCATGAAGGGACCTTTCCCGCATCTCCGCCAGGGAGGCCTGGAAGAAATGATGGATCTTCAGCTTCGTCATCATGTCCGTCGTGGCCATCTCGAAAAGGTAGGCGTTTCGGATGGCAATCCCGGCCAGGGAGGCAATATTCAGGAGATATTCCTTTTCGTCTTCGCGGAACTCCTCGCCGTTGATCCGCTCTCCGAGCACAATTATCCCGTTGAGCTTTCCTTTTCCCATAAGGGGCACCACGAGCATGGGGGCCACGATATTGATGGTATCCAGGGAGGGGTCTTCGGGAAGTGCGGCGTTCAGCTCCTCAAGGGAAAAACAGCGGTTGTTCTTCTCCAAATATTCGATCAATTCGGAGTCGGGGCTGATTTCATATTCCCGAAGATGGTCCAACTCGAATCCCTTGTAGTTCCGGTGGAGGGTGTACACCTCATGCTCGATCCCTTTTTTAAGGAAGATGCCCGCCTTGAAGAGCTGCATATGTCCCATACAAGTGAGTAGGATGGAGTCGATGAGCACATTATATTCGAGCTGGGAGTTGAGTCCTTTGCTGATCTCTATGAGCTGTTTGAGATCGTAGATTTTGCGCTCATATTGCTCTATTTCTAAAGGTATCTTAAATTCAGGGCTCATAGCGGTTTTAGTTCCGATAGGAGTTGTCGTCCAATCTAACTATTATTATCTTTATCATACGAATAAAACCCTGCAAGCTAAAAAACACGAGAAAAGTTCTTTTACCCGGCCCGGCGTACAGCTTCCCTCAAATCAACCCGGCCGTCATAGATCGCCTTTCCTACGATGGCTCCGATGAGGCCGCGGGATTCGTATTCCTTCAGCCTGATGAGGTCGTCTAACGATGAAACTCCCCCCGAGGCAATGAGGCGCAGTCCTTTCACTTCGTCTAATATTCGTCCGATCGTATGGAAGGCCGGCCCCGTGAGCATGCCGTCTGTGGAGATATCGGTGTAGATCACCTCCCGGACACCCCTGCGGAAAAGCCCGGCTATATGTTCAACCGCCACCACTCGGGAAACCTCTTTCCAGCCATGGGTGGCCACCATGGAGTCCTTAGCGTCGATGCCCACGATGATGTTCTCCGGAAACTCCTCGAAAAGTCCGTCGAAATCCCCTGCCAATAGCGCCGTGCCGATGATGACGCGCCCTATCCCGGCGCCCAAATAATCCCTCACGATATCAGCGTTCCTTATTCCGCCGCCGATCTCGATGGGGACCGATACCGACCGGGCTATCTCTTTCACGATATGTGCGTTCACGGGCCTTCCCTCGAAAGCGCCGTCCAGGTCAACCACATGGATGAGCTTCGCCCCCATATCCTGGAATCTTTTCGCCATGGCAACGGGATCGTCGGAGTAGACGGTTTCCCGGTCCGGGTCCCCCTGGAGGAGGCGCACACAGCGCCCTTTTCGCAGATCAATTGCCGGTATTACAAGCATAGCTTTCCCACAAAATTAACCGTTTTCGTTTCCCGGCGGCATTTCTTCGGGGCCTTCGCCGGAAATTGAAGTTTTGCGCTTATGTAATCGACGGCGTAAATCACGAGATGGTCCCCTTCGTTGAAGGGACATCTCCCTCTAAAGTAGCGTCGAAGGCGCAGGCGTTCCGGAGGGCCACGCCGAGTGCCTTAAAAATGGCCTCGTGGATGTGGTGGCTGTTCTCCCCATGATGCAGTGTCACGTGGAGGTTCATCTCGGCGTTGGACGAAAGGGCACGGAGAAACTCCACCGTGAGTTCTTCATTGTAGGCGCCGATGGCGCCACGGAGTTCACGGCCCTCGTAGCGGAAAAACGCCCTCCCCGAGAGGTCCGCCACGGCTGAAGCCAGGGCATCGTCCATGGGGACGAAGGAGTGGCCAAAGCGTGCTATTCCGGCCTTCTCCCCCAGTGCCTTGCGGAAGGCCTTCCCGAGGCATATCCCCACGTCCTCCACTGTGTGATGGTCGTCCACCTCGGTGTCGCCGGTGCACTGGAGGTCCAGGTGAAAGCGCCCGTGGCGCGCCATGGAGTTGAGCATGTGGTCGAAGAAAGGAACGCCGGTGAATATATTGGGCGCTTCGCGGCTTTCCAGAACGAGGGAAAGCTTGATGTCGGTCTCTTTTGTCCTTCGCGCGATGACCGCTTTTCTTTCATTGTCCGCCATTGTCTGTTACCGGAGATGCTTATTTTTTACACGCCGGGAAACGACGTTAAAACTCGAAGCCCATGCTGAATATTATGTCGCGGTTCCCTACTTCCCTGTAATAGTAGGGCCACGCGAAGTCAAGCTTTAAAATTATGAGTGGATAGAGGGTGAAGCGGAAGCCGAACCCGAAATCCGCCTTGAAGTCGTCAAAGCGCCCCGTTTCCGGGTCGCGGAAACGGTAATCCCGGTCCCAGGCGGAACCGCAATCGGCAAAGAGGACCCCGCCAATGCCGCCGATGCCGAAGAAGAGCGGCCAACCGAATTTGATCCCCTCAATGAAGGTGAACCGGAACTCCGCGCTCCCCAGGAACATATTGGTGCCGCCATATTGAAAGATAGGGTGGCCCCGAAGGGTGCTGAAACCGCCTATATAATACTTGAAATACTCCCGGTCCGGTCCCATAAGCATTCCCCCCATGCCTCGAAAGGCGAAGACATAGCGTTTCGACACAAGGAAGTATTTACGAAAGTCGACCTCGGCGCTTGAGTAGACGAAGTCCTGTCCGGTGAGGTCCACGGACTGGGTCATCTCGATGCGGCCCCTCGCACCGTCCATGGGGACCATGAACCCCCAGAGAACATTGTCGTAGTTAAGAGACACCGAAAGCTGGTTTAAGTTGGCAAAGACATCGGGACGCCCGCTCACCCTGGTGTAATCCCACTCATAGCGGCTCGATGAGGCGCCGATGTTAAAGCGGAAAAACCTGGTGAAAGGATAGCTTGCCACAAGGTAACCGCCATACCGGTCCATGGAGACGGTGTCCAGATAAACGCTGTGGAGCATGCTGTTTATGCCGAGGAAGATATCCTGAAGCGAGTAAAGCCCAAAGAAGGGGTTGCGCTGGCGAAAGAGCCCCACGCCAAAGTCCCAGCGATAAGGCAGATAGAAATAGGCGAGGTTGTAATCTATGTTATCGTCGCCGCTATAACGCACATAGTTCACGGTGCCCACCAGCCTGTGGTTTCCCAGGTAGTCGGAAACCCCCATCTGGGTGAATGCCGTTAATACTCCGCGGCCCCCGGAAACTGCGCCGCCGCCGAAAAGCACGATATAATCGGGCGCCATATTCGCTTCGTACTCGGACAGGACCGTCGACCGGAGGTCGAAGTACGTGCGCGGAAAGTGGATGTCGACATATTCGGTGTCGCGGCGCTCCTCCGGCCCCGCTCCGGGGGAGGAAATATCTTTCATGAAGATATCGTAACCGAGGTTTTGATACCCCACGAAGGCCATGGTTTTTCCGTCAGGAAAGAAGCGCGGATAATATGCGCCGCAGAGCACATCGGTGAGGCGCTCCTCCTTCTTCGATTCGAGGTCCATGCGGTACGTGTTGAATATCCCCGTCCGGTTTGAGATGAAAAGAAGGCTCCTGCCATCATATGAGATATCGGCCTGAAGGCTGCTTCCGGGGCCGTCGGTCAGGAGGGAGCGCTCCCCGGATTCGAGGGCAATCTTATAGAGGCGATATGAATCTTTCTCTATGTTCTTTTCATCGTTCAGGTTCGACGAAAACACGAGAAAGGCCCCGTCGCGGGCAAGGACTGGGAAACGGTCGCTGTAAAGGTCGTCGGTGAGACGCCGGAGCTTTTTTTTCTTTTTATCATAAAGATAGATGTCCGAGGAGCGGTTGTCCTGGGCTGAGAAGGCCACGAGGTTCCCGTCGGCGGAAAGGGAGGGGTCCCGGATGCCCCTGAAGGGGAGGTCCAGGCGCTCCCTTACGCGGCCGTTTCCAGGGTCAATGAAGAAAATAACGTCGCGCCCATTGGACTGGGCAACAAAGGCAATCAGCTTTCCGTCGGCGCTCCAGGTGAGGTTGTTGCTCATCAAATGCAGCCCTTCGAAGCGAGCGTTGTTGTCCCCCGTGACGATTGAGCGCACCTCCCGCTTCTTCATTTCACTCTTCGCCTTCGGGCGGCCCTTATCATCCTCCTCTTTTTTCCGTTCATCCAGGGAAAGAATACTGATGGACGAGTATATATCACGATTGGTGATAAAGGCCATCTCCTTGCCGGTGGGCGATGGGGCGGGACAGATATTGAACGTCGATAGGGTTTTCATATGAAACGTGAGCTGCTCCCCCTCCTCATCGGCGAACTTCCGCTCCCTCACCAGGTGAAAATAGCGCCTCTTGAAGAAACGGACCCATTCCTGGTTGAGCTCCTGGACCGTCTTTCCGGTGGTCACGCGGACGGCGTCCTCAAAGCCCAGGTCCCGTATGTCGCGGAAAAATTCACCCAGGACGCCCGGGCCGTATACGGTTTCCAGGAAATAAAAGAACGCCTGGCCTTCTTTATAGAAGAGATAACCGCTTTTCACGCGGAACTCCGTGAGGTCCATTAGGGTGGCGTAATGCTCGTTGAAGAGTATGTCCCGCATCACCATATCGGCGCTCTCGTCGTAGCCCGTAGAGAGGTACTCCGCGAGGCCCTCCATGACCCAGAGGGGAACGCCTCCCGATGAGAAGCGCGACACCTCTGTGCCAGAGGTGTCGTGGAAGAGCATGTTGTACTGGAACGCGTGCGTGAGTTCGTGGACCAGGACGTGACGATATTCCCGGTACGAGCCCGTGAAGGGCACAACGACGCGGTTTTTAAGCGCCTCAGTGAAGCCCCCCACCCCCTCGCCAATAATCTGCATGATGATGTTGTTATTCTGAAAGTCGATGTGGGACGGGAAGACGACGATTGGCGTAACCATGGTGAGCTCGTGGCGAAAAGCATTGGCGAGGTGGACATATCCTTCCTCGGCCATCTGGGCGGTGACGCGCCCCAGGGTCTCCATGCCCCGGGGACAGTAAATATCGAAGTGAAGGGTGCGCAAAACCACCCATTCAGGGACTTCCCGGTTTACTTTGTTCTTTCCGAAGGGATACGACATCACCGTAAAATACAGCGACGCGGCGGCGGCCCCGCAGATGACAAGGGCGGCAAGCCCGTATGTGGATTTTCCAGGTGCTTTCATTGGCCTGTCCAGGCGGCGTTTCCACCCGGCATTTCGCGGCGGGGAAACTTCGCCGATAAACGCGCTACTATCAGGCCATGGGCCGATTATTTTCAAGGAAAAAAGGGGGCCATGCGCATTTGCCCCGGCCCTGGAAGAAACCCGGAGGAAACCGCCCTTGCGCCGTTTCGCCCCGGATACAGGCCGGGCGCGCAATAATATACTTGACGCCTTCCCGGGGGCCAGTACTGTGGTTCGCGCCGTTCGCGGGTGTAGTTCAATGGTAGAACTTCAGCCTTCCAAGCTGATAGCGTGGGTTCGATTCCCATCACCCGCTTTGAAGAGAAAAAAAATGGCCCTGTGTTGCGATATATTGTTACACAGGGTTTTTTGTTAATTGGAAATAATGTTAAGGTCACATGATGTTCCTATGTACTTCGCAATTTGTCTTTCGTGACCGCAACAAAGAACTCCTTCGACCAGATGTCTATTGATTCAGGATTCCTGATAAAAGGACGAACATCCCTTCTGGCCTGTTCGAAATCCACTTTATCAAAGCGCTCAATCATTCTCTCCAGGAGAATCGCATCAGTCAGCATGTCATCGATTTTCAAATGACCTGATTGTTTCATCCTGTTAGCCAGATGCTGTAAATTCAATGGTACGCCCTTCGACAGGTACCAGATATAATCGTAGAAATCCCTTCCCTTGACACGCGACTGCCATCCCCTGCAGAGCATTGCGTGGACTTTCCCTGCAAAAAGCGACGGGAGTGTAAATATTCTCACGTGATAGGGAACAGGCAGAAGCTGGTATTTGATTTCATACCCGACCCCTTCCGGCGGGTCGGTGTCAACTTCAAGCTTGATCTGTAGCTGCTCATCCGGGTGGACGCCGCTCACCGGCGGGGAGATCGACGGCTTCATGCATGCGTGCAGGGGCCCCGTGAATCTCGCAGAATATACTAATTAATGCTCGACAGAATATACTAATTATTGTACAGCAGAATATACTTGTAAGCACATGGCAAAATATGCGTATGGAAACCTCTAACAATTATGGGCAGTCGCAAAAACTATGTTTTCCATCCGCCTAAAGCGGACGTGAAAACACAGGCCCTGAATATGCCAGTATTTACAATTCATGAGAACCTCAAAAATTTATTTTTTTTGAGGTCCCCCAAAATTATTAGTGGTTACCGTATAATACTTTAGCATGGGAATGGAACTGCGGAGAGCATTCTAATGGCGAAACCCTCGGAAAAACTGGCACAATCCCTGGATGCCTTACGGAAGCTTCAAAACAGGCAGGGCATTGCCATTATCAGGTCAAAGGATTTGACACGCACCCATCGGGACCGTCTGCTGACTGGCGGTTTCATTCGTGAGGTAATCAAGGGGTGGTATATCTCCACAGAGCCCGGTGAAGGACAGGGCGAGAGCACTTCCTGGTTTACTTCTTTCTGGAATTTCATCGCGGCCTACTGCGGTGAAAGGTTCGGCAAGGAGTGGTGTCTTTCTCCGGAACAATCCCTGGCTTTTCATACGGGAAACTATGCCGTCCCTTCGCAACTGCTGGTGAGGTCCCCACGGGCCCAGAATAATAAAATAGACCTACTGCATCGCATATCATTATTCGATGTGACGGCATCCATACCGGCCGGGCGCGACCTCGTGGAAATAGACGGCATCAATCTGTTTTCATTGTCGGCTGCCCTCGTATCCTGTTCTCCCGGATATTTCTCCAAGAATACCGCGGATTCCACCGCGGCGCTGCTCATGATCGGAGACGCATCGGAAATTCTCTCCGCACTTCTTGCGGGAGGGCACAACAGGGCCGCCGGGAGGCTGGCGGGCGCCTTTCGATACATCGGGCGGGACCGTATCGCTGATGAGATTGTGAAAACCATGAAAAGCGCGGGATATTCAATACGGGAATCAAATCCATTCAATGACACAATCCCAAAACTTCCGGCCATTCATCACACATCGCCCCATGCTAACCGTATCATGCTCTTATGGCGCGACATGAGGCAAAATGTAATCGACTCATTCCCCACAGCACCGGGTCTGCCTGAGAAGACCAGATATTTACGGGAAATCGATGAGATCTATACCACCGACGCGTATCATTCCTTGTCTATTGAAGGATACCGTGTTACGGCTGAATTGATTGAGAAAGTGAAACGGGGCTCATGGAACCCGGAAGGCGATGATATGGACCGTGAACTTCGCAACGCCCTGGCCGCGCGGGGATACTGGCAGGCGTTCCAGTCTGTTAAGGTCTCGCTCCAGGCTATACTTAAAGGGAAAAACCCCGGTATGGTCGCCCATGATGATCATGCCTCATGGTACCGTGAGTTGTTCGCGCCAGTCGTCACGGCCGGTATCGTTAAAGCATCTGATCTTGCAGGTTATCGGAATGATCAGGTATTCATTAAGGGCTCCAGGCATATACCTCCCCGCCCGGAAGCCGTACGCCACGCCATGCCCGCATTGTTTGACATGCTGAAAGAAGAAAGCAAAGCATGCGTCCGTGCCGTTCTCGGCCATTTCATCTTTGCCTATATCCACCCCTACATGGATGGAAATGGAAGAATGGGGCGTTTTCTTATGAATGCCATGCTCGTTTCGGGAGGATACCCATGGACGGTTATCCCAATAGAAAAACGCACTGAATACATGACTGCCCTCGAGAAGGCAAGCCTCCGACGCGACATTCTTCCTTTTGCCAGGTTTATCGCCGGGCTTCTTTCACCGCGTACATAATCGCACGCCGCAACCGATTTCCCCGAATTCTGGCCACATCGCTCATAAGTGTTGATCGTCGCCTGTCCTCTTTCAGGGGATGCCTTGCCACTATTATTTTTAACGACTCTCAGTTGAATACTATCTCAGTACAGACCTGGTAATTATTGGTCCTGTTCAGAAGTAGCATCATCCTTTTTAGAGAATGGATAAATATCGACGGGAAAACCCTTCATTGTAAAAGCTATGGACTCTTTTTCTTGAAGCAAGCGGCTTAGATTCATGGGAAACGGTTTACGCCCGTTCGGGAAAGGACGGATTTTTTCTTGACGTAAGATAGCATATATGCTATCTTATAGCATGCTGGTGGTCCTTGACACGAATGTGGTCTATCAGGCATTGAGAAGTCGCAAGGGGGCATCGTTCTTTATCCTGTCTCTTGTAAGGGAAGCCCAAATAGCTCTCGCACTCTCAATTCAGGTATTCAATGAATATCAGAAAGTGCTTACTCGACCGTCATCGTTGCAGGACCTGAAACTGACAAAGACTGATATCGACAAAGTGTTGCGATTTATCGCGTATATCGGGAAACCGTATACCACATACTTCCAGTTTAGACCGAACCTGCAGGATGAAAGCGATAATGTCTTCATCGAACTGCCACTTACGAGCAATAGCAACTATCTGATCACGAACAACGTTAAGAACTTTTCCGTAAAATCGGACCTGAAATTTGACGATCTGAACATCATCACCCCCGCTGATTTTGTCCGATTGTGGAGGAAAGAGCATGAAAGCTAAATCAAGCGTATTGACCATTCGCGTTTCCGGGGAATTAAAGCATAAGATCGAACGCGTTGCCGATGAGCAGGGAGTGTCCATCAACCAGCTCGCCCTGTACGCACTTACCAAGGAGATCATGGAGATGGAAACATTTTCATTCTTCAACTCCATCACGAGATCGAAAAGAAAGAAGGCGATTCTTGACGACTTCGATGCGGTCATGGCCAAGATCAGACCCTCGAAAGTGCCCGAGTGGGACAAGATGTAAAACCCCATGCTTCATCGATTCGTTCGCGCGGCTTTCCTCAGCGCCCGGCAATAAACTTTTAACACTTTTTCTTCTTTATCGGTAAAACTAACGGAAGTTACCGTCATAGGTCTTGGAAGCCGTTATAATCCATTTACCCCAATCTTCTCAGCGGAAGATATTATTCCGGCATCAAAGCTCATTAAACGGGCCTTTTTCCTTTTGGCCAGCTCAATATAAACGGCATCATAAGAAGAAAGGTTATATAATTGCGATAGATATATTATTTCGTCGGATAAATCAACGCCAATTGAATAGTCAATAACGATCTTCAATTGTTCCAACAAACGCAAAATATTTCCAATATCGGAATGCTTTAACCTTTTTCTTTTTAAAGCAATATTCAAGACATTGTTTGTTTCGTACCACCAGAGGAATGGGGCCATAACAACATCGCTTGGTCTAATTTTTAAGAAGAAATTTCTCGCAATTTCTGAGGATTCGTCGGGGAGGAATAAAGCGGAGGTGAAGGAACAATCGACAACATAATCCATTAATACTTTCTTCCTTCTTTTATATATTCTTTAATATTCACTTTCCCCTTTATGGAATTTCTTATAAGATCAAATTGATCGACCACCGCCCTGGCGCTAAGGTTTTGCTCGTTTGCCCTGTAAGGCGTCAATCGCGCCACAGGCTTGCCTCTTTTTGTGATAATATAATCTTTGCCCTTCATCACATTATCAAGAAGCCTTGAAAGATGGGTTTTGGCCTGGAATGAACCGATGGATTCGCTTTTATCTCTCATACAACCAGTTTAATGAACTGGTTGTATAATGTCAAATAAAAAGAGCCCTTCCTCCGGTTTTGCGGGACGATTTGCCACATGCCTGGCCCGGGACTGATCGAAGCGCATCGTTTAATCAGGGTGAATGCATATTGTCCCGCCCGCCGAAGGCGGGCCGGAGAACCTCCCTTCAACTTTCCTCTTTAATAAGGCCCCTGTCGATAAAAAAATAAAAGAGCGCGTCAACGGATTCGGACAATGCTTCTAAAGGAATTGAACGGTATGCTTCGGACGATGAAAGGGAAAGCACCGCTTCTTTCGTCGATACTATTTTAGCATTGGCAAAGCCAAGGGCAATGTCAAAGAAAAGTGCGTCAACATCCGGGAGCGGGCCGTCTAAATAAGCCTTCAGGACGCTCCTCAACAGGTCACGGCCCTCGTCGGCGTGGTTGGCAAAGGAGTCCTCGGCAATGCCGAGATGGGGACTTAGAAAATCCATGACATGCTTTATTGGGACATCCGCATTCAAAACGGCGATTTTCTCTTCACTTAGACGGGCGTTCACTTTCCGAACAAGGGCATCCATCGGGAAAATCTTTTCCCCGGATGATTTGATCACAGCAAGGATTTCATTGAAAATGACACGAAGAATGCCCTCATCGTAAGAGGCGAAGAGCCCTTTGTTTGAATTTTTGAACGATTTGAAAGTTGGTTTCATTTTTCCGGGGTTTCACGACGCGGCCTTGCGCTCGGCTTCGAGCTTTTTGTACCCCTCAATCATGATGTTCCGCACCATCTTCGCGAGCTCCTCCGGGGACATGTCCGCGAAAGATTCATAGGGGATTTCATCCAGTACGCGCAGGCGGATGCTGTGTATGCCGTGGTAATCGAAGCTTTTTTTCGGAAGGGCTTCCCTCGTCCCGCTCACCACCATGGGGAGGATGGGCACCTTTTTCTCCTTCGCCAGTATAAACGCCCCGGGCTTAAAATCGCGGAACTCACCGGTCTCGGACCGCGTCCCCTCGGGATAGAAGAGCACCGAACTCCCCTCATCCAGCCTGTCCGCGCAGTCCTTCATCATCTGTTCCACGCTCGCCTTATCGCCACGTTTTAATTTAATATAACGGTTGAGGGACATGTTCCAGCCGATAAAAGGCGTGCGGAATATCTCTATCTTCGAGACGAATTTGAAATGCCGGTAGAGGCGGAAGTTCACCAGAATATCGAGCAATGACTGGTGATTGCAGACAATCATAAAGGTACCGCCGCGGCGTATCTTCATCCGGCCTTCGGTTTTAATACGCCACGCCGGCATTATATAGGTATATATCGAAGCCCAGAAGCAGGTCCATCGGTGAAGGATTACGAGCTTCTTATCGAAGAGGAATGTGGTGATTTTAACAATTACTGCTATAAGGAACATCACCGGAGCGGTGAGTCCTAAAAACGTAAACCAGAGCGTCGAGATGAACCAGCTTTTAAAAGTATTCATAGTCCTTTCTTTCCAAATGGCAAACTTTTTACCTGTGTTTTCCGTCCTCCAAAGGCGGGCGGAAAACACAGGGCAATTCACAATAACTATGCTCTCCCGCCCGCATTCGGCGGGCGGGAGAGGAAAAGTATAGAATGTGCTAACAATACAATGTATGGAAACTTCAAAAATTATTTAGAGGTTCCCTGTAAGGAATGCTACATGAAAGATGATAAAGCAAATTCCAGTCAATACCATTTTAGCTTCATCATTTCACAGCCACTTCTTTTTTCGAAAAAAAATGACCATTGCCAGGCCAATGACACACATCACAACCAGCACGATAGGATACCCGTACGGGAAGCAATCAAGCCTTTTTCTCAGGCGATGCCGGCGTGGAGCCCCATGAGATAAAGCACATTGCCGGTATATGCCAGGGCGCCGCTGAAGCGTTCCTTTATGATGCAGGGAGGAAGCGCACCCGCCGCGGCCTTTATCCTTTCCGCGTTTCTCTCCATCTGTCCCAGGAGGGCCGCGATCCCCGCCGGGCCAATTTTCCCCTTCACCTCTCCAATGGCCGCTGCAATGGCATCTACGCTCCCAAAGGCCTCCCGAAGAAAGGGGACGATAGAGGGGTCCGCCCCCGCGATGATTTTCTCAATGACGCAGGCTTTCGCTACTGCGTAGGCGTCCCTCACATCATCGCACTCCTCATTGCCGTCACAGCCGGGAAAGCGCTCGAGATAGGCCTCGCCCAGTTCGGCGATGTCTTCGCTTCCCAGGGAAAACATCCCGTTAAGGGCGCGGAGGGCCTCCCGAAACTCCGCGGTGGCCGTGCTCGCGCGGAATATTCCGGCAACAGTTCGAGAGTCGTTTGTCATGTTTCCTCACCTCTCCGGGGTACAATTTCTGAATGTCCCGATTTATCCACATTTGGCAATAACGGAGTAGTAATCCATTATTGCCAAGATATAATTCTGCCCATTTTAATACTCAGGGGACTCCTAAAAGGCAACCTCTAATAATTGGAATTTCCCGCCTGCCTTCGGCGGGCGGGAAATCCTGAGTCCTGAGTAAGCCGGCAGTTACAATTGAAGCCCCTATATCATATTTCATAGGTCCCCGTGCCGCTTTCGCCGCACTCACTGACGAGGTCAGCCAGGGTCATCTCCTCAAGCTCGCGGCGGACAGCGCCACCAAGGCGGTCCCAGAGTTTTCTGGTTACGCAGGTCTCGTACCGGGCGCAGGAGCGCCCGTCGGGCGCGCATTCCACCAGCTCAGCGGGGCCCTCAAGGACCGTGAAAATATCGTAGAGCGACACGTCTCCGGGAGGGCGCGTCAGGAGATATCCTCCGGCATTCCCCCGGACGCTCGTTACTATACCCCCGTTTTTAAGCTGCACCATGAGGGCATGGAGGTACTTCTTCGAAATGTTCTGATTTTTCGAAATTTCGGGAAGCCCCACGGGCCTCCCGCCCCCGTGTAGTGCAATCTCCATCAACGCCCTGATGCCGTAGCGCATGCGGGTTGAGAGCTTCATCGGCCAGCCTTAATTTCCGCCGAGGGGCCGCCGCGATAGTCGTCGAAGAGGACCGTTGAGAGATACCTCTCCCCGGCATCCGGAAGGAGCGCCACGATGAGCTTCCCGGCATGTTCCGGCAGTTTCGCCAGGCGCGCCGCTACGGCGGCGGCGGCGCCGGAGGAAATCCCCGCTGTAATTCCTTCTTCGAGATGGAGCCGCCGGGCGAAATCTATTGCCTCATCATTGCCCACCGTCTCCACCAGGTCCACCAGCGAAAGGTCGAGCACATCGGGCTTGAACCCGGCGCCGATACCCTGTATCTTGTGCGGTCCCGGCCGGGGCTCCTTCCCTGCGCGGATAGCCGTGAGGACTGGGGAATCCGACGGCTCCACCGCGACCGAGAGCATAGCCCTCCCCTTCTCTTTCTTGATATATTTAGAAACGCCCGTGATGGTGCCTCCGGTCCCCACCCCGGAGATGAAGATGTCCGCCTTCCCGTCGGTATCGTTCCAGATCTCAGGCCCCGTTGTGGCGAAATGGATGTCCGGGTTTGCCGGGTTTGTAAACTGCTGGGGCATAAAATATTTTTTCGGCGCGGAGGCGGCAATCTCATCGGCGCGGTCGATGGCGCCCTTCATCCCCTTCGCGCCGTCGGTGAGCACCAGCTTCGCCCCGAAGGCCTGGAGCATGCGCCTCCGCTCAAGGGACATCGTCTCCGGCATGGTGAGGACCAGCGGATAGCCGCGCGAGGCGCAGACGAAGGCCAGGGCGATGCCGGTATTCCCGCTCGTGGGTTCCACCACGGTAACGTCCCCTGAGCCGGGGGTGAGAATGCCGCGCCTTTCCGCGTCCCAGATCATCGCCGCGCCTATGCGGCATTTCACCGAATAGGCGGGGTTTCTCCCCTCAATCTTCGCGACGACGGTGGCGCCGCCTTCCCCTGCAATCCGGTTGAGCTTCACCAGAGGCGTGTTTCCTATGCTCAGGCTGTTATCATCGAATATGCGCGCCATACATCACACTCCGTATCAAAAAATTTAAAATCCGCCGACATCTCCGCGCTTTCCTTTCCGGCCCTGGAAGGCGGCTCAGGACGCCGGGACCGCCTGTTTCAAGGCCTGGTCGATATCGGCGATGATGTCGTCGGCGTCCTCTATGCCGATCGAAAGCCTGATGAGGTCCGCGGTGACCCCCGTGGCCTTCTGCTCCTCCTCCGTGAGCTGCTGGTGGGTGGTGGAGGCGGGGTGGATCACCAGGCTCTTCGCGTCGCCTATATTAGCCGCGTGCGAGAGGAGCTTCACCTCGTCGATAAACCTCTTCCCCGCCTCAAGGCCGCCCTTAATTCCAAAAGTCACCAGGGCACCGCAGGAGCCGCGCAGATATTTCTTCGCCATGGCATGGGAAGGATGGCTAGCCAGCCCGGGATAGCTCACCCATGCCACAGCGCGATTGCTGTTGAGGAACCCCGCCACGGCCATGGCGTTCTTCGAATGCTGTTCCTGCCGGAGCGGCAGGGTCTCCAGCCCCTGGAGAAACAGAAACGAGTTAAACGGGCTCACCGTCGCGCCCAGATCGCGCAAGAGCTTCACTCGCCCCCGGATGATAAAGGCTATATTGCCCATTCCGGGCATGTTCCCAAAGGACTCCCAGAACTTCAGGCCGTGGTAGCTCGGGTCCGGCTCGATGTAGTCGGGGAACTTTCCATTGCCCCAGTTGAACTTCCCCGAATCGACAATCACGCCGCCGATGGAGTTGCCATGCCCTCCGATGAATTTCGTCGCCGAGAGCACCGTTATGTCCGCACCGTGGTCTATGGGCCGCACAAGCCCCACCCCCACTGTATTGTCGATGATGAGGGGGACGCCCGCGTCGTGGGCGATCTTCGCCAGCGCTTCGAAGTCGGGCACATCGAGCTTGGGATTGCCTATCGTCTCGGCGTACACGGCCTTCGTCTTTTCGCCGATGCTCCGCTTCACTTCATCAAGGTCGTTCGACGCGGCGAAGCGCACGTTGCGCCCGAGGCCCGGAAGCGTGTAGTGAAAGAGCTGGTAGGTCCCCCCGTAGAGATTGTTCAGGGCCACAATCTCATCGCCCACGCGGGTAATATTCAAAATGGCCAAGGCTTCCGCCGCCTGTCCCGAGGACACCGCCAGGGCCCCCACGCCCCCTTCTATTGCCGCCATCCGCCTCTCGAAAACATCAGTGGTGGGGTTCATAATGCGCGTGTAAATGTTTCCAAACTCCTTCAGGGCAAAGAGGTCCGCCGCGTGGCCGGTGCTTTTAAAAACATAGGAGCTCGTCTGGTAGATGGGCACCGCCCTGGAGCCCGTCGCCGGATCGGGGGCTTCCTGCCCCGCGTGTACCGCCAGCGTTTTCAATTTGTAACTCATGTGGGACTCCTTAAATACATAATATCCATAGATTTAGTAGACATTAAATCATGGCTTTAAATTTGTCAATAAAAAAAGGAGGGGGAGACAGGCAATCACAACTAATGGCATACTAAGAGCTCAGATTTTTTTCGTGCTATCAAATGTTTCAACTTTTTCTTTACACCAAAAAAATGTTGAATTTCCAGCGACTTTCCGTCGATTCAGTATGCAAGCTGGATGCAGTATAACTGCATTCCATTGATTTGCGATATTTAATTCTGGAGAAAACCATTACTACCATGCAATCCGGCAACACCCGATGGTCCCGCTTCACCGCTGCGGCGATTATTGTCCTAACGGCCATCCCTGCCCTCTCCCATAGATTCCAGTTTGACCGGGAAAGGACCCGGCAGGCGTCCCAAGAATGCGAGTTACTCGCGCGTATCGCCGAAGACGCCGTCAAGACCGGCGACGATCTGACGCTCTCCGGGTTTATTTTCGCGATGAAAAACCGGGGTCCTTCAATAAACGCCCGTTTCCTTGACACGAAACTTATCGTACGTAATTCCACCGACACCGCGGAATTGGGGATGACCTACTCCGGCCCCTGTTTAAAGGAAACGTGTCGGGCAAATCCCGGCGCGCCCCCGGTTGTCTGTTCCTCCAGGAATTCCTCGGATGGATTACCCGCCAGGATGTTTGCACTGCCCGTAAGGAATCCCATAACGGGTGCCCATTCGGGCATGATAATAGTCAATTATCCGGAGGCATGGTTTACGGAGGGATTCAGCGCCGCGGCACTGCCGTCCCTTGCGGCAGGCGTCTTATTCTTTTCTTTAGGAGTTTTATTGCTCAGGCGTAAGGCAGTCAAGGACGGGTGATGCACTAGTCTGCGCCATTAGGGGTACGAAAACCATATAAGCGTTTTATAGCCGCAGGATCACGATAATCGTTACAACAATGTAGGCAGGTAATAATGAAACAGAGGCCCATCAGTAAAGATATTCAGCCTTCCATTGACAACAATCCCCAGTCGGGCCGCCTTGCGCTTACCGTCAGGGTCACGACGAAATCACTCCTCATGACGCCGTGGTTTTTTAGCCTGTTCATTTTATTGCCCGTTGTATTCTGAGTGCTATTCCTGTTCTACCCGGAAACCAGGTTCATTTCCTTGATACTTGGATCGGTTGTCCTCACGGCGCTGTTCATAACGTATCAAGTTCCGCAGGTACAAACTCGAAGACGAGCTCGTTGTCTACAAGAACCATGAAGACATTATCATGTATAAAAAGTCGGATATCGCCAATAAATTTACATTCGACATGACACCCGTCACGCGCTCGTGGATGCGCCAGGATTACACCAACGGGGCATTGACCTCAAGCAGCATCCTCTTCGTCCCCGCCAACGGCGAAACAGCACCTAAGAGGGGATTGTTCAATGATATAGATTTCAAGACCGAAAAGATTCTCCCCATTCCGAGGATGCATCCGGACATACTTGTCGTGGACGACATTAACCTGCTTGTAATATCATTCATCGAACAGAACTTTCCGCGGATTACTGTTGGATACGCGGATAATTAATTGTTGGGAAGGGGCACGACCGCTTGTTTCCCACTCACTGTGGTGTCGGCGGCAATAGTGCTCCTTTTCGACAGTTTTACTGCCCTCGCTTTGAAATGCCATCGTATGCCTCCTCTTTTTGGTAAAGTGGCATTACTATGGCGGGCATTAAGCAGTTTTGCAAGGAGGGAAGAATTGACGGTTACTGGAGCGTAATTGAAAGTGGAATATTACCATCGGATATAATTATCAAAATCTATTTCTCCATTTGATATTCTAAATTTGCCTAAAACATTCTTCCCTCTATATAAACCCCATGTGCCTGACATGGGAACGGTCATATCAAAATCACATTTTTCCAAATTATACGTATGCTGAAATCCCTTGTATCTAACGGTTTTTTTTATGGATTTTGGCATTGAAAGAGTCAAATAAATAACGTACTGGCCATATCTTTCTAGCTCTCCACTTCTATAGCTGCTGTCATAATCAACAATTCTTAATGGCGACCAAAAAACTTCTGTATATTCTTTGTAACTCTTTTCTTTTTTTGCTTTTATTGAAGGCCCTTTGACTCCAAGATTTAATAAACTTTTATATTTATCATCATACCCTTCTAAATATGCATTGTCTAATTGTTCTTCAAATTTACTAGCTCCAACTCCGGTAGTTTTTAATAACTTAACTAATTTATAATCTGAACTGTCTTTGTCTGTGTAATTATAATTCTCTAATGTATACTCGATATCAGAGATATCCGGATACAAATTTTTAGAAATTAATAATTTTGATATTTCATAATTACGAGCTCGTATAGCTTCGCTTAAGTGTGGTTGTTCGGGCTGTATTCCTTTTGAAATAAGTAAATCACAAATCTCTTGCCAGTTATTCTTTACAGCCATCATTAAATATTGCTTTTTTACAACGGCCCCTTCCTCTATCAACTTTCGAGCATATTTTTCTCTTTTGTATGCAAAGGATAAATCGAGTGAGCTTCGAATGTTTTGGTCATATTCATGGGTCAAATTGATATTTTTATTAACCTTTAACCCTTTATTAAACATATTGTCATTGCCGATGATTATAGATTCATGAAAAACTGGAGTAGTACTACAAGACAATAATGTAATTGAAGCAAGACATATAATTTGGAAAATATACTTATTCATAATAATTTATCCTTTATTATTTAATCAAAAATATTTGATCATCTTGACTGACTTTTTTGAGTATGCACTCTTAAATGGAACATTTTAAGCTGTTAATAAATTTTTTAGATACTATATAAAAATATATATTTATTATAATCAAGCACTTTAAAATTTATATGCGCCGCAATTTCAAAATTTTAAACTACCTTTCGTATTCCTTACCTCCAGTTGAAATTAAATACATAAATTTCAAATAAGGCATCCTTAAAATTATTTTATTTTTTATTAAATTTGAAACTTGTCCTGCTATAACAAGTCTTCCCATTAAACTAACCTCGCCAGTCCTTT
Source organism: Spirochaetota bacterium (assembly GCA_029974015.1). Classification (GTDB taxonomy): domain Bacteria; phylum Spirochaetota; class UBA4802; order UBA4802; family JAGODF01; genus JAGODF01. Next base: position 64,081 of record JARKUF010000010.1, read on the forward strand.
CCAATGATAAGCCATCTGGCGAGGCAATAAACGGCAAATTAGTTCCCACCCTAAAATACCATACAGTTACTCCTTGCGGTACCGCACCTATCGGTTGGATAACAAAAAAACCTGTTGTAAAAAATATCACAACTAATAACAATATGAAAACACCAATTGCAATATATGCTTTTTTCATTTAATCCTCCACCTAATTTAAGGGAAACAGCAAAAAATTATTTTTATTTTAATATCCAGGAAACTTCTTCCATTTTGGAACGCGCTCCTGCCAAGATGAGACACTATACCGACAACACCATTCGGGATAACTGCTCCATCCCTGGCAATAAGCCCCTTAACTGGGGCCCTTAAAATTTGCGCCGCTTAAAATCACGGCATTCTCGCGCCCCATGGATGCACATACTCTGACCGTTTCAATGATTATGCGAAATAGCGGAAAAAAGTCAATATTATTTTCTTTTCGACGTGTAACGAAATTCGTGAGTCTTGCGGCCCGCGTTTCATGGACCAGAAAAAACCCTTTAAAGACAATACTTCCTTCTCATGCGGTACCAGACCTGCTCAGCGTTGTGGCCGTACACCACAGAAAGTATCATTTCCAGCAAGGTTCATGCCCGTTGGCCTTTGCAGTTTCTATGTTGCTATAGATCACCGCACTTGCGGCCGCGCCACGAGGGCTGCCGGAAAACATCCGCTTCTTGCGGCCTATCACGAACGAACGAATGGCATTTTCCACAAGGTTGTTGTCAATAGACATAAAGCCATGAGACACACAGCCCGCTAAAATCAGTTTTTTTGTCCGGCTCAGGGGTGGTGCTAAATAAAAAAACAATATCCTGAAAAATTTGATTATTAGCGATTGCCAGATGTTACTCCGCTTGCCAGCGGCCGGCGGAGTAATATTTTTTTAAAAGATTCCCTCATCCTGAAAGTTTTTTCTCTTTCCCTCTTGACACAGGAAAGCTAAATCTATATTTTTAGCATATGCTAATAACTCAACCGTGGTGCAAATAATGCCCCGACCGCCGAAATTTCGCGTGGTGAACGGCTTTCCCGCCGCCACCATTTTCAAGCCCGCGGGGGTGCCGAAAATAGACCTCGAGGAGGTGGTACTCACCCTTGACGAGTTCGAGGCCCTGCGCCTGGTGGACCATCTGGGCCTCTACCAGGACGACGCGGCGTCATCAATGAAGGTGTCGCGCCAGACCCTGGGAAACATCCTCGTGGAAGCGCACCGCAAAATCGCGGACTGCCTGGTGCACGGAAAGGCCCTGCGAATAGAGGGTGGAGCCGTGGAATTGATGCAAAGAATCTACGAATGCGGGGGGTGCGCCCGGACATGGGCGGCCCCCGGAGGCGCTGAAAGGCCGGCATACTGCCCCTCCTGCGGAAAATCGGGCATCCACTTCAACGGTAAGAACGGTAAGATTGAAGGCATCTGCGGCAAGGGAAAAGGAAAGACGAAGGGAGGTTGTCAATGAAAATCGCTGTAGCAGCAAATGGAAAAGGGCCCGAGGCAATGCTGGACGCACGTTTCGGAAGAGCGCAGGGTTTTGCCGTCTTTAGCGAAGAGACCGGCTCCTGGGAGTACGCGGCAAATTCCCAGAACCTCTCGCTCCCCCAGGGGGCGGGCATCCAGGCGGCGAAGAACGTCATCGAAACGGGAGCGGGCGTCCTCATAGCCAGGAATGTGGGCCCAAAAGCTTTCGACCTTCTCCGACGCTCCGGCGTGGCAATGTATATCTGCGGGGAAAACACAAAGGTGGCCGATGCGGTGGAGCTTTACAGGAGCGGCTCCCTGGCAAAGTTGGAAGACGCGAATGTCGAAGGGCACTGGTAGCCAGGATTCCAGAAAGGACCGCACACAGAAGGGGGCGAGATTATGACAGATAATGACAAAAGTAAGGCGGGCGGCATCGCCGAGCAGGTCCTCCGCAAGGAGGAACAGCGCTTTCACGATGAAGTGCTCAAATGCCTCGACACGCTGTCGGGGAAAATTGAAGAATGCCGTACCGGCGCGGAGCGCAGCGGCAGGGAAAAGCTGTTCACCATGATGGTATCGCTTCGAAGCCGGGTGGAAACCATCGCGAACTCCATCTCCTCGGAGATCCAGAGAAAGTACAGCCTGGACCCGGTGAAGGACGGGGACCTCGCCAGGATCGGCGAAATAGATGGAAAGATAATGAAGATCATTGAAGAATGCGGCCTCGCCTTATCGGGGTTCTCATGCTCCTCCGCCGAAAGGCTCTCCGAATTCAACGAAAACGTAAACGCCCATATGCGCGAATTTGACAGACTATACGGCGAAAGGAGCAAAATACTCAGGCTGTACCGCGTCTACGGCTGATATGTCCGGCTGCCGTCCCGGGCCCGGCCCGGAGCACATGACCCATCAGCAAATACGCCGGGGCTATTCGTCGGATAAATGCCGGGGGCCCGGTACGGCCTTCCGGCAGGCGCCCTCAATAGAGGCTGCTTGAGCAAAACCACATTATGAAAAAAAGCGAGGGAAGCCGGTATTCCCTCCGGAGGAAATAACATGAACACAAAAATAACGGTATTATGTGAAAACAGCGCCTTTACGCCATTTCCGCTCATCGCCGAACACGGCCTTGCGGTCCTCATTGAGCAGGAAAGCACAACGCTCTTCGATACGGGCCAGGGCCTGGGCATCGTGAACAATATGAAAATATTAGGAAAGGACCCCGCGAAGGTGGACCGCCTGGTGCTCAGCCACGGCCATTACGACCACACCGGAGGGATTATGCCTTTTCTTCAGTCCCGGGGAAGTGAAATCCCGGTGTACGTCCACCCTGCCGCCTTCGCCCAGAGAGTGGCCCAGATACCCACGGGCGCCGACCCGCTTGAAGTTCCCATCGGCATGCGGGCCACAAAAGAAGAAATGGAAGCCGCCGGCGCCCGCTGGGCCGAAATCCGGGGTTTTCAAAAAATCACCGACACCCTGGCGGCCCTCACCGAAGTGAAACGCCCCGACGGCTGGAAAACCTGGGACGTCCGCCTCAAGAAAAAGGACGGCGATAAGACCGTGGACGACCCCTTCAACGACGACTGCTCGCTGCTCATCGTTACCGACTCGGGCCCCGTGGTCCTTCTTGGATGCGCCCACGCGGGGATTGTGGAGATATTAGACGACCTCGCCGAAAGGTCCGGGTACCGTGAGTTCCACGCCGTCATCGGCGGCACCCATCTGGAAACCGCCCCGCCAGAGTACGTGGAAAAGGCCGCGGCGTCCCTGAGAAAATACCGCGTGAAAAAAGTCGCCGTATCGCACTGCACGGGCTTTAACATAGCCTGCCGCATGTCCCGGGAATTCCCTGACGAGTTCGCCTCCGCGTCCGCGGGCGCGGTGTTCGATTTTTAGGAGCGTCACATGGTCATTGCCATAGCAAGCGGAAAAGGCGGAACAGGTAAAACGACCCTCGCCGCGTCCCTGGCGGTCTGGTGCGCCCGGCAAGGCAGGGCCACGGCGATTCTGGATTGCGATGTCGAGGAGCCCAACGCCAATCTTTTCATTGGCGCCGAGATAAAAACTTCCGAGGCCGCCCATATGCTCATACCGAAGGTGGACGACGACCTCTGCACGGGGTGCGGCGAATGCGAAGCAATCTGCGCTTACAGCGCCATCGTACTTATTAAGGGCCTCCCCCTGGTGCTCCCGGATATGTGCCATTCCTGCGGAGGCTGTTATCTCGTGTGCCCGGAGAAGGCCATTCAGGAAATTGAGAAGCGCATCGGCGTAGTGGAGACCGGAGCGGCCGGGGAGCTCCTCTACGCCGGGGGCCGTCTGGACCTGGGGGAGCCTATATCACCCCCCCTCATCCATGAAGTGAAGAAACAGCATCCCGGCGCCGATGTGAGGATATTAGACTGCCCACCGGGGACCTCGTGCCCCGTCGTGGAGTCGGTGCGGGGGAGCGACTTTTTAGTCCTTGTCACGGAGCCCACTCCCTTCGGCCTTCACGACCTTAAGCTGGCCGTCGGCATGGCGCGGGCGCTTTGCGTACCCTTCGGTGTGGTAATAAACCGCGACGGCGCCGGGACCACGGACGTCCGGGACTATTGCGACTCGGAAGATATTCCCGTCCTTACGTCGATACCCTACTCACGGGAGGTGGCAGAGGCCTATGCCCGGGGGGACGCGGTGCCCCACATGCTGGACGCCCACGGCGACGCCCTGGCCGGACTTTTCGCCGCGATTACGAGGGGCGCGTGCCGGGCGGAAGCATAAGAGGCCCCGGGGAATTTTCCGGAAGAGAGAAACAGTATGATAAAAGAACTCGTGATAATAAGCGGCAAGGGCGGCACCGGGAAAACCAGCGTGGCCGCGTCCTTCGCGGCGCTGGCGGAGAACGCCGTCATCGCCGACTGCGACGTTGACGCCGCGGACCTCCATCTGCTCCTATCACCCCGTGAAAAAAGCTCGGAGCCTTTTGACGGCGGAAAGAAGGCCTACATCCACCCCGGATTATGCACGGGATGCGGCGAATGCGTCATCTACTGCCGCTTCGACGCCATCGGCGACTATTTCGTGGTCGACCCTCTTGCCTGCGAGGGCTGCGGGGTCTGCGCCCGATTCTGCCCCGCCGACGCCATAGAAATGCGGGATCATATCTCCGGGGACTGGTTCGTCTCGGATACAGCGTACGGCCCCATGGTCCACGCCCGCCTCGGCATCGCCGAGGGAAACTCCGGGAAGCTCGTAAGCCTCATCAGGAAAAAAGCGAAAGAAATGGCGGAGGAAGATAAGCGCGGCCTCGTTATAATCGACGGTTCCCCTGGCATCGGCTGTCCCGTCATCGCCACACTCACGGGGGCGCACTTCGCCCTGATCGTCACGGAGCCAACGGTGTCGGGGCTCCACGACCTGGGGCGTATTTACGAGCTCGCCCGCCGCTTCCGGATGAAAATCGCCGTATGCGTGAACAAGGCCGATATCAATAGGGAGATGTCGGAAAAGATCCGTGACTTCTGTTCCAGGGAGGGGGCGCTCTTCTGCGAGGAGCTCCCCTATGATGATGATGTCACGGCGGCAATCGTGGCGGGGAAGCCCCTGGTGGAATATTCGCGAGGGCCGGCGGCCCTCGGCGTGGAGCGCGTCTGGGGGAGGATACTCAATGAGCTGTGAGATATCCTTAAAACCCATAGGCGTGGTGATCTCGCCATTTCAGAACGTATCGGACAATGTCCCCATCCAGGGGGCCCTCTCTCCGGAGAGCGAAGCTGTTATAAAAATATACCCCGAGCATGCCGGAGGGCTCCGCGACATCGATGGATTTTCCCATCTTATTGTGCTCTATGGATTTCACCGGTGCCGCGGGAGCATGCACAATGTGCGCCCCTATATGGACGACAGGGAGCGCGGCGTCTTCTCCACGCGGTCGCCGCATCGGCCCAATCACATTGGCCTTACTGTGGTGCGGCTCATCGCCCGCGACGAGAACAGCCTGCGCGTGGCGGGCGTCGACATGGTGGACGGAACGCCGGTCCTGGACATCAAGCCCTATGTGCCCGCCTTCGACAGCGTGCCCGAAGCGAGGGCGGGGTGGATGGACAGGTACCTCTCCGGCGAAGAGGAACCTGTATCGACCTCCGTGAAAAGCGCGGGCGAGTGGCGCCACGAATGAACAGCAGGAGGGTACCTCAAAAAATAATTTTAGAGATTCCCTTTTGAAAATGCCCTCTAATTTTTGAAAAAGGAGACGTACATGTTTAAAAAGAAACAGAAGGAAGAAGACGCGCCCCGGGAACCTGCCTCCGATGCCCGGGTCCCTGACAAAGCCGAAGAGGAGCGGATGCTGAAGGAGAACCTTGGGCGTATTAAGCGCAAGATTGTGGTGCTCTCCGGAAAGGGAGGCGTGGGGAAAAGCACGGTTTCGGTTAACCTTGCCGCCGCCCTGGCGTCCCGGGGGCTCAAGACTGGGCTTCTCGATGTCGATATCCACGGCCCCAGCGTCCCGAAGCTTTTAGGGCTTGAGGGCCAGCGCATTGCCGCCACGGTCTCCGGGATGCTCCTCCCGGTTGAAAGCGCCGGTGGGCTCCGGGTGATGTCGATAGGCTTCATGCTGGACAATGCCGACAGCGCAGTGATATGGCGCGGGCCTTTGAAATACGGCGTCATCAAGCAGTTCCTGAAAGACGTCACCTGGGGCGACCTCGACGTTCTCGTGATAGACTCGCCTCCCGGGACCGGGGACGAACCCCTTTCCGTATGCCAGCTCATCGAAGACCCAACGGGGGCGGTCATAGTCACGACGCCCCAGGACGTGGCGATCACTGACGTTCGAAAATCGGTCAGCTTCTGTAAACAGCTCAACATGCCTGTTATCGGCGTCGTTGAGAACATGAGCGGCTTCATCTGCCCCCATTGCGGAAAGGAAACGCAAATTTTCAAAAACGGCGGCGGAGAAAGGATGGCCGCTGATATGGGAGTGCCTTTTCTTGGCAAAATCCCCATCGAAGCGGGGATCGCCGAAAACGGCGACGCGGGGCGGCCCTTTGCCGGCGACCCGGCAGAAAACGAAACGCCGGCCCGGAAAGCCTTCAACGCGATAATGGAAAATATACTACAAGGAGTATTCAAATGAAGATAGCAATACCGGTCGCAGAGGGAAAACTCTGCATGCATTTCGGCCACTGCGAAACCTTCGCCCTTCTGGATGTCGATCCCGAGGGCAAGAAAATTACCGCGACGACGGAACTCGACGCGCCGCCCCACGAACCCGGGCTTCTGCCACGCTGGCTCGCCGAGAAGGGAGTAAAATGCGTCATAGCCGGCGGCATGGGACAGCGTGCCGTAGGGCTCTTCCGGGAGCGCGGCATCACGGTGATAACCGGAGCGCCTTCCGAAGCGCCGGAAAAGGTGGTGACCGACTTTTTGGAAAACCGCCTCGCTACCGGCCCCAACGCCTGCGACCATTGAGGAGCGCGTCATGCCTAACTACGACTACATCTGCCTTTCATGCGCGCACCGTTTCGAGGTGCAGCAGGCCATGAGCGCCTCTCCGCTGGAGAACTGCCCCGAATGCGGAGGAAGCGTAAGGAGGATCATCACCGGAGGAAGCGGCTTTGTGATGAAGGGCGGCGCGCCCCGCACCACGGCCTGCGGGAAAGACACCCCCTGCTGTGGAAGAGGCGAGCCCTGCGGCAAGTCCCATGGCTGTCATTAAGCGCCGGTGCGGGGGTTTTGAGGGTTAAAAAGAAAAAAGGCTTTCATTTTTCCGCCTCCCCTCTACTCTTGGCGTTGCCTTTTTCTAAAAAGCCGCTTATATCAGATCAAAAGAGGAGTATGATATTATGTCACAGGGATCGCGCGAGGAAAGAAAAAACAGGGTGATAGAGGCGCTTAACAGGGCCAGGGCCATGGAGCTCCACGCCATTTATCAGTACATGAACCAGCATTACAGCCTGGATGATATGGACTTCGGCGAATTCGCCGCGAACATCAAGCTTATCGCCATCGACGAGATGCGCCACGCGGAAATGTTCGCCGAACGGATTAAAGAGCTTGGCGGCGAACCCGTCACGGAGCCCGCCGACAGGGTGACGAAGGGGCAGGAAGTTAAGGAAGTCTTCCCCTTCGACGCGAAGCTTGAGGACGATACGGTTGACGTCTACAACCAGTTTTTAAAAACCTGCGCCGATAATGGCGACAGCATCTCCATGAAGCTCTTCGAAACCATCATTGAGGAAGAACAGGAGCACTTCAACTACTTCGACAATGTGAACAACCACATCACCTCCCTCGGAGCATCATATCTGGCGAAGGTGGCAGGGACCCCGTCGGAGACCGGGCCGGCATCGAAGGGCTTCGTGACGAAGAGCGGAGAGTAAAGTAAAGCACGGACTTAAAAAAGTAAGTAAAAATCTCGTTCCAGGAGGCGCCCATGCCTGAAGAATTCAAACCGGGCTGTGCCCGTCCCACGGGAGGCCCCGTGGGAGAGGAGCCCATTCTCACAGAGAAGGGCGAAGAGATGGAAAAAACTACCAGGGAGGTAAAGCAGGCCATGATCCAGGTCGGAAAAAAAGCGCCCGATTTCAGCGCCCCGGCGTACCATCAGGGAAAATTCATCAATGTAAAGCTCTCGGAATACCTTGGCAAATGGGTGCTCCTGTGCTTCTATCCGGGTGACTTCACCTTCGTTTGAGCGACAGAAATTTCGGCGGTCGCCGAAAAATACCCCGATTTCCAGAAGCTCGGAGTACAAATCCTTTCCATGAGCGTAGACAGCGTCTTCGTCCACAAAATGTGGAACGACAATGAACTCTCCAAGATGGTCCAGGGCGGAGTGCCCTTCCCCATGCTCTCCGACGGAGGCGGCAGGGTCGGCACGGCCTACGGAATCTACGACGCCGATGCCGGTGTGGAGACCAGGGGACGCTTTATCATAGATCCCGACGGAGTGGTACAGGGATACGAAGTCCTCACGCCTCCGGTCGGGCGAAATGTCATGGAATCCTTCCGGCAGGTCCAGGCATTCCAGCTTGTCCGCGAGAAGAAGGGCGCCGAGGCGACCCCCTCGGGATGGAAGCCCGGCAAAATGACGCTTAAGCCCGGCCCGGACCTCGTGGGTAAGGTCTGGGAAGTCTGGAAGACCAGCATGGCCTTTGACGATTAAAAAGCCGGGGCCGGCGCGGGTAAACCGCGCCGGCCTTTTTTACAGAAAAATATCATACAGGAAAATTCAACATGCCCATCTATCGGATTAAAGACCGCATCCCTTCCATTGACAAAAGCGCCTGGGTGGCCCCATCCGCGGAAATAATCGGCGATGTCCAGATTGGTAAAAACTGCTACATCGGCTGGGGGACCATCCTCCGAGGAGATTACGGTACAATCATCATCGGCGACGAATCCGCCATAGAGGAAGGAGTCATAATCCACGCCCGCCCCATGGGCGCCACGAAGATAGGCTTCCGCGCCACCCTGGGACACGGCGCCCTGGTCCATAACGCGACCATCCGCGACTATGCCCTCATCGGGATGAGGGCCACCGTCTCGGATTTCGCCGAGGTGGGGGAATGGGCCATCGTTGCGGAGCACGCCCTGGTGCCCCGCTCACAGTCCGTGCCGCCGGGAAAAATATACGCCGGTGTGCCCGCCAAAGAAATTGGCGAGGTGAAGGAGCGCAACAAAGCGGAGTTGGAACTGACCAAGCAGGTGTACGTGGACCTGGCGGCCCGGTACGGGGAGGAGTGTTCGATTATTGGCAAATAATGTAACAATTCATTCGCCAATTAAATTGACAATTTTATTGATTTTCATTCCTTAATACGTGAGTATTCCAAATTATCACAACGAACATTATCCAGGGATTTAGAAGAATTGATTAACACCGGCCTTTTAGATAAAAAGAAAGAAGGATATAGGGCCAAAGCTGAAATTCTAAGAAAATTTATGGCGTTAAGATTAAAAACTCAGGACATTTTCGGCGGGCGCGGTCAACAATTGTAAAATTCACGCTCCATTGCGCTCGGAATATATTATTTCTACAGTTCTGTTTCTTCCAGTTTCTTTTGCCTTGTATAAAGCTGAATCCGCAATCCGCAGAATTTCGTCCAGGTCTTTATGGCTGGCGATATCAAAAAATACGGCGCCTATGCTCACTGTGACATATTTAGACACGGACGAGGCTTTATGTTCTATTTTTTTTGCCGCCAGATTGTCATGAATTCTCTTTGTAATATCCTGCAGGTTTTCTTTCTTGACAGCGTTCAAAAAAACTAGAAACTCTTCTCCGCCTATTCTGAATACAATGTCATTATTTCTATATAAAGATTGCTGCAGGGTTGAAGCCACAATTTTTAAGCAATTATCTCCTTCAAAATGCCCGTAGTGATCATTGTACTGTTTGAAAAAATCGATATCGACCATCAATACTGTAACGCTGGATGAATGTACCCTTCTGTCATTCAACAAATTGTTTATATATTTATCGAGATAATGCCTGTTAAATATTTCTGTTAAAGGGTCGGTGATTGAATGATGGTATAATTCAATATTTGCTTTTTTTATAGTTTCGTCATATTCTTTTAAAAGTTTCACTATCATGCTTACAATTAGCATTACTATAAAGGCAATGATGGAATAATAAACTATCCAGTCGATATAAACCTCATGAGTAATGCTTGTAATATTTTCAGAGCTCATTTCATATACAGCACTATAAATTACAAAGGCAACTACGGAAAGAACACAGACATATTTAAGCGCTCCCCTGGCAATTACGCTTAAAATAAAAATGGCTATAAATGAAAATAAGACTGAGGGCGTCAGAATGCTTCCGGAAAAATGTATTTCCAAAAATACTATGAAAGTATAAATAATTATTGAGATACCGGATGCGGCTTTAAAAAACCTTTCCTTCAGAGCGAACTCGGCAGATACGATTGGCAGAATAATGCCAATCACCCAGATGAACTTTGCCTCGGGGTAATGATTTAGAAAACTGTCTGTAATCAGGGCGAGTAAAAATAGAATTGTCAAACCGAACTGGATGATTACATACAGTCTTATATCCAGGGAATATATTTCACTATTTTTCAGGTATTGAAATACGCTGGATTTAAATAGTATTTTTCCTATCCTCACTTTATAATCCTTCAAACTGATCTGAAATCAATGGACAATGCTCGACGATCTTTCTGCAAAAGGCTGTATCTTCCATAAATTGGAAGAAATAAATAGCAATCACTTTTTACGCCTTTTTATAAAAGCCTTTTTTATTTGACTTTTCGTGTGAAAAACTATGACTGTGGGACTATACTATAAACTCAGCGCCCTGCTTTTCCCGCCCTCCGAAGACGGGCGGGAAAAGCTTGTTTCACAGGGCTTTCATATAAAAATTAAGCATTAATTTCGGAGTATATGTTGAAAAAAAGCTTAGTCCTAATATTTTCACTAACAGCAGTGCTTTTACCCTGCGGGCTTTTTTCGGCGGAAAGCAATGAGCTTGCCGAAATAGCGATTCTGCCCTTCATGAATGAAACGCGGAAAAAAGAATATGACTGGCTGAGCAAATCACTTGCCGAGGCCCTTCTCTCTTCCATGAACGAAAAGTTCACTTTTAAGCTCGTACCTCAAGACAGGCTTAAAGCCGGACTTATCAAACATGGCCTGAGCGACGGCGCTATCTCTAAAAAGCACATTTATGAAAAAAAGGCTTCCTCCCTTTGCGCTGACATCGATGCGGATATTCTCATTTTCGGCGGATATAACTCCAGCGCGGCCGATGATAGCCTTCAAGTTGAAAATTCCGTCTATCATAAATCCAAAGGGAAAATAACGGCGACCCTTCTGGAAACCACCCCCATTACCGGCAAGATTTTTTTAATGGCCGACAGAGTCGCCCATAAAACCGTGGAGCACATAAAAGAAACGGCCCTCGCCGAAAAAAAAGACAAACAACAGCCAGCGGGCCCGGACAATAAAATTGTACTTAAAAAAACCGGACATGAGAAAAAATACCTGGGTCTGGGCCTGGTTTATAAATACATATCCATCAGAGACTCACATGTCTTATATAAAGATGAATTCTTTAACGATAGCCTTATACTCTTTAATTATGACTTACACAGCATTGGCCTCACGGCCGACCTCACTTTCTTTGACAGGCTTTTGGACCTCCGCATGTCTATGTCAATATTAGGCGGAGAGGCTACAAATAGCCCTTCTGACCCCGGACTTGAATTAGAGATGGAGGGAGTAAAGGGATTTTCCGGCGCCCTTACCCTTGGCTTTGCCCCCTTTGTGTGGAACAGCTTAAGGCCCTGGGCAGGCCTGGGCTTACAGATTAATTACCTGAAACTTAAAACTTCTTCTAAAGACCAGGACCTTACCGGACACACCGGCTTTACATTGTTTCATCTTTGTTACATGGCCCTGCTGGGCGTAGACTGGCAGGTAATGGAAAATATTATGCTTTTTGCTGAAGCCGGGATTTTTACATACGATGGACATGGATCCATGGAGACAACAAGCGAATCAAACATCACCCTGGATATAAGGAAAAAACATATCGATTTCGCCCTTTCAATAGGAGCGATGTATTTGATACACTTCAATTAGGGGTATAAATAGGGACCTTTTGGGTGGAATGGCCATGTCCTGGCCCGTCGGTAATGAATTTTCCCGCTTTCATACGGTGGCACCCTTCATTCCGATTTCTCGAAACTATTATGATGACGCAGACTTCTCACGGTTGCTTCGGGCCGCCACATCCCTGCCCCGTATCTACGGAGACTCCCGCGAGACCTCACCCGGTTATCGCATATCCTTTTTCAGCCCCTCTCTGCTGCTAAACACCTATGTCCGCTTCCGAAAGGAGAACCAAAATCCATCCACTTCCTTTAATCCCACTCACTACCTAAACCGCGACTTCCGGGTATTAGGCCGCATCGTCCCATGGACACGCCACCTCGGACTGATTCCCCGTCTGCTTTCGCTTCTGCGGGAAAACATAACTGCTGCGATAGTCAACATTTGCAATTTATTAATAGCATCTATAAAAATTTTTAGATATCCCATGTGATTTTTTTGTCACCGCCTTAATTTTTGAAGTTTCCCTGGAAATTTGAAATTTAAAATAAAAATCTTGACTTTTATAGTCTTTTTGTACACACTATCCCTAAAAAAGCCTTTCTGTGTTTTTTTTTCGCACTTATGTTAGAAATTTTGGTAGATTAATATATATTTGGAGATATGGGAAACTCTTTGGAACTCAAGGTTTAAAATTCCCATACAGTTTGTAACTACTGACATACTCAGGGAAAAACCTGATTATTTAGAGATTACCTGTATTACACAGCAACAAGGCTTATAAATTAAATTGATTATATAATAATTATTATACAAAATAAGAAAAAATACGATGAATATTAAGTCATTTACAACTCATAAAGATGCCCGGCCATATTCGAAAGCTTCAAGCGGCGTCTTTACTGCCATGTTGTCTTTTTTCGCGGCATTGCTTTTTCTTAACTGCGGCGCTTCGCCTTCCAGGAATGTCATCACCTATGTGATGAACAATGTCCTTGTGAACGATACCCTGATTTCCGCCCCATATGAATTGACGCCTGGATCTGTCATTCGATGCGCCAAAGACGGACTCGCGATTCTCCAGATAGGCGAAGCCGGGGCTATTGTTTTACGATCGGGCTCTTTTACATATCATGGACTAAATGAAGACGGCGCAATCGAAGTGGGCCTTGAAAAGGGAAGCTTAAGCGCCTCTGGTAAAAAGCGGGGGATGCATTTAAAAATTTTGACTCCGGAAGAAACCCTCACAAGCAAAAGGGCTTCATTCGATTTCGTGAAAGACGACAATGCCCTGCGTGTGAGTGTTTTCGAGGGGCATGCGTCCCTCTCTCGAGGAAGGGCAGAAACGGCGCTAAAATCGGGTCAAATTCTTGAATTGTCCGAAGCTTCTCCCAGGGTGCGCAGGCTTACGCCCCAGGAAATGAGGCTTTTAAGCTTGATGAAACACATCCGCCTGGTCGACTTAGCAAAACACGACGCCATTCCCTCTTCGACTGTGCTTCCAGCGCCGGTCGCAATGGAAATTATTACATTAAATCCACCGGCCCTTACGGAAGAGCTGAAGCTCGCAACGCTGGAGCGGAAATACGGCCCGCTTTCAACGGTTACCGCTTCGAACGGGAAAAAGATCACGGGGCATTTGAAGGCCAGGGGAAAATATTATGAACTGCATACAGTCGATGGAGTGGTGAAGCTGCCTCAATCCGAAGCAGCGTCGGTAAATTCGTACACTACGAGGAGATAGTCGGACGAATTTTTTAATAATATATTTAAAATTTTTAACCATGAAAACCGATAATATCGAAAAGGGGTTTTACGCATTCTTTTCAAATGCGGAGGCGCGCCATGAAAACGCATGATACTTTCAAATTCAACATTCTTTCATTACTTCTGGCATGCCTTATGGCCTTTTCCGCATTTGGATGCATGGGGTCCGGCCATGAGGGCGACACCGAGCCTCCGGTGATTGTGAACATGGCGCCCGAAAATCAGGACACGGATGTGCCGGTGAATGCGCATATCAATGTCGTTTTCAGCAAAAGCGTAATCAATATTTCCGCGCAAAGCTTCTATCTTGAACGCGTCGGCACATTCGGGAATGTTGCGACAACGGTTGCCTACGACGATTCGACCCGCACCGCGACCCTCATTCCAACAGAAGCGTTGGATTGGGATTCCATTTACGCAGTGACCATCACCAGTGAGGTGAGAAGCCGCTCCGGCGTAGCGCTTGAGCCCGCATCATGGGTGTTCATCACTTCCACAGAAGAGGATTCGGTCCCGCCCTCAATAGAAGAACGCAGTCCGGACCAGAGCAATTATGTGCCGATCGACACGGATATATATGTTGTATTCAGCGAAAGAGTGAACAAAGTGGGAAAAAGCACTTTCTTCATAAAGGAAAATGATACGGGTCCTCCGCTGCCAGCAACGGTAACATATAATCCCGATACTGGAAAGGCCGCCCTTTCGGCCGGAACTCTGAAGGAGTGGACAATCTACACTGTTACCCTCACCGATGCCATTACGGACATAGCAGGCAACAGCCTTCCGCTTACCAAGTGGACCTTTACCACAGAAGATACGACTGACCCTACTATTGTTTCGCGTTATCCCGAAGAAGACCAGGACAATGTATCCACCAATGCCGAGATAAGCGTTACATTCAGCGAGTCGATGAAAAGCTATACCATACATAACAACAGCGCAAATTTTAAATTGGAAAAAAATGATGCCGGCAATTGGGTTGCCGTCGATGCGTCAGTCATATACAACGATGCCACAAGAACCGCGGTGCTGTATCCCGCCGGTGAATTGTCCATAAGTACGGAGTATCAAGTGACCTTATCCGGGGAGATACGCGATTTGGCGCATAATGCCCTCACCGGCACTCTTCAGTGGACCTTCACGACTTCTGCGATATCCGATCCGACCCCGCCGGAAGTTACGTTGAAAGACCCCGATAGCGGGGAAACGAATGTTCCTACGAATAAGACCATTAAAATCGTTTTCGATGAATACGTGCGGCAAGTGGGTCAAACGAGCTTCATTTTAGAGCGTGTGTTGGATTCAAAAAAAATTGATGGGAATGTCGTCTATACGCAGTCGACAAGAACAGCGACATTTACGCCGCTGAATACCCTGGAAGAAGGTGTGCTGTACCGCATTCGGCTTACCGGCGACATTGAAGATATGAACGGCAACGCGCTTGTGCCCATAAGCTGGACCTTCACCACAGCCGATACCACAATTCCATTTGTGATTTCTCACCATCCAGGAGACGGAGTGGCAAACGTGGGCGTCAATACCAATATAACGGCAGTATTCAGCGAAAGCGTCGGCGACGTGAATGCGGCGAGCTTCACGGTGAAGAACCTCTCAACCGGTACAAAGGTCGACGGTGAGGCGAGCTATAATGCCGCAACAAAAGCCGCAACATTCGACCCGGACGGCAATCTGGCCTACGACAGCGAATTTGAAGTGACGCTCACGGATGATATTAAAGACGATGCAGGCAATAGGCTGAATGTAACAAAGTGGAATTTCCAGACGGGAATCGAGCCCGATACCACGCCGCCCACGGTGGTTTCGCCCACTTATCCCGACCATCAAAATCCGCAGGCAAATGTTCCCGTTTCGGCAACGGTTTCAATTTTCTTCAGCGAGCCCGTAAGCGGTGTAGGGCCGGGGACCGTGATGCTCTACAAGGGCGACAAAAACGGCACGCTTGTTGCCTCTACAGTCACATTCGATCCGGTGGCAAAAAACGCACAGATATTGCCTAACAACTATATGGACTACAGCAGTGTGTACACAGTGGTTGTAAAAGGCGGCCCTACTACCGAGATTAAAGACGCTGCAGGCAATAAAGTAGCTTCAGATATTGAGTGGTCGTTTACGACCGTAGCTGATACTACAAGCCCCTATGTCACCTACCGCACACCCACGCCTGGGACCCCGGACATTCCGGGAAACGCGGTTTCCGTCACGGTATTTTTCAGCGAGCAGGTCGAGAACGTCACGAAATCTTCTTTTATGCTTACACGGAATTTTGGCGCCCATGATGTAGTTGATGCGGATGTGGAATACCACTACGATGCGGGCACCAATACCGCCAGCGCCACTCTCACTCCAAAGGATAACGTGGAGGCGACCGGCGAATACAAAGTGGTCCTCACCGATTCCATCAACGATATTTCCGCAAATAAAAACAAGCTGATACCAATATCCGATTGGACCTTTTCTATAACCGCGCTTGACGAAGAGGCACCCACTGCCGTAAACAGGGTCCCCGCGCCGGGCGCTGTCAACTGGATAAATAAAAAAGTGACGGTGATTTTCAGCGAGGACGTTAAAGGCGTTTCGGGAAATTCCTTCTATGTTGAAGACGAAAGCAAAAATAAGATACCGGCGAGCGTGACCTATTCACAGGGCCTCTTAACGGCAGAACTGGTGCTGACAGGCGGGTTTGAATACGAAAAAACCTACACTGCATATCTCACAGGTGCGATTGTGGACCGGGCAAACAACCCCTTTTCTCCGATCTCATGGTCGTTCTCAACTCCGGCGGATACTGTCGCGCCCACAGTGACGAGCGTCTATCCGCCTCCGGGGCAACAGAACTTCCAGGTGAACGAGTCTATTTACGCGACATTCTCGGAAGATATTCAGGGCTATAGTACTTCAACCTTCTACCTTGAGCCTGCTGCAAGCGCGAATATCACATACGATCCGCAAGAGCACAAGCTTACGCTTACGCCCACTTCCAACCTGGCAGGCGAAACTACGTATACGGTGCACATCACCACGGGCATAAAAGATAAAGCCAAGGTCCCGAATTCCCTTGCGGGCGAATACACCTGGCAATTCAAGACCATTGAGGTGCCGGATACCACGCCGCCCGCGATTGTGGACGGATCGAAATCCCCCGGAAAGGACGCAACAGGGGTGAAGCTCGATGCGAATGTTTCAATGCAATTCACCGAGCATGTGGTGAATGCCACGTCGAAAATAACCCTGCTTAAAGGGACGACCCCAGTTTCGGCGGCCGTATCGTACAATCCTGCAACATTTGTAGCTACGCTTAATCCCGATGACGACCTTATACAAAATACGGTATACACGGTCAAAGTTCTTGGCGGCCCTACAGGCATTAAGGATGCCGCAAATAATCATATGGAAAATACCGTTGAATGGTCTTTTACCACAGAACAGGATACCACCCCGCCGACCATAATTGAGCGCTATCCGGCGCCCGGTGCAACAGGCGTGCCGCTTAAACCGACAGTGACGGTGAAATTCAGCGAACCGGTAACCGGAGTTAGCAAAGCTTCCTTCTACTTTACTTCCGGAGTCAGCGTGTATTATGTATTATATGATGAAGCTACCAGGACCGCAACGCTCACGCCGGGCGGCAATTTGGCCAACAGCACGCAATATGAGGTGAATCTCACAAATGCCATAAAGGACAGGGCGAACAATTCGCTCACGGCCGCGAAGTGGAGTTTTACAACCAACGCGCTGCCAGTGGTGACAAATATCGAAACATCTTCGAACGGTAAAGATTATACGACGCGCGCGGACAACGCGACAGGTGTACCACATGATACGAAATATATTCGCATCACCTTTAATCGCGCGATGGATACTCAGAAGAGCTGGTTTGAACTCTATGAGGGCGCTTCAGAAACAAACACCCCCTCGCCTGCTTCGCCCGGTATTGGCGAATGGTCCGACGAAAAAAATATAATTACTTATCCAATTGTTGGCAAGTTTAAAGGGGGTACCGCCTGCCAGGCCAGGCTGTACGGATGGGGCGGCACGTTTAAAGACCCCGACGGCAATGAAATAAACAAAGCCACGTATCTGAACGACGGCATATTCAATTTCACCACCGCGGTAGATTCGGCAAACCCGGTCGTCGTATCCACTATTCCAAAAGACGGCGCGACCAATGTGGGCAGAAATATAGGCAAAATCGTGATTCGCTTCAATGAAATGATGAATCAGACCCGGGGTTCAACTATTACATTGTCTCCTTCCATCTCTGCGACAAGAGCAGGGTGGATTGACGGAGGGCGGACGGTTGTATTCACCTTTGGACAGCTTCAGGCTTCCACTCCATATACTGTCACGCTAAATAGCGGATCTAGTAACAGTTTCCGGGATCTCTCAGGAAATAATGCATCCGCCCCTTTATCTTTTAGCTTCACCACCGGTTCATCTACAGGTTCTACCACAGTGTTAGACGAAAGTTTTGAAGACTACACGGAGCCCAATTTTCTCTATTTGAAAAATGTGTCGAACGACTCCGGCGTAGACTGGGAGCGAGTAACCATGGAACGAGCGGGTAATGGCAGCTCAATAAACCCGCAACACGGCTCGTACATGGCGAAGGCGGCATCCTGGCTATGGGAGCCCGCATCGTACAGCAATGTGGAGCTCATTAGCCCGCTATCGTTTTCAACGCAGGGAAGCTATATTTTAGAGTTTTCCATGTTTCATGAACAGCTCTACAATCAAATAGACAGGCTCGAAATCTACGGAAGCACCGATGGCACAAACTATGTTCCCTTACAGGGAGGGGCCTTAGATGCCGCCTTCCGATACGATTTTTCGCTCGGCGGCCCGTCGTGGAAAACCCACTATGTGGATTTGTCCGATTACTCCGGGCATGGTACGGTGTATCTGCGGTTGAAGGCGATTTCCTCGGGAGATTTGGGCGGGAATGTCATAATCGACAGTCTCAAGGTCACCCGGTATTGAGGAGGTGTGAGATGAAAACCATGGCAATAAAATATTTCATCCATAATAAAATAGTAAATTTGATATCCGTCGTTGCGCAAGTTCTATGCATCGCTTTTGCCGCGGGATTTTTATTAAGCTGCAGCGGCGACGCTTTTCACCAATACGAAGTTAACAGAGGCGATCACAGCGTTCCCTATGTTCCCGATACGGTTGCCCCTTCGGTGGTTTCGGCTGTAGCGACGGCCAAAGATACGCTGGTGGTGACCTTCAGCGAAGAAGTGGACGAAAACACCGCGACCGAGAGCGCCAACTATCATGTGCAGGGGCGAAACAGAGTGAATGTTCTTGCCGACTCCGCGCCGGTGCTTGACTCCGACAAAAAAACCGTCACGCTCACGCTATCCACGGGCCTTACCTACGGCATGCATCATGGCGAAGAATACACGCTTCTGGTCCAGCGGGTGAAAGATCTTGATGGTAACGCGATTTTAAATTCGTTTGCAAGTTTTATAGGACGAGGTTCGGTTGTTGCGGAAGTCTGGCGCGACGAAGACAAGCTTCCCGAAACATCGCCCTATCCCGCATTTTCTTCTTCCACTATCGAGTTCACCGTTAAGCTTTTCGGTGTCGTGGACGGCGGATACTCCTATTCGATCGACAATGGCGCGTTCAGCAGCGAAATCGACATGAGCGTTCCACTTACTCTTTCGGGACTTTCCGAGGGCTTCCATACCCTGAAAGTGGTGGGGAAAAACGGCGATACGGACGAGTGGCAGGAAATCAACCAGGCGACCGTGGTCCAGTTTCTGGTTGATACCATACCGCCGACGGCAACGCTTGACCGCACGCCTGCAACGGTAACGACATCGAGGGATATTGCAATAATGGTCGGGGGCGATGACGTACGGTCCTACACCTACCGCATCAATGGCGATTCTGAAAGCGGTCCATTCGCACCCGGACAGGCAATTGTGAAAGAAAAACTTCCCGATGGGTATTATACACTCTATGCATGGGGGATTGACGGGGCAGGTAACAAACAGGCAAATCCGACGACATATAGCTGGACCATTGCCAATAATAAGCCTGTCGCGGTGCTCTCAAACAAGCCCGACCGCTTTACCCGTCTTCGCTCCGCTACCATCCTGGTCGGCGGTACGGACGTGTACTATTACAGATATCAGATTAATGGCGGCTCATGGAGCGGGTATGAATCGATTGATGCGAAAATCAAGCTGAAGAACCTGCCCGACGGCGATTACACGATCAAAGTCATCGGAGCGTTAAGAAATGGCGATCCGGGTTCCGAAGGGCCCGAAGTAAGCTATACCTGGACCGTCGACAACGTGGCTCCCGAGTGTACTATTACAAATTTGCCCCAGGAGCCGTACAATTTTAACCTCGACCCGCATCCAGATGCGACCTATACCAATTCCACCAAAACGAACATCATTGTGGAAAACGCAAGCGGCGATACTGTTGGATACCGCTACAGGCTTATCGTTAATGGCAGCCCAGGCGGGCTGAGCGGGAATTTTTCTCTAACAACGCCCATTGAACTAAATTCATTGGCAGACGGAACCTATGAGATTCGTGTGATGGCGGTCGATGCGGCAGGAAATGTCCAGAGCGAGGAAAATGCCACCACTTATAAATGGAACATTGATACCACAGCGCCTAAGGCGACTCTTGCGAATTTGCCGCACGTGAATACGTACATTCCAAACATTAATGTCGGAGTTGGCCCTTCCGGGATCATATCATATAAATACATACTTGAGGGCGCCACATGGTCGAGTGAAATTCCCTATACCACAAACATTGCGCGGAGTAATCTTACCGACGGCACCTATACCCTTTCCGTTATTGCCCGCGATGAAGCCGGCAACTGGCAAAGCATGCAGGACCCCACACGGCATGTGTGGACGGTTGATACCGTCCCGCCTTCCGTGTCTCTCACCAATAAACCTGCGCCGGTGACAAATGTGCACACGGCGGATTTCAATGCGGGCGGCGCTGGAGTTGTCCGCTACCGATTTAAAGTAAACGGCGGAAATTGGAGCGCGGAATACGACCGCTATCAGTATTCCCGCATTCCCATTGAGGGTTATTCCGGCCTCACCTATCCGCTTCCCGAGGGGGTCTACACCATTGAAGTCAGGGGAGTGGATTTAGCGGGCAACTGGCAGGCCACGCCAACCACTTATTCCTGGACAGTGACCGATACCGTCCCGACAGCGGTGCTTGAAAATACCCCGTCGGCGATGACAAATAACGATTCAATCAATATCTCCGTAACTGGTATTGAATTTTATAAGTACAGACTCGATAGCGGCTTATGGTCGGATGAAATTGATAGCTCAATTCCAATAAGCAAATCAAATCTATCGGAAGGGCCGCATACGCTTCTGGTTGTCGGCAAACAGGGACTTGTATGGCAGGGCACCGATCAGGCGACCCGCTGCGATTGGACAATCGATAAAACTGCGCCTCTTGCCGAGCTTTCGAACAGGCCGCCGAGCATAACCAGCAGCACTAATGCCTCTTTTAAAGTGGGCGGTGTGGGTGTTATTGCCTATAAATATTCTTTAGACAACCCGGACCCGCGCGGCAGTTCCGAAGTGCTGTTATCAACCGATGATACGGTCGATATTACAGGCCTCGGCCACGGTCCGCACACCCTGTATGTTATCGCGCGCGATGATGCAGGCAACTGGCAGGATTACAATAGCCCAACAACGCATACCTGGACGGTGAACACTTCCGTTCCCTCGGCCCAGTTTGTTCCGGGCACATTGCCCGCAAATCCCACAGCGAACACGAATATTTCCATCAGTGTGGGCGGAAGCGGCGTGGTGGCGTACAAGTACAAGCTCGATTCCGGAAGCTACAGCGGCGAATTGACTTCCGCAACTCCGATAACGCGCGTTGGCCTTTCAAGCGGCAGCCATACCGTCTGGGCAATAGCAAAAAACTCAGTGGGCACCTGGCAGGCGGAATTCGATGCAACGCATTACACATGGGTAATAGATACCACGCCGCCGGACCCGTCCGATATAATCCTCGGAAATCTTCCCAATGACCCGACGGCTGAAACATCCATCAATGTAACCGTGAGCGGAACTGGAATCACGCATTATCAGTACAAAATAAACAATGAGGACTGGAGCGCTGATATTCCCATTACAGATCCAATTTTAAAAAGCGGCCTCATCGACAACGAATATACTCTCTACGTGGTGGCGCGCGACGAGGTTGGCAACTGGCTGCCCCGCGGGCAGGCGAAATCGCATAGCTGGACGGTTGATACTGTAAAACCGGTTGCGGCCCTCACCAATCGTCCGGACGACCCCACGTCCCAAAAATATGCTTCGTTCAATGTAAGCGGAACGGGAATAATCGAATACAAATACAGCTTCAACGGCTCGGCATGGAGCGGATGGTTAGACCAAAAAGATCCGATTAATTTCTCCGACCTTCCGGATGCGGTGCACACCATCCGGGTGTGCGGCCGCAAAGCGGCTGGAGAACCATTCGAGCAAAAAGAAGCCGATGCCACAGTGTACTCCTGGGAAGTTGACACCCAGCCTCCCACGGCAGTTCTTGGCAATCTTCCTTCGAACCCGACTCTGGATACTTCCATTTCAGTATCGGTGGGCGGAACGGGAGTAGTGTCGTATGAGTACACCCTGTGGAAAGAAGATAATGGCGTCTGGGTGGCTGAATCCCAGGCTGCGAACATCGTGAAGGATTTTCCAATTGTTGTGGGTTCTATGGCGCCGGGTCAGCGGAAACTTGAGGTAAAGGGAAAAGACCTTGCAGGGAATGTGCAAACAACGCCAACCAGCTATAACTGGACAATAAACCCGCCGGAGCTCATTTCACCCCGCACCTACGACGCGGGAGACACAACTACCTCGGCTCTGATTACTTTTAGCTGGGTGCGCCCCTATGGAACCGCCGATGTAAAAATTCAAATCGCTTCAGATGAAGGATTTACAAATATCGTCCATGGCGGAAGCAATGGTGCGGTCGTCGGCAATGTGGATTTATACGAATTCACGGTGACAGACACTGAAAACCAAACTTACTTTGCCCGAGTTTCAGTGAACAACGAATCGGGGAAATCGGCAAACGATCCAAGCTGGAAAGATTGGGGTGATAAATCCAATGGAATAACGGTGACAGGCGGAGTTTTGGGGACCGTGTACAATGCGATTTCCCTGTCAGCCATTAGCGGGGCGACTGTTGAACTTAGACGCATGGAAGACAGCTTCCTTGTTGACGACACCGTAACCGACGAAAACGGCGACTTTGCTTTTGCGAATATTCCAATTGGTTCAAACCATTACAAGCTTACTGCATCTGCAAGCGGGTATAACAACAGCGGCCGCAATAACATTACCGTAGTGCTTGGGGAAAACACAAACACCGGTATAACGTACCTGGTGCCGACGGGTGCAAGCTCTGGTACAATTAAGGGCAAGGTAATAGACGCAAATGATGCAAGTAAGTTATCCGGGGTAAGTGTTCAAATTTACGATTATCAAAATATATTAAAAGATACAAAGACTACTGATTCAAATGGAGATTTTACCACCAAAACATTAGATGCAGGGGTTTACACCGTTAGATTTAATAAAACAAATTATTATGAACTTGCGGTGGATAATGTGGTAGTTAATGGTAACGCAGACATGGGAAGACAGGCGATATGCGCTTATCTTGTTGAACCGATGGTGCGGGCTATTGTGTTGTGGGGTCAGTACCCTAATGATTTGGATTTTCATGTGGTAGGGCCATCGGCGAAGAAAGTAACAGAAACTTATGGAAGCGGCCCTGAGGATAGATTTCATGTGGGTTATGTTTCACCATGGCAATATAATTTCAATGAGGCAACAGGCGGTTATGAATGGAGTAACCCTGATCGTGCCGGAACAAGATCTACTACCGCATTGGTGCAGGATGTTTATTCGGGAAATCCACTAACAGGTACTGGTTACGGTCCTGAAGCTATAAACCTCTGGCGTTATGGCGGCGTTCAGTATGCCCGCGGTATTTACACCTATACCGTTAGAAATTATAGCCAAACTAACTGGTATCAAAGCCCTCAAAATATAACATTGCGAATTTACGATTCTATGGGCATGCGCCGTGAGGTAATAATGCCAAGAGGGGCGAATTCTCCAGGTTCAACCACGCGTGACTGGAAGGCGGTTAAAATAAACATCCAGGGGAATTCACGAGCAAAGCGAACCATCATTGTTCCTTCTCAGGATGTGTTCTTCAATGCTGGCAATAATAATAATAAAGCTGGCTTTGATTGGTGAGAATTTATTACCGTGAATACAATGCGTTACAAGGAGGTAATGTGCCGATTGACACAATAAAAAGCATGGTTCACGGGCTTTTTTTCGGAAAAAGAGCGCGGTTTTTGCTCTGCGCCTTTTTGATGCTACTTTCTTCGGAAAATCTTTTGCACTCGCAAAACGCGCCGACAGGCAAGATAGCCCCAAAAAAAGAAATAGCGGCCGAAAAGAAGCAATTTCCTGTTGAGCATCAAACCACAATTACCGGCTCCACATGGTCGGAAGTTTCAATTCTTCTTTCGGGGGGATATTTCCTTCCGGGAGGAAGTGAGGCGGATGTTTTGAAGCCGAGCTGGAGCGCGAAGCTCATTGTGCAGAAGAACAATATTGCGGAAACGCTTTTCGGCGGCGGAATCGACCTCTCGTATGCGAAGCTTAAGGACAGGGAATTCACGGGCGGGCAAATGACCTACGTCACCTTTTTGCCCAATGCCACGGCGACCTTTCCCCTTTTCGATGTTGTGAACGCGCAGATAAAGGGAGGGCCCGGCGTTTCGGGAATTTACTCGAAAGTGAACGGGAAGGAGGATTTTTCGCTCTCCTTTACACTTGGGGCCGGAGGCGGTATTTTTCGAATTTTCGGAAGGCACTTCGTGCTTGGCTTTGAGGGCATGTACTACTACTATTTTCAAATTCACGCTTCATCGGCCATGGCGATTTACGGCTACACAGGGTATTATTTTTAGGCCAATTAAGATGTCCCCTTAGAATATAGCATATCCAAACAAAATGTGGCAGGAGAAGATGATGAAAAAAACGGTTGTTATGTGTATTCTCGGTGCGGCGGTGTTTGCGGCAACACAGCTTTTCGCCACCTCTACCCGCGATATGGGCATGGGGCTTTTCGAATACCCATGGTTTATTGACGGCCTGCAGTCCTATATGTACGAGAATCCCGCATATCTTTCGAGTTTTAAGGAACGGGCCTATGCGGAGCGCATCGGGGCCGTTGACGGCTACAATATGGGCGGCATAATAATAAACCCGGCGGGCAAGGTTTATCTGGGGTTCAATTTCGGCGTCCCCGTTGACAAAAATCTGTGGAACACCACAGCGGTAGACGGTCTTTTCCACACAGACACCTATTCCCTGCATGCGAAATCGCATTATAAGCATTCTACTTCTGGCCAAAAATTTGACGGTTATCAGTTTGAACTGCTTAACAATAATATCCTCGATTTAAAAGACCCTGTAGACGCAAGCTTTCCCGTTGTCCCCTCAACCGAGTCCGACGATCTTCGCGAGGAGCTCACCCAGCGGAATTTCAGCGCCCTAATATCATACGATTTCGGCAGTTTTGCGCTTGGGGCGGATTTCGGCTATGCCGCCTCCTGGGTGAATAATAAGGATGGCGATTCGGCCAGTCAATCAAAAGAGGAATACAATCTTGTAAATACCGAATATTCTGTGCGTATAGGCGGCATCGTGAAAATCAATCCTCAGGTGAATGTGGATTTCGGCACAAGTTTTGTGATGTATGTCCTGGACAACAACTATACCAAAAATGCGCCGGGCATCGGCATAAAAGCCGATTACAAAAGCAAGGGGGCCATGGATTTCGGCGGATTTGCCCGCGCCAACTATCAGATGACCACCAAGCACAAATCGCATTTTTATATCAGCTACAAAATGCTCAACCGCTCGACAGAAGGCAGTATTAACGTATCCGACACGGGCGATCCTGCCAATAATGCCGATGCGACAGACACCTTCGAGCGAAAAGGCCAGCTCATTGCTCTCGGCATCTCCGATGAATATGCCTTTTCCCAGGACATGAAGGCCTTTTTAGGTTTCGCCACGGTGTACGAAACATTTACGAATAAATATTACGGCGAAGACGTGATTACGCCGGCGAACAATGTGGACAAATACAAGTTCGATTACACTTCCATCAAGGTGCCGCTCATCGTGGGACTGGAGGCGAAGCTTTCGGAAAACTGGAAGGGGCGTTTCGGCGTGAAGCAGACTATTTACCAGCCTCTCACCAATGAAGGTGAAAGCGTCTCCGGGCAGGGTACGGTTATCACCCCGGCATCGGTAAGCGTAACGAGTTCAGCGCAAACCGTTTTCACAATGGGCCTTTCCTATAAATTAGGCTATTTCACTTTCGACTGGCTTGCCAACATTGAACTCTTCACTGTGGGGCCGTATTTTGTTTCGGGCAAGACATGGACCGGCGGGGATAAAAACCCGTTAGCCATGGCATTCGCGGTTACCTATCGTTTCGGCGGCGATGAAGCCACAGAAGCGAAGGGGATGCCGACGGAGCTTTCGCCGAAGTAATTCCTCCCCTACAAACATCCTGTCAAGGGCGGCTGTTCAACGCCGCCCTTGACAGGATGCATCCAGTTAAAGAAAAGCCTGCCGCGGAGCTTGAGCGAAGTGCGCGGGAGCAGAGGCCATAGTCCACAATGGGCTACAGCCCCTTGCTCTGTTTGAAAGGGGATTATTCGTAGGATAAGACCAATACCTCCAGAGAACAAGGGGCTGTAGCCCCTTGATGTTTCACACGTGCACTTATTCGTCGAGTAGCCCCTGTTATGTCAGTCTACTCATACAGCGAAAACCCGCCGTAGCCCCCTCCCGGGGGTTGGGGGCATTGCGAAAGCGTACTTTAATTCAGATGTAAAAGCAAAAACTCATCTTATTAAAACCGCATGAGCGCCCAACGGCAATTTGCTGTGTGCGGACACCGCGGGACATTTCACCTTAAAGAGAAACGCTATGCGTTTCTCTTCTTCACAGAGGGTTTCGTAGTTACCCTGTCCCTTGGCGATAATCAGGCCGGCCCCCTTATATGCGCGCCGAAAAGCCGCGCTGCAGTCCGCGAGGACCGTGCCCGGCGCGTCGGAGCCATTGTCGATTACCGGTGCGATGTCCGGAATCCCCGCGAAGACGGCGTCCTCCATTGTGGCATCGTTTATGACGGGCTTTCCCCGCACCGCCACAGTCAGCTTTCCTGTCGGCAGGAGCTTTAAGAGGGGCACGTCGAACACAATTTCTCCGGCATTATCGGCAAGATATAAGATTTTTTCCGCAGACGCGATAGCCTTCTTAAACGCCCGGACATCCCCCTTCAAAGGGACGCCGAAGGCGCCCTTTACCACAGCGAAGGCCTCGCTCTCGGAAAGGCTCCCCTTTACACCCAGGTCAATTACATTCCCCGCGACAGCGAGCCGCAGTGCGTTCTCAAGAGGGTCCCGGGACCGGTCAATCTTCCTCTGAAACGACGGAAGGAGCTTCATGGACAGGGCATTGAAGCGCCGCTTCGCCTGGCGATAGGGATCGTCCTGGCCCGATTCCTTCCGTAGGATGCGGTGTATTTTTTGCGCCGCCTCAGGCGGGGAGAGGCTTAAATCCAGCCTGGCAATCTTCGCCAGTAGGAGCTTCACAACGCGCTCCCGTTCCGCCTCGTCCCGTATGGCGAAGCCGGAAGCCTCTATGGTCTGGCGGACCAGGCACGCCAGGCACTCAATGTTCAATCTCACAGGCGCCCCTTCATAAGTGTTCCGCATTTGGGGCATTCGACCTGCGTGCATGGTATGCCCCTGCGATGGGGTACCGTTTCGCCACAGGCGGGGCATTCGCACAGGCCTGTCGTTTCTGGCCCGCTTCCGCCCATTCCGCGGCCCCTACCACCTCCGCTTCCCATACCGCGTCCGCCCTGGCCACCGCCCATACCCTGGCCTCGTCCACCTCCGCTTCCGCGACCGCCTCCGCCCTGGCCCCCGCTTCCACCGCTGTCTCGACCGCCGCCCTGGCCGCGGCCTCCTCCTCTGCCCTGTCCACCACGCATATCAATCACCTCTCTTATTCTTCTTACATTAAGCCAGTGACAGCGCACCGGAAGGACAGGCTTTAACACATTTGCCGCATCCGGTACAAAGATTCACATCCGCCACTGCAAAACCGTGAATCTCGATCGCCCCGACTGGGCATTTGTATGCTCAGTGCCGCCGGCATGTACCCATGCCGGCGGCCCGGCAATACCAACTCAGGAATCGCCTTTCTTAGCTGCGATATCCTCGAGCTCCTGGATGCGCAGGTTGAGCACCTCGATCTGCTTCTGGAAAAAATCAGTCTGGCTTTTCAGCGCCTCCATTTCCCTCTCCGGGGTATATTCGCCGTAATATCCGGCCCCCGCGTTACCCGGCAATACCGGAGCATATCCCCTGCCCCATCCGGGAACTCCCGTGGCGTAATACATGTTCCGCCACCCGAGGCCCCTGCCGCCGAAACCCCGGCCTCCTCCGAAACCCCGTCCGCGGCCAAAACCCGGGCTAGCGTATCCCGGAGCGCCGTATCCGGCGCAGTAACCCGCGCCTCTTCCAGTCATGGGACCGTATCCGAGAGGCCCCGTTCTATCTCCGCCTGGCATTTCACACCTCCTCACTTCTTTTAAAAATTAAAGGGCAGTCGCAAAAACCCATGTGAAATCTCAAAAAAATAAATTTTTGAGGCCCCATGAATTAGTTCCTCTACAATCAAAAAGAAACCCCTTCCCTGCACTTCGCGCACTGGCCGAAAAAGCTGATAGCGTGATCGGTTATAGTGAAATCATATTTCTTCGAGAGCTTCCGCTGGGTCTTTTCGATGAACTCGACTTCTTCGTCTATGAATTCCGTATAATCGATAATCGCCTTGCATTTAAGGCATATTAGATGGTGATGGTGCTTCTTTCCGCCGGGGTTGTTTACCAGCTCGAAGCGCGCCTTCCCGTCGCCAAAATCGAACTTCTGTACGATGCCCATCTGGGTCAGCATGTCCAGGGTCCGGTACACCGTCGTAAGGCCGATGGAGGGGTTGATCGCATGGGCCTTCACATAGACATCGGCGGCGCTCATATGCTCCTCAGTTTCGTGGAGGATATCGAGGACCACTTCCCTGGGCGCCGTAATCCGTGCCCCGGCGTTCTGGAACCTCTCCTGCCACCATGCCCCTCTTCCGCGCCCTCTCACCGGTGTCCTCCAGTGTCGTTATTGATAACGATTTTCATTTTCAATATACTCCATCTTCCCCCAATCGTCAACCCCGGGAAGGATTTTTTTTCAAAAAAAATCCTTCCCGCTAAAAAAACTGCGGGATTGCAAAAAACGGGAATTTTTCTTGACACCTGCCATCCTAACTGAAAACAGTTTTCAATGTCAATTATTAAGCCGGTCACAAAAACTTAGGTTTCACGCCCGCTTAAAAGCGGACGGGAAACCTAATCATTAGAGGTCGCCATTGGTTTTTATGACCGCCTTTAAGGATAATCACAAAATCCGGGTTTTGAGCTTGCCAAATATCTTCCTATTCGATGGAGGTCCTCATGAGAACTGCAGTGCTTATTTCTGCCGTATCCCTTTGCCTTTTCATCAGCGTCAACGATTCATATTCCCAGTATGGGAGGCACCACCGGGCGCCCCAGGGCGCCTACAATCCGGCAACGGTTGAAACGGTGAGCGGTGTGGTGCGCGATGTCCTGTACACAAAGTCGCAACGCAGGTCCGCCCGGGGTATCCATCTGGACCTCGCATCGGGTGCTGAGAACTACGAAATTCATCTGGGACCCGCATCATTCGTGGAGGGGAAAATGCAATTCGCAAAGGGTGACTCGATTACAGTCGAGGGTTCGAAAGTATCGATGAAGGGCGGAAACGCCATCATTGCAAAGAAAGTAACGAAGGGCGCCGCTGTCCTCGTTCTTAGAAACGACGACGGCACACCTCTCTGGGCAGGCTACTACGGGCGAAAGCGGGCCCGATAACATTTATTGCGGGAGCAAACTATGTCGGAAAAGAAAAGAATTATCGTGATAGGGGGCTCCGCGGCGGGCCCCAAGGCGGCGGCGAAGGCGCGGCGCCTCGATGAGAACGCAGAGATTATCATACTCCAGAAGGCGCCGGACCTCTCAATGGCGTCTTGCGGCTATCCCTACTATGTCGGAGGTTTCTTCGACGACCGCAACATGCTTCTCTGCACCCCCACGGGGACAGTGCGGGACCCTAAATTTTATCTTAGCGCCAAAGGAATCGTCGCCCGGACCGAAACCGAGGCCCTCTCCATCGACCGCGGGGCGAAAACGGTGAAGGTTAAAGACCTTAAAAGCGGAAAGGACGAAATCCTGCCATACGATAAGCTCATCATTACCACGGGGGCCATTCCCAAAAGGCCGCCCATCCCGGGGGCGGACCTCGCGGGCATCACCACCCTTCAGTCTATGCAGGACGCCGATTTCCTCAGGAAAGTGCGCGATGACGGAATGATAAAAAAGGCCGTCATCATCGGCGGCGGGCTTATAGGAATTGAGACCTGCGAAGCGCTTCAGCTCGCCGGTATCGAAATCACGGTGATCGAGATGCTCCCGCAGCTTCTCACCTTCCTGGACTGGGAGCTTGCCAAACTTGTGGAAAACCATGTGCGGAGCAAAAACGCCAATGTGATCACCGACAATGGGATTGCCGAGTTCCTTGGAGAGAACGGCATCCTCACCGGGGTGAAGCTCCAAAACGGGATTGAGCTCCCATGCGAACTCGCCGTGGTGGCCATCGGCGTGAGCCCCAATGTGAAGCTCGCAAAGGAGGCGGGACTCGAAATCGGCGCGACGGGAGGGATTGTCGTCGATAAACACATGCGGACTTCGGACCCGGACATCTACGCCGCCGGGGACTGCGTTGAATCGACGAACCTCATCACCGGAAAAAAGGTCCACGCCCCTTACGGCGACCTTGCGAACCTCCAGGGCCGCGTGGCCGGCGAAAATGCCGCCATCGGCGATTCCGTCGTTTTTCCGGGGACCATCCAGACCGGCATCTGTAAGGTCTTTGATTTCGCCGCGGGTTCCACGGGGCTCTCTGAGAAGGCCGCCCTGGCGGCGGGCTTTACAGACATCGAAACCGTCATCAACGCGAGCCCCGACAAGCCGGGGTTCATGGAAGGCCTCCTTCTCATCACCAAGCTAATTGCCGAAAAAGCGAGCGGGAAAATTCTTGGCGCCCAGTGCGTGGGCCCCGGCGATGTGAGCAAACAGTTAGCCATCTGGGCCACGGCCATCAGGGCGAAGATGACGGTGGAAGATATGATAAACGCCGACCTGCCCTACGCGCCGCCCTTCTCCCTGGCGATAGACCACTCAATCGCGGCGGCGCATATTATGCAGAACAAGCTTAAAGGGCGCATGAAGGGGATTTCCTGCTTAGACGTAAAAAAGAAGCTCGACGCCGGTGAAAAACCTTTCATCCTCGACAACCGCGGCCCCGACGAGTACGAACAGATGCGCCTTGGCATCGGCGAGCACCTCATCCCCCTGGGGGCCCTGCGCTCCCGCCTGAACGAGCTTCCGGAAGACAAAAACGCCGAAATCATCTGCTACTGTAAAATATCGCTTCGCGGCTATGAAGCGGCCCGGGTCCTGGAGGGCCGGGGCTGGAAAAACGTGAAGGTGATGGAAGGGGGCATCTCGGCCTGGCCCTTCCCGAGGGAGAAGTAAGATGCTTCGCCCTGACGCCGAAGCATCCGCAAAAACGGGCGCCCTCCCGGGCGCCCCGTTTGCCGACCCTTCCCCTTCGCAAGGGAGCGGGACAGAAGACTCCCCCAAATCGCCCATCCCGGTATCGCGCGTGCGAAGGTTCCTTGCCTCCGGGGCGTTTCGCTTTGCCGGATGGTGGTCCATCTTCGCCGGGGCCCTGGCGCTTAACAGCACCTGCCCCGTCTGCGGCGGCGCATCATGCCCCGTGGGGATAGGAACCACGGGCGCCATTGCCGCGGCCCTGGCGGGGGTGAAGCAGTGGGGAAGTCCCGTCTTCAGATATATCCGGGGGCTCTTCGGGGCAACGAACACCTCCGACGAAAAGTCCGGCGCAACAGGGGACTGCCGGGGAGGGCATTGCGGCGAACACCGCCATCATACTCGATAAAATGGGGGGGCACAATGGCTGATGGAAAATCTTTTTCGACCAGGGCATTCCTTTCAATCGGAACGGCCCTGGTCTCGATTCTGCTTCTAATTTCCGGCATCGCCCTTTACACGGCGCCGCCCTGCTCCGTCGCCGACTCTATCGGCTGGAGCTTCATGCTGTTGGGCAAGGAAACCTGGGAAGCGGCGCACATAGCCTTCGCGCTTGCGTTCATCATCTTCGCATCGCTCCACCTCTGGTACAACTGGGGGCCCTTCATGAAGTACCTCTCCCGAAAACCCCGGGAGGGAACGCCCGTGCGGCGCTCCGCCCTCATCGCCGCCCTCG
Organism: Spirochaetota bacterium; assembly: GCA_029974015.1. GTDB lineage: Bacteria > Spirochaetota > UBA4802 > UBA4802 > JAGODF01 > JAGODF01. The sequence continues at coordinate 96,477 of JARKUF010000010.1, forward strand.
TCGCAGCGGCGCTTCTAACGCTCGCCGTCTTCGACCTTCCGCCTGTCTCATGGCTCCACGCCGCCCACGAAAAAATCAAGTTCTCATGGTCCCGGGGCGAAAGGCCCGGCCAGGGGCTTCGCGGCAGGGGGACGGGAAAACAGCGCGGAGGCGGAGGTTATGGCGGAAGGGCCGTCCAGCGATGAGCAAATGCAGACCTCCGAAGTCCAAAAAATAATCCTTGAAATGTTCGCCACCCCGGTTCTACTTAGACACGGACTTTCGGTACGCAATCCATGTCAAGAACTCTGCTTAAATTTTTCTGCGCCAGCCTCATCATCTCCGCCCTCCACTGCGGCGGCGACATACTCGAAAAACGCGGCCCCCATTCCCTGGAAGTCCTCTCCCTTTCCGGCGACTGGACGATTATCACAGACGGAAAGAAGGGGGCCGAACATCCCGGCTTCGACGATTCCCGCGCCCAGGTAATTGCCATCCCGGGAAAGTGGGACGCTATTTTGCGGAAAAACCAGGACCTCGCCGCCACGGTCTGGCTGAGGAAAAAATTCAGCGTCGACGACCGTTTCCGCGACAGACAGTTTATCATGTCCCTGGGCACCATCTCCATAGCGGACGAAACATATCTCAACGGCGTCTTCATCGGCGGCACGGGCAGTTTTCCCCCGCCCGACAGGCCCCTGGACTACGATTTCGCCTGGCATTACGAGCGAAACTACACCTTCAACTCGTCCCTGTTGCGATACGGCGAGGAAAACGTCCTCGCGATAAAGGTCTTTTCCCATTACATAAACGGCATAAAGGACGGGCCGCGGCTGTACACTTCCAGGGCCTGGAGCGACCATATCTGGATCAGAAAACATCTGCCGTCCATGAACAATTTTTTCCCCATCATCCTCTCCCTCGTTCCCGTCCTGCTGCTCCTCATCGTTGTGCGCGGCAAAGTGTCCTTCCCCGTGTATCTCTATTCGACCCTGTTTGTGACGAGCGTCATCGTGATTTTTCTGCTTCTCCTGGGGATACTGCCGGTGATGAACGGCCTCCATAGATACAAGCTCTTCTTTTGCATATACACGATCATCGATTTTTTCCTGCTCCAGGCGGTCCGATATTTTTTCAACGCGAAGTCCAGAGTTCCCTTCGTCCTGCTTCTCGCGGCGTTGATAGGAGTCAATATTCTTATCTTCGCATCGCCTACAACGGAGTTCTTTTTCCGCTACGGCAATATCGCGGCGCTCCTGTTCCTTCTGGCATGCGTGAGCTATGTGTTTATGATTATCGCCCTTGCGGTATACAAGGACCCGAGGAGGTACTGGCTGATATCGCCCCTGGCCGTTCTGATAGCACTTTCCGCGGCCCACACCTATTACCTCGTAGCAACCGACCAGATGTACCGGATGTCCTTCGCTTTCGTACTTCGGCTTGCGGCAATTGGAAGCGTGGCCCTCATCTATTTCCTCTTTGACCTCAAACAGATAGAGAAGGAACGCGACTCCCTCACGAGGGCCCTTATGAACAAGACCAGGGAACTCCAGAACACGGTACGGAAATTATCGCCGGGGAAAAAGAAAGAAGACCCGAGAGACATCATCCACAGGCTCATCGAATACATCGACGAAAACTTCTCTGAAACCTACGACCGGGTTGGGCTCGCAAAAAAATTCGGACTCAACGAAGACTACATGGGCCAGCTTTTCAAGAAAGTGACGAAAACGAACATCGCCAACTACATCAACTGCAAAAGAATAGAAATGGCCAAACAGCTCCTTGAGGAAACAGACAGCAAGGTCATCGACATCGCCTTCCACGTAGGGTTCGACAACCTCACCTATTTCTACCGCCACTTCAGGAACAAAACCGGATACAACCCCACCGACTACCGGAAGGTGAAGCGCGGAGGCTTTATGGATCTCGAGTTTGACAATGAGGGCGACTATTACTAAAACTACGCCGCGAGGCGGTGATGTCGGCCGTTTCCCCGCGGTAAACCGCGGCGCCACCCCCCCCTCAATCAGCGCGGGGATCGCATTAATTTATCTTGATTTATCGGCCCCCATACTCAACACTGCACTTCATTTTATCAAATGCGAGAGCATCCATGCCAGGCGAACGTTCGAATTTCGAGATAGTGACCAACAAAAAGGCGCGCTTCGAGTACGAAATCATCGAGACTATCGAGGCCGGTATCGTCCTGAAAGGGACCGAGGTGAAGTCGATGCGCCTTCGCAAGGTGAGCATCAACGAGGCCTTCGCGCGGATAAAGCGCAATGAGGTGTACCTCGTGGGGATGAACATCGCCCTCTATGAGATGGGGAACCGTTTCAACCATGAACCGGACCGGGAACGGAAGCTCCTCCTCCACCGTCAGGAGATCAAGCGGCTCACTGGAAAGCTGAAAGAGAAGGGGTACACCCTGGTGCCGCTGAAGGTCTACTTCCATAACGGGAAGGTGAAGGTCCTCCTGGGCCTCGGAAAGGGGAAGGCGAAGTACGACAAGCGGCGCGCCATCCAGAAGCGCGACGCCGACCGGGAGTTGCAGCGCACCATGAAGTACCGTTGAAAGCGCCGAAATCCATCGACGCCCTTCACGTCCACCGTTAAAAGAAACTCAAAATCCCCCCCCAGATATTTATCGTCCAGGGATAATACCGGCCAATGGATTGCCCGGCAAGGCAGTCTATCACCAGATAGTACTGGTCTAAAATTTCAAGGGTGAGGCCCCCATGGACCGCGGTCCCGATAAGGCCATAGGCCTCATCGGAGCCTATGATGGCGCTTTCGTTTTCTCCCCGCTCGCGGGCGTAATTTCGCTCCACATGTATTCCCGCGCTGAAACCCACATAAAGCAGGTCCGGCAGGATGTAAAATATCCGCTTCCCGCTTATATAGTAGGACGATATATGTGAGGTGTCCGCCGGGTCCAGGAGAAAGCGCACATGAAACCCCGCCAGGTCCCGGGACCTGGTCCTGAGTCCCCCCTCAAAGACCGGTGAGAGAAATCCCGCATGATAGGGAGGGTCCCCGGCAAAGGCGTCGCGGAAGGTTATTCCCGACCCCACCATAGTGTAGAGGGTAATGGTCCCCATGGCCGGTTTGGGGGCCCAGAGAAAACACGCCATTACAGCCGCAATGATTAAAGCGGCCTCAGGAAAAAGCCTTCTTCCCCTGCGTACCGTCATTGCATCTCTTCCCCTCATTTGCATCGCCCTCTTCATCCTCCTCCATTATCTTCACGCCGGAGAAGGTTTCCCAACAAAGATGCTCCATAATACCAGGCAGGGTTGCCCTGTCCCGCGGCCCCATCAAGCAATTTTTTATTAAGGAGGGAAAGCTTTTCATAATGCGACATATTACAATGTGACATAAAATATGTTTGACAATTTATTTCAATATTATATAAGGGAACTCTTAAGGGCAGTCACAAAAACCCATGTGAGGCCTCAAAAAAATAAATTTTTAGAGGCCCTGTGAATTGTAACTGCTGGCATACTCAGGACTTAGGCTTTTCCGCCCTCCGAAGGCGGGCGGGAAATCGCAGTTTTTGTCACTGCCCTTAAGATTAAATTTTAAAATTTCCCATGAATTGTAACTGCTGGCATACTCAGGACTTGGGTTTTCCCGCCCTCCGAAGGCGGGCGGGAAAACCCAATTATTAGAAGTTGCCATAGCATGTCCTGTGGTATCCCCTGAACAGATATTAAGTTTTCGTTGGTTTTTAACCGTTTCTGGGCGTTTGCGGCGGGCACTCCGGCCGGGAACCGCGCAGGAAAGACGACAAGTGGAGCGCCGAGATGATTCTAAACATAGCCACCCTGGTCACCTGCATCTCCCTCATGCTCATTTTCAGGAGGTTGGACAAATCCAACCTGCGCATGATCAAACTCAAACGCTTTGCCGACAAGGCGTCCGGCGATTTCCGGAAAATCGCAGAGAAGGAACAGCGGCGCTATAACGACGCCACCATTGAGATGGACATCCTCATCAAACGGGGCGCGGCCCTTAGCTCGGCCATGAAAGAATCCATCCAGGAAATTGAGACCCGCCTAAAGGGCCTTCATGTAGAGAAGGCCAATCTGGGCAAGGTGGAGGACGATCTCAAGGTAATCTCTTCAGCCGCCAGGGACGTAAACCGGCAAATAGAGTACATCGCCTCGGCCCGGGCCGATTTCGACGACTTCTCCAAGAAAGTCACGAACCTCACGGAGGGCCTAACCCGGGTCGAGCGGGAAAGCGCCTCCCTCGCCGCCTCCTTCAGTGACAGGGTCCGTGAACGCTCCCGGGAGCTCTCCGAGGAGATAGCCATTCAGGTGAACAGGATCAAAGAGTCGATTCGCGACAAGGAAGACAAGCTCATGGAATCCACGCGGGAGAAAATCGACTCCATGGCTGGGCACTTCTCCAACGCCATTACGGAATTAGAGGGACGCGTTACTGAAACCGGAGACGCCCTTCTGGACAACATGAGGCTTAGAATAGACTCCCTCGGGAAGGCCGCCGGTTCCGCTGAAAGCCGCGTGGAGTTTGCCGAGAAAAAGACCGCGGGAATAGCCGCCCAGATAGAGTCACTTGGAGAAACTCTGGGAGACCTGGAAAACACCGTCTTTTCCGAAATCAAGGCGAAGTCCGATGAGTTGAAAGGGAACATGTCAGCAGCCGTCGCCGAATTCGGCGGCGTCAAAGAATCCTTCATGGAAAAGCTCGAGGGGGAAATTCTGCGGGTCCAATCAAAGCTGAAAAACGTCGAGGACAACATCGACCAGTCCAAATCCAAGCTCATCGAGTCTTTCCGCGAAGAGGTCGACAAGGTGCGGACTGAGATCGACACTCTGAACATTCACGCCGTTTCCAAAAAAGACGAGATCGTCAAGGCGGCTCGACGCGAAGCCGAGGAGATCATGGCGAAGATTGACGATTTCGGGGAAAAGTACGCCGGGATCAGGGACAACCTCACCCAGTTTGAATCCCACTACGCCGCCTCCATGGAAAGCCGGATGGAGAAGACGAAGGTTGAATTCACCTCCATGGAGGAACGCCTGGCCGACATACGCAATGAGATAGTGCGGTACGAGGAAAGCCAGAGCATTTTCACCCGGACCGACGACATGATTCGCCGCGTAGAGGGGACACTCCAGGGATTTGGGGAAATTATGCGCCAGGCCAGGGAAGAATCCAGGGCCATGGAACAGTTCATGGAGGACGTCCAAAAATTCAAAGACATCCGTCGCGCCGTGGAGAAGGAGATCAAGGTCTTCGAGGTGCGCCGGGAAAAGATGAAGGGCTTCGAAGGCGAAATCCAGGGCCTCCTTGGACTCACCGACACGGCCTTCGGAAAAATAGAGAGTCTGGAGGGCATGATGGGCCGGGTGGACCAGGTGAACCTCCGCATCGACACCCTCGCTGAAACATACCGGGACCTTGACGCGCGCATTCACGAGCTCCATGAATACGAGGACAGCATAGTGAAGAACCTGGAATCGGTCACCAGGACCGAAATGCTGATAAATTCCATCGACGCCCGGGTCAAGTCGTTCCAGAAAGTCCTTGAGCGTTCGGAGAAGAAGAACGAGAAAATTACTTCCCATCTTCAGACCGTTGAGGAAAAGACCCTAATGCTGAAGAGCCGGGAACGGGACATCGCCGAGGTGAAGGACAAGTTCTCGGAATTAGAAGGACTCTCGGAACACATCGAGCGGAAGATCGAACAGATACACGCCATGTTCCAGAAGCTGGAATCGATGCGGAAGGAGGTGGACCACACCGACAGCCGCCTAAAAGGGATGTTCGACGAGACCGACCGTAAAATGAAACAGCTTGCCGATTTCCTGAAGGCCGTGGAGACCAACAATCCCATCTCCAGGCAGGTGAAGGAGGACATGCCTCTGGGAAAAAACATCAGCGGAGGGACCATCAAAGTGGTGAGGGAGCTTTCCACAAAGGGGTGGTCTTCATCGGAAATATCGAAAAAGCTCCTCCTTGATGAGAACTCCGTGCGTTTCATCATCAACACCACGTCCCTTTAAAGGCCAAAGCCGCAGAGCATGGCCGGCTGCTTCGCATGTTAAAAAGCCCGCGGTAAACCGCGGGCTTTTTAACATTTGCGTGCCGGCATCTCACGTCAGTATGCGCTTTTTTCCTTGAGGTTTTCCTGAAGGTCCTTCATTATTTCCTGGTCAGAGAGGGTCTTTCGGAGCACCACACGGTAGCGCACCTCGAACTTCGTGGGAGACACATACTTTCTGGGGAACTTGAAGCTCCACCTCTGAAGGTCTTCCAGGAGTATCTTGTCGATTTCAAAAAGAAAAGTGGGCTCCCTGGGACGAATTTTCATGAGGCTCCCGCTGTCGGGGTAGAGCCACACCGACATAACCGATTCCCGGACCTCGTTGAATTTGTCATGCCTTTTTAACTCGTTACGCATATATGTGTCGCCGCCGGGGTCCTCGGAGCGCTTAATCGAATCCTCCCCCCACATCTGCCGGACTACGTATTTATCAGAGAGAAAGAGCACCCGGAAAAGCTCACCCCCGCCCTTCTGCACGTCGAGGAACTTCTGGTGCTCATCGGCCGCCCCGGGGCGGTCGGCCGTCGTGGCGCACCGCATTACGCCGAAAAGCGTTACGAGGGCCGCCATGGACGCGGCCAGGACCATCTTCCTCATGTTCGAAACCCCCTCGCCTGGAACTCTCCACCCCGGCCCCGTGCCCTCGGGCGGAAATTGTGCTTGCCATTACCTCCGCCGGGGAGGATATATTGCATAGATATCATGGAGTGTGCCGTCAGTTCAAGAATAATTTTCCCGGGAGAACATGTCCGATCTCATCAACTCCTTCATTGACAGGGTCCTCGATTCACACCAGATGTTCCTGTATCTTATCCTGTTTCTGAGCGCCATTGTGGAAAACCTTTTTCCACCCATACCCGGGGACACCATCACGGTCCTCGGGGCCTTCCTGGTGGGACGGGGCAAACTGGATTTCACGGCGGTATATCTCCTCACCACGGCGGGGAGCGTCATCGGCTTTATGGCGCTGTACTACCTGGGGCGGTTTCTGGGGAGGGAGTATTTTACCAACCGGGACTACCGCTTCTTCTCCGCGGAAAGCATAGCCAGAGGTGAGAGCTGGTTTGGGCGCTACGGACATTTTGTGGTTCTTATTAACCGTTTTTTACCGGGAGTCCGCTCTGTAATCTCCATTGTATCGGGCATCTCGAAACTGCCGCTGCTAAAGGTGCTGCTCTTCTCCCTTATAAGCGCTGCCCTCTGGAATTATATCTGGATCCAGGCCGGTTTTACCCTGGGGACAAACTGGCACACCGTGCGGGACCGGGCCGGAGAACTCTTCTCAAGGTACAACATCGCAGCCACGATCATCATGGCGGCGGCCATCATCACCTGGGTTCTCCTGCGGGCACTTCGCAAAAAGCGAGGCGAACCGCCCCCATCATCCTGAGGAAGCGGCGCGGCGCACCCTGTCAAATTCCCTAAGATACTCCCCCGCCACGTCGGAGCTTTCAATCACCAGAATGTTCTCGTCGTTTGTCCTGTCGGCCCCTGCGGTGTAATTGAACGACCCCATAACCACAATGCGTCCGTCAATAATGATCACCTTGTGGTGCATGCGCCCCGGACCTCCCCTTCGCCGCACATCAATACCCTCTACCCTAAGTTTCATGTATTCCGAATGGGCAGTCATCGAACCGCGCCGTTCCACCACCCCAGCCACGGCGACGCCGCGCCGGGCCAAGGCCGCCAGCTCGTCTCCGATCCGATTGCTGGTGATGGCGAAGGCCATGAAGTGCACGGACCGTTCCGCCCTACCGAGGAGCCTGACAATCCTCTCCTCCACCCGGTCCCTTGGCGAAAAAAGCGCCCTGATAGTCGCGCCGCCCACGGTGACGCTTCTCCGCAGGGCGGGCCTCGAGAAGGGCCGGCCCCGGCGCCGTGGGCCGAAGAGCCGTTCTTCGAACATGTCCCTGAACTCTTCAAGGAACATCCCCGCAAGCTCCCGTGAACGGACCGCCACGGCGTTGTTGTCGTTCAAGCGGGCGCCGTTGTCCGTGGCGTTGTACGAACCGGTCCAGACTATTTCACCGTCCACCAGGGCAAACTTGTGGTGCATGAGTCCGGGACTTTCGTCCCCCACTATGGGTATTCCGGCCTCACGGAGCTTTTGCATCACCCCGCCCCGCAGATTGTCGCTTTCAACGACAAGACGGACATCGACCCCCCTTCCCCGTGCTGCGATGAGGCGCCGGGCAATCCTCTGAGAGGATATTTCATAGAAGGCTCCATAAAAGCTCCGCCGTGCCGAATCTATGAGGGCAACCAGGCCGTCTTCGGGGGAGCGCCGTGGCTGCCGCATCCCGGGCTCGCTGAAGAAAAGCCGCAGGTCCGGCGCGGGGCCGCCGGGGTTTCCGGAGGCGCAGGCCGCCGCCAGGATGGATGCAATGAAAATCCGCATCATGGTTCCTCCTCGGGCGGTTTCGAAACGCCCCGCTCAGCTCCGCAAAGACTCGTTCCGTTCGAAGAGGAGGTTCTCATAATCGGTAAAAAGAAGCAGGTCCGCCTGGCCGGGGAAAAGCGTTTTGATCTTCGCCAGGAGGGTACGAAAGGAAGCGATGTCGGTGATGTCCCGGGCGTTTTTAATCATCGTCCTGACCTCGCCGTCATTTTTGTTCAGGAGCGCCATGTAAAACAGGAAAGAGCTTTTCAACGACTCTATCTTATTCAGGTTATGGGCAAGTTCCTCTTTCATCCCCGCCTTCCGAATCATGGTATTGAGAAAGGCGAGAATGTATTCGGAATCGCCCTCTGAAAGGTCGAAATCGAAGAGGAGCTGGTTTACCTTTGAAAAATTGAGTTCCCGCAGATGGAGCCGGGCGAGGAACACGGGGTTATTCGACATCATGTTGATGTTGATTTCCCGGACGATATCGGTTGCCCGTCGGTCCGAGGGTACATCTATCATATCTTTCCGGTGGTCCACGGTGACGATGTCCGCGGACTCATCGGCCAGGACCACCTTCGCCGCGGGATACCTGTTTTTGATGATGATAATATCCTCTCTGGTGGCCGTATTGTCCACCACCAGGTAATCTGGTTTCGCTCCGGCTTCCAGGTCCTTTACCAATTCTGCCACGTCCCTTACCTTCTTGATCTTCACCGGCATCAGGTCCAGGCGCGGTTCAACATAAATGAAAAGATATTTCTGTTTTTTAGGGTTTTTCCAGGCAAAGGGCACCAGGACCTTTTCCTTCAGCACTTTCAGGAGTGACATGTCCGCCCGGCGGTCGTGCCGGGGAATTATAAATTCTTCGCCAATAAATATGATAACGGGAATATCATGGAGTACCCTTGTTCCGTTCGCGTCGGCGTATATGGAACCTCCCTTCCGGTCGAAAGCGAGAAATTTCGACTTGTCCACCAGAATTTTGATCGTGATGCCCTTAGGGGATTTTTCTTCAATAACGGCGTCCATGACCATACATAGTCCCGCCCATCGTGTTTTTTTCAACAACATAATGAAAGGCTCCTTCAAAAAGTAGAACTGCACTCATCCCTGCCGTCATCGGCGAAGAAATAATTGACAAAAAGGCCAAGTGATGGATCATTCCGGGGTAACGGGGCCCATGGACCGGCCCCGTGAATCTCCGCCCCTCACCCATGTATACGCAATGGAAGGGTGGAAAAATAAAAAATTTTTTCAAAAAAACCGCATTATCAAGGGACTCTGGAAATGAAACTCGTTATTGGCTCGGACCACGCCGGCGTAAGGCTTAAAAACCTCCTTAAAGGAGCCATTCAAAACGCCGAATTCATCGACGTCGGCACCTACAACGAAGAGTCGTGCGACTATCCCGATTACATATCCCTCGTGGCAAAGGCGGTGATGTCCGGCGAAGCCGACGCCGGCATCGCCCTATGCGGCACCGGCATAGGGGCCTCCATCACCGCGAACAAGTTCGACGGCATAAGGGCCGCCCTCTGCACCAACTGCTTCATGGCGGAAATGTCGAAGCGCCATAACAATGCAAATGTCCTGGTCCTGGGGGCCAGAGTGGTGGGGGACGATCTTGCTGTTCGAATCGTCCAGTCGTGGCTCGATGCCCCCTACGAGGGGGGGCGCCACCAGAGGAGGCTCGACAAAATCTCCGCCATCGAGAAAAACGGGTAACGTAATGAGAAAATACCGGTTCGCCGCCCTGGCCCTCGCGCCCCTTCTCCTGTATCCGGCAATCCGTACCAGAGACATCATGCGCTTTCCCCCGGAGGGACTTGACCTATTCAACGTCAGGAAGACTGCAGGCCCGTCGGGGAAGTCCGCCTTCTCACTGGCGGACACCACCTACGCGCCGGACGATGTGCCCCATGTATCGGACATGGTCCTCTCCTTTAACGGCGAAAGCTCCGGACTCATGCGCGACGATACGGGGCATTATCCCGTGCGCTATGCTTCCTACGGGCTCAAACATAACGATGGCGTCGTGGGCGCCGGGGGCGCCCATTTCTTCAGGGCCGGGGACCGGGTGGAATTGGAGACCGGGAAAAACCTCTGGCTCACTGAATGCCGGGACCTGGGGTCCTTCACCCTGGAATTTCGGGTAAAACCCTCCGCCTTCGGAGGGACCCAGGTCCTCTTCTCGCGAACAGGCCTCCTTTCCGGTAAGAAAAACGGCATCGAAGTACTCCTGGTGGACCGCCGGATTTCCGTGCGCCTCCACGGCGTCTTCATCAGCGGCGGAGGGCGAAGAATCGATGTCTCCCTGGACAGGGGAAGTCCCCTTCGTGAAAACCGATGGCACCACTTCATGCTCACCTACGACCGCCTCTCCGGGAGGATCGCACGCTACACCGACGGCGCCGAAGATGAGCTGGCATACATCACGGCGACGGGAGAACCGTATGTGGGAGTCATGGAACCTGCGTTCCACTGCAGCGACAGGCCCATCGTCGTCATTGGGCGCGATTTTTACGGCATCCTGGACGAGTTCAGGATCACCCGCCTGGAATACCGCGATCTCCGAAAGGAAACCGCCCTGGCCCTGGAAAGATACAAGCGCCTCGGCGAAATCGGCAGGAAGCCCGTGAACCGCGAGGGGGTCATTACGAGCCCCGTCTACACGCTCCCGCTTTCGGGGACCATGGTTACTTCATTCGACTGGGAGGAGAAGCTCCGCCGTGACACCTTCATCTGGATGGAGTTTCGCATCTCCGACTATCTCTTCGGGAAAGACGATCCCGACCCCCGGTGGTACAGGATTTCCAGGGGCCAGCGCAACATCTACCAGCATAAAACCGGCGACGGCGACTTCCTCAGGGGAAAATACTGCCAGTGGCGCGCCCATCTCGTCGCCTCGCCCGACGGGAAACATTCCCCCGTCTTTGCCGGACCCTCCATGACGTATCAGAACGATCTTCCTCCTCGCCCACCAACGGGATTGGTGACCGCCGGGACCGGCGATGGAACGGTCACTCTCCGCTGGAAGAAGAACCTCGAAAGCGACGTCCTGGGATACCGCATCTACTACGGGGTCCAGCCGCGGTCCTACGACGGTGTAATCACCTTCATCGGCGGGAAGAGAATTCCTTCGCCAGAACAGATGAAGGGCGGTCTCATAGAAGTGCGTATTGACAATTCCATTATCGAAGAGAACAGGAAGCTCGACGGAAAATCGGTGCTTCATTATCCTGTGCTTAAAAACACCGTACTGTACTATTTTTCCGTGAGCGCCTACGACAATTACAAACCCGGGACGCCCCTTAACCACGAATCGGGACCCTCGGCGGAGACGACGGCCCGGCCCTACGGAGGAACGGAGATTGAATAAAGGCAACTAAATTTTCGGGTGAGCGATATCATGTCGAAAAAATATAAAAACCCTGTTCCAACAGTGGACATCATCATACAGATCGACGGGGACCCGGAAAGGATTGTCCTAATCGAAAGGAAAAATGAACCCCGGGGCTGGGCCCTCCCCGGGGGATTCGTGGACTACGGAGAAACCCTGGAGAGCGCGGCCATACGTGAAGCCCGGGAGGAAACGGGCCTGGAGGTGGAGCTCCTGCGCCAATTTCACTCCTACTCCGACCCGGCGAGGGACCCCCGGGGACATACAGTCACCACGGTTTTTCTGGGCCGCGCTTCCGGGACGCCGGAGGCCGACGACGACGCAGGGAACGCCATCATCCGAAGCGTAGACGACCTCCCGTCCCCCATGGCCTTCGACCACGCCCAAATAATTGACGACTATGTCAAAGGAAGATATTAAACCGCGGCAACACGGAGGTGCGCAATGAAAGTGTCGGGACTTCTCCTTAAAATGACAGGCGCTGCGATCAACGCCATCATCAAAACCACCAACGCGTCCATACGGACCCATGGCGAGGAGAACATCCCGGACGGGCCTGTGCTGTACGTCATCAACCATTTTACACGCATGGAAACCTTTTTTCTTCCCTATGTGCTCAACAAGCTCACGGGGAAGGTAGTGCTTTCCCTGGCCCACAAGTCTTTTTTCGGAGGCAGCTTCGGCAAATACCTCAATAAAATCGGGGCCATATCGACGGACGACGCAGACCGCTTCAAGACGATGACAGCCTCCCTTCTCACCGGTGAGATGGCCTGCCTCATCTACCCCGAGGGACAGATGATCAAGGACAAGAAGATCATCGAGAAAGGTAAGTATATGATTTACAACACCGGAATACGCCGCCCTCCCCACACCGGGGCGGCGCTTCTGGCCCTTAGGTCGGAGTTCTTCCGGGCAAAGCTCCGTCACTTCTCGGAAACCAGGAACAACGCGGGAATTAATCGATACCTTGACTTCTTTGGACTGGACAAAAATGAAATCCAGACTATACTGCGAATGGAAACTTCCATAGTCCCGGTGAACATCACTTACTTCCCCATCCGGGCCCGTAACAACGCCCTGAACCGGATTGCAAAACGCTTCATGGACAAAGTCCCGGACAGGCTCCGGGAGGAGCTCGAAGTGGAAGGGACCATGGTCATCGACGGCGTCGACATCGACATCAATTTCGGCGAACCTATTCGCCTCGGCGCCTTCATGAAATCGCGGAAAATGGAAAAGGCGGTCCGAAACGACAAGGCATATCTTTTCGACGACGACATGAAACGCGGTCTTCCCATCAAAGGCATGGCCTTAAGCCTCATGAACCGGTATATGAACTCCATTTACTCCATGACTACGGTGAACCACGACCATATTTTCGCCTACATGCTCTCGAAATACCGCGGGAACAGGATCCCCGAGAGCGACTTCAAAAACAGGGCATACCTTGCCATTGACCATATACGGGACGTGGACATTGAGTCCCACCATACGAGCCTTAAGTACAGGCAGGGCTTCCTGCTCTCCGACGACTATCACGACCGCTACGGCAGCTTCATCCAGGCGGCAAAGTCCGATGGCGTCATCGAAGTCGAAAACGGATGCATAGTCAAAAACAGGGAACGCTTTACCAGACCCTACGAGTTTCACACAATCAGATCGGACAACATTGTTGAAGTCCTGAAAAACGAAATCGAGCCGATGCCGGACCTGGTAAAGGCCTTTAACAGCATTATGGCCATGCCGGAATGGATGATACGGCGGAAAATCCGGAAAAAATTCCTGGAAAGGGACAGGGAAAAGTTCAATCGCGATTACCATAAGTTTTACAAAGAAGGCGAATCGAAGCCGGAAAATATTGGAAGGCCCACACTCCAAAAGCGCCTGCTCCGAAACCGCTACGGAGTCGTGGTGGTACACGGGTATCTTGCGGCGCCGGAGGAAGTGCGTGCACTTTCGAATTACCTCTACAAAAGGGGCTACGCCGTGTACACCGTCCGTCTCCGGGGACACGGGACCTCCCCCGAGGACCTGGCAACGCGGCGCTGGGAAAGCTGGTACCAGTCGGTGAACCGGGGCTATGTGGTTATGAAAAACCTCACCCGCAAATTTGCCATTGTAGGATTTTCCACCGGGGCCATCCTGTCCATCTATCAGGCGGCCCAGAAAAACGGACACTTATCCTGCGCAATCTCCATCAACGGGCCGCTCTATTTGAAAAACATCGCCTCCAGCTTTGCCTCCACGGTGGTCCTCTGGAACAGGCTTCTGGACCGAATGCGCATTAAAAAGGGCCAGTTCGAATTCGTGGAAAACCGTCCCGAAAATCCCCACATCAACTACGGGAAAAATCCCATAGCCGGGGTGAAGGAACTGGAGCGTTTCATGGGGGTGGTCCGCGACAGCCTTGAAAATGTGACGATTCCGACCCTGGTAATCCAGAGCTCCCACGATCCCGTGGTAAACCCGGAAAGCGCCGATGAAATTTTCGATAAACTGGGGTCCGCGAGGAGGGAACTCGTCAAGGTCCACGCCGCCAGGCACGGCATAGTCAACGGGGAAGGATCGATCAACGTATTTCGCAGGGTGGCACAGTTCCTCGACGAACATTTCGGCATTACGAGATACTGAAACGGGCCTATTGCGCCGCCGAAGCAGCAAGTTGCGGCGGCATAAAAAATGCTCCGATTATTTCCACAAGAAGATTACTCTGCGTTGTACAGGAAAGACACATCGACTCCCTCCCGGGTCTGCACGAGCGTGATGGGAATCACATGGGAACTGCCCGGGTTGAATTTTTCCACCACCTGGAGTTTGATGGGGACCTCCCTGGTTTTCAACTTATCATGAGAGAATTTCAGGGTGAACTCGACCGTTTCGCCTTTTCCCATTTCCTCGTCGATAAAATCGGGCCAGAAGTGATAGTAGCCCCGCGTCGCCTTCATGGTGCGGTAAGGATTGAGCCACGTTTCGTCTATCATCTTAGCCTTTTTACCGCGGTAGAGAAGCTCTACTTCGATTCCCTCCACGGGGGCAAAGGTAGTTTCTTCCAGGACCTCTCCGAGGAGATGGGGAAAGAAGAAGGGCCTGTCCGATAAATTGCCGTGAAGCGCCGCGGCGGCCGGTCTTCTTTTTTTGATGTGTTCTATCGCCTCGTGGGTGAGGAAGAGAATGTCGCTGCGCTGCTGGGCCGCGGAACCCAGGTCGATCCGGTCATGGAGCACCCCCCTTTCGCTTGAGATGTACTTTGCCGGAACGCGGTTTAACACATAGGCAAGCACGTCGTCGTAATAGATATCGGGATGGGCGATATTGTTTTCTTTCTTTCCAAGCACTTCAACTACCACGGACGCAACCACATCTTCCATGAGGTTTCTGATTGCCATGATGTTCCCCTCCCTCTTCGATTGCAGGGCTTTATCGGGCATTCCCGCCGGTCGAAGGCGTGCCCCGGCCCCGTGTGCCGCGGCCCCTGCCAAAGGCGATGCCTATCACTTCATTCATCTCACGAACGAAATGGAACGTCATCCCTTTTTTTATGTAATCCGGAATTTCCGCCAGGTCCTTCCGGTTCTCGCCGGGAAGCACGATTGCTCGTATTCCCGCCCTTTTTGCCGCGATCACCTTCTCTTTGATCCCCCCCACTGGAAGGACCCGGCCGCTCAGGGTGAGCTCACCGGTCATGGCAAGCCCCTTCATAACGACGGCCCCGGTCAAGAGGGAATAAATAGAAGACGCCATTGTGACTCCCGCCGAAGGGCCGTCCTTCGGCGTTGCTCCGGCGGGGACATGGAGATGGATGGTTTTTTCCCTGAAATCGGCCATTTTGTCGTCCTGGCCGTTCAGGAAATGTTGTACAAAGCTGTAGGCAATATTCGCCGATTCACTCATCACGTCGCCTAAATGCCCCGTGAGCTTGAAACCGCCGCTTTTCTGTCCTCCCACGGCAATCGACTCCACCATGAGCGTGGCGCCGCCGAGTTCGGTCCAGGCCAGCCCTACGGCAATACCGGGGCGGTCGATACCGAAAAGCTCCTCGTCGGAAAAGCGTTCCGGCCCTAAGTACTCACGGAGCTGCTTTTCCGTCAGGGTTTCCCGGGGTATCTTCTGTCTCTTCGATTTCAGCGCCGCGGTTTTCCGGCAGATTTTTTCAATCTGGCGTTCCAGGTTCCTGACCCCGGACTCCCTGGCCCAATTGTTGACGATGTAGACAACGCCCTTCTTGTCAAGCTTCACGTCCCCGCGGGAGAGGCCGTGCCGTTCCATTTGTTTAGGCACAAGATAGCGCCGGGCAATCTCGTATTTCTCCTCGGTGATATATCCGGAAAGCCTGATGACCTCCATCCGGTCCGCCAGGACCCTGGGGATGGTGTCGAGGGTGTTCGCCGTGGTGATGAAAAAAACATTGGAGAGATCGAAAGGGACATCCAAATAGTGGTCGCGGAACTCCACGTTCTGTTCCGGATCCAGGACCTCAAGGAGGGCCGAGGCGGGGTCGCCCTGGAAACTCTGGCCCAATTTGTCAATCTCGTCCAGCATGAAAACCGGGTTCATCGACTTGCAGATCTTTATGCCCTGGATGATCTTCCCTGGCATTGCCCCGACATAGGTGCGACGGTGGCCTTTTATCTCGGCCTCATCGCGCATGCCCCCGAGGGAAACCCGGAAGAACTTTTTCCCCAGTGCCCGGGCGATGGATTTCCCCAGGGAGGTTTTTCCCACACCGGGAGGACCCACGAGGCAGATGATGGAGCCCCGGGCGTCGGGTTTCAGCTTCCTCACCGCCAGAAATTCAATGATGCGCTGCTTCACGTCCTCAAGGGCGTAGTGGTCACGGTTGAGGACCTTCTCCGACCGCGCCAGATCGCCGGAATCTTCGGTGCTGATGTTCCAGGGAAGGGAGAGGACCATCTCCACGTAGTTTCGGGTGATGGCGTACTCCGAGGAGTTGGGCTCAATCATGCCGAGCTTCTCGATCTCCTCTTCCATCTTCTCCTTCACTTCCCCCGTGAGCTTAAGCTCCACGGCCTTTTTCCGCATCTCTTTGACTTCGCGGCTCCGCTCGTCCTCGTCGAGGCCCAGCTCGCCTCGAATTGCCTTTAACTGCTCCCTGAGAAAATATTCCCTCTGCTGCCGGTCAATCTTCTCATTGATCTGGCCCTGGATCTTCTTCTGGACATTGAGGATCTCCATCTCCTTGTTGAGGAGGCGCAGCACCTTCTCCAGGCGCTTCTTCACCGAGAGGGTCTCAAGGACGTCCTGGTACTCCTGCTTTTCTAAATTGAGGATCGACGTAACGAAGTCGGCTATCTTGCCGGGCTCCTCGACGTTCACCATGGTGAGCTTCATCTCTTCGGTGAAAAGGGGGTTGTTTTCCGAAAGCATCTTAAGCTGGGAGAGGACCGCCCTGGTGAGGGCCTTCAGCTCCACGCTTCGCCGCACCTCCTGGTCTTCCAGGTATTCCACGCCGGCGATGAGGTGCTTCTTCTCCGACACGGGCTTAACAATCTTGAAACGCTTCACGCTATTGATGAGGACGTTCACACCCCCGTCGGGGAGGTTGATCTTTTTCAATATTTTCGCGGCGGTCCCATAGCCGTAGAGGTCCGCCATTTTTATCTCCTCGGCATCGTCGTCCCGGAGGAGCACCAGGCCCACGGACATCGAGGAGGATAGGATTTTCTCCACGGAATCGGCAAACCGGCCGGCGGAGATGATAAGCGGCGTCACGATTCCCGGGAATATGGGCCGGAACCGGATGGGGATTATGTACAGTTGTCCCGGGAGGACCTGGTCTATTGAAATCAGGTCGCTTTCCAGGATGTCGGTTTCAATCTGGATGTCGCTTTCGAAAAATTCGTCCGGTGCCATGATGTCCATCGTTCTCAATGATTGTTCCGGCAAGTGTGAATATACTTAAACCGGGGTACGGTGTCAAAACAAAATACGGGCCGAAATACATCATACAAATCCGCGCAATCAAGGCTTTTCCCTGGTCCCACCGGCGCCTTTCATCGCTTAACCTGGGCCGCCCCGCGGAAAGTCACTTAAAGACGTTCTCCTCGGCCGGAAAGGCCCCGGAGGTCACTTCTTCATGATACGTTTTCAGCGCCTTTTTGACCGTGCGGTGCAGGTTGGCGTATTTTTTCAAAAATTTCGGGTTGAACGAGTCGTCCAGCCCCAGAAGGTCCGTAATCACCAGGACCTGGCCATCGCAATGCCTTCCGGCCCCGATGCCGATTGTGGGAATTTCCAACATGGAGCTTATCTCCGTCGCCAGCGACTCCGGGACCATTTCGAGGACCAGGGCAAAGGCGCCCGCCTCCTGGAGCATTTTCGCGTCCTCCAGCATTATCTTCCTCTTCTCCTCCTCGCGGCCCTGGATAGAGTATCCCCCAAGCTTGTGCACAGACTGGGGCGTGAGGCCCAGATGCCCCATCACCGGAATCGACGCCTTCACCAGAGACCCCACGGTCTTCACGAAATCGCGCCCTCCCTCAAGCTTCACCGCGTTGGCGCCGGTTTCCTTCATGAGACGCCCGCAATTGCGCATGGTGTCTTCCAGGGACACATGGTAGCTCATGAAGGGAAGGTCCGCCACAATGAACAAATCCGGGGCGCCGCGCCGGACAATTTCAGTATGGTATATTATCTGCTCCAGGGTCACGGGAATCGTCGTTGGATGCCCCTGGACGGCGTTTCCCATGGAATCGCCCACAAGGATGGAGTCTATCTCCGTCTCGCGTATGATGCGGGCAAACTGGTACTCGTAGCAGGTGACCATGGAGATGGGCCGTTTCTCCTGCTTGGCCTTTCTGAAATCATTGATGTTTCTTATTCGAGCCATTGCGACACACCTCCCTATAGGGTATTCCCGTCTCCGGGTCCGCGAGCTCCCCGTCGAGCTCCAGAAGATGCTTCATAACAAAGGGGCGCGAAGGTATCCCCGGGTGCGGCAGGACCAGGTCCCTACCCCGACACACATCGGCGCCATACAGAAGGATGTCGAGGTCGATGGTCCTTGGGCCTTTCGGCACGCCGCGTAGGCGCCCAAGCTTTTCTTCGATTGCCTGGAGGCGGGCCAGCAGTTCCTGCGCCGCCAGGTCGGTCCCGATCATCACAGCCTGGTTGAGAAACCGGGGCTGGTCCGTAAAATCCACGGGTTCCGTTTCCTCAATGGAACTCGCGGCGAAGACCGTGATGCCCGGCGTAGCAGAAAGCTCCTTCAGTGCCCGGGACAGGAAGTCCCGGCGGTCCCCCAGGTTCGACCCCATGCCGATGAAAGCCCTGACCACCGCTACAGCCTGTCCCGGTAATCGGGGCCGGTGATCTCCATTATGCGGCACATCTCCTTTATCCGGGAAAGGATCCTCCCTCCGGCAATCTCCGTGAGGGCCTTCAGGGGATTGATATTGGATGTGAAAATGGTGAACTTCTCCGCTTCGTACCGGGCGTCCACCAGATTGTAGAGGGTCTCCTGCTCCCATGGAGAATCCCTCTGGGTGCCGAAATCGTCCACCACCAGGATGTCCGCCTCGGCGAACTCCTTCTCGATTGCGTTTCCCATACCGTAGGTGACCGACTCCACATTGAAAGTGGAACGGATCCTCTGGAAAAATCCCCGGGATATCTTGATGTAGCGCCCCTCCACGGCATGTCGAGTTATCAGTTCCGTAAGAATGATCGTGGACAGGAGGGTCTTCCCCGTGCCGGGATTTCCCCACAGGTAGAGGCCCTTGTCTACGTCGGGAAAGCGGCGGATGATGTCGTACGCCGCCGATTTCGCCGCCTCGCCCAACTTGTTGCGCGATTCGTATTCATTGATGAAACGCCATCTGTATTTTTTGTCGATGCCGGAACGGGCGTAAATCTCCTTTGCCTGGTCGATCTTCATCCTCGTCTCCCGGCAAGGGCACTCCTTGATGCCGCCATCGAATATATAGTAGGGATCTTCGCCTCCGCAGGAGCAGCGGTTGAGCACGCACCTGGGACACGGCGACATGGCGTCGCCGCTGGCCTGCTCGTAATAGGGGTTCCTGATGATCCCCGTGTGGTCGCAGAAGGCGCAGTATCTGCTTTCCCGTTTTTCAAGCTCGTGCCGTTTCTGCATGGCCCCTCAGAGGGTAATTTTCTTCCCCGCCTCCGCCATGACCGTCACGGGAAGGCGGAGCTTCCCGGTCCCGAGAAGTTTGTCCACCAGCTCCTGGGATGCGCTCATGTACAGGAGCCGCGCTTTCACCGTCACCGAAGCCGACGCCCTGCCAGGAAGAGTATATATCTCTTCCAGGGAACCCAGGGGAGGCACCCGTCGGTCCCGAAGGACCTCGCGGGCCTTGGCGATGTTGTCCACTCTATTGCCCTTCCCATCTCCGAAGACGGTGTTAAACACGATGGAGCCCGCGGGGAGATACCCCTGGCGGTCCGCCACGCCGGAGGAGAGGAGGGTTTTCCCGGAGGGGTCCTTCACCACCACCTCTAACCACATCTGCCGCACGTCCGTAAGGCCCGTGGGAAGATAGTGCCCGGCCCCGGTGTTTTTCACCGTTACGACGATTTTCCCCTCCCGGAGCTTCGACCCGTCGATGACAAGCTCTGCGGCGTGCTTCAGGCGCTCCTCCGCCATCTTGCTTTTGACCGTGTCGCCGTGCATGGAGGGCAAGGTCCTGTTTCCCCCCACAAAGTAGTGGGTATAAATATGCTCCCGACGGGGCCCGCCATCCGCGGCAGCGCCGGGGTTCTTGGGTCTGGGTGTGGATCCCGTGGCTGGGACGCCGGGACGATGATACATGTGGCATCCCTGACAGGTCACCCGCTTTGCCGGGTCGGTGGAATTATAGGGGCCCTTGCTCCACTCCCCATAGGTGTTTTCGAGCTTCGTTCCGAAGACCGTGTGCCGCACATCGTGGCAGACCCCGCACATTTCGGAGGAGGTGTGAAATTCCGAGAATTCGCTTTTATGGAAATCCGATTCCGAATCTTTGAAAGGGCCCCGCTTAGTGCCGGGATTGGCCTCTCCGTGGCCCGGATCTAACTTAAACTGGCAATTATAAATGGCGTAGGCCCCCGTGACGGAGTGGCAAAAGTCGCACTGGATTCCCCGTTTGCCGATCTCCGGAATCTTCTCCGGGTTGTCCCTTTCCTGGGACACCTTCCGGGGAAAGCCTGAGAAAAAACCTACAGGAGTATGGCATTTCACGCACGATTCCGCCTCGGCAAGCTCGTCGGCGTTTGTGAGGCCCTGGAGATAATGGAAGGCCGCGGCTCGGTAGAGTCCGTCCACATGGGCGAGATTGTGCATGGAATTCTTCCACTGCTCGTAAATTTCGCCGTGACACCCGCCGCAGGTATCCGGGCCGACGAAGCGCGAAAGTTCGAAATGTTGGACTTTTGAACAGGAAAACGTCGCCAGAAAATAGGCAAGGCAGAGGGCGATGACGATTGTCGCCGGGGACTTGATCGATATCGGTTTTTTCATGATTCACTCCGGAAGATAGCTTGACCGCATCAGGTTACAGAACGGGCGAAATTGCTCAAGAACTTTTTTCATCCATCCAGCGGTTGATGCCGGCAATTCGGTCGATGGCGTCGTCCACCCATTCGTTGTAGGGATGGCAGTTTATCACCCCGGCGAACTCCTCCTTTGCGCGGGACAGGCGCCCCCGACGACGACTTCAGAAAATGGAAAAAATCATGAAAATCCGTATGTAGCGGCGTAATTACTCCTCGATCGCCTGGGCTGTTTCTTCTTCGGCGGTCGTGGCGTCGTCCGTTTCTTCCGGAGAGACCTCGGCCGTGGGGTCTTCTTCGGCCCCGTCAAGGTGACGTTCGGACTTCTTTTTCAGCTTTTCCTCTTTTTTCTTTTTCTTTTCGATTTCCTTGCGCCGCTTCTCGCTGCGGTATTTGTTCGGTTTCACTTTTTCTCCTTTTTCGAATGATTTTTCCCGGAAAGATGAGGCCGCCGGGCGGCCATTCCGCCAATATTCCCAAAAACTGAACCAAAGGCCGATGTATAAAAAAGCCCGGCCGCACGGCCGGGCTCTTGGGTTGCAAGGCAGGTCTGGTTATATAACAGAAACCCTGGCTGCCCTGAGGCCCTTTTCGCTCTTTTCAATTTCGAACTGGACCCTGGCGCCTTCAGCAAGGGTTTTGAAGCCTTCGGCCTGAATGCTTGAATGATGGACGAAAATCTCGCGCCCGTCTTCGGCGGTAATGAAACCGAAACCCTTTTGATCGCTGAACCACTTTACTGTACCCTGTGTCATGCTGCAAACTCCTGATGTTGTAATACGGGCCGAGGCCCCACCGAATACTTCAATAACATCCTATTTTATTCACCCGGAAAAATGAGGGGAAAGCCAGAAGGTTACCAAGTAAGTATTCAATACAGCCATCCTACACCCGGGGTATTTTTTGTCAATACTTAAACATTTTTACACAACCCCCTCGAAGGGACAGGCCTGTTTTTTTATTTACAAATACTGCTTCTTTTGGTCTTCTGACAGAGTTCTTCTCTTCATCCAGTGCACTGATCGGGCATTCCAATGAAATTTATAGTCAATCCATCGCGCCTGGGCGGCGCCGTCCCCATTCCGCCTTCAAAATCCCACACCATTCGCGCCCTCGTCTTAGGCCTCCTGGCCCGGGGGGAAAGCGTGATACGGGCCCCCCTTGTATCGTCGGACACTCTTTCCTGCCTTTCCATGGTGGAAAAATTCGGCGCCCGGATAAAGCGGGAGGATGACCGCTGGCGCATCCACGGCACCGGCGGCGTGCTCGCCTTCCCAGACGACGTGGTGGACGTGGGCAATTCCGGCACCACCCTCTACATCGGTCTGGGCATAGCCTCCCTCCTGGATGGGATTACGGTTTTCACCGGAGACCGCCAAATTCGAAGCAGGCCAGCGCTGGGCCTTCTGAAATCACTGAACGACCTGGGTGGGAAAGGGCGCTCCACGCGTAACAACGGCCGGCCCCCCCTCGTGATAGAAGGCCCCCTGCGGGGGGGCGAAACGGTGCTGGAAGCGGTGACCTCCCAATACCTCACCTCCCTCCTGATCGCGGCCCCCCTTGCGTCGGGAAATTCGCTGATAAAAGTCCCCCTCCTCTACGAGGCCCCCTATGTTTCCATGACCCTCCGGTGGCTTGAGCGCCTGGGAATCCGGTACGAGGGAGCGGACGATTACAGCGAATTCAGGATACCCGGCGGACAGGCATACCGCCCCTTCGACGAATACATCCCGGCCGATTTTTCCTCTGCTGCCTTCTTTCTCACCGCCGCCGCGGTGACGGGATGCGAACTGGAGCTCTCGGGCCTCGATTTCACGGACAGCCAGGGAGACAGGGAAGCGGCTATCATCCTGGAAAAAATGGGGGCCGTCTTGAAAATAGACAAACGTTCGATAACTATAAAAGGTGGACAACTCCGGGGCGGCCATTTCGACCTCAACGCCATTCCCGATGCCCTCCCGGCCCTCGCCGTGGCTGCCTGTTTCGCCAGGGGGGAAACCAGGCTTGTCAACGTTCCCCAGGCGAGGCTCAAGGAAACCGACAGAATTCATGTCATGGCCCGTGAACTTTCAAAAATGGGAGGAAAAGCAGAGGAACTTCCCGACGGCCTGGTGATACGGGGCGCCCCCCTCCGCGGGACAGAAGTTGACGGCCACGGCGACCACCGGATCGTCATGGCACTTGCAGTGGCCGGGCTGGGGGCCTCCGGGTCAACAGCCGTTTCGACGGCGGAATCGGCGGCGGTAACCTTTCCAAACTTCCTGGAACTGATGCAGTCAGCAGGGGCGGCTATCACACTGGAGAAGGAGTAAAAAATGGCGGTACGTGGAATACGCGGGGCCACTTCGGTGGACTCAAACACCCGTGAACAGATCATCTCGCGGACGATAGAGCTTCTCGATGCGCTCTTGGAAAAAAACAAAATACCCCTCGAGGAAGTGGCGTCGGCGATATTCTCCGTCACGGACGATATTGACGCCGAATTCCCCGCCGTGGGAGCAAGAAAGCTCGGCTGGATATATACGCCCCTGTTCTGCACAAGGGAGATACCGGTCCAAAAATCGCTGAACCGCTGTATCAGGGTGCTTCTTCACGTGAACACGGAAAAGCGCCAGGAGGAGATGGTACACCTTTATCTCCATGAGGCGGAGAAACTCCGCCCCGACCTCGACCACAGGGCAAGGGACAGGTACTACCGTTCCAATGCATGACGCAAGGATTTTTATTGACTTTTTGCGCCCTGGCCTTATGGTGTTTGCGCTTGCGGCATTCCCCCGCAATCTTTATGGGAACTTCCGGCTTACTCAGGGCTCGGGTTTTTCCTCCCGCCGCAGGCGGCGGGAGGACCTGATAAGCTGATGTTGTCTTACTTATATGAAAAGAAAAACGGAGAGAATACCAATGAAGAGATTTGCAATCCTTTCTTTCATACTCATTCTTATTTCCGGACTCGGCTACTGCCGTAACGAGGAGAGCCGCCCCCCCGATGTGGTGTGGGTTCCGACGCCCCAGGAGGTGGTGGAAAAGATGCTCGAAATGGCCCGTGTCAAGGCCGGAGACGTAGTGTACGACCTCGGATGCGGAGACGGCCGTATCGTCGTCACAGCCGCGAAGAAGTTCGGCGTCCGCGCCTACGGGTTCGACATTGACCCCCAGAGAATCAAGGACTCCCTGGAAAACGTTGAGCGGAACAATATGGGGCATCTGGTGACCATCCTACAGAAGGACATATTCACCCTTGACCTGACCCCGGCCAATGTAATCACGCTCTATCTGCTCCCCCAGCTCAATGTGAAGCTTATACCCCAGCTTAAAAAACTCCGGCCCGGCTGCCGCATCGTCTCCCACGACTTCGACATGGCAGGCGTGCGCCCCAAGCAGGTGGTGGAAGTGGGAAATCACACAATATATCTATGGGAAACCCCGCTTCAGTTCGAGAAATAAAAGCGCCCTGGGCCATTGTTCAGTAGAACCCCGCGGGGTCCTGCTGCTCACCTCCCCCTGGTGACCGCAATGCCGATACCCGATTGATCCAATGCGGCCGCTGGTTCCTCCACTGCGGAATCTGTGCATTGTAGTTTATCGATTGTTCCACTTCTAACAACAGGGTCGCAAGCTCGCCGAGGGTGTTCGCTCCATTGACCCGCTGAAGCCACTGCGGCCTCCTCGCGGCGAGCCAATGCTGGGATTGGGCGCTTGCGAGGATTTCCTGTTCGAACTCGAGAAGCAGGATTCTGAGCCTCGGGACGTCGTTTCCCGCGCCTTGGACGTCCCGGATCCACGACGTCCTCCTCCCCGGCCATCCGGGGGTCTGGAAACCATACAGAACGCTCGTCTCCAGAGCCACCAGGAGATCGCCGAAACCGCCCTCAACACGTGGCGCCGCCGCGGGCTCTTCGGTGATGAGGGACCTCACACCGGCGGCCCACTGCGCCCGGGCCCCGCGCCATGAACTGAACTGGGCGCCGAAGAGAATAGATGTTTCCAGTTCCAACAAGAGCCGGGCGAATTGCGACACCGTAGAAACGCCCCGGGCCTCGTTGACCCAGGAGGGACGCCGCACGGACCAGCGCGCCTCGTGGGCCGACGGTACAATTTCCGATTCGAATTCCACCATCAGTCCGGCAAGATCCAGGGGGATTTCCCCTGCCCTGATAACATCGTTAATCCAGGAAACTCTGCGCTGCATCCAGCGCGGTGAAAGATACTGGGAGGTTACGCTGCTTTCCAACTGCAGGAGGTATTTTGCAGCCGCGGAAGCCGAGGCGGTACTCAGGGCCCCTCCCTCCACCGCCTGTCCCGTTCGGCAGGAGTACACCACGGGCACGATAAGAAGCGCCGCCAGGACCGTGACCGATCTGTGCAATTTCATTTAAACCCCCGGATTGAAGTTTTCACACCCGTCCCTCCGGCCTTCAGAGCCGCCTTTTATCAAGTAACGATGGGCGAAGCCATCTATGCCGTTATCATGGCACGGGAGGCGCTTTTTTTCAAGCAAAAAGAGAAACAATTGGATTTTGAAGGCGAGGATGGGCCTAAAAGTTCCTCCAATAGAACCGCGAGATGGCTTTCCAGATTCGGCCGCGGATTCCCTCTATTCTCAGGGGGTCCACTTTCAGGTATTCGTAGCTGAAATACCTGTCGTTGAAAAAGAGGGCGCGCGATAGGGAAATCCGAAGCATGGGAACATCGGACAGGCCATAGGCTGCAAGGCAGTGGCCGCGGAACACCGGTTCATTGTGGGCAAAGCGCCTGGCAACCGTGGTGTCCTCGTCCTGGAACTCCCGCCCCAGTGATTCCAGAAGGTCCAGGGCCAGGGCTCCGGGCGCCGTTTCCTCTTCCCCCTTCTTCGTCACGACGGAGCTCTGGACCGATATCAGGGGCCGGGGCCGCCCCTCATCGGGGGCACCAACAGGGCCCACGGCCATCATGGTATGACAGTCGAGGATGAGTTGGACCTCCCCCGTGGCGATGATTTTTCTGACTGTATCATGGAAGGGCATGTAATACCTCTTCACCATCGCGGCGACGGCAATCTCGTCGGGACAGGTTTTCTCCCCAAAAACCGGCTTTCCCTGGGACGTAGAGCTCTTCATCACCCAGTCCCCCGGGGCCGGAGACGGCTCACGGTAGGACCTGTCCATATCGACAAACAGCCGGGAAACATAGGTATCCACAAGGGCCAGGACTTCGTCCCGGAAGGAAAAAATCGCGTTGGCGCATGCGTCCGATTCGTAGAGGAGGTCGAACCCGCCGAGGGCCTCATATCCCGACAGCTCCTCCGGCACCTGGGAGCCTCCGTGGGGCACGATAATGAGAACGGGCAATCGCTTCATCGTCGTCACTGCTCCCGGTATTATCAGCATGAAAATGAAGGGCGGTCAAATCAAATTTTCTACAAAACCCGTGAATCGGCAAGCCGGGTCCCGGCCAATCCCGGTGGAATGGGAGAAAAATTACAGTTGACCTGGGGCCACGCGCGGAATATCGATTACCGGCGTACAATGAACATGGAGCGAAGCGATGAAACCGTATAAAATCGATCAGACCGGGGCGGACCTCCTGGAAATTCTGTCCGCCGATTCAAAAATCTCCACGGAGGATATCGCCCGACAGCTCAACATCTCCGTCGACAGGGTGAAAAAATATATCTCCCGCCTGGAAAAGGACCGCATCATCCTCAAATACAAGACCCTGATTAACTGGGAGCGGATCAAAAACGACGAGGTACGGGCCCTCATTGAGGTGAAAGTGACGCCGGAGCGGGGCGTAGGATTCGATTCTATTGCGGAGAGCATCTACCGCTTTCCCGAAGTCTCGTCGGTGTACCTCCTTTCCGGGAGCTACGACCTCCTGGTGCAGGTAGAAGGCCCCAACCTCCGGGAAGTGTCCTTCTTCGTGTCTGAGAAACTGGCCACCATTAAAAACGTCCAATCCACAGTGACTCACTTCCTCTTAAAAAAGTACAAGGAGGACGGGGAACCGATGGTAGAGTTTCAAGAGCCCAAACGCCTCCCCATTACCTGACCGTACTCTGGTTTTATTAAGTTTGCCTTAAGTCATTCCGCCAGCAAAAAGCGGCGGATATTCCCACCGAAAACGGAGAGGGGTGAAACCTTTTCGTGTTTTTTCAATTAATGTATTTACTTTTTTCCCCGATAGTAGTACTAAGTGGCCTAACGAGACATACTCCGGCCGAGCGGGAAAAGCCGGTAGAAAGCATCCTCGGCGATTCCCGAAAAACGCGTGAATGCGCCGCCTATATCAGCCAATGAAAACAATGCCGGCCTACAGGAAAAGCACCCTCAATGGATTGTGCGCCCTCCTGGTACTCTTGACCATAGGGTCTTTCGCGTCCTGCGGCAGAAAAATCACCCGCGACTACGGACCCGACGGCGCACTGAAGGGAATGTATTTCCGCGGCGACGATGGCGCGGAGTACCGGATCTCCTTCGACCACGACGCCCGTCAGCGCAACATCGCCATACGGAAAACCCGCCTACCGGAAGGAAAAGCCGTCATGGAGATGAAGGTCAAGTATTCCGCCAACGAACGCATAACCTTCATTTCCCGGAGCGCCCTCATGTCGCCGGACTCGACGACGAGGGAAGTTGAATACAATTCCTTTTCCTACGCGAAATCAGGGCAGGTGACCCGGATAGAGACCTCGTTTAAAAGCTCCTACAGCATCTCGAAATACAACACCGCCCTCATCACCACGCGCTACCAGTATAGCGGAGGCAATATTTCCACAATCATCGAGGACGGGGGCACATACAGGAAGACAATGAAACTCACCTGGGACGGAAACGTCCCGGCGGTAATGGAATACGGGCTCCTTTCCTTCAACTGGCAGAACAAAACGTACCAACAAAAAAAGCAGATTGAATTTTACTTCAGCGGCGGCGAACCGAAAAAGGCCGTAGACAGAAAGAGCAATGTCACAGTGACATCGGCAAAGTCCGTATCGGCCCTTTATACGGGGGAAGGAGCGGGAAGGCCCCTATTCAGGGTCCTCTATGGCGTGGGATACAAGGACTTCCTGGAAAATGCCGAGCGCCTCCTCGTCGTCGGCAAATGATCCCTTCACCGGAGGTTCCGGTGAAGAAACGTAATTTCCTCGTTCACCATAACCAGCCCGTACATCCCCTGTAACGCCGGCCCCGGGTTGAACAGGACCGGATCGCCCAACTCCAGGTACTTACGGTGGGTGTGTCCGAAGAGGACCACGGAACAGCGCTGAACCCGCGCCTCCTCACGCAATCCGGTAAAACTTTGATGGGCGCCCTGGACGTCTCCGTGTACAACCAAAAACCTGCGGCCGCGGATATCCTCCGCAACGAGGCGCCGGCGGGCAATGCCCTTCCCCAGGTCCATATTGCCCGATACCCCAATGGTCCCTACGAGGGGCATTATGGCAATGTGATTCAAGTCTTTGACGCCATCGCCGCAGTGGACCAGATACTCGAAGGGCGTTTCCGCCGCTAAGATTGAATTGAGGATCGGTATATTGCCATGGCTGTCGGCGACGACAACTATCTTCATGAGTCCCCCCAACTAATCCAGGGCAGTCACAAAAACTACGATTTCCGCCCGACGAAGGCGGGCGGGAAAACATAATTTTTAGAGATTGCCCAAAATGCTATTTAGAGCGTCCTTGTTATGTAAAAAAGAACCTCCTTTTTTTACATAATGGTAAAAAAAGTGTTGCGGAAATTATTTATGAGTATAACATAAACTGCGGTTCTATAAAACTTCGCTTTATACTGCGTCCCCGGAGGAACTAATCTGAATGATACAGTGCAGCCCAGAGATTCAAGTCCAGGAAGAAACAGTTCTATGCCACAAATGCGGCAGGGAGCTCAACATCGTCAATGCCGCGATCTCCGAGGCGACCGAAGACGCCATCTACATCTGCTTCGGGACATTGAAACAGAAAATTTTCGTATACGGCAAGTACTCTGAAACGCCCTATGGCGCGCCAGTGCTCGTACGACAGTACTCGAAAGACGAATGCGATGAAAAACTCTGTGAAGCTGACATCAGGGCGTTCTTATCAGAACGCGGCGAAACGGAGTATTCCCGCCTGCTGAACTGCCACAGGGGAAGAATGGAATGCACCATCCTCTCCAGGGAGCTCGTCCAAAAAAGAAAGGACGATCTCGCCGCGGGAAAACTTGATAGAATATTCCCCAACTACGACGACAGGCGCAAATACTTCTGCCGGGACGATGCCCTGGACCTCGACTTCACCTGCCCCTGCGGGGAAAAACTCATCGAGCTCCACTCCGGCGAGTACAGGGAAGTCATGGGCATGGAGGACATTCTGTTCCTCGAGACTTATCTTCCCGGGCTTCTCGAATTAAAGGGAAGTACTAAAATTTAAAAAATCCGGCAACCTCTAATAATCAGGATTTCCCGCCCGCCGAAGGCGGGCGGGAAAATCCGGTTTTTGTGATTACCCTTAAATAATACGCGACAAACATGGCGGCCCCGACAATCGCCATATTAGCCCCGAGCACAACCTGCAATCCCATCACAGGAAGAAATGCCGTGGTGGCCACGCTCCCGATTATCGACCCGAAAAATTCCATTGAATCCAGGTTAGACGCGGTCACATGGTAGTTGTCTTTGGAAAGCGTCATAAAAAGCGAAGGAAAGGCGGTGCCGCTTAAAAGGGAGAAGAGGAAAAGGATCGCCCAGAACAACCCTTCATGGCGAAGGAAGGTGTAGGCGCAGAGGAGGAGCAGAACCCCCAGAAGCGCCCCCATTACCCCAGTGAGGCTCCTCAGGGAATACCTGTTGGCAAGCCAGCTTCCCGCCGTAAGCCCCAGCATGAAAAGGGCATTGATGAGCGATATGCGGTAATACACGACCCCGTAGAAGTTCTGGTACAGCATAATCATAAGAAGCACCGCCGACATGCTGACCATTCCCACGGCGTAGATAACCAGACTGCCGGCGAACTGCTCGGCGCCATGTTTCCTCTTCACGCGAAACAGTACCAGGGCCGTCACAACCACCAGGAGGGCCAGGAAGTATCGGTATTCCTTGAGGACGCTGTACAGGAGGGAGCGGTCACGGGCCGCCGAGTACAAAATGTAATTCCAGTAGGCGTACGGCATTCTGTCCCTGTTCTCCACGGCCCCGGGGGCCCCCTTCCCCACAGTCTCATCGAAATACTTGATATGGGTGGGCTCAAAGAAGGATTTCAACTCCCGAGGAGAAAAATTTTCCATCACGGCATTTTCCAGGGGAAGCTTCCTCATCTCCAGGAGGCGCTTCCCGTAACCGGCGATGAGCTTCTCCGGGCTTACCGGAAGCGCCCCGGGACTCCTGGCGCCAATTAGATATATAGGGTCGCCCGATGTCCTCATGTGCAATGGGAAGTTCGCGGTAAAGCTCCGATAGATCGAAGAGATGAATTCCTTCTGCTCGCCCTCCATGGAGCTTGAAAATCCCCCCAGGGAGGTGAGAAAAATTCCGCCCTCCTTGAGCCTGTCGCGGCACATGGCGTAGAATTCGCTGGTGTAAAACCGGTTCAAGTTTGCGTTATGCGGCACAGGTGGAAAACATACTATCATGTCGTAGCGGTTTTCAGTGTTTTGCAAATAGTATCGGAGGTCCTGGGAAATCACGCTGAGGCGGTTGTCCTCCGGGCCCGTTCGGTAAAAACGTATGCGGTAGGGTTCGATGGTCCGATACAGCTTAGGATCTATTTCAAAATATGCGAGGCTGGATATGTCGGTGCGGAGAAGGTTGTAGGGAAGCGAACCCGGGCCTGCGCCGAATATCAGGATGTCGTCCTTCGTGGTGCCATTGCGCAGGGACTGGATCAGATGAAATATCTGCCTGGTCTCGTATCGGTCGGGAATGGTATAGTAAAGGATCCCGTCGCCGTACACACTTATCTGCTGTTCATTGAATCCCAGAAGTATGGTCTGGTGCCTCGTCCTGTCGTATCGTATCAGGGTGCTGGACTGGGTCCTGTTCCAGACGAACTTGAAGAGCTCCCGCTCCAGGCCTTCGGAATGCCACAGGAGGAGGACCGGAAGCGCCAGGAGAGGGATTAGCCTTTTTTTCCCGTAGCGGGCGATAAAAAGCCCCAGGGAAAGCAATATAAGAATCGCGCCGATCCCCGCGGGGTTGAGTATGTCGATCAAAAGAAATGAGAAGAGCATCCCCCCCGCGAATGCCCCCAGGGACTCCACGAGGTATACCACCCCTCCCGATTTTTCCCTGTAACTCCTGGAAAGGAGGGTGATTATGGGTGGGAAAAAAAATCCCACAAAAAAGCTAACCGGGACGGTGAAGGCGAAAGATAGAAAGAACTCCGTGGTCAGCGAAAAAAATGAACCCGTCGTCCTGGACACGAATACCGGTATCATGTGGGCGAGATAAACCAGAGCAAGGAGCACTACGGGAAAAAGGAGGTACGACAACATGATCCTCCGTTCCAGGATGCGGTCGTCCGCCTGGGGGTTGATGCGTGCACCGGCGAATATGCCCAGAAACCACCCGGTGAATATCATGCCGATGATGAACTCGTTCCCCCGAAAGACCGTTAAAAGCTCCCTTATGAGAAGCACCTGGCCGATGGCGGATGCAAAACCTATAAAGACGGCCACTGCGAGAAAATAGTTCCTCAGAAAAGTTCCGGATGGACCCATCGCAATCACGCCCACACCCCGGGTATCGCAGTACCGCAATGGGGGCAGGCCCCCCGGCGAAGGAGAAGTTCCGTGGAAAAGAGCCCCGCCCGCCTTATAACCGCCCGTCCACAGGAATGGCAGAAGGTGTTTTCCCAGCGGTGCCCGGGCACATTCCCCACATAGACATATCGAAGCCCCTCGGCGAGGGCAATTCCCCGGCACCGCTCCAGAGTGGCCACAGGCGTCGGCTGTATGTTTGTAAGAAGATACATCGGATGATACCTGGTGAAATGGAGCGGCACATCGCGGCCCAGGGAGTCTTTGATCCAGCGGGCCATCTCCCGAATCTCCCCCGGAGAGTCGTTCAGGGTCGGGATGATGAGGACGACAATTTCAAGCCAGGGCCCCGCCGATTTCACGGTTTCAAGTGTCCTCTTCACCGCCCCCAGAGCGCCGCCGCAGATCTCACGGTAAAAGCGTTCAGTGAAGGCCTTCAGGTCTATTTTCACGGCGTCCATGTGGGCCGCCAACTCCCTCATGGGGCCGGGATTGATGTAGCCGCTGGAAACCAGCGCGGTCATCAGGCCCCTGGAACGGGCCTCTCGAGCGGAGTCGACAACGTACTCGAACTGCACCACCGGTTCGTTGTACGTATAGGCGATGACGGGGGCCCCGGCCCCCCGGGCCCTCTCTGGAAGATCTGCCGGAGTGATGCGCCGCGCATCCAGGTCCTCGGGACGGGACTGGGAAAGCTGCCAGTTCTGGCAGAAACGGCAGGAGAGGCAGCAGCCCGCAGAGGCGATGGAAAAGGCCAGAGAGCCGGGAAGAAAATGGTTAAACGGTTTTTTCTCAATGGGGTCAACATGCGCCGCGGCAATGCGGGAATAGACCAGGCTCGCCATGGTCCCGCCCCTGTTTTCCCGGACCCGGCATTTTCCCCGCTTCCCATCTTCTATGATACACTCATTGGGGCAGAGGCGGCACTGTACAGTGGTCCCCTCGACGCGTTCCCAGTGGCGTGCCGTTATGCGAAACTCATCCCCCTGGGAGGAAAAAAGCCCTTCCAAAAACCCGCATGAAGGCAGTATGGCCCCGGCCGCGAAGGCGCAAAGCGCCGCCCCGCCAGAAAGGAGGAACTCCCGGCGGGAAAGCCCCATTGTATTTTTAATATCTTCTTTCACAAATCGAAAAATTATAAACCAATTAAAATATGGGAATCTCTAAAAATTAAATTTTTTGAGGTTCCCACGAATTCTAACTACTGGAATACTCAGCGCTTGGGCTTTCCCGCCCGCCTTCGGCGGGCGGGAAAGCCTAAATATTAGAGGTTGCCATATCATGGGCGGGTAAACCCGGTTTTTGTGACTGCCCTCAGGTTTTCACACCCGTCCCTCGGCGAAAACCTGGGCCTGGAAGCGGTAGAGGCGCGCTCCGCCGCGCCAGGCATCGTCGGGAAATCCCGCCTTGCGGCATCAAAAAACGAGAAATTCCTCCCTGGTCCATCCCTGCTCCACCGGGACCTGGGGGAGCAAAAGACCGCTGCGCCCTCCCATGGTAATGAAGAGGCCGTCACGCCCCACTTCGATTTCGTTGACGCCGTTCACCGGCAGCGGCTCCGAGAGGACCGATATCTCAATTACGATATCATCGAACTCGTCGCGGGAAAGGCCCGTAAAACGGGGGTCCCGAAAAGCTGCGTTGTACGAATTCTCCATCACCAGCTCAAAGAGCGGCCTTTCGGCGAGGACCGTGCCGATGCATCCCCTCAGCCCACCCCGCTTTTTTAGCGTCACAAAGACGCCCCGCCGTGCCCGGCATGCTGGTGGAACATCCGCCTCCCGGACACTCCAGGGCACGCCTTTCGTTAGATGCGAACTTATGTTCCGCCTCGCCAGGGCCAGGAGAAACTCCCGGTCCTCCTGACGCAAATCCCCGCCGCGCTCCCTGCTCAAATCCAGGGCCCCTCCAAGGGCGAGGGCGGCATAGCTCACGGAATTTTCGCAGTCACCGCTTACCCCGCAGGAGGT
Organism: Spirochaetota bacterium; assembly: GCA_029974015.1. GTDB lineage: Bacteria > Spirochaetota > UBA4802 > UBA4802 > JAGODF01 > JAGODF01. The sequence goes on from JARKUF010000010.1 coordinate 130,513, forward strand.
GTCGTAGCGCAGGAGCTTAGCCTCTTCCACCGAGAGGGGAAGGTTAAGTGCTAAAAGTATCGGGTTTCGGCCGCATACGGTAATCTCCGTGCGCCGGACGTACTCCTCGAAAGCAACGGCATCATTGCGAAGGATGGGCATTATGGCGCCCATGTCCAGGTCCTTCTGTTTTTTCAGATACTCATCTTTTCCCCGGGCGCTGAAAGGCCGGTAGCCGAAGCGGGGCCCGTAATGCGTGAAATCGGAGCTTACGATGAAAAGAGGCCGCCGGTCCTTCACCGCAAGGGCAAGTTCCCGCGCCAGGTTTCCGCAACCCGGCCCAATATCGCCCACGAGAATCGGCAGTATCGGGATGTCCTTCTCGATGCGGGCGCCGAACACCCTCTGTAAAAACGGAAGGTGGATTTCCACGGCATGTTCAAGCCGGTGGGCCTCATCGTCCAGGGCGTATCCGGTTTTTTTTGCCAGGGCCATCGCCGCGTTTTTTTCAAGCTTCACCCTTCCCAGGGGCGTTTCAAAAAAATCCGCGGACGAGAGGGCGCATCCCCGCACCGGGGCCCGGTGGGGCGGCGCGAGGATGACTATAAGGCCCGGCACGGTCTTCTTCATCAGGGAGTATCCGGCCGCGGCCACCGCGCCGGAATAGGGATACCCCGCGTGGGGAAGGACGAAAAGGAGCGGGTCTTTTACCGGGGGGACTTCGCCGGCCCGGGCCATCATGTCGTCCACCGCTGCCCCGAGGACAGAAGGATCACCCGGATACCACTGCCCCGCCAGGACGGCGGGGCGCACCACGGGGGCCGACGCTCCGGCGCATCCTATCGCGGCCAGGAGCGGCAGCAACAATGCAATTATTGCCCATTTCATCGCGCCAATTTTATGCGCCTTTAACCCAAAGATCAAGCCCTTTATTTTATTACCCATGAAAACGGCAGAAGAATTCTGCTCTTAAGAAAAACCTTGACTCATTTTTGAAAACCCTGTATCATCGGCCCGCCGCACCCAAAAAAGGCGCAATGCCGGTAAAAAACAAAAGGAGCTAATGATGAGCTATCCGCTGAGAAGTCAGGCAACCACCGGGGGACGCCGGATGGCCGGAGCACGGGCCCTCTGGAGGGCAAATGGCATGAAGGAGGAGCAGATCGGCAAACCCGTCATCGCCGTCGCCAATTCCTTCACCCAGTTTGTACCGGGCCATGTCCATCTTCATGAGGCGGGGCAGACGATAAAGGGCATCATCGAATCCCGGGGTTGCTTCGCCGCGGAGTTCAACACCATCGCCATCGACGACGGCATCGCCATGGGGCATGACGGTATGCTCTACTCCCTCCCCTCCAGGGAGCTCATTGCCGACAGCGTTGAATACATGTGCAACGCCCACAAGGCGGACGCCCTCATCTGCATCACCAATTGCGACAAAATCACCCCCGGCATGCTCATGGCGATGATGCGGCTGAACATTCCGGCCATCATTGTCTCCGGAGGCCCCATGGAAGCCGGTGAGCTGCGCGGTAATAAGTACGACCTCATCGACGCCATGGTGATGTCGGCGGACCCGTCCGTGCCCGATTCCGAAGTCGCCGACCTTGAGCGCATCGCCTGCCCCACCTGCGGTTCCTGCTCGGGCATGTTCACCGCCAACTCCATGAACTGCCTCTCGGAGGCCCTGGGGCTTGCCCTGCCGGGAAACGGGACCGTCGTTGCCACCCATGTCAATCGCGCCCGCCTTCATGAAAAATCGGCCCACCGCATAGTGGACCTGGCGGAGCAGTATTACTTCCGGGGCGACGACTCTGTCCTCCCCCGCTCGGTGGCCACCCGTCAGGCCTTCCTGAACGCCATGTCCCTCGACATCGCCATGGGAGGGTCCACCAACACGGTGCTCCACCTTCTGGCCGTGGCGGAATCGGCGGAAGTCGATTTCACCATGAAGGACATAGACGCCCTCTCCCGCAAAGTGCCAAATCTTTGCAAGGTGGCCCCGAGCTCCCATTACCACCTGGAGGACGTAAACCGCGCCGGGGGCGTCCTTTCCATAATGGGCGAGCTCGACCGGGGCGGCCTTGTTGACCGCAGCGTGCGCAGGGTGGACTACCCCACCCTTGGCGACGCCCTGGACCGCTACGACATCATGCGCTCCACCTGCACGGCCGATGCGATGAACCTCTACTCCAGCTCACCGGCCTACCGGGGCCGCAACCTCGTCATGGCCTCCCAGGAGGAATACTACAGTGAACTCGACCGCGACCGCGAAAAGGGATGCATACGCGACATGGCCCATTGCTACAACACCGATGGAGGGCTGGCGGTCCTCTTTGGAAATATCGCCCTTAAGGGAAGCATCGTGAAGACCGCCGGTGTTGACCCCGGCATTTTCCTTTTCAAGGGAAAGGCGAAGGTGTTTTTCTCCCAGGAAGCGGCCTGCGACGCCATCCTCGGAGGGAAGATTCAATCCGGCGATGTGGTGGTGATACGCTACGAAGGCCCCCGTGGAGGACCGGGCATGCAGGAGATGCTCTACCCGACCTCGTACATAAAGTCGATGCATCTGGGGAAGGAATGCGCCCTCATCACCGACGGGCGCTTCTCCGGCGGAACGGCGGGACTCTCCATCGGCCATATTTCGCCGGAAGCCGCGGCAGGTGGCGCCATCGCGCTCGTTGAAGACGGCGACATCATCGAGATTGATATTCCCCGCCGCTCCATGAATGTCCTTGTGGACGATGAGGAGCTGGCTCGACGCAGGGAGAAGGAGCTCGCAAAGGGGGACAGGGCCTTCACGCCCGCAGGGAGGGACCGCACCGTTTCACAGGCGCTCAAGGTCTACGCGCTCCTCGCCTCCTCTGCGGACCGGGGCGCCGTGCGCCTGCTGCCCGGGGAGTGTTCTGAATAGAAGCCCTTAAACGCTCCATCAAGGCCAGGGCTTCCAATCGCCCCAGTTTTCAAGGTATTGACGGAGGGCCGGTATGCGCTCCACCTGGGATTCGATGTATTCCCTCGATTTCGCCAGTATCTGCTGTTCCCGTTCCAGGGTGAGCTCCCCAAAAAGGATGCGCGTCCTTAGAAAGGCGAAGTAGGTGTCCAGAACATCATGGGTGCAGTAGTCGTTGATCTCCTTAAGCTTCCCATCAAGGAAAAGGTCGTAGACATCATCGCCCGTGGTTTCCATCTTCCCGGGCTTCCCTAATACCTTCGCCAGGAGATTGAGACCTCCGGTAACACGGACGGCATTGTAGTTTGAAAGCCAATCGTGGACATCGAAGTGCTTGGGGCCATAACGGAAACGTGAGGCAAACTTGTCCTTGAAATGTCTGGGGGCCCGGATTCCATAGCGAAAAGCCATGAGTTCCATGAGGGGAAGGTCGAACCCCCGGCCGTTGAAGGTCACCAGGGACGCGTCCCTGTAGACGTTCTCCACCCCTTCCCAGAAGAGCCGCGTCATCTCGGCCGGGCGAAACCGGGGTTCGTCGAGGGACACGATCTCTGCGAGGGTAAAATCCCCCTTTACCTTAGCTATGCAGATAGACACCGGATATTGAAAGGTAACCGGAATAAAATAAGTAGAACCCCCGCTCGTTTCCAGTATCTCCTCCTGGAATTTACGCACCGCCGTCACATTATCCAGGTCCGCCCCGGGGTATTTCACCTTCCGTATGAGCTCGGCGTCGGGGACCGACTCGATGTCGAAAACCAGGAACTTGATTTCTTCGGGCTTCGTCATGTGATGTTCCGTTTGCATAATACCCCTTCACATTCCAGGGGCAACACTATATCCGCGGGGACGCGCTTTCACTGCATCCGGCGGCGGAAATTCCCGCGTCCCCGAAGCGGCAAAGGGCCGCGCCCCGCGCGGCCCCTCCGGATTGATGATGCTGCATGATGCGTTTCGATTATTTTTTCTTGTACTTCTCGACCATCTTGTCCATGTAGTCGCGGATGATGAGGTCGGTTTCGGCGTCGCGGGCCTTCTTCAGCACTTCCACATGTTTCTCCTCGGATATGCCTATCCTCGTCAGTGAAAGGATGATCGTGTACCGCACGTCGGCGTTCTGCTCGAGCAGAAGGCGCTCGTTAAGTGGTTCAACCGAAGACTTCTCTCCGATATATCCCATAGCCATGGCAGAATGGAGGCGGACCTTCGCCCTGTTGTCTTCCTTGAGAAGTTTTTGCAGTCCGGGAAGGGCGTTTTCTTCTTTTTCGTTGCCGAGCCAGTCCGCCGCGCGTATGATGAGATTTTCATCATTGCTCCCGAGGTCCGCGATATATTCCTTCGCCGTTTTGGGCCGTTCCTTCTTCGAGTCCTGGGCGTTGAGAACCGCCGCAACGGCGAGAAAAGCTACTGTCGCAATAAGGATTTTTTTCATGACGCACCTCTGCTTTACGGTATTGGATCGGGCGGTAATCGCCGGGGCGGCGAAACCTCATGACGATATGTATCCAAATATGACCGTATATGTCAATACTTTTTTCGCGGCCCCTTTGAGTTCCCTCAGGAAACCGCCGCTCCACGGGTATTTCCCGGGACATTTCCTGCGCAAATTTTATTTGACACTCCCCGGTATGCCGTGAATAGTCCCCACGAAGCCTCGAGGGACCCCAGTCCCGCCCGATGCCTGAAAGCATACCATTTTATCATAAAAACCGGGGAAACAGCCATGCCGGACGTCACAAAGCCAGAAGACCGGGAAGAAGAAAACTTTGAGAAACTCTTTGAGGAATCCCTTGTCTCCCGGGACAACTTTGCCGCGGGGGACCGTGTCACCGGCACCGTGGTCTTCATACACGGAGATTCGGTGTTCCTCAACATCTCCGGAAAAAGCGAAGCCGTAATCGACCTCGCGGAATTTAAAGACGATGAAGGCCGTGTGGAAGTGCAAAAAGGAGACCAGGTGGTTGCGTACATCGTCTCCACCCGGGGCGGGGAAATACGCCTCACCACTTCGATCGGCCGGGGCACCGTGACGCCGGAGCTCCTTCATACCGCGTACCGCGGCGAAATCCCCGTCACCGGGACCGTCGTGGCGGCCGTGAAAGGGGGCTTTACGGTATCGGTTTCCGGCGTGCACTGTTTCTGCCCCGCTTCCCAGATCGACAGGGGACACTCGGGCAATCAGGAAGATTATTTAGGGAAACAATTCTCTTTCAGGGTCACCCAGTACGGCGAAAAGGGACGGAACATCGTCCTCTCCCGCCGGATACTCCTGGACCAGCTCCGTGAACAGCGGCAACAGGAGCTCACGGAATCGACCGGGGTGGGGGACGAGATATCCGGGACAATAAAGTCGGTGCGGAATTTCGGCGTAATTGTGGACCTCGACGGCGTAGAGGCCCTCGTCCCGAAGACGGAGTTGTCCTGGGGGCGCTCTCCTGATCTTACGCGCTTCCGCCCTGGGGACCGTATCTCCGGGAAAGTCCTCGAATTCGAAGGAAAGGGCCGCATCGTCCTGAGCCACCGACAGACCCGGCCGGAGCCCTGGGCCCGCATAAGCGGCTACGGCGAGGGCCGGGAAGTCCGGGGCCGCGTGGTCAACATCATAAAAAGCGGCGCCTTCATAGAGATCGAGGAAGGCCTGGAGGGTTTTCTGCCCGTGTCACGCATGAGCCTCGTAAAAAAAGTCAACAGGCCCGAGGACATCGTTGCGGTGAACGACGAAGTGACGGTGAGAATCGTCGAGATAAGGACCGGCGAGAAAAAAATGCTCCTGGAACTTATCACCGACGAGGCCGACCCGTGGCAGTCCTCCGACGACTCCTTCGCCGAGGAGGTCCACACCGCCGTAATCGAGCAATCGAAACCGAACGGCCTCACACTGCGCCTTGCCGGAGGCATGGCAGGCTTCGCCCCTAAGGGCGAGCTCATCAAAAACAGGGGAGACATCCCCTCGGCCTATCCCACCGGTTCGGAAATCAAAGTGGCGGTGAAAGACTTCAGCAGGGGAGAAAGGAAGCTTGTGCTGAGCGAGCGGGAGGCCGCCCGAAAGCAGGAATCGAAGGAATACAACACCTACCTGAAGGAACAGTCACCGGGCGGTGAATCGACCCTTGGGAACCTCTTCCGGGACAAGTTCAAGGAAATTCAGGGTAAAATCAAGGACGACCGGCATGACCGATGATCCGGCTTAAAAACGGCACCGAAGTCGAATACATGGAAGAATTCGACGCCTACTTCCAGTCGATTATCCGGTCCATAATCAAAACGTCGCTACGGACGGCGGCTGACCGGCTTGAGAAGGGCCAGGGGGGCGGCGCGTTCAACGACAATCTCATGCGGGAAATCATGGACAACTGCATCTACATCGCCCGTCAGATCCAGGAGATGGGAGGAAAGGACGAAAAGCTCCAGTCCCTCCTGGTCACTGCTTCGCTTTTCAACTGCGCCATAGCGTCGCTTTCAAAGCTCGGGAGCCTGGGCGGGGACGATGGCGCGGGGAAGGAGGAAGGCCCCCTGCATTAAGTGAAGTACCGGAGCTTCATCAGCCCCTCTTCGACGCTGTCCACGAAAATGAAATGCTCGTAAAGGTCGAGGCGGTCGATGAGGTTCACCACGCCCTCGGGCATCCCCATGACGATAACGCGCCTGGAATTCTTTCGGGCCTCCGTGGAAAGCTCCACGAAGGCCTGCATCCCCGCCGAGGTGATCAGTTCCACGCCTCGCAGGTTAACGATGACATTGCTCTTCGCCGCGAGCCTGTTTACCACATCGCCGAGCTCGTCCCTGTTGAGGGCGCTCACATTGCCGTTGAGGTTAACCACCTTCACGCCCTCCCTTTCCTCAATGCTGTAGTTGAGAAATGCTGGCATATAGAAACTGGGCCCCTCTCGTTACAAAATCTGCAAAACCTCACGGAGTAGACCGGGCTTTACTTCCTGATCGAAGACCGGGTCGCCGATCCCTCGTAACAGGGCAAAACGCAGGCTGCCGCCGTAATTTTTTTTATCGAACTTCATATGCTCCAAAACTCCCTCAACGTCAAGCCGCATTTCCTCCTCCGCGAGGCCGTAGCGGGATACAATCTCTCTGCAGAGAGCGGCCTCGTCGCCCTTGATGAGCCCCAGGCGGCGGGAAATTTCCAGCTCCGCCTTCATTCCCCGCGCCACCGCTTCGCCATGGGAAATGCCCCGAAAATTAAGGAACGATTCTATCGCATGCCCTACAGTGTGCCCAAAATTTAAAATGGCGCGGAGCCCCGATTCCCTTTCGTCTTTCCCCACAACGGAAGCTTTGAACCCCGCCGAAAGATAAATGAGTTCTTCCATTACATCCGCGCCGCGGACGGTCGTGGGGTCGTGTGAACGAAGCAGGTCAAGGAGCCTTCCCTCGCCGATAAAGGCGTGCTTCACCGTTTCAGCCATGCCGTTTTTCATCTCCTCCCAGGGGAGGGTCCTCAAAAAATCCACATCGGCAATCACCAGAGCTGGTTGATGGAAGGCGCCGACAATGTTTTTCCCGGCCTCAATGTTCACCGCCGTCTTCCCGCCGATGCTGGAATCCACCATCGCGAGCAGGGTCGTGGGTATATGGACCAGGCCGATACCCCGCATGTATCCGGCGGCGCAGTATCCGGTGAAATCGCCCACCACGCCGCCGCCGACCCCCACGAGGAGCGACTTTCGGGAGAAGCCCGACTTCAAAAGCAGGTTGAAATACTCTTCCGCATGATGGTAGCTCTTCTGGTCCTCCCCATCATCCATGGGAAAGATGTGCGGCGAAACCGAGCGCTCCACGAGCCCGGCAATTCTAATACCCTGGAGTTCCATCACCCGGCGGCTGACAATAAAGCCCGTACCGTCGGCCCGGGCGGAAAGGGGGGGAAATTCATCGCATCCGAGGGCCCCGGAGCCGATAACAACGCCGTAGGTCCGCCCGCCAGCGGTGACGTCCACCCTCCTCATAAGGGGGCCCACCGTATTACCCTGTATATGCTCGGGAGGCCCTCCCCATTAAGGAGGCGGGCAAGCTCATCGTTAATCCGGGGGAAAATGATGAGGTCTTCCAGCTCTTCGGCGGAAAAGAAGCGGAAGGCGTAGAGCCTCTTTTCCCTGCCGAGGCTCAGGTTTTCTGTTTTAAGCTCGCAGAAAAAGAAAAGATGGAGGATATGGCGTTTTTTGTCGGGGTCGATGGTGTCGCAGACGAAGGCGGCGTCGCCCACTCCTATGTCGGCGCCCAGCTCCTCATGAAGCTCCCGTTTCAGGGCCTCCGGAACCGTTTCCCCGTATGCGACTCCCCCGCCGGGAAGAAGCCAGTACACATGCCCGTCCTTCCGATGGGCCACAAGGAGGACCCTGGAATCCATAATAATGATGGAAGCGACGCGGATGCGGATGTTTTTTTCGGCGGCAAACATCATTGGAGGAGGTCCCTATCCTCATGATGGCGCTCTAGGACTTTTCTCGCCGCGTCCATCTCTGCTTTTCTCTTGCTGTTGCCCCGTCCCGTGGCGGCGATATTTCCGTTAATGATGAGGCGCACGGTGAACTCTTTCTGGTGATCGGGCCCCTTCTCCTCCGCCACCTCGTAGATAGGGCGCTCTTTATATTTCTTCTGCACTATTTCCTGGAGGGTCGTCTTGGGGTCCCGGAGGTACGAAAGCCTGTCGATCCGCTCAATGTCGGCTTTCAGAAGTGCAAGGACAAACTTTTTCGCTTCTTTAAGGCCGGAATCGAGATAGATGGCGCCGATGAGCGCCTCCATGGTATTGGCTAAAATCGAGTCGCGGACCCGTCCGCCGCTGAGCTCCTCCCCTCTCCCCAGGAGGATGTAACTTCCCAGGTTGATTTCTGCGGAAACCTTGGCCAGGGTCGTTTCCGACACCACGGCGGACTTGATCTTCGCAAGGTCCCCCTCGTGGTACTCCTCAAACCTATAGAAAAGATATTCGTTTACCACGAGGGCAAGGACGGAATCGCCTAAATATTCGAGCCTTTCATTGTCTTTTATGGGAGAGGACGCTTCGTTCACGAAGGAGCGATGGGTAAGCGCCCTGTTCAGGAGGCTTTTGTTGTGAAACTGCACCTTTATTCTTTTCTGAAGGCTGTCAAGCTGGCGATATCTGCTCTTTTTTTTTCGCGCAGATTTTTCTTTTTTCTCGTCAACATCCATCGCTTGAAGCACTACCCGGTTTTGGATTTACCCGCGGCGATTTCGCCGCAGGCATGGCGTGGCGGGATACTGCTGGAACGAAATTACTTCGAAGGTTCAGGCACCTTTCAGCTTTTCCTGGATATAGTGTATAGCGTCCCCGACCGTCGCGATCTTCTCCGCGTCTTCGTCCGGAATTTCGATGCCGAACTCCTCTTCAAGGGCCATGACAAGCTCAAGGGTATCGAGCGAATCGGCCCCGAGATCGTCCACAAAAGAAGCCTCAAGCGTCACCTCGGAATCATCGACGCCGAGCCTGTCCACGATGATTTTTTTCACTTTTTCAAAATCCACCGACATTGCCCTTCTGCCTCCTTCCTCTGCGAAATGTAACAGCCGGAGCCCGCCGCGCCGGCAAATAGCCCGCCGCGGACGGCCTTATATCACGGCCTCTTCACCGGGGCACCCGGGCGGCAAAAATGTAGCTTCACGGTGATTGGTGAATTACGCAATCATAAAAAATCGGGACATCTTGTCAAGCCATAATGAGAAAAAGGGGGACCGGACCGGATTCCCCTTTTCACTTTCAATGTTGCGGTACATCATCACATCAAAGCGGGAAACGAAGAGCGTGCATGCCGAAACGTGTTCGGTGCGCACCTTACTTCTTTTTCTCCTCGATCTTGACAGTCTTTTCCATTATGAGTTGTCCCTTATAATGGTTGCATTCGGGGCAGACCCTGTGGGACGGCACATAGACCCCGCATTTCGGACAGGGACGGAGATTGGGCGCGCCGAGGGCGTCATGGGAACGTCTCATTCTCGATTTCGACTTTGATTTTCTTCTTTTGGGAACAGCCACGATAGCACTCCGGTCATTAAAGGGAACCTCTTAAAATTAAATAATAAAGTTCCCATAAATTGTAACTACCGGCAAACTCAGGACCTGGATTTTTCCTCCCGCCAATGGCGGGCTGAAAAACCCAAATTTTTGAAGTTGCCTGAAGTAGTTGGGTGTAAGCAGATAAATATCGCCCGCACTCCGTGTCAAGTTTATTTTACATTTTTCGCCTGATGGGTCAGGAGGAAAAGCCTGTGGCTTGATTTTGCCGAAAAGACCGATCTGGGATGGGAGGAAATTACTTTATGATAATATTCCTTCGCCTTGTAAATGTCGCCCTTCTTCTGGTACATGCGGGCCAGATCGTAGGAAATTTGGTCGGCGTAGGGAGTATCTCCGAACCTTTCATCAAGTTTCCTGTACGTCTGAAGAGCCTCTTCGAAAAAACCCTGGCTCTCGGCCGCCACGGCGGCCTTCTGGAGGGCAAGGACGGCGAAATCCGATCCGGGATTATCGTCGGCGAACTTCAAATAATGCCGCCTCGCATCGCTGTAACTTTTATTGCCGAAGTACATCCTCCCCAAAACGTAATCCCCCATGGTGTGCACAAAACCCCAGGAGGAGGAATTCACCAGGTTTTTCATCTCTTCGATGACGATAAAGACGCCGGTATTCCCCCCATCCTCCTGTCGTTCCAGGGCCCTGTAACGGTCCATAATCCGCTCGAACTTCACTATCTCCGCGGCGGCCTTTCTCTCGAAATACACGTAGGCCGAAAGGACGAGGACCATTATGAGGCATATTCCCAGGGCCGAATAGAGAACGACCTTCCTGTTTCTTTTTACAAAGTCCTTTGCCGCCATAAGGACGTTCTCGATCACGTTTCTTTCTATTGTAATTTTTCTGCGCTCCATGGTCATGCACCGTCATCAGAGTTTGTCTTTTAAAATGTCCCCCAGGGTCACCTTGCCGGGGTTGTTCGCGTTAAGTATTTTTTTCAGTTCCTCTTTCTCCACGATCATGTCGTAATGCTTAATGCTGAGGGACAGCCTTTTTTTGTCCACCTCTACGCCTAAGACCACCGCGTTAACCGGGTCGCCCGGCTTGAAATGCTCGGCGAGGTTCTCGATCTTTTTACGCGACACCTCCGAGATGTGTACCAGCCCCTCGACACCGTCTTCGAGCCTGACAAAAAGCCCGAAATTAGTAATCCGGGTCACCACTCCGGAGACCCTGCTTCGGGGCGGATACTTCTCGCTTATCAGCTCCCAGGGCGATTTGGAGAGCTGTTTGATGCCGCAGGAAATTTTCATCTCCCGGCGGTTAATTTCCAGAATTTTGAACTCCACTTCATCGCCGGATTTGAACCTGTCCAGCACGTCCTTTTTATCGTCATCCCATGTCAGATCCGAAATGTGGACCAGGCCGTCAGTGTCGCCGTCGATCTCTACGAAGACGCCGAAGTTCATCACCTTCTTCACTTTTCCCTTCATGACGGTTCCGACGGGATGGCGAGCTTCCATCGTGTCCCAGGGATTTTCAAGAAGCTGGCGGATGCCGAGCGACATTTTTCTTTCCTGCTCATCAATGGAAAGGACCTGGACGTCCACTTTTTGTCCCGGTTTGTAGAGGTCCCTGGGATTGACATTTTTCTTCGTCCAGGAAAGGTCTGCCGTATTGACGAGGCCCTCGATGCCCTCCTGAAGCTCCACGAAAACCCCGAAACTGGTGACAGTGGCGACCCTGCCGGAGACGGTGCTCCCCTCGGGATAACGCGAGGCGGCGCCGTTCCACGGGTCCTCTCCTAATTGCTTGATCCCCACCTCGGCTTTCCTGTTGTCCCCGTCGATGGAGAGGATGACAAATTCACGTTCTTCCCCCAGCTTCAGGAACTTCCGCTTTTTAAAGACTTTCTTCCAGGAGATGTTCTCCTTTGAAAGGAAGGCCTCCACTCCGTCGATGTCCACAACGGCCCCTTCTTCGGTGAAACGGAGGACCCTGCCGGAGGTACGGTCCCCCGGAACGTGTTTCCCGATAAACTCCGACCAGATCCGGGCCCCTTCTTCCTCAATGTATTCCTTGCGGGAGAGGATGATGTTGTTTTGCCTCTCGTCAACTTTGCGTATTTTAAAAGTGTATTCCGTTGAAGCGTCCAAAGATTTCCTAAACCTGATGTCGCCGGCCTGCGAGAATGGAACGAACGCAGGAAGCCCCATGCATTCGACAGAAAGGCCGTTTTTGCCGACTTCGCGTATGCCGGCAGTTACCCGGGTGTTGCCCGCGCGGTACCATTCCATGAACTTCCGCCATTTCACACGGCCTTCGGCCATTCTTTTGGAAAAGACGAACATGCCGTCCACCATGCGCCGGTTCACAAGCATGACGTCGATGACGGACCCCACTTCCGGCGGCGTTTCAAACTCGCCCAGGCTTACCCTGCCCTCGGACTTTGCGCCGACGTTCACGTAGGCGAATTCGCCGTCGACCGTCACGATCTCGCCGCGGAGCACCGTGTTGGGCCGGATCTCCTCCGGCGCCGAGTTTGCCACGTGCTCCATGCTGATCTCGTCATCTCGCTTATCCGTGTGATCAATCATACCGTCACTTCCCCGGAACGGCGGGCCGTTCCACTGTAATCCGTCAGAGCTCCTTTCCGCCGCGGGTCCGCGGAAGGAACTACGCTCCCTGTTGCCGATTATTTCGACCAGTTTCCCAACAACCTCCGGCCTGGTCATGTGCGAGGTGTCAACAACGATGGAGTCAACGGCTTTTCGAAGGGCCCCCACGGGCCTCGAGGCGTCCTCAATGTCGCGTTGGATAATCTGATTTTTTATCATGTTTAAGTCAACAGTTTTTCCTGATTCAAGGTACTCCCCGTGGCGGCGCCGGGCCCGAACTTCAGCGGAGGCGTCAAGGTATATTTTGACCTCCGCCTGGGGAAAAACTTCGGTCCCGATATCGCGTCCGTCCATAATGATCGACTCGTTTTCGCTCCATTCCCGTAGCCGTCCGTTGACGTAATCTCGGATTTTCGGATCGTCGGAAACGATGCCGATGTTCTTCGCGATGGTTTCGTCGCGGATTTCCGACGACACGTCGTCGCCGTGTATGAAAGTTGAACAACCCCTTCCGGGATTGAAGCGCTGTTCAATTACGAGGCCTTCAAGATCGGCGGAATATTCACGCCCCCTTTCAAGGGTCCCGTGTTTCCTCAATAGAAAGAGTGTGATGGCCCGGTAGATGGCCCCGGAATCGACGTACTTCAGTCCCAGGTTCTCGGCCACCTCCCTGGACACGCTGCTCTTGCCGGAGCCGGCAGGCCCGTCCACGGCGACGACGATTTTTTTTTCCGTCATGGGGCGATTTCCTCCCTGCTCTTTCGCATCCGCGTCAGGTAATCGTCGAGTTTTTCCCTGTCCGTCCCTGCGCGGTCTATCAAATCCCGAAGTGCGGCAAGCCGTGCGATGAAGTCGTCAATGGCCGACGTGATGTTTCTGGAGTTAAGGAGCGATATCTCTCCCCAAATTTCCTCGGAACCCGCGGCGATCCTCGTCATGTCCTTGAAGCCCCGGCCGATAAAATCGTCGCGAATATCCGCGATATCGCCCCGACCCGCGGTGAGCTGTTCCACGAGGACGCAGGACACCATGTGGGGGAGATGGCTTGTGCGCGCCACAAGGGCGTCGTGGAAGGACGCACCGGTGAAAACAGTCCTGGCCCCAAGGGCCTTCCAAAACCGGTCCACTTTTTCCACGTCGGTTTTTTCGTTCTTCTCATGGGGGGTGATGATGACGGCGGAACCGGAGTAAAGATCGGGGCGGCCGTTTCGGAAACCGGTTTTCTCCGAGCCTGCCATGGGATGGCATCCCACGAAACTGCGCGCCCTGCAATGGGAGATCACGCTGTCGATGATCGCCTCCTTCACGCTTCCCACATCTAACACAAGGGCATGTTCCTCCAGGTCCTCTCTCCCGAGAATGTCCCGGATGATGCCGATGGACGCCGCCACCGGAGTAGAAACCACTACGAGGTCTGCCCCGGAAAGGTCCGCATCTTCCATGGCCCCCGCCCTGTCCACGAGCCCCTCATCGAGGGCGGGTTTCAAACGTTGGGCGCTTCTTCCCCAGGCGGAAATGGCGGTGCCGGGTGCGGTTTTTCTAAGGGCCATACAGAGGGACCCTCCCAGAAGCCCCAGTCCGTACACGGCGACGTTTGAAAAGATTAAATCCACCGGCATCAGAGAAGGTCCCTGTCCATGGCGCGGGCCAGCCGCCCGAGCTTCCCAATGAGGTCCTCAAGAGCGGCCCCGTCGATGGTTTGCTGGCCGTCGGACATGGCTTCCTCGGGATTGGGATGGGCCTCCACCATGATGCCGTCGGCGCCGGCGGCGAGATAGGCCATGGCCGCTGAAGGAACATAGTCCTTAATTCCCATGGCGTGGCTTGGATCAGCCACTACGGGAAGGTGCGTCCAATCCTTGAGGACCGGAACCACCCCCGCGTCAAGAGTATTTCGCGTAACGTCCTCGAAGGTCCTGATGCCCCGGGGGCAGAGGATGAGGTTTTTATTGCCCTGGGAAAGAATGTACTCCGCAGACATGAGAAACTCGTTGATGGTGGAGCTCATGCCGCGCTTGAGTATCACCGGTTTGCCGGACTTCCCCACCTCCGTCAGGAGGTTGAAATTCTGCATGTTTCTGGTCCCGATCTGGAGCATGTCGGCGTACTCCGCCACGAGGGCCACGTCCCGGGGATCGATCACCTCGGTGACGATGGGAAGGCCCGTTTCCTCTCTGGCTTTCACCAGGAACTTCAGCCCCTTTTCGCGGAACCCCTGGAAGGAATAGGGGGAAGTTCGAGGCTTGTACGCCCCGGCCCGGAAAAGGTTCGCCCCGGCTTTCTTCACCATGAGGGCGTGCTCCACGACCTCCCTCTCCCCCTCCACGGCACAGGGGCCGGCGACAATCACCACTTTCCTGCCGCCGATCTCGACATTCCCCACCTTCACGACGGTCCTTTCGGGCTGGGTTTCCCTGCTCACAAGTTTGAAAGGGCGCAGGATCGGTTTCACCGATTCCACGCCGGCGATGGCCTCGAAGGGCTGTTCCCGTAAAACGTCTTCATCGCCGATTATGGTTATGATGGTCCTCTGGACCCCTCTGGACACAAATGGTTCGAGTCGCAGGGACTTGATCTTTTCAACTATGTGGTCGATTTCTTCGGAAGTAACATTGGGTTTCAAAACAATAAGCATCATGGAACTCCATATTCACATTTATTTTGGGCAAGCTCAAATATAATTAGGTTTTCCCGCCCGCCTTCGGCGGACGGGAAAACCTAATTATTGCGACTGCCCTTAAGGATTCGCCCGCCTTTGGCGGGCGGAAAAACCCGGTTTTATGACTGCCCAATGTTTTTTTGAGGTTCCCCTGGGTGATGGACCGGCGCAGAAAAAAAAGGCTCCGAGAGATGCGCCGGCCGGGGCGGGGTACGCCCCGATAATGCGGTGCGGGTCCTCATTCGCTTCGTTTGCTTACCGGATACGATCCGAGAACTTTCAGAAACATTGTGGATTCCTTCATGCCCTCCAGGGCCCGTTTCACCACGGCATCTTCTCTGTGCCCCATGAAGTCAATGAAAAAATTGTACTCCCACATCTTTTTCTTGTCGGGCCTCGATTCAATTTTCGTCATGTTGATGCCCGCCTCGTGGAACGGCCTTAGCATGTCGTACAGGGCGCCCGGGCGGTCCTTGACGGAGCAGACGATGGAGGTCTTGTCGTTTCCGGTCGCCGGGTTGTCCTTTCTGCCTATGACGAGGAACCTCGTGAAATTGTTCCGTGAATCCTCGATCCCGGCGGCCAGGACATTGAGCTTGTGGATGCGCGCCGCCACATCGGAGGCAATGGCGGCGGAATACTTGTCCCACGACGCCGTCTCGGCGGCCTTGGAAGTGGAATTGACGCTAATCACCTCCACCTGTGGAAGATAGTTACGCAGCCAAATTTTGCACTGTCCAAGGGGCTGGGGATGTGAATAAAGTTTTTTTACCTTCTTTATGTCATCGCAGATGCTCACAAGGCTGTGGGAGATGCGCAGAAACTCCTCCGACACGATCATAAGGTCCGTGTCGAGAAGCTCGTCAAGGGTATAGGTGACCGCCCCCTCGGAGCTGTTCTCAACGGGTACCACGCCGAAATCGGACTCACCCCGCTCCACCTCGTTGAACACATCGGGGACCGTCTTCTGGGGGACGGCGTTCACCGCCCCGCTGAAGATTTCCAGGAGGGCAATATGGGTGAACGTTCCGGCGGGGCCCAGATACGCCACATTGAGCGTCCGGTTTAGCACCATAGTCCTGGCAATGAGCTCCGTGTAAAGCTTCACAATGTCATCGCCGGGAACCGGACCCGCATAGGCGGCCTCGACGAGCCTGGCGATATCCGACCTGTCGAGGTTTGCCAAGTCCTGTGCGGCATCGCCCCGCTCTCCGAGTATTTCAAGATAGCGTTTCGACCGCTCCGACAGGAGGGCAAGTATCTGTCTGTCTAATTTTTCCAGTGTGTCGTCCATCACTCCTCTCTTGAGAAAGTCAGTTCTTTAATTTCCGACAGCTTCGGAAGGTCCGATATCTTGTTCAGCCCGAAGCAGCGCAGAAACTCATCAGTGGTGCCATAGGCCAGTGGGCGCCCGGGAAGCTCCTTGCGCCCCACGGGCTTTATGAGGTTTTTTTTCATTAGATTGGCCACCATCACCCGTGACGAGACGCCACGAAGTTCGTCGATCTCCGCAATCGATATCGGCTGTTTGTAAGAGATGATTGAGAGGGTTTCCAACATCCCCCGGGACAGGCGTTCTCGGCCCTCGAACCCCATGACCCTGCGAATTTGTTCCGCGTAACGTTTGTTCGTCACGAACTGGTAACCCCTGGAAATTTCGATGAGTTTCACCCCGCCGTCGCGCTCATCGTACTCGTCAACGAGGGAATCGATGATGATCTTTGCATGGGTTGGGTCGATACCGAAGCTCTTTACGAAAAAACTTATCGGGAGCGGGTCTCCGGCAAGGAAGATCACCGACTCGAAAAGTCCCCGAAGGTCCGTCTCTTCTTTTTCCCGGGACGGTTCGTCACTGCCGCCATCAGGCGGTTTTGCGTCTTTTCCCGGCCCTTCGACGGCCCCGGCAGGGACCTGTTCGCCTGCGTCCTTCTCTTCGAGGACATTCTGATTTTCGTTTTTTTCCGAGTTACTTGCCATCGTCAGATTCACTTTTCCGGCGGCCTCGGCCGCCCGGAGCACTCTTTATAACCCGCTTTGTTTTTTTCAAGAATATTACTTCCCAACACGGCCCCGTGTGCCGGAGGCCGCCAACTCCCCAATCGTTCAATCATAGGAGGGCGTCGCGTCGACGGCCTGCGCCCCACCGCGGCCCCGGAATATGCGGATTTCCCCGAAGAGCCTGTGCTGCATTATGATAATCCGCCGCATCTTCGACATCTCGAGGACCGCCAGGAACGACGCGATGATCACCGCCCTCCCCGGAGCGCAAGTAAAAAGCTCCTCGAAGAGGACACTCTCCCTTTGTAAAAGGAGGGAGTCGATAAAGGCGATCCTGTCGCTCACCAGGACTTCGTCGAATACGATCTCCTCTTCTTCAATTGTTTCTTTGGAATCAATCACCTCGGCGAAGGCATTGAGGAGATCGAAGAGGGACACTTCCAGGTACAGCCCCTCCCCTTCCGGTTCCGGACCGGCGGCGGGCCTGGCAAAACAGTCCGACTGGTTCTCGAACAAGGACCTGAGCTCCCCCGCCGCAGCCTGATATTTTTTGTATTCCAGAAGTTTCTGCACCAGGTTCGGCGGAAGGGGAGGCACGAAATATTCGTCCTCCATCTCGCCGGCCGGAAGGAGCGCCTTTGACTTGTAGAAAAGCAGCTCAGAGGCCATTGTGATGAATTCCGCCGCCACCTGGATGTTCATTTTTTCCATGAGGCGCAAATACCCTATGTACTGCTCCGTGATGGCGGACAGAGGAATTTCCGTGATATCGAGCTTGGACTCCTTGATCAGGCTCCACAGGAGGTCAAGAGGGCCCTCGAATTTCTCGACGGTTAGTATGTATTTTTCAGGATGGACGGTTTCCTGTGCTTCCATGCCGCACTCAGTAAAAGGGAAAGTTCCAGATGTTCCAGTAAAAACGACAAAGCGACATCTCGAAATGCCGCTTTTTGCCAGCATGTACTATTGATGGTTTTTTATGAAAGCGCTTTTTCGGCCGCTTTCTGCAGTCTTTCCGGCGGGAACGGCTTGACGACGAAGTCCTTCACTCCGATCTTGATTGCCCTGGTAAGAAGGTTCTCCTGTCCGAGGGCGGTAACCATGATGACCCGTGCGCCGGGATCGACCCTGAGAATTTCTTCAGCGGCCTCAATACCGTCTTTTTCCCTCATTGTAATGTCCATAGTTACCAGATCGGGCTTGAGCTTTTTATATAATTCAACCGCTTCGTTCCCGTTTTCCGCCTCTCCCACAACCTCATGTCCCTTGGGCACGAGGGCGTCTTTCACAAGAGTTCTCATGAACTTAGCATCATCTACTATTAAAATCTTCGCCATTGCTCACTCCGAAATTGAAAAATTCTCCCTCTTGCTTAATACAATTGCAATTTTTGGCGGAAACCCTTCGGCCGCATAAAATTTACATGAACACAAAATGAAAAGTATACAAATATCAGCCTCTAATACCCGGGTTTTCCGCCTGCCTTAGGCGGGCGGTAAAACCTATTGTTAAATTTTCCAGTAGTTACATTTTATGGGAACCTTAAAATCATAATTTTCAGTGGTCCCCGAATAATAAAAACTGAGTAAATATATAATCCAGGCGGTTTAGTATCAACAACAAATTTACTGCAACTGGATTTTTTTACCAGATAAAAAATAGGCCGTCACAGGTATTCAACGATTTTTTTCGAGATATCATGCAAAGGGACGATAACGTCTATGGCTCCCATCTCGACGGCCACACGGTTCATGCCGTACACCACGGAAGTGTCCTCGTTCTGGGCGATGGTGCTTCCCCCATTTTTTTTAATATTGAGCATTCCTGAAGCGCCGTCGCGCCCCATTCCCGTCATAATGACGCCTATGCTGTCCCGTCCGTACGCCGCGGCCACGGAATCGAATAGCACGTCAATCGAGGGACGATGTCCCGATACCTTGGCCCCGCCGACCACGCGCACGACGTCCCCGCCAGATTTCCTTTCCACGACAATATGGGAGTGCCCCGGGGCGACATACCCGTGCCCTGGCCGCAATAGGTCGCCATCCTCCGCCTCCTTCACGGAGAGCGCCGAGTTGTCGTTGATCCGCTCCGCGAAGGCCCTCGTGAACCCCTCGGGCATGTGCTGGACAACAAGGACCGGGGAGGGGAAGTTTTCCGGCAAACACCTGAAAACTTGTAAAAGCGCCGAGGGGCCTCCCGTGGACGTTCCAACAGCAACCACTTTCCTGCTTTCACCGGGCTTTATCCCGGAGAGTGACGGTGCGGGCAAATCCTTCCCGCCGTCCCCCGCTTCCGCTGCCGTTTTTTTCTGGATTTTGATCTTCGACTTGTACACCGACTTCACCTTCCCAATGAGGAGATTTCCTATCTCTTCCACGGAAAGGGAAAGAATGGACGAAGGCTTGGGAATAAAGTCCACGGCGCCGTACTCCAGGGCGCGAAACGTCGGTTCCGCGCCGTCCTGGGTGAGGACGCTCATCATGATGATCGGTTTGGGATTGGTCTGGATGATGTGGCGAAGGGCGTCGAGGCCGTTCATTATCGGCATCTCGATGTCCATGGTTATGACGTCGGGGTCGAGGACCTTGTTCTTGAAAATCGCCGTCTTTCCGTTGTTGGCTGTCCCCACCACCTCAATCGCGGGATCTCTCTCCAGGATGTCCGTGATGATCTTCCTGACGAGGGCGGAATCGTCAACAACCAGGACTTTGATCTTTTCCGGCATTACTGTTTAAGTTTGTCGACTATCAGCTTGAGCGACTCCGTGTCGGGCAACACCAGCATGTTTCCTATCACCCTGTCATCTCCGTAGAAGAAATCTGTCTCCATGATGAGGGCGTAGTCGTTCTTTATGCTGTGCATCACCAGGATCGAGTCGAGGGTCGCCTGCATGTAGTCATGGGTCACCGTGGGCACAGTGGGCTTGATGGCCATGTTGATTTTTTCCGCGATGACGTTAATGACCGAGGACCCGACGATGTTTCCCAGCTCCTTCAGGGCCGATTCGCCGTCCTCCGTAAGCTCCCGGGTCTTCCCGGTTTCGGTGCCCCAGAGAGTGTCGATGAGGTCGAACCCGTTTTCTTCGATGAAACTGAACAGGATGGTGCCGTTAATGTCCCCCTGAAGGGGCATGTACACGCCGATATAGACGCTGTCTATGCTGCCGATCGTTTCCGGAATTTTGTCGATTCGGATGAAGCGCACGTCGGGGATGGTCAGGTCTATCTGCTTGTTCAGTATCTTCGACAGGTTCTCCGCGGCATGTGTGATTCCGAGGTTCGCCAGGACCCGTACGCCGTCCAGGTCGTCATCGTCCATCTGGAGGGCTTCCTTGAGGTGGTCATAGGGCCGGGCGCCTTCCATGGCCCCCTGGACGTTCTCCCGGAGCTCGTCCTTAAACTTGTGCAGGGCGTCCTTTACCCTCTTTTCGATCTCTTCGTCTTCCCGCCCGACAACCGGCGTCTCCGTGTCAGCGATAGGCGGCATGTCCTCGGAGATGATTTTGAAGTCTTCCTCGTCATCAAGCTCCGCCGCAACCGAAGGAGTTTCACTCACGGAAGGCCTGGCGTGCCCCTTTTCCGCTTTCACGGATTCGGCGCGCTCTCCGGTCCTTTCAACGGAAGGCGGGGAGGGCTTCTCCCACACGGTCCTTTCCGCTACCGTAGGTTTTTCCGCCGACATCGCCCGATACTCCTCCCGGGCCCCGGTGGCGCTCGCCGCGGCGGAAACCGGACCTTCGAGTACTGCCTCCTCGTAATCGGCTTCTTCGATGAAGTCCCCCTCCCGCAATCGTTTGCGGTCACGGTCCGAGAGGGTTTCCTGTTCGGTGATCACCTTGTTCATCATGGAGGAAATATCGAGGATAAGGCAAATGCTGCCGTCTCCAAGGATCGAAGCTCCCGCAAGGCCCTCGACGGTCCGGTAGTTTTGTTCAAGGGACTTGATGACTATTTCCTGCTTGCCTTCCAGGAAATCCACCATGAGGCCTATCTTCCTGTTGCCGTAGCCGACAACCACGACGGGAATTTTTTGATCGGGCCCCAGGGCGCTTTTGGCGCGCACAAATCGGTTGAGCCTGAGGAGTGAGAGTATCTCACCGCGGAGATTGATCACCTCGTGCCCTTCAATGGTCTGGATATCACTGGTCGATATTTTAATCGTCTCGATGACGTCGGAAAGCGGGATGGCGTACATCTCCCGGCCAACTTTCACCATGATGGCGGGAATGATGGCCAGGGTAAGGGGGAAGGCCATGACAAAACGGGTCCCCATCCCCGGCTCGGTCTCAATGGTGACATTGCCGTTAAGCTCGCTTACAATTTCTTTTACCACGTTCATTCCCACTCCCCGGCCGGATATGTCGGTTACCACCTGCTTCGTGGAAAATCCCGGGTTGAAAATGAAATTGTAAATGTCTTCATTGTCCATATTGGCCACCATCTCCGGAGTGGCCAGGTTGTTTTTCACCGCAGAGCGTTTGATCTCGTCCACGTTGAGGCCCCGCCCGTCGTCGCTCACCTCGACGAAGATCTGGTTCCCCCCCTGGTAGGCGTTAAGGGTCACAGTGGCGACGTCGGGTTTGGCGTACTTCTTTCTCGCCTCCGTCTCCTCGATGCCGTGGTCGATAGCGTTGCGTATCAGATGCATCAGGGGCTCGCCAATGGCGTCGATGACTTTCTTGTCGAGTTCGGTTTCCTCACCCACGATTTTAAGCTGCACTTTTTTGCCGAACTCTATGTTCAGGTCTCGCACAAGCCTCTGGAACCGGGTAAAAACGCCGCCGATGGGCACCATCCTGGTCTTCATGATGCCGCTCTGGAGGTCTTTGGCGATGCGCGACATCTGCTCCATTCGGTTTTTGAACTCGTTGATGATCGATTTGTCGAAAGACCTCTTTCGAAGTTCCTCATACAGTTTGTAAAAACCTGAATTCGATATGACAAGCTCCCCAACGTTGTTTAAAAGCTGGTCGAGCTTGTCCACGGACACTTTGACGGTTTTAAGCATGCCGACCCGTTTGTCGACCCTGGCGCCGACATCGGCGGACTTTTCCGGCTCGTCCTCATCATCGTCTTGCGCTTCCGCGTCCGCGGTATCGCTCCTTTTGTCTTCCATGGCGGCAGGAGCGCCGGGAAGCGCCGGAGCGTCCTCTTCTTTTTCCTCCGCCAGGGTCTCGGTATTGTGGAAACGGAGTATCAGCTTGTCATCCTGTTGCTTGAGGCTTATCTCCCTCATGTCCACCCTGGTAATCTGGTCCAGGTCGCAGGCCTTGCGGATTTCCTCCACGGAGCTGTCCGAAAGAAGTATCACCCTGAAGACATCTATCTCCTCATCGTGCCCCAGGGATTCCAGGTCCGGGAGGGTCTTCACCACTTCGCTCACGTGCTCCAGGTTGCTGATCACCAGGCGCGCCTTCAGAGACTTCATGAGGGCCGACCTGTCGATAAACACGGTGAGTTCACAACATGACATCCCCGATTCCAGGCCCCTTTTGATGGCGCGCCGCTCCTCGGGGTTGAATTCCGTCTTGAAAGCTGGTGCTGGAGCCGCGGGGGCCGCGGCAGCTTCTTTTTTCCCGGGGACCTTCCCCGTCCCGATCCTTTCAATGTCCCGTATGATGCCGCTCAGGTCCTCGGTAGGCTCCTTGCCGGATGCCACTGTGGTAATTACGCCGGTAATTTTATCGAAACACCTGAAGAGGACTTCCACGATGTCCGGGGTGACGTTCAGCGTCTTGTCCCGGATCCCCTGCAGGAGATTTTCCATTTTATGCGCCAGATCACTCAGGCCGTTGAGGCCCACAAAGGCGGCGGAGCTTTTCAGGGAATGGGCCGCGCGGAATATGTTGTTGATTATTTCAATCTCCTCGGGGTTCTGCTCGAGCTGGAGGAGGTTCTGGTTCAGCTCCTGAAGCTGTTCGTCGGCCTCTTCAAGAAATATATCCTGATATTCACCAAGGGTATAAGCCATCTCATTTTCTCCAAATACGGCAAATTCTACTGCTGTAAATCCTTACTGCGCGCTAATTCCGCGGGGCGCATTCTTGCAACCGGACCTCAGGCGCGGGAGACTTCTTCCTCCGCGAAAAGGATGTTGCCAAGATTGAGAATAACAATGAGCCTGTCCTGCAGGCGCCCAATGCCCATAATGTACTCCTCCGACACGCCTTCTATGAGTTCCGACGGGGGATCGATGTTTTTCTCAGGCATTCGCACCACCTGATACACGTTGTCCACCAGAAGGCCCACAAGCTTCTCCCCAATCTCTACAACGATAATCCGGGTGAGGTCGGTGATTTTGGCCCTGGAAAGCCCGAAACGCTCCCGTACATCCACCACGGGTATTACATTCCCTCGAAGGTTGATGACGCCCCGTACGTACAGGGGCGTGTTAGGCAGACGGGTGATCTCGGGCATTCTGAGTATCTCATGAACGGCCAGGATGTCAATGCCGTACTCGACTTCCTCAAGCATAAAGCTCACCAGTTGGACTATCGCGTCGAGGCTTTCTTTGTCCGCTCCGGCTTCGGAGGACTGGGCATTTGCCCCGGCCGCCATGGCATTTCCTGCCCTGTTGAGTTTTTTTATGAGGTCCTGTATTTCCATAGTACGTTGACCGCCCGTTGATAATATATGGCATACTCTAATTATCGGGTTTTTCCGCCCGCCAAAGGCGGACCGGAAAACCCAAGTGTCGAGTTTGCAAGTAGTTACAATCTACAGGAATCTATAGGAACCATAAAAATTTATTATTTTTGAGGTTTCCATATACCCTGGGAGACTATACTATACAACAGTTGCTTGTAAATCAATTTTCTTCGCCACGCCTCCATTTTTTCCCGCACCCTCAATACCGCATGCGGGGGCAACTCCCTTTTCAGCATATCGCAAAACCGCCGGAATGTATAAAAAAAGGATACGACAGCCCGCCGGCGCATGCAAAAAGGCCCCATGCTTTCACAGGGGGCCGCTTTGTTAAAGAGGTCCATTGCCGTCAATCTCGTTTCAGCACCACGAGTCCCCCGGATTCGGTCCCGAACATGATTTTATTTCCCGCCAGGACCACCGGCGTCGTAGGCCTTGTCTGGAGCACATAGGACCATTTCACCGATCCGCTGCTTCCATCCAGGACATAGAGCGCACTCCCGGAAATGATGAAAATTTCCCCTCCCCGCACCACGGGAGCAAGGGCAATTTCGCCTCCCAGCACGGCTTTCCAGCGCCTGCTCCCCTCCAGGTTAACGCAGTGAGCTTCACCGGCAGCAGTGAACACGAAAAGCTTATCTCCATCCAGGACCGGCCCATGGACGATGCGCCCGCCGGACCGGTAACGCCATACTTCCCGGTTTGCAGCGCAGTCATAGGAGATGATGTCGCCGTCCAGTCCGGCAAGATACAGTCTGTCGTCCCGGAGGACCTTGGATGCGCCAAGGACCCTTCCGATTCGGGCCGATCCTTTCACCTCGCCGTCGTCGAGGCCCACCTGGTACAGAGTGCCGTCGTTTGTCGGGACGAAGAGCTTCCTTCCGCTCACGAAGGGGGCCACGAAAACGCCGGCCCCCAGGTCCCGGGACCATTTCACCTCACCGCTTGGTGTCAGGCCATAGAGATATCCCTTTGAGGTCCCGACGTAGATACGCCCCTCATAGTACGTCATTCCGGCGCGGGAAAGAAGATGGCCGTTGATACTGCGGCTCCACTTCACATGCCCGGAGTTCCTTGAAAGGGCGATTATTTTTTCTTGTGCCGTGGCCATATATACATTTTCGCGGTCCCACACCGGGGGGGCCGTAACCGCCGCTTCGAGATCGGCGGACCAGCGGCGGGAACCTCCGGCAATGGCCTCCACGACTCCGTCCCTGCCCACATTTATGATCATGCCGTCGCCGCCTATATATGCCACGAGGGCTGAGTCGCGCGAGGAGGCCCATTTTCCGAAATCAAATTTCCCGGCCTCCGCGGAATCGAGGCGGATATCGATGTCCTTCCTTGTATCGTCAAGGGCGAGGGCGACCGTTTTTTCCCTGTGGCCCGGGGCGCGTACCGTAACGGTGTGGGCGCCCTTCCTGACAACGAGGGTGATATCGCCCTTCCCTTTGCGCTCCCCGTCAAGATACACCGCGGCATTCTCCGGGGTGACATCCACGCCCAGCTCGGCGAAATCCTCGCCGGGGGCCGTTCCGGCTCCGCCCTCCGCAAAACGTTCTATGTCCCCTAAAAGTCCGGAAGAGGAGGCCCCGGCCCTCTCCACCGGCGGTACCAATGTACCCGCCGCCTTTGCGATTGCCGCAGCGGCCCCCGGGGCGCCGGACCGCAGAATTGCTTCAACTTTTTTCACCAGGGCCTCATGGGATGCCCGGGTGATCAGCAGGGACTGCCCTTCCCCCACCGCCGTTTCTTCGGCCGATACGCCGCCGGGCAATCTGGGGCTCACGCTAATCCTTCCGCGCAGGACCGTAAAGCGGACGTTCGAGCGCTCATCGACCCTGACGCCGAAACTCGTGCCGCGGACCACGGCCACGGAGGTGGGCGTCACGATTCGGGCCCTGCCGCCCCCGGCGAGCTTCCGGAAATTGAACAACACCGTACCCCGGGGTATTTCCACAGTGAGGGAATATTTGCCAGGCCCGGAATCTCCAAACTCCGCCAGGGAAAGGCCCGTATTTTCCAACAGTCTGAACCGGGCCTCATCCCCCGCGGAGAGTTCAGTCAGGGAGCTCTCACCGGAAACGACCGCGTCGCCGGGCCTAAGGAGGCCGCCGGGTCGCGCGTTGAAGGTCCCGTCGGGCCTGATGAACGTGACGCTTCCCATGGCGAGGGTGCATTGGGCCCCCTTCTCCGTCGGGGCGGCGAGGCGGTGCCAAAGCAGGGGGAGCAGGACGGCGATCGCCAGGGCCCCCAGGACGGGCAGGACCGTCCCCGTTCGAAGCAGTTCCCGAACATTAAAAATGCGTTTCTTATCCGGGGCCCCGCTATGGACTTTCCGCATAATAGAGCCGAATATTGGACCGTAAGGAAGCGATGGGGGATTTAGCTTTCCCCGTTCAAGAATCGCCAGAAACCGGTCGGCATCGATGTTCCGGTAGCGTCTTTTTCTTTTAATACGCCCGATTATGTGGGAAAATTCACGCCGTTCCATTATTCATCTTCCGCGCCCCGCCTACAAAACTCCCCGCTTTTTCAGGGCGTCGGCAATAAGCTCCAGGGCCCGCTTCATCCTCCATTTCGCCGTCCGCTCGGAACATCCGAGAAAATCGGCTATCT
The DNA here is from genome assembly GCA_029974015.1 of Spirochaetota bacterium. GTDB lineage: Bacteria > Spirochaetota > UBA4802 > UBA4802 > JAGODF01 > JAGODF01. The sequence continues at coordinate 156,974 of JARKUF010000010.1, forward strand.
CGCAGTATCTGAGGCCCTGGTCGTATCGCATCAAAAACACCATCCTGAACTTGTCCTTGAGCCTTCCGACGGCGTCCAGGAACTCAACCATATCGGAGTCTCTGATGTATTCCTCTTCCGGCGAAAGGGCCGCCGCCGACCCCCTCCTCCCTTCCCGATGCTCAGCCTTCTCCCTTTCGAAGATGCTGTCCTTTCGGGCGCTCTTTTTCCGGGAATTTTTGGAGCAGTTTACGGCAATCTGGAATATCCATGACGAAAAAGGCCGATCGTCCCGGTATGTGTCGATATGCTTAAACACCCGGATAAACACGTCATGGAACACATCCTCGGAATCATCGGCGTCGCCCAAGTAATAGTAAATGGCCCTCCGAAGTTTATCACTATACCTGGTATACAGCTCTTCGAATGCTTTTTCACTGCCCTCCCGGAACTGACGGGCAATTTCCTCATCGCTCAGGGATTTCAGATCCAATGCCATTTTTACTTTAACTACTCCTGGGATGGTAATAGGATGCAAAAAAAGTCTCGATGGGGTGGATTATTCCGTGGATTCCGCACCGAGAAGCGATAAAAGCTCTCAAAAAGACGGTACTCTCCGAAAACTGTAGGGTTTTCGCACATGCTGTGCCACACCGCTCCCCCCGGCCCATTGGGACAACCAAGAGGGCGATAGAAATCCCGCCCGGAACGGCCGGCACAGCCCTTACAAGTCGGCCCTGGAATAGATGTCGCCAATGAGGCCCTCGTCGAGCATGGTGATAAGGGCCGTTGCCTTCCTCTCCAGGTCCGCCGTGAGATGGACTTTCATCTCCTTCATCTGGAAATACTCGTCGGCGATATTAAGCGCCGCTAAAATGGCAACCTGGAGCTGGTTGCTCGTAGAGAGATTGCGGCAGACCTCATCCATCTTTTCGTTCACGTACCCGGAAAGATGAAGAATATAATCCGCGTCGGCTTCCCCCTGAATAGTATAGGAGTTGCCGAATATCTGGACTTTTACCCTGTTTTCAACCCTGCTTTCTCTACTGCTCTCCGTCCTGTTCTCAATCACCGTCGCTTCCTCCCCGGGGAAATCAGGTAAGCATGGCCGGGCGGTCAGCGCTGGTCTTCCTCGATGATCAGAAAATCGTCGTCTTCCGGAGGCGCGGACTTCCGAGACCCCTCCCTGCTACGCCGGGGCACTTCGTCCTCATCGATGATAATCATATCGTCGCCGGTATCGTCGATCACAATCTCGTCTTCATCGTCGTCCAGGAGGATGACATCTTCGTCCTCCTCGACGGTCCGGGCCGGTGAGCGCTCTCCGCCGCGGCCCCTCCTTCCTTCGGACACCGTTTCTATCTCGATGTCCTCCTCTGCAGCGGCCATGTCATCGTCGATGATGATGATGTCGTCATCAACCTCGCCGGGGCCTTCCTGCCGGACCTCCACGTTTTCCACCCGTGGCTCGTCCTCGGGCTCCGGTATTTCCGCGGCCGGTTCACGGGCCGGGGCGGGCCTTTCAGCAGCCCGCGGCTGGGCCGTCACGGGGGCAGCCCCCCCCCCCTGGAGAACATCGAGCTTTCCGAGGAGCTGGAGAAGTTTCTTTTCCAGAATTTCTTCTTTTTCCTTGAGGCCGGCCAACTCCCGGCTGGTTGCTTCCATCTCCTTTTTGATCTGCTCGATCTCACGCTCTTTTTCCTCAATGGAAAGGCGGATATCTTCGTTTTCGGCCTTGAGCCCCTCATTTTCCGATTCAAGGCCGGCATTTTCCGTCCTTAGATCGGTGATGAGCTGCAGGGCTTTGATAATGCGGCCCTCAAGCTCCTCAAGCTGCTGAATCGTGATCATACACTACCTCCAACCATGTCTTACCTGATACTATTTTCGGTTATTATCAACCATGATTAAATAACAAAAAGCAGAACAATTGCGCCCATCAAAAGAATACACGAGCATGCTTTAAAGTAAACCACTAAACTGCAAGAAATCAAGACTTTATTTCAGAAAAAAACATGGGTGGGCCTTGCCAGGCCTTCGAACTTCCGGGACCGTCTCCGCCCTGGCGCGGCCTGGCCCGTCCGGAGAACAGCGAAACGCGGCAAGCTCCGGCGTCAAAAAACAAGGGAGGCCGATACTCCGATAATTTCCCTGAGAAAACCGTCCCTCCGCGGCAGGGAAAAGACGCAATAGGCCTCAAGGAATCCCCGGTGGTTGAAGAAGAAACGCCCTCCAGCGCACAGCAGGAGCGGATCGACCCCCGCCCCCTCTACAGGGATGCTGTCGTTTTCCGTCCTCCGGGGATACACCCTGTGGGAATAATATGCCTCGAGAAAGGGAAGGATGGGATACGCGAGGAGCGTGTTCACCGCCAATGACACTGAAGCATAATCGTTCTTTAGCCTGTTTCTGTGAAGAAAAGCCCCGCCGCTCCACGGGTTGAGCCCCGCAAGGCTTGTAAAGGTCTTTTTCCTGCCGGGATTGATATTGAGGCCCTGATAAAAATCCTCCCCCTCGGCCTGCCGACATACGTAGAAGGCGCATCCGTGGAGAAAAACGGGGGGAATGTTCCATTGGAACGCGGCCCCTCCCATCATTTCATTCACTCCCAGGGCGGCATTTCTCCATTCTGCGTTTCCATATACCCCCGGCCCCGTAGGCAGACGGAACATCATGGCCAGCCCGGCGTGGAAACGGCCATCCCGCCAGTGTCCGAGGTAATACCATAGCTTCAGGAACGAATCTCCCAGAGCGTCCCCGCTATTCCCGCTTTCCCTGTGCAGGTACTGAACGGTATACCAGGCAGACAGGTTTTCCAGGACACCCAGGCCCAGGGTGGCGCTTTCCCTTCTAAAAAGCGAGTCCGATCGGATAAGGGCCGCGCCTGCGGCGATTTCGAATTCCCCTTCCCCGAGGGTGTGGATGGTTTCGGTGAGGGGCATTGAGGCGCGGACCGGTAGGCAATATAAAAGCAAAAGCGCCGTCATCGCGGCGCCCATGCATGTCTTTACGTTGGGTCGATCGGCCATCAATGGCGGCCGGGCATTGGCCCTCAGGCCGCCTTCGCCGCCTCGACGATGCGCCTGAAGGCGGCGGGGTCGCTCACGGCCACTTCCGCAAGCATCTTCCGGTTTATAGAGATGCCCGCCTTGTTCATCCCGTCGATGAGAACGCTGTAGGAGATGCCGCATATACGCGCCGCCGCGTTGATCCTCATAATCCAGAGGGAGCGGAAATCGCCCTTCTTTTTGCGCCTGTGGATGTAGGAATTCTGGAGGGCCCTCCTTCTGGCGTCTTTGGCCGTTCTAAAAAGGGCGCTTCTGGCGCCGTAAAAACCCTTGGCGTCCTTGAGGACCTTTTTTTTCTTCTTTTGATGGACTCTTCCCGTCGTCGCTCTTGGCATCTCTTTACACCTCGGAAAAATATGTTCGCTGACGGCGGCGCAGGTCCGCCATCAACCGCTTATGCGTAGGGCAGCATCCTCTTAACGCGGCCTTCCTCGCTCTTTGTCACGATGCTCGCCTTGCGCAGGCTCCTCTTGCGCTTGGACTTCTTCGATTCCAGGAGATGGCTCTTCCAGCCATTGGCCCTTTTGACCTTCCCGGTCTTCGTTATTTTGAAGCGCTTCTTGGCGCCGCTTTTGGTCTTTAATTTTGGCATTGCCGTTCCTCGCATTATTCGTTCTGCTTCTTCTGGTCCGACTGGTCTTTTTTCGGCTTTTTCACCCCGAGGGCCGGGGCCACGACCATCGTAATATTCCTTCCTTCCTGGGAGGCGCTTTTTTCAATTTGGATAATGTCCTTCAGTTCCTCACGGACATTATCCATCACCTTGAAACCAAGGTCTTTGTGTACAATTTCGCGCCCCCTGAACATGATGGTGAATTTCACCTTGTCGCCGTTTTCAAGGAACTCCCTTGCATGATTCACCTTGTGCATAAAATCATGGGAGTCGATAGAGGGGCGGAACTTGATCTCCTTTACGTGGATGACCTTCTGCTTTTTTTTCGCTTCCTTCGCCTTTTTGAACTGTTCAAACCGGAATTTGCTGTAATCGATTATTTTCACCACCGGGGGGTCCTGGTTCGGCGAAATTTCCACCAGGTCCATTTCCTGCTCCCTTGCCATTGCCAGGGCTTCTGCGAAGGGAACGACCCGCGGCCCTTCATCGCCCCCGACGAGTCTCACCTCTGCGGCCCTGATCATCTCGTTGATCCGGTGTTTCTTTGAATCGAACCTGTCTATAGCACCCTCCTTGATGTGTAAACCGGTTTTCCGGCGCAACCGCGGCATGGTTTTTATAAGTCAGGTACTCCGCGTGCGGAGTCCGCTTCCGCTGGCGCCTGTAATTACAAAAATACCACGAATCAAGGGCCATCTTCTCACGGCACCGGGAGGCCCGGTGCCTTCCGGTGCCATGAACACCCTTCGTGGTAGGTTTTCGTACTACACCCGCTGTATACCTATAACGCCGCCAGAATGAAATACCGCCATAATAAATCAACAAAAAATCGCGGGCCTGTCAAGTTTTTTAAGGCCCGAAAGCCATATTTCAGACGGCCCTTTCCCGGTCCTCCCGGCCTATCCTCTCGATGAGATCTTCAACGGGGACGGGTTGGGATTCCTTTTCACCGCGCCTCCGCAGGGACACCACGCCGGCTTCCGCTTCCTTTGCGCCGATTACTCCCAGGTACGGGACCTTTTTCGCGATAGCGTCGCGGATCTTGTATCCGAGAGTTTCGGAGCGAAGATCGCTCTCGGCGCGGACCCCGGCCGAAACAAACTTTCCGGCGAGGTCCCGGGTGTACTCGGCCTGCTCATCGCCCACATTGATGAGTACAAGCTGGACCGGAGACAGCCACACAGGGAATTTACCGGCATAGTGCTCAATGAGGATGCCGATGAAGCGCTCCAGGGAGCCCAGGAGGGCCCGGTGGATCATGTAGGGACGATGCTTCTTCCCGTCGGAATCGACAAAGGTCATGTCGAAGCGCTCGGGAAGGTTAAAATCGAACTGGATGGTGGAGCATTGCCATTCCCTTCCCAGAACGTCCTTGATTTTAATGTCAATTTTGGGGCCGTAGAAGGCACCTCCCCCTTCATCGAGCTCGTAGGCGATGCCGGCCCTTTCGACGGACTCCTCAAGGGCCCGGATGGCGGCCTGCCACATTGAATCGTCGCCTACGGACTTCTCCCCGGGTCGCGTGGCCAGGTAGACTTTAAAATCGCTGAAACCGAAGGACCGGAGCATCCTCAAACAGAAAGCCAAAACCCTGTCTATCTCCTCCGGCATCTGGTCGGGGCGCACAAAAAGATGCGCGTCGTCCTGGGTGAACCCCCTGACCCGGAGGAGTCCGTGGAGGACGCCGCTACGCTCGTACCTGTATACTGTGCCAAGCTCGGCCCATCGGAGGGGTAATTCGCGATACGACCAGCCCCTGCTCTTATACATTATGATGTGGAAGGGACAGTTCATCGGCTTGGTGTAGTACTCCTGCCCGTCAATATCCATGGGGGAATACATGCTTTCGTTGTAGAAATCCAGGTGTCCGCTTATCTGCCATAGCCTGGACTTGCCGATATGGGGCGAGACGACCATCTCATATCCGCTGGAGTAATGCTCCCGGCGCCAGAAATCTTCAATGATGTTGCGAAGACGCGCGCCCCTGGGATGCCACAGCACCAATCCGGCGCCGGTTTCGTCGTGGAGGGAGAAGAGGTCGAGCTCTTTGCCGAGCTTCCTGTGGTCCCTCTGCCTGGCTTCCTCAAGGAAGTCCAGATGTTCCTTAAGCCGCTTCTCGTCCGGAAACGCAATGCCGTAAACGCGCTGGAGCATCTTGTTCTTTTCGTCACCCCGCCAGTACGCCCCGGCCGTGGAGAGGAGCTTCACCGCCTTCAGATACGAAGTGTTGGGGACATGGGGCCCCCGGCAAAGGTCCAGAAATTCCCCCTGGCGATATATCGACACAATGTCATCGGTAAACTCCCCTAACATTTCCACCTTGTAGGTCTCGCCAAGCGAGCGGAAAAGCTCCACCGCCTCATCGCGGGGGAGCTCCTCGCGGACCACATCGAGCTTTTCCCCCACGATCTTTTTCATTTCCTTTTCGACGGCATCGAGGTCCTCAGGCCCCAGGGTCCCGGAAAGGTCGATATCGTAATAAAACCCATTGTCCACTGCGGGCCCAATGGCGAACTTCGCCTCCGGGAAAAGCCTCTTCACCGCCTGGGCCAGGAGGTGGGAGCCTGAATGCCAGAGCACTTCGGGCCCACCGGGGCCCGTGAAGGTGATGACCTCCAGGGCGGCGTCCTTTTCAATTTTTTTTGATAGGTCCACAGAAACGCCGTCTAACTTCGCCGCCAGGGCGGCCTTCTGGAGCCCCTTTGATACGGCCCCCGCCGCCTCGTATGCGGTGGCGCCCTTTTCCACATCAATACGCGAACCGTCGGGTAAGGTCAATGTCACTTTTTCGCTCACATGAATCACCAGGCCCTGTTAGTGTTCCGCCGGATACAAAAAAACCCCACAGGGGGATGTGAGGTTTGTACCATGGTTGATGAGTGGGATGATGAGTGCCGCTTCATCACCAGGCCGCGTACCGGATACCCGCCCGGCGGAATGTCCTGTGGGCGATACTGGAGTTGAACCAGTGACCTCCTGCGTGTCGAGCAGGCGCTCTAACCAGGCTGAGCTAATCGCCCCTGAACGGAATCACTATTTTTTCGGATGCGCCCATTGTCAAGGATTTTTTCGGCGTCCCTACTTGGTCCGCTCCGGCCTGCCGCTCGAGGCGCGGGTGTCCCTGGCGTTCTGGAGCTCCGTGTTGGAGACACGGCACCGCCCAAGGGTGAATTTCGTCATCTCTTCGCGGGCATTGCAGGAGCGGCAGTGGATTTCCACGGCATTACCCTCGGGCTTCTCGCCTATTTCGACGTACCGGGAACCGCAGTTTCTGCAAAATATGACCGAAACATAGTTTGACATGGCATACCGGTTCTATTTTATATTAAGGGCGATTATGGATACATCTTCCCTTGATTCCAGCCCGCCGGTAAAATCGTTCACGAAAGAGTAGAGGGACGTTGCCACGTCCCCGGCGGGCCCCGTACTCCCGCCGAGAAAGTCCATGATTCTCTTCAGGCCGAGCTGTATCCCGTTGCGGTTCTTCCTTATGATTAGGCCGTCGGTGATGATTATGAAGTAATCGCCGCTGCGAAGTTTAACCCTCACCTGGGGAAGGGCGCTGGGGCCGCTTCCCAGGGACTTGCCCCCAATCTTGATGTAGCGGGCGGTCCCGTCGCGCACGAGGATGGGATAGGCGGTCCCTGAATTGACATAGCTGAGGACCCTGTCCTTCCAGGAGATGACGCCATAAAACAGCGACACGGCGGAAACGGCGCCAAACCTGTTTCGGATGAGATCGTTAATCCGGCTGTGAATAAACCGGGGGCGCAAACCTCCAAGGCCCGAAAGGGACTTCAGGGCGCCGTTCACGACAGAGGCACGGAGGGCGCCTGGAATTCCTTTGGAGTGGATATCGCAAAGGGCGATACCCGTGGAGCCGCCTGTGGCGCCATCTATGGAAAAGACATCGTAAAACTCACCGCCCACTTCCCGGGCCGAGATGGAGCGCGCGGAAATAGAGTAGTCTGCTTCGTCGATGTTGATCTCCGGCAGGAGGGAGTGCTGGATGGAGTGGGCGGCGTTGAGCTCGTTGCGAATCCGCTCCTCCTCGATGGCATTTTGAAAGAAGATGGCGTTTTGCACCGCCAGGGCGGCCTGATTGGAAAATGCGTTGAACAGGACCACGTCCTCATCGTCGAAGCCGGACCTCGAGAGGGGGTTTATGGCCTGGATTACCCCTAAAAGCTTGCCCTTGAAAAGGAGGGGGGCGCAGAGAATGGACCTCGTAATGAAGCCGGTCTTTTTATCAAAATTGGGGTCGAAACGCACGTCATTGTACACATCGTTGATGTAGACCGCTTTCCGCTGCTCCGCCACCCAGCCCGCGATTCCCTGGCCGAGCTTCACGCGGTACCGCTCCTGGAGTTCACGCCCCGCCTCACCCAGGGCCACCTTGAAAACCAGGTCCCTCGTGTCCTCCTCATATAGAAGCAGGGTGCTCGCCTCGGCCTCCATGATGTCTTTGATGGTCTCCATTATAATCTGGAGTAGCCGCCCGATATCCAGCGTGGAGTTGATTATGCCGTTAATCTCCACAAGCTTACTCAGGTTGTGGAGCTGGCGTTCGAGATAGGCGAGCCTTCCCCTCGATATGGTTTCCCTTTCCATAGACATGCGCGCTTACGAAAGTATGATAAGTACTATGCAAAAATGATCAAGAATTATTTGTTTTTATTTTTTTCGCGCCCCCAGGCGGGCAGAAAACCCGGTTCTTGTGAGTAAGCTAAATAAATAAGCGTTTCACCAGGAAGTAGGGATAATAATACGCCAGCCTGAGGAGACGGCCCAGACGCCATGGACGTGTGATAATCCGGTAAAGCCAGTCCATGCCCCGCTCCATGAAAAACGCCGGGGCTTTTTTTATGTCCCCTGAAATGATGTCGATACTGCCCCCGACGCTTATAAAAACGACATTTTTAAACTCATTCTTGATCTGGTAGATCCATTTCTCTTCTTTTGGAAAACCAAGCCCCACGAAGACGATATTCGCCTCGGATTTACGTATGGCCTCGATGACCGACTTTTCCCTCTCCTCGGTGAAATAGCCCCCGTGACGCCCCACGATTCGAATTCCGGGAAAAGATTTTTTAATATTAAAAAAGGCCTTCTCCGCCGTCTCGGGCTTTCCTCCCACGAGGAAGATGGTGTACTCCTTGATTTCCGCGATGCGTACAAGGTCCATGAGAAAGCTTATGAGGTGCACCTGCTCCTTCAGCGGGTTTTTCAGCATTCGGGAAGCCCAGGGTATCCCGGCCCCGCTTGCAAGTTTCATGTCAGCCTTGTTGGCGATGAGCCCCAGGTCATGGTTCGACCTGAGGCGTAGAATTTTATATGGATTCAGGGGGATGATGTGGTGTATGCCGCCCGCTTCTATCATCCTCATGACTTTCACCACGGCCTGGGCGCGCGTCATATTGTCAACGCCGACTCCCATGATGTTCACGGGCCTCACATCGTCCAGGGTCACCTGGTTGTATTCGAGGATGAGATCGCGCTCCTCTTTATAGGAATCGTACATGACGTCGTCCGTGGACATCGCTCCCTCCGTAGTGATATTACACGACTCTAAAAGCTCCGCAAGCAGGGCAAAAGACCCCGCAGTCGACCGCCGAAGATTCCAAGAAAGGGGCCGTTTGACATTAAACCGGGCGGATTTGTGAATATGCAAGGCGACTTAATCCATGTCAATACAAAAATGGATTGAAATATTCCACCACAGGGCCAGGATCGTGATATTTAATGGCAAATGATAAAATGGAGCAAGCATGAAAAGACTCGCCGAAGTGGTGAAATTCATAAACTTCGACTGGGGCAAAAACCTGGTCTTCGAACCCCAGGTGCGCTACACGGCCCTTCGAGACCGGCTTTTCGATGCGGTTAACATGTACAAGCCCGACGTAATTGTCAAAACAGGGGTCGGCGGCGGCAGGCTGCTTGCGGAGCTCGCCGGAAGTTTTACATCGCGCATCGTTGTCGTGGAGCCCTCATCTTACGTCATAGAAGCCTTTCTGAAACAGTACGGGGCGGACGAAGCGGTGAAGCGCATCAGCTTCATCAACGGCGATTTTCCCGAGTTCCCCGTGGACTACTACAAAGCTGACATGATCGTCTCGGCGGACTATCTGGACATCTTCGACCTGGGCAGATGCGTGGACGAGTTTAAACGCGCCCTCCAGTTTGAAGGCATTTTCTTTTTCGCCGGCGTTATCCTGGCCGACGACGACATGGAAGGGACCTACGACGACTTCATGAAGGCCCTCTGCCCCCTGCACAATGACTACTATCTCATGGAAGACTTTAAAACCGTCATGACCCTTAAGGATTTCACCTTTGTAAAGAGCATGGTATTAAATTTCAGCCGGGACCTACGCTCTGCCATGGATTACCATGGTGTGATTTTCGGCGCGGACGTCAAGGCCCGGGCCGGAGAGTTTCTCCGTGACCATCGCCCGGCCCTTGAGGAGCTGTACGGCCTCACGAACGACAACATCATCACCGAGCACTACCTGATTGGAATGTACATGCGAAACAAGCCGTCAAAAGAGGACTAACAAAGCCGGCCTTCATAGACTGCATGAATGCCCGGCAATTGCGGTTCCTTCTTGACAAAACCTCCCGCGCCTTTTCCTGTATTATATTATAAGGCATACTCTATTTTTCAGTTGTCCCGTCCGCGTTCGGCGGGCGGGAATATCCGTGTACTGAGTTTGCCAGCAGTTACAATTTATGGAAGCCGAAAAATATTTTTGGTTCCCTTAAGAAAAAACCAAAACGAGGAGGCAGGCATGAAGGTACAGGAACTCTTTAATTTGTCCGGTAAAACCGCCATCGTAACCGGAGGCGGAAGGGGCATAGGGAAATTCATCGCCACGGGGCTCGCCGAGGCCGGGGCGGACCTGGTGATTGCGTCACGGAAGTTCGACAGGCTTGAGAAGACGGCGGAAGAGCTTCGCTCGCTCGGCGTCCGCTGCCTGCCCGTTAAGTGCGACATGGGAAACAGGGACGAGATTCTCGCCATGGTGGATGCCACCATGAAGGAATACGGCACCGTGGACATCCTGGTAAACAACGCCGGGGTAACCTGGGGGGCCCCCACCCTGGATTTTCCGTTAGAACAGTGGGACAGGATATTCAATGTGAACGTGCGCGGAGTGTGGATACTCTCCCAGGCCGTCGCGAAGATAATGAAGGAAAAGGGTGGAGGTAAGATGATAAACCTCTCCTCGGTGATGGGCTTCCGCGGCTCCGGGGAGGAGGCCCACCCGGCCCTCCCGTACAACTCGTCAAAGGCCGCCATCAACCTTTTGACGATGAACCTGGCGATAAAACTTGCCCGGTACAATATCCGCGTGAACGCAATCGCGCCGGGCTTCTTCCACACCGACATGATGGGGTATCTCGACAAGCCCGAGGCGAAACCGTTCAGGGACGCGTTCCTCATGACAATACCAATCCCAAAAATGGGCGAGGAGGACGATATAAAGGGCCTGGCGGTGTTCCTTGCCTCGAAGGCCTCGGACTACATGACCGGCGCCATCATCCCCGTAGACGGCGGCATGTTAGCGAAATAAGGCAAGCCGTGATACTTCTGTTTTCCCGCCCGACTTCCGCGGGCGGGAAAACCTGAATTTTAGAAGTCCCCGGAAAATATTTTCCAATATTCCTCCCGCAATTACGTATACATAATATAGGGAATCTCTAAGGGCAGTCACAAAAACTCATATGAGTGCTCAAAAAATAAATTTTTAGAGGCCCCATAAATTGCAACTGCTAACATACTCAGGACTTAAGTTTACCCGCCCGCCGACGGCGGGCGGGTAAACCCGGTCTCTGTGACTGCCCTCAAGACTTGGGGGTTACCGCCCGCCGAAGGCGGGCGGGTAAACCCAATTATTAGAGGTTGCCTTTTAAAAGCTCCCATGATTTGAAACTGCTGGCATAACCAGGAATCATGTATTCCCGCCCGTCTTCGACGGACGGGAATACATGATTATTTGAGCTTGCCTGTAGAGAATAATGCTTGAAAAGAAAGCAGGAAAGGAGTATCTTATGGAAAAGGAAATACGGCTTCGAAAGGGAAATGGCGGAATGATACCGAAATCCGTGCTAACCGGGGTAATACGTGATACCGTAAAAACTCAGAGCGATGAAAAAATCATCGAATTCGCGGACATCCTCTACAGCGGTTTCGCGCGCTGGGGCGACCATGAAATTCGTCTCAGCGAGCACTCAATCCGCATGGACCAGCAGCACGCCGATATCACCCGGGCAATCGATGCAATGAACGCCGGCTTCGCGGCCAATGAAAAGCGATTTGAAGCCATGGACAAACGCTTTGACGACCTCATCCATCACATGGACAAACGTTTTTCTACACTCACCTGGGCCATTGGAGTCGCGTTTATTGTTATCAATATCACAATGGTGGCTCTCAAGTTGTTTTAGGAAATGTCCCCTCGTGGAGGCGAAATAAGGAGAATCGAGATGAACGCCTACAAAATGACTACAAACATACCGAAGAACCGCACTATTCTCCTCAAGGTTCCTACGGAAATTCCACCCGGGCCGGTTGAGATAATCATGATATACGGTGAAGAAAGCAGAATGAAAACCGTGGATATAATCGAAAAAACCTGTGGGTCCCTTGCGGGCAGCAAATTGACCACGGAAAGATTTTCCCGGCTGAAACAGGAAGAAAGGGAACTTGAACGTTGATGGATGCCTATGTTCTGGATGCCTGTTCTCTAATTTCAATAAATCACCTCATTGATGATGTACTCCTCAAAGAAGCAGGCCGGATAAAAGCAGTCTACAGGCTTTCGCTTGCTGACGCAATCGCCATAGCCGAAGCAAAATTATGAAATGCCAGGCTGGTGACATCCGATCACCATGAATTCGATGTTTTAGAAACAGGCAAGGAAATTGCCATACTCTGGATCCGTTGAAACACCCCTTATCTCCCGAATGCGCACCCCCCGAAGGCGCGCAAGCGCTTGCGCGCCTTCGGGGGGTGCACGCATTCGCGAAAATGAACCCCCGCTCACCCCACGGTCCAATGGGACGGAAAAAAATTGTAAAAAGGCTTGACAAATCCTAAAAAAATGTAACTTAAAAGGTAATTTGGTATATACTTTTAAGCGACACAAAGACGCAGAGTTTGCAGTATAATTTGCAGGATTATTTTTATAGTATTACAAATAATGGCCGGTAGCTACGTCCCGGCCATAGAGCGTCGAAGCGAAGCTGCGCGCCGCGGAAGACCGCAAACGCGCAAGGTTCATGTTCATTGTATTGTAAAAAAGCAGTAAAGCGTTTGTTAAAACCCGGAAGTTAAGGGCGGTTAAAAAAACTCAAGTGGGGGGAGAGAATTAAATTTCTGGCTTAAATACTGTCATTGCGAGCCTCGGCCTTATCGAGGCGTGGCAATCTCTTTTTCCTTAACTCAACTGTCTAATTTCTTGCCTTTTGAGATCGCCACGTCGCTGCGCTCCTCGCGATGACAGTGTGTTCACCCGGATTTTAATTCACACTCCAAGTGGGACTATTAGAATTCATTTTTTTATAGTACCCATAAACTGTAACAGCGGCATGCTCAGGAATTATGTTTTCCTGCCAGCCTTCGGCGGCCGGGAAAACAAAGTTTATGCCGCTGCCATTAAAGTCTTAAAGTTTTAGAAGTAATAAATTTTATTTTAGGAAGGTTCGCACAAACATACATCACATACAAAGACTATTGACGCCGCGGGGGTAGTAAAAAAAGCGGCGTTGATATATGCGCGGCAGTTTCCGCGCATTTCGCAGCGCATAATTCCGCAGTGAGCGGTAAAAAAAATTTTAGGAGGAAGTACACATGAAGAAAGCTCTTGTTCTTCTTATGGCATTGGCCGTTGTCCTGGTCAGTGTTAATGTGTTCGCGGGTGGTGCTATACAGAACAGCAACCTCAGCGCGGAATACATGAGGACACTGAACAGGCAGGCAGCGACCGATTCAGCTGACGCAGCCATCTACAATCCCGCCGGTATGGCGTTATTGCAGAATGGACTTTATGTAAACCTGGGCAACCAGTTTGTATTTAAAACATATTCTGCCGAGTTGGCCGGTACAACTTACGAAACAACCGAGCCTTCGCTTCTTTTCCCCAATGCTATCCTTGCGTATAAGCAAGATGATTGGGCGGCCTTCTTCACTTTTACCGTTCCGGGCGGTGGTGGAACAATAAAGTATAAAGATGGTTCTCCATCAGTGATGGCACTTGCCAATGGTACAGTGATACCGGGCTTACCTGGTGGTAACACACTTACGGCAAATGCTCTTGAAGCAACATCGATGTATCTTTGCTATACACTTGGCGGTGCTTATAAAATCAACAATATGAGGGGCTTCAGGCTTTACAGTGGGCAGCATATAGTATAAATTGTCAAGCATTAATGACAAAGAACTGTACAAAAACATACTTCACGTTAAAGGGCCTTGGGAAGTTACTGACGTTCAATTAGACCTAAAGGGCAATACTGTA
>JARKUF010000002.1 GCA_029974015.1 Spirochaetota bacterium
TGCATGGGTGATATGGTATGCGCCCCTGGAAAGCTATCAAAAAGTGGCAGGTTTGTTCCGGAATGGGTGGCAGCCTTCTTCCGGAACGGGTGGCAGGTTTACGCCGGAATCAGTGGCAGGTTTGAGCCGGATTTTGCAATATTTATTTCACGATGCTGTATATTTGAATTTATCAGACTTGAGAAGAGGTTAACTGGCATGTTCGGTCGGAGTATAAAAAAACCATCATCGATGACGTTAAGAAACTTTCATTGAGCCAGCAAAAAAGGCTTCATGATTACGCTCGCGCCATGATTATTTCTCGTCCCGTCGGTTCAAAGGGGACCGATCTGTTGAGGTTCTCCGGCTCCTTTGACAAGAAGTCCCTCCGGGAGATGAGCGAGGCAATCAAGGATTGCGAAAGGATTGAAGACATTGAGTGGTAATTTCCTCCTCAGACCTTGATTCCGATATTTCCACGGCAAAGGAGTACGGCGATATTAAAAAACCATCTGCGCAGTAAAGGCAGACCTGTGCCGGAAAACGATATCTGGATTGCCGCGGTCGCTAAACAGTATGATTTAACCCTCATCACGTCGGATTCCCATTTTGAAGAAATATCGGGATTGAAGGTTATTGTACGGAAATTGCCCGACCGTTAATAACAATAACCGGGAATTTTATCTTCTCTCAGAACATGTATATATAACCAGAGGCAACCTCTAATAATTGGGTTTTTCCGCCCGCATTCGGCGGGCGGAGCTATTGAAATTCCTGGAGTTACATTGAAAAAAGTCTTGTCGTTTTGAAGCGGCTCGCATTTGAATATTAATAAGTGGGGGTGATAGCCCGTTATTGCAGCGGATGCGATATGCCGCAAGGGACAATAGTGGGGATTCTCGATTAGGGAGCTGTTGAAACACCGACGTCCGAGAGCGTTATTGACCAGGGGTGGCCTCTAAAAATTTGGTTTTCCGCCCATTTCCAGCAGGCGGGAAAGCTCAGTTTTTTTGATTGCCCTAAAGTCAAACTTAGAATTATGATTTCCGCCCGCCACCGGCGGGCGGAAAATAAAAGTGCTAAGCTAGTGGGAGATTATTTTGATAAAAAGAAAAAAACCCATAAACGATGAAGATATTGAAGAAATCATCCGGGACTGTTTCTGGGGGGATTATAATTATACGGTTGAAGATATAAAAAAGGAATTGGCTTCCGGAGATGAAAGATTCGGGCTATTTCTATTTTCAAAAATTTTATATAACTCCAGTTATCCATCAAAATATATCAGAAAACTATTCGACACGGATGAAGTCAGGTTATTTCTCTCAAAAATTCCAGAGAGGCGGAGCGAGAGGGAATCCCGCCGCAGACAGCTTGTACAGTTTAATGTTCTTGGCGAAGCAATTGATATTAAAGGTCTGAAATGGCGGATCAGATAGATTACAGAAAATTATATCAGGTGCAGAATGAAGTACTTGATGTGGTTTTTTCCGATGAGAGTATTTTCTACCTCACTGGGGGTACATGTATTAACAGGTTTTATTCTGAAAAAAGATATTCTGACGATCTTGATTTTTTTACTAATGACAATAATCTTTTCAGGGAGTACATTCGGATTATTTTTAATAGTTTTGATGAAAATGAAATTGCTTATGAGACTGTTGCAGACTCAAAGGATTTTGTTCGCGTAAAAATTAAAGATATTCTTAAAGTTGATTTTGTAAATGATCGCACTTATTATTACGGGCGGACTCTTAAATCCGAAAGCGGATATGTCCTTGATAATGCGATGAATATGTCGGCAAATAAGCTTTGCGCCATAGTAGGACGGGATGAACCAAAAGATATTTTTGATCTTTTTTTGCTTTCAACATTAACAGAGTATACTTGGAAAACCATTTCTGAAATAGCACACCAAAAAGAAATATATGAAAATGATATGCTTGAATACAGGCTTAAAACTTTTCCACTATTTTTTTTGGATAAGCTTGTACTTGCTAATATGTTCATTGACATGTAGACATTAGTATTGTAACATGGCTTATGAAAACAAATGATGGCCGTAAATTATCCAAGAAGACTAAAGAAGAAATTCGCATCCGTGCGGTGCAACGAGTTCAAGCGGGCGAAAGCCCTGAAGTGGTAATCAAGGCGCTTGGTTATACAAGGACGGTGATTTATCGTTGGCTGGAAAAATTTGCATACGGAGGTTATGATGCCCTAAAGTCAACGAGTGCGCCTGGAAAAACTCCGAAACTGAATGCGAAACAATTAGCAAAAATCTATTCTGTTATCGTCGATAAAACTCCTGATCAATTAAAATTTCCTTTTGCATTGTGGACGAGAGATTTAGTGAGAGAATATATTCGTCAAACGTTTAATGTTTCTTTGAGCGGGGTTTCCGTAAGTCGCTTACTTGCAAAGATGGGTTTGTCGCCACAAAAACCACTAATGCGAGCTTACCAGCAGGATGAAACGCTCGTAAAAACATGGACGACAAAAGAATTTCCAGCTATAAAAAAGCTCGCAAAGCGTGAAAAAGCCGATATTTTCTTCGGTGATGAGGCTGGAGTACGATCTGACAATCACATTGGAACAACGTGGGCCCCCATTGGAAAAACACCAATTGTTAAGACAACCGGTGCTCGATTTGGTGTCAATATTATTTCAGCAATTAGTCCTCGTGGCAGAATGCAATTTATGATTACCAAAGGGAAATTCAATTCTGATATATTTATAGAATTTCTAAAGAATTTACTCCGTTATAAACGGAAAAAAATATTTTTAATTGTCGATGGGCATCCAACACATAAGTCAAAGAAGGTAGCGGAGTTTGTTAATGAGAATAAAGATAAACTTCGGTTATTTATCCTGCCGCCCTATTCGCCTGAATTGAACCCGGATGAATTAGTTTGGAATACGTTGAAGCAGAATATTGGAAGAAAAAAAGTTAGCGGACCAGATGACTTGCTTTCTAAGGTTGTTGACTTTTTAAATGCGATGGTTGCTGATGTAGCTTTGGTGGCGTCATTTTTTCAAGAAAAACATGTTTCGTATATAATTTAATGTCTACATATCAAAGAACACGTTAGTAAAGACCGGAGTTTTTTATCTGTTCTAAAATCGAACTACCATATTATGGTTGATGATATTATTCATGGGAATAATAATAGTCTCTTTAGTAGAGTTTAAGTAAGGACAAGCTCTAAAAATTAAATTTTTAAAAATCAATAAAAAACAGGTTTACAATAGCATAAGGGATAATTCAATATGTAAAAATGAAACCGTTTTGTTTAGATATTATACTTATTTTGTTTTCGTACCTCGTGCCGAAGAAAAAAACATCTGGATTTTCGGGGGCGGCGATGGTATCTCATTTAAAGGTAATTCGAAATATTTGCTGCTTTATTGCCTTCGCGAAAAAAAAGAGGCGCTTCTTTTCTTACATACGAACACAGAAAATTTATTCTCGAAGCTATCAGATACGTTGATCTCGTTATACCAGAATACGATTGGGAGCAAAAGCGCGATGATGTTATAAAACATAATATTGACATCTTTGTTATGGGTGATGACTGGGAGGGTAAATTTGACTTTCTAAAAGAGGTCTGCGAAGTTGTCTACCTTGAAAGAACGAAAGATATATCGACTACCATGCTTAAAGAGATGTTCAATACAAAAACATAAAATCGTCAGTTCAGAGTTTCTGGTTTTATACGGTAACATCTAACCGGGATATCGCCCAACCTCATGCGGGCCCCATAGTCCGGGGAAAAGCGGGCGCGGCTGAGCTATGCTTTCTTCTCGATTTTCGCCCAGGTGTCCTTTAGGGACACGGTCCTGTTGAACACCGGCTTCTGGGGCGAGGAATCGACCGGGTCGGCGCAGAAATATCCCTGGCGCATGAACTGGAAGCGGTCTCCCGGATTCGCGTTTTTCAGCGAAGGCTCCAGACGGCATCCCGTAAGCACCACAAGGGATTCCGGGTTCAGGTTGTCCCTGTAATCGCCCCCCTCGGGGACATCTTCGGGATTGTCCTTTGTAAAAAGATGGTCATAGAGCCGCACCTCCGATTCTATTGAATGGGGGGCCGAAACCCAGTGAAGGGTGCCCTTCACCTTCCGGTCCGCGAGCGCGGCCCCGCTTCTGGTCTCGGGGTCGTAAGTGCAGTGGATTTCCTTAATGGAACCGTCAGCGTTTTTCACCGCTTCGACGCATTTGATGATGTAAGCGCTCTTGAGGCGAACCTCTTGGCCCGGCGCGAGGCGGAAGAACTTCTTCGGCGGGTCTTCCCTGAAATCGTCCTCTTCGATATAGAGTTCCCTGGAAAAGGGGACCATCCGAGTTCCGGCCGCCGGGTCTTCGGGATTGTTTTCCGTCTCAAGCTCTTCCACCCGGCCTTCAGGATAGTTGGTGAGCACCACCTTCACGGGGCGAAGCACCGCCATGACCCGTTTGGCCCTGCGGTTTAAGTCTTCCCGGAGGCAATGCTCAAGGAGGCCTACATCAACGGTGCTGTCCGCCTTGGCGACGCCTATGCGCTCGGCAAAGTCCCGGATCGCTTCCGGGGTGTAGCCGCGCCGGCGGAGCCCCGCGATGGTGGGCATTCTCGGGTCGTCCCATCCGGCCACGTACTTCTTCTGCACAAGCTCCAGGAGCTTTCGCTTGCTCATCAGCGTGCGGGTGAGATTGAGGCGCGCGAACTCGATCTGGCGCGGTGTGGATTTCACCGGGAGCTGGTTGATGAACCAGTCATATAGAGGGCGGTTGTTTTCGAATTCCAGGGTGCAGATGGAGTGGGTGATCATTTCGAGGGAGTCGGACAGCCCGTGGGTGAAGTCGTACATCGGGTAGATGCACCATTTGTTCCCCGTCCGGTGGTGTTCGGCCCGCTGGATGCGGTACATCACCGGGTCCCGCATGATGATGTAGCCCGATGCCATGTCGATTTTGGCCCGGAGGGTCCGCGAGCCGTCGGGGAATTCCCCGGCCCGCATGCGGCGGAAGAGGTCGAGGTTTTCCTCCACGGAGCGGCCGCGGTAGGAGCTCTCCTTTCCGGGGGTCTTCAGGGTCCCCCGGTATTCCCGCATCTCGTCGGGTGAGAGGTCGCAGACATAGGCCTTCCCGTCTTTTATGAGGATTTCCGCGTATTCGTAAAGCTGTTCGAAATAATCCGAGGCGTAGTACATACGGTCTTCCCAGTCGAAGCCGAGCCAGCGGACGTCCTCCTGGATGGAGTCCACGTATTCGGTGTCCTCCTTGCTCGGGTTCGTATCGTCGAAGCGGAGGTTGCAGAGGCCATTGTATTCCTTTGCGAGGCCGAAGTTCAGGCAAATAGACTTCGCGTGGCCTATGTGAAGGTATCCGTTCGGCTCCGGTGGGAAGCGTGTGTGGACCCGGCCGCCGTTTTTACCGAGCCGCAAATCTTCGTTGATTATCTCCTTGATGAAGTTCGAAGGGCGCTTTCCCCGGGTATCAACCTCTTCCGAAACAGTGGGCTTTTCGCTTTCGCTTCCTGATGATGCCATGTCCTGCCTCTCCTGCGGCGGCCCCGTCAAAGGCGGGGCCTGAATGAACTCTCCTGTACGGTGTGTAGCGGCAGGAGGGCTGTCAAGCAAAAAGAGCCGGTTTCATCATTGGAACGGAAGCCGGGGAACAGGGCAAAAATGATGTCCGGCCTCTGCCGGCTTCTGATGGAAGAAGGAGTAAAATTGTCCCGGTAAACTCCCGAAATTAATTGCCCCGTATGGGGATAAACTTTATTGACGCCCCGAACTTCGGTGATATGCCTTGCCGGAGACCAGGGAGGTATTTCAATGAGACTTCGCTTCGCCCCAAGCCCCACGGGTTTTCTTCATATCGGCAATGCCCGCACCGCAATACTTAACCACCTCATCGCGAAAAAATACGGGGCGGCCCTGGTGCTCCGTATCGAGGATACGGACATGGAGCGCTCCAGCAGGGAATCCGAGGAGTCCATATTAAAAGACCTCACATGGCTGGGGGTCCGCTGGCACGAAGGGCCCGACCGGGGGGGCGAGTACGGCCCCTATCGCCAGTCAGAGCGCTTCGATATTTACAGGGAGTACAGTGAAAGGCTTCTTGCCGGGGGGAAGGCGTATCACTGCTTCTGCACCGCCGGGGAGCTCGATGAGATGAGGAAAGCTTCGGCTGAAACGGGCTCCTACGAATACTCTGGGCGATGCAGGGACCTATCCGAAGAAGAGAAAAAAGCCTTCCTGGCAGAGGGGAGGAAACCTACCGTCCGGTTCCGCGTCCCCGAGGGGGAAACCGTCATCGTTGACGATATCATCAAGGGGCGCGTTGTCTTCTCCAGCGAAAATATCGGCGGTGACTTCATCATCGTCAGGTCCGATGGGGTCCCGGTGTACAACTACATCGTCATCATCGACGACGCCCTGATGAAAATAACCCATGTAGTGCGGGGGGAGGACCACCTCTCCAATACGCCGAAGCAGGTCCTCATCGCCCGGGCCCTGGGGCTCCCTGTGCCTCAGTACGCCCATCTCTCCCTGGTGATGGGGGACGACAGAAAGAAGCTCTCGAAGCGCCACGGCATCACTTCCGTGGACATGTACCGCAGGGAGGGGTATCTTCCCGAATCGCTTTTGAATTATCTTGCCATGCTGGGATGGGCCGCCGAGGGTGGTGTGGAGATAATGCCCGAGGACGAAATCGCCGCCCAGATTGAAATTGGGAAGCTCGCAAAGAGCGCCGCGGTCTTCGATTTTCAGAAACTTCGCTGGATGAACGGTTCTTATATCAGGCAGTATCCTCAGGAGCGTCTGCTGGAGCTAATTGAGCCATATATCAATGAAGCCGGTTTCGATACGAAAAGCGTCGAAAGGCCCTGGCTCTCTGAGGTCGTCGCCCTGCTGAAGGGTTATTGCGAAACCCTGCCCGACATTCAAAAGCTCATCGGCATGTTCATGGCCGACGTAAACGAGCCCGATGCGGAGTCCGATGCTCTCCTCCGCCAGGAAAACGCGAAAGCGGTAATCCGGGAGGCCCGAATGCTTTTTGAAGGGGAAATCACCGCGGAGAATTTCTTTTCAGGCTTGGGCGACAGGATAAAAGCGGGGACAGGACTAAAGGGGAAGGACCTCTTTCATTCCATGCGGGCCCTCCTCACCGGGAGGCTCAAGGGGCCGGAGCTCGACCGGGCACTTCCTCTAATAGGTTTCGAAAGGTGCCGCAAAAGGGTGGAGTACGCATATCGGAAGTACGCGCAGTAGCACAGCAGGCTGGAAAATATCAGTGCTGATAATTTCAATTGGCAACCTCTAATAATTAGGTTTTCCCGCCCGCCGAAGACGGGCGGGAAAACCTAAGTCCTGAGTATGCCGAGGTTCTCAATTGCTATCGGGAGAGGAATATGATTGCTAATAAAAGAACTCCAGTTCGAGTCCCGGCTGTCTTTATTTTGCTAGCTCTGCTCCCATTTATTATTGGATGCTTCAATCCTCCGAGGGAACTGCCCAATGGCAGTTGGAAGTACGCTTTGCTTCTGAACGGCATTCGCGTGGGGGAGGCCGCGGTTTCAAGCCGGGCCGAAGGGAACAATCTCGTCTCCACCATGGAGCTTACCATGAAAGCCGGCGCCGTGACCAATATTTCCCGCCAAATCGTCACGGAAACCAGGGACTTTCGGCCACTGAAGCTGGAAACATATAATAAAATCATCACCGGCAAAGTCATCCAGGAAATTGATACCGTGGCCGTTTTCAACGGTAGAAAGGTCGAGCTGGTTGAGGGTGGCGAGAAACGAAGCTTTGAAATAGACCGCGACTTTTATCTGGAAGGAAATTATATTCTGGACCGGCTTATAAAGGGAGGCTTCGAAAAGGGAATGGCCGTGGAGGCGTATATCTACGAACCTTCAATTGATCCCGAGGTTCCGGTATTAATGAAGGCCCGCGTCGTGGGGCGCGAAACGATTACAATCGGCGGCGCGAGGCACGATGCCATACGGGTGGTGGAGTATATAGAAAAATTTAAAAGCTTCGATATGTTCATCGACGATAAGGGGGTCCTTCTGAAAGCCGAGCTTACCATGCTCAACTTGAATATACAGCTTGTGCGTGAATGAGGCGGACGCGCGGATGAAAGGCCGAGTACTTATTCCGGTTTTTCTTCTCTTCCTCCAGGCCATTGCGGCTTCGGGGGATGAAAGCTTTTTTTCCGTTCCCGTGGAAAATATCTCCCCTGAGGCGTATCTCCTTCCCCGATGCTCCTATCTTCTTTTTTCATCCGATGAACACTTCTCCCTCCCCGACACGCCCTTCCAGAAGGTGGTATCTTCGCGCAAGTCCGATGGGGGCATAGAGGTGGTCGTGCTGTCAGGGGAAAACCTCGCGTGTAAAAAAAGCGGCCGGTCGTTTCTGGAGGATACGAGGCTTCTCGGCATACGTTCCCCGGAAATCCAGGCGATAAAGGCAAAGTTCACCGCCTCCCGCGATCCGGTAGGCGAAGTTACGAAATTCGTCTATGGGCACATAACCAGAAAAATCGAGGGGGTGCCTATCATCTCGGCCAGGGAAGTGCTTCGAAGCAGGACCGGCGATTGCACGGAGCACACGGTGCTCACCGTGGCGCTTCTCCGCTCCCTGGGAGTTCCTTCCAGGGCCGCCGTGGGGATGGTCCTATGCGAGCGTTTCGGCCGCTATCGTGACGTCTTCGTTTTTCACATGTGGGCCGAAGCATACAGGGGAGGGCGCTGGGTATTGGCGGACGCCACGAGGCCCGGGGAATACAATCCCGGAAGATATATCGCTTTTGGATATCACAGCCTCAGGGCGGAGATGCCTCTGGAATATCTGAGGGCCGTATCGGCGATTCGTGACCTCCGGGTGGGATACATGGGCCGATAATCCGGTTATTAGAATTTTTTTTTCTTGACATTATGCCTTCCGTATTATTTACGTTATGCCTGATTTTTGATGTACTTCCAAAATATGCCGGATTTCATCGATTGCGGGGAAGACGGTGGTGGCGCAGTGGAAGGCGGGCCTGGAAGTCCGGCACATGTAAAATCCCAATTATACGGGCCAACCTAAAGTTGAAAAAAAAGGCCGGCAGGAAATCCGGAGGAGTTGGGACCGTGCGATTGGCCAAAGTTTTCTCCAGTGTCGGTTGCCACGCATTAGTTTTGAAAAGTTGTTGGCAACACTGCTTTTCAATAATGATACATTAGATCTATTGCTGATTGGATCTAATATTCTAAGGAGGAATTCAAATCCATGAGTAAAAGAAGGTACTTTCGAACGGCAGCAGCAGCCGCCATTATGGTTTTATCCGTCGCCCTAACGTTCTCAATCGGCTTTGCCGACAAGATGCGGCCGGAAATTGACGTACCCTACGAGCCCACGCACCCCTCGGTGGTGAAGGCGATGCTTCGCCTCGCTGGCGTCGGCAAGGGTGATGTCCTGTACGATCTCGGTTGCGGCGACGGCCGGATTGTCGTTGCCGGAGTGGCCGAATTCGGAGCGGCCAGGGCCGTGGGAATTGACCTCGACCCCCAGCGTCTCAAAGAAGCGGATGAAAGGGCCAGGTCTGTAGGAGTTGAGGCTAAGATTCGCTATGTCCAGGGGAATATCATGGAGGTGGACGCGAGCCCGGCGACGGTGGTGAGCATGTATCTCCTCGACAGCGTGAACCTCATGGTGCGGCCCAAACTTTTCATGGAGCTCCAGCCAGGTTCCCGCTGTGTGGCCCACGCCTTCCACATGCACGATTGGAAACAGGACAAAATCATCCAGCATCCCAAGGCCCGGAACAACAGGATTTCCTTCTGGATAATTCCGGCCCATCTCGGAGGGACCTGGAAGTGGACCACAACAACACCCGGCGGCGCGATTCAGAACAGCATGACCCTAAACCAGACCTTTCAGGTCGTCAACGGCACCATCTCAACCGACGGACGGGCCGGCGGAGCGCTCCAGTCTCCTTATGTTTACGGCAAGGACTTCTCCTTTACGGCCAATATTAACGCAAAGGGTCAGAACGTGAAGGTGACCTATAAGGGCGTGGCCGACGGCAACACGATACGCGGGACCCAGGAGTGGAGTAATGGACAGAAACACCCCTGGCTTGCCAGCCGGGAGGCATCTAATCCGATGGGAAGCTGGGACTTCACCGTAAACGGCCCGGTCAATCTCAGCGGTACTCTCAAGCTTCAGAAAAAGGGACGTAAAATAGAAGCCTCCTACTTTGTCAAGGGAGAGGGCCGCGATGAGCGTATCCGTGACGTATATCTCTGGGGTGACAGCGTATATTTCAGGCTCCCAATGTACGGCAGGGAAAGGCTCGCCATTTTCAAGGGCTCCCTTTCGGGGACCGCAGGGTCCGGAAAGATGGCCGTCATAACCTATGACGAGTCGGGACCCTTCGATTTCAACTATGCCTATTCCTGGAGCGCTAACAAAACCAGATAGGACTTTGTCTTGAATCTTTCTCCCGCCCCGGCTCGAAGGACCCGGGGCCGGGCTTTGCAAGTAAACTTTAAGAGGAATGCACGAGGAATGCACAATGAAGAAAAGTAATATGTTAATTCTGTTTGTGGCGCTTCTTCTCATGTCGTGTGCGTACGGCATGTCGGGCTGCAAGAAGGACCAGGCCGGTGGAGCGGGCCGAAGATGGTCTCCCGAATCCGGCAAGGCCCCCCAGGCGGGCGAAGAATACGTGAATCCCTACGACGAGTCGGTCCTGGTGTGGATACCCGGCGGGGAATTCCAGATGGGAAGTGAAGACGGCGACCAGGACGAGAAACCCCGCCACAAGGTAAATATTGAAGGCTTCTGGATAGGCAAGTACGAGGTTACCAACAAACAGTATGCGAAATTCCTTAGGGCCACCGGTTTTCCCGAGCCCCAGTACTGGGACGATCCCGATTATACCCAGCCCCCTGAAAAGCCCGTCACAGGAGTAAAGTGGTATGAGGCCCAGGGGTATTGCGAATGGGCCAATCTCCGTATGCCAACGGAAGCCGAATGGGAATACGCGGCGCGGGGAGGGCAAAACAGTGAGCACGGCACATCCAGCGGCGGTATCAGCCACGAACTGGCGAATTTCTGGGGAGTCGGAGGAAGGGACACATGGCTTACCACGCCCGCTCCGGTGGGTTCATTTCCCGCGAACCCCTACGGCCTCTTCGACATGGCCGGAAACGTCTTCGAGTGGACAAGCTCCCTGTACTATCGGTATCCCTATATCGGCACCGACGGCCGCGAAGACCCCGAGGCCCGCTACCAGCGCGTGATGCGCGGAGGGAGCTGGCAGTTCTCCAGCGGAGAATGCCGTTCCAGCTACAGGCGGCATTTCGCAATGCACCTCCGTTACGACTATGTGGGTATCCGCGTAGCGAAGTCGATGCAGCAGCAGCGCAGCGGGGGCAGCAAGTAAGCATCAGTATAGAAAGTCGCGTTCATACTCGCATGCAAAATTTCAGGAAGGGCATCCCTCAAGGGGGTGCCCTTCCTGTGTGTGCGCCCGGCAATACGCGTTCTTGAAAGCCATTGAGGCGGCGATCAAGACCGCCGCCTCAATGGTTATTCTGTGATATTACCGGGGAAACGCGGTTAACGGTTTTTCTTCTCCATTATCACGTTTGCAATGTAAAAAGGAATTCCCAGTACCAGGACCGCCACACCGATGGCGGCGCCGAGGCCGGAGAAGAGCCCAATTTTCGGGAGGAGCATGATCCAGTCGAAGGCATTTTTAAGCATGTAGAGGCCGATGAGGCAGAATATGATCGGGGTGACCGGGTAGAGGGGGACGCTGAAAACCCTCTTCACGCCGGAGTCCTTTTTTCGAAGGACGAAAACGGAAACCCCTGCAAGGAAGAAGAAAAACCAGAACACCGGGGTGGTGTAAGCCACCATGGTTTCGAAGCCTGTGTTCACGTTGATGATGTTTCCCACAAGGATAAGGGCCAGGGAGATGACGCACTGGACCACGAGGGAGAGCACTGGAGTGCCCTTGTCGGAGTTCCATTTTCCCATGAATCCCAGCACCCTGAAGTCTCGGCCGAGGGCGTAATTGCTCCGGGCCCCGGAGATGATGGTGGCATTGGTAGTGCTCAGCACCGCGAATACCACGCAGAAGGTGATGAGAGGCACATAGGCTTCGCCGAGGGTTGCTTTGACAAGGTCCTGCGCCACATTTCTCGATTCCGCCATCCCTTTAAGGCCCAGGATGTGCAGATACGACCAGTTGACGAGCAGATAAACCGCAGTGACGATGGCAAGCCCTATTACAAGGGACTTTGCTATGTTTTTGCCCGGTTCCTTAACTTCCGCGGAAACATAGGCCGATTCGTTCCATCCGCCGAAGGCGAGCAGGACAAAAACCATGGCCATGCCGATCCCCATCTGGGGCGAATGGACCCGGGTCGCGGTGCCCTCAACGGGCGTACCGCCAATGCCGATTCCCACGACGATGAGAAGGCCCGCCACAATGGTGACGGTGAAGAAATTCTGCGCCCACTTGCCCTGCCTGATGCCAAAGATGTTAACGATGGTCAGGCCGATGACTGTGATGAAAGCATAGATGGCGGATGAGTATTTGCCGAGGCGGTAGACTTCGGTGAGATAATCGCCTATGAAAAAGCCAAGGAACGCAATCGATCCCGTCTGTATTACCGTCATTCGCGCCCAGGCGAAGAGAAACGACATCCCCTTCCCATAGGCCCGGTTGATGAAGTAGTAGTCCCCTCCGGCGTTCGGATACGTCGTTGCGAGCTCCGCGTAGCAGAGGGCGCCTATGATCGACATTATTCCACCGACGAGCCAGGTGAGCATGAAAACCGATTCCGAGGATGAACTGTTCGCCACATTTCCCGGGAGCTTGAAAATGCCCGATCCAATGACGATTCCAATGATTATAGAGACGACGTCGAAAAACCCCAGTGTTTGCTTCAATTGGGGTTGGCTGGTTGAATTGCTCATCGCGAAATGTGAACCTCCTGTCCGTGGGGATGTGTGCGTGCCGCGCAATCCTTCTTTATTGTCTGGCGCTTGGCAAGCAGATTTTTCCGGCTAATATTTTCTTGACAGCATGTACGGCCTGGCGCCGAATGTTACTGTCATCGGGGATTCGTATGCGCCCCGGTGCCGTTAACGGAGGAAGTCGGGTGGGAAACCCGCGCTGTCCCGCAACTGTGGTGCCGCCCCGGGCGGCCAAGCCAGGAACTCCGCTACGCTGGATATCCTCGAGGATTGGGAACCAGGCCGGCGCAGTTTCACTGGCGCCAGCGGCATGGGAAACACACGGCCTCGGGCCGTGTGTTTTTGCGTTAAGACGCCGCCATCTCCCCTGTACACCGCAATCCCCTCTATCCAGTTGCCGGCGGCCCGAAACCACGCAGCTTTTTTTCTCTAAAAAAAGGACGGGCTTCGAGTCAGGCGATTATACTTATGGAGGGTAAAGTCATGAAAAGCGTAAAACTTGCAGTGCTCACGGCAATGTCGGTAGTGTTTCTTGCTGGCGTTGTGTATTCCCAGGACGAGGGGGAGTTCGCCCCTTCGTCCCGGGTTGATGAGAAAAAGGCCGTCCCTGAACTCAGGGAGGTCGTTGTGACGGCGACGAAGAGCGAAATAAGCAGGAAGGAAACGGGCGCTTCGATCACCATTATCACCGGGGATGAAATCGAGAAGAAGGGCAATAAAATGGTCGCTGATGCGTTGAAAACTGTTCCGGGGCTTGGGGTCACCCGGCAGGGGATGATGGGCGGAATATCGAGCGTTTTTATGCGCGGGGCCGCTCCAAGAAACCTGCTGGTCCTTATTGACGGAGTGAGGGTCAACGATCCCTCGACCCCCGACGGCGCGTACAATTTCGCCGATCTCCTTTCCGACAACATTGACCGCATCGAGGTAATTAGAGGGGCAATGAGCACCCTCTACGGTTCCGATGCGACAGCCGGGGTCATAAATATCGTAACGAAAAGGGGGGTGGGGAAAAATACCCTTACGGTTTCAGCAGAGGGGGGATCCTTCACGACCTTCAGGGAATACGCGGGCTTTCACGGCGGAGATGAAAAAGCAAATTATTCTTTTTCCCTGTCCAGGACCGACTCAAAGGGCATATCCCAGTCGGAAAAGGCCGATGGGGCCTTAAAGGCCCCCGAAAGGGACGGATATGAAAATACGACAGCGACGGCGAACATTGGAGGCGCAGTGTCCGAATCGTTCTATCTTTCCATGGCGCTTCGCTACATCGATGCCCGGGCTGACATTGACGACTGGGCATTTCGCGACGATCCGAACAATATCCAGAGGACCAGGCAGATGTCGTGTGCCACGGCCATCGAGCATGATGTAACGGACGGCTGGAGCCATATGCTTCTCCTTCATTACATGGGGGTGCTTAGAAATACCATCGACAGGGCAGACCCCGTCGATCCGAATTATTCAAGCGACTTCTATATCGGGTCACAGCGCCGATTGGAATGGCGTAATTCCGTAAAAATCGGCAGGGCCAATGTGATCACTGCCGGAATTGAGTACCAGGATGAAGTGATGTCGTCTCTTTCGGACTTTTCCGGTTCCTCGTCTTCTTTTGGTGAAGAAAAGATGCATTCATTCGCCTGCTATGCCCAGGACCATCTGAAGCTTTTCGATAGGGTTTACCTGATAGGCGGCCTTCGAATAACGGACCACGAGGTATTCGGAAGGCAGTGGGATTACCAGATTTCAGGAAGCGTGATTGTCCCCTTGGTGGAAACCCGGCTTAAAGGGAATTATGCGACCGGCTTTAAGGCCCCGTCCCTCTATCAATTGAACGTCGATGATGCCTTTGTAAAGGGGAACAGAAACCTTAAGCCCGAAGAGAGCAGAAGCTTCGACCTGGGGTTGGAACAACCCCTTTTTTCCGGTGTAATCGTACTTGAAGGCTCATTTTTCAGAAACAGATATCGAAACCTTATTACGGGAGAGGGGTCCCCCTACGAATATTTAAACAAGCTTGATGCCGAGACCGCCGGATATGAGGCCGCGGTGTCCATACTGCCCATGAGGGAATTGAAAATCATCGGATCATACACATATCTGGGCGTGGCGAAGGAGGAGGGCGCCGATGGCAGGATGGGCAGAATGGTCCGGCGCCCGAAACATCAGGGGAGCATCAACGCCAATCTCTCGATTTTTTCCCGCGTCAATATCAACGCGGGTTTGATATATGCGGGAAAGCGCGGCGACCTCGATTTTACTTCCTGGCCTGAGAAGCGAGTTGAGATGGACCCTTATCTGGCGGCCAATGCCGCGGTTTCAGTTATAGTGACGGAGTATCTCACCCTCTTTGCCCGTTGTGAAAATATTACCGATGAGGAATATCAGGAAGTGTTGGGGTACAGGAGGCCAGGGCGCGCGATGTTCGGAGGAGTGAAGGGTACATTTTGATCGTATTGTTCCGGCTTCGAGCGGGAAAGCGCTTCCCCGCTCGAAGCCCCTATATCGTCCTGATTTTCGAATACTCCACCCTGCTGCCGCCGCTTTGCAGGGCGTACTCTAAGTTCTGACGGGCCGCCCCAAGGGGATTTTCGGTAGATCCTGCCATCTCCGTAGAGGTAAGGCCAATGCATGGATCCAGGTTAATCCGGCCCCGGTCCATTTTTACTGTAAGGCCCGAGAGGAATTTAAAGAGGTCTTCCCCTGTCCTGACGGTCCGCTCAGCATCGGCGCCGGGAAGGAGGACCTGCACCGCCCCTTCCCTCAGGCAAGCAATATCTTCCCCGCCGAGTCGGGCCATGAGTTTTTTCGAGATGCTATTTACGGCTTCTTGCACGATGTTTGCTTCCGGGTTCCTTTCACGGAAAAGGGCAATCTCCATTACGCCGAAGGGGGCGCCTCCCTTGCGGACGGCTTTGAGAAGCTCGTCGTACTTCAGGGAGAAATAAAACCCGCTGTAGAGCCCCGTGGCTGCGTCCACGACGACGTCGTGGTAAAAGATGTACTCGCTCAGGTATCGGGCCAGGCCGCCGAAAAGTTCCCTGATGTCCTTGATCTCCATTCCTTTAAACGGCACGCCTCGCAGTATATGGACCGCCCCGAGGAGGGTATTCCGGTACATGACCGGGAGGATGATTTTTGTACCATTGGAGAGAACCATTGTGGAAGCATTTTTCAGCTCTGTGCCGATCTCGTTCTCGAGGTCGATGACGTCTAAGTCGGGCGAATCAATCTTGATAAAGCTCCTTCCTTTCATATCGAAAGCCTTCGACATTCGGGAGGAGGAGCGGTCCATTATATAGAGGGACACCCCGTCGGGGCCATGCCCCGCCGAGATGGCCGTGAAGAGCTCGAAAACGTAGTTTTTAAGGCTCTCCGCCGCGGAGGCGGATATTTCTTCTTTCTTGCGCTCCAGGTCCGATATCCCCGCTTTTCCCCGGGACGCCTTCACGACGGTGCGCTCCTCCTCAGCGGCCGCCTTTCCGGAACGGGAGAGAACCAGGTGAAAGGCCGTTCCCGCGGCGATGGAAAGGAGTACAATGAGCGCGATTTCCAGGGCAAGGCGGACCAGGTTTTTTCGGGAAAGGGCAAAGGCGTAGGATATGGTCAGGGTACCTTCCCGGAGTTCCTTGAGGACGATAAAAAACTTCTTATCTCCGTAGAAACGCACCATGGGGCTGTCTTCTTTTTTTATTTTTCCGCCCTGGATTTCCTGGGTCAGGGAATAGAACAATTCGCTTTCCCTGTCCAGGGTATATCGAAAGAGTGGGGTACCGGTTGTATCAAAAATGGCGAGGTATTCGGGCTCTCCGAACTTGCCGTCCACGGCGGCCTTGAATTTTCGAAAATCCCGGTTTTTAAGCGGCCTCTCAGCCTCAAACTTTTCCAGGTTGAATGCCATGGTGTTCGCCTTCGAATCGAGGCCCTTCACGAATTCTTTTTCCAGGAGTCCCGGGCGTACCAGGAGGTAGGCTATGAGGAGAACCATGGCCGTGGTGAGGGCCAAAAGAACGGATTTGAAGCGTGTGTGTTTCACTGATGGCAACCTCTAAAAATCAGGTTTTCCCGCCCGCCGCAGGCGGGCGGGAAAACCTGAGTGCTGAGTCTGTTTGTAGTTGTAATTTATGGGGACCTGACAATTTGATTTTAAAAGGACCCCCGATGTCCGTTTCCCGTGTTTGAAAATGCCCGCTTTCTTTTACTATCGGCCGACGAAGCCGTTTTTCCAAACGATAATATGCGCAATACTCCGCTTCAGGGACAGGGGTTTTGGGCGGTCAGGGCCGGCTTTTCAGGGCCTGCGCCAGGGCGCAGCTCAACTCGGTGATGTCGTAAGGTTTTAAAATCATTCCCCGGAAACCGTAGCGCCGGTAGTCCGACATGATCGGATTGTTGGAGTAGCCGCTCGAAACAAGGACCAGGGCCCCGTGGTCAAGCTCCAGGAGCTTTTCCACGCATTCGCGCCCTCCCATGCCGTTTCGGATTGTGAGGTCCAGTATCACCGCGTCGAAGGGGTCGGCGCCCATCGCTTCCCTGTACAGCTTGAGGGCTTCCTCCCCGTCCCTCGCTGTTTTTACGGTATACCCTATCCGCTGGAGCATCTCCCTGCAAACATCCAGGATGGGGGGTTCATCGTCCATTACTAATATTTTGCCTTTTCCCGGAACGATGGCCCTCACCATGGGAGGAGGCACGGCGGCGCTTTTCGAAGAGGCGGGAAGATATATTTTGATAGTGGTCCCTTTTCCCTCCTGGGAAACGACGTGGAGGTCCCCTTTGTGGCGCTTTATAATGGAGTACGATGTGGCCAGCCCAAGCCCCATGCCGTTTTCTTTAAGGCTGAAGTAGGGCTCGAAAATCCTTGACATGTGCTCCCTGGGAATGCCCGTTCCCCGGTCGGCTACTGTGATGAGTATATAATTGCCCGGGGAAAGTCCCTTGTACTCCTTCTGGGATGACGGCCCGTCTTTGATGGTGATATTCTTTGCGTCTATTGCGATGGCGCCGCCTTCCTGCATGGCCTGCTTGGCATTGAGAATGATGTTGTTTATCACCTGGCTGAGCTGGCCCTCGTCAGCCTCCAGGGGTAAGAGGTCTGGGTCGATGGAAAAGCGGCAGGTGATCTGGGAGCCGCTCAGGGCCAGGTTCGCGGTGTCGCCAAGGAGGGGCCCTATCTGAATGGTTTTTTTCACCGGTGCGCCTCCCCGGGAGAAGGTGAGGAGCTGCCTTGTCAGGTCCCGGGCCCTTTCCACCGATTTTTCAGCTTCCAGGAGTTTGGCCTCGAGTTTTGCGTTTTCCGGTGCGTAAAATTTCGCCAGGGATATGTTGCCGAGAATTGCCGAGAGAATGTTGTTGAAATCGTGGGCAATGCCCCCTGCCAAAAGTCCGATCGATTCAAGTTTCTGGGCCCTGGCGAGTTCGCCTTCCGTCTTTTTCTTCTCTGTGATGTTGCGCACTATGCCGATTACCTGGCCGCCGGGAATCGGGGTGTACCGTGATTCGAAATGCTCTTCATGCCCTCCAAGTTCCAGGGAATATTCCCTGGTAACGTTCTGGCTCCCGCCGAGCACGAGGGCGATACTTTCGATGGTGAGATCGGCCAGGAAGGGTGGGGTCACGTCCCGGATGTTTTTCCCTAAAATGCTGTCCCTCGGCATGAGCAAGTCGCTTTCCTGGCCGGCAAGGGCATCAAGTATTATGCCGTTTTTGTCAAAACGGAAGAAGAGGTCTGGAATAGCCCGGAATATCGCCTGGAGTTCCGAGGCCCGGCTCCTCAACTCCTCATCGATTTTCTTGTATTCAGTTATGTCGAATGCGCTTCCCAGGACCGCGGGGCGTCCGTTCAGCTCGACTAAGGCCGCCCCGACGTCGGCCCAGCTTGTTTCGCCGTTTTTTTTTGTCACCTTGAACTGCATGCGTGAAGGGACGGAACGTCCCTGGAGGCGGTCGAAGCCCTGATGCATGATTTCATCGCGTTCATCGGGATGGATGAGTTCCCAGAACCGCATACGGTATAATTCTTCCTTTGAAAAGCCAGTAAGATTTTCCGTAGCGCTGTTGACATATTTGAAGGCTTCGTCCTGCCAGATAAAGATGGCGCTGGGCGAGCTTTCGGCCAGCGCCTGAAAGCGCGCCTCGTTTTCCCTGAGAATTGCCAGTATCCGGAGGCGTTCCGATACGTCCCTGGCGCTGACAATGATACCTTCGACCGCGGGATTTTCCAACTGGTTAATTCCTGCCCACTCCATGGAAATCCAGGCGCCATCGGACCGGAGGCAACGGAATTCTCCGGTCCGGTGCTCCCCGGGAAAAGTGCCTATCTTTTCGAGGAAGTCCTGCGCTGATTTCCGATCGTCGGGGTGTACAAGTTCGAGGAGGTTTTGGACCGGGACCTGGTCCCCGGCATACCCGAGGGCGGTTAAGCCTGATGGGCTCGCGAAGAGGCAGGCGCCGTCCGGTTTTACGACGGCCATGAGGTCCGGCGAATGGTCAACCATGGCGCGGAAGAACTCTTTTCCGCCATGCTCTGTCATGACGCATCTCCCGGAAGGGTTTTCCTCAAAGTATTGATCATGGTATTGATCATGGTATTGAGCATTGGCCCGCGGTTACAGCGGGGACGGCACTTTGGATTATTCGTATTGTACGTACCGTTTGGCCAAATTTGCAAGAAGAAAAAAATCAAAAACCCTGCCTTGCGAGCTATCTTATTGGTTTTCCCGCCCGCCTTCGGCGGGCGGGAAAACCATATTTTTGAGCTTGCTTAAAGTTTTTTTTGGGGGGGGGCCCTTATGTCGCCAAAAAGTGCTAATGTAATAATTTGTTTTTCCGATTGATATAACAGGAAAAGGAAGAGGAATGCCATGTTTGAAAACAGCGGAATGATGAGGGTAAACTACCTGCTGGAAAGGGGGCTCGACGTGGAGTCCATGCGCAGGCGGGTCATTGCCAATAATATCGCGAATGTTGACGTCCCCCATTTCAAAAGGAGCGAAGTGAATTTTGAAAGCGAACTTCGCCGGGTAATCGATTTCAACCAGGGACAGGACGGCAGATATCCCGGCGTGGTTACGGACCCGAGGCATATCCCCTTCTATGTGGAAAGGGACATCAGGTCGGTTACGCCCAGGGTTAATCTGGACTACAATACCACCATGCGAAACGACGGGAACAATGTGGACATAGAGAAGGAAATCGTCGATACGGCGAAAAACCAGATGCGGTACAACGCCATGGTGACGGGGCTTAGCAACAATTTCAGGATGCTCAAAATCGCCATGAGGCAGATATAAGGGGTGGCGTAGATGGGAATGTTCGACGGGTTTAACATAGCGGCCTCGGGCCTTACGGCCCAGCGGCTCCGCATGGACGTGATTAGCAATAATATCGCCAACGCAACTACCACCAGGACCCCCGAGGGGGGGGCGTATCGCAGGCGGAGGATCATCTTCGCCCCGGTGAACGTGCGTCCGAACTACAAGTCGCCCCTGGTGCCCGAGCGCATAGAGTCGGGCCTCGGAAGGGGGGTGAGGGTGATAAAAATCGAAAACGACGAATCGCCCTTCCGTCTGGTGTACGATCCTTCACATCCCGATGCCATCCAGATAGGGCCGAAACAGGGGTATGTTGAGATGCCAAATGTCAATGTGGTGACGGAGATGACGGACCTTATATCGGCGTCGCGCTCCTATGAAGCGAACATAACCATGATTAACAGTGAAAGGACCATGTTCAACCGGGCCCTGGAGCTTGGCAGGATTTCGGGATAATGGATAATGGATAATGGGAGGATGTATATGAACAGGGAAGTGATAGGAAAGCTTGAAACTCATGTTTCCCATGACCTTTCATTCAGGGGGGTTTTGAGGAAGGAATACGCAGTGAAGGATTATACTGTCTTCTGTCCTCATTCGGCGGTCATGGAACAGCGGAACCATTAAAGGCAATCTCTAAGAATTAGGTTTTCCCGCCCGCCGAAGGGGGTCTGGAAAACCCCGGTTAAATGTATCCATATAGAAAAGGAGTGTGAGCATGATGAACGTGAGGATGGCCGAAGGACATATAGTACAATTGAGGACCAGCAATCCGCTTCATTACGATGACCGGCGTTCCGCTGCGCCCACGGATGACGCCGCAGGCACTTTCGCTGAAGCTCTTACCAGGGCCATCGGCACGGTCAACGATCTCCAGGTGGAATCCGAAAACCTCTCCCGGAGGATGATCACGGAGCCCGAATCGGTGAACATCCATACGGTGATGATCGCGGCGCAAAAAGCGGAGGTGGCCCTGAGCTTCACCAGGTCCATCCGGGATGAAATGGTAAGGACGGTTCGGGAGCTGATGAACCTTAGATAAGGGTAAAGGCGGGAAAGGCGGCCGTGGGCCGCCTTTCCTGTTTGCGGGAAGCAGAGCGGACAAGGAAAAGAGCAGGCTTGCCGGGGGCCGTAGCAGGGTTGATGAATACATTTTTTTTACCATTTTTCGATATTAGACTGATTTTTTTGTTTACATTTTTTTTATTTATATGCAGAATGTATTATGTCTCTTTATATCGGTTGCCGGAGAATCTCCCGCCGTATCGGGGCGGTCCAATCCGGCATGCTCGTTATTCGCTCCTGACGGCGCAATGGGGGAGGGGGGTGTCGGATGGATTTTTTACGAAACCTGCTTAATCAACTGAAAGAACTCTTCGGGAAGCTCGATACCACGAAGAAAATCATCATCGGCGTCGTCCTGGGCGTTGTCGTGGTGTCATTCATCGTGCTGTTTTCCGTTTCAAGCGAACAGCAGCGGGTGATGCTTTTTTCAGAGCTCGATTCGGCGGAATTTGGGCAGGTAACGAAGAAACTCGACGAAATGGGGTATCGCTATTCGACAGGCGGCACCACGTCGATCTATGTGAATTCCGCGGAAAAAGATATTATCATGACGAAGCTTGCCCAGGAGAGCATGATTCCCAAGGGCATACCCGGGTGGAAACTTTTTGACATATCAAAATGGACGGAAACGGACAGGGAGCTCGATGTAAAATACATGCGGGCCCTTCGCGGCGAAATCAAGCGGCATATCGAATCGTTGACCAATATAGAAAGGGCCAATGTGGAAATCGCCATCACGAAGGACGATCTGTATGTGGAAAAGGACGATGGGTACACCGCCGCGGTATCTGTTTACCTCGCGCCGGGATATGACAAGCTGTCCAAGAAGGAAGTGAAAGGGATACAGTATCTGGTGTCCCGGGCCGTGGGTAACAAGCTGAAGCCGGAGAATGTCACCATCACCGATGAGTTCGGGAAAATCATCTCCGACTTTGAGGACGACTTCGACGCCGCCAAGGCGGAATTCACCCTTTTGCAATATCGCCAGCGCATCGAGGAAAAAGTGCGCGCCAATTTGATGTCTGACATCAGAAAGGGGCTTGAAAAAGTCTTTTCTCCGGACCGCATACAGATTGTGCGCCTGAACATGGCGTTTAACTGGGACAAGGTGACCGAAGACCGGGAAGAGTACTCCCCCGTGGAGATGGAAAAGGACAATCCGGCGACCCCCTATTCGGAGCGCAAGGTGAAGGACTCCCTCACGGTTTCGGAGAAGACCACCCGGGAGGAGTTTCAGGGCCACGGGTGGAACCCGGAAGGGCCCGCCGGGACCGAGGGTAATAAGCCTCCGGGGTATAAGGCCAGCGACGACCAGTTTGCAAAATATAAAAAATCGGAAAAAATCCGCAATCAGGCCGTCAATAAAAG
The DNA here is from genome assembly GCA_029974015.1 of Spirochaetota bacterium. Lineage (GTDB taxonomy): Bacteria > Spirochaetota > UBA4802 > UBA4802 > JAGODF01 > JAGODF01. The sequence goes on from JARKUF010000002.1 coordinate 22,691, forward strand.
CGTTAAGAAAATCCTGCGTGAGCCCTACAATATCACCGGAGTGTCCGTGGCCATCGCGGTTGACGGGCGGCAGGACCTTCCTCGTAATCCCGAAGGGGCCTACGATCTTGATCCGACGAAACGCCCGGTCCAGATTGCCCTAACCAAGGAGGAGCTCAAGCAGGCGGAAAACATCGTCAAGAAGGCCATAAACTACAACGAGGCCCGGGGCGACCAGGTGGCGGTTGAAAACATCATGTTTGACCGCGAGACCGAATGGCGCGCACTGCGGGACGAGTACGCCAGGAAGGAACAGCTTAAACGAATGCTCCTTGCGGCCCTTATCGGCGTTTTTGCGCTCTTTCTCGGGGTGATTCTCTACAGGGCCGTCAGCAAGGAGCTGGCGCGGCGCCGGCGGTTGCGGGAAGAGGAGCTGGCCCGGGAACAGCAGCGCATGCGCGAGGCGGCCCTGCGGGCCGCCGAGGAAGAGGGCGTGGAGGTGGAGCTCTCCCTGGAGGAAAAGGCGAGGCTGGAGCTTCAGGAAAACGCCATCAACCTCGCCAGGGAGCGCCCGGACGATGTGGCGGCCCTGCTGCGGACATGGCTGGCCGAGGAATAAGAATTCGGAGTGTTTCCGGAATGTGTGGATATTATTTGACGTTTTTACGCCAATGCGTACTATAGCAGGGTGAGGGCCCCGGGCGCTTTTTATTACGGTATCGAGGTAGCGTACATGCTTCAATCCAAGAAGTCACAGCTTACGGGGAGGCAGAAGGCGGCGATTTTTCTCGTTACGCTCGGTACCGACGTGTCTTCCGAGATATTCAAACATCTTCGTGAAGACGAGATAGAACAACTGACTTTTGAGATAGCCCGCCTGGATAAAATAGAGCCCGAGGAAAAGGACAGGGTTCTCCAGGAGTTCCAGGAACTGATGATGGCCCAGGGGTTTATCACCTCCGGTGGGATAGATTACGCACGGGAGGTCCTTGAACGGGCACTGGGGACACAGAAGGCCATCGATATCGTGAACCGCCTCACATCGAGCCTCCAGGTGCGCCCCTTCGACTTTATTCGGCGCACGGACCCGAGCCATCTTTTGAACTTCATCCAGGGCGAACATCCCCAGACAATCGCGCTGATACTCGCATATCTTGACCCAAACAAGGGGGCCCAGATCCTCTCTGGACTCAGTCACCAGATACAGGCAGATGTGGCAAAGCGGATTGCCACGATGGACCGAACTTCGCCGGACGTTCTACGCGAAGTAGAGCGCGTCCTGGAAAGAAAGCTCTCCACTCTTGCCAGCGAGGACTACACATCCGCCGGCGGTATAGACTCTATCGTAGAGGTCCTGAACAATGTGGACCGCGGAACGGAGAAAATCATCATTGAAGCCCTGGAGGAAGAGGACCCGGAGCTTGCCGAGGAAATCAAAAAGCGCATGTTCGTCTTTGAGGACATCGTTCTTCTGGACGACCGCTCAATCCAGAAGGTCCTTCGGGAGGTTGACAGCCAGGACCTCGCAAAGGCCCTCAAGGGCGTAGATGCCGAGGTGCAGGAGAAGATATTCAGGAACATGTCGAAACGCGCATCGTCCCTCCTTCGGGAGGACATGGATTTTATGGGCCCCATCCGCCTCCGTGACGTGGAAGAGGCCCAGCAGAAGATCGTTAACATAATCAGAAAACTGGAGGAAGCCGGAGACATCATTGTTGCGCGCGCCGGCGAGGAGGAGCTCATTGTCTAGACTGGTTTTCAAACCGATGGAAATACATATTTCCGGCGCCCCCAAGCAGGTTGAGCTTCCCGATAAATATCAAAAAAACGTCATGACCGACGAGGAGTACCGCGAGTTTGAACTCGATGAGAACGGTAATCCCATAGACGTCTACCAGGGGCCCTCCATTGAGGAGATGGAAGCGGAGCTGGAGCGGTATCGCCGAGAGACGGAAGAGGAAGTCAAAACCATGCTCGCCGATGCCCAGGCAAGGGCAAAGCAGATAGAGGAGGACGGGAAAAAGGCGGCCTTTCAGGAGCTCCAGAACGCCCGGGAACAGATCAAGGTGGAAATGGAGAAGCAGACGATCGACTCCGAGCGCGAGATAGAGCGCGCCAAGTTCGAAGCGGAAAAGATCATCAAGGAGGCCGAACTGAAGGTTTCCGAGATAGAGCACGAGGCGTACAAGAAGGGATATGAGTCGGGTCGCGAGGAAGGATACAAAGAAGGCCAGGCCGAAGTGATGCGCCTCATCGACCGCCTGGGGACCATCGTTTCCACGGCGGTGGACATACGAGATGAAATAATCCGCTCCTCAGAACGGCTCATGTCAGAGATGATCCTCATGATCGCAAGGAAGGTGATCAAAGACGAGATCGTAGAGCGCAGGGAAGTCGTCATCAACAACATAAAAGAGGCGATCCGCCGCGTGAAGGACCGGGACCGGATCGACATACGCGTCAATTTCGCCGACCTGGATATGACCACGGCCCACAAGGACGAGCTGATCAAGATGATGGAATCCCTGAAGAAGGTGAATATTTACGAGGATTCCAGGGTGGATCGCGGCGGATGTATAATCGAGACCGACGTTGGCGCCATCGACGCCCGCATCTCAACGCAGCTTGACACCATTGAAGAAGCTATCAGGAACACGAGCACGCTTTAGGCGGGTTTATACAGATGGTAAGGATCCTTCCCCATGAAAAAGTGGATGTCCTCGCTAAGTACCGGGACATCATCGAAGAGGTGGACGTAGTCCGCCGCATCGGAAAGGTGGAGCGGATTGCGGGACTCACCATCGAGTCGGCGGGCCCCGCCGTGAAATACGGAGAGCTCTGCAAGATTAAACTCGAAAGCGGGGACTACCTTTTTGCGGAAGTCGTGGGCCTCAATAAAAACAGACTTGTCCTCATGCCGATTGGAGACATGAGGGGAGTGACCGTGGGGGCCCTGGTATTAGACGCCGGGTCCGCCATGACGGTCCCAGTTGGTGACGCCCTGTTAGGAAGGGTCATATCCGGCACAGGGCGGCCCCTGGACGGCAAGGGGGAACTGTACACGAAGACGCGCTATCCCGTCGATTCCCGCCCCGCCAACCCCCTCCAGCGGACCCTCATTACCGAGCCGCTCTCCGTGGGAATAAGGGCCATCGACGGCCTTCTCACTGTGGGACGAGGCCAGCGCATAGGAATTTTTTCCGGCTCCGGGGTGGGGAAATCCACCCTTCTGGCGATGATGGCGCGGTATACCGACGCGGACGTGAACGTTATCGCCCTCATCGGCGAGCGGGGAAGGGAAGTCCGCGACTTCGTCGACAAGGAGCTGGGGGCCGACGGCCTCAAGCGCTCGGTGGTCGTGGTGGCGACGTCGGACCAGCCTCCTATGGTGCGGATACGGGGGGCTTTCACGGCCCATTCCGTGGCCGAGTATTTCCGCGACCAGGGTTTGAGCGTGAACCTGCTCATGGATTCGGTGACGCGCTTCGCCCTGGCGCAGCGCGAGGTGGGGCTCGCCACGGGCGAGCCTTCGGCGACGCGGGGTTTTCCTCCTTCGGTGTTCTCCCTTCTTCCGAGGCTTTTAGAACGGGCGGGGACACGTGAGGGGGGCGGAAGTATCACCGGCTTTTATACGGTCCTCGTTGAAGCCGACGACATGAATGAACCCATAGCCGACACGGTGCGGGGCATCCTTGACGGGCATATCGTCCTGGATAGGGAGCTGGCGCACCGGAACCATTATCCCGCCATCGACGTCCTCGGTTCCATCTCCCGGTGCATGAAGGATGTGGTGGACCGGGAGCACCGGGACGCGGCGAACCGTTTTCGCGAGCTTTTGGCGGCGTACCGGAATTCCGAGGACCTCATCACCCTGGGGGCGTATAAGCGCGGCTCCGACACTATGGTGGACCGCGCCATCGATATGCGGGAGGCCATGAACTCGTTCTTGAAACAGGATATTTACGAAAAGGACACTTTCGACGCCATAGCTAAGCGTCTGAAGGGGTTCTTTGAAAAAGAGGGAAGGGCGGCGCCCCAGGAGAGGGTGAGGACGCCGTACTTTGCTCCGGTGAGGCGTTAAGTTTTTAAATGAAAGGGCACTGGTGCGGCACTCACAATAAAACATGAAAAAATTCAAGTTCAAACTGCAGACCCTCCTGGACCTCAGGGAAGCCCGGGAGAAGGAGATAAAAAACGAGCTGGCTGCGCTTTTGTCCATCCAGAATATTGAACGGATGAAACAGGAAGAGTTTCGTGCGAAGATGGCGGCTGAAAGCGGGCGGTTTGCCGGGAAGATGCGGAAAGGGGACTTTTCCTACGCGGAGTCGAGGATGTACGAGCGCTTTGTCGAGTTTGGCCACAGGGTTATTGAGGTGGCGCAGCAGAGGATCGACGCTATGGAGGGTGAAATATCGAAAGTCCGGGAACGCCTTGTGGAGGCGTCGCGTGAGAAGCGCATCGTGGAAAAGCTCAGGGAGAGGAAGAAGGAGGAATACCTTTACGAGTTGAACCGGGAGATCGCAAAGGAGAACGATGACGCGAACCAGAAGCTCTTCCAGCGAAGAATTCGGGAACAGGCCATGTGAGGAAGCCGCGATGATGGAAGGTATGCATGCCGTGATGCAAAGGATACACGAGTTGCGACAAAGGTTTGGCCTCTCGCGCCGCGAAGAGGCGCCCTCTCCCGGAGAGGGGGATTTTTCAAACAGGATTGCGCTGCACCTGGGCAGTGGCGGCCCATTGGGCGGCGTCCCGGGAGTACATGGCGATTCTGCCGGGGGAGAGATGACCTCCGCGGCCATTCGGGACATAGTCCGGGACCACTCGGCGAGAAACCGTATTTCGCCGAATTTGGTGAATGCCATTATAGAGACGGAATCCGGATACGATACGAGGGCGGTATCGCCCAGGGGGGCCATGGGGCTCATGCAGCTCATGCCCGATGTGGCCCATAATTTGGGCGTGGAAAATCCCTTCGAACCGGAGGAGAACATCCGGGGCGGAGTGGCGCTTCTAAGAAGGCTTCTGGACAAATATGGCGGCGATTACACAAAGGCCCTGGCGGCGTACAATGCCGGTGAAGGCGCCGTGGACCGCAGCGGCGGCGTTCCTAACTATCCGGAAACCCGCGAATACGTGGACCGGGTAATAAGGACATATCTGAGAAACAGCGAATGATGCTCTGGTAATTGAGAGAATGCCGAGGAATTGAACAATGAAAAGGGTGTCGGAAAAAGCGAAAATCGCATACCTGGCGATACTGCTCCTGTTTGTGGTGGGCGTCTTTGTGGCCTGGCTCGATTACATCGGACTTGTGAACATATCAAAGGCCGCCCGGGGAGTTTACGATCAGGAACCGCCATTGTCGATGGAGGCTGCCGGGGATGAACCGTCGCTTGTGGCGCGGGAGGAGTTTGAGAAATCGCGGAACAAACTCAGGGAACGGATAGAAGACCTGGACAGGCGTGAAGCGAAAATCGCCGAGTCGGAGAAGACGATCGACGCGGAGCGGGAAAAGCTCGTGGAGATGCGGAAAGGGATAGATCTCGAGAAAAAAAAGCTGGAGCTTGAACAGAAGAAATATTCGGGATATATGAAAAACGTCAAGGTCCTGGCGAAGCAGGTGGAGAGCATCGAGCCGGACAAGGCGGTGGAGCTGATAGTGCGATGGGAGGATACTCTCATCATAGACGTACTGAGGCAGATCGATACGAACGCGGAAGAATCGGGGAAGATGAGCATCACCTCATATTTGATTTCCCTCATGCCAAGAAACAAAGCGAGCAGGATAATGTACCTCATGACCCAGATATAATGTCGTCTGCCGGGCCCTCCGACCGGGTACGGCCCGCCATGCCCGGGGCCTTTTGGATGCCTATTTTGAAGGCCTTTAATTACTGCAGCCTCTAATAATAATACTTGACATCATTGTCAGGAACGTGTATTCTCTTGAAATATTTCCCATTTTAGTCTTTTAACATGATCATCTTTTTGAGAAAATATTTCTTTCTTCTCCCGCTTTCGGCAGCGCTCCTTTTGGATTTTGCGTGCGCGGGAGCTCCGAGATCCGGGGGGCAACCCGCCTCTTACAGTCCTGGACGTTATTCCGATTCGCCTTCCTCGGCAAAATTTGAAGGCGCCGCGGGCATGCAGTATAATGGCCCGCGGAGGGCCCCGGGACCCCCTGAAAAATCGGAGGAAGAGCAGACGCCGCAGAAACAGCCGGCAGAGAGGATGATCGTCTACTCCGCCGACTACCGCCTTGGCGTGGAAAGCGTAAGAAAAACCATTGAAAGCGTGAAAGACATGACGGCCCGCTACGGCGGCTTCATAGAATCGATTAACACTTCCGACTCCTACCGGGCCGCGAGGATAGTCGCGCGGGTCCCCGTGGCGAAGTTTAACGACTCCCTTGACGAAGTTGACAGATTCGGGACCGTGGAAAGAAAGACCGTCAGCGCCTCCGACGTGACCATGCAATTTCAGGACACGGCCCTTCGCGTTGAGACTGCAAGGAAAGTGCGGGAGAGACTCCAGGAACTCCTGAAGAGGGTCGAGAAGGCAGGCGACAAAGTGGAAATCCTCCGCGAGATAGCCCGCATTACGGGGGAAATCGACGTCATGACCGCCGAGATGGAGTATCTTCGCAGCCGCGCCGCTTTTTCCACGCTTACCCTCGAATTGCGTGCCCTCGTGCGCGATGTGGCGAGGCGCTACATCGCCTCTCCTTTCAGGTGGATTGCCGGCCTTGATCCGGCGAAAAGGAGCATCGTCCACGGGAAGGACGGGGACCTCGTTTTCGAAGCGCCCCGGGGGTATTTTAATTTTCATAAGGATTACTTCCGCACTTCCGCTTATTCCCAAAACCTGCTTGCAAATGCGACGGACACGGTGCGTCTGCGCCTCGGTGTAACCGACAATTATCCCCGGGCCGACCAGCAATTCTGGGACGATGCTCTGAAGATCGATTTTGAAAACCGGATGTACCAGGTGAAGAAGGCCGACACGGTACAGGCCCGCGGCCTCGTGTTCAACAGATACCTCGTGGCTCTCCCGGCGGGGGAATTTTACACCGTCGCCTTCGCCGTGAAAAAGAAGAAGATAATAGTCTTCGAATGCCATGTGAAGGACGAAAAAACCCTTGGTGAAAGCGGACCCGCTGTCGAGGGTTTCATTAAATCAGTGGGGTATGACGAATGGTAAGGTCCGCCGCAGCTTCCCTGCTTGTGGCCGCCGTCGTCCTGACGGGAATGCCGTCGTATACCGAAGAGGGCCGCACTATAGTGTCCTATACCTATGTGCTCTTTTCCGAGGATGCAGAGGCGGCAGTGAAGGAATTGCGGGCCTGTGCCCCGATTAAGAAGGGGTACGTGAGCTATTTTTCAAATGACAGGGTGGTGCTCCGGATTCCCGGAAGGGAAGTCGATTCACTGAAGAAGATGTTGCCCGGATTAGGCTATGTGACCGATGAGCGGCAAAACCGCCAGGATTTCTCCGCTGTAATGCTGGACCTGGAAACGAAACTTTCCGTTAAGAAAAAGCTTCTGGGTGAGCTCACCGCCGTATTCAGCGGGGCGAAACTTGCGGACACCCTTACGGTAGAGAAAGAAATAGGGAAAGTCATCGTGGAGATGGAAGATTTGAAGGGTAAAATCAATTACTATCGCGACAGGTTCGCACTCTACGATGTGACGGTACTTATCAACCGCTCGGGCGCCGTCTCAAAAGAAGCACAGACGACCCCCTGGGGATGGATACGACATCTCGGCATAGAAAATCTGATGAGGAATTAATGGGGCATTTACATGTGTAGCGTCCGTACAAATATAATTTTCCTCATCGCCATCGTATTTTTCGCCTGGGCGGCTTGCGGGCCTTCCTTCGTGATGGACACTCCCGACCGTTTCGCCCACTTCGACAGGGAAAAGCAGGCGCTTAAGTTCATATCGGCGGAGGGGGTGCGGATGAAGGTGTCCGCCGTTAAGAACGATCCGTATGGAGATCTTGCCATGTGGATGGGGGCGGTGAACAACCACCTGAAGGCCGGGGGGTACCATCTCCAGTCCAGCCGTGATATTGCGACATCGGAGAACATGAAGGGCCTTTACTCGGAATACTTCCATCACTACAATGCCGAGTCCTATCTATATTCTCTTGCCCTCTTCGCAGAGAGAGACTATATTTATATAGTCGAAGGCGGGGGAGTAAAGAAAGAGTACGAAAAACGCCGCGAAGGCATCCTTAAATCGCTTCAATCCCTTTCGGTCAAGTAGCTGTCCGGGCTTTTTAGAGATTCTCCCGTATTAACTCAAGAAGTTCGTTTTTTCCCTCTCCGCTCTTCGAGGAAGATATAAAAATATTATGCATGTCCGTTTCCAGAGAATCGGCGATGAGCATGAGGTTTTTCTTGAGCTGGTTTTTCGAGAGCTTGTCGCATTTCGTGGCGACAAGCGCCACGGGGATTTCCAACTCGGAAAGGAAGGTTACGGTGTCCCTCTCTAAGGCGCCGGGCCCCCGGCGGGCGTCCAGGAGGAGAAAGACAAGCCTGAGGTTTTTGCGTTCGCTCAAGTACCGGCGTATCATCGGGAGAAAACCGGCCTTCCTGGAGCGGGAAAGTTTAGCGTAGCCGAAACCGGGAAGGTCTGCAATGGAAACGGCATCGTTTACGACGAAAAAATTAATGGTCGTGGTGACGCCGGGACGTGCGCCGACTTTAACGAGGTCCCTCCTCCCGGTGAGCATGTTTATCAGGGACGACTTGCCGACATTGGACTTGCCCAGGAAGGCGAATTCCGGATAGGGATAGCCGGGGTAGTCCTGGGGCGAAACGGCGCTTTTCACGAAGACGGCGCTTAGTATCTTCATTCGTCGATTTCTTTCTCCATCAGCAGGGCGTTATCGTCGCGGTAGTAATCTTTCCTGAGTCCCGACTCCGAAAACCCCAGAGAGCTGTAGAAGGACCTCGCCTCGATATTTTTTTCGCGGACCTCGAGGAGAACCTTGAAGGGCGCCTTGATTGCGCAGGCTTCGATAACTCCCTGGACGAGGCGTGTGGCAATCCCCCTGCGGCGGTGCTCCTGTAAAACGGCAAGCCGGTTTATCTGGATTTCGCCGCTTACTATCCAGGCGGTTATGTATCCAACAAGGGCCCCTGAAATATCCGCAACAAGCACTCGGGAAAAAGAAGCCGCCAGCTCCCTGCTTAGATTATCGAGGGTCCATCCGGAAATGAAGACCCTGGATTCCAAGCTGTGGATGGCTTCCAGATCGTCAGGCCTTGATGCGCGGATTATGTACTCCCCTTCTGGGACCATGCCTGCATTCTTTGACTTGCAGTGCCGATATGTAAATTAAAAAATCTAAACCTATGCTGCTGTCTCCGCGGTATCGGGCCTTTTTTTGAGAAGTAAAAAAAATCTTTTGACAAAAAGGGCACATAAATCGAAATTCTTTATTTCTGGAAAGGAATGCCCCGTCGGGGGGAATGACAGGAAAATGGCCGACATGACTGAAAAAGCGACAAAAAAAGGCAGGGTTGTGGTCAAAATCGAGATGTGCAAGGGATGCAACCTCTGCATAGAATACTGTAAGAGGAAAGTACTCAGGAGCTCCGAGGAGCTCAACAGTATGGGATACCATCCCGCGGAACCCGACGAACAGATGCAGTGTAACGCCTGCATGCTCTGCGCTCTCGTCTGCCCGGAATTGGCCATAGAGGTGTACGATGAATAAAGTTTTTATGAGCGGAAACCACGCCTTCGCAGAGGCGGCAATCCGGGCGGGCTGTAAATGCTACTTCGGATATCCCATCACTCCGCAAAACGAACTCGGTGAGTACATGGCGGAGCACCTTCCCGCTGCCGGAGGGGTCTTCGTCCAGTCCGAGAGCGAGACTGCGGCGATCAACATGCTCATCGGCGCCTCGGCGACGGGGGCGCGGGCGATGACATCTTCATCGAGCCCGGGGATAAGCCTCAAACAGGAGGGAATATCCTTCCTCGCAGGTTTCGAACTGCCAGGGGTGATTATCAATGTGATGAGGGGAGGGCCGGGCCTGGGAAATATCGCGCCGGCCCAGGGGGACTATTTTCAGGCCACACGGGGCGGAGGGCACGGCGATTATCGCACTCCGGTTTTCGCCCCGGCCACTGTGCAGGAAATAGTGGACCTCACCCATAACGCCTTCGATGTTGCGGACAACTATCGCACACCGGTGATGATACTTGGCGACGGGATGATGGGGCAGATGAAAGAGCCGGTGGTCCTCCCGGAGAAAGTGAAGGCCCAGAAAGAAAAGGAATGGGCGCTCAAGGGCAGGGGAAACGGCCCAAGCCGTTATATGGCATCCCTAATCCTCGACACCCTTGAGATGGAAAAGCACAACTGGAAGCTTGTGCGCAAGTACAAGGAAATCGAAAAGAATGAAACCAGATATGAGGAGTACTGCATGGACGACGCTGAAATTGCGGCCGTCGCCTACGGTACTACGGCGAGGATTGCGAAGGGCGCAATAAAAAGGCTGCGGAAGGACGGCATACGTGCGGGCCTCATCCGCCCCATCACCCTCTGGCCTTTTCCAACTGCAATTATAAGGGAGACGGCAAAACGGGTGAAAAAGATGGTGGTCTTCGAGATGAGTACGGGGCAGATGGTTGAGGATGTAAACCTGGCGGTCCTTGGAGAAATTCCGGTCCAATTCCACGGCAGGCCCGGCGGTGTGGTGCCCACCCCGGTGGAGTTTTCCAGGATCATATACCGGGAATATGAAATGATAAAGAAGAAATCGTCATGAAGTTAAAAAACAAGTGGCCGAAGTATTATAAAAAAGACGTGGTGACGCATTATTGCCCGGGATGCGGGCATGGGATTGTACACAGGCTGGTCGCCGAGCTTATGGAGGAGCTCGACGTGGGGAAAAGGGCCATTTGTGTGAATCCCGCCGGATGCGCAGTCCTGGCGTATAAGTATTTCGATATCGACATGCTTGAATCCGCCCATGGCCGGGGGACTGCCATGGCCACGGGCATAAAACGCGCACGCCCGGACCTTTTCGTCTTCACCTATCAGGGAGATGGTGACCTCTCGGCCATCGGGACCGCGGAAACCATACACTCGGCGAACCGCGGCGAACATATATCGGTCATTTTTATAAATAACGCGGTCTACGGCATGACCGGAGGCCAGATGGCGCCAACCACCCTTCTGGGGATGAAGACCACAACGACCCCGTCGGGGAGAAACCCGGGATACGACGGTTATCCGCTCCATATTACCGACGTTGTTGCGACATTCCCCGGCGTGATCTACGCCGAGCGCGTTGCGGTGGACGGGCCGGCGGGCATTCAGAAAACGAAAAGGGCCATTCGCAACGCATTCCAGACCCAGATTGACGGGCTGGGGTATTCGATCGTCGAGGTGCTCTCCGCCTGCCCGACAAACTGGAAGATGACCCCCGCCCAGTCTTTCAAGTGGATAACCGAGGTGATGACCACGGAATTTCCACTGGGGGTCCTCGCCGACAGGAGAAAAAAGGGGTAGGATATGTTGGTAAAGATATTGTTCGCCGGTTCCGGCGGCCAGGGCGTCCTTACCACGGGAAATGTCCTCGGCAATGCCGCAATGATTGAAGGCTTTGAAGTGGTCTTTCTTCCTTCCTACGGCGCGGCCGTGCGGGGGGGGACGGCAAACTGCACTGTTAGCATCTCGGACGAGGAGATCGCCTCGCCGGTGGCCTCGTCGCCGGAATTGGTGGTCGCCATGAACCGCCCCTCGGCCCATGCCTTCATCAACAGGCTGGAGCCGGGAGGACAGTTGCTCTACAATTCCAACCTCGTGGACTCAGTCCCCTACAGGGGCGATGTTGACCTCTTCCCGGTCCCCGTGAACGACATCGCCAGAGAGCTGGGAAGCGAGCGCTCGGCCAATATCGTCATCCTCGGTTCCTTCGTGAAACTTACGGGTGTGGTGAAGCCCGAATCGATTTATAAAAGCATGGAACTCATGTTCGCCCAGAAGAAGAAACTATTGGAGCTTTCCATGAAAGCCTTCAAGGAGGGCTACGAAAGGTTCCGGCGCGACAATGGCAAATAATCACTTTGGAGGAACACCATGACTATTACCCAGGTGAGCGTGGCGATACCGAATTCCCCGGGAAAGCTGAATGAAATCTGCGAAATACTCGAAAAAGAAGAGATCAATATAAAGGCCATCATGGCCTCCTCTGTCCTTTCTCCCGTCCAGGTCCATCTAATCGTGAGCGATCCCGATAAGGCGGCCAATGTTCTCCGGGCCCACAGGTTCGATGTCGCCACGAAGGAGGTGATAGCCGTGGCGACTCCGGACCATCCCGGCGGGCTTAACGCGGTGCTTCGCCCCCTCCGCGAGGGGGGGGTGAACGTGGAGACCCTCTATCCTTTCATCAATCTCAGAGGGGATGAGGCAATCATGATCCTGGAAGTGGACAGGGTAGGAGAGGCCAAGGAAGTACTAAAGAAGCATTGGGTGAAAACCTACGGTTCGGAGATATATAAGTCTTAGAAAATAGCTTTTATCGGGGCCTCTTTCGACTATAGCTTATTGAAAACAACTGTGTCGATGCCAACCGGCGGGGCAGGAGGCATGCGGCCCCCTTCTGCGCACTCGCTCAAGCGCCGCGAGGGAGTATTCACACCTTCGCGGCCTTCTTCTCGTTAATTTTCTTTACGACCTTCTCCTGCAGTTCGGAGCCAAGAGGCACGTAGCGGGAAAATTCCATGGAATAGTTGGCCCTGCCGCTGGAGATATTCCGGAGATGGTTCGCGTAACCAAACATTTCCGAGAGCGGAACGAAGCTGTTGATTTTCTGGGAGCCCTTGCGGTATCGCCGCATCGACTCCACGCGCCCCCTCCGGCGGTTAAGGTCGCCAACCACGTCGCCAATATGATCGTCCGGGGTGTTTACCTCAACTTCCATGAGTGGTTCCAGGAGGATGGGGGTCGCCTTTTTGAAGGCTTCCTTAAAGCACATTGAAGCGCAGGTGCGGAAGGCCATTTCCGAGGAGTCCACCTCGTGGTAGCTTCCGTCTAGGAGCACGACCTTAATATCTACAACGGGGAACCCTGCGAGAATGCCCTCGTCCATGGTGTGTACTATGCCCTTCTGTATGGCCGGTATGTACTCTGAGGGAATGGCGCCTCCCTTGATGTTGTCAAAAAATTCGAATCCTCCACCGGGATTCGGTTCAATGCGGATTTCGCAGTGGGCGTATTGGCCCCGGCCGCCGGTTTGCTTGGCGAACTTCGTGTTGGATGTACCCTCTGCCGTGATGGTTTCACGATAGGCCACCGAAGGCTCGCCGACCTCGGCTTCCACCGCAAACTCATGTTTCAATCGGTCGACTATGATCTCCAGGTGCAGTTCTCCCATGCCGGAGATGATGGTTTCGGATGTCTCTTTGTCGACGCGGACTTTGAATGACGGGTCTTCCATGGAGAGTTTGCGGATGGCGTTGCCTAATTTCTCTTCCTCCTTTTTAGATGGCGCCTGGACTTTCAGGTCCACCACTGCGGGGGGAATGAAGATCGATTCCAGGAGAATGGAGTTTTTCTCGTCGCTTAGGGTGTCCCCCGTCGAGGTGTATTTCATGCCGATGAGGGCGACGATATCGCCGGGGCCCGCTTCAGATATCTCCTCCCTTTCCTTCGCGCGTATTCTTAAAATCCGGCCGATGCGCTCAGTTTCATTCTTCGTCACGTTGGACACCATCATGCCGCTTTTCAGGATGCCCGAGTATATGCGGATGAATGTCTGCTGCCCTACGTAGGGATCATGAATGAGCTTGAAGGCCAGGGCGCAGAAGGGGTCGCTTGCCTTCGGGTGCCGGGTATGGGTCTTCTCGGCATTGTCGGGATCGGTTCCGACAATGGCACCCTTGTCGATGGGGGAGGGAAGATAGTCGATGATGGAATCGAGGAGCACCTGGATCCCCTTGTTCTTGTAGGCGGAGCCGCAAAACACAGGGGTTACGAGCATCTTGATTGTCGCTTCGCGGGCGGCTTTTTTGAGCAGGTCCGCCGGCACGTCTTTTTCCGCGAGATACATTTCCATTATTTCGTCGTTGAAGTCGGCGAGTTTTTCAACAACTTTTGTCCGCGCTTCCTCGCACTGTACGCGGTACTCTTCAGGCACGTCGACCACTGAGCGTTCAAATCCATTAAAGATGATTGCCCGGCGATTGATGACGTCGATGCTCCCTTTGAATTCCTCCTCTGCGCCTATGGGAATATGGAAAGGGACCGGGTTGGCGTCAAGGTTCTTGTCAAGTTGGTTCACGCACTCGTTGTAATTCGCACCGATACGGTCCATTTTGTTGATGAAAGCGAGACGAGGCACCTTGTAGCGGTCCGCCTGGTTCCATACAGTTTCGCTCTGCGGCTCCACTCCTGAGACGGCGCAGAAGAGGGCTATCATGCCGTCTATGACGCGCAGGGAGCGTTCCACTTCCACGGTAAAATCAACGTGGCCCGGTGTGTCGATTATATTGATGTTGTGGCCGTTCCAGTTTGACGATATGGCGGCGGAAGCGATGGTGATGCCGCGCTCCTGCTCCTGTTTCATGAAGTCCATGGTGGCCTGCCCGTCATGGGTCTCTCCCATCCTCCTGGTGGTGCCGGTGAAAAAAAGAATTCGTTCCGTCACAGTCGTTTTTCCTGCGTCGATGTGAGCTGCGATGCCGATGTTACGAAGCTTCCTTAAAGGCATTGTTTTCTCCTTTCAATGGTACTGCAAAGCGGTACTGCCTGTTACACGCGCCGGAAAAACGGGGTGGTTAAAATTCGCGGTGATTGCGTGCGACATGGTATCATCCGCAGACAGCGGATAAGTGGGCATGAGAATTTATACCTGAAAATTTGTCAATAAGAATATCTTGTGGGGACCTTTAAAAAATTACAGGGCGGTCACAAAAACTCAAGTGGGGCCTCAAAAAAATAATTTTTTTGAGGCCCCATGAATTGTAACTACTGACATTTTCAGGACTCAGGTTTACCCGCCCGCCGAAGGCGGGCGGGTAAACCCGGTTTTTGTGACTGCCCTCAAGTGGGACCTCAAAAATTTGATTTTTAGAGGTTTCCTTGATTTTAAAAGGCGCCCTCAAAATTTATAATTGCTGACATACTCGGGAATTACGATTTCCCGTCGGCCTTTTCTTATTTTGAGCTCCGGCCTCCCGTAAGGTCCATTATCTCAAGTTGAGTCCTGGCCATAGCGGCCTGTCGTGAGTCTGGATGGTCCTCGATGATGGCATTGAAAATGCCCCTGGCTTTTCTTCCGTTCCCCATCTTGTCGTGGCATATCCCTGCGTTGAGGTAGCCCTGAATCCCCTCATCGGAGCCGCTAAACTCCTCGTAGAGCCCGGTGTAGGCCCTGGCGGCTTTCCTGTAATCGAAGCGGCGATAATGGATGTCGGCAATGGCCATATATGCTTCTTTTCTATGAATGCCGTCGATATGTATTTCCAGATATTCGTTCATCCTCTCCAGGGCCCTGTCATAGAGGCGCATCTCGAAAAAATACCGGGCGTTATCGTATGTTAGATCATCGGCCATCCTTCCCAGGTCCGGCTCTTCTGCCGGCTCCTGGGCGAAAAGTGACATTCCCATCATCAGGATGAACGGCAAAAGGCAAGTTATTCTTGTGCGCATGAGGTTACCTCTAACATTATGTCGCATTTACGGTACTACTGTTTTTATCGGCTTTTTGATGAATTTGGATGAATGATTAATCAATTGACCCGGGGAAAAGTTGTGAAAATTAATTGTTTTTTTGACGCGGCAAGCAATCCTTAATATTGGGTATATTTTGGATTTTTATCCAGGGCTGGCGGGATGAGTTTATTGCCAGGAGAGTTGACACTTTTTGAAAGGAGAGAAAGGCCAATGAATGATGAAGTGTACAAGGGGCTTTTCGAGTCGTCACCGGCGGGGCTGCTCCTCTGCGGGGCCGATGGCGGGATTTATTTGTCGAATGCCGCGGCCGCGTCGAAGCTCCTGGCCCACAGAGGCATCCCGCCGGGAGCTTCATTGCTGGATTATATCGCCCCAGAAGACAGGGAATCCGTGCAAACATTGCTTGCCGATACGGCGGAAGGTGCATGCGCCGACGTGACCTGCCTTGCGGCCCTGGAAAACGCCGCGCCGGGCAAAAGAACATTGCAAATCACGGCAAAATCCATGGGGTCGGGTGGTAAGGGGAACGTGGCGCCCCGGATCATTTTGGCCCTCAATGATATGTCAAAGGATTACCGGGAGTATCGAAGCCTCAGAATTTCCGAGGAAAAGTACAGGGCGATGATGAATTTCTGCGGTGACGCCATCCTCGTTTTCGACTTCGGCGGATTCCTGCTCGAAGCGAACATCAAGGCGTTGTCGCTTTTCGGCTATTCCCATAAGGCTTTTCTTGGAAAGCACCTGGATGATCTGTATCCTCCTGAACAGTATCCGCAGTACAAAAAAATCTTCGAAGAAATATCGCATAACGGCTCCGCCGGAGTAAGCGATATCGACATTGTGACCAAAACCGGGGGACGAATCCCCGTGGACCTCACTGGGAGCGTGGTGGAATACAGTGGAAAAAGCTTTATCCAGATGATATTGCGCGATATCTCCCAAAAAAAGAAGGCGGAAAAGGAGCTCAGGGAAAGCGAGGAGAGGTATAGGAAGCTTGTGGAGTTGGCTCCGGACTCTATCTGTGTTCACATAGGCGGTAAAATCGTCTTTATGAATGAAACTGGTCTTCGGATGGCCGGTTTTAGCAGTCTTGAAGAAGCGGTGGGATATGACGCCCTGGAACTGGTGTACAGCGAAGACCGGAAGCTCGTAATGGAACGTATTCAAATGCTGCAGGCGGGCACTGAAAAACTTGAACCCATTCGCGAGCGTCTGATAAACGTGAATGGTGAATTGTATTATGCCGAATCCAACTCCGTGACCCTTGATTACAATGGGGAGAAGGCCATGCTGGTCTACACCAGAGACATATCCCGCCAGGTGCAGGCGGACCGGGCATTACGCGACAGCGAGGAGACGACCCGGGCCCTCATAAACGCCACGCCGGACTGGATCCTTCTTCTTGACGAATCAGGCACTGTCCTTGCCGCCAACGGTGGATTTGCGTCCGCCTACGACCTCCCGCTGGAGAAGATTATCGGTGAGTGCGTGTGGACTATTCTGCCTAAGGGAGTGGTAGCATTAAGGAAAAAAAAGGTGAATGAGGTCTTCACCGAGAAGAAGCCCCTAAAGTTCACCGATGAAGAAAACGGGAAAATTATCGACTCCACTCTCTATCCCATCAGAAATTCGGAAGGCGACGTAGACCGTGTGGCGGTCTATGCCAGGGACATTACCGAGCATATAAACGCTGAGGCAGACAAAAACCGGCTCCTCACGGAGCTTAACCAGATATTCAGCATATCCTCTGTTGGGCTTTGCGTAATCGGCAATGATTGCACCATCTTCAGGACAAACAGCGCATACATGAGGATGCTTGGCCTCGAAGGAAACATTGAAGGTCGGGGATGCAAAGAAGTAATGGATATTAAGTATTGCGATGCCATGAAATGCATGCTGAAGCATTCCGCCCCTCTTTCCCGCATGGGAGAATACGAGATCGTTCTTCCCCGGGACGATATGGACCGTAACCTGCTGGTTTCGGAGACGCCTTTTTACGGCCTGAAGGGCGAACGAATCGGCATACTCAGGAGCATCACAGATATCACGGCAATTCGCCGCCTTGAAAAGGAGCTCATCAACATCAGCGATCACGAACGCCGGCTTATTGGCCAGGACCTTCATGACGGGATAGGACAGGTGCTCACCGGCATAGCTTTCATGCTGGAGAAGCTTGAAAAGAGGATGAAAAAGAACCGATATCCCGAGAGTTCCATTCTTGAGGAGATCGGCATGCTGAACAATGATGCAATCGACAAGGTGAAGAGCATAATCAAGGGCCTCAATCCGGTGCTGAACGACCGGTCAAGTCTCGGCCCCGCTCTGAGGCAGCTTGCCGATGAGACATGCAAGTTCTTCCAGGTAAAAGTGAACATGCACTTCTCATACCCCCTGGAAGAACTGGAAATCGGTGAAGCCACCCAGATATACTATATCATAAGGGAGGCCATTCATAACGCTATAAAACATGGCGGTGCTGGCCGTATTGACGTTGATATTAGCGGAGATATGGAGAATGGTTACTCAATATCCATCATCGACGACGAATGGAAGAAATGCGCCATGAAAATTAACGGAAGCGGCATGGGATTGAACATCATGAAATATCGGGCGGAAATGACGGGCTCCGATTTTTCCTGTGGGCCTTTCGGTGATGGATTTCGAGTTTTTCTAAAAAAACGGGCCAGTGGGAACATAATTTTTCAAAACTAACGATTTGCGCTATTGAATTCTCGGGGTTGTGTCTATATTATGTATCAGTAACGTCAAAAGCTTCCATGAGCTTGCTGACGCACTTTCCCGGGCCGGTTGAAAATGGTGCAAAGGTGATGGGTGACAAGACGATTAGAGTGGTGATAGTGGACGATCATCCCGTGGTGAGGAAAGGGATTGAAAGTTTCATTGAAGACGAAGGGGATTTTAGCATTGTCGGCGAGGCGGCCAATGTGCCGGAAGCCCTCATTGTCCTGGAGGAAGCCCGCCCCGATGTTGCGGTTGTGGATATTTGTCTCGATAATTCCGCCCAGGGGCTGGAGCTTTTAAAGATCATGCGTGACCTTTTTCCCGGCATACGTGTCCTGATACTCTCCATGTACGATGAGATGATCTATGCGGAAAGGGCCCAGCTTCTCGGCGCCCGGGGATATCTCCAGAAAAACAAGGGCCCGAAGATGATAGTGGAGGCCATTAAAGAAATCATGAATGGCGGCACTTTCTTTTCTCCAAGAGAGGTGGGAGAAAAGGGGACCGTCCTGAACAACAGGCCCCTGGACGAGCGCGAAAAGCTCATCATAGCATCGCTGACCAACCGGGAACTCGAGATTTTCCAGCTTTTCGGGGAGGGTTTCGAAACGAACGATATTGCGAGGCGCCTTTCCCTGAGCAAACATACCGTGGACAGCCACAGAAAAAACATCAAAGAGAAATTAAAAATTTCCAAAAACAACGAACTTGTTATGATTGCCGCGCAGTGGGTGATGAACAATTTGAAACAGGTCTTTTAACGCCAATTAAGGAAACTTCTAAAAAATTTTGTTTTTCAGCACGCCAAAGGCGGGCGGAAAAATAAAATCCCGGGTTTGCCCGTAGTAACAATTTGTGGAAACTTGAAACATTTAATTTTTGTGGGTTCCCATGAATGAAGCACACCACGGGGGGCTGTTTACTTTTGAGGCCTCCGGCAGTTGGCCTTCCCGCTGACATAATCCTTAAAGGCCACACTCTGGAGATAGCACTCATCCTTAATATAATCGAGGATGGCAGTGAAGGTGTGAGGACGAATATAACCTCCTAATCGTGTGATGACATTGCCGTTTTTATCCAGAAAGAGGACCGTAGGGAGGCCTTCCACCCCGACAGCCTGTGCAAAAGTCAGCGGGGTATAGACGGTCCCTCTGTAGTTGATCGTCTCGTTTTTCTGGGTATCGATTTTGACCGCAATGTACTGGTCGTTGAGCTTTCGCGAAATGGCCGCGTCGCCAAAAGTGCTTTTCTCCATGACCTTGCACCAGTGGCACCAGTCGGCATAAAAGTCAACCATCACAGGCTTTTTCCGCCGCTTTGCCTCCTCGATTCCGCTGTTGAAGCTCCACCACCGGACTTCCGCGGCCTGGACGCAGGATGCTGTGAAGATTAACATTATCACCACGGCTTTTTGTATCATGGGACGCTCCTTTTTTTGCGGCAAATTAGCGCGCTTAAGCCAGGCCGACGGAACAGGATAACATTTAACTGCGGAAGTAGAAAAATTGCAATAAAAAAAGGGATGCCTTTGGGGGCACCCCTTTTTGCGCGTCTTGGTCTATAAATCAGCCCAGGGCTTCCATGATGCCGGGGATGACTTCGAAGAGGTCGCCAACTATGCCGTAGGTGGCGATGTTGAATATCGGCGCCTCCGGGTCCTTGTTTACGGCGACGATGCACTGTGAACCCTTCATACCGGCCACGTGCTGGATGGAGCCGGAGATTCCCGCGGCAAGATAGAGCAGAGGAGTTACGGTCTTTCCGGACTGGCCCACCTGGCGTGCCGCGTCGGTCCAACCCGCGTCAACCACTGGGCGGGAGGCAGCGTACTCTCCGCCTAACTTCTTGGCGAGGTTCACGATAACGTCGTTGTACTTGTCCTTCTCCTTGGTGCCGCGGCCGCCGGCGACAATAATCTTCGCCTGGCTTATGTCGACGGACCCGGCCTGGGTTTCGACGAAACCCTTGAACTTGGTGCGGATGTCGCCTATGGAGGCCGACACCGCGGTCACGGCGCCGGCCCCGCCCGCCGCTTCCTTATCGAAGGCGCCTTTTTCAAAGGTGGCTACGAACTTGTCGGTCTTGATAGTTCTTTCTTCCTGGATTTTGCCATTGTAGGTGTTGCGGGTGAATACGAGCTGTCCGCCGGTCGCAGCGACCTTGTTGCAGTTGGACACGATGCCTGCTCCGAGGACCATGGCGACCTTGGCGGCCAGGTCAATCCCGTCATAGGTGTGGGCAATAAGCACACCCTTCACGTCCTGGCTCTCAACGACGGCCTTGGCGGCTTGTGCGAACCCGTCGGCGCTGTAGTTTTCAAGTTTCGCGTCAACCACCGAGAAAACCTCGGGGATGTATTTTGCGACTTCTTTTGCAATGCTGTCGTCCTTATAGAACACAGCCGCGGCAGGTGTGGCGCCGAGTCCTTCGGCAACGGCCTTGGCGGCCTTGCAGAGTTCGAGCGTGGCTTCGCTCAGTTTTCCATTTCTTTGTTCGGCAATTATGAGTATTCTGGCCATGTCGGTCCCCCTTATATCACTTTCGCTTCGTTCTTCAGTTTGTCCACGAGCTTCTTGGCCGCGGATTTGGGATCTCCCTCGATAATTTCGGCCTTGTGCTCGGAAACGGGGAAGAACCTTTTAATGAAACTGGTTTTGGACCCTTCGGTCCCAACGGCGGTAAGGCCTAAGTCGGCGGCTTTTTTGACATCGAGCCTTTTCTTCTTTGCTTTCATAATGCCGGGAAGGGTGGGGTACCTGGGCTGGTTGATGCCGGATTGGACTGAAAGGACGCAGGGAAGTGAGATGCCGAGCTGTTCATTCAATCCGCCTTCAAGCTCGCGGTTGATGGCGAGTTCCTTGTCGCCCGCCGCTTCGAGCTTCACTACGTTGGTGCAGTGTGGGACGCCCATAAAGTCGGCGATCATGGGGCAGGTGACGCCCGATTGGTCGTCTTCAGCCTGGACGCCTGTGAGGACCAGGTCCACATCGCCAACGCTTTTTATGGCGTTGTAAAGCGCCGAGGCGATGACGAAGGTGTCGCCGGAATCCACGGCGGGATCGGTAACCTGGATACCCCAGTCGGCGCCCATGGCGAAGGCCTGGCGCACCTGCTTTTGGGACCTTTCGGGACCGGAGGAAACGATAATCACCTCGCCGCCGTGTTTTTCCTTGAGCTGGAGTGCCGCTTCGACCGCGTACTGGTCGAAATCGTTCATTTTGAATGCGATCTGGGATTCGTCGACCTTGTTGTCAACAAGCTTGAACTTGGATTCCATATCCGGAACCTCTTTAACGCATACTACTATCTTCATGACCTCACTCCATTTAGTAAAATTTTCAAAAAAAGATACCGATCATATAACGAGAATGCTTTTGGCAATCCCAAATTTCATGTTTTCCCGCCCGCCTTCGGCGGGCGGGAAACACAGATATTGGTTTTGACAGAAGGCAATCTCCGAATACTTAGCTTTCCAGTTTAATGGTCAATCTAAATTGCAACATTTATATGTCAAGGCATTTTAGGCGAAAGGCGCGGTCAATTCAGGGAGGATAAAAACGTAAATATTCTTGATTTTCTCCGGGGGATGGTAAAATCTGGCCTTTCTGAATGAAAACTTTTTTGCCAGCTTAGCTCAGTCGGTAGAGCGGTTCACTCGTAATGAACAGGCCGCCGGTTCGATTCCGGCAGCTGGCTAAAGCCCCCGGCGCCTGCCGGGGGCTTTTCGCCGCTCGATATGTTTCCACGCGCAATGATATGCCTCCAGGCGACGGCATCAGGGGAGTTCCTGCTCCCCATAGTACATTTTGAAGTATTTTTCAATATTCGCCAGGCGCAAAATATTAAGAATATCATCATCGACATTCATGAGGGAAAATTCCCTTCCCAGGGCGCTCATCTTGCGCATGGCGAAGAGTAGCGCCGCTATTAGAGAGGAATCGGCGTAACTAATATTGGAAAAGTCGATCACAATATTATAGGAAGTCGTTTCTATGATGTTTGCCAGGTGCTTTTTAAAATCCATGCTATTGTACAAGCCCACTTCTTCCAGCGGTTTGACAATGGCGAAACGGTTTTTTATGGTAGTGGTTATTTCCATCCCGCGTCTCTAATTAAGCCCGGGTTCTTTTCATCCGGGGTACTGGCCCGTACTGTTAATCGTCCGCCCATCCAGCGGAATTTCAAACTGCGAAGTTACGCATAAAAAAGGATTAAAAAGTTAAAAGCCTGCTCGCAGGAGGCGCCATCCGGGGCTTTATTGCGCCGGTGGGGCCGGGGGCCATCCAAAATGGATGGATGCTATCCTGGCAATCTGCAGAAGGTCTGTAAGTTCCATTTTCTTTTTAATCCTGTAGACGAACTGGTCAAGAGTGCTTGGCTGTACGTTCATGGCCTTGCCGATTTCCCTTTTCTGCTCCGGCCATGCAAATCCGCGGGAGATATGGTGCAATAGCTCGACTTCCCTTTTCGACAGACGTTTGAATAAGATTTTTAAAAGTTCTTTTTTGAGTTTTTCCCTTTCTTCTTCAACCCGTTTACGTGAAGTAACGTCCTTGATGATGGAAAGGTACCCTATAGGCTTTTCCGAGTCTTTGATTATGGAGAAACTCGCTTCCACAGGAAGGGGGGCGTTTCCCGATACTGATATGGTTAGAGGGACGTCGCGCAGTATCCCGGTTTCCTTTATTTGTTCCAGGAGGTTTTCGGGTCCCTCTTCCTTTTCACGTTTGATGATGTCGAAAAAGCGGGAAGCGATGAGTTCTTCCCGGGGGCAACGGGTCAGCGCCACGGCCTGGTCGTTGGCCATGATGATGTCGCACTGTTCGTCGATGAGAAAGATGGCGTCAGGGGACGTTCTGAGCAGGAGCTTGTACATCTGTTCGCGCTTGAGTCCGGCCGTTTCAATCGTCTTCCGTTTCGTGATGTCGTTCATGTGAAACACATAGCACATGGTGAGGTTCCGGTCCCGGTTGATGATGGACGTCACCATGGTCTCGTAATATTTCCAGTTGCCCGAAATTTCTTTCAGGCGAAACTCCGTCTTTTTTCCCGCGTCCCCGATAGCGATGAGCTTTCGGAAAATATTTTCCACCACCCGCCGGTCTTCTTCCACCACGAGTGATTCGATGTTTTCACCGATGAGATCAATGGACTTGAAGCCTATGTTGCGTTCTACGGAATTGCTGATGTAAAGGATTGTCCCGTCATGGGCAAGAATGGCGATAATTTCAAAAGAATTTTCCAGGAGGACCCTGTAATGGTGTTCCAGGCGGACCAGGTTCATCCGGGATTTGCGGTCTACGTCGGAGAAGCGCAAGATGCCGATGGTGCCGGAATGACGGCGAGACCCGTCGGGGGCGTTTTCATAGAGCCCTGTGGCGAAGACCTCGCCGCAGATTTCTTCTCCCGGCGACGGTGTGCGGTCCCGGGGGAGAAGCTCAATGGAGAGATTTTTGGTGATCCTGTTGCCCGTCCGCCTTTCGTTGATGTACTTTCCGGGGCCTTCTACCCGGCCACCGGAGCCATTATCGGCAATGAAGTTCAGGAGATTTGTCGACCGCCTGTCTTTTTCGGCGACAATAACGCTGAAATCGGAACCAATAAGTTCCTCGGGGTCATAACCGAGCTTTTTCACGGAATCGTTTATATACACCAGTTTACCTCTGGCGTCAATCTGATAGATGATGTCGGGAAGATAGTAGATCAGGTTTTTGTAGTATTCTTCCATTGCCGCTCACCCTGGCACCCTTATAGTATATCATTCGCGCAGGTGATCAATAAGAAATTTTTTCGCGGAAGTGCGCTTTTTAGGCCCCGGACGCCGATATATGGCTTGGGGATATTGGCAACGGCCCTCCCTCGAACAACGAATATCGCCGACCAGTGACCGGCACTCTTGCTGGCAAATAATTAGTAAGCGCCGGAACCGGCTGGCGGAGAAGGTATTTATGAATCATGAAACAGTCGGATATGCCGCTGCTGTGCTAACCACACTCTCCTTTCTACCCCAGGTGATTAAAACATGGAAAACTGGGTCCACGAGGGACATTTCCCTGGGGATGTTTGCGACTTTTTGCCTGGGGGTGTCCCTCTGGGCAGTGTACGGCTTTATGATCGGTTCATGGCCTGTGATACTCGCCAATATCTCGGTCCTGGCCCTGGCGGGGACCATTCTGGTGTTGAAAATTCGGCATGGATGATACGCCGCAATACGGGAATTTTCAACTCCCTTATTTGTTCGCCTCTTCTTCGAAGAATTTCTTGCGCTCCTCGATGACCTTCTCGGCGATCTTGCCGCCGATCGGGTCGTAGTGGGAAAACTTCATCTCGAAGGTGGCCTTGCCGCTGGTCATGGCCCTGAGATCGATGGCGTAACGGAGCATTTCAGCCAGGGGCACCTGGGCCTTCACCACTGAGACGCCGCTGCCGCTGTCGTCGCCGCCGCCCATGCCGAGTACGCGGCCCCTGCGGCTGGTGATGTCGTTGAGTATGTCGCCCATGAAATCCTTGTCCACATGGATGTCCACTTCCATGACAGGCTCCAGGAGTATGGGTCCCGCCGCTTCCAGGCTCTTCTTGAGGCAGTTGCGGGCCGCGATGCGGAACGACATTTCAGAAGAGTCCACGTCGTGGTAAGACCCGAAATGGAGTTCTACGGCGAAGTCGACCACGGGAAATTTTGCGAGGACGCCTTCATCCATGCCGTCTTTGACCCCTTTTTCGACGCCGGGGATGTATTGTTTCGGCACAACGCCGCCGACGATGCTGTCCTTGAATTCGTATCCTCCCCCTCTTTCCAGGGGCCAAACCCGGAAGTAGACTTCGCCGTACTGGCCGTGGCCGCCGGACTGTTTCTTGTGCTTGTATTGTGCTTCCGCTTTCTTCGTGATGGTTTCCCGGTAAGCGACCCGTGGTTCATGAGTCAGGAGGTCGAACTTGTATTTTTCTTTGAGGGTTTTCAGGATGATATTCAACTGCATTTCCCCCATTCCCGAAAGGACGGTCTGTTTCGTTTCGGCGTTGAAGATGTATGAGATGGTGGGGTTCTCGTCGGTGATGCGGGCGAACACCTGTCCAATTTTGTCCTCCTCTCCTTTTTTCGCCGACTCGATGGCAATGGAAAACAACGGTTGCGGCACCTTGATGGCGGAAAGTTTCACCGGGAGTTTCGGATCGCAGAGAGTATCGAGGGTGGCGGTTTTTTCGAGTTTTACCACCACGCCGATATCGCCTGCGTTGAGTTTTGGAACGTCGAACTGCTTGTTTCCCACCATGGTGTAAAGCTTTGAGGGGCGTTCCTTGACATTCTTCGTTGAATTCAATATTTCGGAGTCGGGTAAAAGCTCCCCGGAGATGACTTTCACAAAGTTGAAGCGGCCGGCGTACTGGTCGATATAGGTTTTCCATACCACGGCGGAGAACGCCCCCGGGGCGTAGCCCTTTACGAGGACCTCCTTCGATTCGTCGTTCGGATTGACACCTTTGAATTCCTTTTCCGCCGGAGGGGAAGGAACAAAGTTTTTCACCATGTTAAGAAGGGTCTTGACCCCAATTGATTTCAGCGCGGAGCCGAATACCACGGGTACCAGCTTCGCTTCGGCGAGCTGGTTTTTAAGGCCCCTGTGTATCTCCTCCTCCGTGAGTTCCCCGCCGTCGAGGAATTTTTCTATCAGCGCGTCGTCTCCTTCGGCGGCGAGTTCCACGAGCTTGTTGCGTTCCGCTTCGGCGAGGTCTTTCATTTCGGCCGGAATTTCCGTGGTAGTGACGTCCTTCCCGTCCGCTTTCGGGAGCTTCGCCTTCATTTCGATGAGGTCTACCACCCCCTTGAGGGTGTCGGCGCTTCCGAATGGAACGCTCACCGGCGCCACTCCGGAGCCAAGGCTTTCGCGAATTTTTTCGATTATTTCATAGCTCGCGCGTTCCTTGTCCATTTTGTTCACGAAAACGAGGGTGGGGATTTTGTTTTCCTTGAGATACCGCCAGGCCTTTTCCGTCTCGATCTGGATGCCATCGACGGAATCGACGAGGAGGACCGCAGTGTCGGCCGCCTGTGTCGCCGCCCTGGCTTCACCGATGAAATCGGACATGCCGGGAGTATCGATGATGTTGATTTTTACGTTTTCCATCTCGACAAAACCAAGCGCGCTTCGGATGGAAATCTGGCGCTCTTTTTCCTCGTCGTCGTAGTCGGATGTGAGGGTCCCCTGGGCCGGGTTTCCTATCCTGTCTATTTGCTTCCCCATCAAAAGGATGGAATCGAAGAGCGTGGATTTTCCCGTGCTGCCATGCCCCAGAATGGCGATATTTCTAATCTGGTCAGTTTTATACTCCTTAAGCATGCTTCGACCTCCTTACTTCAAGTAGTGATAGCGGCAGAATGGTGCATGATTGTCCCCTGCTCTTCGCGGCGGAAACGGCCAGTAACGGCTCCGCACGGCGGATGCGCCTCGCTGCACCGTATACGGCGCCGGGTCAGTTACCGTAAAAAGGGCTTTTATTTTTGTAAAGTATTTTTATGCTGGGCCCATGTTTCCTGAAATCCTGTACGAGGACAACCATCTCATTGCGGTAAACAAAGATGCAGGCGTCCTCTCGCAGCGTGACAGCTCCGGAGAAGATTCCCTCATTGAAGATGTGAAGAGCTATATCAAAGAAAAGTACGCCAGGCCCGGTAATGTCTTTGTCGGAACGGTCCACCGCCTCGACAGGCCCGTCACCGGCGTGGTTCTTTTAGCAAGGACTTCGAAGGCGGCCTCGCGGCTCTTCTCCCAGTTCAGCGGCAGGAGCGTCGTCAGGGTGTACCTGGCCCTCGTCCATGGAAGGGGCCGGTTTTCATCGGAAGGGTGGGGCCGGCTGGAACAGAGCGTGAAACGGGTGGGAGACAGGACCGTGATCGCGTTACCCGGCGAAAGGGGGGCCGCCGATGCCGTGCTCCTCTACCGGCAAGTTTCTGTCCTGGGCGGATATAGTCTTCTCATGGTGCGCCTCGTCACAGGAAGAAAGCACCAGATCAGGGCACAGCTCGCTTCTGTTGGCATGCCCATTGCCGGGGACGGGAAGTACGGCTCCCCGGAGAAGTGGAGCGATGGCTCCATCGGCCTCCATTCATTCTATCTGCGTTTCATCCATCCCGTGAAGATGACGGTCGCCGAGATTACCGGAGGAGTGCCCCTCTACTTTCTCGAGAAGGCCGGCGGAGTTTTGCCGCTGGAAAAGATTATCGGGCTGTGCCGGGAGATCGATGCAGGGTAAAGGCGCCAAGTATGTTACAGTTTCCTGAGGCAGATCATCGTGATATCATCGCCCAGGGGGGCGTAGTCGGTAAAAATGAAAATACGGTCCAGAATCGAGTGAATGAGCTCTAATGCGGTCGATTCTCCTGCCCCGATGATTATTTCCTCCAGGCCCCCGCTTCCCAGCATCTCGCCTGACCCGCAACGTCGGGATTCCGTTACGCCGTCGGTATACATAACCAGGAGGTCCCCGGGCATCATGTTAATGCGGATATCATGGTACTCGTTTGCGGCCCTGAGGCCGATGAGGGCCCCGGTAAAACCGGTGTCGCGGGCCTTTTTCTCATCGGCGGAAAAATACAGTGAGGGAGGATGACCTCCCGAGGAGTAGGTTATGGTCCCACCTTCGGAGTCTATCTGGCAGACCGCCACGGTGGCAAAATAAATGATCTCAGAAAAGTCCTCCGTAAGCTTGCGGTTCACTGCCTCAATCACCCTTGAGGGGGAAACGCCGGGCCCCGAAAAAGCCCTAAAAAGGCTCCGTATCTCCATGCCTACATAGGCCGGCGCCATTCCGTGGTTCATGACGTCGCAGATGATCACCTGGTACACCCTGTTGTCTATGAAAAACCCGTCGAAAAAGTCCCCGGAAAGATCGTCGACGGGGAGATAGGTCCCGGCGATGTCGTATCCCTTGACTCGGGAAAAATTTGGCATCATTGCTGCTTGTATGTTCCGCACCTTGGCTATTTCTTCCCTGAGTTTCTTTTCGTTGGATCGGATGGCCATTTCCATGCGTCGTGTCTCAGTGACGTCCCGGAGAGTGAGGAGCCGGCCGATAAGATTTCCCCGTCGGTCTTTAAGGGGGGACGAACGAAGGTCGAACCACCGGGGCTTTTCATGGGGCCCCCGGGCTTCGATTACTCCGTCCTCGATGACGCCGCGGCCTTCCTCGTCGAGAAAGGCGAGGACTTCGGCTGCTCCGGCCCCGATTGGGGGCTCCCCCGTTCCCAGAAAAGTGAGGGCTGCTGGATTCATGTAGGTGATGCGGTTTTCCCCGTCCAAAACCAGGACCCCGTCATGGAGCCGCTTGAACAGCGCGTCGTGGGCCATGGGAAGGATGTCGACTATTTTTCGGGTGTATACGCCCCATGCAAGTACGAGGCCGGTGAAGGAGAGGGTGAAGGCGTTGATGTCAAGGCCCCAGGGGCTGTGTCCCGCGAGATAAATTATAAGACCCGTCCACGGGACGAAAGAGGCGGCGAAAAGTATTGCAACTCTCCTCTTCTCGTATCTCGCCGCCTTTCTGAACATATGGAGGAAGAGTATGTTGCAGTATATCTGGGCGACATTAAGGTAGATTACCTGAACCCAGTACCAGGGCCCGAAACCGAGAGATGCGACGGGGAAAGGCCCGGACATGTCGACATGCAGCGACGAGTAGTAAAGTCCGTGATGGCTGTTTGTGTAATGAAAGAAAACGGTGAGAAATGATATGATGAACAGACCCGATGCAGCAGGTGTGAAACGAAGGACCTTGTTTGCGGCCATTTGCCGAACTGTAAGAATAAAGAGGGGGGGGAGGAAGGGAATGCCGAGGTACTCGATTCTCAGACACAGGGAGATTTCAGCCGCCGTTGAGTGGAGGAGTTCGCATCCATAGGCGGCGGTGTACACGGCCAGGGCCGTCAACAGGGCCGTCAGGGGGAGCGCCCCCGGGGCGTTCCGCCGCGCAGCGAGATAAAGAGCGGTCACGGCCATAAAAACGGCCGAGGCGGCGAGAATTACCGAGAATATCACATTCAAAGGCATGTTGTTCCGTATTCCGACAAAGATAATGTCTGGCAACCTCTAATATTTTGGTTTTCACGTCCGCCTTCGGCGGGCGGGAAAAACAAATTGCCGAATTTGCCGGCGTTTTCAATTATTGGGAATCCTAAAAATTTGATTTTTTAAGGTCCCCTCCTGCTGCTCAGTCCGGGGCGCCGGGAATATTCCTCTTCCGCCGGGCCTTTGCCGGTTGTTCAGGAAAGAAGGTCGATAACGGCGTCCACGTTGAAAGGCTTCATGATATAGACGATGCTGTCCGACCCTGTTTCGGGAACTACGTCATCGGCGCCGTGGATCACCACGAGGCGGTCGACCCGGTCCGCAAGGTCGCAAAGATCGCTCGTGAGCATCATCGACCTGGCGAGGGATTGACCATCCGCCACGAGGAGACGCCGTGAATCCTTACCTTCCAGGAGATCATTTAAGTTGGTCCTGACGGGGGTGAAGCCGTGCTCTAGGAGGGTTTCACGGATCACCATTTCGAGGATGATGTCCTCGAAGCAGAGCCCCACCTCGACGCCCCGCGGTTCCATCCCGGGGGAGGTGTAGCTTTTTCTTATCGAGTCGATGGTTTCAAGGAAGCATGTGGTCGGGATGCTAAGGTCGACGGTGAGGTCGCCCGCCCTCTGATTGCCCCCTAACTTGACGCTGATGCCGATATTGCGGAGGTTTTCCAGGGCAACATTAAGCCCCACATTTATGCGGTAATCGTTGCCGTCAAAATAGGAATAGAAAACCCGTGAAAGTTTGCCTGCGTCGGGGAGGTGCTCGTTAAGCCCGCTGAACCGCATGGCCATGAGCACCCGGGACGGTTCCTCCCTCAATTCAATGACGGTGGTGGACGATTCATTCATAAACTGCGACATGGAGAGGAAAATATTATTGAGGGAATCCCTGAGGAGCTTTTTCGAAGACCTGATGGAGGCCTGGTTTGTTTGAATGTCCACGGTGATGTTTCGGATTTTAAGTATAGATTCCATGTCGTCGATGACGCCGTTTAGGAACGGCCCGGGCTTGAATTCCTCGTACGCCGGGTCCGCCACTGAAGCCCCCAGGTCGCCCTTCTCCTGATAGTACAGATAGGTGACGGTCATAAGAGAGTTAAGGACGCCGCGGAACTCCTCGGGGACGTCCTTCCCGAACCACCGCTCCGAGTTCTGTATTAAGATATCGATGTTCCGGTGCAGTGCGTTGAGGGTCGTCGTGTTGAGGAGTTCGTACTCGTCCTTGAGCCGCTTGATCGAAAGATTGATGATTTTTTCAATATCTCCGGAGTCCATTTCAGGAAATCCCCTTATTATGCTTATCGGCGCCGCGTAAAAAAGACGTCACTACGAATTTGCCGCGCCGTACCGTGTCCCCGCGAGCTGGCCGCATGCGGCGCCGATGTCGTCACCGAAGCTCTTGCGGACCGTTATCGGCACGTTCATAATTTCAAGCTCCCTGACGAAGGCCGCCACCTCGCTTTCGGAGGGGGGCGTTAGGCCGTGGTCCCCCCTGTTGAGGCGGATGAGGTTAAGCTTGATACGTCCGCGGCGGAATATCTTCCTGAGCCGTCCCGCGTCTTCCCTGGAAATATTGTCCGCCCGCATTACATATTCCAGGGTCACGCGGTTTCTGGAGATGGGAAATTTCCGCTCCAGAAGTTCCGCGATTTTCGTCATGGGGTTGGCTTTTTCCACGGGCATCACTTCGGCGCGTTTTTCCGGCACCGTATCGTTAAGGGAGATGGCGAGATTGTAGGGGCGCTTTTCGTCAATATAGCGCTCGATGCCTTTTATAAGTCCGCAGGTTGAGATAGTTATCCTCCGGACGGAAATATGGAAGCCGAAGCTGTAGTTCATGATTTCAGCGGCCTTCATGACATTTTCGTAGTTCATGAAGGGCTCCCCCATGCCCATGAAGACAATATTGTCGTTTTTTAGTCCGCTCAGGCGCCGTACCTGGCATATCTGGTCCAGGATTTCGGCCGGGGACAGGTTTCTCCTGAAGCCGATCTTAGCGGTGCGGCAGAAACGGCATCCCATGGGACACCCTACCTGGCTTGAAATGCAAATTGTGAGGCGCCCCTCCTCGGAGCCGTCGCGCTTAATCAGGACCGACTCGATGAAATGACCGTCCACGGTGCGGAAAAGATATTTCTCTGTGCCATCGGAGGATATTGCCCGTTCCTCCAGGGCAATGGGGGATATGAGATAAAGCTCTTCCAGACGAGACCGGAGGTTTTTTGAAAAATTGGTCATGGCGTCGAAGGAATCTACGTTCTTTTCATAGAGCCAGTTAAAAAGCTGGGAGGCGCGGTACGGTTTTTCCCCAAGTTCGGCGAAAAGCGACTCCGCTTCGCTTGCTGAGAGGTTTTTAATCGGTGATTTTTTCATCTGGACCGAATGAGATGATTATTCAAAGCGTACAAAATATACCATATTTATTAATAATGCCAGCAATAAAAAATCCTGAAAGACCATATTTTATTTAAGGTGTCACATGAGTTTTTATAACTGTCCTTATTCTTTCCCGTTTGCCGAAGGCGGTAAATAGATCATAAACAGGACCCTTCTTGAATACTAATTTAAAAATAGTTGTTGATAAATAACACCCTATAATTTTTTGTGTTATCAAAATCGCCCATAAGGGGGTGTTGTATGAAAAAAGCTCTGTTAAAATGTGCGGCAGCCGCCGTGGTTTTTCTCATGCCGGCGGTGTTTCTCCATGCTGAAGACCAGCCCGCTTCATCCGATGGGAGCGGAGAGGAGAAAATGTATCAGTATCGCGAAATAGTGGTCAAAGAAAAGAAGGAACAGCCCGGGACAGTGGTGATCCTTTCCGATGAGGAAGTGAAGCGCTCCACGAAAAGTGACCTCATCGGCGTCATCAACGAAAACATTGCTTCCTTCCATACCGGGACCAATCGCGTCATGGGATATGGCGCGGCAAGCTCCAATCCCGCGAAGATGAGCATCCGGGGAATGGGCGTCTCCACCTGGGGACCCACGACGGGTTTTCCCATCTTCGTGGACGGCATAGATACTGCGGCCCATAACTTCTCCCACGCCATGCCCGATGTCCTCGGCATGCGCAATGTGGAGCGTATAGAGGTCTATGAGAGCCCGCAGCCGGTCATTTTTGGTTCCGGCGCCATGGCCGGAGCGGTGAATGTAATTACAAAGCGTCAGGGGACCGACGGATACAAGACAGTCCTTTCGGGGTCCTATGGTACATGGAACACCACGGACGACTATGTCCATCACATGGGAAAGTTAGGGGCGTTCGATTATGGCGTCTATTACAACTTCCGGTACACCGACGGCCACCGGGAAGAGAATGTGGGCGGCACGGAATGCAGCTCTGAATTCAGGGCCCATAATGGCACTTTCCGTTTCGGCGTGGAGCTGGGGCGAAATTTCTATGTCAACCTGAACAGCTATTACATGAACACGGTCATGAACGATCCGGGCCCGGATGATCGTTCGGTTAATGTAAAAGATCTTGAAGTGTTCGATATCACCCGCCGGGGCGGGTCTCTCTCGCTTCACAATGCCTTCGAAAAAGCCGAAGGCTATATCCAGGTCTATTACAATCAGGGTGACCACGATTTCACAAGGCCGGACACGGACCAGCAGACCTTCGAGTCCGTTGACAGGACCTACGCGGGGAGAATCCAGGAGACGGTGAAGCTCTTAGAGGGAAACCGCCTCACCCTCGGCCTTGAGTATAAAAAATACGGTGGTGAAATAACCAAACCGACAGACAAGATGGACGAAGAATATTACCGCGATCTTTCAGGATACGGCCTCGTGGAGCACAATTTCGCGAAGCTCGTCACCGTTACGGCGGGTGCCCGATATACCAATAACGATGAATATGGCTCGTTCACGGCATACCAGGGCGGCGCGGCAGTCACCCCTTCCAAGGATACTCGGATATACGCGAATGCGGCAAAGGGCTTCACTATTCCCGGTATCCGGTATCGATTTAATAGAACGGGCCCTCCGGGTTTAGTTCTTGATACGAACGCAAACCTTGATCCCGAACTGAGCATTATGTACGAGCTTGGCGCGGAGCAGGTTTTAATAGAAGGGCTTTCCCTGGCTGCTGCGGCATATCGAGTATCCGTGGAAAATCTCATTGAGATGCAGGGGCCTCCGCCTATGAAGTGGGTGAATGTTGACGGCGAAATAACCTATTATGGCGGTGAGATATCGCTGAAATACACCCATGAGAAGTTAGGAGGCGTCAGGGCATCGTACTCCTATATCGATCATGAGTACAAGATAAAAGGTAAGAAGGACATTCTTGGTTTCGTACCGAAGCATAAGGCGCTTCTCGGAGGATACCTTACTATGTTCAATGTCTATCTGGGGCTCAACTGCGAGTACATCCGGGACATTTACCAGGATTATTCAAATAATCAGGAGCTGGACAACTACTTCGTGCTCAATGGGAGGATCGCCTACACCTTTCTCGAGCGTTACCAGGCATTCGTGAACCTGAACAATATCACGAACGAGGAGTACGTTGCGTTCCGTCGGGGAACAGGGGGGTATCCCGTCCCGGGTTTCAATTTTCTGGCGGGACTCACAGTGGAGTTCTGACGCTTCACGGAGTACGCACAGAATTACTCCATATTTGAAAAATCGCAAAAGCGGAAAGAGACGCGGCCCTTCGCGTCTCTTTCCGCATATATACCCTCGCTCTGGCACTGCCTGTCGCGGTGAAAAAATCCTTGTCAATGCCGTCCTATCTCGATATAATCCCCCGGACTCATAGTGCAAATAACCGATTTCCGGGAGTTCCCATGAGCACAGTGTATTTTACCGATCTTCGGACAGGCAGCAGGGGCAATATCGCTTCCAAGATCCGGCGCCTCTTCGTGAGGGGGGGCTTTGAAAACATCATCCAGAAAAACGATCTGGTGGCGGTGAAAACCCATTTCGGGGAATACGGAAACATCGCCTTTATACCGCCCCCCATCATCCGCGTCTTTGCCGATATCGTCCAGGAACAAGGCGCCAAACCCTTCGTTACCGACTCCAATACCCTCTATCGGGGTAGCCGGAGCAATGCTGTTGACCATCTCCGCAATGCCGGCATGAACGGTTTTGTTACGGAAAGCATCGGCTGCCCCGTCATCATTGCCGACGGGCTCCGGGGAAATGATTATGCTGTCATTCCCTTCAATGGAAAGCATTATCGCGAATTGAAAATATCCTCGGCCATCCACGATGCCCATGCCGTCATCATGGTGAGCCATGTGAAGGGGCACGAGCTCTATGGTTTCGGCGGCGCCCTGAAAAATATTGCCATGGGATGCGTGCCCCCCTCAGGGAAGCAGACCATCCATTCGGAGTTCAAACCGCGAGTGCGGGAAGATGACTGCCTTTCCTGTGGAAACTGCATAAAAAAATGCCCGGTGAACGCTATCGCATACAACAACGCCAGGAAAGCCTTTATTGATCAGGATGTCTGCATCGGCTGCGGGGAGTGCGTGGTGGTTTGCCCTTATGGCGCCATTCCCGTCGTCTGGAAAACCGACTCGAAGCCCCTCCATGAGCGGACGGCGGAATACGTGAAGGGCATCCTCGGCGCGAAGCCGGGGAAATGGATATTTTTTAATTTTCTGATGAACATCTCCCCGGACTGCGATTGCTTCCCATGGAACGACACCCCTGTGGTGCCCAATCTCGGCATCGCGGCGTCCCTGGACCCTCTGGCCCTGGACAGGGCCTCGACTGACCTGGTGAACCGGGCGGAGATACTACCCGGGTCAAAGATATTCGAAGGGCCGGACGACAGGGACGCCATCACCAGAATAGGAGGGCCGGGATGGGATTATCTGTTCGACGCCTGCGAGGCCCTGGAAGTCGGGGAAAAGGGCTACGAACTTGTGGAAATATGATTGCATTTTTAGATTGACATGGCGGTTTTATGCAATATCTTTTTACATATGTGCTCTTTTGGAGGAGTATTTAGATGAAAAGTTCCCATGATTTTCCCTCGATTAACCCCAAAACGCCGGACGGCCTGAAGCCCAGCGGAAAACCGTACAATATACTCGTGGTTGAGGACAAAGACTTCCATAGGAAGCAGATAATCCAGGTCCTGGAGTCGGAAGGATACAAAATACTCGCCGCTGTAGGAAACGGACAGGAAGCCCTGAAGTTTTACCAGAACAACAAAGCCGATGTCGACCTCATCACCTGCGATCTTGACATGCCTGTCATGGACGGGTACTCATTTCTTTACGAATTGCAAAATCTCGGATTGAAACCGAGAATCGTGTTCATAAGTGAAGAGACGACCAAGGGAGTGGTGGAGGACCTGCTTAAGATGGGCGCCCTGGACTATATTCTCAAACCAATCCAGAGGGGAAGGATCCTGGAGCGCGTAAAACTTGCGCTACAGAGAAAATAATCCTTGGAATAACGTCAGGGAATCTATAAACAATATAGTGTAGTCTTTAAATTAGCTTTCACCACCAGCCTTCTGCGAGCGGAAAAGGCAGATAGCGGTAGACTTATTGTAAATCCGCAATATAATCGCAACGACATGGTATAATGGCGTTAATTAAGGGAGCGTGAACGGCAGATGAGTGACGAAAGCGTACAGCCGGCGGGTGACGAGGGCCGGGACATCAGCTTTAACATCGCGCTTTTCTATACCGGAGGCGACGCCGACAAGGCGAAGGAGATGGTGGAAGGGAAGTATCGGGACCTCCATATCATCACTTCAACGTTTGTTGCATCATCCCTATCCGGGGCGTTCATTCTCTTTTACAATATCAAGCATCTCAAACTGGTCGACTCGTACAACTACATAACACCGGGGACCCCTCCGAAAAACCTCGATCCCGAAGGGAACTGGTGGGATTTTGAAAAAAGGCTCGTCTTGCTCGCCCGTTCCGGCGAACACGACGAAATCTTAGGCAAGACCCTCAGGGACGGTTTTCTCAGGGCCTTCTCCCTGACATTCATCACCGATCTGAACAAATTCCTTGAGAACGACGACGACATTTCCCTTAACCGCCTCATCCAG
Source organism: Spirochaetota bacterium (assembly GCA_029974015.1). Classification (GTDB taxonomy): domain Bacteria; phylum Spirochaetota; class UBA4802; order UBA4802; family JAGODF01; genus JAGODF01. The sequence goes on from JARKUF010000002.1 coordinate 59,212, forward strand.
AAGGTGGTCCAGGATTCCCTTGGCCTGCAGCGCCTGGAGATGCGGGTCTTTTCTTTCAATACCACTTCCCTCGAAATGGAATTGAAGGCCGTTACAACACGAAAACTCGACAAACACGCCCTGGAAACCCAGAAGATGGACGCCGCAGGGCGCGTTCAAACCATTGAGGAAAAGCCCGGGCGCAAAATTCCAAAGGTAGGGGAAGACGGCGTGAAGCTCATACTGGGCTGCTCGTTTATACTGTCACCTATCAAGGGCAAGGATGTCACGAAGCTTCAGGTGGGGGACCGTATCCGCATCAATATCGTCGACAAAAGCCCGAGGGCCATCGGAGTTGCAAGGGCCTTCAATGCCTACGACGAGCAGAATGGAAAGTTCCAGCCAGTCAATGCGCGCATCAAGCAGGTGGAAAAGCTGGAAGGGAAGGGAGTGGAAGTATACGCCCTCCTGGCCAGAGGGATACTCGCCCGCATTGTCGAGGAAGAGGACAATATAAAAGTCGCCATGGACCCCAACTACGTGTGGCAGGGGGAAGAGGATGTGCAAACGAAGGCCAACATGGCGGGCCTTCTGATTGTGCTCCTCATCATCGCCATCTGCACCGCCGTCGTCATAGCCGTCATAAAGCTCCTTTCTTAATTTCCCGTTCCGGAATTCCGCCATCATTGACGGCGAGGGATTACTCTCCCGTCCCGCCTGTCCCGCACCGGACCGGGATTAATTATGTGCCGCGGGAGAAATTTCGCTTGTAATCATATGGCGGGACGTTATGGTGCAAAAAGCGTTGTAAAGTATGGCACGATACTTCAAATGGATCACCTGATTGCACTCCCTTCGGCGGGGTCCATAGCCGTGGCGGCCATCGCCCTTTTCCTCGCCGTCACCCAGGGATTATTTGCCCTTCGCAGGCCAAGGTATGGCTGGACAGCCTGGGGAAGCCTAATTTCCTTCTCAACCTTCGGGTATTCCCTTGCCGTGGCGTTCCAATATAATAGTGAACGTATAGACCTTGTACAACTCGTGGACCGCATACAGCTTTCCTTTATTCTTCTGCTCATCCACGGATTGTATGGATACACCCTTTCCTTTTTCGGCATAGCATCAAGAAAAAAACACGCCGTCATCGGATTCATACACCTGGTTTTCCTGGCCTTCATCTGGGGTACCGGCCTCATCGTTTCCAGCGAATTGACCTCGAGGAACTTTTTCCTGCTGGGACGCCCCTATGTGGAATCGGAATACGGACCTGCAGGCGCGCTTTTTCTATGCTATATGATAGCCGCGGCCCTGTACACTTTATTCATCTGGGTGGCCAGATTCAGGGAGAACGCCCGTATAGCCTTCTGGTATATTGCGGGATTCACTGCCTGGTTCCTCATGGCCCTTCACGATTTTCTTGCATCCCTGGGGATGCCGGCGCCGCTGTTTATCATGGAGTACGGTTTCCTGAGCTTTTCCATTTTTGTTCTCGCCGTTTCCCTGAGGGTATATGACAATCTTGTTGCCCGTCTCCATAAGCGGGAGGCCGCCCTGGAGGAGGAAATGGAACGTCTTTTTACCACACTCAGTTCTATCGGCGACGGCGTGGTGGCCGTGGACCAGAACGAAAGGATATCCCTCATGAATCCCGTGGCGGAGGAACTCACGGGATGGAAAGAACACTCGGTCCGGGGTACGCCGGTCCAGGAGATACTGCTGCTTATTGACGCTTCTTCACGTCTCCCCGTTGAGGATTTCATAAAGAAGGCCGGAAAAACCGGGGTTCCGGTCCATCGGAAAAAAACTACGGTGCTTATCGCCAGGGACGGGACGGAAAGGATCATTGCCGACAGCTGCGCTCCCATGCACGACCGAGAAGGGAAAATCATCGGTTTTGTGGTCGTCTTCAGGGACATCACCGACAGAATCAAAACGGAGGAGGTGCTCGCAAAGGCGAGAAACAGCGAGTCCCTGGCCATCCTTGCCGGAGGCATTGCCCACGATTTCAACAACATTCTAACGAGCATAGTGGGTAACGTATCCCTGGCATGCCTCAACCTCGATCCCAATGACCATACCTACAAGCTTCTTTCCGACGCGAAAAAAGCATCTTTCAGCGCAAGGGACTTGACACGCCAGCTTTTGGCCTTCTCCCGTGGGGGCGCTCCGGTGAAACGCACCGCTACCCTTGTTGAACTAATCCGCGATACCGTGGAGTTCGCCCTGAGCGGTTCCAGGGTGAAGTGCGTATTCCACCTTCCCGGCGATCTCTGGGCCGCCGACGTCGACCAGGGGCAGATCAGCCAGGTCCTGAACAATATCGTCATCAACGCCGATCAGGCATTGGACGGCGGGGGGGTGATTGAAGTGAGGGCCGAAAATCTCCACGTCTTCCGGGACCGTATCATCACGGGCATGGAAGAACCTCAACACATGCCGCCGGGAAAATATGTGAAGATAAGCGTGAGAGACCGTGGTTCCGGCATTCCCGAAGAGCACCAGAAAAGGATATTTGAACCATACTTTACCACGAAACAGCGCGGCATGGGACTTGGCCTGGCCACGGTGTATTCTATTGTAAAAAAACATGAAGGATATATTCAACTGGAATCGAAACCCGGGGCAGGGACGACTTTCAGCTTCTACCTGCCCGCTGCCGAGGGAAATCCACAATTGCAGGATGCCGATGAGGGGGGAATATTTGGCAAGGGCAAGATACTCATCGTCGACGAAGAAGAGGACGTCGCCCGGGTTTCTCTGCGGCTCGTGGCAGGGCTCGGATACGATGCAGATTCCGCCCTGAGCATCGACCTGGCCGTGGACAAGTACAACTATGCCATGGCCCAGGGGGCGCCATTCGACGTGGTAATAGTTGACCTCACCATGTCCGGTACGGACGGGGCCAGGGAATGCCTCGCCCGATTGAAGAAAATCGACGATAATGTTAAGGCCGTGGTGTCGAGCGGCTACAGCAATGACCACGTCATCATGGAGTACTGGAATTTCGGGTTCTCCGCGGCCCTGCGTAAACCCTACAGCCTGGAGGACCTGGGAAGGGCCATTCGAGAGACCATTGCCGGACCCATTCGCGGAAAACCCTTGTCTGAAAAGTGAAAAAGGCCATACGCCAAGCCCTGCCGTGAATCCACGCTTTGCCCCGTCCTTCATCCCACAGGAACCTGCATTGACGCGTCGCATCCGCCCGTACCCTTCTTGTTTTCACCGTGGTTAAAAGGAGTGTCACCCGCGACGGCCATAAAGATGAGTTGTACCATGTCATTCGAGGGGGCCTGACTTTTTCATCGACGCAGGGGAGCGAAGAAAACTATTGACAGAATGGGGGGCCGAAAGAACGGTACTTCCATGGTGCCCTCTGCTTCGAAATTACAATCGCGCCCGTCACCCTTCGCCGAATTCAGCGTGCGCCTCATCCCACGGATCGACGGCGCGCTGTCGCGCCATTTCGACAGGAAAATCAGCGCCTCTGACGGCCTCAGGAGAGATATCTTTCTTGACCTTAAGGAGTACTGCACCAGGGAAGGGAAGCGGATACGCCCTCTCCTGCTGCTCCTCGCTTTCAGTGAGTATCGACGCGCCGGAGGGGCCATGAGCGGCGCTCTGGGCGCCGCCGCCGCCCTGGAGCTGATGCATTCTTTTCTCCTTATACAGGACGATATCATCGACCGGTCGGACCTGCGGCGCGGCGAGAAGACCCTCCATGTTATCGCCGGTGAGAAGTACGGCGCGTACTCGCACAACCCGGGTATTGGCAGCGACGTGGCCCTCATAATGGCGGACATCCTCATGGCCGGGGCCCTGGAGCTCGTGCATTCCGCCAATTTTACCCCGCCAGTGAAGTCCAGGTTTCTTAAAATATTTACTGAAACCTACGAACGGACTGCCTATGGACAGGTCCTCGACATACTCTATTCACGGCCCCGGCGGGTCTGCGACCTTACAGTGCCCGGAGAGATAGGCATAGAGAAAACCGCTTACTACACCATGGTCTATCCCCTGATGATGGGGTATGTCCTTTCAGGAGGGACCGCGAAGAAGGAGATGGAACGGATCCGTGATTTCGCCCTTCCCCTTGGCCTTGCGTTCCAGACCAGGGACGACATTTTAGGTGTCTATGGAGGGAAAAAGAAAACCGGGAAGCCCTCCGATTCGGATCTTGTGGAAGGAAAATTCACTTTCCTCGTAGCGCACACACTGAAGAACCTTGACCATACACGGCGGCGTGATTTCATGTTATTGTTCAGCGCCCCGGAGAAGAGCGCTGCCGACCTGGCTTTTCTTCGCGGATTGATGGACGGCACAGGGGCCCATGAGAAAGCCCGGGAGCGCCTGGAGGAGCTGACGGCCATTTCAAGGTCGCGCATGGCGAAGCTCTCCATCTCTCGCCGCGGCCTCGCTCTTCTGGAGGGGCTTGTCGAGATGACGGGGGAGGAGTAATGGAGGCCGGGCCTGCGAAACTTCCGCTCCTCTTCTGGATTTATGTGGCGGCGTCCTTCATCATCGCCGCGGCCTTAGCTCCCCCGGCCTGGTCCGCCGGGGCCATTTCCCCCATAGAGTATCCCGACCGCTCCATCGGCAATACCAGGCCTCCCTTCATCTGGCAGGACCTTTACAACGAGCGCGACCGCCGGTATAATGTGAAATATCGCCTCACGGTAAAGGAAAAAAAAGAAGCGTCTTCACGCTCCTGGCTTTTCATGCCAGCCCTGCATCATGCAACCTATTATACCTTTACCGCTCCGGAGCCCCTCGGGAAGGGGGAATATCTGTACACAATCGAGCGGCTGGTGGACGGCCAGGCGGCCGGTTCCAGGTTTTACCATTATAGGCGGTACCCCCTTCGCGGGGAATTCGCCCTGGACCCCGCCGTGAAAAAAAACTTCGAGGCGCTTCACACCGAAGATCTCATAAGATATTTGACCCTTGAACGCGACAATCGCGTCGACAATGGGTACAACTCCCTCTTTTTCGCCGGTTCGGGCACTATTTCCCTCGGAGTTGGCATCCTCTTTTATCGGTACTTCGATCTGGGCGCCGTAAGCACTGTCATCTCCGCCCTCTGCTTCACTTCCGCGGCCATAGGGTACGGGGCCTCGGGATATTACGGATACAGGTATTTTCGCGGCAGGGGGGAGCTTCAGAGGATTGTCCGGGATGGTGAAACCGCGTTACTCCCGGCGCCCGGAGAGGAAAAAATTTTCCGGGCGGGGCTGGACTTAAAATTTTAGCGCCATGATATTACGCGACCTTCCACGCGCCTACACCGGGTCCGAGGAATTTACGCGGCCTGGAAAAGCCGGCCCCGGGACCAGAATCGAAGGAATCGCTCCGGGGTCCTTCGCCTTTGCGGTAGCGTCGCTTTTCATCGACGACCCGCGCCAGACCCTGGTGGTGGTGAAGAACTACCAGCGCATGCAGGAGTTTTTTCTGGACCTCTCCGGCTACATCGAGGAGGAGAGGCTTTCGATTTTCCCTTCCCGGGAGATTATGCCCTATGAATTTGTATCTCCCTCCGAAAAAATCGAGCGCGAGCGCGTGGCGGCCCTGTACCGCCTCCTGAAGGGCGGCCCGCTTATCATCGTGACACCCCTGGAGTCGGTCCTCCGGGCCCTCCCGGCGCGGGATTATTTTCTCGGCCGGGGTTTTCAGATCGACCAGGGTGATGAATATCCCTTCGACGACCTGGTGGAGCTTTTCGTTTCCTATGGGTATTCGCGGGAGTACCGTGTCGAGGTCCCGGGGCATTTTTCTGTGAAGGGGGGCATCATCGACATTTTCATGTCCTCCCTTGACAATCCCCTTCGCCTTGAGTTTTTCGGCGACACTCTGGAATCGATCCGGGTCTTCGACGTAGAGAGCCAGCGCTCGCTAAGGGCCCTCGAAACCGTGACCGTCTATCCACGGCGGGAGATCATCCCGGGCCGCGACATCAGAAAGAAATTGTTGGAGGTGATTTCCCGGGCGTCGCAACGGGGCCTGGAGGTCCCCCGTGAGGGCGTAGAGGAGGGCGATGAAACGGTCCCCGGAATCGAGGACCTCTTCCCCCTCGTCATGGACTACGACTATCTCCCGTCTTTTTTGCGCGCGGACGGGCGGGTGATATTGATCGATACCCCGGAGCTTATAGAACAGCGGGACAACCTCGTAAAAACATTCGAAGAGCTCCACCGTCGGCGCTCAAAGATAGCCCTGGCCGTGGAACCCCATATCCTCCTCAAAGGCGATATCTTGGAATCGCTCCGGGAGCGGGCGGTGGAGATTTCGGTGTTTACCCGCTCCCTTGAGGCCCGCCACTGGAAACTTAGGGGGATACCTAATTTTCAGGGCAGGATAAATAATGTCCGCGAGGTAATTGGGAAAAAGCTCGATGAGGGCTGGCGCATTGTCGTTTGCACCGGCTTCGAGGGGCAGGCGCGGCGCCTGTCGGACCTTTTTGCGGGATTCGGATCCGGGACCGAATTCGAATCCTACGACCCCTCCCGGCCCCTGAACATCGTCATCACTTCCCTCAGGGAAGGTTTTGAGATAGAGGCCCTTAAGGTGGTGGTCCTGACGGACCACGAAATTTTTGGAAAGACCTACCGCAAGAAAACCCAGTTTAAGAAGCATCCCTCCCGGGCCCTGGAGTCAATACTCGATCTTAAGTCTGGTGACTTCGTTGTACACATCAACCACGGAATCGGCATCTTCCGGGGGACCGAACGGATGTCGGCCGGCGGTGTGGAACGTGATTTCGTGCTTATAGAATACGCCGACGGCGACAAGCTCTACGTGTCCCTCGACCAGATCACCATGATTCAGCGCTACACCGGCCTTGAGGGGAAGGCCCCGCGCATCGATTCCCTGGGCGGGAAGTCGGCGTGGAACCGGATCCGTGAGAAAGTCCAAAAGTCCGTGGAAGAATTGGCCAGGGATCTCATCCAGATTTACGCGAAACGGCGGTCGATGAAGGGGCACCAGTTTCCTCCAGATACTGGCTGGCAGGAGGAGTTTGAGGCGAAGTTCGAGTACGAGGAAACTCCGGACCAGATCACCGGCATCGAGGACGTGAAGGACGATATGGAGTCGCCGGAGCCCATGGACCGCCTCATCTGCGGCGATGTCGGGTTCGGGAAAACAGAGGTGGCCATACGCGCCGCCTTCAAATGCGTAATGGCGGGACGTCAGACGGCCCTCCTGGTCCCCACGACCATCTTGGCGATGCAGCACCACACCACTTTCGTGAAGCGCTTTGCCGATTACCCCGTCACCATCGACATGGTCTCCCGCTTCCGCAGCAGGGGCGACACCGCTGAAATAAAGAAAAAGCTCGCCGCAGGGACCCTTGATATCGTCATCGGGACCCACGCTCTTTTAGCGAAGGACGTTGTGTTTAAAAATCTGGGGCTCCTCGTCATTGACGAAGAACAGCGCTTCGGAGTGAAGCACAAGGAGCAGATCAAGAAGATGCGGACACTCGTGGACGTCCTCACTCTCTCGGCGACGCCCATTCCGCGGACGCTCCACATGTCCTTGGCGGGTATAAAAGATATCTCCATCATCCAGACGCCGCCGGAAAACCGTCAGGCCATTGAGACCTACGTCATCGAGGACAATCCCGATATCGTAAGGATGGCGATACTTAGGGAGATAGAGCGCGCAGGCCAGGTCTTCTATGTCCACAACCGCGTGGAGGATATCGGCATCCAGGCCAGGATGCTCCGGGAGATCGTCCCTGAGGCTACCTTCTGCGTGGCGCACGGCCAGATGAGGGAGCACGAACTCGAGGAGGTGATGGTCGATTTCCTCGCGGGGAAATACGATGTTCTGGTGAGCACCACCATTATCGAGTCGGGGCTGGACATGCCCAGGGTCAACACCATAATCGTCAACAGGGCCGACACCTTCGGCCTTTCCCAGCTTTACCAACTGAAGGGGAGGGTGGGGCGTTCCGCAGTCAAAGCCTACGCGTACCTTTTTTATCCGATGAACATGCCTGTCACTGAAACGGCCCGAAAGAGGCTCCAGGTGATTGCCGAATACTCGGAGCTTGGCAGCGGCTTCAAAATCGCCATGAAGGACCTGGAGATACGCGGTTCCGGAAACATCCTGGGGCGCGAACAGTCCGGGGACATCATGGATGTGGGCTTCGATCTTTATACGCAGATGCTTGAGGACGCCGTGCGTTTGCTTAAAGGGGAAAAACCGCTCAGGGTGTTCAGAACGCCGATGTTTCTCAAAACGGATTTCTTTATCCCCGAACACTTCATCGCCGACGAAAGACAGAAGATGGAGCTTTACAAACGCTTTGAGTCGTGCGAGAGTCTCGCCGAGGTGGAGGACCTCCAGGCGGAAGTGGTTGACCGTTTCGGGCCCCTTCCCGGCGAAGTCAGGATTCTCGTTGAGATCGAGAAAATACGGACCCTCGCCTCGTCCCTGGAAATTGACGAGATTCTCGAGGACAAAAAGTCGATCAGGCTTCGAATATCGTCCTCTTCCCGGATGGACCGGGGAAGGATGGTCCCCCTCCTTAAAAAGGACAAAAGGCTTTCGGTGGACCGGGGGGACAGGGAAGTCCTTGTTTTTACCGTGGGTGACGCCGACGATGAAAAAAAACTAGGGGAATTAAAAAAATTGTTGCAACAATTGACCTGAAAAACTACGGTTTCATCTCATTTTGGGCGCGGCATTCTTCTTTTCCGTTCTGCACAAAATAGTAGCAACCTTTAATACACGGGAACCTTAAAAAAATGCAATTTTAAGGTTCCCTACCATCAAAAATCAAAGGATACCATCATGAGATTCGCAGCCTTCGCAGTTGGCGTGTGCACCGCACTGAGCATCGCCCTTGTTCCCGGATGCGGGAAGGGGGAATGGATTGTGAAAATTGACGGCGAGGCGTTGACCCTCCAGGACCTTGACCAGCTTTATTACGCCCATCACAAACAGATACTTCAGCAGTTAAAGTTCGACATCTCCAACGAGGACGTGGATAAGTTCGCCTCGGATCTTTCCACAGTGAAGCGTCTCCCCACCCTCAACAAGGAGATTTTTCTAAACGAAGTGATAAACCAGCGCCTCATGTACCAAAAGGCCGTGGAAGCCGGGACCCTGAAAAGCCCTGAAGTCAAGGCGATGATAAAAGTCGCCCATGATACCGCCGTTGTGCAGCACTTCATCCGCGAAAAGTTCAAAAACGAGATTGCCGTGAGCGACCAGGAGGTCGAGGCGTTCTACAACGAGAACCGGGCAAATTTCAAAATGGAGCCCATTGACCAGGCGGAGAAGAAGATACGCCAATTCCTTTCTTCCCAGAAACTGCTGAAAAAGATGAAGAAGATGGTGGATGACCTCAAAGACATCGCAAGGATAGAGAAAAACCCCGAATACGAAAAGCTACTCGCGCCGAAAAACGGCGAAGGGGTCCCGACATCAGAAATTATTCCGGCCGAAGAACCCCAGACGGCGATGCCCAGGACGCCCCAGCCCCAGTCACAGGTGCTCAAGGGGGGGGCGAAGTAGCCTTTCCCGGGGCCAGGCCAAATACTGATTGACAACATTGTAACCGCCGACCATATTCTATTCACCCTGCCCGCCGAAAGGCCGACGGGGTGAATATGTTTTGCACCCATTCCCGGGGCGAAATAACGGGGGTAAACGAGAATGAAGCGTATCCGAGAATCGGCGGCGGTCCTCCTTGTAACTCTCTTACTAACCTCTTCATGCGTGACGAAGCGTCCCGTGATAAGCCAGCGGCAGAAAGTGCTTCCCGGGTCCAGCGTCGCGGTGATTGTGGACCATCCTAACAACATCAAAAACCTGGTCATATCGAGGTTTATGCTCAAGCAGTATCAGGTGACCGCCTTCAACGCGGCGGACATCTACGAGATGAAGGACGTATTCGACATCAAAGACTTCAAGAAGGTTTCGTACAATGTCTCCGTGAAGGACGATGACAAGTCCCTCCTGGGCATGTCCCGCACATTTGACAGTGTCTATAAACTACATGTTTACAATTTCGAAATCAGCAAGGCGGAGACCCTGGCCCAGATACGTCAGAAATGGAATGTCCGTTATTTGGTCCTCCTGGACCTGAAGGACTGGGAGGGCGTGTCCTGGGGAAGGGCCATTGATCTTGATACCTTCGAGGTAGTCTGGGTGGAAAACTACCCCACACGCTACAGCGACACGCCTGAAAAGATCATAGACCACTTTATCCTGACAATGAGCGGGGGGCGATGAAGCGGTTTTTCGTACCTCTTTTTTTGGCCGCTATTTTGCCGGCGCTTCCGGGCGGGGCGGCCCAGGAGAAGCCCATCGTCGCTTTCGGCGTTCTGGCCAATGAGACGGAAGACGCCTCCCATGGCTTTATTGAGCTCATATTCCCCAAGTCCTTTGCCAGTTCCATCGCAAACCGGTACGATGTCCGGGTGCTCAATCCTCTTCAGACGGAAGGGGTGCTGAAAAAAGCGAAGATGGACCTTAAAAAAAACTATAGTTTTGCGGAGCTTCCGGAGCTTGTGGAAAAGCTGAATGCCCAGGTGTTCATCAACGGCAGTTACGCCGCCCTCAAGGACAACCGGATTCGGATTTCCGTTAACGTCTTTGTCAGGGGTTCCGGGGAAGTATTCACCTTCACCAATGTCGGACGCATGGAAACCGATATCAGCATCCTGGTTGACCGTGTGAGCGTCGTCATTATGAATTTCTTCGAAGAGGACAGCTACCGCGCCCTGACCATCGGGCCAGGGAAGCGCATCGGCATACTCACCAATCTCGACAATCTGGAGTTGAACAGGCTCTACGGGGTTTTCATGGACAGAAACTATCCCGTGGCTGCCATCCAGGGAAACCATCTTCGTCAATATCTCCGGAGCGATACGATTGCCGCATTCAAATCTGTTCGAACTGGCAAAACCTCCTACGCGGCAATCACGGACTGGCGGAATATCCGTCTTTCCCAGGGCGCCTGGAGCGGTCCTGACGAAGCTGGGAGCATTGATTTTGTGAAACGAGTCTACCGGGTATTCGAAACCGGGTATCAGGAACTGAAGAAAGACACACTCGAACGTCTCGACATGGCCTTTTCGGGGAACATGGATTATTTGATGATCATCGGCTTCAGCGACAATCGCGCAAAGGCCTGGATGCGGTGCGTCGACGTGAAGTCACGGGACCTGGTCTGGCTGGAGGACAACTACTTCGCCGGCACAGGCGATCCCGTGGAAAGCCTCGGAGCGAAAATCGTCGATTCCCTTGTGCGCCCCATGAAAAACCCATTCAAGGCCGTCGCCGAAAACGGAGAGAAACGGTGAAATCCGCTTTCATCCCGACGTAAAAAAAGCTTGAAAATAATTCGAGAAGGGATGAGAAAAAGGGGGATGTACTACATCTTTGGCGACATCCACGGCTGTTGCGACATGCTCGTTTCCCTCTATGGAACGGTGGAAAGGCGGATCAAAGATGAGGATGTCATTATCTTTTTAGGCGATTATATCGACCGGGGAGAGCATTCCTACGAGGTTGTGCAGTTTCTAATTGAGATTGGAGAGACCAGAAAAAATACGGTGTTTCTCCGAGGAAACCATGAGGCTATGTTCATAGAGTATCTTGCTGGCCGTGACTCTGCGGGGATTTATCTCTATAATGGGGGCATGGTTACGAAGAAGAGTTATCGCAATAATGTAGGCAATTTGCCTTTGCCGGGGCCCCACGGTGACTTTTACCATACGCTCTCCGATTTTTTCGAGGGGGACGATTTCATAGCCGTCCACGCAGGTCTGCGCCCCGGTGTGGCGAAGCTGGAGGCCCAGGACCGGGAAGACCTGGTCTGGATACGGGAGGATTTTTTCGGTTCAGACTGGCGGTGGGAAAAGACGGTTATCTTCGGCCATACCCCGACCAACCGCCTTCACAGGAAATGGGGAGATGTCTATTTTGACGAGAAGCGGAACATCATCGGCATTGACACCGGGGCGGTGTACGGGGGCAAGCTCACCTGCCTCGTGTGGCCTGAAAGGAAGGTCCTCCAGGCATGAGAAACCGAAAGCCGGAAGGTCGAAAGTAATGAGGAAAGGGGTATTGGTGGCGGTCCGGGCCTCGAGATTCACGAGGACCCTGGCGGTGGCAGTTCTGCTTTTCACTGTTGCAGTATTTGCCGGTGAGAGCGTAGAGGAGTTCTTGATTGTAGGGGCCGTAGAGGCCCTCCGAGAAGACGGCGTGACCACGGTTGTTTTTGCTGAAAAGCCGACGAGGGAGAAATACGCGATCATTGAAAGCGGAAGGGCCATTGGAGAGATCACCATTTTGGACATGCCGGGGTTCCGCAGCGGGAAACACGGATTTTACCGGTGCATCGCCGCCTATTCCCTGGCGAACTCGGGAGATCGGGTCCTCCTTAGGACCGGGACCCCTGTGGGGTTTTCCATCGCCGGGGAGAAGGTCCGCCGCGATTTCGGCGAGAAGCCCCATCCCAGTCCTCCGCGTTTTCGGGAGAAAGCGGTCGGCGAGAAGGACCGCCGGGAAATGGTATTCGTACCGGGAGGAAAGTTCGTTTTTGGAAGCAATGCCGGGGAGAAGGACGAATATCCCGAACAGGTGGCCGAGACCGGAGATTTTTATATCGACCGCCACGAGGTGTCAAACGGTGACTACCTGACTTATGTCAGGGAAATGACTGAAAAATATCCCGCCTCCTGGAACGGTGTAGAGAAGGACGACGATTTTCCGGTCCTTGTGACATATACCGAGGCGCAGGCCTATGCCGCGTGGGCCGGGAAAAGGCTTCCGACGGAGAAGGAGTGGGAAAAGGCGGCCCGGGGGACGGGCCTTGAGTACCGCCGCAATTCCGACGAGTCATATTCTCTTATAAGAAGGCCCTGGATGTATCCCTGGGGACCGGCATTCGATCCCTCAAAATGTAACTCCGTAGATTTCTGGAAAACCCCGGGCATCCGGGCCGATTACGCGGTAAAATACCCCATGGGCCTTTTACCGGTACGCAGTTTTGAGGGGGTTGGCGAATCGCCCTGGGGGGCGGTAAACATGGCGGGAAACGCCGTGGAATGGACATCCTCGTGGTACCGGGCATACGAAGGCAACGCTTACACCAATCCTAAGTTCGGCACCATGTTCAGGGTGGTCCGGGGGGGTGCATGGTACAATACGCATTACCGGGTGAGGGCCACGGGCCGGGAGCCTGGAGGTATCCCGGGGCAGGGTAGCGACTATGCGGGAATACGGTGTGTGAAAGATGCTGATATCACGGACATGATTGTGGAATCGCGTTGACACGGCGGCCCCTCTGTGGTATTGTCACATCAGGGAACCCCTAAAAAATAAATTTTTTAGAGGTTCCCGGAAATTTTTACTTCTGTCATACACAAGACCCGGGTTTTCCCGCCCGCTGAATGCTGGCGGTAAAACCTGAGTCTTTGAGGTTGCCATCGGGTCGGGACGGACGCGTGCGCTTTTTCCTAAAAAAGCGCCTATTTATTTCCAGGGTTTAATATATGAAATTTTTCTATTATTTGGCCGGTAAAATCAGCTATACTTTCGCCCTCGCCTTTTTGACCATCTTTGGCGGTTGGATGGGAGCTGTATTCGGTTTCTACCTTGCGACCTCCTACACCCTTATATATTATGATCTGATTACGGGCGATGTCGTCCGTTTGCTGCCCATCTGCGTCCTCATTCCGACGGTGCTCCATTACATACAGTTCGGGGTCCTCGCGCCCCTGAAGATACCGGCCCTCCAGCGGTCACTCAGGGTGATTAACAGGAATTTCGGCGGCGAGAAGCTAAGACCTGAGATATCCGACGAAGAATTGAAGGAACTTTATCACGCCCTTTCCGACCTCCCTCTTATAAACTCCCTGGCCGCCGTGTGCTACGGTACACTTTGCGGCGTTCTCATTCTTGTCTTTTTCTACATCAGCCATGTGACTGCCGGCACCTTTTCCCCGGTTCTCTTGAAGGTCCTGGCAAAAATGGGGACTATCGCCGTTGCAATTGTAGTCATCCTCTACGGCATGTCGACGTATCTCATAACCGAGATCATCACGAACCACGAGCGGGCCACATGCTTCAATGAGCTGTGGCGCCGGGGAATTACGCAGAAGCCAAGGGTCCTTTTGAACCTTCGGGTGAAATTCACCTTCTTCGTCATCCTCCTGGTCATCGCCCTCCTGACCTTCGCCGCCCTTATTCAGAAGAGTGTTTTTTACAACGAATACGACCTTACGGATGCCATTATTTACATTGGCGTTTCGGTCCTTGCCGGAATATTCCTCATGTACTTCAACACCAGGTCCATCCTGCAAATCCTACGGGAAATGGACCGCGTGGCCGGGGAGATTTCCACGGGGGGGGAGGCGATGTTCAGGCTCCATTCCCTGGACAACGAGTTTTCGGCCATAGAATACGCGGTTTTAGGGATGTCGAAGGAGATCACGGAGCACCGTAAAAACATGGAACACCAGGTGGAACAGCGAACCATGGAGCTCCAGAACGTCCTCGCGGACCTCAAGGAAAGGGACGATCTCATTCAGAAACAGCTAGACATGGCGGGCGTCATCCAGCGGAGCATCCTTCCTGGGCAAATCGACGAATGGCTGGAGCTGAAGTTCTCCGTGCGCTACATTGCCATGGAAAAAATCGGAGGGGACTTCTATGACGTCTATCAGCTCCGGGACAACAAATTAGGGATACTTGTCGCCGACGTGTCGGGCCACGGCATACCGGCGGCCCTGGTGACCACCATGGCGAAGATTTCTTTCGGCAACGCCTGCCTGAAGCTGGATTCCCCGCGCAGGATATTCCAGGAAGTGAACCAGAACATTCTGGAACATGTGAAGACGCAGGATTATCTCACGGCGTTTTTCCTGGCCGTTGACGACGAATACACGGTGACATACGCGAACGCCAGCCACCAGAAGGCGCTTCTTCTCAAGACCGAAGAGGGAAGGGTGGAACAACTGGACACCAACGGCCTGTTTATAGGGGCCGTCGAGGAAGCCCGGGAAACCTACGAGGAAAAGTCCGTCAAGCTCAATTACGGCGACAAGATCATACTCTACACAGACGGTATCCCTGAGGCGACGAACCTCGCCCGCGAGGAGTATTCCAACGAAAGGTTCGAGGAAGTTGTGCTCAAGAACCGCCATCTTTCACTTGAAGACTTCACCAACTTCATTATCGAGGACGTTCAGAGGTTTGTGGGGAACGCCCCCGTAGAGGACGACATCACCCTGGTTGCCATGGAACTTACGCGCGACGAGGCCGTGGACGTGATTAAGGCGGCGAAGAAGCTCGCCGAGGAGCAAAAATATTACGAGGCAATCGACCAGCTTGAGAGGGGGCTGGCCGCCCACAAGGAAAACAGGAAACTTATGTACAACCTCGCCAAGTATTATTTCAGGGTCAATAACTACGGAAAAACCGTCGAATACATCACATCGTATATCGCCCTGGACAAGAAAAACAAGTACGCATACTATATCGGCGGAGCAGCTTTCTATCAGATGATGGATTATAAAAATGCGATTGATTTTCTGGATAACTCCATTCGAATTGACCCGAATTTCGTCAACGCCCACGTAGCCCTGGCCATGGTGTTCAAAAAGAAGGGGGAAACTGCCGAAGCCCTCAGATATTTTGAACGGATTCTCTCTCTCGATCCGGACAACAAAATTGCCCGGTTTGAGGTCGGGGAACTGAGGAAAAAGCCCAGATAGCCCTGCTGGTCTTTTGCCTGTTGCGTAACTCCTCTTCCGGACAAGACCGCATGACCAAATTGCCTACATATCGACTTGCGGCCATAACCTGCCTGTTGTTTGCCACGGCGCTCCTGGCCCCGGGGCGTAATTACGTCCACGGCCAGGACACCCGGGAAATCGAATTGACGGCCCAGGAGATGTTGGCCAGGGCGGACCGTGTGCTGAACTATCCTGACGGCATCGTGAGGGGCCGCCTCATGCACATCACCCCAGCCGGGAAGACCCACAGGGTGGATGTGACGGGATATATCGACAAGGGGGATTACCTCTTCTCCTTCAGCACCGATGACCGGGGTGAACAGCTCAAGGTGCTCTATAATTACAACGGTGAGGACATCTGGGTGTACAATGTCCTTGCCACGCGCCTCTTTCACAAGACCGGCGTGGACAAATACGATCCCATTATCTTTACCAACTTTTCCTTCATTGATTTTTCCAATTCCGATTACCAAAGCAACTACACGGCCAGGATTACGGGGGACGCCCTCATCAAGGGCGAGGAGACATACCGGCTTTCGCTGACCCCCGTGTTTCGGGGCGGGGTCTACGGCTCACTCACCCTCTATGTGACAAAAAAAAATTATGTCCCGCGCAGAATAGACTATCACGATTCCGACAACGTAATTTTCAAGACCCTTTCCCTGGGCGAGAGCGTCAACATGGGGGACCGTCCCTTTCCGGTGCGCTACGACATGCTCGATATTCGCAAGGGGACCCTCACGGTCCTCACCTTCCACGGTTTCGACAGGAACATGAAATTCGAAAAGAAAATCTTTATGCACCAGATGCTTGGGAAATGACCATGCCGCAGTTTTTTGTCACTACGGAACTTGGAGGCGGCACCTGTTCTATTTCCGGGGACGATTTTACCCACCTGACCAGGGTGCGCCGCGTTGCGGTTGGAGATACCCTTGAGTTGCGGGACGCAAACGGCGACAGTCTTACGGGCCGTATAGTTGAAATGTTTGACACTTCGATGTCCATTGTAATAATTGACCGAAGGCGTGGAGCAAAACGGTCTTTTTCCATCATACTCTGCGCCGGCATACTGAAGGGCGGGAAATTCGATTTTGTTGTCCAGAAAGCCGTGGAAATCGGCGTTTCCCGCATTATTCCGGTGATGTCATCGAGGACTGTGCCGGACATCGAGGGACGGGAATATAGGAAGGCCGAACGATGGCGGAAAATCGCCATCGAGGCGTCGAAGCAGTGCATGCGCGGAGATCTCCCGACGGTTGAAAGTCCTGTAAACTTTGCGTCTATCTTAGCAAGGGACTTCCCCGGTGCGAAACTCATCGCACATACAGGTTTCGATTGTCCGCCTATGAAATCCTTTCTCCGTGCAAACAGCTTCCGGTCCGCCGCCCTTCTAGTGGGGCCCGAGGGCGGCTTTACCGACCGTGAAGTGTCGGAAGCGTCGTCGCGGGGATGGACACCGGTGCGGCTGGGCTACACGGCGTTGCGGGCCGAAACGGCCGCCCTGGTGTTACCGGCTATCCTTGCCTATGAATGGAGTGAGTATGATTAAAATAAAAGTCAACGGCCGGGAAATCGGTTTCTACAAACAAACCGTCATGGACCTTCTTGTCCAGTACAGGATGGAGCCGGAAAAAATCGTCTTGAAAAAAAATGGGGAGGACGTGCCTGCGGAATCGTTCCAAACCGAGACGCTCAAAGAAGGGGATGTCGTGGAAATCGACCGTTACGTAGGCATGGGATGATCCCGCGCCCTTGCTGACTGGATTCTCGCCGAGTGCGTGGTTGGCCCCTGTGGGATAAGAGGACGGCCGGGGCATGTGAAAACGCCAACCTGTCGATGAGGGCCGTGCCTGTCTTCGGGGTGGGTCTCTGGAAAGCCAAGGGCATCTCAAACATACAGGAACGAGATGCCATGCCGCCATTGTGTACCTGTTGATGGAATCGTATGAATACGGGGGCGGGAAATTCACTGGAATGTAACACGAAGGCGGAAAGCGGCGATACATGGAACCCGGGAAGGAAAAGATAGAACAAATCAGGGCCGATTTGGAATCGAAAAGAAATGAATGGAGAAATATCCGGGACCTTCGACTCCGCCGCAAACGCTTCCTCGAGGCGGAAGGGTCCGACAGGGCCTCCATAAGGAAGGACAGGGAACATCGGGATCTGCAGAAAAAGCAGGACCGCCTCGCAAAGGTCATCAGGCACATTGAAAAAAGACTTAACAGAAAAACCGCACGCCTCACCGGGGAGGGCGCCAAAACGTAATCTTCTCCTTCCGGCCTACTGCGATTTCGACGGTTCTGTTTTCGAATATCCAGGACTGGAGCCGGCCTTCAGGTCGGGGCGCCGGTTTTATCGGGCCGATGAAAGGGAACTCATCCCGCTTCCCTACGGCAGTGTCCTCTTTTCGCTTCCCGGGCGCATCCCCGTCTTTTGCGACGGCTCCACGGGCCGCTTTGTTCCAAAGGACGCTGGCCCCTGCGGCTCTCAGGCCTTAGGGGCTTCGGCGTTTCTAAGCTCCGCATATCTGCGCACCTACCTGCCGGCCTTCAAGAAGCTCCGTGGCGCGCCGATACTCCCTCTCTGGGCCTACACGGCCCTGGCGATATGCCGGGGCTCATTCATGGTCCCCGCCATGAGAATTGACGATGATCCCCGGTCCGATCCGGAAATCCATGAGAACGACAGGGCCTTGAAAGGGGCCATCCGGTCGATGAAGGCCGAGTATCCGGCCAACAGGCTTGTAGGACAGCTTGCGTTATGTGCAACGGAATACCGGTGTCTCTGCGCGAGAAACTTCTTTCTGGGCCGCTACGAGGCGCCCGTGCCGACCACTCCCCACTGCAATGCCCGCTGTCTGGGCTGCCTCTCCTATCAGGAAGGGGCAGGTTTCCGCGGCTCCCAGGAGCGCCTGAATTTCATGCCGACGCCGGAGGAGATCGCCGGGGTGGTCCTGAGGCACTTCGGGGCCGTCGATGCCGCCGTGGCGAGCTTCGGCCAGGGTTGCGAGGGCGAGCCCCTTCTCCGAGGAAAGGACCTTGCATCGGCAATATCCCTGGTCCGCGAAAAAACCGACCGCGGCACCATCAACATCAACACAAACGGATCGCTTCCGGATATGGTGAAGCTCCTTATCAACGCAGGGCTCGACTCCATTCGAATAAGCATCAATTCCCCAACGAGCGAATATTACGAGCGATATTATCGCATGAAGGGCTACTCCTTCGCGGACGTATGCCGCTCCATCGATATCGCCCTTGAGGCCGGGATCTTCGTTTCGATAAATCTTTTCTTCCTTCCCGGATTTACCGACATGGAATCGGAAGTGGAATCCTTAGACGGCTTTCTCGACCGATATCCGGTCTCGATGGTACAGGCGAGAAACCTCAATATTGACCCGGATTTCTATCTGGACAATATAGGCTTTCGGGAGTCGGCGTCAATGGGCATCCGCCGCCTGGTCCAAAAATTGAAACGGGAAAGGCCGGGGATGATGATAGGATACTACAACCCACCGAAAGAAAAGTTCAGGAAACAATAGGGAGATACTGCCATGAAGATAGCCATCACGGGAAAGGGCGGCGTCGGGAAAACGACGCTGTCTGCCGCCCTGGCGATGATATTCGCGGAAAGGGGTAAAACCGTCCTCGCAGTGGATGCCGACCCCGACTCGAACCTTGCATCAGCCCTGGGGATTCCCTCCGAAGCGCAGAAGTCCATAGTGACCATCGCGAAGCACAGGGAGCTCATAGAGGAACGCACAGGCGCGGGGCCCGGCGAATACGGCCGCATGTTCAAGCTCAATCCTGAGGTGGACGATATCGCCGACGCTTATTCCTTCCGGCACCGCGGTGTTTCCCTTCTGGTACTGGGAGCGGTGAAGGGCGGGGGTACCGGATGCGCCTGCCCTGAAAGCGCGCTCCTGCGCGCGCTTGTGCAGAACATGGTGCTGCGCAGGGATGACACCCTCATTATGGACATGGAGGCCGGAATAGAGCATCTGGGGAGGGCGACGGCCGGTGGGGTCGACGCCCTAATCGCAGTCGTGGAGCCCGGACAAAGGGCCGTCGGCACCCTGGAGCGCATATCGCGGATGGCGGCCGAGATAGGGGTCCACGGCGTCAGTGTGGTGCTAAATGGAGTTCGGGACGATGATGATGTCCGCTTTCTGACGGAGCGCCTCAGCGGCTATGAGGTGATAGGGACTGTACCGTATTCGGAGCCCATCAGGTCCAACGACCGCGACGGACGCTCCGTCCTCGACGGTATTGGCCCCGAAATCCGTTCGCGCTTTGAAGCCATCGCGGACCGGGTTTCGGAAAAAATCCTTGACCGTTGATGGGGGCGAAATATTTTGAAAAAAGACATAATGCGCTACAGTGATTAGATCGAACGCTTTCTTCAGGAGGCTTCCATGATAATGCCGTTTCTCGCGACTGCCATCGGCAGTTTCCCCTATGATGATGCCGGGAGGGCGCTCGATATCATCTTCGATTCCATGCCCGATGCTCCAGTATGGCCGCAGCTTCCCCGTGCCGCCCTGCACGAGCAGATGGAAATCCAGTACTCCGAGGGGATGCCCCGCGCGATCATTGACTCCGAAAAGGGGAGGCTTTATTTCGATACATCCGGGGACTACTCCGAAGAGTTCGCCGCCTTTTATGAAATCTACATGGCCGCCATGGACCCCGATGGAGGCACGGGGGACTGCTCGGCCATGGCCATCACGCCGAAGCACTCCCGCGGTATTTACGCCCTGGAAGGCAGGTTAAAAAACCTGGGTACGAAACCGCCCTTCGTAAAGGTCCACACCACGGGCCCCTGCTCCTTTGCCCTCACCGTGGTTGATGAAAACAAACGCGCCGTCTACTATAATGAAGAGTTCCGCGACGTCCTGGTTAAGGCCCTGGCGATGAAGTGCCGCTGGCAGATACAAAAATTCGCCCCGCTCGCCGAAAAGGTGATTTGCTTTATCGACGAGCCTATCCTCTCGGCCTTCGGGTCCTCCACGTACATCTCCGTGAAGCGCGATGATGTGGTGGCCCATATCGCGGAACTCGTCGATGCGGTCCACTCAGACGGGGGGATTGCCGGGGTCCACTGCTGCGGAAACACCGACTGGTCCATCCTCATAGATGCCGGAGTGGACATGGTCAACTTCGATGCCTACGAATACGGGGAGACCATCGCCCTTTATCCCGATGCCGTTAAATCCTTTTTAGGCCGCGGAGGGACGCTCGCTTGGGGCATTGTCCCCACATCGGTGAAGATACGCGAAGAAAGCGTCTCCTCACTGACGGCCCGCTTCGACGCACTTGCCGAAAACCTGGCTCAAAAAACCGGCATGGACAGGGCGGCGATTTTTTCCAGGTCTATTCTCACGCCGTCCTGCGGCACCGGTTCAATGGAGATCTCCGACGCCGAGAAAGTATTCACCATGCTCCGTGACCTGTCGGCGGCCCTTAAAGCCCGCTGAAGGCAGGAACGCGGGGTCTGGTTATCGCCAATGTCATACACCATCGCTATCACCGGAAAGGGAGGGACCGGGAAGACCACAATAGCGGCTTTGCTGGTCGCGAACCTCATCCGTCGGGGCAGGCGGCCGGTCCTCGCCGTGGACGCCGACCCCAACTCATGCCTGGATTCGGCTTTAGGGGTGCGCGCGGAAAACACCGTGGGAAGGCTCAGGGAAGACGCCCGTCACACTGCCGCGGCCAATCCGATGATCTCGAAGCGGGAGCTTCTCGAGTTGAAAATAGCCGAGAGCCTTGTGGAGGGCGATGACTTCGACCTCATCGCTATGGGACGGCCCGAAGGGCCGGGCTGTTACTGCTATGCCAACAATGTCCTGCGCGATGTGCTCTCCCAGATTTCCGCAAGCTATCCCTTTGTTGTGCTCGACAATGAAGCGGGGCTTGAGAACCTGTCGCGCAGGCTCGTGACGCGGGTTGACCTCCTCCTCATAGCCGGGGACACCTCGCGAAACGGGACCGAGACCGTCAGGCGCGTCCTCGGCCTTTCCCGGGAAATGGGCATTAAAGCCGAAAAACTCGGCATCATAATAAACAGGGTGCGCGGCGGCCGGGAACTCGGCCTCGCCGATCTGAAATCCTCCACAGGCGCGGAGTACCTCATCAGGCTTCCATTTGACGATGAGGTGTTGGAATACAATGAGGCAGGCCGTAGTTTCATGTTGCTTCCGGAAGATAATCCGGTGAACCTTGCACTTGGCGCGTTTGTCGATGAAGTGCTTAAGGGCCAATGACAGCGGAAATATTGGACGTTTCCGATTCCCTGACTGAATATGAGGATACTTGAATGAATAAAGAGCGAAAACTCCCGGAAGACCGCGCCGTCGACGCCGCTTCCGTAGAGACGATACGCAAGGCCGAGAACGACAATGTCCGGTTGAGTTTTTTCAGGATGGATGACCAGGGAAACCAGTGCGGTTTCGGGAAAAGCGGGGTTTGCTGCCGCATCTGCCACATGGGGCCCTGCCGCATCACTCCAAAGAACCGCTTCGGCGTCTGCGGCGCCGATGCCGACACCATCGTGGCGCGGAACTACCTCAGGGAAGTCGCCGGAGGAAGCGCCGCCCACTCCGACCATGGCAGGCACCTTGTCCTGCTTTTAAAAAAGATATCCCAGGGGAAGGGTGGGGACTACTCAATCAAAGACCCCGCGGCGCTGAAACGCATGGCGAAGGATTACGGCATTGCCCTTGAAGGGAAGTCCGATACGGCCCTCGCCGGAGAGCTTGCGGATATCATGCTCGCGGATTTCACGGCCCAGGAGGAATATCTGAAGACCCTGGAGCTCGCTCCGGTGAAGCGCCAGGGAGTGTGGGAGCGCCTGAAGGTCAAGCCCCGGGGAGTGGACAGGATGATTGTCGAATCACTCCACCGCACCCATATGGGAGTGGACCATGATTATAAAAACATCCTGATGCACGCCTTCCGGACTTCACTTTCCGACGGCTGGGGGGGCTCGCGCATCGCCACCCAGGTTTCGGACATACTCTTCGGGACGCCGTATCCCGTGCGTTCCACGGCGAACTTAGGGGTCCTCGGGACGAGGACCGTGAACGTGGTGGTCCACGGTCATGAGCCCGCGCTTTCGGAAATGCTCGCCGCCGCGTCGACTGACCCGGAGATAATTGACAGCGCGAAAAAAGCTGGCGCCGAAGGAATCACCCTCGCCGGAATCTGCTGTACCGCCAACGAAATCCTCATGCGCCACGGGATCCCCATCGCGGGCAATTTTCTCCAACAGGAGCTTGCCGTGGTTACGGGCGCGGTCGAGGCCCTCATAATAGATGTGCAGTGCTGCATGCCGGGCCTCCCCGACGTGGCGTCGTCTTACCATACTGAAATCATATCTACCAGCGAGATTGCGAAGACCGTCGGCGCAACCCCAATCGACTTCAACACGGGCGATGCGCTCGAATGCGCGAAGAAAATACTGTTGCGCGCCATCGACAATTTTAAAAGACGCGATCCGTCGAAGGTCGCCATTCCCGACATTAAAAAACCCATGGTGGCAGGTTTCAGCGTCGAAGCGGTCAAATACATGCTGGGAGGAAGTTTCCGCGCTTCCTTCCGCCCCCTGAACGACGCTATCATCCAGGGGCGAATCCGCGGGGTGGCGGGTATAGTGGGGTGCAACAATCCCAAACAGAAGCTCGACGAGTACATCAATGTCCTCACAGCGGAACTTATAAAGAGAAATGTCCTGGTGCTCAAAACAGGTTGTGCCGCCATCGCCTCGGCGAAGGCGGGTTTTCTCACGCCCGAAACGGCCCTGGAGGCCGCCGGGGAGGGTTTGCGCGAGGTGTGCGAGGCCGTGGGGATGCCGCCGGTCCTCCACATGGGAAGCTGCGTGGACAACTCGCGCATCCTCGAAGCGGCCACGGAAGTGGTCCTGGAGGGCGGCCTCGGGGACGACCTCTCGGACCTGCCTGCCGTGGGCGTGGCGCCCGAGTGGATGAGCGAAAAGGCCGTGTCGATAGGCACCTATTTCGTGGGTTCCGGCATCGACGTTGTGCTCGGGCACCCTTTTTACATATCCGGCTCCGAAAACGTGGTTAAGTTCCTCAACGAGGAGTCCAGAGAAATCTTCGGCGCCTCCTTCCACGTCCATGGCGACCCGCTGGAAGCGGCCGACGCCATCATGGAGATTATCGAAAGCAAGCGCGACAGGCTGGGCATAAACCGGAAGACAGAGCGAAAACTCATGGACATGAAGGACAGGAGGGAGCTCAATGTCTAAGATCATCAGCCTCGGGGCCATTGACGGGGCGATCCAGTGGGTGGCCCGCGCCGAGAAGTCCCTGGACGAGGCAATACTCGCCCGTGGTGAAGAATGCCCGGTCTCCTTCCCCGATACGGCCTATTATCTTCCCATCCTGTATTCTTTTACAGGGGAAAAAATCGAGACTTTAAGAGACCTTCGTGAGTCGGTCCGGCGTTCAAAATCGCTCCTCCCGGAGCGGCCCTCGGAAAATGTGTGGCTACCATATCTCGGTAAAACCCTGGACGCCGGCGTAGCGGCGCTCTTCGCATGCGAGGCCATAGAAGCCTGCAAGTACCTCATGGGCCCCAACCCGGCCGAGGGGATCTGGCTCGGCGCCGCGAGCGATGTTATTATGCGGGAAAGGGGGATCGAGTTCGTGGACGGGACCGCGCCGGGCTTTGCCGCCATAACCGGAGCCGCGCCGACGAATGAGATCGCGGTGAAAATTGCCCGCGAACTCCAGCAGAAAAACCTCTATGTCTTCATGGCCGGAAAAACAAATGGCAGGCAGTTCGCGGAACAATTAGCCGAAGAGGGCGTCCAGCTTGGATGGGAAACGCGCCTGGTGCCTTTTGGCGCTGATGTCTCAGCCCTGGTCTATGCCCTGGGTTTTGCCAATCGCGCGGCCCTTTCCTTCGGAGGGGTGAAGCCGGGCGATTTCGCCGCTAACCTTGCATACAACAAAAACCGCATCTTCGCCTTCGTCTTAGCTTTCGGCGAGGTCGACGCGGAGAAGTATTCCATTGCGGCGGGGGCTATCAACTACGGCTTTCCCGTCATCGCCGACACCGCCATTCCCCAGATACTCCCCTCGGGCATATGCACCTACGAGCATGTGGTTTCCTCTGTGCCCCATGCGACGATGGTGGAGCGCGCCCTTGAGGTGCGTGGATGCAAAATCAAGATCGCGAAAGTCCCAATTCCGGTGCCCTATGGCGCGGCCTTCGAGGGAGAGCGCATCCGCAAACAGGACACCCATGTCGAATTCGGCGGGAACATCACCACGGCCTTCGAGTATGTCACCGCGGTGGAGATGGACCAGATTGAAGACGGGCAAATCGACATTATTGGAAAAGACATCGATGAGGTGGAGCCCGGCTCCGCCCTTCCTCTCGCCATCTGGGTGGAGGTGGCGGGCCGAAAAATGCAGCCCGATTTCGAGTCCATCCTCGAGCGGCAAATCCACCACCTGGTAAACGGCGCGGAAGGAATCTGGCATATGGGACAGCGCGATATCGTATGGACGCGCGTGTCGAAGAGCGGCTTTGAGCGAGGATTGCGCCTGCGCCATTACGGCGAGATCCTCCACGCGCAGTTTTTATCCAATTATCCTGCCATCGTTGACAAGGTGAAGGTGACGATGGTCACCGACCCCGACGAGGTGGAGCGGCGGGTCGCCCTTGCCCGGAAGGTGTATCAGGAACGGAACCGCCGACTGGAATCCATGACCGATGAGTCGGTGGACACGTTCTACTCCTGTCTCCTGTGCCAGAGTTTCGCGCCCAACCATGTCTGCATCATCACCCCCCAGCGCCTGGGGCTCTGCGGCGCCTACAACTGGCTCGACGGCAAGGCGGCCTACGAAATCGACGAAACCGGCCCCAATCAGCCCGTGAAGAAGGGCAACGTCGTCGATCACGTACGCGGCATCTTCAAGGGCGTGGACGAGTACGTGTATGTGAACTCCCACAAGAAAGTTGAAAGCTTCAGCCTCTACTCGATAATGCACAATCCCATGACGAGCTGCGGCTGCTTCGAGGTGATTTTAGCCTATGTTCCGGAATGCAATGGCGTGATGGCCGTCAACCGGGAATACACCGGCGACACCCCCGTGGGCATGACCTTTTCTACCCTGGCCGGCAATGTGGGCGGGGGGATGCAGACACCCGGCTTCATGGGCTGCGGGAAAGTGTTCCTCGCCTCTCCCAAGTTTCTCTTCGCAGAGGGAGGGAGCCGCCGCTACGTCTGGATGACGAAGGAGTTAAAGAAGCTTTTAGGCGAAGACCTAAAAAAACAATTCGAACGTGAAGGCGTTCCGGACCTCCTTGATAAAATTGCCGATGAAACGCTCTCTGTGAACCCGGCGGAGATCCGCGCCCACATGGAGAAGGTGGGACATCCTGCCCTGACGATGGATGATATGTCGCGGTTCGCTGAAGGGCCGGGGCCCCTGTCCGAGGAGGTCCCTGCGCCCGCGCCGGAGAAGAGCGAAGAGGGCCCGGTAACGGCATCTTCGTCTTCCGCTCCCGTCACGGCCGAGCAGTTTGAAATGCTAAAGAAGGAGTTGATGGAGGGCCTCCATGCGGAGATGAAGAAGGCCGTCACGCGGGAGGTGGTCTCCGACATCATAGGCGTGCTGGAGGAGAAGTTCCTCGGGGGTAAGAAAACACAATCCTCTGAAGCCCTCCCTTCCGCGACTCCGGAGGCGAAGGTCGATATTGCGAAACCCCCGGCGCGGGAGAGGATAGGGGCGGTAAAGGCTTTCGCTATCCTGCGAGAGAAGGCGGAGTTGCCATTGCACCGCGTCACCCTGGGCGCCTCGAAGGACAGGGGGGGGACGCGCGGAGTAGTCCACGAAATCGGCGGCGCGACGTCCATGCCCTTCCATCACTGGGAGGGGGAGATGCCCAACAGGCCCCTCGTGGCAATGGAGGTCTTCGACCGTGTGAGCGAGAAGTATCCTGCGCCCCTGCGCGAGATATGGGGGGATTTGCTTAATAATCCCGCGAAAATGGCCAGGGCCTGCGTTGAGGAGCATGGGGCCGATCTCGTGAGCGTGCGCCTTGATGGAACGCACCCCGAGCGGGGCGACATTTCCCCGGCGGATTCCCTTGCGCTTGTGAAGTCGGTCCTCGAGGACGTGGAGGTGCCCCTCATCATCACCGGGCATAACCATTACGAGAAGAACAACGAAGTGATGAAAGAAATTGCCCGCGGCTGCGCCGGAGAGAACCTCCTCTTTAACTGGGTGGAGCAGGACAATTACCGTACCGTCACGGGCGCAGCCCTGGCCTACGGCCACACAGTAGTGGCCCAGAGCCCCATCGACGTGAACATCGCAAAGCAGTTGAACATCCTCCTCACGGGAATGGACATGCCCATGGAGCGCATCGTCATCGATCCGATGACAGGAGCGATGGGATACGGAATTGAATACACCTACTCGGTGATGGAGCGCATCCGCACTTCCGGTCTGGGGGGCGATTCAATGCTCGCCGCTCCGATGATAGTCTCGCCCGGACAGGAGTGCGCCAAAATCAAGGAGCTCCGGGCGCCTGAAAAGGACTTCCCCGCCTGGGGTGATCTGGCCAGGCGCGCCGCCTACTGGGAGCTCGCCACCGCCATGTCGTTTCTCTACGCCGGCGCTGACTTGCTCATAATGTATCATCCCGAAGCCGCCCGGACGCTGAAGAAGACCATCTTCCAGCTCATGGAAACTGAGGGATGAAAACACGGCGGCCTTTTCGCCTGTAAAAGGAGATACCTATGGCCCTCACGGGACTTCAAATACAGAAGCTGCTTCCCGGAACCAACTGCAAGGAATGCGGTTCCAACACCTGCCTCGCCTTCGCGATGAAGCTCGCGGCGAAGAAGGCTGACCTTTCTGAATGCCCTTATGCTTCGGACGAGGCCAGGCGGGTCCTCGGGGAAGCGACAGAGCCCCCGGTGAGGGCAGTGGCCCTCGGGGCGAAGGGCGATATCGTCATCGGCGAGGAGACGGTCCTCTTTCGGCACGAAAAAACATTCGTAAATCCCACCCTCCTGGCCCTCACTGTCCGCGACACCGACGATGATGCGTCGGTTGAGGCGGCCATCGCCAGTATTAAAGACTATCGCTTCGAGCGGGTGGGGGAAACGTTTGAAATAGATATGGCCGCCCTCCATCAGCTTGGAACGGATGGCGCGCGTTTCGTCGCCCTGGCCGAAAAAATATCCGGAGAGACCGGCAAGCCTCTGGTCCTGAAAAGCGGCGATGCGGCTGTTTTGAAAGAGGCCTCCCGGAAAATTAAGGGGAGCCGAAGCGTGATATGCGTTCCCGATGCCGCGTCCGCCGACGAGCTCCTAACCGCGGCAAAGGAAGACGGCCATGCCCTGGCCATCACTGGCAATAACCTCGATGAATTGTTCGAAACGGCCCATAAGATAAGAAGCGGCGGTTTCCTGAACCTGCTTCTCAATTTTACTACCCACTCCCTGGCGGAGCAGTTCCAGACGAACACCATCGCAAGGACCGCCGCAATCAGGGGGGGCGTGAAGCCCCTGGGCTTCCCGTTCCTTCGCTTCATCAACACCGGTAGCGGCCTCGACGATATGGCGGCGGCGGTCACGGAGACCGCGAAGTACGGCGGAATCGTTACGCTTCCCGCTTTCGACCCGGCAATGATGGCCGCTCTTATGACGCTTCGCCTGAACATATTCACCGACCCCCAGAAACCCATCCAGGTGGAGCCGAACATCTATCCCATTGGCGAACCCACGAAGGAATCGCCTTTTTTCGTCACCACGAATTTTTCACTTACATACTTCGTCGTCTCCGGTGAAATTGAAAAC
Source organism: Spirochaetota bacterium (assembly GCA_029974015.1). GTDB lineage: Bacteria > Spirochaetota > UBA4802 > UBA4802 > JAGODF01 > JAGODF01. Next base: position 87,789 of record JARKUF010000002.1, read on the forward strand.
AGCGGCGCCAGCGCATGGCTCGCTGTTCCCGAATGCGAGGGGATGAGCGTTCTCACGGCATGGGCAGCCGGGAAATTCAACGCCGAAAAAATCGCCGCCTTCATGAAGGAGCGCGATGCCGACGCCATGGTGGCGCGGAAGAGGCTCGTAATTCCGGGATACGTGTCCCAGCTTTCGGGCGAATTGGAGGAAGCGCTTCCAGGCTGGGAGATACTCGTTGGGCCCCAGGAAGCCGCCGATATCGAAAGCTTCGTGAAATCGCGCCTGTGAAAAGAAAGCCATGACGCAGGTCAAGTTTCTTCCATCAAGAAAAAAGGCCAGCGTGGACCCGGCCGCCACGATTGCCGAGGCGGCGCGCCGTGCCGGCCTGGCGCTGGAGCTTCCCTGCGGCGGTAAGGGCACATGCGGCAGGTGCCGGGTCACCATCGTCTCTGGCGATGTTGTCCGATACTCCCCGCCTCCCGAGGGGGCGGCCCCTGAAGAGGCGCTGGCGTGTAAAACAGCCGTGGGCCCTTCGGACTGTGTAATTGAGGCGGTGGAACATGACCTTGCCGCTGAAGACCGGGGCGGCGATTTTTCCGAAATGGAAATCCCCTATAAGTCGGCGGGCCCCCTGGTGGAGGAACACCGTATCAAGGTGCCCGGGCCGCGTCCGGATGATGGACTTTCAGATTTCGACAGGACCAACCGGGAACTGGGGCGGAATTTCGGCACCGACCGAATTAAATGGGACCTTTCGGCAATGAGGTCCCTCCCGGAAGAGCTCCGAATCGATGACGGTATTTTAGCCGTATATGCCTGCAAGGGCGATGAAGGCATTTCCATTGCCGGGGCGCGCTCCTGGAAAAGCCGCGCGAAAAACCTCGGTGTTGCCGTCGATCTCGGCACTACGACGGTGAGCGCCCGCATTGTCGACCCGGGGGAAGGCCTGGCGCTTTCGGAGATGACGGGCTACAATGACCAGATCCATTGCGGGGAAGACATCATAAGCCGGATCCACTATGCCGCCAGGCCGGGCGGACTGGCGGAGCTCAGACAGAGGGCCCTGGATACTGTGAATCGGCTGATCGCCGGCGCGCTGGAAAGATGCGGCGCCGCTGCGGAGGACCTCCACTGCGCAGTGGTTTCCGCGAACACCGTAATGACGCACCTAATCTTAGGCCTCTTGCCGGAGTATTTGCGTCTGGCGCCTTACACGCCGGCGCTCCTCTCCGTGCCGGAAATGCGCGCCAGCGATGTCGGCCTGGCCCTTAATTCTTCCGGAATAGTCCGTTTCTCCCCCTCCGTGGGAAGCTATGTGGGGGGCGATATCACAACAGGCCTGCTCTGCACGGACATGGCGACGGCTGAAGATATTGCTCTTTTCATAGATGTGGGCACCAATGGTGAAATAGTCCTGGGAAACCGCGATTATCTCCTGACCTGCGCCTGCTCGGCGGGGCCAGCCTTCGAAGGAGCGGGCATTGGATGCGGTATGCGCGCAATGGAGGGCGCCGTGAACAGCGTGTCCGTGGACAAATCCAGCGGCCTGCCGACTCCGGAAGTAATAGGTGGAGGGAAGGCGAGGGGCATCTGCGGCTCGGGGATGATAGACCTTATTGGGGAGCTCTTTCTCTCCGGATGGCTCGACCGCTCCGGGAGGTTCGAGCGCATCCGTCAATCTCCCGCCATCGAGCTAGAGGGAAGGCGGGCAAGATACCGCCTCGCGGAAGGGGAGAAAACCTTGATCGACGGGCCGCTTTTCATCACCGAGCAGGACATTGACAATGTCATGCGCGCAAAGGCGGCGGTCTATTCTGCATGCGACCTGCTGTTGGGACACGCCGGGATAGGCTTTGCCGACCTGTCGCGGGTATATATTGCCGGAGGATTTGGAAAACATCTGAGCATCGCCAACGCCATCACCATCGGGCTCTTCCCCGATATTCCTGAGGAGCGGTTCAGCTATCTGGGAAACTCCTCACTGGAGGGGGCCACGCGCCTTCTCCTCTCGAAGGAGGCCCGCGAGATCCTTATCGAAACGGCGGGGCGCATGACCTATATCAATCTAAGCGATGAGGCCGGATACGCTGAAAGGTATTCCGCGGCCCTTTTCCTTCCCCACACGGACCTCGAATCCTTTCCTTCTGTGGCCGGGCGCATCCGAAAAGCAAAATGAAAGGCCGGGAAAGGGGCGGAGTTTATGAAGGGGCGTTGAAAATCGCCCTGGAGAAGCTTCGGGGGGTTGATATACGAGCTCGCTGCAGCATCCTCGGTTTACCTGGGCCGGGACAGGACGGGACTATTGCCATCAGGGTTTTCGGGCGAGACATGGAACTTGCTCTCCCCGAATATCGGGCGGTGGACGCAGCCACCGGCGAGATAATTGACGCTGCCACCCGTATTCTGGTCCTTCACTACCTGTGCGCCGAATTTTCCCCGGCCCCGACCGGGGAAATCCTGTCATTCAGAAGCTTTCCCTCTGGCATGTTTTACTGGGGCCCGTTCAGAGAACGCTCGGCAGCGCTTTTGGAAAGGGCCTTCCATAATGATATTGAACTTCTTAAAAATCGCCTTGCCCGTTTCGACTGGGAGCCATATCCCGTCGGCGACTTCGGGGCTTCGGTCCATGCCCTGGGGACCCTGCGCCTCTACCTCGTGTACCGCCTTGGCGACAGAGAGTTTCCTCCCTCGGCCGAGATACTGTTCGATTCATCAATACGGAGGGTGTATAGCGCTGAAGACGCCGCGGTCCTGGCGCAGAAGCTTAGCCTTGGGCTCGTGAAGGAATGAGAAGGGACGGGGAATCCGGGGGCGAGGCATAAAAAAAACCGCCGTATCGGGGAAATAGAGTCCTGACCCCGTAACGGCGGTTTTGCCTGCGAGTAAGGCTTTGAAGAATGTTATTTCTTCGCGGCCTTTTTCACTTTCTTGTCGGCCTTTTTTTCCTTTGTAGTTTTGACGGCCTTCTTCTTGGTGTCCTTCTTGGTGTCCGCAGCTTTTGCCATGCCAGTCTCCTTGATTCTTGTTTTGTTTTATACGACGGATATAATCAACTATCGGTTGACTATAAATTTTTTTCAATTATTTTTCATGTTTCGCCCAGGTTATTCTATGACGCTTACGAGCTTCCCGAAAAGCCCCTTTTCCTCGCGGATTTTTATCTCGCTTCCGAGGACGCAGTGGCACTCTTCCCGCATCATCTCTCCGAGCAATTCGGCGAAAGCTGAGACGTCGCGGGCCTCAGTGGAGAGGACCTCGTCCCGCTCCGTCTGGAGGAGTTCCGGGGAGATGCCGCTCAGGTAAAGGAGAGCTGCCCTGTCCCCCTTCTGCTGGGGTGTCAGGAGCTGGTCCAGGTTCGATACCGTGCCGATGATGTAGTTCATCATCTCCCGAAGGCCCGCATTGAAGGTCCGGAGATATTCGGGCGCATTCCGGTAGACATCGAGAGTGGCAGAGAGGTGTGGGTCTCGGTAAGAGCTGAAGGCGAGGTTCCCGTTGCGCCGTATCGTCATCATGGCGCCATAGGCGCCTCCCTGTACGCGGACCCGGTTCCAGAGATAGTCCAGGCGCAGGACCGAGGCAAGGACATGCATGGCGCCCCTGAATCGGTGTCCTTCCCGCATAAAGTTAAACCCCTTGGCGACATACTGCACCTGGCTCTGGCTGAGCATGAGCCCCTCGTTCAGAACGCGGGGTTCAAAGGAACGGGAGATGGGGGGCCGTACTTCGGCGGGAAGCCTTTCGGCAATGGAAGGGAGGTTTTCCCTGAATTGCCTGCGGCCTTCCCCGCCGGCCGTGAGGCCCGCCAGGAGCCCCCTTCCGGTGAAGATTGCTTCACGGACTTCTTCAAGCCGCTGGCGTAACTCTTCAAAACTTTCGTCAAAAGATCTCTCAAGTGCCGCTAAAAATTTGTAAAAGGAAAACCCTGAAACGAGGTCATCGTGATAATCCATGGGGGTCAAATATGAAAAGAGCCGCCTCTGGGCCGCCATGTGGCCCTGGTCCGCAATGGACATCTCGTAGCGCGATTTGAGCTCCTTCACCACTTCCCGGAGCCTCTCCCTATCGGAGAATTCGGTCTCGGCGGCGATTTCACCTGCAAGCTCCATCAGGTTTGGGAGCCTTTCGTCGAGGGCCTTCCCCCGGAGGACCATGCGTGGATGGAAGAGGCCGTCGGTTTCTATTCTGCTGAAGGACTCGGTGAAAAAGGAAAGCCCCCCGGTATGATGGCTGATGAGGCGCGCCAGCTCGGAGTAGGGCCGCGAGCGCGTGCTGATTTTGCCCAGGAGCCCGGCAAGGAGGCCCGCATAAGGCAGGAGCGGCGTTTCAATGCACGAGGTATCGAAGTAGAGGTTGAGATACGAGATGCCGTTGGTGGGGACGTCATTGTAGAGCACGGTGATATCGCCCTCCCGGGCCTCTTCCGAGGGGATTATTTCAGCCCCGGGGTTTATGTCCTCAAGTGCCAGAGTAGGGAGCTTTGCCAGGTCTTCCGGCGAGTCGGGCCCGCTCTGGCGGCGCTTCAACTCTATGTTCGTTTCCACGAGGCGGCCAATATCGCTGTCGGCAAGGCCATTCCTGAACGCCGCCAGTTCCCCGGCGAGGCGCGCCTCACGCTCTTCTGCGAGGCCCGGTTTCGGCGTCAGCATCAGCAGGGCTGCGTGGGTGTTATTCAGGAGCCTTGTTTCGATGAAGCGCTCAAACCCTCCCCGGGACGATTCGGCGCGGAGCCGCGCCATGGTGGGGGCGAAGTCCAGGTGGAGAAGGGGGTCATCGCAGTAGAGCCAACTGTCCATTGAGCGCATGTGGTAGTATAGGCCCTTGGGAAGCCGGGGAAACTCCGCTTCCCGAAGCTGGAACTCATTGTAGTTGAGGCTGGCCTCCACGAGGGCCGCGTCGAGCCCGTTTTTCACAAGGTCCGCGAGGGTGCCCCGGACCGTCTGCAAAAAAACCTCTTTTTTTTCGATATCGGTGTCCTTGATAATGATTCCCAGGAATGGCTGCAGGATCCCATTCTCGGCAATGCCCATGACGTCCTTTCCGATGCCGGCCTTCAGGAGCGCGCGCTTCAGCGGCGATGCCGGCGTTCCCAGGAGAATATGCCGGACAATTTCAAAGGCGAGATAGGTATCCGCCTCCGTGGAGAGCCCGGAAGCGAAGGCAAGGGCTAAGAAACTGCGCCCGGCGGTATCTTCCCCGGTGGAAAGTGGAAACTCGAAGCTATACTCCTTCATGGCCGGGAACGGGGCCTGGATACCAATACCGGAGTCGACCTTTCTCTGTTCAAATTCATCGAGATACCGGCCTATGAAGGCGAGCTCTTTTTCCGTGTCACCGTTTCCATAGAGGTACACATACCCGTTCGAGGGATGATAGTATGTCCGATGGAAATCAAGGAACTTATCCCGTCCAAGGGTGGGTATTGCCTCGGGGTCGCCGCCGGACTCGAAGGCGTAGCAGTTGTCGGGGAAGAGGGCCGTTTGCAGGCGTGAATATAGGATACGCTCCGGCGAAGAGAAGGCCCCCTTCATTTCGTTATACACAACGCCGCTGTAGCCGAGGGGCCCTTCCCTTGAGGAAATCTCATGGTGCCAGCCCTCCTGCATGAGGGTGTAGGGGTTATCGTATATATTGGGAAAAAAGACAGCGTCCAGATAAACATCCATCAGGTTGAAGAAGTCTTTCTCGTTTCTGCTCGCCACGGGGTACATCGTCTTGTCCGGATATGTCATGGCGTTGAGGAAAGTGTTCAGCGAGCTTTTCAAAAGTTCCACGAAGGGTTCCTTCGTGGGAAACTTTCGCGAACCCGTCAGGACCGAGTGTTCCAGTATGTGGGGAAGCCCCGTATCGTCATAGGGAGGCGTCCGGAAGCAGATGGAAAAGACGCGGTTGTCATCTTTGTTCAGGAGCTTCAGGAGCCTGGCCCCGGTTTTTTCATGGGTGAATATCCGCGCCTCCGACTGTATTGATGCCACATCTCGCAACGAATCCAGCCTGAACCCGGAAAACGCATTTCCCTGTTTCATTTTCATCTCAGTAACCCCAAGGCTTGATATCTGCACTGTAGTGCCGGATGAATAAACGTTTTTTTATTCACAAAGGCCCATTGTTATGGCTTATGAAGAGGTTTTCGCTGCACCGGAAGATTGGGTCCCCGAAAATTACAGAGGGCGCCTTTCGGGAATTGATGCCGGAGTTTTCCCGCTATTGTAGAACTGTACGGTCAGATAAAGGCCGCAATAGCAGTGGCCGAACTCTTCCTGGTCTGGTACGCAATAAGCGCATGGGCAGATGATGTCCCTGTCCTTTTCACGTTCCCCGTCGGCGTCCCGGCAGGGGCAGGAATAATACCCGTACCTGTTGTAGTTCACCGTGAGACCTTCAGCCAACATATCGAGGAAGCTCTCGTCGGGATTGAGCTTCCATCCCTGTTTCTCCGCCACCATGGAAAAGAAACTAAGGGTCTGGTCCACCGTCTTTTGGATATTGCTCATAGATGGCCTCACAGGGAAAGCAGCTTTCGCCACTGTTCTTCAACGAACCCGGCGCTGCAGATAGTATCGTCGACGACCAAAAAAGGGAACACCACCCTTTCTCCGAACTTTTCGGCCAGGTTGTTTTTCAGGTCCTGTTTTACGTCATAATTCAGCATGTCCACATACACATAACGGAACGCTACTCCATGCTGCCTGAGAAACTCGATGCCCCGCTTGCAGAAACCGCAGGTGGAAAGGGCGTACAGGGTGATATCATGTTTGTCATGGGCCCCCTTCTGGTCGGTGAAAATGACGCCTTCTATCATGTGGCCCCTCCAGCCATATATGGTCCTCCCGGCATTGCCGGGGAAATTCTCAACTGCACAGTTTTTGGGAATATGGCGTGAACGTCAAATCAAATTCAATTTTACATGGAAATGCCGCGCAGTTATCGCGGATGCTCTCCGGCATTCCTGCCGATAGTAATAAGGGAAGCTTAAAAATTATGGTCAGCCACAAAAACTATGTTTATCCGCCCGTCTTCGGCGGGCGGAGAACAATAAGCCAGACACAAAACTGCGTTTTCCCGTCCGCCTTCGGCGGTCGGATAACTATAAGCCAGTCACAAAAACCATGGTTTTCCCGCCCGCCTTCGGCGGGCGGGAAAACCTTAATTATCAGAGATTGTCATAAGAGAATTCCTTAATTGTGAAGAAATTATTCCATGGGTATGCATAATCGAAAAAGAGAGAAGTATATAATCCCGGCGATTTTCTCGGCCATGCTGATTTTGGCTTTTTTCGTTTCCTCCTCCGCCGTAAGCGAGTGCCCGGAGGGGGACTGCGGCAATGGCCGGGGCGTGCGGCAGTATGCCGACGGAGGCCGGTACATCGGGGACTTTTCGGGTGGCCTGCGGCATGGAAGCGGGACCATGACCTATCCGGACGGATCAGCTTTCTCCGGCGAATGGAATGAAGACCGGCGAAACGGTCCCGGCCTTTCCCTCGGGGCCGATGGAGGGGAGTTCTCAGGAAACTTCATCGATGATAGGCCCGAAGGACCGGGAAGCTTCATCCTCTCCGACGGAAGAGTAAAGAAGGTTTTTTTTAAAAACGGGAAACTCGTGACGGCCCGATGGATGGATTTCGAAAAAACGGCGGGAGCGGCCAGATACGGCGCAGTCCTTGCCCTCGGGGGGGTCTACACCGGGTGGTACTGCGGCCACAGGGCGGAAGGATATCTTCCTGTGGGACGGGGGAGAATCCGGTGGGAGGACGGTTGTACTTATTCCGGGGAATGGGTCAATGGAAAAATGCACGGCCGGGGAGCCATGACCTGGGAAGACGGTTCAAGCTATGTCGGCCAGTGGGTCATGGGAAAGCGCTGCGGCTTCGGCACTTATACCTGGAAAAGCGGAAGCCGTTACATGGGGGGGTGGAAGGACAATCAGAAGGACGGTCCGGGCGTGGCGTCCTATGCCGACGGTTCAGTCCAGAGGGGCTATTTCAGGGCCGATCGTTTTTTAGGCAGCACAACGGTATCGCATAACGTTTCAGGCCCCGGAAAATTTACTTCCGGGCCCTGATTCGGCCTTAAGCCTGTTTGATTATTGTCCCGGGCGGTTCGAAGGCGTATCCGGGATTATCCCGCTTCTTTCGGAAAAAAATCCACTGTAAATCTTTCCCGCTTTTTACGCCTCCGGCCGGGTTTGGGAAAATATGAATTGCTCCGGATGGGTGCTAAAGTAAATTGAGGACGGCAGGCTAGAACGGAAATGAGCGGATTGCTGATACGGGTAATTTCATGCGCATCTTAAATTTTGCCATCTTTTTTTCGGTTTTTTTAACCATCTACGGCCTGGCCAATTATTACATATATCTCCGCGGGCTCCAGGCCCTACCGAAGGGCATGGCCCTTCGATACTGCTATATGGGTCTTTTTATTTGCATCTCACTGTCCTATTTAATAGGCCGCCTCCTGGAGCGTTTCACTGTTTGCCGCGCCGGGGATGTCCTCATCTGGATTGGGTCATACTGGTTCGCTTTCGTGCTGTATTTCTTTATGGCTGTCCTATTTCTTGACCTCCTCAGAGCGGGTAACTATTTCTTCGGTTTTTTCCCGGATTTCATTACTGCAAATTACCAGAAGGCAAAATTCGCTTCCCTGATTGCTGTGGTTTTTTTTGTATCTGCCATCGTTATTGCCGGGCATGTGAACACTCTCTTTCCAAAAACGACCCGTCTTGAACTGACATTGCCCGCCGGGCCCGGCGGGCCGAGGAACATGGACCTGGTCCTTGTAACGGACATTCATCTGGGGGTCCTCATCAACAATTCGAGGCTTGAGGCCCTTGTGAAGATGATAAATGACTTCCACCCCGACGCCGTCCTTCTGGCGGGAGATATCGTCGATGAGGACATAGCCCCGGTCATTGAAAAAAACCTTGGCGAACTTCTCACGTCGATCCAGTCGCGCCTGGGGGTCTTTGCGGTCACGGGAAACCATGAGTACATCGGAGGGGCCGACGCGGGGGTGAAATACCTCGAAGAACACGGTGTCCGATTTCTCAGGGACGAGGCCCTCCTGTTAGACGGTGCGTTCTATCTTGCCGGAAGGGAAGACCGCAGCATAAGGCAATTCAACGGCCGCGGGAGAAAAGATTTGGGGAAGATACTCGACGGCCTTGACCGCCGGTATCCCGTAATACTCATGGACCATCAGCCCCTGGGGCTTCACGACGCGGTGCGAAACGGCGTGGCCCTCCAGGTGTCAGGCCACACCCACAATGGCCAGCTCTGGCCCATTCACTTGATTACGCGGCGTATATTCGAGATATCCTACGGATATGGAAAGATCGGCAACACGCATGTGTACGTATCCGACGGCTTCGGGACCTGGGGACCTCCTGTGCGGACGGTGGACCGTCCCGAGATAGTGCATCTGAGGATCCGCCTTGCGTCGGAAGCCGGGGACGGAAAGATATTGCCTTCGGCGAAAAAATAGTTGAAACATCGCCTCAGGAAGGGTACTGCTCTATGGGAGGATGCGGGGACGTTTTTTGCCCGGGGGACCGCCTTACGGCTTTAACCTCATCCGCGTTCCCGATGGGCCGGTTTAGCAGATGCGGACGGGAGGAATAGATGCCGAAAGGGCCAAAATCCATTGTCATTTTTACCGACGAAGAGCAAGAGCTGATCGAAGCGGTCATCTCTGCTTTGGTGAGGACCGGCAGGTTCAACGACGAAGAGATGCTTCTCAACAACCGCACGTCCCTGGAGGACCTGGCGCGGTCGATTTCCCTGTATCCCTCGATTCTGGAAGAGCACACCCTGGCCGGTTCATCGCGCACCATCGAGAGCCTAATCCATGCCCTCTGCACCACCTGGGTCCCGGACATGGTGCTCCATATCCCCACGAAGGCGGTCCTCGGGCGGGGGTTTACTATCGCGAAGATCAATTTTTTCAACATGCTGAAGTACATGGCGGCCTCGGCGGGGCCCCTGGAGAAATACCGGGGCCGGATACTCGAAATCATTGCCATCAATGTGTTCATCCTGACGGCGGAAGAGGTTTACATATCTATCATCGAAGACATGAGGATCGACGAGGAGGTCCGCCATCTCGCGGGATACCTGACTGCCCACATCTGGGAACATCGGCTCGGCTTCGGTGTGAAGGAGTTCGCTCCTATCCTCCAGGCCCTGTGGAAATCCAGGGAGAAGCTGGTCCCCCATTTCGGCACCATGATGGGATTTGCGGAGCTCTGTGTTCTTTCAAGCGAAACGGAGCCGGCCTGGTTTGATTTTCTCCAGCGCGATGAACTTGGCGAAGATGAGGTCTTTGCACTGAACGAATTCATCTTCGGCCTGACACATGAGGAAATACTGTCCTTGCGAAGGATAATGGAAGAGAAGGGCCGCATATCCCTGACCCGACACGAGGTGGACAGCCTGCTTGAAAAGCCGCAACGCTTTCCGGAATACTGGAGCGATGACCCCAGGGAGCTGTACCGGTCCTACCGGGACCGGAAGCATCACAGCAGGTTTCGTGCCCGCTCGGCATCTCCGGGGCCCAAGAAGACCCTGGAGGAATATCTGATGATATTCCTCCTGCCCAGAGGTGAGAGGACTCTTTTGTCGTATATTGGCGAGTGAAAAGGGGAAGGCAGTTCTGACGCAAAGCGAAGGAAAGCGGCACAACTAACTGAAGGAGGCACATCACCATGACCGACACGAACACCTGTGAAATGCCCGATTCCAATCCCCCCTCGGAGGAGATCGTCGGCATACTCACGGAATCGAAAACCATCGCCGTGGTAGGGCTTTCCGGAAACCCTGAGAAGGACAGCCATGTCGTGGCAAAGTACCTCAAAGAAAAAGGATATCGGGTGATACCCGTCAATCCAGGAAAGAAGGAACTCCTCGGGGAAAAGAGCTATCCGGACCTGGCTTCGGTGCCGGAAAAAATCGACATCGTCGATATTTTCCGCACCGTCGACGCGATACCCGGAATCGTAGATGAGGCGGTCCGCATCGGAGCGAAAACGGTCTGGATGCAGCTTGGCCTCGCGCACCGCGCCTCGGCTGAAAAAGCCCGGGCAGCCGGACTTAAGGTGGTCCAGGGGAAGTGCATCAAAGTGGAGCACGGCCGCATGTCCGGCGGTGGCGGGAATATAGGTTTCAATCTTCAATAACGGCGTTTATGTATCAATGGAAAAAGGGCTTTTTCCGGCAATGCTATTGATCACTAATGTATGCCCATCCTGAGAAACCGGACCCGGGCTTTAAAAAGAGGCGAAATATTTTTCTGGATTTCACCGGTCCCGGTGATACACTGTAGTATCGCGTTTTTTTCTATATGATGCCCAAGGAGGCAAAGCAATGGAAAAGAAAAGCATTGTTACTATGGCCGGTAATCCGGTAACACTGGAAGGAAATACAGTTAAAGCGGGCGATAGGGCGCCAGACTTTACAGTGCTTTCTGCGGACATGAAGGAGGTTTCCCTTAGAGATTTTGCCGGAAGAATTATTGTTTTAAGCGTGACACCCTCTCTGGATACGCCGGTCTGCGACCTTCAGGCAACGCGCTTTAATACAGAGGCGGCGTCCCTCCCCGCGGACGTGGCAATTTTGAATATCAGCGTAGACCTGCCCTTCGCCCTCGGGCGTTTCTGCGCCGCCCGGGGAATAGACAGAGTAACAACGCTATCGGACCACCGGGACCTCTCCTTCGGCTCCGCCTATGGCGTGGTGATAAAAGAGTTGCGCCTCCTGGCCAGGGCCGTTTTCATTGTGGACCGCGATGGCATTGTTAAATACGCGGAGATTGTCGATGAGGTGACGAAACATCCTGATTATGATCGCGCCCTCGCAGAAATGAAAAAACTTGTTTAATGGCATAGCCGGGGAGGCGCTCACATGCTCAATGAGAAGGAAAAGCTGAATGAGATAATCCAGCTCGGTTACGAAATCGCCCAGGTACAGGACCTGGACATACTCATGGAGCATATCCTTTCCAAGGCGAGAAAGTTCACCGGCGCCGATGCCGGATCCATCTACATTGTCGAGGGGAACCGACTGAAGTTCCAGAACAACCAGAACGACACTCTCCGAAAAAAACTTCCCCCCGGAAAAAAACTCATTTATTCCACCTTTACGGTCCCTGTTGACAATAAAACCATCTCGGGCTATGTGGCGAACAATGGGGAAACCCTGAACATAGAAGACGTGTACGAAATCCCGGAGCGCGCCCCCTATTCTTTCGGAGTGCAGTACGATGAGATGTCGAAGTACCGCACGAAGTCGATGCTCACGGTCCCCCTGAAATCGAACCTGGGAAACGTTGTCGGGGTGCTCCAGCTCATCAACGCGAAAAACGAAAAGGGGGAGATGCGCCCCTTCGCCCGGGAGGACGAGCCCTTCATCATGTATTTCGCCAACAGCGCCGCTGTGGCGCTGGAGCGTGCCCGGATGACCCGCGCCCTTCTTTTGAGGATGATAAGCATGGCGGAGCTCCGTGACCCGAAGGAAACCGGACCCCATGTAAACCGCGTGGCCTCCTACGCCGTTGAAATTTATGAGGCCTGGGCGCGGCGGTGCGGGTGCGTCGATGACCAGGTCGCGAAAAACCGCGATATTCTGCGAATGGCGGCGATGCTTCACGATGTGGGGAAGGTGGCCATATCCGACATCATATTAAAGAAACCCGCACGCCTGGATGAGGACGAGTACCAGGTCATGAAACAGCACACATGGCTCGGCGCAAGACTGTTCGACGAAAAATATTCCCCATTTGATGAAGCGGCTTTTCTCGTGTCGCTGAACCACCATGAGAGATGGGACGGGACCGGCTACCCGGGCCACATCAACCCGGCGACGGGCGCCGTCGTACCGGGATACGAGGGGAAAAACGGACAGGCACGGGGAAAGCGGGGCGAGGAGATCCCTCCCTTCGGGCGCGTTGTGGCCGTCGCCGACGTATACGACGCCCTTGCCTCAAAAAGGGCCTATAAGGACCCATGGAGCGAAGACCAGGTGCTCGAGACCATGAGGTCCGAGGCGGGAAAACATTTCGATCCGGAGATGATTGACGCTTTCTTCGAATCCTTCGATATGATAAAGAGCATCGCGGCGCGCTACCCTGAAATGGAGTAAGGAACGGTGTAAATTCGTATTGACTCAAAGGCCCCTGCGGGAGATTGTGCCCCGATAAAGGGGCGCAGCCCCCATTCTACACTTTGGAGATGTCCGAAATGGTCCAGGAAGGAAAATTCGTTGCGATACACTATACCGGTAAGCTTGAAAATGGAGAAGTATTCGACAGTTGTACGGGTGACTTCCCTTTCGAGTTCGAAGTGGGGGCCGGGTCAGTCATATCCGGCCTTGACAGCGCGGTCCGGGGGATGGAAGTCAACCAGGAGAAAAGCATCGTCATTCCCCCCGAGGAGGCCTATGGCGTTTATAATGATTCAATGGTGCAAAGCATCCCCGCTGCCGATGTGAGGGCCCATTTCGAGCCGAAGGTGGGGATGACCATAGGCGTCCATCTGGAGAACGGCATGCAGGTCCCTGCCACCATAACGAAAGTGGACGATTCCACCGTAATGATCGACTTCAACCACCAGCTTGCGGGGAAGACCCTTCACTTCGACGTGAAAATAATTGAAATCAACGACGAACCGAAATATAGGGACGACTGCGGCTGCGACTGTGGTGAGGCGGAGTGCGGGCCCGATTGTTCCTGCTAAGTGTTTTACCTGCTGGCACTCAAAGCATTTAAGGTTTCCCGCCCGCTTTCGGCGGTCGGTGAAATACAAAAGAAGTCACAAAAACCATGTTTTCCCGCCCGCCTTTGGCGGGCGGAAAAACATAAGCCCTTAGTTTGTTCGAGGTTCTAATAAGTAAAATATCAGGCGGAGCGGATTAATATGGACGGTGATGTCGTATGGGTGGAATTTGACGTTATCGAACGGTTTATGGCGGAGGTTTTCATAAAAGTCGGTGTTCCCGCCGGCGACGCGAAGATCTGCGCGGAGGTGTTGATTACTGCCGACAGGCTCGGGATTGACTCCCACGGCGTCAATAGATTCAAGCCGATCTACTATGACCGCATCAGAGCGGGGATACAGAACCCCTGCACCAATTTTGAGATAGTGCGCGAAGGTCCTACGACGGCGGTGGTCGACGGCCATGACGGAATGGGGCATGTGATCGCGAAGCGCGCAAATGATATGGCCATCGCCAAGGCGAAGGAATTCGGCATGGGCATGGTGGCAGTGCGCAACTCCACCCATTACGGTATTGCCGGCTACTATGTTCTTAAGGCCGCCGAGGCAGGGATGATAGGAATCACCGGCACCAATGCGCGCCCCTCCGTTGCCCCCACCTTCGGCGTGGAGAACATGCTCGGCACCAACCCCCTCACCTTCGGGATACCAACAGACGAAGAATTTCCCTTTCTCTTGGATTGCGCAACTTCCCTTTCCCAGCGGGGGAAAATTGAAGTTTACGACAGGCTCGGAAAGGAACTGCCTCCGGGATGGGTCATAGACATTACCGGCAACACCAGGACCGACACAAAGCTGGTCCTTGAAGACCTCACCACCGGGAAGGCGGCCCTGGCTCCCCTTGGCGGCATAGGCGAAGAGGGGGGAGGGTACAAGGGGTACGGCTACACCACCGTTGTGGAAATCCTCTCCGCGGCGCTTCAGGCGGGAAATTATCTAAAAATGCTCAACGGCATCGAGAATGGGAAAAAGGTGCCATACCGCCTGGGGCATTTCTTCATCGCCATAGATGTGTCAGCGTTTATAGAGCTCGACGCTTTCAAAAAAACGACGGGGGACATTCTCAGAAGCCTCAGAGCTTCGAAAAAGGCCCCGGGGCAGGAAAGAATATACACTGCCGGCGAGAAAGAATACGAGATGATGAAGGAAAGGGAAAACCGGGGCGTGCCTGTAAACCTGGAGGTGCAAAAGGAGCTGGTCCGAATGAGAGAAGAAACCGGCCTTGCGGGTTTCCGTTTCCCCTTTGAATAAAAGCGAGAGGTCGATTGACGCATGAATGGGATAAGCTTCGCGATAACGGTGTCCGGAGGCCTGGGGCTTTTTCTCTTCGGGATGAAGATCATGAGCGAAGCCCTGCAGAAGGCGACGGGGGAAGGGCTAAGGAATGTTCTCGGGAAGGTGACGAAAAACAGGTTCATCGGGCTCCTTACCGGCCTGGGCATCACATCAATAATCCAATCCTCCAGCGCCACTACGGTGATGCTTGTGAGTTTCGTCAACGCGGGCCTTATTGACCTCTCCCAGTCCGTGGGAATTATCCTGGGGGCCAACATCGGCACCACCGTGACGGGGTGGATTGTTGCATTTTTGGGTTTCAAGGTAAAAATCTCCAGCTTTGCACTTCCCGCCATCGCCCTCGGTTTTTTCTTGAGGTTTTTTAAGAATAAAAAGATCGAAGACTGGGGTGAGGTCGTCCTTGGTTTCGGGGTGCTCTTCCTGGGGCTGGACGTTATGAACTCCGCCGTGAAGGACCTCCGGGAGTCCGCCGTCGTTTTGAACTACATGTCGGCCATCAAGGCTACTTCCTTTTCCTCCACCCTTCTCGTGATAGGTATAGGGACGGTCGTAACCATGATCGTCCAGTCTTCAAGCGCCACCATGGCCATGACCATGTCCCTGGCCGTGAACGGCCTCATTGATTTTACCACCTGCTGCGCACTGATCCTTGGCGAGAACATCGGCACAACAATCACCGCTTATCTGGCGTCCCTGGGGGCGACGACGGCCGCCCGGCGTGCGGCGAGAGTCCATTTCCTGTTCAATATTTTCGGAGTGGCCTGGGTCCTAACGGTTTTTCACTGGGCTTTTGTCCCGTTTGTGGACTGGCTGGTGCCGGGGGACCCTTTCTCCGCCGTGGCTTCCGAACGGTCCGCCGTCATCGCCGATCACATGGCGGCGTTCCATACGGTTTTCAATGTCATCAATGCGCTGATATTCCTTCCCTTCGTGGGCTTTCTGGCGAACGCAGCCACGCGCCTTGTGCCGGAGAAAAAAAAGCCGGGCGGTTCCGACGAGTTCCATCTGAAATATATCGCAAGCCCTCTTCTGACGACGCCGGCCATCAACATCAACCAGGCGCGCCTGGAAACCAGGCGCATGGTGGGCATCACCATCGAGATGTTCGACATGGTGATGGAAGTATTCGACAAGCCGGAGGACAAGCTCGGTGAAAAAGTGGAGTCCATACAGCGGAAGGAAGGCGTGATAGACCTTCTTGAAAAGGAAATTTCGGAATATCTGGTCAACGTATCGCTGGATTCAATTACCCAGGAGCAAAGCTATGAAATTTCCATGCTCCTGCACGCCGTAAACGACTGTGAGCGCATAGGGGACCACTGCGAAAACCTCATGAAGCTCATAAGGCGGAAGTACGACATGAAACTCCAGTTCTCCGAGAGCGCCTGTAAGGAAATCCATGAAATCGCCGAAAAGGTGAGGGAGCTTTTAAGGCTCATCTATGATAGCCTCATGAGGCCAAACGCCGGCATCATGCCGGCGGCGGAAGTGCTCGAAAACCGGATCAACGAGTTGAGAAAGGAGCTTAAAAAAAGGCATATTGAACGTCTGAACGAAGGGTCCTGCGATATCCACTCGGGCCTTGTCTTTATAGATATGCTCACAAGCTTCGAGAAGATCGGCGACCATGCCTTCAATGTGGCGGAAGGCATCGCCCTTAAAAAGATAACCTGAGGCGCACTCAGGGCCCGAGGGCATTTATCGCCGGGACGGTTTGAAAGGCAGGGTATGCCCGCGGAAGCCGTGAAACGGCGGGGCGGACGATGTATTCCTTTGGAGATGTTCGCAAGCTTTTTAGGACGGGGCCCCGGGTTTTTCTTCCCGTATTTTTTCCGTGCCTGTCTTTGAACGATGCCGTGTATCCTCCGTGGTCAGGGTCGGCAAGTTCGCGGATTTCCCGGGACCAATTCGCATATGTAAGGTTGGCCAGGTCCTCACAGTGCTGATGGAAAAAACCTCATAGAGCAGTCTGCCGTCATTTTGGCCCACTAATCGGAGCGCGTGGACCTCCTTTATCGTTGTGCACTTTTGGACTCAGTGCATGATTACGCCGCAACGGGCGCATAGTACCGTTTCTCCCTCGAGATACAATCTATCCAGGGAGCCCCCGCACTGGGGACAGAACCGGTATTCCAGTTTCTGCTCCCGGGCCTCGTCGGTGAAAAACTCGTCGGTGGTCCTGTCAAAATTCCCGTGGACCATGTCAAGGGAAATTGCCTTCATGAGGAGGGCATTCGCCCGGGGCGCCGTAACGCCCAGTTTAGAAGCGAGGTCGACGAGCTTTATTCTGCGGTACGACTTGACGGCGCTCACAACGGACTCAAGCATCTCCCTGTTTTTTCGCGACCGGCGTTCCAGGTAAAGTATGATGAAGCCGGGAATGAAAAAAATAAGGGAAAAAACCGCGATGGTAGGGCCATTTTCCTTTGGGTCTTCTAACCGGATGCCGATCCCCGCGACCAGCATGAAAACTCCAAAAAAAACGAGAAAATATCCGAAAATCTTAACGAGTTTGATTGTAAGGTTGTTCAAATGTCGGGAGTGCATGATAAATATAGCAGGCACGGCCCTTTAGAAAATGCAAGTAAAAAATTTGACATCTCTCTTCCAACAGACCCGAGCGGCAGGCCCCATTTCCTCCGTCGCCTGTGAGTATTATCCTTGTAATATGACGGGTTCATGGAGAATGATGCGACGGAGTTTCAGGAAGAACTATCCGGAGGGTTTGCCTGAGGCCTGACCTGTGCGGATATATGGGGACGAAGATGCGGAGAAACGCGTTCAGTGCGCAAGCTTTGGTTCTGGCGGCTATTCTTTTAACATTTCCGTTTTCTTCCCTAATCGCTGAGGAGCAGAAGGACCTCTTCGAGGGGATAACGGACAGCTATGGTGAAGGAAGCTCCCTGGGTATACTTCCCAGGTTCAAGCTCAATCCTGAAACCGGCATGGGATCGGGATTGAAAATAAAGTCGACCAATCCGTTCGGGCTTCCGTTGATGATAGAATGCGCCAATCTGTACACCACAAAACGGAACGAACAGTACGAAGGCTCCCTCGCCACTCTGCCATCCCGCGAAAGCCGGGGAGGGGCGTATGCAATCCTTTTCGCAGGTTACGAGCGAATCCAGGACTTGAGGTTCTTCGGTATTGGAAACAGCACGAAGGCGGGGGCGGAGGGTGATGAGGCCGCGATGGAATACAGGGCCTTTTCCGGCCGGGGAACGGCAGGCTGGGGCTTTTCGGGAAGATATTTCACCGCCTTCCATCTGCTGTACAAAAAAGTCCGGGTGAGAGAGGGGGAGGGGGACGGCATTCCCCGGGCCCTTGAGCGCTATTACGATATTCCCGGGATCAGGGGAGGCTCGACAGCGGGCCTGGGAGGATCGCTCATCCGTTCCACCCGGGACAGCCAGTGGAGGCCACGGCGCGGTACGCGGTTTGAACTCACCGAAGAATCGTTCCCGGGAAGCATGAACGGGAAATTCGAGTACCATGCCTTTACCGCCGATGCGAGGGCCTACCGGAATATTTTCGGCGACTATAATGTCCTGGCGGGACGGCTCTCCTGGCGAGGGACGGCGGGAGATGGGGACCGCATACCATGGTGGGACCTCCCCGGCGCCGGGGGGCGCGACAGCCTCAGGGGTTTTTGGGAAGGGCGTTTCCGGGGGAGGTCCGCGGCTGTGGCCAATGGCGAGTACAGATTTCATATCGTAAAGATAGCCATACCCCTGCTGAAATATCGGCCGAGAATTGTCCTGGATGGGAACGTCTTTTGCGATGCGGCCAGGGTCTTCACCGGCGATGACAAAGACCCGACTCGAGATTGGCACTGGGGAGCCGGGGGAGGTTTTAGATTGATAACCGGCCCCAATCTCATGGGGCGCCTTGATATAGGCTTCAGCAGGGAGATTCCCTGCGCCGTGTATTTCAACTTCGGGACGGTATTTTGAAATGAGAGAGCTCAAGGGGCCGGCGACTCTATCCATAGCGGTTCTTCTTTTCGCGATTTCCCTCGCTTTGCAGGCCGGCGGGAAGGACGATGAGGGGGGGATTGATGCGTTCTTTTCCGCAGAGGAAAAGAACGCTGTGAAAAACGGCGACATCATCACCAGGGCGGAGGTAAAAGGAGGGGGCGGGTATAATCTCAGAGGGAGGACATTGGCCCTGCCCGGCTCTTCCTTGGTCCCCTCATCCCTGCGATATTACGAGGTCCTCGCAGAGGAGAGGGCCTTCATGCCGTTCGACATCTCCGGGACAGGCCATTTAAAGTTTTACAATGGCCTCTTCGCCTATTCCCGTTTCAAGGGATTGAAGTACTATTCCAGGACCGATAAACGTTTCCAGCCCTATATCCTTGAAAGCGGGAGGGTGTCCGGCCCCGAATCACCGTCATTGCTGGCCGATCCGGTGTACACCGCCCCGGCACCGCGCAGGGCCGTTTATTTCAGGATCAGGGACAATCGCTTCGGCGACATGATGTTCCTGAGCGAAGTGGTCCACAGGGGAGAGGACTTTCTTATTTCCAGTTCCACGACGAAACCCCTTTCGAAAATGGGGGTTCCCATAGCCCGGGCAGGGGAATACAGAATGATGTCGTTCTATTTTTACAGCGCCCGGGACCGCGGTTATTTTTACTATGGACTGCATGCCGTCAGGGTCCGTTCTGGGTTTTTCATCTCTTCGGGCCTGGTGAACGCGGAAAGCTTCGCCAACCGGCTCAGGGCGGAAACCGTGAGGAGGGCGGGAATAGCGGGGCTTGACTGGGGGAGCAAACTGCGCCTCTGATGTTTTTTTGTAGCAGCTCCGTCCCGACGCTCCCTTTTTTCGGTCCGGCTGGAAAGCCGCCATTGAAGTGGTTGACCCCGGCGCGGCCGGGAGTGATCATGATCGCAACAGGGCGCCGAGAGATAGCGAAGGCCCCGGGCGTTTTTTTCGACTATGACAATAATGAACAGTACCGCCCTCGACATACTCCATTATCTTTACCATACAACGAAGAAGGGAGGCCCCGTTCTGCTGTACGATCTTGAAGTGCGCTTTGCCTTATCCGGGTCCGAACTTCAGGGCATCCTGGAGGACCTGAAGGAAGAGGAGCTTGTCGTGGAGTCCGATGCGGGATTTCATGTGTCGCAACGGGGCGTTGCTTTTGGAAAAACGCGCTGGATTTGACGAGGACGGTGAAATGAGCGGGGATTTTGCGTTCAAGGATTATTACCGTATCCTCGGGATAGAACGGGAAGCCGGGGACGAAGAGATACGAAGGGCCTTCAGGAAGCTTGCCCGGGAAACCCATCCGGACATCACGAAAAATGCCGGAAATTACGAGGCCTTCATTCTTGTCCGGGAGGCATACGACATCCTCACGGACAAAAAAAAGCGCCTTGAATACGACTCCCTCTGGAAGGCATATCGGTCACTTCAAGATGGCCCTTCAGTGTTCGACATGGAAACCCTGGCCCGGGAGTTCGACATCGCCGGGAGCGGGGCCTATCAAGATGAGTGGGAGTACTTCAAGCTCCATCCCGACGATTATCTGGACCTTTTTACAAGCTCGATCAAGATGTTCACCGCCGCAGCACTTGCGGTTTTGGCCGGCGCGGCGGCCCCCCTGGCGGTTTTCGCGGGAACCGTTTCAGTGATCGTCCTCTTCGCCCTCATCGTGGGGGCCACCATCGGCGCGCTGGTGACAAGCTCCCTCTCCTCCGTAGCGGGGATCATTTTCGCGCTCCTGACTTATCGAAGGCTGAGGGGCGTCATCGCCCGCTTGGAGAAACGCGGAGTTTCTTTTTTTGGCAAGCTCGTGGTCTATCCCCTCAGGGGAATCCCCAAAAAATACGGGAAAGGGGTCCTCTACATGAATTACGCGGCGGTATTCGCCCTCATGGGGGTTTTCGGCTACTTCGTCGTTTCCTGGGTCCTGCATCGGCTTCCCGTCGACGAACTTCCCTTAGAGCGCCAGCTCTGGGGTGTGACGGCCCTGGTACTTCTTGCCGTTTTCACTGTCGTGATCATCGCCACGTCCCTTGTCCTCGTTTTTGAAATCGTCATGGAGGCTTTCACCCGCTATCCCGCAATACGCTATTCAAGAATACGGGTAAAAAAACGGAAAGGGATAGAATACAGTGCCCCGGCCAGAATTGGAAGCGGTAAAGGGGATGTGGAATAAAAGCGCCGCGCCGTATCTTTCGGGTTTCAGGGGCATGGGGGGCCATCTGCGGCGGAGCTGGTCGGTAAGCTGGCCCATGATTTTCATCATGGCCTTCGAGTTCATCATCACCCTTACCGATGTCTTCATCGCCGGCCTTCTGGGGAAGGAATTCCAGGCCGCCGTGGGATTCTCGACCCAGATCTATTTCATCTTCATCGTCGTGGCCAACGCCCTGACCGTGGGCACTGTCTCCGTGGCCTCCCGGCTATTTTCCGGGGGAAGAAAGGACGAGCTGGGCCGTACGGTATTCTCTGTTTCCGCGGCAGTTCTGGGGGCCGGGGTCCTCTTCGGGGCGGGGGGCGTATTTCTATCTCCCTGTGTGATGTCACGCCTGGGGATGCCCTCCCTGGTGATGGATCTGGCGGTCCCCCTGGTGCGGATGTACTCCATCGGCCTGCCCTTCCATTACCTGCTTATCAACGGAAACGGCATCCTCCGCGCCACGGGGGGCGTAAAAAAATCAATGGCCACCATGGCACTGGTTTGCGTATGCAATGTGGCATTGAACTATCTTTTTGTTTTTCATACTTCCCTGGGCTACCTCGGCATTGCGCTGTCCACTGCCGTTAGCGTGGTCATCGGGGCCATAAAAAACCAGGCCCACATATTCCCTTTCGTAAAAAGGATACACATGTTTTCAAAGGGACTCCTCGGCGACGTTGCCAGGATAGGCTGGCCCACGGCGGTGCAACAGCTTTCATGGCATATGGGGTCCACGGTGATGTTCCTCATACTCGCGTCCCTTCCGGGAAATACCGTGGCTGTCATGGCGGCGTACACCAATGGCCTGCGGATTGAGGCGGCGATTTTCCTTCCGGCCTATGCCCTGAATATGGCCAACGCCGTGGTGGTTGGAAACATGCTCGGGGCCGGAAGAGAAAAGGACGCATTCAGGGGAGGGATCGCCACGGCCCTCATCGCTACGGGCCTCATCTCAGTAATGACCGTGATCATAGTGCTGCACGCGAGGCCCCTGGCGTCGCTTCTTTCGGGAGACGGACGGGTTATTTCCGAGTGCGCCCGTTACCTCATCATCAGCATGATAAGCGAGCCGTTTATGGCCTGGGGGGTGGTCCTGGGTGGAGGGCTCAACGGGGCCGGAGACACCCGGACGATGATGCTCGTCATCACCGGGTCCTTCTGGCTGGTCCGGATACCTCTGGCGTTTTTCTTCGGGGTGGTGCTGGGATTGGGGGCCCCTGCTGTTTGGTGGGCCATGAACGCGTCTATTGCCGTCAACGCATTGTTGATATCCATGCGCTTTTTCGGCAGGCGATGGATCAGGTGATGTCGAGGACCGAGAGGGTCTGGCGGCCCAGGTCCAAGACCCGTATCAGGTGATTGCCCGAGTCGGCTATATACACTTTCCCATTGTAGTAGGCCACATCTCCCGGCTCAAAGAGGGGCAGTGGGCCTTCAGGCCCAGGGACCGTCCGGAAAGTGCTTTCGGTTTTTCTGCTTACGAGGGTGTAGATGACGGTCCCCATGAGGTCGGCATAGCGCACTGCGTTGTTGTATGTGTCGGCGATGAAAATTTTCTCTCCTACGGCTTCGATGCCCTGGCAGTGGAGCATTCGGGCGTCGGAGAAATGGCCGTCCACGTACCCGAAGTCGAAGATGCCGATACCTATGAGTGTCGTAAGTCTGTGGGTCGACAGGTCGGCGCACCTGAGGGCCGAGGAATTGCCCTCGGCGATGAAAAGCCTGTTTCCCCGCAGGGAAAGGCCGCAGGGTTTTGCGAGGCCGGAATTGCCGAAGGGTCCGTCTATCATGCTCTCTATTCCAGCGCCGATAAAATTGCTGATGTAGTTGTTCTCAATATCGAGCTGCCACACCTGGTGCAGCCCCGCCATGGCAATGTACAGGTTGGCGCCGTCGCTGACGATGTCCATGGGGGCGTTCAGGGCGATCTTCAGGGGCGTGCCGTTATAACTGGCCGAAAAACCGGGCCGTCCGTTCCCCGCCAGGGTGGTTACGGCCCCGGTTTTCATGTCCACGGACCTCACGGCATGGTTTTCCATGTCCGCCACATAGAGTGTTCCCCCGGAGAGGGAAAGGCCCATGGGAGAGTTGAAGGAGGCCCCGGAAGACCTGCCGTCGGAAAAGCCGGCCCTGCCGCTGCCGTATCCCATTATTAGTTTTGCCGAACTGTCGCCCTCAAGGGCGCACTGGAGAATGCGGTGGTGTCCGGTGTCGCTGATGAAGATATGTCCCCTTTTCCTGTCGATTTCTAATTTTCCCGGGAAGGCAAGGAGCGATGGTGGGCCGGGGATTTTATGGAACCTGGCGGGTTTGTCTGCTAAAAGTCCCGCTTTTTCCCCTTCATCTAATGCGGCCTTCAGGGCGCGTTCAAGGGCCGCCATTTTCCCCTCGCCGGTCACGGCGCCGCGGACATTACTATCGGCGTCAATGATAATGAAGGAGGGCCAGGCGCTGATGCCATAGGCGTTCCATACCTCGAGGTTCACATCCATGACCAGCGGATACTGCATGCCGAGGCGGAGAGCGGAGCTGGCGACGCTCTCAGGGCCTATAGCTTCCCCGAAACGGGAAGAATGGACCCCGATGATCGCCAGGGGCCGAGTCTTGAACCTGTCGGCCAACTCCGCGACTTCGGCCGCCGCCCGGAGGCATTCCGGGGTGAAGCAGTTCCAGAAGCACAGCAAAACCGCATGGCCCCGGAGTGTCTCAAGTGAGAGGGGTTCCGGGGTGTTTAGCCATTTCAGTTTAACGGGGAATTCGACCGCTTTTACCGCCATGTCATGACTCCATCCGAATGGTAATGATATCCTTTTGGGCGGTCAAGTAAAAGTTAAATGCCGTCTTTAATTTTCCCGACATGGGATTTTCTCTTGTAATTTCATAGCGGGAAGCGTACCGTCCATCGAGACGGGGGAGTGGAATGACACGGTCAAAAAACCGCAGGGAAGTGCGCCTTCTAAAATTTGAAAAGGGGAACATATTGTCTTTCCTGCGCTCTCGTACTGAACCGGTCTCCGAAACCACCCTCCTCAGGCATTTGACCGGAGCAAAGGTCCTTTCCGAGGCCGGGGAAGACCTCTATTCCCTGCATTTCTCTCTCTACCACGCTCTGTATTCCCTTCGAAGGGACGGCGCCTGTTGCGATATGTACCTGCACCTCGATCCGATGCGGATCCGTCTCGTAGAAACTCCCGGACCTTTCCAATGCTCCCACTATTTCCCGGAGGAAGGAAAATACTGTGGAGGCCCCGCTGCCGGGCGGGGTTTATGCCAATATCATTCGTATGCGAATGTCGGAGACATACATCTTCCGCGGTATGACCCCATGGAGGACTTCTATCTTAATCCTGAGAACATTGCTTTCGGGACAAATCCTCTCTTGGAAAAGAGTACAAGGGGAATAATCATGTATTCACTCAGGCGGGGGGACGTGGAGGCTGCCCTGGACTTTTTCGGAATTTCCGCCCCCAGCCGTCGGACGGTCCAGAAGCGGTATTACGAGCTTGCAAGGAAATATCATCCCGATCTGAAAAAGGGGAACGATGGGATGATGAAAATTCTGAACGGCCATTATCAGGTCCTCCGGGAGATATTCTTTTTTTAAACCGCGGTCCAGGAAAAGGAAAGGTGAACGGGCAGGCCATGTCCAGTGGTGAAAGTGTAAACCGGACGTTCAGTTGGGCCGATACATACAAAAAGAACGCCTTCTTTGGCGGTACATACCGCCCAGGAAGGCGAGCATACGGCGGAATAAAATATGATACCAAAAAGACTTCTTGACTCAGGTAAAGGCGCCATCCGATTCCTTGCGGTGATCCTGGTTCTACCTTTGCTTGTCCAGGCCGACATTGTCGAACAATCCGAGACGATAATGACTCTAAAAAACATGGGTGCCGGAATAAACGGCCCCGGTGACGAGTTTTATCCCTCCATCACAGCCGATGGAAAGACCATGGTCTTCAGCATCAGGCCAAAAAACAAGGACAATAGCGATATTTTTATAAGCGATTATGTGAACGGCGCCTGGACAACGCCGCTTTCCCTTGATGTGCTCAACACCGAGGCGGACGAGCAGACACCCTTCATATCGCCGGACGGTCAGTTGATCCTTTTTTCTTCCAACAGGGAAGGGGCGGTTCGCACTCCGAGAACCGGGGGCCCGGAATATTTCCTCACCAACGACCTTTACATATCGTACAGGGTGCGCGGCCGGTGGAGTCCTCCGGACCGCCTGGAGGGTGATGTGAATACCGATCAAAATGAAAGGGCCCCGAGCCTGAGCAAAGACGGTTCCACACTGTATTTCTCGCGCTATCCCGGCAACAGCCTGGAAAAATCGGTCATCTATCAGGCCACCCTTGGAGACAGGGGGTTCGGAAACGTGAGGCCCCTTCCGGCTCCGGTAAACTCCAGCTATTCAGATTTCGCCCTCATGCCTTCGAACAACAAACCCGGCTTCTATTTCTCATCGAACAGGCCCGGAGGTAAGGGGCTCTGGGACATTTACTATGTCCATTACATTGATAAAAAGTTCGGCGAACCCATCAATCTCGGGGCCCCCATCAATTCTGAGCACAATGACCTCACGGTGACGGAAATAGGGAATGTCATATACTTCTGTTCAGACAGGAGCGGAGGCTTGGGAGGCTCTGATATCTACACGATTTATCTTACTCCGAAGATTTTCAACGTTCCCGACACAGGGTTCAAGTTCTTCGTAAAGGAGCGGGCCAGCGGCAAGGCGGTGACGGCGTCCTTTTCGGTAAGAGTCGAAGGAGAAAAGAAGGAGGGCGTGGCGCCGGTTGAAAACTTCTTGAAAAAGAGCGACGCCCGGGGACAATTCGAAGTAAAAGTGGAACTGGGAACCTCTAAAATCGTGGTTTCCTCGAATGACGGCCGATACAGGCCGTATCGTGGGGAATTTGTCCCCGAGCCGGGGGAAATGCGCGATGTCCAGATAAAGTTTAATATCGCCGAAGTGAAAGCCCCGGAACCTACGATTGAAACCTTCCGGCCAGTTTATTTCAATACCGGCTTCGCGCGCATACGGATGAAGGAAATGCCCTATATACGGGAAATCGCCCAGAAGCTTCGTGCTGACCCGGACCTCTGCCTGCGCCTCACGGGTCATGCCGATTCCAGGGGGAACAAGGCGAGCAACAAACGCCTGAGCCTTCGCCGCGCCCGGGAGGTGAAAAGCGCCCTTATGCATTTTGGCATTGGGAGGTACCGTTTCCAGCTTAAGGGAAAGGGGGATGAAGAACCTTCGGACCTTTATTTTACCACGGGGCGGCATATTTATAATCGCCGCGTGGAATTTCACATTATCGACCGAGAAGAAGTGGACGATGATGAAGACCTGCCATGAACCTTCAATGATGCCTCAGGCATGCGTCACGGGCGGATAAGCCAGCGCAGTCACATCATTAGGTTCGCCGTCAAATTGGACGTACATATCCACTTAACGGGGAAGCGTTTTAGCGCGAAAGCGGTTCAGTGTGACCCGCGCGGGTGGTTCACTCGCGGTGGCGGGCAACACAGGAATTTGATTGACAAGCGTTAGCCCATCGTCTTTTCTATCACCCATCATCCGGCGGAACCTCTTTTATGAAAATGTTCCTCCGAATTAGGCGCCCGTAGCTCAGTTGGATAGAGCGTCGGACTTCGAATCCGCAGGCCCCCCGTTCGAGTCGGGGCGGGCGCGCAGTTTTGGCCGTTTCGGAGCTCTCGGTAGTATATCACTCAACGTCAACCGCTGTCATTAATAGATGTATGGTATTACAATAACGTCAACTTATTTGTCTCCTTATGTCTCATTTTCCAGGTTTTTTTCCACTTCGCCTTCTTTTTTTGCTTGCTTGTTCCTTATCATTTCCGTATCTTTTTGATGCGTGGGAAATTTTGACAAAATTTATAATTTTGTCATTTTTTGCCGATTTATCCTGTAACACGGTCGTGTTTGCGGCGAGGGCAGCCGCAGAAGGTCCATAAAATAAAAGGGAGGTGTTTTATGGCTATTCAAAGCATCAGCGGAGCGGATGCCGTTCCCCAGGGCGTAATGGAAAATTCGAGGGTGTACAACGAGCAAGCGAACCGCATCGAAAATCAAAATGTTGAAAACCAAAAAACCGGGGAAAACTCCCGGTCTATTCGTGAACTTTCTCAGGAAGAAAACAAGGGGGCCTGGATAAATACCACCGCATGAGGCATGTCGACTTCCGATGAAGGGTGAATTTGTTCTGTTTCAATATTATCGAGAAATAAACGATCTTTGGACACTTTTCTCTGCCAGTTTCAATATTTCAAGCAGTCATTTGCGTGACTGCTTTTTTGTTTTGTGCGCATCCGGCTAGAGCCAGATTTCAAACCTATCTATTGTAATTCGTATAGAACAAAAAAACTGTTGACAAAATGCCCTCTCTTTTGATAAACTTATACAAAGTAATCTCCAATAATCAGGTTTCCCCGCTCGTCTAAGACGAGCCGGGAAATTTTTTGATGCTGCCTATAGTGAATGAAACATTGCACATACAGGTAGAAAACCGGGGCCGCATAATCATCCTTCATTTTAGGGGCGATTTTTTCGCCGACCGTCTCAACGATGTCGAAAAAATCTGGCGTGAGCAGATTGCAAGGAAGCCGAGGATTATCGCCATCAATTGCGCGGGTATCGAACATGTCGATTCATCGTCCCTCAGTACTCTGGTCAAGTTTCTCAATGAAGCGATGGAGAAGAATATTCGGTTGATTTTCTACGATCTTAATCCATCGTTGCAAAATCTTTTCGAAATCGCCCGGCTTCAGCGGTTTTTTTTCATTACCACCAGAGAGAAATTTGAAAAAAAATTCCTTCAAACCGCCTAACCCATCAGGAAGTTTTTAAAATTAAGGGCAGCCATAAAAATCAGGTTTTCCAGCCCGCCTTCGGCGGGCTGGAAAACCTGATTTTTAGAAGTTGCCATAAGTTTTGCTTGTCCCGGAGATCCTTTTTGCAGATTGAAGTTCTATTACACACAAATTCTGAAATCCTCGAAAACGTAATTTTCTGGATCGCAATATGTTTGTTGATCCCCTTCAGGGGACGGCAGACGTAAAAGAAGTCGCCAATTGAATAAAATTATTCAAAACGAATTTCCCCGTTGACATACATGTCGAGGCCTGTAGCTTTGATGTGTCTTTCCTCTATCATACCTAAAGACATGAGGCGAATATAATGGCCACTCATCCCTTTGATCTTTTAATGAATCCGTCGTCCATTGCTATAATCGGCGCAGGCAATAATCCAATGAAAATGGGCACCATGCACGCCCTGAGCATCCTCAAGGACGGATATGTCGGCAGATTGTTCCCGGTCCACCCGACGGAGAGCGTGGTGCTCGGGCAGAAGGCGTACAAAGATGTGGGCGGGATTCCCGAAACTCCTGACCTGGCAATTCTGGTGGTCCCAGCCGCGGCAATACTAAATTTGCTCGACGACCTCGGGCGCGCAGGGACCCGGAGGGTAATCATCATCTCCGCCGGTTTCAGGGAAACAGGTGAGGAAGGTAAGGTGAACGAGGAGAAGCTCAAGGAGACGGCCCGCAGGCACGGCATAAGGTTCCTGGGCCCAAACTGCATGGGCTTTATCAACACCGATATCTCACTGAATACCACGGTGATGACTCTCGGCATGAAGAAAGGCCCCCTGGGCCTCGTGTCCCAGAGCGGGACCTATGTGACCCAGACCCTGCCGTATCTCGCCAAACACGGCATCCGCTTCAGCAAAGCCGTCAGCGTGGGGAACAGCACGGACCTCAATTTGATAGACGCCCTGGAGTACATGGGAGATGACGAATCCACAAGGGCCATTGCCCTTTACATCGAAGGGATCTCGGAGGTGCGCCGGTTTCTTGACGTGGCGAAGAAGATTACGCCACGCAAACCGGTCATCGCACAGTATGTCGGAGGCTCCGCGGCCGGCGCCAGGGCGGGGTTGAGCCACACCGGCGCGCTGGCGGCGCCGGACCACCTGTACGAAGGCCTTTTCCGGCAGGCCGGAATCATCCGCGTACATTCCGTGGAGGACCTTTTCGGTCACGGCTGGATGCTGGCAACCCAGCCGCGGTTGAAGGGAAACCGGGTCGCGGTTATCACCAACTCCGGGGGGCCAGGATCGTCCATGGCCCATACCTGTGAAGAAAACGGTTTCGATGTCGTCGAGTTTTCCGAGGGGCTCCGCCATAAGCTCCTGCCCCTGGTGCCCCCCCATGCGCCCTGCGGCAATCCTGTGGATATCACCTTCAGCATGGATGTAGAGGTCCTGAGCAAATCGCTTCCGGACATTGTCATGTCCAGCGGCGAGGTCGACGCCGTGGTCCTCCACGGGCCGATGAAGTCCGGCTTCATGAAATCCAAATATCCCCATCTGAAAGAATTGCTTAACGACACTCCAATTGAAAGCATACTTGAAATGTTCAAGATTGATTTAAGCTCCTCAGCGTCGCTACCCGGAAAATACGGTATGCCCATGGCGGTTTCCTCGTTCTTCGACAGGGACGACGACTTCACTGTGGCTTACCACGACCACGACGTGCCTGTGTACGATTCGCCTGAAAAAGCGGCCAAGGCGCTCTCCGCCCTCCTGCGCTACAGGGAGGTCCAGGGTAAGATGTCCGAAACGGACGATGATGCTGCCGTCACCGTCTCCGAAGAAGCGGTGGAAATTCTGCGAAGGGCGCGGGAGGGCGGCCATGGCGTTTTGGATGAGTTCGAGTCGAAAAAAATATTGAAAGCTTATGGGATTCCCGTGTGCCGCGAGGTCCTCGTTCACAGGGAATCGGAAATTGAGGAGGCGGTTTCCTCCCTGGGATTTCCCCTGGTCCTCAAGGCCTGCAGTCCGGACCTGCCGCATAAAACCGGGAAGGGCCTCATCTACCTGAAGCAGAAAACACTTGAGGAATGTGTCGCTTCTTTCCGCAAGATACAACTTTCCGCGGGGAAGAAAGTGCCGGTCCTGGTGAGCGCAATGATTGAGGGCGACCGTGAGTTTATGACGGGGTTTTTGCGCCACGAATTCTTCGGCGGCATTGTGGTCTTCGGGATGGGAGGCGTCTTCGCCGAGGCCTTCCGCGACACGGCATTTCGCCTTGCGCCCCTGACCATGAGGGAGGCCTCTCGCATCATCCGGGACATCCGCATGGCCCCCCTCCTCGGCGAAGTGAGGGGATTGGGAGCGGTGAACGAGGCCGCCCTGGCAGGATTGGTCAGGAAGATAAGCGCGGTCGGGACTCTTCATCCGGAAATCGCCGAGATGGACCTGAACCCCATCATTATCGAAGGGACCAATCCTGTGGTCGTGGATGCCCTCGTGGTTCTGGACGGCGGCACAAAACGGATGAAAAACTGACGATAAGTTCCGAAGAGGGCGGCGGGACGGGTTTCAATATTTCCAGTGAACCCTTTTCGCCTTCTTTTCAACCCGTGTACGCCACTTAAGAATGTTCCGAGGTTCTTATGATAAAAAACAAAAACACCGGCAGAAAAAGACTGCGCCTCGCATGGCTCCTTCCCTGTCTCCTGTTAATGATGTTGTGCAAAGAAACCGGGCCTGCAAGGACGGCGCGCATTCATTTCTTTACCGGGAAAGTGGAGATCGTCGCCCGCGGAATGAAGATGGCCCCATCCATCGGCGGCGTTCTTGGCGAAGGTGATACTGTCATCACCGGCCCCTCCTCGAGCATCGATCTTATGGCCGGAGATTATACCGCCATCAGGATCGGAGAGAAAACCCGGGTGACTCTTGCCTCGGTCCTCGGCGCGGGGAAATCTGAAGGCCGCTTCAACCTCGGCGGAGGTTCCCTGTTCGTCGTCATATCCAGATTAGGGAAGGGGGACTCCGTTAAAATAGTGACGCCCACGGCGGCGTACGCTGTTCGCGGCACGGCCTTCAGGGCCAGGGCGGACGAGGGCTGGACCTCCGTCGCCGTGCTCACCGGGAAGGTGGAGGTCTGGCCTTCCGTTGAAGGAGTAGAAAGGGAAAGGCCCGTGACGGTTGAACGGGGGCATTGGGCGGAAATCCCCACTTCGAAGGCGGGTCCCATAGCCGCGGGGAAGGTCCCCATCCAGGTCCGTCCGCTTGCAGATCGCGACAAGGAAACCCTCACCGCCGATTTTCTTGATGTGAAGCGCCGGGTGATCGATTCCCAGGCCCCGGT
This sequence comes from Spirochaetota bacterium, assembly GCA_029974015.1. Taxonomy (GTDB): domain Bacteria; phylum Spirochaetota; class UBA4802; order UBA4802; family JAGODF01; genus JAGODF01. The sequence goes on from JARKUF010000002.1 coordinate 119,214, forward strand.
CGTGCGTGAACGCTTCCGCGGCGATGTCGGGGAAATAGAAAGGGAGCGCGCACTTCGCCTTCGAGGCGAAAAGGAAAGGGCGCTTAGGGAGTCCCTGGAAGCGAAAAAGAAAGCCGAGCTTGAGGAACAATTACGTAAAGAGTCGGAAAAGAAAAAGAAGGAAGATGAGGCCAGGGCCAGGGCAAAGGTGAAAAAGGCCGCGGCGAAACAAAAGACCGACCGATCCGGTGATATCTCCGGTACGAAATAGTCTTACAAGTGGACCGCTGATATGAGAAGCGGAAGGTGACAGGGGACTCATCGGTATCCAGACCCAGCGGCAAGGCCCGCAAAGGGCCGGCATTCCCATGTCACCATCCACAGGGCGGAAAGATTACGGGCAGATACCGCGTAAAAGCCTTGACTTTCCCGAAGTGCGGCGCTATTATATATTTTGTAGCTTTGTGCCGGGGGAAAATGCACCATTTTCAAATATCGTTCGTAGTGAAGAACTTCTCGAACGGAGGATACGATGAAAAAAACAGCACTTGCCACGATAGCCCTGATGGCCATTTCAATTGCAAGCGCCAAACCCGCCGGAGCGGGCCAGTTTGGGGATCTCCTGATTGAGCTCGAAACGAGCCTTTATTATTCCGCCCAATCCGAGGAGTGGAGAAGCCGCCGGTCGGGTTGGATTTCCGATGTCCGTACGGCCGGAGACAGTATTCCCGCTCTGAAAAGGCTCCTCGTGGAGTTCGAAACTCACATCAATTACGGCGCTCAGACAAGCGCATGGCGTTCCAGGAGGGCCTCCTGGCTGAGAAGCGTGGAAGGGGCCTCGACCCTGAGGGAATTGGCGCGGCTGATGATAGATTGTGAAACTGCCATTACATACGCCTCCCAGGCGCCAGCATGGCGATCGCGTAGATCCGGCTGGCTCAGCAGGTCGCGCGGTATTTGAACGGCTCAATCAGCGCTTCCGGCGCTCGGTGTTGTATCAATAGAGGTGTTCGGCTTGGGAGAGCGGACTTTCCTCGGCGGGAAGGGGCCCAAGTACTGATACAGGTAGCACTTGATTTTCCCATTGTAAAGCTTTCTGTTCTTGTCGGACTCTTTCCCAAAATACCGTTCAAACTCATCATGGGGAGAGAGAATAAAGCAGGACCAGGTGTCTAATTTCTCGAAGGCTTTTCCTAAAACGGAATACAGCTTTTCGGCCTCTTTCACTTCCCCCAGGCGTTCCCCATAGGGAGGGTTGGCGATAAGGCATCCGTATTTTTTCTTTGAACTGAATTCCTCAACCGGTTTTTTCTGGAAGATAATGCAGTCCCCTACGCCGGCGCGTTCGGCGTTTTCCCTTGCGGCGCTGAAAACCCGCCCGTCGCTGTCCGATGCGAGAATCACAGGCTGTACGTCGATTACCGATTCCCGGGCTTCCTTCCGGGCCTGTTTCCAGACCCCAACGTGAAGATGCGGCCATTCTTCCGATGCGAAACTTCTCTGGAGTCCCGGTGCGATATTCCTGGCCGCAAGGGCCGCCTCGATGGGGATGGTGCCGGAACCGCAGAAGGGGTCCGCAAGGACCCTCGTGGCGTCCCATCTGCTGAGCCGTACTATCGCCGCGGCCAGGGTCTCCCTGAGGGGGGCCTCTCCTCCTTTGGCTCGGTAGCCTCGCCTGTGAAGGCCAGCGCCGCTGGTGTCCACGGTGAGTGACGCCCTGTCCTTGAGCAGGGCGATCTCAATGCGGAAGAGGGGCCCATTTTCTTCGAAACGCACTCTGTTGTATTTCCGCTTCATTCCCTCCACAACCGCTTTCTTCACGATGGACTGGCAGTCGGGCACGCTGAAGAGCGTGGATTTGATCGACTTCCCCGTCACATGCATCGTGCCGTTCTCCGGAATGAATTCCTCCCAGGGGACCGTGCGGGCCCCCTGGAAAAGCTCTTCGAAGTCGGCGGCGTGGAATTCCGCAACTTCCCAGAGGAGCCTGTCGGCGCATCGAAGCCGGAGATTGCAGCGCGCTAGGTCTTCCGATCCTCCCCGGAATTTGATACGGCCGTTTTCCACGGTCAGTTCATCGTAGCCGAGGGCCCGTAATTCATCCGCCACGATGGATTCCAGGCCGAAAGCCGTAGTAGCAATGAGTGTGTATGTTTTCATCAATGGAAACCTCTGAAAATCAGGTTTTTCCGGCCGCCAAAGGTGGAAGGAAAAACTACCGGTGCTAAAAAACCCGGGACTACTCAGGGGACCGCCGGGGCGGGCGTAGTAGGGCCGCCGGTGATGAACGACTTGAGGAGGTCCTTGATGCCTGCGATTTCGGCCGCGACGGCAGGTTCCGCGCCGTGGCGGTACAGATTGATGACCATTACTTCCGTCACACGGCGGGAGGCCCTTTCAGAACTTGCTAAAAGTACTCGGGCTTCACCGGGTAGTTTTTTTTCATCGGAAGGAAAATCGGGGTATTTTTTTTCAAGCTCTTGAAATATCCCGTGAAGTTCCCGGAGGTCTCTCCCCAGGTCCTTCATTGCCTGGGCCACCTCTTCGCTCTTCGCGGTTTTTTTCATGGTTGTGACGAACTTCTCCTGGATGGATATTAGCCGTGTCATGGCGTCGATGAGGTCCTGATATCCCTCCTGGCCGAGGGCGGCCGCAGGGAAGAAAAAGAGCAGTGATATGGCAAGGGCTTTATTCATGATGGACCCCGCATTTTGGAAAACAATCCGGAAAAAATGAAACCATTTAATAATCAGGTTTTCCGCCAGCCTGCGGCGGGCGGAAAACCTGACATTATGGGATTCCAGGAATTTAAAGCGAAGAACGCTTTCCGTTAAGTTCGTTCCATGCGGCAAGCACGCCTTCGTATCCCTGGTATTTCTCGATGGCCTGTAGCAAGACGGAGTCGATTTTCTCGTCGAGCTTCGCGGATTTTTCGAGAAGGCCTCGTATGTTATCCGGGAAGGGTCCCCTGTCCGTGAGGGCGGGGTATTTCATGAAAAGGTCCGTGCGGGTAGTGGTGAAGGCGTCGATGCTTGAGGAAAGGGCCTTCATCGAAGCGGCCAGCGCCTGGGCGCTCGTTGCGCTCCCCGCATCGGCCGCAAGTTTTTCTTTCGCCGATATCAGATCCGAGATGGCTGACGCATATGGGCCGAAATGGTTTTTTCCGCAGCCCGCGGCGAACACTGCGGTGATGAAAGCTAATATAAGGAATGCCGAAAACTTCTTTTTCATCTACATTGCTCCTTTTGTGTGATTATAAAAGCGTTGCGAACCTATAACAGTCCGGTAGAAAGTCAAGGAAAAAACATTCCCGATATGGGCGGGGCCCGCGGACCAACCTCTTTTTACTTTAGCGGGTAATGACGTTGTCCGTAAAAACCGGTCCCCTTTTCAAGGCTCCTGTTGTACGATTCCAGTATTGCAGGCTGGACGCGGTGAAATTCCATCATGGCCTCCATCTGCTCTCGATAGCCGCCGCAGGGAAGCTTTCTGCGTTCTCCGGGGTCCCGGTTGAGGTCAAAAACCCAGCACATCTTGTCTCTCAGGGAATACTGGAGCTTGGTCATGTTGGTGTTAATTGATGTCATCGTGTTTTCATTGCCGAACAGGAAAATATATTTTCGTCTGGGACTGCTTTCCAGCATGGATTCCCCCTGGAATAGGCGGCGATTGTATCTGATGCCCATGGCGTCCAGGAGGGTCGGTACTATGTCCGCATGGGTGGTGGGGAGCGTTATACGAGCCGGCCTGAAGAGCCCTGGCTGATAGAGCAGGGCCGGGACGCTGAAGTTTTCGTTGTAGCTGTCCCTGGAGTGGACCCATACGCCGGGATGTTGATTGAACGCCTCTCCATGGTCGCTCAGGACCACCAGAATTGTTTTGTCCAAAAGCCCCGCTTCTTCGAGATAGTCGTATATCCTCTTGATCTGGCAGTCTAACATGTGGACATTGTTGTAGTAACGGTTGAGGCGGTTTCGGGTATCGGGGAAGATCCTGTATTCCTCGCCATAATCGACATAGGGCCAGTGTGCGGCAAAGCTGTAGTAGACGCCGATAAAAGGACGACCTGCCGTTTTTTTGAGCCTCTCGATGAAGAAGGTTACTGCATCTATATCGTTCTTCCCGTAGGTTTCGTTCATGATCTTTCCTGGTATTTCGCTGTAGCCATAGAGGTCCCTGAAGCCGGAGTTGCGCATGAAGCCTCTGGGGAAAAACCAGTCCAGGGAGCCTGGAGTGACGAAAAACGCGTCATATCCATCGCCAAGAAAAGTCCTCAAAGATGGGATGACGACATCGGGCCGGGTGCAGAACATCTGCACCCTCGGGGAGGGATAAAGCCCGGAGAGCATGGAAAAGAGGGAACGGGGGCTTGTGTTTCCCGTTGAGTAATGGCAGTCGAAATACAGGCCCTTTTTAATCAGTTCGTGGAAAAAGGGCATCGGCATTTTGTTTCCCTTTTCCGTATTGAAGATGTACTCCTTGCCGATGCTTTCCATGACAATATACAGGACGTTCCATTTCTCGCCGCTCCTGTAGCGCAGTTTTCCCGCCCCGGTTTTAACTTCTGGATTGATGAAGCGTCCGTCGATGAGTTCCACGGAGCGCTCCTGGTTTGTCGTGGCTTCTCCGTCGGTTCCGAATGTCTCGTTCGTGTTCCAGTTGTCACTGGCGAAGAAGCTGGAGATGGTGTAGCACAGGGGAGGCCGGGCCATGTCTCCCTCGGCGGGGAAGGCCGTGAAAGAGCCCCATAGTATGTATGCGACGGCCGCGAGGGACGCCGTGGAGAAGGCAATCCGGTTTCTCCAGATTGCGAAGGGCCTGCCGAAAAGGTGAAGGAGAAGGAGGGCAATTGGAACGGTAAAAAAGAGCGCGTCGGCAGGTTTGAGGAAATGCGCCGCTTCGTTCAGTTTTGTTGTGGCTAAAGATTCAAAGATGAGGTCCCTGGTGAGGCCGGTGTTCATGGATATCCAGAAGTGGAAACTCGTGTTGTAGAGGAAGGCCGCGCCGGTAACAAGGAAACAGGCGAAGGCGTTGAGTGCGTTAGTTATCGCTTTTCTGAAAGGGGTGCCCAATACTCGGCGAAGGAGGGCCAGGAATAATAAGAAAATAGAGGACCCGCAGAGGGAAAAGAGCGCCTCATTGAATAGGCCTTTAAGAAAAAGATGGACCGGGGCCTGGGACACCATGAAGGCGGTGTCCACTTGTATCATGTAATGAATGCGAAGGCGATACAAGGACCCCAAAACAAACAGGGCGGCGAAAAGGCCCGAGAAAAAATTCAACAGTTGCGGGTCCTGTCCGGTTATGTAAAAAAATGCGGCACGTATCCGCCTTATTAAGTTTTCGATTCGCAGTTTCAACGTGTTTACTCCATTGATTGGGCCCAACCTACTTTCAAAGCGTCGTATGTCAATATAATATGGGAATCTCTAAAAATTAAATTTTTAAGGTTCCCTTAAATTGTAACTACTGGCATACTCAGGATTTAGGTTTTCCCGCCCGCCTTCGGTGGGCGGGAAAACCTAATTATTATAGGTTGCCTTTTGATGTTCCCGTCAATTGCAGCTATTGGCAAAATCAGAGGGAAAAACCGATTATTAAAAAGTTGCCATATTGCCCTGTGGGTTTAGCTTTGTCCTTTTCTTGAAAGCCTCCTAAATTTGTATTGATTCATCCGGGGACTTATTAGAAATGTTGTAGTTGCAATTTACTCAAGTTTTCACTCCCGGCGGCGTGGAAATCTTTAGCTCTGCTTATGCAAGTAGTACCATGAGAAAAATCGCACTTTGAAAGGACAGATAGGAAGTACATGCGTAAGATAGTGTCATCAGCGATGCCGGCCCTGGGGGGCGCCGGGGCCATGCTCCTCTTTTTCCTTTACGGCCTCATCAACAACCTCTCCATGTCGTACATGGGCAATACCAGCGAGGCCGTGGTGGATTTCATCCTTGGAAATTTCCTGGGTACTATCGTTGTCTTCATGGTGAAGGTCCTGGCGCTTTATCTTGTTCTGGGAGCACTGTCAGGGTTCTTTATCCTGGGGGCTGTGCGGGGTTATGAGGGCCTTACCTCCAAGAGGCTGTCACCACGAGTTGTCTGGATTATAACCGCAGCAGGGACATTTATGGCCGTCCTCCTGCTCTTATTTCGGGACATCATACTCTATCCACAGGTGTATATTAATAATTTTTACGTAAAGGGCAGAGTTCTCTCTTTTTTCTTCGATTTTCTCACATCCAATTTCCATCCGGCTTTCTTTACCGCATTACTCTGGATTGCCGTTGCGGCCCTGATATGTCTGACGGCCGCCGGGGCCTTAAGGAGGGGGTGTCATCTGTCCGTTTCGCTTTATCTCGGAGTAATGCTGGTTCTGATGGCATCGGCGTTCCTTTACCTGAAAAGCCCCGCCCCGGAAACCCAAAACCGGGCTGAGGCAGGGTCCCCGAGCATTATCATCCTCGGGTCCGACGCCCTGCGCCCAGACCACTTCAGCGGTTATGGTTATCACCGGAACACGACGCCGAATATCGATGCTCTTATCCGGGAAGGGGTATCCTTCACGAATACCCGCATCGAGGTGCCCAGGACCTTCCCGTCCTGGGTGTCGATACTCACGGGCCAGTTTTCGGCCACTCACGGCATTCGACACATGTTTCCCACTTCGAGGGACCTCAACCGGGAATTCAAGTCGATGGTGAAGATCATGAACGCGAAGGGGTACTACACCGCAGTGACGGGTGATTATGCCGCCGATATCTTTACCCGTATAGATCTGGGTTTCCAGCGCGTGGACGCGCCCTATTTCAATTTCAACAGCATTATCCAGCAGGCGATTCTGGAAAACCACACATTCCTTTTGCCCTTCCTCACGGCCAGATGGGGCCTTTCGCTTTTTCCGGTACTGCGGGATTCGGCGTACTTCTGCCCTCCCTTTCTCGTTCGGGACAGAATTAAAAAGGAGATAAACCGCGCCGGGGACAGGCCTTTTTTCATCGCGAGCTTTTTTTCCTCAACCCACTTTCCTTATGCTCCGCCCTATCCTTATTACCGGATGTACACCGACCCCAAATACGATGGGCAGTACCGCTATTTCAAACAGAGGACCATATCCTTGGAGGGGGAAAGCGGTTATGAAAAGGTGACGCCTGCCGACATTCGCCAAATCCGCGCCCTCTACGATGGCGGTCTCCGGGCCTTCGACGACGCCGTGGGGGGCGTCATTGACCACCTTAAGGCCTCAGGCCGCTTTGAGAACACCATCGTCGTCGTCCTGTCCGACCATGGGGAGAACCTCTATGAAGCAGACGGGAATGAGAAAAATCCCACTGATAAGAACATTGGCCCGGAAAACCTGGGTATGGGGCATGGTGAACATTTTCGCGGCTCTTACTCCACGAAAATCCCCTTTATCATCCGTTTTCCTAAAAAAATCCCCTCCCAGAGGAAAGTGGATGCAGTCGCAAGGCCCGTGGACATTGCCCCTACTCTACTCGATCTTGCGGGGGAGAAGACGCCTCCCTCCATGGAGGGCGTGTCTCTGGTCGAAATGGCAATCACAGGGCGCGATATGAAACTCAAAGCCTTCGGAGAAACGGGCATCTGGTTCGACAACTCCCTTCGGGACGATCTCTTTTTTCAAAAACTGCGCATCTTATATCCCGATATAACCGGGATATCGGAAATTGATTTTCACTTCGATAACCAGATCGTTCTAAGTGAAAATTACCGCGATCTGATAAACCTTGCCAGACATCGTTATGTCTTCGACGGCCGTTACAAGCTGATCTATATGCCTCTCTCCGACCGGGTGGAGTACGAGCTCTATGATACGAAGAGCGATCCCGGCGAGATGAAAAACCGCGCCGGTTTCGATTCGGCAAACCTGGCCCGCATGAAAAAATTGCTCTTCGATTGGGCAGGGCGAAACGGTGACGTGGTGATTTACCGGGATTATATTTTCCCCCGCATGAGATACTGAGGAACGCATAAATGGACGGTATCGTAAAAAAACTGAAAGAAACGGCATGGGGCCATAGAAGGGCCATTTGTATCGTCTGTGTCATCATAGCGGGCGCCGCAGCGGCTATATGGTGCCTCTCTTTCATTGGGAAAATACGCGGTATTTATCCGTCCCTTAGAAGTTTTCTCTGGTGGGCCACGGCCCTGGGGCTTTTGCTCTATGCGATGACGCAGGCGCCTGTACTCAAGAAGCCTTACCGAATAATGAAATATACCCTGATTGTCCTGGCCTCAACGGCCGTTTTCGCTTTCGTCTTTATGATCGTCTGGTACGCGTTTTTCTTTTTCCCCGATGATGGTGATTATTTGAAGGAGATCACTTCGAAGCTAACCCGCGTCGAAGGAGGGGCGGAGCGGGTTGAGCTTGACCTTGTTCGCGGCATCGGCAGTGCCGCTGCCGTAAATCCCCTCTCGGCGGATGACCGCGCATATCTCTTCGCGGACGGCCTTGCGGAGAAGGACTTTTATCTGGACCGCAATCCTTATGACAGGACAGGTCACCCCTCCGTAGTCAAGTACGCCACGGGAAAAATATTTTACTACACTTCCCAAAAAACCTCCCTGGCCCTGAAAAAGGGGTCGCGCTTTGAATTTACCCTCGGGGCGGGTTCGGGGCGCTTCCTGGAACTTGATGCCGCTTTCCCTTCCCTGGACGGAAACCAGGGCCCCGCCAGGCTGAAGGTTTCGTACCGGGGTGCAAAAAACCAGGTCTTAGCCGAGAAGCTCCTCTCGCGTGAGCGGAAGCCAGATATCAAACCCTTCCGTTACTCGAACGTGCTTTCATCGATTTCGTTTTATCTGCGCCATCCAGGCCGGACTGTCCTCATCGACAATACCGGCTGGGAAAGGGTCCGGGTCCCGGTCCCGGACGGGCCCGGCCGTCTCATCATCGAGGCTGATATGCCTTCCGGCCCCTCCTACCTTTTCTTGGGTTCGCCGCGGGTGATGTCCAGGGCTGCGGGAAAGCGTTCCGATTATTTGAACATCGCCTACATCATTTTCGACTGCATGGCGAAAAACCATATCGAACTCTACGAATACCCTGAACTCTTCAAGGACCATGGACCCGAGGAGGCGATGCGGATAATCGGTCCCCGCAACACCATCGTTCCCTCACTCAATCGATATGCCCGGGAGGCCATTCTCTTTGATTCGATGTATTCCGTGGGGCAGGTGACGCGGCCTTCAATTGTGAGCCTGTGGAACTCCAGGCCATATACCGAAAGCAGACTCCCGGTGTTTAGAAACATTGTCACAAGGGAAAACCGGGAAGAGTACAATGCCCTCGGGTTCGCCGCCCTGGGAGATGAGCTTTCGTCCCGAGGCTGGTTCACCAAGCAGATAAGCTGTAATGCCCAGGGGCATGGGGTGTCTTCCGTGGGGGTGGACCTCGGTTTTGATGAGAACTATGACTATACCATGGAAACTTCCGAGCACCCGGAAAATATCCGCCGCATCGTCGAGTTTTTCCAGGAAAACCGGAACAGGAAGTTTTTCCTGTATTCCCATATCAATACGCCCCACAGCCCCTCCTGGATCCCCCTGGGATACTATCTGAAGGCCCTATGGGACACGGACTTCATTTTTTCTTCGGCGAAGGTCCTTGGAAATGTTCGATATCTGAACAGCCAGATTGAAAGGATCCTCGAGGCGGCTGAAAAACTCGGCCTCAGGAAAAACACCCTCTTTATCTTCACCGCGGACCATTCTTTCGGGAGGTCCTATCTCTTTCGCACAATCGTCACGGAAGAAGAAATGATGTGGGGCCGTCGGGACAGTCAACAGGTGGCCTGGTTTCACGGGAAGGCCATCTATGTGCGCAAGGGCGGGCCCGACTTGTTCCGCAGTACCATGAACATACCCTTTGTGGTGATTCCTCCAAAGAACGCGGGTATGGAGCCCGGGAAGATAAAGGCCGCCATCAGCACCCTCGACGTGGCCCCCACGCTTCTCGACCTTACCGTCGGGGCGTCACAGGGGAAATTTACCGGCCGAAGTTTCAAGGGCCTTCTCTTCGGAAGGGAAGACCGTGAAAAGGTTTTTTCTCCTTTCATTCCCATGGTCGGACGTTTCCAGCGGGCTTTTCTCCTGGAAGGGAGATACAAGTACTGGCTCAACCTGCCGGGCCTGTATCGATACCGGGATTCGGGCGGCAAGAAATACATTATGCAGCAGGAGTATCTGTACGATTACGAAAAGGACCCCTGGGAGGCGGAGAACCTCGCTTTGGACGGAAGGGCGCCGGGCCTTCTGGCCCGCATGAGGAAAATATACCGCGAGCGCTTCATCGACTATCCCGACAGGAATTATATCCAGATTGCCCCTCGGGGTAAAGGGCAATCGGGGAATTACCGGATTGTGGTGGACGCCCGTGGCAGGATACTGCATACGCATACCTATCTTGACACGATAGATATAATCAAGGAAGGCCCTTCGAGGGTGATATTCAACGCCACAATAAAAGAAAAACCGGGAATTGTGAGCTTCGAAACCGATCCCCCCGCAGCCACTGTTTCGATGACTTTCTATCGCGACGGCGTACTGCTTGCCAGAGGCGATATCTTAACCTCTCCGGAGAAAATTGCCATCTTTGGGAATCCCCTGCGTTTGGAAAGGGCCGATGATTTTTACATCACCAGGGACCCCGCAAAAACGGGACTGGAGGCAGTAGACCTTCCCCCGGGGTCTGTATATTTTTCCCGCGTACCTCTGAATTACTGGATGGAGATGGGGGGCGGCGAGAAGGACATCAAGCTCAGCCCGGGCATAAAGGAAGTCCTGCGAGGCTGGGGGTATATACAATAAGTTCCCCTTTTTCTTGAAATACGGAAAATGTTTGATATCTTTACCGTTAGTATCAATTCTGGGATATTAAAAAAATATGGACAGCCGCAAAAACATAAGGGCAGTCACAAAAACTCGTGTGAGACCTCAAAAAAATATATTTTTTGAGGCCCCATAAAATTGTAACTGCTGTCATACTCAGGACTTAGGTTTTCCCGCCCGCCTTCGGCGGGCGGGAAAACGAAGTTTTTGTGACTGCCCATAAATATTAGAGGTTGCCTTATGTTTTTTAGGTTCCCGTACTATTAAAACATTCAAATTTGAGGAGTTGTACGATGGCAGACAAGATTCAGAAAACAATGACCTTCGGCGAGTTGGTAAGGAATTTCCCCGAATCGGCCCCGATCCTGGCGGAGTACGGCATGCACTGCATAGGTTGCCATATCGGCATCAGCGAGACGATAGAAGAGGGCGCCAGGGCGCACGGTCTCAGCGACGATGATATCAGGAACCTGATGACAAGATTGAACGCGAAGGCGGTGTAGCCAGGATAAGAAATTGCCAAGCATTATGCGAGAAGATAAAAAAACCGCCTCTCCGGATGCGGGGAGGCGGTTTTTTTTTGGTGAGGGATGGATTCGAACCATCGAAGGCTTCGCCGGCAGATTTACAGTCTGCTCCCTTTGGCCGCTCGGGAACCTCACCGCGGATCTACGAGCTGGCGAGAGGACTTGAACCCCCAACAAGCTGATTACAAATCAGCTGCTCTACCGATTGAGCTACGCCAGCGACGGAAAGCCATACATAGAATCATTAATGTGCAGTGTCAATAATTTTTCCTGAAAAAAAATCAACTGACCCGCCGGAAATATGAAATATATTGTTGACATATGTATTTGTTCATCCGACAGTGAAAGTCGGCTGTCCGATTGTACCGGTGAAGATACAAAAGAATCTGCGAATTGCGGGGACAATGCGTTATGCCCGTCGGTGCGGCCTGCGTTAGGCTTCCCCCGAAGTTTGGAAATTACGCTCCAGATGATGACCTGATAATGATATGAGTATTAATGAACGGGCGCTTTCGCTCATGCCGCTTTTTTTCCTCATATGCGGAGGATTGCTCGAGGCCCAGCCTCGGACCGTCACCGTGGAGGAATGCGTAACTATTGCTGTCCAGAACCATCCGGAGATAAAGGCCGCAAGTGAGAACCAGGCGGCAGCCATCGCGAATTATCACATCTCAAGGGCGGGGAACAGCGTCATCGTCGACGCAAACGCGAAGACCGTGGAATACCTGAAACAGGACCGTTCCCCGGGGCAGGTGAACATCCCCGGTGTGGACACCACCATCGGGCTCTTCGCGGGACTCGGCGCCACCTACAATCTATATGATCCCCGAGTATCGACATCCATAGACGTGGCGCGCCTGAGCGTCGACATGGCGAAGATAAATACCGTCATCGTTCGCAACAGGGTGGTCCTTAACGTCAAGAAAACCTATTTTAATTACGGTCTCGCCAAGGAGAGCACCATCTTCAGGGAAAAGCTCAAAGACAAGTATCAAGAGAAGCTTGCGAAGACCAGGATACTGCATCGTATCGGACAGCGGTCCGCTCTGGAAGTGAGCAAGGCGGAGCTCGACATGGAATCGGCCAAGCTGGATAATGAGCGTTCCAGGAACAATGAAGCCTCTATGCGCACCAATCTTCTCATCGCCATGGGCATTTTGGACGATAATATCGAATTCTCGCCGATAATATTGCAGCAGTTTCCCGAACTGCGCTATACCGTGGACGAGCTGTACAACCTTGCCCAGGCGAACTCCATTGACATCAGATTTATAAATATGAAGAAGGACTTGGGGAAGCTCAATATAGAATTCCAGAAATCCTCACGTTATCCCAGGGTGGACATTCAGGCCGCCTTCGGCTTCGAGAACCGCGACCTTCAGAACCGCGAGGAAATAAAATCGGGAATAAAGGGGAACAACTGGGAGCCGACCTTCCACGCAGGCTTTACCGCGAGCATGCCGGTCTTTTCTGGCGGGGCGATCACGAGCAAGGTGGACAGGTCCGTCGCGGAGTACAATTCCGTGCTCTACGAAGAGAAAAGGCTCCTGTTGAACGTGAAAAGCGTTATCCGCACCAATTACTATCTCATGGTGGAACTGACCAAACAGGTCGACATGTCGCGCCTCATGGCGGATAACGCCGAGAAGCATTTGGAGCTGACCCGGCGGTATTACGAGAGCGGAGTGAGCACCCAGCTTGAGGTGCGTGACGCAGAATTGTCCCTCCTGAATGCCCAGCTTATGTCGGTGAAGGCCCAGTACGATTACTTGATTACTCTTGCCGAACTGTCCCATATAGTCGGCCTGAGCGAGGAGCAGATATGCAAAAAATAATGACCCTTCGCCGGACAATATACGTCGCAGTTGCCGTCGTGCTCATCCTGATACTGTATTTCTGGATAAAAAGCTGCAGCAGAAACGTACATGCCGTCTACCGTTACGAGGAGGTCGCCGCGGGGGACGTGCAGAAATCGATATCGGTGACCGGCAAGCTCGAGGTGTACGAGCCAAACCTTGTGCTCAGCAGGATTGGGGGCATTGTGAACAATGTATTCACCGACTTCAACAAGCATGTCACCCGGGGACAACTTCTGGCGGTGATCGATGCGACTGACATAGAGCATAAGATACTACGCGCGGAAAGCCAGTACGAAAGGGCGAAGCTGGACCTCGAGGAGGTGCGGCGCAATCTTGAGGGGAAAAACGAACTATTAAAAGAAAAACTGATCTCGCGGCGGGAGATGGAAGTTGCGGAGCTTTCGTATCAGAAGGTGCTGACCCAGTACCGCCAGTTGAAACTCGAATACGAGATCGCCCTGAAGGAGCGAGGTTTTTCGCGGATCACGTCCCCCGTATCCGGAGTGGTGATTTCCCGGGAAGTTGAGCCAAGGGGCGTGTACTCCGCGGGCAAGGTGTTTTTTATCATTGCCGAAAGCCTGTCAAGAATGCGACTCATTATCAATGTGGACGAGTCGGACATCGGAAACATCGAAAACGGACAGGAAGTTTCCTTTACGGTGAGCGCATATCCCGAGACCAGGTTCAAGGGCGCCATCAGCCAGGTCAGGATAAATCCCATTGTCCAGGGGGCCGTGGTAACCTACCAGTCCGTGGTGATTTGTAAAAATGATGATTTACTCCTCAAACCCGGCATGACTGCCACGGCAACGATCCTGGTGGGGAACAGGAAGAACGTCCTGCGTGTGCCCAACCAGTCCTTCATCGTTTCCCCGGTGAAGGCGGAGGAGGTTCCCGGAAAGAAGTTTTTGTGGAAAAAGCAGAGGGGGCTCATGGATGAAATCCCCTTAACCCGCGTCGAGGTCACGACGGGCCTGGTGGGTGACCAGTATACGGAAATCACCGGGGGAGGTATTAAAGCCGGGGACAGCGTCCTGGTGGGGATACAGAAGCATTTCGAGACCAAGGACGAGCTTTCAGGGTATGGCAAGTAACATTATCGATATTCTCGAGCTTGTCAAGGTCTACAAGCTGAGTGATGAAGTGAGCGTCAGGGCCCTCAAGGGGGTGTCCCTCAGCGTGGACCGGGGGGAATTTCTATCCATCATGGGAGCTTCCGGATCCGGGAAGTCCACCTTTATGAACATCCTCGGGTTCCTCGACACTCCCACTTCGGGAAGGTATGTTCTTGACGGTATCGACGGGAGTTCACTATCATCCAACGAGAAGGCCGAAATCAGGAACAGGAAAATAGGTTTCGTGTTTCAGGGGTTCAATCTCCTGTCGAGGACATCGGCCCTGGAAAACGTGGAGCTTCCCCTGATGTACAAAGGAGGCGTAACCGTGAGGGAGATGCGTGAGAAGGCCAGGAGCCTGCTCTCAATGGTAGGCCTCGGGGGAAGGGAGCATCATCATCCCAACAAGCTTTCGGGGGGAGAGCAGCAGCGCGTGGCGATAGCCCGTTCCCTGATAAACGATCCCGCCATCATTTTAGCAGATGAACCCACGGGTAATCTCGATACGAAAAATTCGAACGAGATCATGGATATCTTCACCCGGCTAAACAGGGAAACCGGAATCACGATGATACTCGTGACCCACGAACCCGATATTGCGCAATATTCCGACAGAAAAATCGTATTCCGGGACGGACTGATCATCGAAGACGGGCCAATACGCAAAAAGGCCTTTAAAACCGGCGTTGTAAAAGCGAGGAAGGGATGAATTTTAAAAACTCCTTCCTCACTGCGGTCCGGGCCATCAACAAAAACAAGATGCGTTCCTCCCTCACCAGCGTGGGCATCATTATCGGCGTATCGTCGGTGATCATCATGGTGGGCATGGGGAACAGCGCCCGCGTGGCCGTGCGCGACAGGATCACCACCTTCGGGTCCAACGCCATGTCCGTCTACCAGTCGAAGAAGCCCCTGGTGGACCGCGATTTAGAAAACCTCCGGCGCCTATACCTGGTGAAGTACATAACCCCCATTGTTTACGATTCCTACGTTCCCACGGTGTTTCAGGGCAAAAACATGCTGAGCCGCATCTATGGCGTAAACAACGATTTCTTTCAGATCAAGGAATGGGTCCTGCAGAGCGGACGCTATTTTACGGAGCTCGAAATCCTTTCCATCGGGAAAGTCGTAATTATCGGCACTACGGTGAGCCAGGAGCTTTTCGGCAATGTGAACCCCATCGGCCGGACCATCCTGATCCGCAATGTGCCGTTTCAGGTGATAGGGGTCCTTACGGAGCAAGGTTCCTCCTTCTCCGGCCGAGATTACGACAATGTACTGATAATGCCGTTTACCACGGCGGCCACAAGAATGCAAAACCAGAATTTTTACGACGAAATATACATCGCCGCATACTCCGAAGACCTCATCCCAGAAACGGCGGACGCCGTCCGCCTGTATTTAAGGCGTGTACATAACATTCCCTGGGGAAGCCCGGACGATTTCAAGATCAAGACCAGCAAAGAACAGCTCCGCGTCGCCGAGGACATCTCTAAAACCCTCGCTATTCTTCTTGCGGGTATCGCCCTTATCTCCCTCTTCGTGGGAGGGGTGGGAATCATGAATATTATGCTGGTTTCGGTGAGCGAACGGACCCGGGAGATCGGCATACGAATGGCCATCGGGGCCAAGAGAAAGGACGTTCTCCTGCAGTTTCTCATAGAATCAGTGACCCTGAGCTCAGTGGGAGGAGTTGTCGGCATAACACTGGGAATTGGGGTATACTATACTATAATTTTTTTCCTGAAGTGGCCGTTTATCATTTCGCCCCTGTCGGTCCTGGTTTCGTTTTTATTCGCCTTTGCCGTGGGGATATTTTTCGGATACTACCCGGCTAAAAAAGCCGCCGACCTTAAGCCTATCGACGCGCTCCGGTTCGAATAGGCGTATATTTCATCCTCTCATTTTCACCCTCCGCCACATTTTTTGGCATTAGGGAATCCCTTCCGAGCAGTCACAAAAATTAGTTTTCCCGCCCGCCTTCGGCGGGCGGGAAAACTAATTGTTAGAGGTTGCAAGCCAATCCCCATTTTTGCCCTTTTTAATCGTAAAAAAATTAAGGTAAAATAGGAAAAATATTAATAATAACCATAAAGACATAATCCACAGAATACCGATATTAGTAGTACAATACAAACAGAACAATCCTTTCCTGTTGTACATCAAAACTGGTAAGTCGAACAAGGGGCAATTTCAGAGCATATCCGCCGCCGTCGGTTCTGGCGGGTATGTCGGCTTTCAAGGAGAAAAGCGGTGAAAGAGATACAGGCAATCAAGCGATTCAAGCGTTTTTTGCAGATCGAGAAAGGGTTGTCGCCCAATTCGATTTATTCCTACACATACGATTTAAAGAAATTCAGCGATTTTCTCTCCAGGGACAACAAGGACATCCTTTCGGCGACCCAGGAGGACATAGTAAAGTTCCTCAAATTCGAGAAAAATAAAAAGCACAATTCTTCACGCACCCTCGCGAGGTCCCTGGCGGCAATCCGCCAGTTTTACAATTTTATCTCCGACACTGTGGGAAACATCGAGAATCCCACGAACAAGATCGAAACCCCGTCGGTAAAGAAGACCCTCCCGGATTTTCTCACCACGGCGGAGGTTACCGACCTTTTCAATTCGATATCGGAGAACGATATTTTTGAACTTCGGGACAAGGCGATTTTTGAACTCCTCTATTCCTGCGGATTGAGGATTTCCGAGGCTGTGGAATTGAAACTCAATGACGTCGATTTTGACAACCGGTTCATATCTGTCATGGGAAAGGGGGACAGGGAAAGGATCGTACCCATCGGCGGGGAGGCAGTGCGGCTCATGAAGCTTTACTGTGGAAGCTCCCGCCCGCAGATAATCGGAGGGCGTAGCAGCGAATTTCTCTTCATCAGCAAGAAGGCCTTGAAGCTGAACAGAAAATCCGTGTGGCGTCTGCTCAAAGGATATGTGGAAAGGACGAAAATAGGGAAAAATATAACGCCCCACACCCTCCGGCACTCCTTCGCGACCCACATGCTGGAAAACGGCGCGGACCTTCGTTCGGTCCAGGAGCTCCTGGGGCATGTCGATATATCTACCACGCAGATTTATACGCACCTGGCCCAGAAGCAGTTGAAGGAAATCCACAAAAAATTCCATCCGAAGGGCTGAGAATGGGGTATCCAGGGCGCACCCGGTTTTTCCGTCCATGGGCGATATCTGCATGCTGCCTCGCCGTGGCCATACTCGCCGTTTCCTGTACGCCCTCCGACAGGTATCTTATCAGGAGGCAGGACAGGCTTTCCGCCGAAACGAGGTATGTCCGTGTCCTGGTGGGGAAATTCCGAGACGAAGTGGTCATAACCTCCGGCGAAAAGATCAAGGTGACCGATAGAAAATCGGAGCGTTTCAGTTTTATAGACCCGGGGAAGAAAGTCGGCTTCAGGGCGGAATCGTTGAAAAGTCCCCTGGAAGTGGAGTCGTGGAACTCTCCCCTGGCAGTGAACGGGAAAAGATACCGCGGCGCCGTAGAGCTTCACAATGTTACGGGAATGGTGTACGTCATCAATAACGTGAAGCTCGATGATTATCTCCTGGGGGTAGTGCCGAGCGAAATGCCGGCCGGATGGCCCCTGGAAGCGATGAAGTCCCAGGCCGTGGCGGCCAGGACCTACGCCTATTATCATATCCTGAAACAGAAAAACCAGCTTTACGATTTGGACGCAACTACGAGCAGTCAGGTGTATGGCGGAGTAGATGCGGAAAAGGAGAGCGGCACCCGGGCCGTAGCATCCACCTCCGGCGAGATCATCACCTATCAGCGAATGCCGATCCTTTCTTACTTTCATTCCACCTGCGGCGGGAAAACCGTCGACGCCAGGCATGTGTGGCAGAATTCCGATTTTCCATATCTGGATTCGGTTCAGTGCCCCTATTGTTCAGAATCGCCGAAGTATTCCTGGGAGTATCGCCTTGGAATCAACGAAATAAAGGCGGCCCTGCGTCGGGAGTACCCGGAGGTGAGGACAATACAGGGAATTTCCTTAAAGAAGCTTCAGGGTCGGGTGACCAATGTCGTCGTCCGCCACGGGGGCGGTATCGTTCGTCTGACAGGGAACCAGTTTCGTCTCATGGTGTCGCCCTACAAGGTGAAGAGCCTTTTCTTCAGTGCCGAGAAAAGCGGAAAGGCCCTGCTCCTCAAAGGGAAGGGATGGGGGCATGGCGTGGGACTTTGCCAGTACGGGGCTAAGGGCATGGCGGAAAAAGGCCATAAACACAGGGACATCCTCAAATTTTACTACAGTGGAGTGGAAATTATTAATATTGACGGAAAAGGGCAGAGGGAACCTTCTTTTTCCAGAGAGGTTGCCCGCAGGACGGCGCGGCCCGATTCCCATGACTGAACGGTCCTACACCCTTACAGATTTCCATTTCGACCTTCCTGAAAACCTTATTGCGCAGTATCCCGCCGCGAAACGTGAAAAATCGCGCCTTTTCATCATCGACAATGGAGGGGAGTTCAGGCACGAGATGTTCGACGGCATTTCCGGATATGTACGGCCCGGCGACCTTCTCGTTGTGAACAACGCCCGGGTCATACCGGCCAGGCTCGCATTCCGGCGGGCCACGTCGGGTCTGGTGGAAATCGTACTTGTCCGAAGGCTCGGCGTTGATGAGTGGCTTGCGCTGACAAACCGGAGCTCCCGGCTTAAAACCTGCGAGGTCCTCACCGCCGCCGCCGAAGGCGATATCGCAATCACCATCGGTGAGAGGGAGGGGGATTTTTTTCGCATTACCACCTCGCGTGAATTTACGGAGGAGCTTCTTAAAAAAATTGGTGTTCTGCCACTCCCTCCTTATATTCGCCGCAGCTTCGAGGAAAGCGACCGTGACCGGTACCAGACCGTATACGCATCGAAGCCGGGGGCCGCGGCTGCGCCCACGGCGGGCCTTCATTTCACGAAGGACATCATCGCGACGCTGCAAAAGTCGGGAATTCGGTTTGCCGAGGTGACGCTGGACGTTTCCTGGGGGACTTTCAGCCCTGTGAGGGAGGATGACCCGGCGAACCACAGGATGCACAGTGAAAGATACGAGATGCCTGTAGACTCCGCCCTGATGGTGAATCAAACCCGGAAGGAAGGGGGCAGGGTGATAGCCGTGGGTACCACGGCCCTACGTGTTCTGGAAAGCACGTTTCGAGGAGGGGAAAACAGGCCGGGGAGAGGCGATACCGATCTCTTCATTTACCCACCGGCGAAGGTCAAGTCGGCTGATTGCCTCCTTACAAATTTTCACACCCCCTCCTCGACACTCCTCATGCTGGTTTGTGCCTTTGGAGGATACGAGCTTATCATGAAGGCATACCGTGCGGCGGTAAGGGAACGGTATCGTTTCTTTTCCTATGGTGATGCCATGCTCATCTTGAAAAAAAGGGTATGAGGTTACCGGACGGTGACAAAAAAGCCCGGCTCTGGTCCGGGCTTTCTCTGGATGGGATCAGTGGTGTTCCATCTGGCTTGTGGCGGGAGGATAGATTCCTTTGGCCCGGCGATAGACCGCGATGGCGAACCGGACGATACCTGTGAGGGCCACCCAACTGGCGATGATCGCCCCGATGGAGAAGGTGTGGTGGACCGCGACGTGATATTCGCGAATGATGTCACTTATGAATTTATCCATTAAAATCCTCCAGTTTATCGCGGAGCGCCTTTGTTCCGCCGATTTCCATTGACTTCAGAGAGCCATATTATACGCTTTGTATGAATACGATATTGGGCCCCATCTTCTGTCAATTGAAAATCGGCCCCAGGGGAAAAAAATGAGCAATTGCCCCTGATTCGTGGTATCCTATCAGTATTCGGAGAAAAAGAACTGTGAAGAACGACATCTACATACATGACCAGGCCCTAATTATCGGCCGGGTTTCCATCGGGCTGTCCTCCTCTGTTCTGCCCAATGCGGTTGTACGGGGGGACCTCGCCGACATTGAAATCGGCAGATACTCAAACATCCAGGATAATTGCGTGGTCCACAGCGACATGGGGCATTATGTGAAGGTCGGGGACTTCGTTACCGTAGGACATGGGGCCGTCATCCACGGCGCCGACATAGGGGATTGCTGCATCGTGGGGATGTCCTCCGTGGTCATGAACGGATCAAAAATCGGTCGGGGTTCCATCATAGGGGCCGGAACGCTCATCAAGGAGAAGATGGAGGTGCCGCCCCTTTCCCTTGCCGTTGGAAATCCCGCTGTTATAAAAGAGAACAGATTTAAGGACTGTATTGCTCCGCTTGAATCGGCGCTTATATACTATTTCCTGACGCGGTGGTATCTCAAGGGAAAACTTCCCCAGCGTGAGGATGTGCGGAAAATCTACGATTTGGCCCGCCGGGAAGCCGGGAACTTGGACGGACGCATGGCCTCCGGCGAGGATGTGGCGGAGCTGGCCGAGACGCTTTTACCGATGCCGTGAAAACATGTACTCGCAACCGAAAACCCCCTGTCGCTGCGTGGCGTTCAGGCCGTTTGAAGGTCCGCTGGTACGCTTTCCCATACCATTACAGGAGTGAAAGCATGAGGGACATACGTGAAAAATTCATGCTCCTTGACCGCGAGAAATACGACAGGGAGCTTCTGGCGCTGCTGGACCAGATCATCTGGCGCATGGAGGAATTCGATAACCGTATTCGTGGCAATGACAGGATGATCACGGAGCTCCTCGCGAGGTGAAGGGGGTGCCCTCCCTCATTTCATGAGGGGGCGTGGCTCCTGGAGTGCCGCACTAATTTTTAAGGCCGCTAAAAGTACGTACTCTCACCCCGAGCTCTCGAAGGAACCTTGGGAGCTTCCCATTCTCACGGCCGTGACATAGAAGATAAAGCTTTTCCCTGGCCCTCGTGAGGGCCACGTAGAAAAGCCTTCGCTCTTCTTCGAGATCGGACATTGGGTCGGGAATGATGTCGTCGGATATCCCGGCGATGATGACGGAACGAAATTCCAGGCCCTTTGAAGCATGCATGGTCATGAAGCGGGGCCCGCCTCCGAAATCTTCACAACCCTTTTTTCCCGTATTATCCTGGCCAAGCCGCTTTTTGATCAACTCACCCTGCCAGTTGTTCCGGTAAAGCACTGCTATGTCTTCACCCTCATTCGAGAGGATGAATTTGATACAGGCGAGCTCCTCATGGCGGTCCCTTGTTCTTATTGCCGTGATGGCTCCCCCCGGCCCCGAAGCGGAGACGAGCTTCTTTGCGGTGCGCCGTCGGTTACGGGCAATGAACCTGCCGGAAAGCGCCACTATCTCACGCCGGGAGCGGTAGTTGACTTTGAGCTTGATGATCTTTGGACGGTCGAAAAATTTTTTCATTCCTATGATATATTCCACCCGGGCGTTCCTGAAACCGTATATCGACTGCCAGTCGTCGCCGACGACGAAGAGGTCCGGATTTTTTTCCGGGAGAATCAATTTCAGGAGCCTGAAATTGTCTTCCGAAGTGTCCTGGAACTCGTCCACCAGGAGATACCGGTGCCTCTCCCGAATTGCTTTCCGGTACGAGGCGTCGTTTGTAAGAATTTCCGAGGCTTTCACGATGAGGTCTCCGAAATCAAAAACATTGTTTTCCGTCTTCCATCTTTCATAATCCATGCGGATGGATTCGATTACTTCGGCAATCCCCAACTCCTGCAGCCGCCTGATGACGGTTGCCTCCAGGGGGCGTTCCTTTCCCATGAGCTGACGTATCACCGGCGCCGGGAGTCCCCTGAGCTTTCCGAGGTCACGGCGTATCAATTCATCGATGACCGATTCCTGGCCTTCCCTGTCTAAGATAGAGGGAACCGGTAATGGCGGTAAAGCCGGTGGCCTCGAGTGGAGATATTCACGGATGATGCCGTAGCTGAAAGAATGGAAGGTCCCCGCGGCGATATTTTTGCCCGCGGGGCCCAGGTGGCGCACGATCCTCTCGGAAATCTCGTCGGCTGCCTTCCGGCTGAAGGTGAGTATGAGAATTTCACCTGGCGGCACTATTCCGTGTTCTATGAGATTTCTCGTTTTTTCGATAAGACAACTCGTCTTGCCGGTCCCTGCACCGGCGATTACGAGGGTCACACCCCTGTCAGGTCTCGAAGCAAGGGCCTGTTCGCGGTTACATTTCATCAGAAGAAAGCCTCCTGTAATGGATACGT
This sequence comes from Spirochaetota bacterium, assembly GCA_029974015.1. Lineage (GTDB taxonomy): Bacteria > Spirochaetota > UBA4802 > UBA4802 > JAGODF01 > JAGODF01. The sequence continues at coordinate 141,703 of JARKUF010000002.1, forward strand.
AAAACATGCTCCTTTTAGTAAAAAAAAATAGATAATAAGTTTTCCCGCCCGCCAAAGGCGGGCGGGAAAACCTAATTATTTGAGATTGCCTTAATTATTTTTCCCTGCCTGCGGAAGGCGGGCGGGAAAACCGGGAACCGAAGAGAATGATAGTGGCGCCCGTTCCCGCCTGCCGAAGGCGGGTTGGGAAATACTATTTTTTTGATGTTCTTTTAAGAAAAAAACGGGTTCTTATGTCACACCGGCATGGATATCGGAACTGAAAGAACAAATATATATTGACAAAAGGGCTTCCCGATACTACTATATACAAGAACCATGATGGTTCGAAATCAAACCAGGGATGGAGCATGGTATGAACGGTGACGCGCTGTTACAAAATGTGGTGAACATTTTCATCATTGCAATTATCCTTGAAGCTTCCATCATGGCGGTATTCTCGGTTTCCGCCCTGAAGGGGCTCGATTCCAACCGGGCCATCGAATCCACAAGGGACATCCTCATCATTGTAGCGGCTTTCTTCCTTTGCTACAAAGTTGTCCAGTTAAGGGTATTTCCACGTACGGGCCTTGCGGTGCCGCAAATTATCGACATCATCATCAGCACCCTTGTGCTTTCCCGCATGACAATTTTCATACGTTCCCTCATGGCGAAATTCAAGGGAGAGGACTGACGAAGCCCGAAGCTGCCCTAAAACATAAGGACCATATGGCAAAAACCCCCTTTCGGGGGTTTTTCCGTTTTTAGTTTAAAAAAACATTGTCCTGCAGGGCCATGTATGGTTATTTGTTCGCAGGTAAAGAAAGGGCGCTGGCGGCCGGTATGTCGGCGCAAAACAAGGACATGGGGAAAACGCCATGGGAGTCAAACCCGCAGAACTTTTCCTTTCCTCGGCTTCCGTCGAGGAGTTCAGGGAAAAACTCATCGAGGCGAACGGGGATTTCGACCTGGAACCGGATGACATGATCGAGCTGGGCGCCGAGTATTTCAAGCGCTACCCCGACTCCTTCAGCGAACGGAACATGGAGGAGGTCCACAAAGGGTATCGGCTTGCACGGGCCTGCATTGCGGAAAAGCTCCTCACCGGAATCGAGGAAAGCACCAGGAACGATCTTCGGCTTATGCTAGAGGATATAACAAAAATCGACGAGGTCGTGGGACGCATTGGACGGGACGGAGGAAGCGGCGCCCTTGACGGCGTGTATGGGGCCATGTCTTCAAGTCTTGAAACGGTCAAGAAAGGGATAGATGGAATTCCCAGGGGAATGATAAAAGAGCGGTTCGTAGGCGGCGTCACGAAGTTCTACAATGTCATGTACCTCTTTAAAAGCGGCATTGAGCGGATGAAATCCAGCGGCGCGTGAGGACGGGCCTGTGCCGGAGCGCGGAATGCAGATTAAAATACAATTTAAAAGCATACGACAGCGCCTCCTTGTTGTCCTGTGTATATCCATAGGCTGTGTCCTTCTCCCCGGCAGTGTTTTTCTCTATGTGAAGGCCTCAAAAGATTTAAGCGCGGTCCACTACGAAAGGCTCCAGACCCTCAGGGACCTCCGGGTGACGGAAATCAACTCCTGGATCGCACGGATGAGCGACGATGTCCGCATCATCGCCGGAACGCCGGAAGTGCGCGCAAAAAGTACGTTTCTCTCCGCTGGCGGGCATGGCCGGGACGGGGACTGGGACGATCTCCGCCGCATCTTCAACAGCTATTTCCAGTTCCGAAACTTTTACTTCGAGTTTTTTATTGTCAGCACATCCAGCGGAAAGGTTGTTTTTTCCACCAGCCAGGACAGCATCGGCGACGACCGGTCCAGCAATGTGTATCTCGCCGGGGCCATGCGAAAACGCGATGTGTTTGTTTCGGACATTTATTATTCAAAAAACCTGAACCTTCCTACCATGACCGCCTCCATACCCGTGGACCCTCCCCACGGGGCCATGAAGGAACCCAGAGCGGTCCTTGTGGCACGGGTCTATCTTGAACGCTCCCTGTACAGCCTTCTTCTTGACCGCACTGGCCTTGGCCGGACCGGAGAGGTCATCCTCATCAACAAAGACCAGGTGGCGGTGAACAAGCTTAAGAGCGAGAACGTGCTTCCACTGACCCTAACTCTCAGGGATGAGGCTGCAACCAGGGCCCTCAGCGGGCAGACCGGAGTTGTGGAAGTCACGGACTACCGGGGCAGGCGCGTTTCCGCCGCCTACGGATACATTCCTTCAATGAACTGGGGAATCATCGTAAAACAGGACCGGGACGAGATTACCGGCCCCCTCGTTTTCACCGCCTTCTCCATCGCCATCTTTTTCGCGCTCCTGATGGGCGCCATCGTCCTGGTTTCCCTGCGCGTTTCCTACTCCCTGGCGGGGCCCCTGGAGTCATTCTCCCGGGTGGCCAGGCGCATTCTCGGCGGCGATTATTACGAGCGGATAGACATCGACAGGAGCGATGAAATCGGGGATTTGGCCGCATCTTTCAATGGGGTGGCCGACTCCATCGTGTCCCAGCTCCGGGTGGAAAAGGTGAGCTCCGACATCATCGAAGTGATCGTTTCCACCATAGATCTCCATGAGTTCAGCAGAAAAGTTATCGGGAAGGTGATGGAGGTTACCGAATCGAACATTGCTGCGTTTTACGTGCTTTCCGAGGACGAGAGGGAATTCAGGCATTTCAATTCCATAGGTCTCGATGCCCAGTATAGCGAGAGTTTCCATGCCGGGCGTCTCGAAGGAGAATTCGGCAGGGCCCTCTCGACCAGGGAAATAACCGTCACCCGCGATCTCGACGAAAATTCACTTGTACTGCTGAAAACCGTCCTGGGGAACGTTCTTCCCAGGGAGATCATCACCTTTCCCATCATTGTCCACAACATGAGCGCGGCGGTGATTTCCCTGGCGTCCCTAAAGGGATATCCCGCGGAAACGGTCAGGATCCTTGAACACATCCGGCCCGTGATGAACACGGCCTACTCGAATATTCTGGCCATAGAGAAGACACGCCGCCTGGCCGACGAGCTGAAGGACAAGAACTTCCAGCTTGAGTCGAAAAAAGAAGCGCTCGAATTGCAGACCGTTGAGCTGAAGAGGCACGCCGACCGGGTGAAACAGCAGAATTTTGAGATGGAGATCCAGAAGGCGAAGGTGGAGGAAGCCAGCAAGCTGAAAAGCGAATTTCTTTCCAATATGAGCCATGAATTGCGCACTCCCCTGAATTCCGTCCTTGCCCTCTCGAAGGTGCTGATACTTCAGGCCGGAGACAGACTCACAGAGGAAGAGAACGATTATGTCCGCATCATAAGCCGCAACGGTGAGAAGCTCCTCATGCTGATAAACGATATATTGGACCTCTCGAAGATAGAGGCGGGCAAGATTTACCTTCACCCGAAAAAGATATCCATCCGGGGGACCCTCGGGATGATAGTGGAGAACCTGGAACAGATGGCCGAAGAGAAAAAGATTCGCATCGTGCTGTCGTGCCGGGCGGACCTTCCGGAGATAGTGAGCGACGAATCGAGGGTATATCAGATACTCCAGAACATAATCGGTAACGCCGTGAAGTTCACCGAGGAGGGGAGCGTCTCGATTTCCGCTTCTGTGGACGATGAAAGGCTGCGGATCGCCGTGGAAGACACCGGCATTGGAATTGACGAAGCCGATCTTCCACATATATTCGAGGAGTTTCGCCAGCTTGACGGGACCCTGGCGCGGAAGTACGAGGGCACCGGACTCGGCCTTGCCATCGCCGTCAAATCCGCGGAGCTAATATCGGCCACTATTAGCGTGGAAAGCGAAAAGGGAAAAGGTTCCCGCTTCGAGGTGATATTTCCCCTGGTTTGGACGCCCCGGAGGGACGCACTGGAACACACGGCTCCCGGGCCTTACCCGAGAAGCGCGGATGCCGCATCCCCTTCCGGCGTGGAAGAACCGTTCTATGATACTTCGCACGGGCCGAGGAAGGGCGGCCAGCCAGGCGGCGGTACACTCTTATATGGCGATACTCCCGGCGGCGAAACTCCCTCAATCGTGGTGATTGAGGACGACCCCGACAATATGACGACGATACGCGCGGTGCTGAAGGATGGTTACCGTATCTTCGAGGCGGTTGACGGTAGGAGCGGTATGGAATTGGTGCAGCGGCACCTTCCTGAGCTGGTGCTCCTGGATATCGCCCTCCCGGGGATCAGCGGCTTTACGGTCATAAAGGAACTCAAGTCGAATGCACTGACGAGGCATATTCCCGTGATCGCCCTGACGGCCCTCTCCATGAAGGGAGACCGGGAGAGGATACTCAGGGCAGGATGCGACGATTATCTCGCAAAGCCGTACAATATCGAGGAACTCACCGACAAAATTGCGCACTGGACCGGTGCGCAGGGTTAACTGGCCTGATTGAATTCAGGCAATCTTTAATCAGGTTTCCTTCACATGCTTTGAGAAAAGAGGACAATGAGCACGATTCTCGCAATTGACGATAAAGAAGACAATCTTGTCGCCATCACGGCCCTCCTGAAGACGCTGATGCCCGACTGCCGGGTCATCACCGCCTCATCGGGCCCGGAGGGGATGGGAAAGGCGGAAGCGGAACGCCCGGATGTCATCATCCTGGACGTGAAGATGCCGGGAATGGACGGCTTCGAGGCATGCCGACGCCTGAAGGCCCGCGAATCGACGCGGCACATCCCCATCATCCTCCTGACCGCAATCAGGACCGACGTGGAAAGCCGCATCCAGGGGCTGGAGATAGGGGCCGACGCCTTTCTCACGAAGCCGATTGACGAATCGGAACTCGTGGCCCAGGTGAACGTGATGCTGCGAATCAAGCACGCCGAGGACCTCCTTAGAATGGAAAAGGTCGTCCTGGAAGAACTCGTGCTGGAAAGGACCAGGTCCCTTGCTGAATCGGAACTGAAACTGAAAAAGGAGAGGGACCTTTTAAAAAGCCTTGAGGACGCTTCGCCAGCGTATTATGTGGCCCTGGAACCGGGGGGAAAAGTCCTCTCGATGAACAGATCTCTCCTGGAGGCCCTGGGACTGTCCGCCCGGGACATACGCGGAATGGACTATGTCACTTCCTTTGTCGCGGAACAGGACCGGGAAATCGTCAGAAAGATGTTCAGGGAGCTTGTGCCGGGAAGGACCGCGGTGCACGAGTATGCCCTGAGGCCCGGGAAAAATGAGGAGATCTTCGCGGAGTGGCACACCAGGGCGCTCTACCGCGACGACAGCTCCATCGATTTCTTTTTTTCTGTGGGGCTCGATGTTACGGAGCGCAAAAGACTCGAAAAAACCATCATCAACGCCAATGAGAAAGAACGTCACAGGATTAGCCAGGAACTCCATGAACGATTAGGGAAATACCTCACCGGCGTCGCCTTTAAAGGTGAAATTCTGCGCCTGAAGATGAAGGACCGCCTGGCCGATGAATCCCGCGAGATGGAGGATGTGGTGGCGATGGTCCATGCCGCCATCGACCAGACAAGGGAACTCGCCCGGGACATGTGTCCCGTCGATATGGGAAGCGGGGGACTCAGGAGCGCCCTTGAGGATTTTCGCGTGGAGATGGAGCAGACGACGGGAAAGAACTGCCTGCTTCAATGGGACGAGGGGATGGAGATAGAAAACGACCTCGTGGCGTCCAACCTGTTTTATATAATCAAGGAAGCGGTGGACAACGCGGTGCGGCACGGCAACGCGGAAAACATCATCATCTCTATCGGCGAACAGGCCGGAGTGGTTACCCTGCGGATAGACGACGACGGCGGCGGAATGAAAGACGCCCCGGACGCAATAGAGGGGCTGGGGCTCCGCGTGATACGGTACCGGGCCTGGATCATCGGAGCGGCAATCGAGATTACGAAGAGCATGGGGGGGGGCGTGTCCATCGTCTGCAGCCTTTCCGGGGCGTATACCGGCGGCCCGGAGATCGCGGAGCGCGCAAAAAAATCGCTTCCCCCGGGGAAGGAAGGGAGCGCAAGGGTCTTTATCATTGACGGCTCCCCCGTGGTGCGCCAGGGTCTTACGCAGATCATTGGAGGGAGCGAGGGGTTCCAGGTCTGCGGGGAGGCGAAAAATTCGGACGAGGCGGTGCGGTACATCGCGAGGACCTCCCCCGACCTGGTGCTCATTGACATAGCCCTTGAGGGAATGGGAGGTGATCTGATTAAGGCCCTGAAGTCCCGATACACCTCCCTCGAGATTTTGGCCCTTGCCGACGTTGAAGACGCGGTGTACGCGGAACGTTCCCTCCGGGCCGGGGCGAGCGGCTATGTAATGAAGCACGAGGCGCCTGAAAAGCTGCTCCAGGCCGCTCGGACCGTCCTTTCAGGGCGTCAGTACCTCAGCGACAGGCTCAAAGAAGAGCTCCTGATGAAGCTCTCCAGGGACAACCCCGGCGCAGGAGCGGGGGTGGAGGGCCTGTCCAATCGGGAGTTCGAGATATTCCAGCTCATCGGCAAGGGGATGAGCAATCGCAATATCGCCGAGAAGATGAACATCAGCGTGAAAACCGTGGAAAACTATCGGGAGCGCATCAAGGCGAAGCTCAACATGGAAAACTCCCCCCAGCTGGTCCAGTTTGCCGTGCAGTGGATGATAAATAAGAGCGGTTAAGATTTAACTTTCGGCAACCTCTAATAATCAGGCTTTTCCGCCCGCCTTCGGCGGGCGGAAAAGCCTAAGTCCTGAGTATGCCAGTAGTTACAATTTATGGGAAACTCAAAAATTTAATTTTTAGAGGTTCCCTCTCCTTAAAGTCTTGAAGTAATCCGCAGAACATAGGAATTCTTCATCGTGTAGGGGAATTCCCCTATCACAATTCGACGTTTTTCCCCTCTCGACAGGCCCGCCAGTTTTGTGTATCTATTAAATGAAGTTATAAGTGAAGGACGGTTATAAAGTCAGGTTTTCCCGCCCGCCTTCGGTGGGCGCGAGAACTAACTTCAATTTTATATAACCTGTTTTTCCTGAATCAAGGCTCCGGTCCCGGCAGAAACCGGGCGGGGCGAGAGTGGCCACCAACATACCCGAGGAGTCAAGTATATGAATTACAAACCCGGAATATGCACGTTCTGCGGCAACGGATGCGGCCATTTCCTCCGTATCACCGATGGCGGGGTGGGCGGTGTTTTCGCGTCCAGAAACCATCCCGTGAGTCAGGGCAGGCTCTGCGTGCGGGGATGGAACATTCACGAACTTTTAAGCACAAACCGTAGGATCCTGGAACCCATGGTCAGGAGAAACGGGACATTGGAAAAGGTTTCTACGGATGAGGCCCTCTCCCTGTCCATGGAAAGGCTCATGAAATATGCCGGCGAATCGCCGGACCTGGTGGCCGTCCTGGCGTCGCCCCGGGCCTCGAACGAGGAGACATACCTCCTGATGAAGCTCGCCAGGACCGTACTTAAAACGAACAATATCGGCGTGGACTCCGACTCGGGGCATCGCAGCTCCATGGATGTGCTTCACGCCGGCACAGGATTTCCCGGCATGTTGGGTTCGGTGAAGGGTATCACAAAGACGGAGTTCATACTGGTTTTCGACATCGATATTACAAAACAAAATCCCATCCTCGGCAGTGAAATCCACAGGGCCCGCAGGGGCGGGGCGACCCTGGTTACCGTTGACAGCCGTGAGACCCAGATTGCCCGCCTCAGCGATACTTTTGTACGGACGAAACCGGGTTCGAACAAGGTGATATTGGGCGCCCTTGCGAAGATACTCATCGACGAAAACCTCGTCGATTCGGCCTTCATCCAGAGGCACACGGCGGGCTTCGAGGGATTTGCCAACCTTCTGGGGTCTCTCTCCTATGATGATATCGCCGCCAAGACCGGCGTTGGCCTCGATGACCTGCGCGACATCGCCAGAAAGTTAGCCGGGGCGAAATCCGCCATGGCCTTCTATCCCACGGGAGTGTCGGGCCTCGATTCGGATATGATCGGCTACCTGTTCAACCTCTTCCTTCTGGCGGGAAAGATCGGCTGCGAGAATTCCGGCATCAACCCCGTCACGGGCCTCAACAATCTGCAGGGAGCTTTCGACATGGGGGCCGCTCCTGACCTCCTGACGGGTTTTCAGCCCCTGGGGGACAGCAAGGCCGCCGCGAAGTTTGGCGATGTCTGGGGCGTGAATCCCCCGGCAAAAGCGGGCAAGGCCCCCTATGCGATCCTCGACGACCCGGCCGGGAAGCTCAAGGCCATCGTGGTGATGGACCATGATGAGGGCATCGTCAGATATGCCGAGAAGCTGAAGTCCGTGGATTTCATCGTCTACATCGGCGCCTTTGAGAATCCCTTCACGGAATTCGCCCATGTGGTGCTTCCTGTGGCAAGCTACATCGAAACCGACGGGACCTATACCAACACCGAAAGGCGGATCCAGCTTTCACGGAAAAAGACCGAACCCGCCTCCGGAGTTCTGCCGGGGTGGAAACTCTTCTCCGCCATGGCGGGGAAGGGAGGCGCGAAATGGGACTACTCCTCGGCCGAAGACGTGATGAAAGAAATTTCAAAGTTGACCCCAATCTACTCTAAGGTGAACTACGCAAAGCTCGAAAAATCCTTCGGCATCCAATGGCCCTGTGATGAAGCGAACCCCGACGGAACGGAGAGCTTTTCCCTTGGCAGTGTCAACAGGGCCCTGAATTTTGTCACCCTCCGGGGCAGCTATGACGTCCCGGCGGCGTCGAAGGAGTATCCCTGGCAGCTCATGGTGGGCAAGGCCCAGCATTACTGGCACCAGAACAATCTCATGAAGATCACGAAAATACCGCTCAGGGAATACAATGCGACGCTTCTCATGTATACCCAGGGTTTTATCGAGATCAGCGTTGCCGACGCGAAATCTCTCCAGGTGCGCGACAAATGGCCGGTCAAGGTGACATCGGCCCAGGGAACGATGAATGTCTCCGTTAAGGTTTCAGAGGAGGTCGGCGACGGCACGGCCTACGTTCCCTATTTTGTGCAGGACATGATTACGAAGTTTTTGCTTGTGCACGATGAAGCATTGAAATACGGCGAGGACGCAACCATCCCAGTGAGAATCGAGAAGGTGTGACCATGTACTTAATCAAGAAAAGTGAAGTGCTGAACATCGCGCGGGAACTTGCGAAAGACCACCTCGTATACGGTCCCGTGACCGATGAGGCAACGGGTCAGGTCCTGTTCGACAGCCTCGACGATCCGGGCAAAGCGGACCTGGGCGCTCCCATCCCTACAATTCCCCCTAAGAACGTGGTGTTTCCCCAGATGGAATGCATTTACTCCTATCGCTACGATAAGAATTCCAGGGCGGTGGACATACGGCAGGTAAACGCAGTGAAGCCGAAGGCCCTTTTCGGCCTGAGGTCCTGCGACCTCGAAGGGATGCGGATCCTGGACCGCTTTTTCTTGGGCCAGGAATTCGTCGACGATTTTTATCTGAACAACCGGAAAAAGACATTTATCGTCACCAATACATGTATTGCCCCCTTCGCCCAGTGCTTTTGCGTCTGTACCGACAGCGGCCCTTCCGCGAAGGAGGGGTTCGATCTGAACCTGACCGAACTTGGTGACGAGTATCTCGTAGAGGCGGGAAGCGACCGGGGGAAGGCCCTGGCCGAGAAGCTCGGCCTCGCAAAGGCCGATGGGTCGTATGCGGCGAAAAAGACCGCGGCGGTCGACAGGGCCATGGACCTTTTCACCGGTTTTGCCGTTGAAAACAAGGCCTGGGTTTCCCGGGTAACCAACCGGGTCACCACGGGATTTATCAAGGAAGATGTGTGGGAGTACATTGGGGACCAGTGCTTCGAGTGCGGCGCCTGCACCTTCGTGTGTCCCTCCTGCTCCTGCTTCAACATTGAAGACGTAAACAAAAACGACGGGAGCACGGAGAGGCTTCGCTCATGGGATTCCTGCTCCTACGAGGGGTACTCGAAGATGGCGGGGGACCACAACCCCAGGAAGCCCGTCGAAGACCGCCGCAACAAGCGCTTCTTTTGCAAGCTCTCGTATTCCCAGTCGAAGAAATATCTGCGGCCGGGATGCGTGGGATGCGGCCGCTGCGCATGGGTGTGCCCAGGCGATATTGGGCTTCCGAACGTCGTCACGTACATCAGAAGAGAGACCACAAAATAGGTGACTGCTATGGCTGACAAGCACGAATGCGATAACGGATGCAAGATAGTCTCGATCCCACAGGTGGCCACCATCGAGGAGATCAAGGACGAGATTGTCGACGTGAAGACTTTCTATCTCAATATCGATGACGCCGGGGTGCGCGAGAAGTTCCGCATAAGGTCCGGCCAGTTCATAATGTGTACGGTATTCGGCGCCGGGGAGTTCGCCGTATCGCTTCCGCCGAGCCCGGAAAACGACCGTTTCCACATTTCGGTCAGGCAGGTGGGGAAGGTGACGCGGGCCCTCCATGCCCTCCAGGTGGGCGATAAAGTCGGCATCCGTGGCCCATTCGGGAACGGTTTCCCCTTCGAGGACATCAAGGGGAAGAACGTCGTCTATGTCGCCGGCGGGATCGGCCTTATTCCCCTGCGCTCGTCGATAGTCCATGTGCTCCAGAACCGGAAAGATTTTGGCCGGATTATCCTGATCTACGGTGCCCGTTCCCCAAAAGACCTTATGTACCAGTACAATATTGACGAATGGCTGAAAATCGACGGCTTCGAAACCTACATCACCATCGACAGCCCCGCGCCGGGATGGACCGGGGAAACGGGGTTCGTCCACAATTTGATTCCCAAAGCGAATGTCCCCGTGGATAATACCGTGGCTTTCGTATGCGGCCCACCGGTGATGTTCAACTCCGTCATCAATGTCCTCATGGAGCAGGGGCTTTCCGACGATTGCATCATATCGACGCTTGAGCGCCACATGAAATGCGGCATCGGCAAGTGCCAGCACTGCGCCATCGGCCGTACCCTTGTCTGCACGGACGGGCCGGTGTACACGTACCGGCAGATTAAGACCCTGGGAGAGCAGATCTGATGGGAGCTTTCGAGGAAATAAGGCGGATCATCGCCGGAGGGACCTGCATCGTGGGGCTGGGGAACGAGTTCCGGTCCGACGACGGGGTGGGGACCTATATCGCCCGGGCCCTTGCAGGCATGGTCCCCGGACCCGGGGGATCCGTCATCAATGCCGAGGACATCATCGAGGGTTACGCTTTCACTATCGCCGGGTTCGACTGTCCCAGCGTCCTCCTGGTCGATGCCGTGGAGGCGCCCCATGAAGCGGGGTCCCTCATCTTCGGGCCATACGGCGATATCGCCGGAACTGCGGTAAACTATTCGACCCACAAGCTCTCCCTGTCTCTGGCCGTGGACATCATTGAGAGAAGCGGCAAGGAGGTCTACCTTCTTGGCATCGTTCCCGCCAACATCGATTTTGGCGATGGAATGGGAGCGGCGGTGAAAAAGAGCGCCGACATCATCATCGACTTCATTACTAATTGCGTGAACCACTATCAAAAGGAGTATGCGTATGAATGCTGACATCTATGGGAGCCTTTTTACGGCAATGGCGCTCCTCGCTGCTTCCGCCGTCATCGTACCTCTGGTTTCCTCAAAGCGCCGACTGGCGGGATGGCTCAATTTCGGCTTCACGGCTGCGGCGGGCGTTATCGTTCTCCACCTCTGCTACATTCTGATTTTCCAAGCCCAGCCACAGGTATCACGTCTGGTGAACTTCGGTTTTTTCAACGTGTACTTCCTGGTGGACGGTCTCTCGGCATTCTTCATGGCGATCATCGCCTTCATGGCCATGATGAGCGCGTTTTATTCCATCGATTACATGGAACACTACGGAGAGTACGCTCTGGGTGGATATTACCTGAACTTCCCGGTGTTCATACTCGGGATGATCGGGATCGTCACCGTGGACGACCTCTCCCTGGGGTTCACCATTTCCTGGCAGCTTATGACCGTGGCTTCGTACTTTCTTATAAAGTTCGAGAAAAACGATGAAAAGACGGTGAAAGGGGCCAACAAGTATCTGGTCCTAATGGAGCTCGCCTGGCTCATCATCTTCATCGCCCCCTTCTTCGTTCGTAACGCCGCTTTTGGTGATTCGCTCCACTCCATCGCGAACAACATGGGCGCCACATCGCCCGCGGCGGTTTATGCGGTATTTGGTTTAATCCTTCTGGGTTTCGGATTCAAAGCGGGTATCTTCCCTTTAGGCCAGCTCTGGTTGCCTGACGCCCACTCAGTCGCCCCTTCGCCGATCAGCGCGCTCTTAAGCGGGGTTATGATCAAAACAGGGGTCTATGGGATCCTTCGTTCCTTCTTCTGGATGACGCCCCATGCCGAACACTTTCGCATGAACTGGCCTCTGTGGGGTATTATCATCGCCGCCCTTGGCGTGGTAACGCTGTTCATAGGGACCGTCCAGTCGATGAAGCAGAACGATTCCAAACGGCTCCTGGCGTACAGTTCAATCGGACAGATCGGCTACATAGTATTCGCAACCGGAGCCGGCCTTTTCATGTTCAATGCCGGCAGCGACTTCCTCAAATTCCTGGCCCTGGTGACGATCATAGGGGCGGCTTACCATGTGCTGAACCACGCGGTCTTCAAGGGGCTACTTTTTCTCACGAGCGGCAGTGTTCTGTACGCCACGGGCACAAAGGACCTGAACAGGCTTGGGGGGCTCATGAAGCTCATGCCCGCAAGCGCCCTCGTGGCGGGTATTGCGGCCCTGTCGATCTCCGGCGTGCCGCCTTTCAGCGGCTTTGCGAGCAAGTGGTCCATTATTTCCGCCTCCATCATAGCGGGAAGTTCGTATCTTTTCCTGGCGATTTTCGGGATCGTGGCGCTCTTTACAAGCGCCGTTACCCTTGCCTGCTATGTGAAGTTTTTCGGAATGACCTTTACATCCACCGGTTCCGAGTGGAGCGTTAAAAAAGAAGTGAAAGAAGTCACCGCCGGCATGCTCCTACCCAAGCTTGTCCTGGCGGCCCTCTGTCTGGCCCAGGGGCTCCTGCCCTTTTTCTACTATGAGACGATAATTGGCGTATTTGCGAAATCCGCGGGATCGGCGTTCCATTCTTCCTTCTCCGACCCGGGGATTTTCAACAGCATTGGTAACTCTTCGATGGGAATCAGCGTATGGGCCCCCGGCGCCGGTGCGGTGGCTTCCGCCATGGCGACTCCGGCCGTAATCCTCGTCGTGGTGGCCGTGGCGCTTCTCCTGGCCTGGCTGTTCAGGAAGTCCGCGGGATCAACGGAGAGGACCGCCCCGGCGTGGCTCGGAGGATACCAGGACCTTCACGACACGACCCGTTACAAGAACCGGAGCATGTTTTCCGCGCTGAAAAACGCCCTGAGGTGGACCGGCGGAAATGTCGAGGAGTGACAGATATCTATTTTTACGAGGTGATGTATGCCAACGTTAGAAAGCATAAAGAACAGGCTGAACGAAAAGTATAAAAAGGACATCGCCGGTTCCGAGACCCTTTACGGGGACACCCAGCTCTTCCTCGATATCAGGAAAGACGTCGTCCGGCCAATTTGCAACGATATCATAAGCGAGGGGGGGCGTTACCTGGTGAGCGTGGGCCATGACGACGGCGACCGAAGCGGCACCCTGGGACTTATACACACCTTCTCCTTCGACGCCGACCATTTCAAGGTGATGGTGAAAACCGCTGCCCCGGCGGACAACCCGGTCTTTGATTCCATCACTCCGGACATACCCAACGCTGGATGGTCCGAACGGGAATACATAGACCTTCTGGGGATGAAATTTACCGGCCACCCGAAGCCCAAGCGCCTCATACTCGCCGATGACTGGCCGGAAGGAATTCATCCCCTGCGGAAGGAAGTTCCGTACAATCTGGTCCCGCCCGCGGCGGAAGACGTGGCGTATCAGCTCGATGAATGTCCTCCCGGATGCTCCGTGGTCCCCGTTGGGCCCTTCCATCCGAGCCTCCACGAACCTGCGCATTTTGCGGTCTTCGTCGACGGCGAAACAATAAAGGGATGCGATTACAGGGGTTTCATGACTCACCGGGGGATAGAGAAACTCTGTACCACCCAGGTGAGCTACAACGAGGTCCCCTTCATCGCCGAGCGCATCTGCGGGATCTGCGGCTCCGTCCATGCCACGGCATACTCGCAGGTTGTCGAGCTTGCGGCGGGAATTAAGATACCGCGCCGGGCCGACTTCATCCGGACCATCATGCTGGAAATTGAAAGGATACATTCCCACCTCCTGTGGCTGGGGGTTGCCGGCCACCTGATCGGATTTGACACGGTTTTCATGCAGGCCTGGCGGGTCCGGGAACAGGTGATGTGGCTCGCGGAGAAGATAACCGGAAACCGCAAGACCTACGGAATGATCGTCATCGGAGGGGTGCGCCGGGACTTGACGCCGGAGCTCTGCGACGATCTGCTGAAAGTTGTCGCCAACATAGAGAAGGAAACGATGACGATCCACCGGGCGATTGCCGGTGATACAGCGGTCCATAAAAGGACGAAGGGAGTGGGGGCCCTAACCAGGGAGCAGGTGGTGAATTGGAGCCTCGTGGGGCCCGTTGCCCGGGCCCGGAACGTGGACATCGACGCCCGAAGGGACCACCCCTATGCCGCCTACGATGAAATGAAATTTGACGTTCCCGTAGTGGATACAATGGACGTGTGGGGGACTGTCCTGGTGCGCATTCTCGAGATTTACGAGGCGGTGAAAATAATCCGTCAGGCGGTGGAAAAGATGCCCGGCGGCCCCGTCCTCTACGAGTTCCACGATCCCATACCTCCCATGAAGCACGCCATCACACAGGTGGAGGCGCCGCGCGGGGAGGCCGTGCACTATGTGATTACCGGAGAGGAGAACAGGGCGGAGCGCTGGCGCGTCCGCGCCCCCACGTATCCGAACCTCCAGGGGGTCCCCGCAATGTTGATGAACAATCAATTTGCCGACTTCCCCATTATTGTCGGAAGCATCGACCCCTGCTTCTCATGCACGGACCGGGTCGAGGTGGTGGACATGAGGTCCGGAAAGGCCAGTGTGATAGGCAGCGGCGAGCTTGAGAAGATGTCGAGAAAACGATAACCAAGGAGCGGAAGAACCATGAAAATACTGTACATGATCATAAACGTGTTGCTCTTCCTGGCCCTGGCCCCGCTTTTCGAAGGGATGATAAGGAAGATTATCGCCAAGGTCCAGTCCCGCCAGGGTCCGCCGCTCTTACAGCCCTATTATGACCTTTTGAAGCTTTTAGGTAAAGAAAACATGAGCGCCGACGGAAACGCCGCTTTCCGGTTAGCTCCCATGATAGCTTTCGCCTCGATCGTTTCGGTAATAGCCTTCGTGCCCTTCGGTTTCCAAGAGGGGTTTCTGGGAGGTTATGCCGACATTATTACGGTGATATATCTCCTCACCATGGGAGGGGTGTCAGTGATGCTTGGTGCGCTTTCAAGCAAGAACACCTTTGCATCCATGGGCGCCAGCCGGGAGATGATCACCATGATCATGGTTGAACCTGTACTTGCCATGACCTTGATAATTGGGGCGCTTAAGGTAAAGTCTTTGGGAATCGGAGCATCTATTGCCGGCATCACTGCCGGAGGATACGGCTGGTCGGTAGTGCTGATGCTGGCGGTGTATCTCATGGCGCTCCAGGCCTTTGTGGCGCGCCAGCCCTTCGACATAACAGAGGCGGAAATAGAGATACTTGAAGGGCCTTTTATTGAGTACAGCGGGCCCAATTACGCCCTCTTCAAGTATTACCTGATGCTGAAGCAGATGTTCTACGCGGCCCTTTTCGCCATGGTCTTCGTGCCGGTGGCACGGACCGAATTCTATGCCCTGACCGTCGTCATACAACTGGCGATAGTGGCCCTGGTTTTCGTTCTGATATCCCTTCTGGCCTCGACCAACCCGAGGCTCAGGATTGACCAGGCGGTGAGATATTACACGGCGCTTATTTTTATGGCCCTCTGCGCCGTGGGGCTGTCGGTGTACGGAATATGACCGGAGGCGATCGATACCGTCTCCCCGAAAAAGAACAAGGAGAACTGCCGTGTGGTTAACGAGCAAAATTAAACAGGTATTACTGGTCCTGAAGCCCGGCGTAGTCACCCTGAAGTATCCCTTTGAACCACGACCGGTGCCGAAAAATTTCCGTGGCGCTCCCCACTGGGACCATCACAAGTGTGTGGGCTGCGGCGCCTGTTCCGACCACTGCTCGGCCAGGACCATACTGGTCCGGGACCTGTGCCAGGAACTCAGGGTGATGCTCTATGACGCTTCCCGCTGCACTTACTGTGGAAAATGCGCCGACATTTGTCCGGAGAAGGCCATTACCATGACCGAGCGCTTCGAACTTGCGACGGACAACAGGGAAGACCTTACGGAAAGGCTGGAGCTTTTTATGCTCACGTGCAAGCGGTGCGGGCGCTGTTACGATATGGAAAACACGAACCTGATTGAGCGTTTGGACATGAAGGGCTACCGCTACGACAACCTTGAGCAGAGGGCCTTTATCAGGAAAACCACCGAACAGTTCGACGAGAAAATGCTCAAGAAGTCCGACGAATACAAGAGACCTACCAAGGTGGAGGCTTAGACATGTTGTCGAACATAGCGAAGAAATTTTTTCCGAGATCTCTCTGGGTGTATCACTGCAACTCGGGTTCCTGCAACGGCTGTGACATCGAGATTTTAAACGTCCTCACGCCGTACTACGACGTAGAACGTTTCGGTATTAAGCTCGTCGCATCTCCCAGGCATGCTGACGTGATGCTCCTTTCCGGGGGAGTCACGAGGCCCACGCTCCATTTGGTGCGGAAAGCCTACGACGCCATGCCAGCGCCAAAGCTTGTTTTCGGCATCGGTTCCTGCGCCACGGGGGGAGGGAGCTGGTTCGACACCTACAATGTGTCCGGAGGCGCGGAAAAGGCGGTGAAGGTGAACTACTTCATACCCGGGTGCCCCCCGAGGCCAGAGGCGATCATCTACGGCGTGGCCCTGGCGCTTGGGCTGGTGGACAAAAAAGCGTCGCCGATGGAGATGAAGCAGGTGGAATTTCCCATTGACATGTATCAGATGAACAAGGCCTGGGAAGACCGCAACGTAATATATCAACTGCTTAACGACTGACTCGCAGGAGCTTATCAATGGCAAAGAAAATACTCATAGTGGACGACGACACCGACCTCGTCCAGACCCTGGAAGCGGCATTGAAGTACAACGGATACGAGGTCGTCTGCGCTTACAGCGGCGCGGAAGGATTGAAGAAGCTCAGGGAAACCTCCCCGGATTTAATTATTCTGGACGTCATGATGGAGACTGACACCGCGGGGTTCGAAATAGCTTACCAGATTCGGAGCGAGAGGCCAGCGTCCCTCTATAAGGATTTCAAGGATATCCCGATAATTATGCTGACGGCGATCAACCAGGTGACGAATTCCAGGTTTTCCCTCGGGGACAAGGACAGTTTTCTGCCGGGCATTAAGGACTTCATTACAAAGCCTGTAAAGATAGATGAGCTTCTTGTGAGGATTAAAGACTCCTTATAAATTGCTTGAAAAAGTATGGGCAATATCTAACAGTCAGGTTTTCCCGCCCACCAGAGGCGGTCGGGAAAACCTGACTGTTGAATTGGATGAAAGATACAGGACAAATGTTATTCCGGCCCGGGCCGGAATAACGTTCTTCCGGGCCTACGAATGAAGATCAGATTGCTCATTAGGACAAAGCTCATCCTGAGTTTCCTCGCCGTGGTTTTGATAATCGGCGTGGCGTCCATATCCATCGGCATAAAGATCATCAATGACAACGTCATTGGCCAGGCTTACGACGATGTCCAGATGAACCTTAACACGATCAAGTATTTTTTCAACGAGCGTATTCATTTCAAAATGAGGTTCCTCGAATACCTTTCCTATCTGGAAACCCTGCGGTCGGCCATCGTGAACAACAATCGCAGGACGATCTCTGAGAAGCTAAGGGAAGTAAAACGGGAAGTCGAGTTCGACATTCTCACCGTGATGGACGCGCGGGGGAAAGTCATTGTAAGGTCCGGCGACTTCAATTCGTTCGGCGATGACAGGAGCCTCGATAAATACGTAAAGCACGTACTCGATACAAAAAAACCCTGCTACGGAACGGACATCATATCTCGTGATGAGCTTTTAAAAGAGGGCCGTGAACTTGCGGACCGCGCCGTCATCCTGGTACTCGAAACCCCCAGAGCGCGAAAGACTGGGAAAAAAATTGAAGAAAGGGGGCTTGTGCTGAAGGCGGCGGCCCCGGTTATTCACAATGGCCGTCTCATCGGTGTTATTTATGGAGCGAAGCTCATAAATAACAGCTTCGACCTGGTGGATAAGTTCAGAAATCTAGTTTTCAAGGACGAAAAAATCGACGGATCGGACCTCGGCACTGCCACGATATTTTTGGACGATATCCGGGTATCCACGAATGTGAGGCGCCAGGACGGTATGCGGGCCGTGGGGACCCGGGTTTCCGAAGAGGTGTACCGAGAAGTGTACGAGAAAGGAAAAACCTGGCTCGATAAGGCCTTCGTGGTGAACAAATGGTACCTCTCCGCCTATGGGCCGCTCCTGGATATAGACAACAGGGCGATAGGGATACTCTATGTTGGGATCCTCGAAGAAAAATACAGCAGAATCCTGAGAAACACCACCCTCTATTACCTGATCATCATCGTCGTCACCTCGATCATGGCAATCTTGGTTTCGGTGTACATCGTAAACAGCGTCACCAGGCCCGCCGAGAAGCTCATCGCGGCATCCCGGGAAATCATCCACGGGAATTATCAAAAGATACTGGTCGACACCCATGATGAGATGGGGTATTTAGGCAGTGTGTTCAACAACATGGTGGACGCCATCCACGAGAGGGACCGCCAGTTGAAGGAGCGCACGGAAAAGCAGATTGTGAAATCGGCGAAGCTTGCCTCCCTGGGGCGCATGGCCTCGGGAATCGCCCACGAGATAAACAATCCCCTCACGGGGATACTCACCTACTCAAGCCTCCTTCTGGAGGACCTCCAGGGCACCGATTACGGCGAGGACCTTCAGATTATTGTCAACGAAACTCTTCGGTGCCGGAAGATAGTGAAGGGCATCCTCGACTTTGCCAGGGAAACGAAGCTGGAAAAGCAACCGGCGAACATCAATGATGTAATAATGGATTCACTCTCAATGCTTGAGAAACTTGCGCATTTCCAGAATGTACAAATACTTACTGACCTTGATCCTGAGATGCCGCCCATAAGCCTCGATGTGACGCAGATGAGGTCCGTTATAAACAATCTTGCAATCAACGGCGCCGATGCTATGCCCCGGGGGGGGGTTCTTTCGATTACCACAAGATACAAAAAGGAGCCCGGCACAGTGACCATCGAAGTCTCCGATACGGGGGTGGGCATCAGCGAGGAAAACATAGGGAAAGTATTCGACCCATTCTTCACCACCAAGGAGATTGGAAAGGGCACGGGCCTGGGACTTGCTGTGACCTTCGGAATTGTGAATCGGCACAACGGGCAACTCGACATTCGTAGCAAGCTCGGTGAGGGGACTACGTTCATCATCACCCTGCCGGAAGCGTGAAGGCGGGGAATTATACCAAACAGAGAGCGATACTATGGAAAAGAAAGCCAGAATACTTGTAGTCGACGATGAGGATATCGTCATAAAAAGCACCATCAGGACGCTCCAGAAAAACGATTATGAAATCGAGTACGTCTATTCCGGCGAGTCCGCCCTGGCGATGATCGAGAAAGACCCCTACGACCTTGTCATCACCGACTTGATGATGCCCGGGATCAACGGCATTGAGGTGATTAAAAAGATAAAGGCAGACCATCCCGACACCACAGTGGTCATGTTTACGGGTTTTGCCACTGTGGAATCGGCCCGGGAGGCTTTGAAGCTTGGGGCCTTCGATTATGTGCCGAAGCCCTTCACTCCGGACGAGCTAAGGGAGGTGGTGAAAAACGCCCTGGCGTCCCGTGAGAAGAGTTCGGACTCAAGGATGCTGGACCTCATGGCGATCGTCTCCCATGAGCTTAAAAGCCCAACTTCCGTGATTCACACCACTGCGGAGACCCTCCACCGAGGATATTTCGGCAATCTGGATCCGGAACAGCAGAAGATAGTGGAGTCGATCCTCCGAAACTGCAGTTATCTGGAGGATATAATCAGGAATTACCTGGACCTATCTAAGATGGAAATGGACGGGCTCGCGTCTTTCCAGGAAAAGATCAACCTCGTGGACGATGTGGTATTGCCGGTGATACAGGTGCCGGAGAACATGAACAATATGAAAAAGATGGAAATCAGGACCAACTTCGCCGAGAAGCCGGCCATTCAGGGCGACCCAAACCTGTTGAAGATCGTGATAACCAACCTCGTAAACAATGCAATAAAGTACGGTTCCCCCGAGACCCCCATCGACATTGCCCTTGAAAAATCGGGAACCGCGTATACCTTCTCAATTCGTAACGAAGGAGTGGGAATATCCCAGGAAGACATTGAAAATAAACTATTCCGAAAATTCAGCCGGCTCAAGCAGAAGGGGACCGAGGGCGTCAAGGGCTCCGGCCTTGGACTTTACATGTGCAAAAAAATAATCGAAAAGCATGGCGGAAAGATATGGGTCGATTCGGAACCGGGGAAGTGGGTGAAGTTTTCCTTTTCCCTGCCCGGAGAGGCCTGAGGAGGCGATGTATTTGACTAAAGGCGAGCTCTGTTTGGTTTCCCGCACGCCTACGGCGGGCGGGAAACATAAGTGCTGAGTCTGCCAGTAGTTAAAATTTACGGGAATCCGAAAAATCAAATTTTTGAGGTTCCTAAAAATTAAATGACATAATAATAGTAATGTTGTTTTTTTGCTGTACACCTTTCCTCTGGGGGTGTAGGGATACGTGTTTCTATACCCTCCTAAAAAATGTCCTCCGCGGCGTTTTTTGGTTGATAAAAAAACCACTCTCTCAAAACTTAACAGATTGATTGGAATGCTGCTTTTCATTCCGATTTTACACTGGCAAATAAAAATTATTGTGTTTTCTGCCCGCCGCTGGCTGGTGGAAAAACACAATAGATGTTTTTGCCGGTTATAATATTTGGGAACCTGGAAAATAATTATTTTATAGGTTCCTTCTACTCAATCATTATTAAAGAGGGCACAATGGGAAGTATTAAAGGAATCGTTGAAAAGCACGGCAAAGATAAAACCCGACTCCTTGATATAATCAGGGATGTCCAGTCGGATTTGGGGTGCGTCTCTGAGGAGTCTGTTCTACAGATTGCAAAAGAGATGGGCCTTTCAAAAGTGGAAGTTGATGGAGTCGTAACTTTCTATCACTTTTTCTCAAAAACCCCTGTAGGCAAGTATTCAGTGTATCTCAATAACAGCGCCGTGGCGTATATGATGGGATATTCTGAAATCCAGAAAGCCTTCGAAAAGGAGGTCGGTTGCAGTTTCGGGCAGACCACTCCGGACGGCACGATTGGCCTTTTTACAACGTCCTGCATTGGTATGAACGACCAGGAGCCTGCTGCCATAATAAACGGCACCGTTTTTACCAGTCTAACGGCCGAAAAGGTGAGGGACATTGTAAGCGGTATGAAGTCCGGCAAAGATGTCAGGGATCTTGTCAAACAATATGGAGACGGCCTCAACCAGTCGGAACTCGTGAAATCAATGGTAAATAACAATATACAGAAGAAAGGGCAGGTAGTTTTTAGCCCTTACGAAACCGGCTCTGCCATCAAAAAGGCGGCCTCAATGACTCCCGAACAAGTAATCGAAGAGATGAAGATTTCCAACCTCCGGGGCCGCGGCGGCGCAGGTTTTCCAACTGGAATGAAGTGGGAATTCTGTCGAAAGGCCGAAGGGGCAAAGCATTATGTGGTGTGCAATGCTGACGAGGGCGAACCCGGGACCTTCAAGGACAGGGTCATCCTAACGGAAATACCTCATATGCTTTTTGAGGGCATGGCCATTGCGGGTTTTGCTGTGGGGGCGAAGGAGGGGATCCTCTACCTCCGCGCGGAGTACGCATATCTGAAAGCTTATCTTGAGAATGTTCTTTCCGACCTGAAAAAGAAAGGCGTCCTTGCTTCTTTTGACATAAAAATCAAGCTCGGAGCTGGCGCCTACATCTGCGGCGAGGAATCGGCCCTCATAGAATCGGCGGAAGGGAAGCGTGGAGAACCTCGGAACAGGCCTCCCTTTCCAGTACAGTACGGATACCTCGGTTATCCAACAACGGTCAACAATGTTGAAACATTTTGTTCGGCGGTAAAAATTGTCTTGGAAGGGGGTGCCTGGTATAAAAAAATGGGGACGGCCCAATCCGCAGGAACCAAGCTCCTGAGCGTCTCCGGTGATTGCAAAAAACCCGGCATATATGAAGTTGAATTCGGCACAACGGTCAAAACCCTTCTCGAAGAATGTGAAGGCAGAACTGCTGTCGCCGTACAGGTTGGCGGACCCTCCGGCTCATGCATCGGGAAAAAAGACTTTGGACGCCGTATTTGTTATGATGACCTGGCGACTGGAGGCTCGGTAATCATAATCGGGCCCGACAGGAATATCCTCGATGTTGTGCACAATTTCATGGAGTTTTTCGTTGAAGAATCATGCGGATGGTGCGTTCCCTGCCGCGCTGGCAATGTTCTTCTTTTGAAAAAACTGGAGAAGATCATGAATGGCAAGGGGACGAAGAGCGACCTCGAAGAGATCGAGTCGTGGTGTAAAATCGTCAAGGCCGGCAGTCGATGCGGCCTGGGCCAGACGTCGCCCAACCCGATCCTCACAACCCTGCAAAATTTCCGTGAAATCTACGACTCAAAAATCAACAAAGACCTGGATTTTATCACCGAATTTGATTTTGCTGCGGCCGTAAAAGATTCATGCGAAGCCGCGGGGAGAAAACCACACGCAGAGGAACACTGAGATGAAAGAGATTACGATAAAAATAGACGGAAAAGAGTGCAAGGCCAAGAGCGGTCAGACCATAGTAGAAGCCGCGAAGGCCAATGGAATTTACATTCCCACACTGTGCCACTACGACGGCCTAAAGCCTGCCGGGACATGCAGAATTTGCACCGTTAAGGTGGGAGGCAGAAATATGGCGGCCTGTACAACCCCCGTGGGCGAAGGAATGGTAATAGAAAGCAACACTCCCGAGCTCGAGGAGATCCGGAAAGCCATAGTGGAAATGCTCTTTGTTGAAGGCAATCATATGTGCCCCACATGTGAAAAGAGCGGCAATTGCGAGCTCCAGGCCATGGGATATCGATACAGGATGATGGTCCCGCGTTTCCCTTATCTCTTCCCCGTTCGTCCCATTAACGCGAAGACCCCAAAAATATATATCGATGGAAACCGCTGCATCCAATGCCTCCGCTGCGCCAGGGGTGTCTTAGCTCCCGACGGGAAAAAGATTTTCGGCCTCGTGAAGAGGGGGGGGAAGGCCATGATTAGCGTGGACGAAGAGCTTGCAGCCGCTCTTACCGACGAACAGGCTCAGAAAGCCATGGACATGTGTCCAGTTGGCGCAATTCTCAGAAAAGAAGCGGGATTCAAGGTGCCGATCGGTTCACGAAAATTCGATTCGGCCCAGATCGGAAGTGACATTGAATAATAACCCGGGACGCTGAAACGCGCATCCATTTTAAGACTTTACTATAAGGAGAAAAATAAGATGAGCAAACCGGTAGTTGCAACTGCATCTCTTGCAGGATGTTTCGGATGCCACATGTCCTTTTTGGACATTGACGATAGAATACTTCAATTAATAGAACTCGTCGAGTTTAACAAGTCACCCGTTGATGATATCAAGAAGTTTACGAAAATGTGCGATATCGGCATTATTGAAGGCGGGTGCTGCAACAGTGAAAATGTAGAAAACCTCCGTGAGTTCCGAAAGCACTGTAAAATTTTAATTTCCCTCGGTGAATGCGCAATTATGGGCGGTCTCCCGGCAATGCGAAACGGCATTCCCGTACGGGAATGCCTTGAGGAGGCATACCTGAATGGCCCTACAGTGGACGACAATATCATACCAAACGATGATGAACTTCCGATGATATTGGACAAAGTGTACCCCTGCCACGAAATAGTTAAGATCGACTATTTCCTGCCGGGATGCCCTCCAAGGGCCGATCTCATCTGGGAAGCCCTTGTTGCTCTCGTAACGGGTAAAGAACTTACCCTTCCTTACGAAGCCTTTAAATTCGATTAAAAAGCATGAATTATGAATTGGAGAAAACCATGCCACGTAAAATTACGATAGAACCCGTAACAAGAGTCGAAGGACACGGAAAAGTCACTATTCAAATGGATGACAACAATAATGTAGCCCGGTCAAGACTGCATATCGTTGAATTCAGGGGATTCGAGAGGTTTGCCCAGGGTAGGCCCTACTGGGAGATGCCTGTTTTAGTCCAGCGCCTTTGCGGTATTTGTCCTGTGAGCCATCATCTTGCAGCAGCCAAGGCTGTCGACGTCATTGTCGGCGCCGGTACCGGTGAAGGCCTTACCCCCACCGGCGAAAAGATGCGGCGCCTCATGCATCACGGGCAGATTTTTCAATCCCACGCGCTCCATTTCTTCCATCTGGTATCGCCTGACCTTCTTTTCGGTGCGGATGCCGACCCCGCGATACGCAATGTTATCGGTGTGGCCCTTGAGCATAAGGACCTTGCGGTCCAGGGCGTAATGATGCGTAAGTTCGGCCAGGAGATCATCCGGGCCACGGCCGGTAAAAAAATCCACGGGACCGGAGCGATCCCCGGAGGAATTAATAAGCACCTTACCCCGGAAGAAAAAGACGAGTTTCTCAAAGGTAAAGACCCCCTCAATATTGACAAAATGATCGAGTGGTCTCTGGGGGCGCTGGATTTCTTTAAAGGTTACCATGCGAAAAACGCCGAAATGCTCGATAATTTCGCGGTGTTTCCCTCGAACCACCTTAGTCTTGTTCGCAAAGATGGGGCCATGGATTTGTATCATGGCGTTTTAAGGGCTGTCGACAGTGAAGGCAAAAAGATACTCAACGATGTGGATTACCAGGATTATTTGAAATATATTGGCGAGGAAGTAAAAACCTGGAGCTACATGAAGTTTCCTTACCTTTTATCCATCGGGAAGAAAGACGGCTGGTACACAGTGGGGCCCTTAGCGCGACTCAACACGGCCGACTTCATTCCTACTCCCCTGGCCCAGAAAGAATTCGAAAACTACAAGGCGTATACCAAGGGCAAGCCCAACCACATGTCAATGCACATGCACTACGCCAGGCTGATAGAACTCTTGCACGCAGCGGAGGTAATGAAAGAACTTCTCAACGATCCCGATCTTATGAAGGGCGAACTTGTAACAAAGGGCCCAAAAGCGAAAGAAGGCGTTGGCCTCATTGAAGCCCCCCGTGGGACCCTCTTCCACCACTACAGGATAGACGATGAAGACAAGATTGTCATGGCTAACCTTATCGTTTCCACCACGAACAATAATGAGCCGATGAACCGTGCGGTAAACTATGTGGCCAACAAAGTGTTCAATGGCAAAAAAGAAATATCTGAGGGCATGATGAACCGTGTGGAAATGGCCATAAGGGCCTATGACCCATGCCTGAGCTGCGCTACCCATGCCCTGGGCCAGATGCCTCTTGAAATAACCATGGTGGATTCCTCGGGAAATGTTCTGGGAAAGAAAACGAGGTAATGACGTCTGGTGCCTATAAGGTGCTCGTATACGGTTATGGTAATCCCGGGAGACAGGACGATGGAGTCGGTGTAGAATTGGCGATGATAATAGAAAAGGAGTGTCCTAACATACAGGCCGATTACAATTATCAGCTCAATGTCGAGGATTCCTTAAGAATTGCCGAATTTGACGCAGTGATTTTCATCGACGCTTCCCTGGATGCGGTTGAGCCTTTTGAATTTATGAAAATTCAGCCGTCTCATGATATTACCTTTACGACACATTCCATGCTTCCGAATTCCGTCCTGTCTCTGTGTCAGGAGCTGTATGGCGGATGTCCGGATGCGTTCGTTCTAGCAGTAAGAGGTTATGAATTTGACTTTGCTGAAGGTCTTTCTCCGCGAGCGTCGCGCAACTTCTCAAAGGCATATGACTTTTTAAAAGGATTGCTCCTTGAACCTTCAGAGGAGACTCTATCACATGCGGCAATCAGCAAGAAAATTTGAAATATAGGAAAAAACAGGAGAAACACTATGGCTAACAAAAAAACGGTTTTAGTAATCGATGATGATCCGGATATCATCGATTCCATCAAGGTGATCCTGGAAAGCAGCGGCTTTGCCGTCGCAACGGCTATGAGCGGCCAGGAAGGAATTGACGTGGCGCTTTCGGCCAAGCCCGACCTTATTCTCTGCGACATGATGATGGAAAGAATCGACGCCGGTTCAAAAGTAGCGGAAGAGCTGAAGAAAAACAAAAGCTTCAGCGCTCCGATATTTCTCTTAAGCAGTATTGGTGATGCCACGGCCACCAATATCGAGATCGACAAGCTGGGGTTTAACGGCGTTTTCCAAAAGCCCGTTAATCCGGAGCAGCTTATTTCCACCATTAAAAAGTCGCTGGGAATATAGAAAGCGTCTCCGATTATACGGGGAGGCTTTTTACCTCCCTCTATCGGATTACGGGCCGCTAAGGACGTCTTCTGTTATGACCCGTGAAAGATGCAGTCGGACCGGCTCATCCGCCATGATGCCACGGATGGGCCGTTAAATATAAAAACACACAGGAGTTAAACATGGATCAAATCCAGTTAACTATCGATGGCGTTCCGGTGAAGGGCCGAAAGGGCCAGACTATTCTTGAAATAGCCCGGGACAATAAGGTCGATATTCCCACGCTCTGCTATCATCCCCGGATCAGCAAAACCGGGGCATGCAGACTCTGCCTTGTCCGCGTTAACGATGCCGCGCTAAAAACTTCCTGCACCGAGCCCGCCACGGAAGGAATGAAGGTGGTAACGGATGATGAGGAAATCACCAATCTCCGGCGCGGACTTCTCGAAATGCTTCTTGCAGAGGGGTGCCACAATTGCCTGTACTGCGAGGCCAATGGAGATTGCAAGCTGCAGAAGCTCTGTCACCGCTACAATGTTCCTGAACCTTCCGGGGAATTTCCACGCCACGAGCGCGTCGTCGACACGGTGTCAAGCAAGGGGCTCAGGAGAAATGAAAACCGCTGCATACTCTGCGGCCGCTGCGTGAAAGCCTGCAGTGAAATCCAGATGCTTGGAGTGTGGAACTTCACGGGAAGAGGCTCTAACGCCAATCTCACCTCCGATATGTACGACAGAATTGGAGATTCCAGTTGTGTGATGTGCGGGACCTGCGTACAGCTCTGTCCCACCGGGGCCCTCTCTTTCCAGACTGTTCTGGGCAGGGGGCAGGCCTGGGAACTGAAGAAGGAATCCAGTATATGCATATACTGCGGGGTCGGATGTAAAATTGATTTTTATACCAACAAAGAGGGCCTGCTTGTCAAGGCGCTGGGCAATGAGGACGGCCCCAATGAAGGCCATCTCTGCGTAAAGGGCCGTTTCGGCTTCGATTTCGTCCAGAGCGACAAAAGGCTTACCAAACCTCTTGTCAAGAAAAACGGCAAGTTTGAAGAAACCTCCTGGGACGAGGCCCTTGACCTGGTGTCCTCCAGGTTTTCTGACATACGAAAGAAGAGCGGTCCCGACTCCATCATGGCCTTTTCCTCGGCTAAATGCACCAATGAGGAAAACTACCTCATGCAAAAATTCATGCGCGCGGTGATCGGAACCAACAATGTCGATCACTGCGCACGATTATGACACAGCTCCACGGTCGCCGGTCTGGCGGCCACACTGGGGTCCGGCGCGATGACAAATTCCATAAGGGAGATACCCGTCTCGGAAGCGTTTTTGATCATCGGCTCTAACACTACCGAAAACCACCCGGTAATCGGGTCGATGATAAAAAAAGAAGTGATCACAAGGGGGAAAAAGCTCGTTGTGATCGATCCCCGGAGGATTGAAATGGCGAAATACGCCGATGTTTTTCTCCAGATAAAGCCGGGAACAAACATCGCGATTTTAAACGGCCTGGCCCATGTTGCTATCAAGGAAAACCTCTATGCCGGGGATTACGTCGCCAGCCGCTGCGAGGGTTTTGACGAATTTAAAAAGGTCGTCGAAAAATATACTCCGGAATTTGTGGCGGACATCTGCGGTATTGACGATCCTTCTTTGATCGTGAAAGCGGCCCGCATCCTCGCCGGGGCGAAGCCCATGGCGCTGTACTACTGCATGGGAGTAACCCAGTTTAAGTCCGGAGTCAACGGCGTGAAAAGCTGCGCCAATCTCCAGATGCTTTTAGGCAATATCGGCGTTGCCGGCGGGGGCGTAAACCCCCTCCGCGGCCAGAACAATGTCCAGGGAGCATGCGACATGGGGGCCCTCAACGCGGTCTATCCGGCATATCAGCCTGTCGGAAATGAAGAAATGAGAGACAAGTTCAAGGCCGCCTGGAAACCCGCCTTCGACCTCTCCATGAAGCCGGGGCTTACCATCGTGGAGTCTCTCAACGGCGCCATCGCGGGCGATGTGAAGGCCCTGTACGTATTTGGCGAAAACCCCGTCATGTCCGATCCTAACCAGCACCATGTAATCGAGGCCCTTGAAAAACTCGATTTTGTCGTGGTGCAGGACATCGTGATGAGCGAAACAGCTCAGTACGCCGATGTGGTGCTTCCCGGGGCCGCATTCCTCGAAAAGGAAGGGACCGTGAGCAATACCGAAAGGCGCGTCCAGTTGATGCACAGGGTCGTCGATTTCCCGGGCGAAGCGAAGGACGACTGGTGGATTATAACCCAGATTGCCAACCGCATGGGGGCCTCCTGGGAATATACATGCGCTAAGGACATCTTTGAGGAAGTGCGCACCGTGACTCCTTCCTATGCGGGCATAACCTATGACCGCCTGGAGAAGGAGCTCATCCAGTGGCCATGCCCCAATGAACAGCATCCGGGGACGCAATTCCTTCACAAAGACAAATTCAGCAGAGGTCTTGGCCTCATGACCGCCATCGAATACACGCCCCCGGCGGAGGAGGTCGACCCGGAATATCCGGTGATCCTCACCACGGGCCGTATCCTTGAGCATTTCCATACGGGGACGATGAGCCGGAACTCCCGCGTCCTCCATGAGACGGTGAGCGAAGGCTTCGTGGAGCTTAACCAGAACGACGCGAGCAACTACAATGTCGAAGACGGCGACCTCGTCGCGGTATCCACGCGGCGGGGAAGCGTGCGGCTGAAGGCGAAGGTCACGGCTCGCCCCAAGCCGAATGTGGCTTTTATCCCGTTCCACTTCGTGGAAGCGGCGGCGAACAAGCTTACCATCGACGCCCTCGATCCCACATGCAAGATACCTGAGTTTAAGGTATGCGCGTGCAAGATCGAAAAAGTACACATGTAAACGGGAGGCATGGACCATGAATATCGAAACGATCAGAAAAACCATAGAAAAACACGGCAACGGCAGGGAGCACCTGATGCTCATTCTCCGGGACCTGGAGACCCGTTCCGGGAAAAACTTACTTGATGTGAAGACCCTCAAAACCGTCGCGGAGGAGATGAACCTGCCAGAGAGCTTTATCGCCGGTTTTGTGGGATTTTACACGATGTTTAAAACAAAGCCCCGGGCGAAGTTCGTAATAAGGGTCTGCAAATCCGGCCCCTGCCATGTAATGGGCTCCACAACGGTCTTCGATGCCATACAGAAGCAACTCGGGATTGGGATTGGCGAAGGCACGAAGGACGGTATGTTCTTCCTGGAGAAATGCGAATGCCTGGGAGTCTGTTCCGTGGCGCCGGCAATGATGGTCAACTATGACCTTCACGGCAATCTGACGCCTAAGAAAATCGCGGCTATTCTCAACTCCTATAAGAAAAAGAAGCCCTCACTTTCTGAAGACTGCGGCAAAGAAGTTGAAGGACGGGCCTGCGTGGTCGAGGGGACGAAGCAGGTAAAAAGGCTCCTGGAAAATGTCGGCGTGGTGGACCCGCTTAAGGTGGACAGCTATATCGGAAAGGGCGGATACGAGGCGCTTAAAAAAACCCTTTCGATGGGCCCCGGAGAAATCATCGAGATTGTCAAGGATTCGGGGCTCCGGGGCCGCGGGGGCGCGGGCTTCCCGGCAGGTATGAAATGGTCCTTCGTTGGAAAAGGGCCCATGCAGAAATATGTCATCTGCAATGCCGACGAGGGAGAGCCCGGCACCTTCAAAGACCGCATCCTCATGGAGGAAAACCCCCATCTCCTCATCGAAGGGATGGCTATTTGCGGCTACGCCATAGACGCCTCCCTGGGCTATATTTACATCCGCGGTGAATACCGCCGCTCCATTGAGCGCCTGCAGGCCGCCATCAACCAGGCGAGAAAGAAAGGGATTCTGGGGCAGAATATTTTCGGCTCCAAATTCAATTTCGACATTCTCATCAAGGAAGGGGGCGGGGCCTATGTCTGCGGAGAAGAAACATCGCTCATAAATTCAATGGAAGGAAAGCGCGGATATCCCCGCTTCAAGCCGCCGTTCCCCGGCGGCGCGGGTTTTAACATGCTTCCCTCCAATGTGAACAATGTTGAGACGCTGATGTCGGTGCCGATGATAATCGAGAAGGGGGCGGACTGGTACAAGAGCGTGGGCCCCTCCAACTGCTCCGGCACCAAGCTCTATTGCCTCTCTGGTAAACTCAACCGCACGGGACTCGTGGAGCTTCCCATGGGGGCTACCCTTAAGGAAATAATCAATGTCCACGGAAAGGGGATACCCCGCGGGAAGAAATTCAAGTTTGCCCAGGTGGGCGGAAGCGCCGGGGGGATTCTCGGCAAAGACCTTTTAAACCTGCCGCTTGACATCGACCAGCCGATCAAGCAGGGGGTGACCCTGGGGTCGGGCGTGGTCCTCGTTTGCGACGAGGACACCTGCGCCGTAGATTTTCTGCTCCAGATTCTCAGCTTCTTTGAGCATGAGTCCTGCGGCCAGTGCGTGCCCTGCCGTGTGGGGACCTCGCACCTACACGCCCTTGCCAGGAAGTTCGCAGAAAGGCGGGCGTCGGAAAGCGATATAGACGCCATGGTGGAAAAGGCTGCTCTGATGAAAAAGGCGTCCCTCTGCGCCCTGGGGCAATCCCCCATCATGCCTATCACCACAATGCTTAAATATTTCCGCAAGGAGTTTGCGGAGCACTGCAATCCAAAGCACAAATGTCCGCAATGCGACAGGTCGCTTTTGCGGTATTATACCGGCATGACGCATTGACGGGACTGCCGGTTCCCGGCACTTATTTCAATAAGTGATTGAATAATCCAATTGGAGGAACTATGAGCAACGAGAATTTAGAAGGGAAACGATGGTGGATTGCCATAGCCGCCATCGTCATGCA
Organism: Spirochaetota bacterium; assembly: GCA_029974015.1. Classification (GTDB taxonomy): domain Bacteria; phylum Spirochaetota; class UBA4802; order UBA4802; family JAGODF01; genus JAGODF01. The sequence continues at coordinate 173,124 of JARKUF010000002.1, forward strand.
ACTGTGCCTTGGCACGGTGTACGCATGGTCGGTATTCAAAAAGCCGCTCATGGCTACGCATGGATGGGGAGAAACGGAGACCCAGGTGACGTTCATGATTCTTATGGGGGTCCTCGGCTGTGCCGCCGCTTTCGGCGGGACCCTTGTTGACAAAAAGGGCCCCAAGTTCGTCGCTACGATTGGCGGTATCCTTTTCGGTATCGGCACCCTGGTGGCCGGACTTGCCGACCAGCTTGGCAACATCTGGCTTCTGTATCTTGGATACGGCGTCATCGCCGCCCTGGGAAATGGTTTCGGGTATGTCACCCCGATAGCCACGCTAATCCGCTGGTTTCCAGACAAGCGCGGCCTCGTCACCGGCCTCGCCGTTATGGGCTTTGGGCTTGGCGCTTTTTTTATGGGACAGATCGCTCCCCCGATGATTGCTTCATTTAAAGTCGTTGAAACCGTCGCAAATCCCGAAGGAGCGGCCACAATCAAAACCATTAGCTCCGGCGTTGGCATGACCTTCTACATATGGGGCGCCATTTTCTTCGTGCTTGTTACCGGGGCCGCCCAGCTCTTCAAAAACCCGCCACAGGGATGGCTCCCCGCCGGTTTCACCCCTGCTGCTGGCGCTGCTTCTGCTTCGCAGTCGCTTCAGTTTGGCGAAGCGGTGAAGAAGCCCCAGTGGTGGATGCTCTGGGCAATGCTCTTCCTGAACGTTACGGCCGGTCTGGGCCTTATTTCCCAGCTTTCGCCACTGTCTCAGGAAATGTATAAGGCCCTTGATGCTGTCAAGAACCTCACAGGTGAAGAACTCACCAAGGCCCTTGCTTATGGAGGAGGACTTGTAGTTGCGGTTTCTGCTATTTTTAACGGACTTGGGAGACTTTTCTGGGCAAAAATCTCTGATAATATCGGGAGAAAAGCCGTGTTCGCCACCATGTTTGCGACCCAGGCTGTTCTGTACCTCCTCGTATATTATAAAGTTATTGACGGCTATTGGGTTTTCCTCGTAGCAGCTTGCTATCTTCTTGCTTGCTATGGCGGAGGATTCGCAACCATGCCGGCCTTCGCAGCCGATTCTTTCGGCCCAACCTATATCGGCAAGGTTTATGGTTTCATGCTCACCGCATGGGCATGCGCCGGTATTGTGGGTCCATTATTATTCGCACATCAAGATCTTAAAGCGATTGCTCTGCTTCTCGCGGCAGGTCTCTTAATTCTTGGTTTACTTCTGGCCATTGTTTACAAGAAGCCGGAGTTTAAAAACGCCTGAGGCAATCTGGAAAACGCCGGGATGGGCCCAGGCCCGCCCGGCTGTTTTCTTTATTTTGGATTATTTAAGGCAGCCTCTAATAACCAGGTTTTCCCGCACGCCTTCTGCGTGGGAAAAGCTGAGTCCTGAGTATGCCGGAAGTTGCAATCCACGGTAACCTCGGAAATTCGATTTTTAGAGGTTCCCTTAAACTAATGATGCAGACCAAGGAGAGCTCAAGATGAAAAGCGTTACCCTGAAAGAACTCATCGAAAAAGCGATCACGAGGGAGATAGAAGCCTTCGACTTTTACACGAAGCTCGAAGGAAAGGTGCAGGACCCAGTTGCCAAGGACGCATTGAAATTCCTTGCGTCGGAGGAGAAGAAGCACAGGGAGTTCCTTGAGTCTTACCGGGACGGCGCGATCTCATCAGCCGGACTGCGTATGACAGAAGTAATCGACTATAATATAGCCCAGCACATGGACAGGCCCGACATTAAGAAGGACGTAAATACGCAGGATGTCTACCTCGTGGCGGCGCACAGGGAGCTGAATTCCTATAATTTTTACAAGGGGCTTTCGGAAATTCAACCCGCCGGAGAAGTGAAGGACATGCTTCTAAAAATGGCGAACGAAGAGCTGAAGCACAAAGAAAAAGTGGAATATCTGTATTCCAATACGGCCTTCCCGCAGACGGAAGGAGGCTGACGCGCACCCCTGACCAGGTCTTTCGATATTTCAGGGTGCCGTCATCCTGCCATTTTCCCGGAAAGTTTCGGTCTGTTTTACTATTTTAAGATGCTCCCCTCGTCCGATAGTGGTCAGGGGAGTTTTTTACGGGTTTTCTCTCCTTCTCGAAAGCCATGATCTCTAATTCTCTGATTTCTCGATTTCCTCAGTCGATCTTTTTTCGCTTCTCCCGGCCGTGAGAGCCGCAAATAATATGAAAAAACCTCCTATTATAATATCCATTGACAGAGATTCGCCGAAAAGAAGCGCTCCGAAGGCAAGGCCGCCGGGGACTTCCATATAGGCCAGAAGGGAGGCCCGGGAAGCCGAAAGCTCCTTTAAGGAAGAGAAAAAAATGCCGAAACCGACGACTCCGATAAGCGCCGCATACACGAAAGCAGTCCCCGCTCCTTTTAAAGAAGGAGCGCTCCCCAGGGCGGCAATTGGTAGAAAAATAGCAGCGCCTATGAGGTTCTGGAAAAAAACCATCTCCCATGGGGTGCGGCGGATGGATTCCTTTTTAAAGATGATCACCGTGACGGCATATACGGCGGCGGAAAGGACCATTGCCGCCATGCCAAGGGCGTCCATATCGGAAAGGGAATGCCCGGCGCCGGAGAACATCACTGCGAGTCCCGCCATAGCGGCTAATATACCGACACCCCGTAATGGGGTAAGGCGCTCTTTTAGAAAAAAAGCGGCATAGAGGGCGGCGAAGGCGGGCCAGGTGTAGAGGAGTATCACCCCTCTGCCAATGGTGGTGTAGGTATAGCCGGTGAAGTAAAGCCCCATTCGCAGGGCATTAAGCACCGATGCCGCAATCAAGGCGCCGGTAGGGCCGCTGACCGGCTTTTGTTTTTTTATAGCAAAGTAACATCCGATGATGAGGACCGGCACTGAAAGCCGGAAAAGTGTGATGAGGGCAACGGGCATTTCCAGGTGTTTTATGAATGCGCCAGATGAGCCGAAGATAAGGGCGGCGGTGAGGACCTTGAGGCGGGGATCGAGCTTCATTGGACCCGGCGGCTCAAGTCCTTTTCTCGAGGACATGTCTATCCAGGACAGCGCAGGAGAAGGCGCCCTGGAAGACGGTTTCCCCGCCCCTTTTTACTACCACCTCGACGGTTTTTCTTTTTCCCGTTACGGAGGTCACCTGTCCTTCCGCGGTGAGCTCTTCGCCTGCTTTGACGGGCGCGGTAAAGCGCACATCCGCCCCGGCGAGTACCACATGGGGATGGTTTACCGCGATCATGGCGGCGTGGTCGGCGAGGCCGAAGATAAAACCTCCGTGGACAAGGCCCCGGTCATCAACCGCCATGGAGGGGAGGGTGGTCATCGTGATTTTCGCCCGGCCGGGGGAAATTTCCTCCACTTCTCCGCAGAGGGCGGCGTCTATCTTCTTGTGTGTGTGTAGTTCAATCATTGTGTGCGACGTACATCTGTAAATGGTTGTTACTGCCGCCTTCGGCACGAGTAAACCTTGGGGCATTATGGATACTCATTCAAACACCTATAAGTTGGGCAAGCACATTATCGGCCGTTTCACCTAATACCGCGGGAGATTCGAAATCATAGCTGTGGAGGTGAAATGCTTCGCTTATCCCCCGGACGTAGAGTGACCTCGATATCATTGACGGGAAGTCGCTTTCCTGATCAATACGGCGACGGATAATCGGTTTGTATTCGGCCGCGAGTTTTTTTCTTCTCGCTTCTTCCATTTCCAACACCAGGGTGTTTTTGTATTTTCTGAGGGCTTCAGGGGATATTTCCACTCTGTCGGCATGGGAAGAGAGGCGTTCCTCCGAGTCCTTTCCCTGAAGATCGCGCGGTCCCCTCAGTGCTTCGTTTCCGGCCCTGTCGTGGCTCGTTACATCGACAAACCTGTATATTTTCATGGCTTTCACCTTAACCGTCCAGGGTTTTGCCTGTTATGTCACATGCTCCCTACATATATCATCGGGCCCTGAATTCATTTTAATAAGCATATATTTCTGACCATGAGGGCATGCCAATTCTTTTTACTTATATCCGTTAAACTGCTTGAATAAATCGGGTTCCTGAATGATATCTGGCAACCTCTAAAAATTAGGATTTCCCGCCCGCCTTCGGCGGGCGGGAAATCCTAAGTCCTGAGTATGCCTGTAGTTACATTTTTTGGGAAACTCAAAAATTTAATTTTTAGAGGGTCCCATCTGAGAAAGAACGAGGGAAAACCAGGTGAATTACAGGAAAGAAATGGCCCGGCTCAAGAAGCACCGGAAAACATATGGACCGGTGATGGACCGTCTTTCTTCCCTCCATAGCGCCTGGGCGGGATTCTCGGAGCCGGTCCAAATTACCATGGAAGAAGATATGCTCACTATCCTGGAGCTTCTCACAATCGAGTATCTCGACCCGGATGCATTTAAAATTACAAAGAGTTTCGGGGAGTACCGCGCCCTGTACTATCTTGGCGGCTTCCCTTTTACCGCGAAAGGAGAACGCTTTCTTGCCGAGCGCCATAAGAAACGTGTCCGGGTGATTGTGGGTGCAGTCGCGGCCTCGGTCGCAATTGCTTTGCTTCTCTTCGCGCTATTCTGATTTCGAGGATGCCTGCCATGAAAAAAACGCATTCAATTTTACGAAGGGCCTCATCAACGTCGATTTTGGTCTTTCTTGCGGCCCTTGCCTGCGGCCCCGGAGACGAGAGGGCGTGCCTTGAACGCGGGAAAGCACGTTTGCTGAATGGAAACATCCCCGGGACCATCGAGGACGCCGGGCGGGCCCTCGAGTTCAACCCGGAAAGCCCGGGCGCCTTTACGCTTCGCGGATTGGCACTGGCCAGGCAGAAAAAACACCGCGAGGCCCTTGAGGACTTCGACAGGGCCCTAGCCGCCGAACCCGGAAACGCCGATGCCCTCGTGGGCCGGGGTAAAACACGTAATGCCACAGGGAACCAGGAGGGCGCCCTGGAGGACCTCAATTCCGTAATTGCTCTTGTGCAATGCAGTTCTGATGCTTTCCGGGAAAGGGGAAACCTCTGGGCCTCCATGGGCAATTTCACCAGGGCCATTCAGGACTATCAAAAGGCCCTTTCGTGCAGGGCCGATGACTACGAGGCGATGCTGGCCCTCGGCATCATTGCCATGGAGACGGGGGACGCGAAGAAAGCCTCGGAGTATTTACGTAGCGTCATTCGGATGAAGCCCGACATGTCCGGTGGCTACTACTACGATGGACTCCTTGCGCTGAGGGCCGGGGAATATGAGAAAGCCGTTGAAAGATACGGAGAAGTGGTACGCCTTGACCCGGAAAAGGCGGAAGGGTATTACAATCGCGGCCTTGCACTGGGCCATCTTTTGCGCTACAAAGAGGCCGTACAAAACTTTACCAGGGCCATCTCCCTGAAGCCGTCTTTTTACGCTGCCTTCCTAAACAGGGGCTACGCCCATGCCGGCATGAAGAACTATCTGGAGGCTATCAGTGATTATAATGCCGCCCTGGCGCTTCGAAAAGATTCCGCAAAAGCATTCTACAACCGCGGCCTTGCCAGGGCCGCAATAGGAAATTTCAGGGACGCCGCGGAAGATTTTACCTCCACACTACGATACAGCAAACACGACGCCGGGGCCTACTACAACAGGGGGCTTGCGCGGTACAACATGGGAAAGAAGGTTCCAGGATGCGACGATATGAAAAAAGCGTCGACTTTGGGAGATTCGGATGCGAGGGAGTTTGTCGTAACCCATTGCGGGAAATGAGCCGCCTGCGAATTTTTGTTTTTTTATCGCCGGGAATGCCCGCTTCCCGTACATCGCGGCGGCGCAGTCCCGCAGGTCCAGAATTTTCCAGGTACCCCGTTCTATCCGGCTTCGGCGGGCCGAAAGCAGGTTGCGCAACCGCGACACTCCCGCCGGTTCGTTGCCGTTTCCGTGAACGAGGATGATGCTCCCACCCCGGGGGACTTCCCGTTTCGCAAGCCACGCGTCCGCTCCCAGGGGAATGAGGCCCCAGGAGCGCATCTTCTCCACGATTTTCCTGTTGGACACCAGGCCCGGAAAGCGGACGAAGACCGATGGGGTCAATCCTTCCTCGATCATAATTTCTTCCGCCTTTAATATCTCCTTTTCAATGTCGACGTTTGTACCGAGCAGGAAACCCTTACTCAATTCCCATGGGCGCGGGCGGAACACCTGGGGGTGCGAATAGGAATGGTTCACCCAGGTGATATCGATCTTTCCTGCTGTTTCTAATGAACGCAGCCATTCGAGGTCCCGGCCGTGGTTTTTCAGCCAGAAAGCGCTTACGGCAATTGCGACCGGGACGGGACGCCGGCGCCCTTGAAAAGAGCCAATGAGATCGGTGAATATCGACCTTACGAGTGGATGCTTAGATGGACAGAGGTCCACGGAGACCACGGCGCCATCGAGGTTTCTCTCAAAGTGACGGATCCCCTGGTTTTGGACCGGATAGGGGCGGCCGGTCGCATCACCCAGGGCGGCGAGATAGGGCGGAAAGTCATGGGCGGAAACCGCGACTTCGGGCCACGACGCGGAAAAAAGGAGATCATCGGCCTTTGCTATGGCGGTGCGAAAGGAGCGGCCGTCAACCACTACGTACTTTTCTCCGCCGTCCATGTAGAACCGGCGCAATGCGATGAGCTTTGCCCCGCCGCGGACAGGGGAGCAGGGTATGATGACGGGTTTGTACCCCGTGACTTTGCCCGCAAGCAGGTGAGTCGCTGAGGATAAAAATGCAACTGCTATCGCCGATCCGAGAAAAAGCCGGAAGAGGGAGCGCTGTCCGTCGTTCAAGGGGGGCCTCCTTACAGTTTGAAAACCGTTCCCTCGGTGGCCATGATCACTTCCGGGCGGGACATGCTCATGGCTTCTCGGTGCTCAAGGGCCTCACTGTGGATATTGCGAAGTGCGGCGTCGGAGTACGAGGGTTCATGGTGGGTGAGGACAAGGGTCTCAACGTCCCAACGGATGGCGCAGTTCACTGCCACGGTATAGGATGTATGTCCCCAGTCGAATTTCATGAAGGACTCGTCCAGGGTGTACTGTGAATCGATGATGAGGAGGTCGGCGCCAAGGAAAAAGTCGGTATCATTTCCCGGTTTTTCCAGCATCTCTCCCGTTAACTCCACGTCTGTAGCGAAGATGAAGGTTTTTCCCCCCTGCTTAAAACGATAGGCGATGCTTCCTCCGGGATGCTTTAGCGGAAAACAGCTCACAATTAGATCTTTTTCCATTACAAGAGGTGTTTCCGGGTCCATAAGATGGAAATGTTTGGTTGACGCCGTTTTTTCAAAGGGGGCGGGGAAAAAACGGAAATCTCCCTGCTGATGTATAAGGCGGTTTTCCATGTCCGGATAGGGGGAATAGAAATTGAGCGTATTGCCCTTGATGTACAGCGGTTTGAAAAAGGGAAGGCCCTGGATATGGTCCCAGTGGGTATGGGTTATGAAGATATTGGCCATGCCCTCACCGCGGCCGCAGGGGCCTTTGAGGAGCTGGTCGCCAAGGGGGCGTATGCCCGTACCGCAGTCGATGATGTAGATGTTCCCCGAGGAGGAGGTGACGGTGACGCAGGTGGTGTTTCCTCCATAGACGGTGGAAAGCTCCCTGGGGAGCTTTCCGATAAAATCCTCCACGCGGTCCGGGCGAAGCCCCTCCCGGGCCGCCAGGTCGAGAATGCTTTTTAATCTTTCCCTGTATTCATCGTTCACTAAGGGCGTCGGGAGAGAACCCCGGACGCCCATCAGTTTTATTTCCATGGTGTTTCCTTAATGGGGACTTTTAAAGATAAACGTACAGGCGCAATGCATCGCGCCAGATAGGCCCCTCGTTCTCCTCTCGCAGGCAAGGTTTATCTTCCATATTATTGACCTGTCATTTTTTCAACCTTTTTTAATGTCCATATTCCCATTTTTCAGGGTTATGGCAACCTCTAATAATAATTAGGTTTTCCCGCGCAAAAACTCATGTTTCTAACATCCTTCACGTCGGTCGTGGGAGCTTTTTTCGCGACGGCGTTCTGCAAGGCGGTTTTTCCTCCGCTCCTGGGCTTCTGCGTTTCTTCTCCGCTGTTCTTCATTTTCCAGAATGAGTTCCGGTACTTTCGCAGGTTTACCGTCGCTGTTCAGGGCCACGAAGGTAAGGTACGCCGAAGCGGTATGGCGGCACTCGCCAGTTATAAAATTTTCTGCTTCTACCCTAACGCCAATTTCCATGGATGTTTTGCCTGCATAATTTATGCTGGCCGATATTTTCAGAATGTCTCCCACGTACACAGGATTGTGGAAATCCAGGCGGTCGATAGAGGCGGTAACGCTGTTGGACGAGGAATGGCGCGTGGCAACGATGCCCGCGGTGTTGTCGATAAGGCGCATGATGACGCCCCCATGGACATTTCCCGCGAGGTTGGCGTCGGTCTGGGCCATCTGCTGGACGATGTGAATAGTGCTGTCGCTGACGCGTTTTCCGTTCATTTGATGTATCTCCCGGGCGGCGCAGGTTTATTATCAGGGAACTTTAAGCAATCTGGATTTTTGCCCGTCATTGGCGGACGGGGAAATACAATTAAGCTTATCATGAAATAATGAACCCGGGCATGGCTTTTGTCAATTATAATCGCATCAAGCGCGGAGAATATCATCCTGTATAATTCTTTCAGTGACCATAATATTTTAATTGACACCCACCATTACTGGACCGAATAACTGAGGAAAATTTGAAGGAATGTTATATGCCGAAGAGAACCGACATCAATTCAGTGCTCATTATCGGATCAGGGCCCATTGTTATTGGACAGGCATGCGAATTCGATTATTCAGGGACCCAGGCCTGCAAGGCACTGCGCAATCTCGGATACAGAATAATCCTGGTCAATTCCAATCCCGCCACAATCATGACGGACCCCGGGATGGCGGACGCCACCTATATTGAGCCGCTCAATGTCGATACTCTGGAGCGGATCATCGAAAAAGAGAAACCCGATGCGCTTTTGCCGAACCTCGGCGGCCAGACGGGCCTCAATCTCTCCTCGGAGCTCAACAGCCGCGGAATCCTTGCAAAGCACGGAGTACGGATCATTGGCGTTGAGGCCGACGCTATAGAGCGCGGCGAAGACCGCATCGCCTTCAAAAAAACCATGAACGCCCTTGGGATCGAGATGCCCAGAAGCGAACCGGCATACAGCCTCGACGAAGCGAGGGCCATAGCCGAAAAGTTAGGCTATCCCCTCGTGATTCGGCCCGCTTATACAATGGGAGGCACCGGGGGGGGACATGTCTACAACGCCGAGGAGCTTGAAACAATGGTGTCCCGCGGGCTTGCGGCGAGCTTCATCGGCCAGGTCCTCGTGGAAGAGTCCGTCGAGGGATGGGAGGAGCTTGAACTCGAGGTGGTGCGCGACGCGAAAAACCGGATGATCACGGTCTGCTTCATAGAGAACGTGGACGCCATGGGCGTACACACCGGCGATTCCTTTTGCACGGCCCCGATGCTCACCATAAGCCCGCGGCTCCAGGAGCGCCTCCAAAAATATGCCCATACAATCGTCGAAGCGATCAAGGTTATCGGCGGCACCAATGTCCAGTTTGCCCACGACCCGAAGTCGGGCCGCGTTGTCGTCATCGAGATTAACCCCAGGACATCGCGCTCTTCGGCCCTGGCCTCGAAAGCCACCGGCTTCCCCATCGCCCTCGTATCCGCCATGCTTGCCGCGGGGCTTACTCTTGATGAAATACCTTATTGGCGAGACGGCACCCTTGATAAATACACTCCCTCGGGAGACTATGTCGTGGTAAAATTCCCGCGATGGGGCTTCGAGAAGTTCGAAGGAGTGGAGGACCGGCTGGGGACCCAGATGCGCGCCGTCGGGGAGGTGATGAGCATCGGGAAAAATTATAAGGAGGCATATCAGAAAGCCATCCGTTCCCTGGAGAGCGGGCGCTACGGGCTGGGGTTTGCGAAGAATTTCAACAGCCTTCCCCTGGAAACACTGATGAGGCTTCTCAGCGTCCCCTCGAGCGAAAGGCAATTTCTCATGTACGAGGCCCTTCGAAAGGGGGCCGATATCGATCGCATCCATGAAAGGACCCATATTAAGAAATATTTCATTGAACAGATGAAGGAGCTTGTAGAGCTTGAAGAAACAATATTAGCATCGGGGGGAACGATGCCAGACGAACTCCTCAGGCGGGCCAAGGCCGACGGCTTTGCGGACAGGTATTTAGCGAAGATCACCGGCGTTCCCGAGAAATCAATTCGCGAACGCCGCCTGGCCCTCGGCATTGCCGAAGCCTGGGAGCCCATTCCCGTGAGCGGCGTGGAGGACGCTTCGTATTACTATTCCACATACAATGGTTCCGACCGGGTGGAAGTTTCCAATAGGAAGAAGATAATGGTATTAGGAGGCGGCCCCAACAGGATAGGCCAGGGAATAGAGTTCGACTACTGCTGTGTCCACGCCGCCTTCGCAATAAAGGAGGCGGGATACGAGGCCATCATGGTCAACTGCAATCCTGAGACTGTCTCCACCGACTACGACACCGCCGACAAGCTCTACTTCGAGCCCCTCACTGTGGAAGATGTCCTTTCCATTTACCTCAAAGAAAAGCCGGAGAGCGTCATCGTCCAATTCGGGGGGCAGACGCCCCTGAACATAGCCGGAGACCTCCTGAACGCCGGCGTGAAGATCGCCGGGACATCGCCGGACTCCATCGACCTGGCCGAGGACCGGGACCGCTTCAGAAAAATAATGCAAAAGCTCGGCATACCGCAGCCGGAATCGGGCATGGCCGCTACCATTGAAGAGGCACTCGCTGTGGCGTCGGCCATCGGCTATCCCCTTATGGTCAGGCCTTCCTATGTTTTAGGCGGGCGCGCCATGGAGGTCATCCACTACGAGGAGATGCTGAGACAGTATGTCGCGGCGGCTGTGGACGTGTCTCCTGACAGGCCCATCCTCATCGACCGCTTTCTGGAAAACGCCATTGAATGCGAGGCCGACGCCATCTGCGACGGCGAAGAGGCCTTTGTTCCGGCGGTAATGGAACACATCGAGCTCGCCGGGATTCATTCCGGCGATTCCGCCTGCGTAATTCCGCCGGTGAACATACCGGCGAAGCATATTGCCACAATTGAGGAGTACACCAGGAAAATCGCGATTGAACTTAAGGTTGTGGGCCTCATGAACATCCAGTACGCCATTTCAAACGGTACGGTGTATATCCTCGAAGCAAATCCACGGGCCTCGCGGACCGTGCCTCTCGTATCGAAAGTCTGCAACATCCCCATGGCGAAATACGCCACACAGGTGATGCTTGGGGCGAAAATTAAAGACCTGAACCTCTCTAAGAAGCGGATTGAGCATTTTGGAGTGAAGGAGTCGGTGTTGCCCTTCAATATGTTTCCCGAGGTGGACCCCATACTGGGACCGGAGATGCGTTCCACCGGCGAGGTGCTTGGCATGGCCGACAGCTTCGGGATGGCCTTTTTCAAGGCCGAAGACGCGGCGCAGCAGCGCCTTCCACTGGAAGGATGCGTTCTCATCACGGTTAATAAAAAGGATCGCCCCGCCGCACTGGAAGTCGCCAAGGGGTTTACTGAACTCGGTTTCAGAATAATGGCAACGGAGGGGACCGCCAGGTTTTTAGGGGAACATGGCGTGAAGGCTGAAATGGTCCAGAAACTGTATCAGGGACGGCCCAATGTGATAGACAGAGTCAAGAACAACGAGGTGAACCTCATCATCAATTCTCCAAGCGGGAAAGAGAGCGAACACGACGATTCCTACATACGAAAGGCGGCCATCAAATACAAGATCCCCTATATAACCACCATGGCGGCCGCCTATGCCACGGTGACGGGAATAGGAACAAAAAAAAGCGGCCGGGAAGCGCCTTTGAAGTCCCTCCAGGAGTACCACGTTACCGGTTCCTGAGGAATTGAGAAGAATAAGGCGGCCAATCATTATTCCGTTTTTCCGTCCTCTATGGGCGGGCGGAAAAGCCCAGGTGCTGAGCGGCCATTAAGGTTCCTATAAAAAATGCTTTCTATCTTCAATAAAATATTGACAAATTATTTTATTGCAAATAATTAGTAATGTGCGGTCGGCATACAGGCTTTTTACCGGCACGCACAAGCCCCGGGGGATGGGCGGTGTCCCCGGGGACCGCGAGTCGCCCGTAATATTTTTAAGAAGGAGAGTTTCTTTATGCCCAAGGGAGTAATCAAGTGGTTTAATGAAAAGAAAGGCTATGGATTTATCTCGAATGAAGAGGGGGGAGATGTCTTCGTCCACTACACCGGCATCCAGGGTGACGGGTTCAGGACCCTTAACGAGGGAGACCGCGTCGAGTTTGAGATAGAAACAAGCGATAAAGGCCCCAGGGCCGTTGCGGTGAAGGCCGTTTAGCCGTTCAATCTTCCGCTGAAATGAAAAGGCCGGGGCTGTCACGATGATGGCCCCTTTTGTTTTATGGAAGCCTAATGGGATTTTCTAACGTAAGCCCGTGGTATTCTCTTCTACATGTTTTCGCCCCGCTTTCTTTCTCTTCTTCGCCGCTGCTTCAATTGCATCGTGGGCTTTCGCTGATACGGAATGCCGTCCTGTATCGCTTCGTGACGGAATGTTTCTTCCCGCCGCGGGGTTTCTCATAGAAGGGGCCCATCAAAACGGTGACGCAGGGTTTACGGGATATCAGCGTAAAACCCTCGACCTTCACGTTTTTAAGGTCGGGCCGATAGGCGCCTCGTTCCTCGTAACGGAGGACATCTTGACGTCCAAGAGATTCAGCGCCCGCTATTATCCATACCGCATAGCTTACACCATGGATTATTTCTATCTGTACTGGCTATTTGCCGGTTCCACCGTAGGCCTTATGGCTGACCATATCTGTTACAATGTCATCGACGCGGGCTGGGACACGGACTTTGAACAGCTCCGCTGGTATGGCCTTGGACTTCGCTGGGAATCCTGGGGAATGAAAACGGGGATGAAAGACGGCCTGCCCACTATAATAGGGCCGGACGGCTTTTCTTTAATCCGTGGGTTGCAGTACGCTTTTTACGCCGGCGTGCCTATGCACACTGAAAGGTTCAAGTATACTTCGATCATAAGGGGGGCCCTGCGCCTTGATGTTGCCCGGCTTTACGGCATGGTTCCTTACTTTCAGTTCGCATTCCAGGGCCTTGCGGACCGCCGCATACGCTTTGACCGCTACGCCGAGGCGGGCCTTCGTTTTACAGCGTACCGCCTCACAGTTACGCCCTTTGCGTCCTGGGCGTATCGTCACGACGCGCTTCTATATGAGGGGGATACGGACTCCTCGTGGTCCTTCGGCATAAGGGGAGAAACGCTCCTGGGTGACGGGGCCAGGGGGACCGCACCCGGCGAGGAGAGGGACGCCTTGGCCGGGCCCGAGTTTCATTTTGCCGGCGGATATGGGAAGCATTTTGCAAGCGAACATCTCGGTTTCCTCACGGAACTGGGGGTGTCGCTTGACTTTGTGCGATATGGAGGAACGGCTTTCACGTTTATTTCCGACCTTGAACACAACTCTACGGCCGATGGAAACGCCCTTTATCCGCGGTATCTCCACCTGGCTCTGGGAGGCGGCGTGGACCATTATATCGCCAATAATCTCTTTGCGGGCCTCCACTATGTTCACGAAAGGCGGCATGATGGAAATGAGTACAGGGGCCATGCTGAAAACCTCCATCAAATACAGGTGCGGGCGGGAACGGCGGGGATGCGCAGAGGATGCGTACATTTTGAGAGGGAAGGACCGGCGTTTCTCAACAGGTTTGAGTGGCTTCTCCAAATGGGAAGCATTGTAGAAGGTAAGGGAAGCCCGTACCGACGAACGGGAGGTGCCGCCCTGCGCTGGGAAGTGGCGCGCTTTTTTGCCGCAGTGCCCTATGTCGCTTTGGAAATGAAGCTCTTCGACGGGAGGGAGCGCCAGCATGAATGGTCGGCGGAATCAGGGCTGAGAATCCACTCAGGACTGCTTTTCGTCCTCTACCACCGATACGAAAGGGCCGCCGATATTGACAGATACGGTGGGGCGGTAGAGAGGGGCCATATGATAGGGGTCCGGGTGGAAAGATAAGTAAAAATTCATTGACTTTACACCGTTTCAGTGTTTTGATGATTGATGTTATGGACGGGAGATATCCGGCCTCTCCAACATAATGCGCCTGGGCCGGATGTGAAAGCATCAAGGCGCGTCCGCCTTCCCGGCCTACGGTTTGCGCACCCCGTCACCTGAAGAAAACCGATTTTTGAGAGTGAAAACACGGACTGCGGAAAAATCTCTGCGAAATATATGTAAACCGTACAGGAGAAAACATATGGCAAAAAATGTGGGACCGCTTTTAGTCGCGAAGGGGGACATAGATCTTCACATTCTTCCCGGAATGTCGAACAGGCACGGCCTCATCGCCGGCGCCACGGGAACGGGGAAAACCGTGACCCTCCAGGTCCTGGCGGAACAGTTTAGCGCAATAGGCGTCCCGGTCTTTATGGCGGACATCAAGGGTGATCTCTCCGGCATCAGCAAGGCAGGGAAAATGAGCGATAAGTTCGCCGAACGTTTGAAAAAACTCAAGATACAAGACCATGCTTTCGAGGGATATCCCGTAGTGTTCTGGGACATCTACGGAAAGGAGGGCCATCCGGTGCGTACCACTGTGAGCGAAATGGGCCCCATACTCCTTTCCCGTCTCCTGAACCTCAATGAAACCCAGGCGGGGACGCTTTCCCTGGTCTTCAAGGTGGCGGACGACAACGGCATGCCGATTTTAGACATGAAGGACATCCGCTCCATGATCCAGTATGTGGGCGACAATGCCGCGGAATTTACCACGAAATACGGGCGTGTCTCCACTGCGAGCATTGGCGCCATCCAGCGCGGGCTTCTTGAGCTTGAGAACCAGGGCGGGGAGAATTTTTTCGGTGAACCCGCCCTGAATATCGACGACTTTATCCAGACGGGCGAGGGGGGAAAGGGGCAGATCAACATTCTCGCCGCCGACAAACTTATACACTCCCCCAAGCTTTACGCAACCTTCCTCCTCTGGCTCCTTTCGGAGCTCTTCGAGGAGCTTCCGGAAGTGGGAGATCTGGAAAAACCCAAAATCGTTTTCTTCTTCGACGAGGCGCACCTCCTTTTTGGTGACGCCCCCAGGGCCCTCATCGATAAAATAGAACAGGTGGTGCGGCTTATCCGGTCCAAGGGAGTGGGGGTCTACTTTGTTACACAGAGCCCGATGGATGTGCCGGAATCTGTTCTTGGCCAATTGGGAAACCGGGTACAGCATGCCCTCCGGGCTTTCACGCCAAAAGACCAGAAGTCGGTGAAGGCCGCGGCTTCCACCTTCCGGGTAAATCCGAAGCTCAACGTGGAGAAGGCCATCACGGAGCTTGGCGTGGGAGAGGCCCTCGTATCTTTCCTTGACGGAGAAGGGAAGCCTGGGATCGTCCAGCGGGCGTTTATCTGCCCCCCTCACGGGCAGATAGGCCCCATCGGCGACGAAGACCGGAAAGCGATCATGGACAAATCGCCCGTGAAGGGCGCCTATGAGAATGTCGTGGACCGAGAGTCGGCCTACGAGATACTGAAGGCAAGGGCCGAGACGGCGTCAAAGGCCGCCGAAGCGAAAACAAAAGCGAAAGAAGAAGCGAAGGCGGCGAAAAAGGAGAGCCGCCCTGCCGACCGCCGCGGGGACACAGTAGTGGAAGCGATGATGAAAAGCGCCGCGCGTTCCGTAGGGAGCTCCGTGGGCCGCCAGATTGTACGCGGCGTCCTGGGCTCCATTTTCGGCGGAAGGCGGTAAGCCGGAAATTTCTTGACAAAAAGCGAAGCCGGTTTATATACGTTTTTGTCGGGCGATTAGCTCAGCCGGTTAGAGCGCCTGCCTCACATGCAGGAGGTCGTTGGTTCGAGTCCAATATCGCCCAGAACTGTGTTTTCCCGTCCGCTTTCGGCGGGCGGAAAAATACAGTTTTAAGTGTATGCCATAACCGTGTTTTTGTCAATCGGGATGATGCACATCATCAATGGCCACGAGTACCGCATTCCCATCCGGCTACACAAATTCTAAACAAATTCCAACAGTTTCCTTTCCGGCTACACAAATTCATCAACCAGATGCCAGGCTAAGAATCAGCCAATATAATACTATTCTTATTCGCTCTCATCAATGATGCGCTCGATGAGGTGTTAGGGAAGCACATTCCGGTTTACGAAAGTGCCGACGTGGAACACCTTCATAGAGGGCTGGAAGATAGGGGCAGTATTCTTTTTTTCCGAGCCGGAATGCGGGTTTTTATTAGAATTTTGAAGTGATATAAAATCAGGATTGCCCGCCCTGAGATAGAGGACAGTTAATCTGATTTTTTCGATAACCTTAATAATACGATATTTTTTGCGCCGGGGCTGTCTAAAAGATTGGCAGGTTGAAAACAGAAAAAGGAGAATACGATGCCAGCACATCCGGCGGAAAGTTTCAAATTCACGATGGGAGGGGTTACAGTCGCGGCCCGTAAGATTCAAAAGCCTTATGCGCCCGCTGGTTTTGGATTTGTGATGTGGATCAGGGTTGACGGGGAAAGCGCCTGGCAGACCAGGGCCGTACAGCATCCGGCCCTGGTCGGTTTCGAGGACGATGAACTTTGCGATTTGTTAATATCCCTCATGGCCTCGCCTCAATGGCCTATCAATTAGGAGAGGAGGCATTTGTTAAGAAGCAAGTAGAAGACTGAGTGCCTCGTGAGGAGTTAAAAAAAGCCTAAAAATGCAATTATTTTGGAAAATTCACATTTTGCGCGATTGACAGTCCGGTCAGTTGAGATTAAAATTAAGCTTTGAAATGGGCATTCTGTTTTCCTGCCCGATTTTCGTTGGAAAATTCTAACTCTTGAGTATGTCTGCAGTTACAAATCATGGGAACTTCGAAAAATTTAATTTTTAGAGGTTCCAATAATATGGATTTCTATATCGTATTTAAGGACCAGAGGATGATATGAAGGCCTTTGCCGTGAAAGACGCGCTTTGCGCCGCGGTTTTGCTGTTTTTTGCCGCCTGGGCAGAGAATGCCTCTTCACAGGAGGGATGCCCCTTTGCGGAAATATACGCCAATCCCATGGGGACGATGGGCGCGATGGTGGCCTGTGAGGGGAAGATCGAGAAAGCCATGAGCATAAGTTTCCCTATCGGGCTTATCATGAAAACGGAAGGATATGCCTGGTACGCTGAGATTTTCAAGCTGGAAGGGATAAGGCCCGGGGCCATCAGGGAGGGTAATTCGCTCCGCCTGAAAGGCCAATATATCGGCCGAAAGAAGGTGCTGTTTGATGGGAGCGTAATGGACTTGCCGATGGTGTTTGTTACGGAGGTGGATTGAATGTTTACTTCCTCACCCCGGCGAAACCCGCGACGCGGTTTTCCCTTCTCTGCATTTCCTTAATTGACGCTATGAACGAATCACGGCTGATGACGATGTCGCCGTTGGGGTGAAATGCAAATACCGGGCTTTTGAGCCAGAGATTGCCCCGCGCCGTTTTCAGGACATGGGAATCATCTTCTCATCGGATTCATACTTCCTTTTATGCTTACAGATTCCGAGTTTCCCGCCTCGTTGAATAGGATGCTCGACTGGCCCAGATCGACGAGGGTCGATTGGCCAATGGGGCGTATATTGTGGATAGTGAGCTTCAGGGAGCTTCCTGCCATTAGGGAACCGAAAATATCGTTTTGAAACTCCACTCGAAAGCTTCGGTCTGCCGTAGTCGAGTCGAGAACTTTTTCATTACCTATGTCGGTTACGTCAAGATCGGAGATTATAAGAAGCGTAAAAGTCAGCGCGGTGCTGTCAGGGTCCACGGGCGCCATTGATACCGTGAAGTTCGATATTCCGTCGAAGTCAAGGAAGAGGTGGTGCGCCTCTCGATAGTATCCTGACAGGAGCAGCGAGTAGTACAGGGCGTTTTCATAATAGCGGCCGTAAAAGCCGGTCGGGTGATAGTAGTAGTAATCACTGCGATAATAGCGCTTGTCCTTTTTGCAGTAATACCAGTAGAGGTCCCGCCAGTAGAGGAAATTGTTCAAGGTGGGAATTAGTTTTGGATTATAATTCCGAAGGGACCTTCCCTGGATGGTAAAAGCGAAGTTTCCCTGTGGAATTCCGTTTTCCGTGCCTTCCATGAGGCGATGAACCTCTGTGAATTCGTCGCATTCCTCTTCAAATTCAACGCATGACACGGAGCAAAAGGCCAGGATTAAAGTCGCCAGAAAGTATTTAAAGTTTTGTTTCATGGTCTTATTTTTTCAAAACTATTTAGATTCTCATGAGGGTGTTGGATTCGTATCGAAATTGTAAGCGCTATCCGCTCTTTCCGGAACGCCGGGAGCAGGAAGATGGCGGACAATAAGCAAAGGATTATGGCAAAGTCACCCGTAATCAATACAAATGTCTGGATAGCTGTTGTCATGGATGGCTCCTTTAATTTATAGACCCGTAAACATGTAAAAGTATCATCAAAAAATTTAAAAAAATAATATTTTTATCGGAAATCTACAACTTTTCAGTTTTCAATAGGCGGAAATAACAAAGGACAATTTCAATAAATAGGAGAATTCCGGCCAGCGCTCTTCAGGCGGGAAATGGCAACTGCTTATTATTCTATAGTAACGAATTTCGCTATTGACGATTTTCATAAAAATTTATATATTAAAAAAAAGAGTTGTTTTTTGTGGAATTTCCCGGTTTAAAAAAAGCGAAAATTTCGAGGCGCCGGAAACAGCCCTGTTGGCGGATTGCCCCAATATAAAAATTTCAGTTCTCTTGAAATTCCCGTTCCTGTGTATCTGAACCGCGGATAATTCCGCGATAAGGAGGAAAAATGTACCGGCTAAGTAATGGCAAAAAAAAGAGGCAGATAAAACCTTCTATCAAGTATTTTTTATCCGCCCTTGCTCTGGTCTTGGTATTTTCTCTTTCCGGGGAAGGGGCCCATGTGTATGTCAGCGTGGGATCGTTTCTAGTGGAAGGCACGGCGGAAAAATATGTCGAGCAGCTTGAAAAGGCCGGCCTAAAAACCTTCACGGAGCTCGTGACCGTTGGAGGAAAAAACTTCACCAGGGTTACCCTTTTAAAGGACTATGGCACCCCTGCCAAGGCGCGAAAAGCCTTCGCCGCGCTTAAAAAAAACAAAGTAATTCGCGAGTCCCGGCTTCGCCGCCCCTGGATTCGCGCGGGAAATCCCGCCGCTTATTCCAGGGGTGCTTCTTTGAAGACGGCCCCCGTGGTGGTCCGCCCCGACCAGTACGGTGAAATGGAGAAGGTCGTCGACAAAGGCGATTCGACCGGCCTGAAGATCGTTACCGTGGGTCAGGCCGGGGCCATGAAAGTCGAGGACAAGTACGACCATGTGCCTCCCGGTATTATACAGTCGGTCCCGGGAAATGGGGACCCGGTGGGACCCCGGGGGCCCATCCTTCTCTTTTTCAACGACCGCATCTATGTTCCCTCACTACAGGGGAACCTGGTGGTGACGCAAAACGAGGAACCGGTACCTGGCACGGTGACGGTGCTTCCCAACTCCAATGGCCTGGCCATCCTGTGCTTCGTTCCGAAGAAAGAATTCGGTGGCGAACAGGATGTCCTTGTGACAGTCAAGGAGGGAATCATGGATGATGGGGGAAACCCAATGGGGGATGAGTGGAGCCTGCGCACTGCCACGGGACTTTCAACGAAGGGCGATTTTTTAAAAAACACCGGCTTTGAAAAAGAACAGGAAGGGATTGCCTTCCAGGGCGATGGAGCGGTGATAGAACCCCCGGAAGAGGTTAAGGCCCCGGAGGGTAAAAACGTAGCCGCCCTTTCCACGGGTATGTTTTTTTCTGACAACAGGGCCCTCATGGACACCACGAGCATTCTCACCTGCGGCCCGGTAAACGGAAGGCTTAAAGAGCTCACGTTTAAGTACAATTTCGCCTCATCTGAGTTCAACGAATACGTCGGTTCTCTGTACGATGACAGCGCTCTACTTATCGTGTCCGGGGCGGAGATGGGCAAGGTTTTTATGCTGGAATCCGTCAATATCGCCGGGTATCAAACGCAAATGCTTTCCCGCGATGTTTTTCCGGGGTTCCCCGACGGGGGACCCGGAAACGGGATTGTCGGCTGGAAAGAGTTCACGGTCAAGGGGCTCGATATAAAAGGCCCCGTGACGCTCACCTTCGTTCTTTCCGATGTGGGGGACAATATATACTCTTCCCTTCTTTTTATAGATGATATTAAGCTGAAAATGGAGGGGAATTGATTCGCGAATAACTAAACTATAATGGGACCAACCATGTTTTCCCGCCCTGGGCGGAAAAACTCTGTGTCCAGTGTTAGCCATCTGTAATAATTTTTAGAATCATAAAAGCATAATTTTAATGATTCACAAAAAATTTAATGGAGGGTTTTTATGGAGAAGTTTGAACAAATTATGATGAAGATTTCAAAAGTCTTCGGTCTGATTCTCATGTCGTTTACTTTACTGCTCATAGCAGTTAGCCTGGTCGTTTTTTTATTAGGGGTTGGTGGAAAGTTTTTTGAGCGCACTGTTCCCAGCGTGAGTTTTGACAAAGCGGATTTTAGCGAGTCTCCCAAAGTAATCGCCGCCGGTATTGAAGGTATGACCGGCCACGAGAGGATGAAGTTCTTCGCGGAGCGCGGCGCCAGGAATCTTGCCCCCATGTATGAATCGAGGTTGGATGCTTACATGGAAAGGGAGAAGGAAAACCTTTTTAAAAATGAAGAAACCCGCGCGGAGGACATGACTAAGTACAAAAAGACAAGGACCGACGCTTTCGTAGAAAACACCTGGAGGCTCTTTTACGGATATATTTCCAATCTTTCCCGGAAATACGAAGAGCCCTATGTCGAAGGGGCGGTTTCGTACATTAAGGCCGCGGAGAACAGCGGATTTGAAGCCCTTACGAACAACAAAGTCCCTGTTAACTCCCTTTATAATTCCAGGGTGCTGAAAAAATACAACGAAATATTTGCACAGCAGATGCGAGAGATTGAAGGCAGGTCATCCGGCGGATCGTTTTTTATGAGCATGGCAGGATACGGCACAGCCATGGGGCTCATCTTCACGTTTTTAATGCTGAGCGTCATGTTTGCCATCATTCGGATTGAAAAGAAGATGAAGGGGTAGTGGCTTAAACGCAGGCTTCGTCCGAAGGCGCGGATATGTCCGCGCCTTCGGGCTTAAAATGCCGTTACGCTGACCGAACGGCCATGTACCGCAGGTGAACAGAATTCCTGTTAAGAGGGCGATTGTGAACACCCCACACCAAATTAGCCGTTAGTATGGGCAGTGTTTCTTTCCATCCGCCCATCTCCCCTCACCCCAGGTGCTCCTGAAGCTTACTCTGAAGCTCTTCCAGGCGGAAAGGCTTCGCGAGATAATCGGTGAAGCCCTGGGCTATGAAGCGGTCCCGGTCCCCTGACATGGCATGGGCTGTAAGGGCGATGGCGGGAGGCGTTGCTCCGCCGAGTTTTCCCCGGATTTCCCCGAGGGCCGTGGCGCCGTCCATCCCGGGGAGCTGTATGTCCATGAGGATTATATCGAAGGTGCGGCCTTCATCGACGACGAGGCGCACCGCCTCGTCGCCCCTGGTGGCGAAGGTGACTTCCAGGGAGGTCATCTTCAGCATCGACTGCATGAGGCGGACGATGAGGTCATTGTCCTCGACGACGAGGACGCGCCCCGCCAGGCCGCTTCTCACGTCGGTCGGCGCTTCGGGGGAAGCGGGGGCGCTCTGTTCTCTATATTGACCAGGGACCAGGGGAAGGGTGAGGGTGAAGCGGCTTCCCTTGCCCGGCTCACTCTGAGCTGTGAGGGTACCGCTGTGGAGCTCCGCCAATGTTCGGGCGATGGAAAGGCCCAGGCCCGTTCCTTTAGGCTTCCCGTCTTCCTTTGTCACTACCTGTTCAAAGGGCTTGAATATCCTGTCGATATCATCCGGGCGAATTCCCGGGCCCTGGTCCCATACGGTGATTGTCACGGAGTTTTCATTTGAGACTGCCTCCAGGCCGATTTCCTTCCCGGCGGGCGTAAATTTGATGGCGTTCGCGAGCAGGTTTGTGAGTATCTGCCGAAGTTTGGTGGTATCGCCCTGCACGGTGCCATGGCAGTCTCCCACCGCGGACTTGAAGCTGAGCCCCCCGGTTTCGGCCAGGGATTGCATGGATGGTATAAAGTCGCGCAGAAATGCGGCTATATCCACATCTTTCATGTCCGCCGTAATTTTTCCC
Source organism: Spirochaetota bacterium (assembly GCA_029974015.1). GTDB lineage: Bacteria > Spirochaetota > UBA4802 > UBA4802 > JAGODF01 > JAGODF01. The sequence continues at coordinate 195,400 of JARKUF010000002.1, forward strand.
TCTTCGGCCTTCGACATATCGAGGACATCGTTTACTATTGATAAAAGGTAATCTCCGGCCTCCCGGATGTAGCGTATGGACTCGCGGTCGCAGGGGTCCATGCCGTCCTTTTTCATTTCCATAAGTTCGCTAAAGCCGAGGATGGCATTGAGGGGCGTACGGAGTTCATGGCTCACATTGGCTAAGAAGACGGTCTTGGCGCGGTTTGCCGCTTCGGCCCTGTCCCGGGCGGTTTCGAGGTCCCTGGTGCGTTCCGCCACCTTGTCCTCAAGGCCCTCCTTGAGGGCCGTAAGTTGCCGGTTGAGGACAATAAGGTTTTCATTTTTAATGGAAAGCTCCCCGGTGAGCATTTCAGTCGTGCTTAAGGTTCGGGCGTAGCGGCGTGCGAGGAGGAGGGCCTGGGAAAATGTGAAGACAAACACCCCGGCCGGGACGAGGTTCATGGTGAAGATGATATGATTGGCAAAGAGTATGTCGTTTACGGCAGTGGCGGAAAGTAAAATTCCGGGCCAGAGGACATGAATCACATCGCGGTTCCCCCTTCGGATGGATAATATGGCGGTATAAATGCTATAGCATAAGAGTGCTATGACCACTCCTTCATAATAGATAATTGTTTCGGTGTAGATCCTTGACGGAGTAAGGAGCACTGCGGCCGTGAACACTCCGCAGAGGGCCTCAAAGACGGCGAGGGCTTTTCTGGAAAAGTTCCCGGTGAAAATCAGATAAAAATAACGGCCGAAGAAGGGCACGGCAAATCCGATGGTTAGATATTCCAGGCGAAGGTATAATTCCCAGGGGGTGTCCGGGAAAACGGAGAGGAGCAGTCTGTGTCCAATGACGCATTGCCTTATGGCAATTACGAGGCAGGCAAGTCCGAAAAAAAGCGAAGCAGGCTCCCTTCGGTGGATTGAGGCTATGATGATATGGTACAAGCCTGTCACCATCAGGATGCCGATAAAAATCGCCTCGAAGAGTATTAACTCCCTGTCCCTGGCCAGGAGGGTTTCCGCGTTTCCGAGCCGGATGGTGCCCCAGATGCCTCCCATCCTGTAATGGTAGTTGGAAACATGCAAAACAATGCATATTTCATCGGCAGCAGGGGTGAAGATGTATATTTTTGAAACGACGCGGGGGCGGCCTTCCGCGGATACCTTGCCCGGAATGCCTTTACCGCCCAGTAGTTGGCCGTTGACATAAAGCCTGTAAGCCGTTCCTATTTCGCCCACTTCGATTGCATGATGGTGTCCCGCAGCTTCCGGGATTTTCACCATGAGGCGGTATGTAGCAAAACCCTCTGCGGGGATTTTCTTCCCATTTACGTTTTTACCGTTCCATGATCCGGGGACCCTCATTGTTGCCGCGGGTTTTTCTTCATCTGCGGCGCTATGTCCATCAGGAGGGGTGAACCGGCCCCAGTGAAAGGCCCATTCTCCGTTAAGTTTGAGGATGTCCTGCCCCAGAGGTTGGCTGATAATAAGGGCCCCATCTTTTGCCCGGACAGGGACCTGGTTCCCCCGTGGCGCGCAGGTGCTGAAAATAAGGACACATGCCGCGAGCAGCAGTACAGCAGGGTTGAATGATGCTAATGAATGAGTAGAATTCAAAGAGAACCTTCCTTGAGCAGCCTTTCCAGAAGATTGACTGTTATTCTATCTTTGAAAAATACAGTTTCTTACACAAGTCTTAATAGTAAAAGCACTTTTTTTTAAGGCAACCTCTAAAAATTAGGTTTACCCGCTCGCCTTCGGCAGGCGGGAAAGCTTGGGTCTTGAGTATGTCAGTAGTTACAATTTAAGGGAACCTCAAAAATTTAATTTTTGAGGTTCCCTTAAAAAAAACTGTACAATCAATGAAAGTTCAGTTTTTCTCCTTCCCTCCTGTCTTTAGCGGGCGGGAGAACACTGTTTTTTGGGCTTCCAATTATTAGTATAGTTTGCACAAAGATGCAATTCAAGAGGGGGATGATAAAGGTCAATGAGCGCAACGGAAAGATTTGATAATGCCGCGGAGAATTGGGATACTCCCCAGCGCATGGAAATAGCCAGGGCCGTTTCCGATGCGATGCGGCGGCTTGGACTGCCTTCGCCCGGGTCTAAGGTAATGGACTTCGGGGCCGGTACGGGTCTTTTGTCCTTCGACCTGGCCCTGATTGCGGGGGAGGTCGTTGCTCTGGACACATCGGAGGGAATGGTGCGCGTCATGGAAGAAAAAATCCGGAGTTTCGGAGTGAGCAATGTCCGCCCACTGCGAAAGGACATCCTCTCCGGAGATGAAGCCGATGGGCCCTACGACCTCATCGCGAGTTCAATGGCGCTTCACCATGTGGAAGATACCGCAAAGCTCCTCAAACTTTTTTACGGGTTCCTCGTCCCCGGGGGGCAAATCGCGCTTGCGGACCTCGCGAAAGAGGACGGCAGTTTCCATCTCGACGCAAGGGATGTGCGGCACTTCGGTTTTGACAGCGCGCAACTCGCGAGCTCTGCGGAAGACGCGGGTTTCAGGAATGTGAATTGCGACATCTTTCACACGGTAACGCGAAGACGGGGAGACGCCGACAGGGAATACGGCATCATCCTGATTAACGCGAAGAAGTGAGCCATCTGGAATAAATTATGGCTTGACTGATAGGCTTTTTTCATGTTACGACATTGGCTGACTCGCCGGGAGGTTCCGCCATGAAGAACAAACGCGAGGAAATTATCGAGCTTTACGCCAGGCATGTGTCCCCCGGCAAGGTGGATCTGTATCGAAAATACGATATTGCCCTGGTGCCGGGGAAACGCGAAAAATCAATAATATACGACGTAAACGGCCGCCCCTTCTTCAACTGCCACTGCAATGGAGGCGTTTTCAACCTGGGACATAGAAACTCCGGAATTATCAAAGCCATTGCGAAGGCGATGGAAACCTATGACATTGGAAACCACCACCTCATAAGCGCGCCGAAGGCGCGTTGCGCCGCGATGCTTGCGGAAACAATGCCCGGGGGACTCAACCAGGCCGTCTTCGGTGTGAGCGGCGGCGAGGCGGTCGACCTCGCCATAAAACTCGCGCGGGGCGTTACGAAACGCGAAGGGGTGGTCTCCGCCATCGGTGGTTATCACGGCCACACGGGACTCGCTCTGGCCGCGGGAGAGGTGAAGTTTCGGGAGAAGTTCGGCCCCATCCCCCCCGGGTTTTCCCAGGCGCCTTTTAATGATGTCGACGCCATGAGGGCCGCCGTAACGGAATCAACTGCCGCGGTCCTCCTCGAAACGATTCCGGCAACCATGGGCATTGTTGTCCCGGACAGGGGATACCTGAAAGCTGTCGAAAGCATCTGCCGGGAAAAGGGGGCCCTGCTCATCATGGACGAAGTCCAGACGGGCTTCGGGCGCACGGGGATGATGTGGGGCTTCCAGCACTTCGGCATCACCCCTGATATCGTGGTTGCGGGCAAGGGAATGAGCGGGGGCCTTTATCCAATTAGCGTCACCGTGTATAATGAAAAATACGCGCATATTTTCAGGGAAGACCCCTTTGTCCATATTTCCACCTTCGGCGGAAGCGAAATAGGCTGTTTCGCGGCGATGGAGGTCATCAAAATTTCCAGGCGAAAGACATTTTTAAAGAAGGTGGCGAAGCTCGGCGGGCAATTCCGCCGGGAGTTTGAGGCCCTGAAAAAACGTTATCCGAAACTCGGCTTGAAAGTCCGGGGCCTGGGACTGATGATGGGCCTCGAGTTCAAAGACGAGATGACGGCCCTTTTCCTGGTCAAGCTTTTGTACGATAACGGTCTGTACCTGGTGTATTCCGGAAATGACCCGAGGGTCCTCCAGTTTCTCCCACCACTCGTGGTGACCTCTTCCGAGGCAAGGGCCATGATGAAGGCCTTTGACAGGGCATTTGCCGCGATGGGGTGAACCGGCCATGAAGAGTGCGACGGAGAGGACGATATCATTCCTCCGCAGGGCCGATGGGGCCTTTCGGCTGAAGCTCCGCCGCCTGAGGTTTTTTCGACTCGCCTCGGTGAACAGTGAAACCCGCCGCCTTGCCGAAGGCTTCGGCGGGCTCTTCACGCGTGACGGCGACCTGTATCGTATAAGGGTGGCCGCGCCGGGGCACGCCGCCTCGAACATACTCCGAAACATGCTTGGGAAAAACGAAGAAGTCGAAGAGATACTGTTGGCGGACCAGGAACTCCTTTCGCTTGACAGGGACGCTTTTCGCGCCTTCCTCGGCGATGTAATAAAAAACGAGGCGGCGGCGAAGAACCTCTACCGGATTTTTTTCGGCTTCGGCGTCTCCCTGGCCAATCTCGCCGCCCAGCGGGTCCCCTATCTGGAGCGCTACCTTCCCACGACGCTGAGGGCCGACGCCGCCGACTTCCATGAGGCCCGTTTTTCCGGCGAGGACATCGTAAACATCCGCCATCTCATCGACAATCTGGACCTTATCACCGACAATCTTGAGGCCGACACTCGCCTCTATCGTGAGTTCATCCGTGATTTCCGGCGGCTGTATCGGGAAAAGGCGGGTTTGAGCATCATAGGATACGGGGAAATATCCACGGTCATGAAGGTGGAGAAAGGGAGGTACCTGGACGAGAACTTCGAACTTAAGAAGATCGACTCCACAAAATGGATTTGGAAGAAAATGCCCCCCTTCACCGGGCTCGATGAAGTCCGCGAGTACGACAGGGTGTACCGCGAATACAGGGAGGTCCTCGTACACGAGGTGGGGATACGGGTCCCCGCCCAGATGATTTCGTATTTTCCCCGGGAGGGTTTCGTGGCGGTCTACGCGGGACAGGAGCGCGCCGATTTCTCCATGATTGGCAATGTTCTGGTGAAAAAACTCGAGGAGCATGAGGCGGGGACCCTCCTGCTTCTTGTGCTTTGGGAACTATTGAAAGTGTACCAGTTCAACGCCGCCGGAGGCCACATACTCCTTGGCCTCGACGGTCAACTTTCCAACTGGGTCCTTCTTCCGGCGGAAAAGGGGAAATTGTCCCACAACGACTCCCTGCTCTATATCGATACAAGCTCACCCCTCTATCGGGTGGACGGGAAAGAGCAGTTAGACACGGAGATATTCATCAGAAACGCGCCGTCCTTTCTTCGTTTTTTTATAAGGAAGTTTTTTCTGAAAGAGGTGGTGGACAGGTACTACGACATGCGCTCCGTCATCGTGGACTTAATCGCGAATCTCCATAAGGAAAAACGCCCCGACCTCATAAAAGGGTTTATAGAAATCGCCAACGATTTCATGAGGGAAAAGGGCATGTCCGACCGCCCCATCACCTCCCGGGAGATAGATAAATATTATTCCGGAGACGCCTTTATATGGAAGTTCTTCCAGTTCTCGCGCCGCGTGGACCGGTTTATCATCGAGAAAATTCTCCGTAAAAAGTACCATTACCGCCTGCCCGAGACAATTGAACGATAGTCAGGGCATGGACCGGGCGATTTCACCGGGGCCTCATCATCCGCGGTTTTTTGCGGCCCTTTATATTCGAGGGAGGTTTGACCATGTGCGATACTCTTGTTGCAACGCCAAAGGCTACGCTCCACGGGGAGATGATATTGGCGAAGAATTCCGACCGCGAGCCCAATGAGGCCCAGAATATAACTTTCGTGCCCGCGATGGCCCATGGAAAGGGGAGCACAGTGCTATGCACCAATATGGAAATTCCCCAGGTCTCCCATACTTTTGCCTGCCTTCTCTCCCGCCCTTTTTGGATGTGGGGCGCCGAAATGGGGGTGAACGAGAAGGGCGTCGCGATTGGAAACGAGGCGGTCTTCACGAGGGAACGCTATGCCCGGACGGGGCTTCTCGGGATGGATATGCTTCGCCTGGCCCTGGAGCGCGCCTCTACGGCGAGGGAGGCCCTGGCCGTCATTACGGAACTTTTAAAAACCTACGGGCAGGGAGGTAAATGCGGCTACGAGAGCAAGCTCTACTATCACAACTCGTTTCTCATCGCAGACCCATCTGAGGCGTATATTTTGGAAACGGCCGACCGGCAGTGGGTCGCCCGCGAAGTTACCGATACGGCGAGCATATCGAACTGCCTCACGATAGGCGACGACTACACTCTCGCGTCGCCGGACATCGAGGCGTACGCAATGGAGAAGGGCCATGTACGGCGCGGCGACCGTCTCAACTTCGCCCGGGACTTTAGCGACTTGCTCTTTACCCATTTCGCGAAGGGAAGGGTACGCCGGAGATGTTCCTCCGCCCTCCTGGCAATTGGCCATGGGAAGATAACGAGCCTCGATATGTTTTCCCTGCTGAGAAACCACAATATGGCCGGGCAGTATCGTCCCGGGAAAAAACCTATGGAGCGCCTCTGCCTGCACGCGGGGGGACTCGTCTCGACCCAGACCACGGGGTCGATGGTGGCCCTCCTTTCCAGGAAGCGGCCTCCCCTGGTGTATTTCACCGGGACCTCGGCGCCCTGCCTTTCAATATTCAAGCCCCATGTTATAATGCCCGGCCAAAAAAAATACCGGCCGAACAATTACACCTCGGACTTAGGAGGCGGGGCGGCCGAACTCTACGGCGCAGCCACGGGGTGCTTCGATGAGGGCACCCTCTGGTGGACCGGGGAGCGGGTCCACCGCCATGTCCTCATGAACTATGGGGAGCTCGCGCCGGATTGGCAGAAGGAGCGCGATGAGCTGGAAAAAACAATGGTCAACGAGTTGGAAGGCGCCTGGAGGAAGGGGCGCGTGAAGGACTACGGAAAGCTCTGCGCCGGGACGGTGAAGGCGCATCTGGAGCGCAACGCGGAATTGGCGGAAGAAATTGAGCTTAGAGCCAGGGAGCTTTCGCCCACAGCGCCGGCATGGTTTCGCCTTTACTGGAAGAGGATGGGCCGGAAGGCGCGCGTGAGATGAGGAGGGGGGAGGATTGTATGTTATTTAAACTCGCCATTAATTTTTCGGAGCCGATGCTCATGCCTGTTACCGTGATACCCACGTGCAGTCCAGGAAGCAATCTCCCCCAGTCCATGATAGGTATAAGCAGATGAAACTTGTAGGAGACATGGAGTTTGTGCATATTAAAGGCGGCGAGTTCCTAATGGGCTCGCCTGAGGGAGTAGGATATAATGACCAGCGCCCGCGGCATAAGGTGCAGATAAACGATTTCTGGATAGGAAAGTACCAGGTTACTCAGGCGGAGTATGAGGCACTGATTGGAACTAACCCGAGTGAATTCAAGGACGACGCCCGAAGGCCTGTGGAGAAAGTAAGATGGCATGACGCGAAGGAATTCTGTGAGAAGTTCGGCTCTAAATATGGGGTAATAGCGCGCCTCCCCACCGAGGCCGAATGGGAATACGCGGCCCGTGCCGGTACTATGACAGAGTATTACTGGGGAGATGAATTTGACAGCAACTACTGCTGGGATTCGGATAATTCAGATAGCATCACCCATCCGGTTGGCGAAAAGCGCCCCAATGCCTGGGGGCTTTACGACATGTCCGGGAATGTTTGGGAGTGGTGCGAGGACTGGTTTGAAGAGGGCTACTATGCCATAAGTCCATCGAAGGACCCGAAGGGCCCGCCAGACGGAGCTTCCCGCGTTTTGCGCGGCGGCTCGCGCTATGGCGTCAACGACGTGCGTTCCGCGTATCGTGCCTGGGGCAGTCCCGAAAGCAGAGGCGATGATCTCGGTTTTCGCGTTGTCCTTTCCGCGCCGTCTCCATAGGACATTCTTGCAGGAATATATGCTCATTGGCGGTTACGCCCTTGCTTAAACCGGAAATATTCGCCCGCAATTGGTAATTATGGGGCTTCAGGCTTTACAGTGGGCAGCATATAGTATAAAGTGTCAAGCATGAATGACAAAGAACTGTACAAAAACATACTTCACGTTAAAGGGCCTTGGGAAGTTACTGACGTTCAATTAGACCTAAAGGGCAATACTGTA
>JARKUF010000004.1 GCA_029974015.1 Spirochaetota bacterium
TGACAGAGAATTACGGTAACGCTGTCATCGCGAGGAGGCTGTAGGCCGACGTGGCGATCTCAGTGGGTAGCAGTGTTTTCATGGGACTCATTTTGTAAAGAGATTGCCACGCCCCGAAACGGCTGGGGCTCGCAATGACAGTGCTTAAGCCCGAAATTTAATTCACTCCCGCGAGTACCGTGCCCTGTCCGTGAAGATCCTTAGCACGGCGCCCGTCTATTTCGCCTTTGCAAGGAGCGCCAGTTTTTTCTCAAACTCAATCATCTGGTCGCGGAGGACCGCGGCCTTCTCAAACTCCAGGGCCTCCGCGGCGGCGAGCATATCCTCACGGTTGCGGGCGATGAGCTCTTTTAAAAGCGCGGTGTCCTTCGTCGTATAGCCTTTCCTGTACTCCGCGACATAATCGGCGTATCCGTCCTCGCTGCGGTATTCCCTCTCAATGATGTCCAGTACCTCTTTACGTATGGAAGCGGGGGTGATGCCGTGGGCCCGGTTGTACTCGTCCTGTATTTTCCGCCGCCGGTTTGTTTCATCAATGGCCCTCTGCATTGAGTCGGTGATGGTGTCGGCGTACATGATGACGCGGCCGTTAAGGTTCCGCGCCGCCCGGCCCGCCGTCTGGACAAGGGAGCGGTATGAGCGGAGGAAGCCTTCCTTGTCGGCGTCGAATATCGCCACGAGGGAAACCTCCGGGAGGTCCAACCCCTCCCGGAGCAGGTTGATTCCGACTAGGCAGTCGAAGACGCCTTTTCTCAGGTCGCGGATTATCTCCACCCTTTCGATCGTCTCTATCTCAGAATGGAGGTACTTCGCCTTTATTCCGGCGTTGCAGAGGTATTCGGTGAGGTCCTCGGCCATTTTCTTGGTGAGGGTCGTCACCAGGGTGCGCTCGCCGCGTTCCACACCCCTGTTCACCTCGCCGATGAGGTCGTCCACCTGGTTGAGGGCGGGCCTCACTTCGATGAGCGGGTCAAGGAGCCCTGTGGGGCGGATCACCTGCTCCACGGTCCGGGAGCTCACTTCGAGCTCGTAGTCCCCCGGCGTAGCGGAGACGAAGATTGCGCTGTCGATGATACCCTCGAACTCCTCGAAGTAAAGGGGCCGGTTGTCAAGCGCTGAAGGCAGCCGGAAGCCGTGCTCCACGAGGTTCATCTTCCTCGATCGGTCGCCCTCGAACATCCCGCGCACCTGGGGGAGCGTGACATGGGATTCGTCTACGAACATAAGATAATCGCCCTTAAAATAATTTAGGAGGCATTCCGGGGGCTCACCCGCCCTCCTTCGCGATATGATGCGCGAATAGTTTTCAATGCCGGGGCAGTATCCCATCTCCATGAGCATTTCCATATCGTATCTGGTCCTCGTTTCGAGGCGCTGGGCTTCGAGGAGCTTTCCCGCGTTTTTAAATTCTTCCAGGCGCTCCAGGAGCTCTTCCTCTATCATCCTCACGGTTTCACGCATTTCTTCCGGGGGCGATACGAAGTGCTTGGCGGGATACACATAGGCAGTGTCGGGCTCCTGGAGCACCCTGCCCGATATCGGGTCGATGACCTGAATGCCCTCGATCTCGTCGCCGAAGAGGGCCACCCGAAGGGAGTTTTTCAGATACGCGGGATAGATTTCAACGGTGTCGCCGCGGACCCGGAATGTCCCGCGCTGGAAGGCCATGTCATTGCGCTCATAATGGATGGCCACGAGGCGACGAAGGAGGGCGTCGCGGTCCATCACATCGCCCACGTGCAGGGCCACCTGCATCTGTTCAAAATTTACCGGGCTTCCAAGGCCGTAGATGCATGATACCGACGAGACGACGATGACGTCGTCGCGGTCCAGTATCGACGAGGTGGCCTTCAGGCGCAGGCGGTCTATCTCGTCATTGATTGAGGCGTCTTTCTCAATGTAGAGGTCCTGGGTGACAACATAGGCTTCGGGCTGGTAGTAGTCATAATAAGAGACGAAATATTCCACGGCGTTTTCCGGGAAAAACTCTTTGAACTCGCGGTAGAGCTGGGCGGCCAGGGTTTTGTTGTGCGTCAGGACGAGGGCCGGCTTTCGGGCCTGCTCTATCACTTTCGCCATGGTGTAGGTTTTGCCGGAGCCCGTCACGCCCAGGAGGGTCTGGTACTTCAGCCTGTCCGCGACACCTTCCGCGAGGGCGGCGATGGCGCGCTTCTGGTCTTCAGAGGGTATGAATTTCGATTGGAGTTTAAATTCGGACATATTGTTTTCAGCTTAGAGGGCATTATACGATCAGGGCGCGGCGTTTTTTCAAACACCCGGCCTGGTGACTTCATCAATCCATTTTAAGTATGGGCCGTGGCCGGCGGCGATGGGGAAGGCGATGATTTCCGGGACCTCGTAGGGGTGGACCCCGCGGATTGCCGCTTCGATGGCGTCAAAGAGCGAGGCGCGGCTCTTAATTACGCAGAGGAGTTCGCTGTCGCGGCATATCTCCCCCTTCCATGTGTAGACAGATGTAAGGCCGGGCACGATGTTCACGCAGGCGGCGAGGCCCGGGCCCACGAGGGCGTCTGCCACCCTGTCGGCGGCTTCCCGGTCCGGCACGGTACAGAAGATGATGATGTGTTCGAAATTCATCGCTGCTCCTCCGGGAAGGGGCCCTGTTTCAGGTTTCGAGGCGCCTCGCGAGCTCCCGCGATTCCTCAAGGGCCTTGCGGGCTATGGCGGCGGACTCGGCTTCACCGCGCTTCTTTGCGATGCGCTGAAGGGCATTTTCCAGGACCCTTACCTGCAGGTCAAGTACCGATATTTCAAGCTCTGAGCCGTCTCTGCCGAATGCCATTACCGCCTCCCCGAATTGTCTGTATCGAAGGAAAATACAGGCTTATGAAAATGTCAAACCATTCTGCCTAAAGTAAAGGGCCTTTTAACGGAGTTTTTTAATTGCCAAAAAGCGGCGATGGAATACACAGGAAGCAATCCCACGAAAGGAGCGTCGCCATGTCAAATTACAAATTTTACGAAGTGGAAAAGAAGCCCCCCATAGCATGGGTGTATCTGAACCGTCCGGAAAAACTAAACGCCATGAACGAGCCCGCATGGAAGGAAGCGCCGGCCATATTTGACGAACTCGACAAAGACGAGGACATCAAGGTGGTAATTATTGCAGGGCGCGGAAAGCACTTTTCCGCGGGAATTGACCTCATGGGGATGGCCGGGGTGATTCCTGAAATGGCCATCAGGGAACAGCTCGGGGCTATTAAGTGGAAGCTCCTGCCGAAAATATTCATGCTCCAGGAAACCATGACCTGCATTGAAAAATGCCGCAAACCGGTGATAGCGGCAATCCAGGGCTATTGTATCGGCGCGGGCCTCGACATGGCCACTGCCTGCGATATACGCCTCTGTTCGGCCGACGCAAGCTTTTCCCTTCGGGAGGCCGCCGTGGGTTTCGTGGCGGACGTGGGGGTACTCCAGAGGATCCCGCACATAGTAGGCCAGGGAATTGCCCGGGAGCTCGCTTTCACCGCGAAGAACATCGACGCGAAACGCGCGAAGGAAGTCCTTCTGGTGAACGAGGTCTTCGAGAGCAGTGAGGCCCTCATGGCGGGGGCCGAGAAGATGGCCATGGATATAGTCGCCTGCTCGCCCCTCGCGGTCCAGGCTTCGAAGGACGTCCTTAACTTTGGCGTTGGTAAGAGCGTTGATGAGGGGCTGAAGTACGTGGCATCCGTAAGCGCCAATATCATACCTTCTAATGATTTGTATGAGGCAATGGCGGCCATGATGGAAAAACGGAAACCCAATTTCACCGGAAAGTGAGCGCCGCTTTTTTCCAGTACGCTATTGTCTGCAAAAAAATTTCCCATACATTCCCATTGGGCAAGGGTTAAATTCTACTTGCATTTAGCTTCATAGTTGCGGGTACTTCCCCCATGGACCTCTCCGTAAATCTTGGCAAGCTCGTCCTGAAAAACCCCGTCACCGTCGCGTCGGGAACGGCGGGGTACGGAGAGGAGCTTTCCGCCTATTATGACATCTCCCGCCTGGGGGCCATTTTCACCAAGGGGCTTTCCATGGAGCCGCGCCCGGGAAACAAAGGCCCCAGGATAATTGAAACGCCGGCGGGAATGCTCAACTCCATAGGCCTTGAGAATGTGGGGCTGAAAAAATTCCTTGAAGAGAAGATGCCTTTTCTCAGAAAATCCGGCGCGGTGGTTGTCCCCAATGTGGCGGGCCATTCCGAGGAGGAGAATATATCACTCTGCGAGGCCCTCTCCAACACTGAGGGCGTGGCCGCCGTGGAGCTCAATGTTTCGTGCCCCAATGTGAAGGAAGGGGGGATGGCCTTTGGGAGGGACATGCCGGTCTTCACGCGTCTGGTTCGGAATGTCCGGAAGGTGACCCGGGGAGTCCTCATCGTTAAGCTCTCGCCAAATGTGACGGACCCGGCGGAGTTCGCCCGGGCCGCCGAGGACCTGGGGGCCGACGCCATCACGGCTGTGAACACCTTCCTGGGCATGAAGATAGACATCCGCAAGCGGGCGCCCCATTTCCTTAACCGCGTGGCGGGTTTCAGCGGGCCCGCCATCCGCCCAATGGCCGTGCGCATTGTCTACGATATCTTCGCGAGGGTAAAGATACCTGTAATCGGCCTCGGTGGCATTTCATCGGCAGAGGACGCCCTGGAGTTTATCATGGCCGGGGCGTCGGCTGTGTCCGTGGGGACCATGAGCCTCGTTGACCCTGTGGCGGCCATTAAGGTCCTCGAAGGAATTGAAGAATTCCTCAACGGAGAGAATATCAGTGATTTAAGGGACATCATCGGAGCGGCGCACAGAAGGTAAGCCCCTTTTATCTTAAAAACAATTGACATATGCAATATTTGAATGTACCTTTTAATTCATGGGAACTTAAAAATTAAATTTTTAAGTTCCCCGGGATTTGTAACTACAGGCATACCCAGTGCTTTGGATATCCCGCCCGCCTCTGGCGGGCGGGACAGCATGAGGTCAGTTACAAAAATTATGTATCCCCGCCCGCCAGAGGCGGGCGGGGATACATATCTGGTTCCCTTAAAGCTTCGTTTCAGTGCAAAACTGTCATCAGGAGATTGCCATGAAAAAACTTTTTTTCATTTCCGCATGCGCCCTGCTTCTGCTCTGCGCCTCATCAGCTTTTGCCATGGATTATGTCCTGGGCGCCAGGGGCGGGTTCTTTTTCTGGAGGCCATTCTATAAAGATACTCCTTCCGGGACCGGTTTCGACGATATGAGGACGGGCCATGGGGGGCTGTACGGGCCAGTTGTAGTACTTAATTTTACAGAGGAGGTCTCATTCTCGGTTTCCGGCCTCTTCGGCCAGCAGGTAACGCAGTGGCACACCTGGAATAGAACCGGTTTCACAAGTAAGGGAGAAGAGTATCAGTATTCCAGTACTTCGTATGTTGAAGCAAACCGCTACGACGTGGACAGCGCGCTGAGCTACGCTATATTGCCCGGACTTCGGCTATTTTTGGGGTATAAATTCCAGTATATGAAGGTTGAATGGTATACTACGCAGCGTAGTTTTGAACTGACTCCACCCAAAACGCAAATAGATGATTTAAATTTCGAATTTAAAACCCCTCTACATGGAGTTGCGCTGGGATGTGGATATTCAAGGCCTTTAACCGAGTTATACTTCTTTTCGGTGAGCGCTTCAGGCATTTATACCCGGGGAAGATTTGATTCAATCCAGTACAAAGTGAAGTATGATGAAAATGGGTTTGTTACGGGAGGAGTTGAACCGAATCCAAGAAGAGAAACCTTCGGCACAGACATGCAGCAGTACGGATTGAACATTGAACCGGCGGTGGGCATCCGGACTTCCGGCCCGGTAGTATCTATCGGCATTCGCTATCAGCTCCTGCGGACGCAGTTTCATGAGCTTGGCTCCTCGGGCGGAGATGGCCCCGACAATCGCTGGATGAACGACCATCTCTACGGGATATTTATGACAGTGATGTTTTCTTTGTAATCCGCGGGAAGCATGGCAGGCGGCGGTAAATCTGGGCGACGATCATGTTCGTCGCCCGGATTTTAAAAAAACCTACAATATAAAAGCGCGTTTATGCATTCGCGCGTGCGGGAAGAATGAAATACTGGAACAAAACCCTGACAAAAATGGCGGAGTACGTCCCCGGGGAACAGCCCGAGAACCTGGAGGAGTACATCAAGCTGAACACGAACGAGAGCCCCTTCCCGCCGTCTAAGCAGGTCCTTGAAGCGCTGAAGGGGGGATGCGATGAAAGCCTGAGGCGCTATCCAAATCCCACTAATATCCGGCTCAGGGAGCTTTTCGCTGAACAAAACTCGTTTAGCGCGGACAATGTTTTCGTTGGTAACGGCTCCGACGAAATCTTCACCCTGCTTTTCAGGGGTTTTATCGACCCCGGAGAGAGGGCGGTGTTTCCCTATCCCTCCTATTCGCTGTACTTTACACTCTCCGAGGCCAATGGCATTAAGTACGACAAAGTGGGCCTGGACAAAAAATTAGACGTAAATTTTGATGGACTCCTCGCGAAGGATTACGCACTTGCAATAGTTGCCAACCCGAATAATCCCACGGGCAAGGGGGTGGACGGCAAGGAGGTGCGGGAGTTTTTGAAAAAATTCAAGGGGCTTTTGGTCGTCGACGAGGCATACGTTGACTTCTACGGTGAAACCCTCATTGGACTGGTGAAGGAGTTCGACAATGTGGTCGTGACCCGTTCCTTTTCGAAGTCGTACGCCCTGGCGGGGCTTCGGGTGGGGCTGGCCGTCGCCCACCCCGACATCATCCGGGGACTTTTGAAGCTCAAGGACTCGTACAATGTGGACCGGCTTGCGGAGGCCGGGGCCCTGGCGGCGCTTCGGGACAGCAGGGGGTTTTCGTACAATCTCGAGATGGTGCGCAACAATAAGGAGTATCTCGAGGAGGCGCTCGAAACCCTCGGTTTCGAGACCGTGCCGTCAAAGGCGAATTTCGTCTTCACGAAGCACGCCTCCCTGAAAGCGAAGGACCTCTACGAAGCTTTAAAAAAGAGGAAGATATTAGTGCGCTGGTTTGACGGCCCCGTCCAATCGGAGTATCTGCGCATTACCGTGGGGACCATGATGGAGATAAAGGCCCTGGTGAAGGAGCTCAGGGAGATAACCGGTAACGGCTGAGGCGCCGTCCGTGTTTCATTCCGGCGAAACGGGGGTTTTCCCTGCGAGGGCCATGCCGCTTAGGGGCAATGGTGCGACGCCGAAAAGGCGGGCCGGGAAGTCACTTCCGTAGGCGGATGACCTGCCCTGTATCATTAGTGATGGTATTGCGCTCAATGATCTCCGACAGGGTGATGCGATGTTTCTCGAAGAGGTCCGCGTCCTTTTTCTCTATCCAGAAGTTAAATAGCCGGTTCCTTCCCCCGTCGTTCCACCGCACGCCGAGCACCGACCCCGCGATATCTTCCTCCGAAAAAAGGGTGCTGCAGGATTGCGTGATGTACAGGAAATCCGCGATGTGTTTTTTCAATAAATGCTCCACCATGGGCCCGTAGTAGAGGTCGGCCTCGTTTCGATCAGGCGTGACGATGAAATCGACGCCGAGGTAGAGCTTGTTCTGGTCCCTTCCCTTCCTGTCGTGATAGAATCCGATGCTGTTTTTCATCACTGAAAGCTTGTACTTTTCCGTTGACATTCGAGCAATGCCGATTAGATGGTCGCGGTATTTCCCATGATACTGGCGGCCCTTCGTAGTGTACTGGTCGGGTTGTACAAGGTATTGTTCGAAATCATCGGCCTTTTCTTTGGAGTAGTCAATGATTACCTGCTCCCGGGGAGGAACAGTCTCCTGAGGTGTGTAGGTTTGGCAGAAGGGAAGCACGGCCATGGAGACGGCTATCAGGGCATGTGGGAGCATACTGGCTTTCATTTTCCGCTTAGTTTTTGGGCCGTTTGATAATGGGTTTTTGCATCCTGTTATTTAAGGGCGGTCAAAATAACTGAGTTTACCCGCCCGCCGAAGGCTTGCGGGTAAACCTGATTATTAGGGGTTGCCGTTATCTTGTCAAGCCATTAACAATAGATCCGTTGCTTTACTGAGTGTCTTTGCGAGTCCCGCCTGTACCGGGGTGTGGCAATCTAATGCAGTATTAGAGGTTGCCTTCGGTTATTTAATCCCCGACTTATTGTAACCGTCGGCCAGGGAAGTGTTTACGTGGACAACGCCTTTGTTTAGGTCCTTGAAAACGTACCCATCGGTTATGGCGGGAAGAGCGTCGGCGTCTGCCTGGGACTTGAGTACCGTCCCGGCGGGGACATAGCGGCCGTCCTTAACTGTGACGCCCAAGAGTATGCACTTGGGTTCCACAACGCAGTTTTTCCCCACGCGGGACTTGAAGACCAGGGTTTGCATCCCAATAAAGCTGTCGTCCCCAACGGACGCGGGGCCGTGGATCTGGACCTGATGGGCCAGGGATACGCGCTTGCCTACATGCACTGCGTATTTTTTTCCGTCGACCTCCACGAGGTTTTTCTCGATGGGCTTTCCGTGTTCTTCGGTTTCGAGTGCATGGATAACAACGCCGTCCTGTACATTAGCTTCATCACCCACGAAGAGGGGCTGGCCTTCGTCGCCGCGCACCGCCGCAAAGGGAGAGACCATCACCCTCTTTCCAATTTCCACGTTTCCAATTACGGCCCCGAGAGGATGGACATAGGCAGTGGGATCTATTTTAGGTTCGCTCGTTTTTGAACAGAAATCGGTCACGACATTTTTGTGTATCATGATATTGCTCCTTGTTTGGGCTGTTGCCCAAAGGAATTCAGCAGGGCCCCTTTTGTAAAGGATATTTTTACGAGAAGAAAGAAGATATGGCCGATTAGTGTACGCGGGACAGATGCTAAAAAAGGGAGCCGGGAGCGAGGGCCGCAATATTACCTGACCTTCTCCAGGGGGGTGTACTTCTCGAGGAACAGCTTCCGGCCGTATCCGTCGAAGTCTATGGTGAGCTTCACATTGTCCCCGGACCCTTCTATCCGCATAATTCGTCCGCACCCGAAGCGGGGATGGATTACCCGGTCCCTGAGCTTAAAGGTACTACCGCCGGACTTCGCCGGGCCGTGGCCCGGGGTTTCTCCGAAATCGAGGATTTCGTCTTTTTCAATGGTGAAGGCGCCGTCATCATAGAAGGGGACCCGGCGTATCCCCTCCCGGAAAGAGGTATGTCGTGCGCCGCTGAAGGGCGCGGTATCGCCTCCAAAGAAGGTGGTTTCAAGGAGTTCCTCCGGTATTTCGGAGATGAAGCGCGATGGTTCCCGGTAGACAATGTCGCCCCATCTGCGCCTTATTTCGGCGCTGGTGAGGTGGATTTTTTCCATTGAGCGGGTGATCCCCACATAGCAGAGGCGCCGCTCTTCTTCCAATCCATCTTCAGTTTCGCAAGAGTTCACATGTGGGAATATCTCCTCTTCCATACCGGTGAGAAAAACTACGGGAAACTCGAGGCCCTTGGCATTGTGGACGGTCATCAGGGTGACGGCGTTGTCGCGGTCTTTTTCCTCTTCGGGATCGTCCTCCGATGTAAGGAGGGAGATGTCCTGCAAAAACTGCTCCACCCCGGCCTCGGGGTTCTGTTCTCCGTAATCATAGATGCTGTTGAGAAGCTCCTCAATGTTTTCGATGCGTGACCTGTTCTCAATGCTATTCTCGCGCTTCAGGGTTTCCACATAGCCCGTAGAGTCGAAGACCTGCTGGACGAAGTCGGCGAGCTTGATGGAGCCCGGCACTGAGGGGAGCATGGCCAGCCCGTTTTTGATGATGGTCCGGAAATCCTCGACGCCTCTTGGAAAAGAAAAGCCCGGCTCTCCGCCCAGTGAGATCACCTCCCACTCGGTGATGTTGTGCGTGTACGCAGAGTCCTGGAGCTTTTCCAGGGTGGCCTTTCCTATTCCCCGGGCCGGGGTATTTATGATGCGCGCAAGGGCCACGGAATCGTCGGTATTCACCATGAAGCGCAAATAGTAGAGGAGGTCTTTTATTTCCTTCCGGTTGTAAAACTTGAGTCCGCCCACAACGCGGTAGCCTATCTGTTCGCGCCGGAGCATGTCTTCAAAGACCCGGGACTGGGCATTTGTCCGGTAAAAGATGGCGAAATCTTTGTTTGAAAAGCCTTCCCTGGTTTTATAGCCCATGATTTTCGCAACCACGTACTCCGCCTCGCCGTATTCGTTTGCGGCGCGGCAGTAAACCAGGGGTTCTCCTTCGCCCTTCCAGGCCCGGAGGTTTTTCTCCTTCCGTCGGACATTGTTTTTTATGACCGCCGTGGCGGCGCCGAGAATCTGAGAGGTGGAGCGGTAGTTCTCTTCCAGCACGATTACTCTCGCGTCGGGGAAGTCCTTTTCAAAATCGAGGATGTTACGTATGTCGGCGCCTCGCCAGGAGTAGATTGACTGGTCGTCGTCGCCGACGACGCAGATATTGCGGCTCTTCTGCGAAAGGAGCATCCCCATGAGGTACTGGGCGTGGTTGGTGTCCTGGTATTCGTCAACCATGAAGTAGCGCCATCGGCCCTGGAGTTTCTCGAGGACATCAGGGTTGTTTCGAAACAGGTCCACGCATTTTATGAGGAGATCGTTGAAGTCCAGGGCGCGGTTGTTCGAGAGGACCTGGTGGTATTGTTCGAAGAGGTCGGCGAAACTGAAGGCGTAGTAATCCGGGAAGAGGAGGGAGATGTCGCCGCCGTCAAGGTATTCGGCGCGGTCTTTAATTTCGGATATCTTCGATGCGATGGAGGAGGGCTTAACGATTTTCGGGTCTATGCGCATCTCAATAAGAAGGTCCTTTACCACGGACTCCTGGTCCGAGGTGTCGTAAATGGAGAAGTTCGAAGGCACACCCACGGCTTCGCCGTAGCGCCGGAGTATCCACACCGCCGCGGCGTGGAAGGTTTTTATTAAGACGCCGCTTCCGGTTTCTCCGATTAGCCCCACGACACGTTTCCGCATTTCCTCACAGGCTTTGTTGGTGAAGGTTACGGCGAAAATGGAATAGGGTGGCGCCATCTTCTCTTTTATGAGATAGGCTATGCGGTGGGTGATGACCCGGGTTTTCCCGGACCCCGCTCCGGCAAGGATGAGCAGGGGCCCTTCGGTGTGGAGGACCGCGTCCCTCTGGTTGTCGTTCAGTTTCTCAAGCAGGCGCATGGGTCAATTAGGCAAAAAACCTGTTCTTCGTCCAATATTTTATTGGGGGGATTAAAATATTTGGTTTCCTCGCCCGCCTTCGGCGGACGAAAAAACATAGTTTTGTTACTGCCTTAATTTTCTTGCCTGCCTTTCGCGGGTGAGAAACTTATTTAGAGGTTGCCTTAAAAGCCAGGCCAGGTTATTTGTGAAGCGGCCCTGTGGAAACGGCTTCTTATCTTCATCTGGTGACGCGAATGCTTCGGCGTGCCGTATCCGTAGCGGGGCCGGAGGCCGGATATCGGTGGGAATTAGGTCAATTCATTATGTTTCTTATGAATATCACAACCGGCGCCAAGTACGAATGCACCATTGAGGAATGGCACGGCATCCTCGCCATGGCCAAGGAGGAGGGATGGGAACCACAGGGGACGGTCCTGGACCTTGCGTTCCAGCTTTTCATCCATCCGGAGCCCAATTGCCTCTTCGAGAGCGACCTTTTCGTTACCCTCTACGTTCACCACTACTGCCTTTCCTGGGACGGCAACTACTGGGTCCCTGAGCACCAGATTGTTAGGGACGAGGATTGCGCTTCCCTTTTGGAGGCGCTTGTGTATTCCGATGTTCCGGCTGAGTTCCTGGATTTTTTAGGCGAGGGCCCTTTTAGAATATGCCCTTAATTTTTGTGACCCTCCTTAATAAGCCCGTGGAGAAGCACTTCCGCGATTTTTTCCGAGAGTTCCTCGTCGGAAAAACCTTCGATTCTGAGGGCGGGAATTACATGGAAGCTTGAAAAGAAAGTGACCATGGAAATTACGAATTGCTTGGCGAGAAAATCGAAATCGAGGTCGCGAAGCGTCCCATCCTGCACTTTTTTATCCAACTGCTCCCTGAAGATGGTTTTTCCCATGGCGAGGAAAAACTCGAATAAGCGGTTGGTGTTTTTTCCTCCGAATTCTATGAGGTCGATATAATAGAGCCTGTAAAGATCGATGTTCATATCCACGGTTTTTTTGATGGCGCAAATTACGTCGGCAATGTTGAGGGGAAAATCCCCGGCGATATGTTCGAGGGAACCAGTGAGGGTGGTCCCGATCTCTACGGGGTTGAAGATGCTTACGAAGATTTCTTCCTTGTTTTTGAAATAGTTGTAAATGTTCCCCAGGGACACGCCGGCCCTGTCGGCGATCTCCCGAAGGCCTGTTCCTGCATAGCCCTTCTCGGAAAAAAGCGACTTCGCTGAGGCGATAATTTTTTGTTTTCTATCTTCCATCCGGGTGAACGCTTGTTCATGATAGTGAACATGCCCGGATTTTTGTCAACCGGTAATCCCAATTCAGTTCACGGGCCTGGTGCGGAAAAAGGCCCTCACGATGAGGGTCGTAAGGGCATCGGGCGATAATCTTGTGACAAACCAGTGGAGTTTGTTTAAAAATCCGGGAAACTTTTTTTTCTTTCCCCTTCGGAAGGCCCTGTATCCGGCCCTCGCAACGTCGGAGGGACGCATGGCCGCCATGAAGGCGATGTTTCCAACGGAACCTCTCCGGTTGTTGCGGTCCAGGCCGCAGCGGGCCAGGAAGGCCGTGTCCGTGGTCCCGGGGAATAGGCAGGTGACGCCAATGCCGTATGGCGCGAGTTCGCGTGCCAGGGCGGCGGTGAAGGCCGCCACATAGTGTTTCGTCGCGGCGTAAGCGGCCAGGTGCGGGAGCGGCTGGAAACTCGTGGTGGAAGCCACGTTTAGTATTTTGCCGCCGCAGCGCTTTTTCATCGATCTACCGTAGAGGGTGGTGAGCCCGGTGAGGGTGACCATGTTGAGATTGAGCATTACCTGGACCTCATCGTAATCGTGGTCCAGGTGCTCGCCCATCAGTCCGAAACCGGCGTTATTGACCAGCACATCGATTTCATGGCCCATGGATTCGGTGAAATCGAACACCTCCCGCGCCGATTCCGCCCTGGAAAGGTCTTTCTGCAGGGTGATGATTTCCCCCGGCCCGCCGGAAAGCTCCCCGGCCAGGGAGTCGAGCTCATTGCGCAGCAGGCTCACCGCTATCACCCTGGCGCCGTCTCTGTGGAAGAGACGGGCGAATTCCCGACCTATTCCCGCACCGGCCCCGGTGATGAGGACGGTTTCTTTTTGTTCGTTCATCGCGGCTCCCGGGGGATTTTAACCGGCACGGGTTTCACCCCCCATATTTCGTCGGCGTACTGTGAGATGGTCCTGTCCGAGGAGAATTTCCCCATATTCGCGGTGTTCAGGATAGACTTGCGGACCCAGCCCTCCGTGTCGAGGTACGCTGTCCTGACCCTCTCCTGGCATTTCACGTATTCGTCGAAGTCAGCCATGAGCATGTACTGGTCTCCATGCTTCAGGAGAAGGTCCGTCAGGGGCTGGAAGAGTCCACGGTCGGCGGGGGAGAAAAACCCGTCCTTTATCATGTCGACAACGCGCCGGAGGTCCTGGCTGGCATGGTAATGGTCCCAGGGATTGTATCCGCCGAATTTTTTTCTCACCACCTCATCGGACTTAAGGCCGAAGATGAAGATGTTCTCATCGCCCACCTCTTCGCCGATTTCAACATTGGCCCCGTCAAGGGTGCCGATTGTCAGTGCCCCATTGAGGGCGAACTTCATATTGCCCGTCCCCGACGCCTCGTATCCCGCTGTGGAAATCTGTTCCGAGAGGTCCGCAGCGGGAATGATCTTTTCGGCATTGGAGACGCAGTAGTTGGCAAGGAATAGCACTTTGAGGCGCCCCGCTATGTCGGCGTCATTGTTCACTATATCGGCGATGGAGTTGATCAGTTTGATTACAAGCTTCGAGATGTAGTATCCCGGCGCGGCCTTGCCCGCGAAGATCACCGTACGGGGGGCGAAGGCCCCCTTTGGATTGTCCTTTATCCGGTTGTACAGATGGACAACGTGCATGGCGTTAAGGAGCTGGCGCTTGTACTCGTGGAGGCGCTTTATCTGGCAATCGAAGATCGAGTCGATATTGACCTCCACGGCGTTCTTTCTCCAGATGTACTCCGCGAGACGTTTTTTGTTCTCCCTTTTTACGTCGTTCCACTTTTTACGAAAATCCGCGTCATCGGCAAGGGGAATGAGCTTTTTAAGTTCGTAGAGGTCTTTCGTCCAGCCATCTCCAATCTTCGATGAGATGAGGGACGACAGGCCGGGATTACAGAGCTTAAGCCAGCGCCGCTGGGTGATGCCATTGGTTTTATTGTTGAATTTATTCGGATAGAACTCGTAGAAATCGCGGAAGATGTTGTTCTTTATGATCTCCGAGTGGAGGGCGGCCACGCCGTTCACGGAGTGGCTTCCCACGATGGCGAGGTTCGCCATGCGGACTTTCTTTTCGGGGCCCTCCTCGATTATCGACATGCGGTGGAGGCGGTTCACGTCGCCAGGATATTTTGCGCTTACCTCGTCTAAGAAACGCCGGTTGATTTCGTAGATGATCTGGACGTGGCGCGGAAGGAGGTATTCCATGAGCCCGAGGGACCATTGTTCAAGGGCTTCGGGAAGAACTGTGTGGTTGGTGTATCCGAAAGTTTTTATTGTTATGGCCCAGGCTTCGTCCCAGCCGAGGCCTTCCACGTCCATGAAAAGGCGCATAAGCTCGGCTATGGCGATGGCGGGGTGCGTGTCGTTGAGCTGGATGGCCACCTTGTCGGGAAACGCGGAGAAACCCTCGTGGGTCTTCTTGAAGCGGCGGAGGATGTCCTGCAGTGTCGCGGAAACGAAGAAGTATTCCTGCTTCAAACGGAGTTCTTTTCCTTTGAAGCTCTCATCTTTCGGATAGAGGACTTTTGAAATGTTTTCAGAGTTCGACTGGTCCGCCACGGCCTTTTCGTAGTCGCCGGTATTGAAGTAGTCAAGGTTGAACTCCCGGGTGGATTTTGCCGACCAGAGCCGCATGTTGTTCACCGTGTTGTTGGCATAACCGGGAACCGGAGTGTCGTAGGCCATGGCCATGACCATATCGGCGTCCACCCAGCGGACCCGGAAGACCCCTTTTTCGTCGGTATACTGTTCCACTCGTCCGCGGAAACGAACCGGGTAGAGGTACTCGGGGCGCGGAAACTCCCAGGCGTTCCCGTACCGGAGCCAGTTGTCCGGCGTCTCCACCTGATAGCCGTCATTTATTTTCTGGAAGAAGATGCCGTACTCGTAGCGAATTCCGTACCCGTAGGCCGGGAGCTCCAGGGTTGCCATGGAATCGAGGAAGCAGGCGGCGAGGCGGCCCAGGCCGCCATTTCCCAGGCCGGGGTCCCATTCCTTTTCCTGCAGTTCCTCAAGTTCGTATCCCAGCTCCATCAGGGCCCGGTGGGCATTATTGTAAAGGCCCAGGTTGATGAGGTTGTTTCCCAGGGCGCGCCCCATTAAAAATTCCAGGGAGAGGTAATAGACGCGTTTCGCATCGGCGTTGTAGTAGGCCTGCTGGGTTTCCACCCAGCGCTCGATGAGGCGGTCCCTGGCCATGAGCGCCGCGCTGGTGTAGCAATCGTGCTCAGTGGCGGAGTATTCGTCTTTGGCGCAGGAGTACTCCAGATGGTTCACGAAAGAGTGCTGGAGGGATTCCACGTCGGTCCCCTTGAACTCGTTGGTAGATGGGGTGAGTATTTTCACGGGCTTTTTCTTCTCCGCCATGGCGTTCTCCTTTCTTGAGTTGGGTTCAGAAAACAATACTTTGCGGAACTTAAACGGTCAACCGGTTTTTCTGCTTTCCCGCCTTCAGGGGGCCGGCAAAATGACTTGACTCTTCACTTATAAGTAGTATTATGAACTATAGGCAACTTCTAATAATCTGGTTTTCCCGCCAGCCGATGGCGGGTGAAAAACCAGATTATATTAGAAATAGTATACACATAAAAAGAGGAGCGTCTATGAGCGATAATCTCAACCAGATAATGATGTCCGGCCGTCCCCAGGGAAGCGGAGCGAATGCGAAATTCGTTTTCTCCTGCTACAGTTGCGGCGCCCAGATAGTCACTAATAATGAATATCCTACCGGGGTCCCGGGGGCCATGGGGTCGGTGCTGGCAGGGGGCGCGCAAACGGGCCTTTCGAGCTTATTGCGGATGATACCGGGCATAGGCCCTCTTATGTCCGGCGTTATTGGGGGCCTGGCAGGCAGGAGTATGGGCCAGCGCCAGGCACAGAACATACAGGGGCAGATGGAAGAGTCGAAGCGGAGGGCCTTCGAGGAAATCAGGGGGCGTTTTTCCCAGTGTACCCGATGCGGTTCCTGGTCATGTTCCTCCTGCTTTTCCGGCGGCCTGTGCAGAACCTGCAGTCAGACGGCGCAATACCAGGGACAGTACATGGACCAGAAGGGCGCGGGAACGCCGCAGTACGGCAAAGGCGGAGAAACACAGCAGTTTGAAAAAAGCCAGGGTACCACGCATTTCGGCGGTGAAAAAGAACCAGGATTTGATGAAAAGCAGCAAGGCCCCGGAGGAGACAAGAGCGACCCCACGCAAATGTGGGAGAAGTAGCGACGCGGAAGTTTTTAGAATAATTTTTTTAGAAATGAAATTTATGCTTTCCCGCCCGCCTCCGGCGGGCGGGAAAGCATAAGTCCTGAGTATGACAGCAGTTACAATTTATAGGAACCTCAAAAATTTAATTTTTAGAGTGTCCCATGAATTTATGCTTGACAAAAAATTGAAATATGAATATCATTTTGAAAAGGGTCCAAAAAAGTGGCACCCTGAAGAAAAACCCAATTCATTAACGGCAGGCGCGTAAATTGTTCAGGCTGTTTTAAACAATGAGAGCATGCCGGCTTGATTTGGCGGTTTTCACAAAAAATTTCAAAAAAATTAAAGAGGGGTGTGTTCAATGGTTAAAAAAATCGTACTTACGCTTTTCATCATGGCGGCCGCAACATCAATGGTTTCGGCGCAGGAAGCAGGAGGGCTGCAGTCCGGAAACTGGGGCATTGCTGTGACGGATGTTTTTGGCATGATTGCTTTTGTGATGCTTTTCTGTTGGATCAAGCACCGAATCCATGGATTGAAGGACATGTGTTTATCACGGATAGTATTGCCCTAAAACCGGCATTGTTTGTTATGATGCTGGAAGAAAAAAATAAAAGCAAAATCTCTGATGTGACATATACCACAGAGGGCCGTAATGAACATGGATCTCCAGATTATGGCATCAGGCTTGCTGTCGATTATTACTTGCCCATGGGGCGCAATATCTACATGTATGCGGGGCCGTCACTGGGGCTTCTTACAGGTAAATATAAATGGAGCAGATCAAATGATTCAGCTGAAGAAACGGCGGATTATACTGAATTCATATTAGGGGCGAGGCTTGGAGCTCAGTACATGATAACGGAAAGATTTGGCATCTTCGCCGATGTCGGATTGTTTTACAGTATAATAAAAAGAGATGTTCAAGAGAAAAATGCATCTGGAAGCGTAACTTATGATCATTCATATGATACTTCTATCCTGAAAACTATGACTTCCGGCCTGGGAGTTGTTTTCTACTTCTAAAGGGCAAATCCGTTTTGCAAATAATAGCAGGGTGGCCTAAAAACCAGGTTTCTCCGCCCGCCGAAGGCGGGCGGAGAAACATCAGGGCAGTCGCTGGGTAAAAGCCCTTGACAGGGGCCGTGAAAGTGTTGGAACTGAAAGCATGGCTGGTTAATTTATGGCCCAATTCTCAATATTTAAATTTTTAATATTTTTAAATTCTTTCATGTTGTTAGTTATAAGAATTCCATTTTTAGATAAAACTATAGAAGCTATTATATAATCATTAGGCCCTATAATAGTTCCTTTCTGTTCCATTTCCGCCCGAATTTTTGAATAAATAATTGAACATTCGTCATCAAAAGGAACTATTTCAAATAGGTTCAAGAAATTTGTTAATACTATCCAAATTTTTCGCTTTTTTCTTGCTTTTTTCAGCGCCATAAAGAAGTTCAGCTTTTACAATAGAAGGAATCTTGATGTTATTAGGATTGTTTGTTTGTATTTTTTCTTTTATTGATGGATACAACCCTTTAAGAAAGTATACACAAATATTGGAATCAAGATAATACATCATAAGATTCTCTTTTTAAATCCTGATCGAATGATGAATTTTTAATTTCAAATGATTTGTCTGTTATCGAACCGAATAAATCAAAATAGCCTTGAGGATAATCTTCTTTTATAATTTTTCTAATATTCTTCCCTACCCATTTAGAAGTTAAAATACCCTCTTTAGCGGCAGCTTCTTCTATCTTCGAAAGGGTCTCTTTGTCAATATATAATGATATTTGTGGCATGTAGGCCTCCAATGGGAATCTCTTTAAGCTGACATTTAAGGGAAGTCTTAAAATCAGAATCTCATCCTGTAAATATAATAAATGGATGGAGTAAGGTCAAGTATATTTGCAAGTATGCCTGGATAGGAAATTGAGGAGGCCCTGCATCCTTTTAGTGAAAGACAACAGAGATTCATGTATACAGCTATAACATTGGTTGGGCATGTATAGATGATAAGGTTTGGGTAGGTCCTGAATAGCACGGGTAGTTGGCCGGGTCGGCGGGAGGCGGGAAAACAGCATGTTCGAAGACAATGGAGAGCTGGCCGTGGCGACACGGCCATTCTACCAGCTCTCCCATTTCCCTAAAAAAATCCATGATGAAAGCCTGAAGCCCGGGGTTTGGCTTGACGCTTTTTGCGCGTCCGGGCAAATTTGAAAAAAATTGTTTCCCGGTTTCTTGCCTCGAAGCTAAGTGGGCGTTTTCCGCGCCGGGCGAAGTGCTGCCGGCACGGCGCGGCAAGAGATGAGAAACATCCTAAAAAAGCCAGATACAGGGGCATGCCAATGATTGCAACGAACGATCTCAGACGCGGGATGGTCATCAAACTTGATGGCGAGCTCTTTTCCGTGGTGGAGCAGAACCATCACAAGCCCGGAAAGGGCGGGGCTATTGTACGCGTTAAACTCCGAAATGTCCGCAAGGGCAATGTCATGGACCGCACCTTCCGGCCCGCTGAGAAGGTGGAAGACGTGAGGCTGGAGTACCGCCCCATGCAGTACCTCTACGAGGAGGGCGATGGCCTCGTCTTCATGGACACGGAAAACTACGAGCAAGAATCGATCCCCAGGGCCGCCATCGGGTCCGCCATCGATTTCCTGAAGCCCGAGGACATCTGCGAGATAGCCATTCACGAGGGGAACCCGGTCACCGTGACCCCCCCGGACACCGTGGTGCTCAAAGTGACCTACACCGAGCCTGGCGTTAGGGGCGACACCGCTACCAATGTTACCAAACCGGCCACGGTTGAGACGGGCGCGGAGGTGAAGGTGCCCCTCTTCATTAACGAGGGCGATTATATCAAGGTGAACACGGAGACAGGGGCGTACATGGAGCGGGTGAAGAAATAGCCTTCAGCTTGAACTAAAACTTTCATACAAAGGCGCACCCCTTTCCCGCTTTCATCAGGCCCACTGTTGCGCCAAGGCCGGGACACAGGACGCGAATCTCCGGATCGACATCGTGCACTTCCTTGAGGAATTTGCCCATCCCTATTCCCGGCAGGTGGCGGACGCCCCGGCGCAGGGGGCTGAAGAACCAGTCGTAATGGCAGGGGACCACGACCTCCGGCTCAACAGCCTGTATCATCCTCCTTATGTAGTCCTTTGTGTAGGAGCGGCTCGCGAGTCCCAGGAGGAGGACATGCGCTTTTATGCCCCGCAGGTTTTCGTCAATGAGGTCCGCGCTTCCATTATGGAAGATGCTTATTCCCCGGGCCTTCACATAAATTCCGTACACATTGCCGAGGGGATACTCCGCCGCCTTCCGCGGCGGCGCTTTCGGAGTTGCGCTAAGGCTTCCGCGAAAGGGAACGCGCCCCAGGAGCACCCGGCCGTGGAGGCCCGGCACGAGGGCGATCTCGAAGGGCCCCCTGCGGAAGGGGACAGGCGGGTCGTCCAGCACCAGAAGCCTGTTTCGGGCGACTCCCATCGATTCGGCGATAAAGCATGTAGTAGGCGAGCCCGCGATTACCGCCCCGGTGCGGACGGCGATGGATGGCGCGTCCATCAGGTGGTCGTAATGGCTATGGCTGATGAGGATGATATCGGCCCGGGGGAAGCTTCGGGCCGTTTCGTTTTCGTCGCGCTCCAGGGGCCTTCCGGTAAAAACGCGCCAGAGGGGCGGCCTTGAGACGAAGGGGTCGATGAGGAGGGTTTTTCCGGCGGCGCAAATTTCAAAGGCGGCAGTCCCCATCCAGCGCAGGGTGATATCGGGCCCGTTTTTCTTTTTCATAGTTTTTCCCTCGTGTGCTCATGACTTTCATAAGCGTTGCTATATTATGCAAAAGCCTCGGTCAAATGTATTTTGTTGGCTTAAAAAAATTCAGGGTTTTTGCAAAACCCAGGCATCTCTGCCCTGAAGGTTGGCGGAAATGCAAATTTAAAAAGGCCACTTTAATAGAAAATTGTCTTTACATTGCCGTGCACTCCGGAGTACGAAGTCTTCTATATACCATTCGTCGTACTATTCGCCCGAGGAACAGTTTTCATGAGCAAGAAGATATCACTTGAAGAATGCCTCAAATGCGTCCATCACATCAGCTTCCGGGAAGGGACCGTTATGTGCAATTACTGGCACCGGGAAGAGCAAAGGATGACGCAGTTTATCGATAAAATCCCCTATCTTATCAACTGCCCAAAGGCCGATGAAGACATGAGATAAGCGCCCGTTTTTTTATACGATTGCATGTGAAACTCCCATGCCGCTGCCGCTTTTTTAAATGACACGAATGCCCTCACTGAAGGCTCTTCATTTCCGGCGGGAGCTGGGGGGTTTGTATCTCCCCGTTCACCGACTCGTATTTCCTGATATTGTCCTGGAGCGCCAAAAGGAGGCGCTTCGTGTGGGACGGCGTGAGGATTATGCGCGAAACGAGCTTGCCGAAACCCGGAGGCGGCGCGGGATTCACGAAGAGGAAGTCTACAATAAACTCCTCCGGAGAGTGTGAAATATTCGCGAAATTGGAAAAATGTCCCGTCGCCTCCTTCTCGTCCACTTTGATCTCAATTTTCATTTCCTTCATGGCCTGGTCCATCCCTGCTCCTCCGTTTTTGTCTTAGGAATTGCGATTTTCCGCCCGCCGAAGGCGGGCGGAAAAACTTGGTTTTTGTGACTGCCCTTAAGATAGTATTACATTATCATAATCGCGTACCCGCGAAAAATTCAAGATTAAAGGTTTTACGGTCCGCTGTCAGTTCCCCCATTACGCCTGTTACGGCGTCATAGGCGGCCAATACACCCGCGAAATAGCTTTCTCCATTGTAACCCATCGCGGATTTGATGCCCGAACGCAACATGGCGGTGAAACAGGATTTTTCGCCGGATGCGACATCCATCTGCTGGTACACTATGTCGAGGCCCAGGAATGCTCCCAGGGTCAGGTAAAGTTCCATATAAATAAAGGTGTACGCGTATCCCGGGCCCGCGGATACGCTGTAAAACCTTCCTCCGTAAAAGCCGGCATACTTCCCTCCGTCGTATGCCGCCGGGACAAGGGGACCCCCGGCGTCCACGGTGTATCTTAAAAGCGAGGCCATGAGAAAGATGGAGCCTCCGCTTTCAAGCTGGCGCTCGGTCTGGTTAAACGCGCCTATCATCGAGAAATCGTCGGAAAAGACAAAGCAGGCCTGCACTCCCAGAGAGGCAAGGGAGAGGTCCGGGCGAATCGTTTCCGGGTCTCCGGCGTGCAAGCCGAAAGCTTCCGGGTTGCTCAGATAAAGCCCCTTGTTTCTTTTGTAAAAGATGTCGATGCTTAAGTTCCTCAAATAGAGGAACACTGAAATGTTCTCGTAAGTACTGTCGCCGTATTTTTTTCTGTCGCTGTCGTCCGGGCGAATATCGCCCGTAAAGGAGATCCCTATTCCCTCCCAGCTTAGCCCTACCCCGTAATATTTTCCCGAACCGGGGTTTGGACGGTAGCTCACTTTTTCCGATGAGGGCGTGTAGTCAGTGGTAAAGTCGACGTTGAGAGCGGTAAGGCCCATAAAGGCCCGGACATTTACCAGATGGCTGAAGGACTGGATATTATCGGAACCCTGGGCACTTACTATCGCCGTCCAGGAGGCAGTGCAAAAGACCGCACATAATGTCACGATTGTTTTTTTCATGTGTGCGCCTTAAATTTTTCTTACGGTATCGTATCAAACCATGCCGGGGGAATCAAGCGTTTCCCGGTATTGGCTTCGAATTCGTGAAATTCCCGGTGGCGCGTCAGGCGGTGTTGAGATGAGGCCCCTCAGCGGCAGCACTTGCCGGATTTTCCATCGAGGCCGCACAGGAGCTCATTTTCCACCTGGATTGTAGTGTGCCTTATGCCGAAGCGCTCCTCCAGCATGCGGTTCATCCTTTCGATTAGATCGTCCGTGTTGACCGTTCCGCGCCCCGCGTCTACGCAGACATGGCATGATAGGAATACCTCCGCGGAATTCACCGACCAGATGTGGAGCCCATGGAGGCTTCCCACGCCTTCCACTTCTAAAATTCGCCTGTACACTTCCCCGGAGTCAATGTGCCCGGGGGTCCCCTGCATGAAAATTCTAAAGGCCTCCCGGATTATCCCCAGGGAGCTGTATGCGATCATAGCCACAATGAGAAGGCTCACGGCGAGGTCGAGGACCGGCATGTGCGTGAAGAGCATAACCGTCCCGACGGCCACCACCGCTACCGATGATAAGGTATCGTAGAGGAGATGCAGAAACACGGCCTTCATGTTGAGGCTCGCGTCCTTATGCCGGTGAAGTATCAGAATGGAGAACGCGTTTCCCGCCAGGCCAAGGACGGCCACGGGGATGAGAATCTCCGGGCGAATTTGGACGGGGTGGCGGTATCGTTCGACGGCCTCGAAAATTATATATCCTCCTATAGCAACAAGGCTTATGGCGTTCACCAGGGCGATGGCCACCTCGAAGCGTTTAAGGCCGAAAGAGTAGACCGGGTCGGGCTTTTTACGGGAAACCTTCTCCCCCGCATAACCTAAAATCAGGGAAAGGACATCGGAAAAATTGTGCCCGGCGTCGGAGAGAAGCGCCAGACTGCCGGAGAGGAGCCCTCCAACAAATTCAGCGATGGTGATGACGATATTGAACACGATGGCAAGGGCAAGCCGCCCCTGGCCCGTCATGCCATGGTGATGGTGGTGATTGCCGTGATGGTGATTGTCCCCGGTCACTTTGATAAACCTGAACTAAAAAGAGTCTCCGTATCTTTCATCCCCGCTCAGGGTCGTTCCGGCGAAAAAGGATAAAAGACCCGGTACACAGTATATCATCTGTCCCGGGTTATTCCGATATTTTCGAGAAATCGAGGAGGCCCGCAAAAGGCCGCAGTATTTCCTCAAGAAGGGCGAGCCTGTTGTCACGGACCGCGGTATCGTCCGTCATGACCATCACCCCGTCGAAGAAAGCGTCGATGATGGCCTTCCCCCCTATTAAAAGCTTGAAGAGCTCAATGTAGCGGTTCTCCGCGATGAGGGCGCCTATCTCGCTTTTCTTTGAGTCGAAGAAAGCGTAAAGGTCCTGCTCCGCCCGCTCCATGAGGCGGTCTTTTGAAAAGGAAAGAAGGTATTCGGCGTTCTTCTGGCGGAAGGCCGAGTAGATGTTGTTCATTCGTTTGAATGAAAGAAGCATCTGGGTGAAGTTTTCGTCGTTTCGGAACTCGTTCAGGCTTTTTGCCCGGCGGAGGAGTTCCAGATAATCATAATATCCTATGGAGAGGCAGGCTTCAATTTCATCATAGCGCAGGCCGTGTTCGGTGAAGATTGTCTTCGCCCGCGCTGAGAAGAAGTCCAGTATCTTTTCTACAAGGGAGGCGCCGTCGCGATATTGCCCGGCAATCTTTCTGAGTAAAACGTCGAGGTCAAGGCGCAGGCCTCCTTCGATGAGCATTTCAACCACGGCATTGGCCTGGCGTCGCAGGGCATAGGGGTCCTGGGACCCTCTGGGGACGTTCCCCACCGAGAAGGACCCGAGGATATTGTCGATTTTTTCCGCGATGGAAACTATTTTTCCCACGGTGCCTTCGGGCAGTTCGTCTCCGCTGAAGCGCGGGCGGTACTGGCCGTCTATCGCTTCGGCAACCTCGGGGTCCTCGCCGTCTAAGAGGGCGTAGACGCGGCCAATTTTTCCCTGAAGGGAGCTGAACTCGAAGACCATGGAGGTGTTAAGGTCCGCCTTGCTAAGATGGATTGCCCGCTGGACCTTTTCGGCTGTGCTTTTATCGATGGAAAGCTCGGCGCATATCGTTTTTGCAACCGCCCCCACACGCTCCATCTTCTGGTAGATAGTCCCCAGCTCCTTGTGAAAAAGCACGTTCTTGAGAGAATCGACGAAGCCCTCAAGCTTCTGCTTCCGGTCCTCGTTGAAAAAGAAACTCCCGTCATTGAAGCGCGCGGCTATTACCCTCTCATTCCCCGATTTTATATGCTCCGTTGGAGGATTGTTCGACACAACGAGGAAACGGTTCATCAGCTTTCCGTTCGTATCGCTTACGGCGAAGTATTTCTGGTGCTCCTTCATCTCGGTTATGAGGACGATATCGGGTATTTTTAGAAACGCGGGGTCGAATTCACAGACCACGATGTGGGGGTCTTCTACAAGAAAGGTAACAGTTTCAAGAAGTTCATCGTCCCGGATGACCGTGCCGCCGATTTTTGCGGCGGCGGCTTCAAGCCCATCGCGGATGGTTTCCCTGCGCTCGTGATGGTTGAGAAGCACATTGTTGTCCCGGAGAGTTTTTTCGTATGCTGAGATTTTCGGTATTTCGAACATGCGGTTGTTCTGGATGAAATGCCCACGGGTGCAATTGCCGGAGGGAATTCCCTCTATGTAGATGGGGATGAAGGCATCATTGAACAATACCATGAAATAGCGCACGGGCCGGGGGAAGTCGACCTTCTTGTCGCTCCAGCGCATCCTCTTCGGAAAGGGGAGGGCGCCGACGATGTGTTCCACTATGCCCGGGATTATGTCGGCCGTTTTGTTCGCCGGCATTGCGCGCTTTGCGAAGACGTACTCACCCCTGTCGGTTTCCCGGCGGTACACCGTGGCGAGGCCGATGCCGTTTCCCCTGGCGAAACCTTCAAGGGCCCTGGTTGGATTTCCGGAAGCGTCGTATGCCGCTTTTACCGCCGGGCCTTTAAGCTCCTCCTCCCCGGCTTCCTGGCCATCGGCAACGCCGGACGCGAAGACTACAATCCTCCTGGGGGTCCCGTAGACCGATACATTGCCGAATTTGATGCGGTTTTCCTCTAACTTTCGGCGGAATATCGCATCAGTCGCTTCAATCGCCGGGGGTATATACCCTGCCGGGATTTCCTCGGTGCCGATCTCGCAAAGAAAGTTGGCTGTTTCCGCTTTCACGTATTCCTTAATTTCCGTCATTTGGGCCTTCCCCGCAAGTGCTATTTCCGGACCCCACGAAAGTGGGTATAAAAAAATAATTTTTTACAGTTCCGGTTTTTGTCAATGTTTTAATGTCCGGGACATGCGCAGATTTCCATGAGCGTTCCTTTTCCGGCGTTCCGAGGCCCGAAAAACCCATCGGCGTCAACGGTTGTAGTCGGTATCGCCCCAGAAGCCCGGACGAAGGACAATTCTGTTCGCCTCCCAGTAAAGGATATCTCCCTGGGCCTTGAGCCGGGCGATGATGCGTGAGAAGGTCTCCGGGACCGTGCCGATGGCCGTGGCGATGTCCTTTTTCGGGATGGTGATCTCGTATTCCTCGCGCAGGCCGAAGCGTTCCAGAAGAAAACGGAAGAGGCGTTCTTCGGTATCGTAGGAGCTTAAATAATGGATGCGGGAGGTAAGATAAAAGAGCTTGCGCAACAGGGACTTGATAAAATCCTCGCGGAGTTTCACGTTGTCGAAGAGGGATATAAAATCTCTCCGCCCCATCTGGAATACACGTGACACCCGGATTGCCACGGCGCTGGCCGGGTACTCGGGGGCGCCGAATACGATGGCTTCGGCGAACACCTCTCCGGGCTGGATAAATTTGATGATCGACTCGCGGCCGTCGCGGGAAGTCTTTACCACCTTGACCGATCCCTCGAGAAGTATGTAGAAATGTTCCCCCTTAAACCCCTCGACAAATAGGATTTCTTTCTCACCGATGGTCCGCACGGCGCCGGCCCTCAGCACCTCGTCGATGGTCCCGGCGTCAAGGCCGGAAAAAAGTTCCGATTCCCGAATTTTTCTTTCTATTCCATTCATTTTTTTTCTGGGGGACTTCTAAAGATTTATTTTTTGAGGTTCCAATGAATTGTAATTATAGGTTTTTTCCAGTAAAAATGTTTTCTGCAGTATTCTCCCGCGATGAATTCCCCGCCGGGCAGGATTGAAGCGGAAGTGGCCCCTGGACCAGGCGTCTGTTTGCGCCTGTAAAGATATTCTAATAAGATGAAAGGTTATACCGCCGCCATGTCAACAAAAACCGGAACAATTTCGCTGCAAAGAGTATTTGACAAAATCCTATATCATTATTGAAATATTTGTTTTCCGGTCCGGGCTGCAGGGTTTCCAGGGGTTGATGTTTAAGGGCCCTGATTCGCCGCAAAAAACGGTCACTTTCTTGCGAGGTTGTTCCAATGAAAAAACTTGTCATTTTTACGGTCCTTATCACTTTCTTTCCCATTTCATGCGGCTACCGGGGGTATCTCCGATGGTTCCGCCCTAAAACCACAATCCGGGAGGTCATCCGAGCAAAAGAGGAAATCGACGGGACCGACAACCCGGCGAGAAAGCACATGATTCTTAAAGGTCTTCGGGACGGCCTGGTGAGCATAGACAAAACCGTGGTAAAGGACATCATCCCTTCGAACAATATCGATTACGAATTCTGCGTCGTGGTGGACATTCCCTACGAGAAGGGGAAGGTGGAGTGCTACATCTATTCAAAGAACTTGTACGAAAAAGAGGACATCAAGACGATGTCCCGCCTGGAAAAAGGTAAATCAGTCATCGACGCGGTGGGCGAGTTCAACCGGTTTTTCACCCTCCTCGACGAGGCGTATGTCAAGATCGAATTGATAAACGCGAATATTACGCTGAGGGGAGAAAAGTAAAGATGGAATCGTACATTCAGGGGCTGATCGCCGAACGTATTGGCGGGGGCCGTTTCGGTAAAGAAGATACTATTTACAAATTCGAGAAGATAAAACGCGCCAAGCGGGAGGCCTTGAAAAACAATCCCGGGGCGGAACTTATCGACCTGGGAGTGGGGGAGCCGGACGAGAAGGCCCCGGAAGAAGTGATACGCACCCTCAAGGCCGAGGCGGAGAAACCCGAGAACCGGGGCTACTCCGACAATGGAATCGCCGAATTCCAGGAGGCTGCGGTCCGATACATGAAGAATGTCTTCGGTGTCGAGGATATCGATCCCACTTCGGAAGTGGTCCACTCCATCGGGTCTAAATCGGCCCTGGCCATGCTGCCCTCGGCCTTTGTAAACCCCGGCGACACGGTCTTCATGACCGTCCCGGGATATCCGGTCTTCGGCACTCACGCCGAGTGGTACGGCGCGAAAGTTCACAATCTGCCCCTGGTGAAGGAGAACGCTTTTCTCCCGGACCTGGATTCTGTTCCTTCCGAGGCGCTGAAAAAAGCCAAGGCGATGGTGCTGAATTACCCCAACAACCCCACGGGTGCCGGGGCGAACGCGGACTTTTACCTGAAGGTGATCGACTTTGCGAAGAAGCACGGCATCCTCGTGGTGATCGACGCAGCATATGCCGCCCTGTCCTTCAGCGGCAAACCGTTCTCGTTTCTGTCCCTTCCGGGAGCGAAGGAAGTTGGGGTGGAGATACACTCCCTTTCGAAGTCGTTCAACATGACCGGATGGCGCCTCGCATTCGTGACGGGAAACAGGCTCGCCGTGAAGGCCTTCGCCATGGTGAAGGACAACTATGATTCCGGCCAGTTCAAGGCGATCCAGAAGGCCGGCGCCGCCGGCCTGGACAATTACAGGCTAACCGGGGCCATCCTTGGGAAGTACGAGCGCAGGCTCAAAAAGCTCGTGTCGACCCTAAGGAGGCTCGGTTTCGACGCGAAGATGCCCGACGGCACCTTCTATCTCTATGTGGAGATACCCAGGGGGATGAAGGGCGGCGTCCGCTTCGCCAGCGCGGAGGATTTTTCCCAATTCCTCATAAAAGAAAAACTTATTTCCACGGTGCCCTGGGACGATGCCGGACATTTTGTCCGCTTTTCCGCCACCTTCGAGGCCGTGGACATTGCCGATGAGGAAAGAATTCTGGGGGAAATAGAAAAAAGACTTGGCGAACTTGCTTTCGAGTTTTAACATACTTCTGAGCCATTCAGGGGGTGGGTGATTCGCCATATTCGCCATGACCCGTAAAAAGAAGATCATCATAGCGGCATGTATCGCCGGAACTGCGCTTCTCATAGCAGCCGTGACGGCGCTGTATTTCTACATCAATGGGAAAAAGACCGTCGCCTATGATGGTGTGATTACCTCGGAAACAGGGGCGCCTGTTACGGTAAAGCGGGACCGGAACGGCATTGCCCACATCGAGGCGGCGACGCGTGAGGACGCCTATTACGCCCTTGGATACCTCCACGCCCAGGACCGCATCATCCTTGTCGAATATTACCGCGCCATGGCCAGGGGATGGCTCTCTTCCCTCATCGGTGAAAAAGGAGTGATCATCGACAGGCTCGCAAGGACCCTCGACTTCAGCGGCGAAGCCGGGAAAATGGTCCTTGACCTCGATCCGAAAACGGCCGGATACCTCGAATCCTATGTGAAGGGGATCAACAGATTCAGGAAACTGGAACTTCATGACATTTCCAGCATAGCTAATCTTCCCGCAACGGACTGGGCCCCCTCCGACGTCGTATCGATTCTGCTTTTACTGGAGTGGTCCGCCTCCTTCCTTTCCAACCGGGAGCAGGTTTTTATGATTTCAGACAATCTCCTTACCCGGGACTTGAGGAAAATACTTGCCCCCCAGCTTACTTTTAGCTTCACCGAGGATGAACGTAACAATGTGCTCTTTCTCAAGGAGTTAAACCAGGTGGTGAGAAAGTACGTCGGGTCCTTCAACCGCGGCCTTGCTTTTTACATATCGCCCTCACTTACCGCCGACGAACAGCCCGCGCTTGGTTACTGTAATGAAAGCCTCAACAGGGTATTTCCCCTATGGTATCCCGTACGGATCACCGCCGGCGGCGCCTCGATCACCGGGGCCACGGCTGCCGGTATGCCTTTCTTCTTCTCGGGGAAAACAGCGGCCTTCGCTTTCGTGGGGCATAATCTGAGCCTCGATGTCCAGGATTTTTACAGGGAGACTACCAGGAAAGTGGCCGTTGGGACCGAGTATCTGGAACGGGGCAGGTGGCTCGAATTCGCGGCCCGGGAGGAAACCATCTTGACGCGCGGCCCTTCCGGAGAAATGGAACAGGCGAAGTACCGGGTGAGAATGAAGGGCGACTGCCCGGTTGTAAGCGATGTGTTCCGCGGGCGGTTTCCCGTTGATGTGATCACCGTGAAACACATGTTGCCGGGGAAGGAATACCTGAAATCTCTTTTTGAATTTCCCTTTGCCGACTCAGTAGCTGATTCATGGAAAATGACGGCCAACGTGGCCACATGGCCCAAGGTATTTCTCTTCTCTTCAAAAGACGACGCGGTGGTTGCTTTCATGGGAACGGTCCCGGAGAGGGCGATGGAGGGGCCGATTTTCCGCAGGGGGGACAACTACACGGGATACCAGGCGCTGAAGCAACTCTCCGGATATTCGTTCAAAATCCGTTCGGGGAGCGCCATCACCGGAAGCGAAATGCTGGACACCCTTCCCGCCGCCTTGAACCCGTACAAGGTCTTCAACGACGGCGGGCGATACCGGCGGCTCGCAGAGCTGGTGAAGTCCCGAGCTGGGGATCCCAGGTCGGTGCCGGAGATTCTCCACGACCGTGAATCGCATGTGGCGAAGAAGTTTACCCCGGTCTTTCACGCCCTTCTGGATAAGATCCCAATTCCTTCGGCGAAGTTGTGCCGGGTATATTTCAAGAACTGGAATTATGAGCTGACGGAATCCTCTGTCCCCGGGGCCGTAACCCACGTTCTCCTGAGCAATCTGTTCATCGATACGGTTTCCGATGAACTGAAGGACGACACCTTTATGGTGACGAACAATGTATACTGGACCCTCGACGGGTTTTTCAGTATCCTCGATGACAACAACAACCCGCTTTTCGACGACACGACGAACGATGAGAGAATGGAAACCCGTAATCAAATTTTTGACAGGGCTTTCCTTAAAACCCTGAAGTACATGAATGAAAAAAGAGGCCCCTACATGAAGGACTGGCAGTGGGGCATGCTGCACAGGGCGAAGTTCACTATGCCTCTTGGGAAAAAAAAGTCGCTTTTTCGCAGGGACCTGATGAAGTCCCTGCTCTATCGCACCGGGGGGGACGACTCGACAATATTGAAGGGATCGGTGATGGTCAACGAAAAATACAGGTCCGGGGGCGTGACGTCCCATTCCGTCTGCTTCTATGGAAAGTCGTCATATATTTCAAGGGCCGTGGGTGCGTCGATACACCCGGAATCTGAATTTAGCGCATTCCACATGGACAGGCGCCAGTTCGTGGATTTCGAATCGGGTGAGTACAAATACGAAATGAGGTTCGTACCCGGCCAGTGACTGTCACATCATCGAAAAATAGTATCGTTCAATAAGCTCGAAATTTTTGCGCACATTGTCCGCGCCGGAGACGATTTCCATATGCCCCGGAAGGACGTATTCGATATCGAGTTTTGAGATCTTTCTAATGCTCTCTTTAAGGAGTTCTCCGTTTCCTCCGGGGAAATCCACGCGTCCCACGCTTTCGCGGAAAATCAAGTCCCCGCAAACAAGGGTTTTCTTCTCCTTCCAGTATATTGACAAAGAGCCCGGGGAATGTCCGGGGGTGTGGTACACTTCCAGGTTTACCCCATTCACGTTCCAAACCCCTTCTTTAAGGACCACGTCGAACTTAAGGTCGGGGAAAGGCATGCCGAACATGGCGAAGAAACGCGGTCCTTCGGTGTTTAGAAATTCGATTTCATCGGAGTGCATTGCCACGGGTATGTTTTTATTCATAAAATACTCGCTTCCCTCGAAATGGTCGGGATGGCAATGTGTGTTCACCACGGTTCTAATATCCGTCTCTTTAAGGCCGTCCTTCGCCATTTCCTCCAGTCGCACATCAACATAGTTTTTTAGTCCAGGGTCGAACAATATGTTGAGGGGTTCGCCGAAATAGAACATGTTGCAGTTGTTCTCGAAATAGCCCCTCCAGATATAGGAGTATACGCCGTCGCAAAGTTTCATGGCCTTGTACCTCGACTGTAGCCTTTGTTTCAACAACGATTCAATGGAGACGAGACATTTGTCAAGTATGATTAGTTTTGAAGTTAGGGACGCGCTTTTTGCTGGATTAGTAATTGAAATATTGGACACGGCTTGTAGGGTGGTCCCCCTGATGAAGGGGATTATGCGAAGATATATTATATCCGCGGCCGCGGTTATATTGTCACTGTCTGCGTGCGCTTCCTGTTCCCATCGTGGTGTTTACTACGATTTGCCGGCCAGAAGGTATGTCGGCGTATCCACTGGCCTCCACAGGTTTCTCAGTGAACGGAGCGGAGATTACAGGGGCAGGCACGCCGCCGTCGTGACGAACCACTCGGGGGTAGACAGCGAGTTTCGGCACATGGTGGCCCTTTTAAGGAACCGCGGCATTATCATTGATTTTGCCCTGGCCCCGGAACACGGAATATTCGGCTACAAGAACGATTACGACTCATACCTGCATGATGCGGACGAAGAAAACAATCTGGTAGTATATAATCTTCATCTCCTCGACAGAAAGTCCCTACGGTTTCTTTTCCGGGTGCCCGACCTGGTCATTTTCGACATCCAGGACATGGGAATGCGGTGCTACACGTACATTTCCTCCCTGAAGCTTGTCATGGACGCCCTGGCCGGAACAGGAAAAGAGCTTCTGGTGCTGGACCGGCCCAACCCAATATCCTTCCTCGGCGTAAGGGGGCCCTGGCTCGATGAACGGTTCTCCGAGAGGCAGGTTTCATCGTTTCCCTCAACGCTTTTTTATGATATGACGCCTGGCGAAGCGGCCCGTTATTACAATGGGGAATACCTGAAAAATGTCAGGTTGACGGTCGTATCGATGGGAAACTATCGGAGAGATCTCTATTATCACGAGACAAAACTTCCCTGGGTCCCCCCATCGCCCAATTTGCCTACTTACAAGTCAGCCATCACCTATACGGTAATGGTGCTCATGGAGGGCATCAATATTTCATTAGGGCGTGGAACGTCTAACCCCTTCGAATTTTTTGGAGCCCCGTGGATTGAAGCGCCGAAGTTCTGCCGGGAGCTTGAGTCTCTGGAACTGAAAAATTTCCGTTTTCGTCCGGTTTATTTCAAGCCGACTTTTTCGGCCTACGAAAAAAAGCTGTGCGGCGGAGCGCATATTTATTATACTGGCGGCGTGTTCGATCCCCTTGATGTCTCGTATCGGCTCATCGCACATATCAAGAAAACCTATGGCCAGTGCGTTTGGAGAAAGAGCGGAGACGGGTATGCCGTGGATAGATTGGCCGGCACAGACGGCTTCAGAAAAGCTATCGACGCGGGACTTTCCTACAGTGAATACTACGGCGCAATTAGGGACGATATCGAAGCCTTCAGAAAAAAAAGATCACGGTATCTTCTGTATTGACAGGCGAATCGAGGCCAGAGGGATGGAGAGCATGGCCGTAGTGTTGTTAGCGGAGATTATGGTGATGGAGCTTTCCGGATTAAGGCCCATGTTCGAAAGGAAACTGTCGATGGTGGCGTATCCAAGGCCGAAACCGGAGTCCGTGGTGTCGATGTTATTGATGAAGAAATTCTGCTCGCGGCCCTGCTCTCTGTAGTTTTTGTACTCGTCACGTTTCTCGTATATGCGGTTAAGGTCGTGGGTCATGATGGGGGCCGTGTTGGTCACTTCTATGTATACGAAATCATCGTTCCCTTCTATCTTCAAAAGTATCTTAATGTCCTTTTCCTTGAGCTGGCGCCGCATATGGAGAAAATCCGTAAGGGTGGAAATTGTCCTTTTTTCATCCTCGGAGTACTCCCTGTTTTCAGCGTATGCCCTATTGCGGATATTTAGATATTTCCCCTCCTGGTTCAATATCTTCCGAACTTT
Organism: Spirochaetota bacterium; assembly: GCA_029974015.1. Classification (GTDB taxonomy): domain Bacteria; phylum Spirochaetota; class UBA4802; order UBA4802; family JAGODF01; genus JAGODF01. Next base: position 33,424 of record JARKUF010000004.1, read on the forward strand.
TTCTGATATGTAATCCTGGGAGATGATCTCGGAGGCCATCCTGTCGTAGGTTTGTTTGTCCTTGAGTATTGCGAAAATATGCTTCTGCACGTCCTGTGGGCCTAAGCCCTGGTATTGGTTTTTCAAATTTTCGGATATCCTTTCAACGACCAGGAGGAACTTGTAGTTCGCCTTCACCGCGTTTTTGATCAGTTCGTCGACGCAGGCGAAGATGTCTCCCATCATCTCTGTTATGCCGGCGTCTTTCGCAAATTTTTTGCCGATATTGACGATCTGGTCCCGGGCTTTCCTGCTGTATATCTGGATGATCCCTGTGACTTTCTTTTTCGGTGCCATGGCGTTCCGTGTCAGTTATTGCTCATAGATTTACAAATGGCAGTTTTGAATTATTAGTGGCGGTCTCAAAACCTGAGTTCTGAATTTGCCAGTAGTAACAATATTCCGGAAGGGCGATTTGTGACAAGCAAAATGCGTCACCCGGTGAAATAATTCCGTCTGGTATTTGAATGACCCTTTACTTGTTCAGATATTCCATGAATTTCTGGAGGGATTCAGGCAAATTTCCGTTTTCATCCTGGTACTTCTTGAATCTGCGTTCGTACTGGGTCACGTCCCGGTTGTAGACGTTCTTAAACCGAGTGGCGATTTCGCTGAAGGCGGGCATGGAGCTGAGCTTGTCGCGTACCTCGCGTCGGAAACGTATGTTCTTGTAAAAAATGTCCCGCACCACGGTGTTGAGTTTTGGGATGCCGTCTTTCTCATAGAGGACCCACATCATGTAGTCGTCCGCGAACCTGTTGCGGTCGTCCCTTATGCTCCTGAATTTTTCCGTGATCTTCTCCTTTGTCTCCACCGAGAGCTTGGGGTTCTTTTTGTAAAATTGTACGTAATCGAGGTATATCCCCGTGAGGCCTCCTTCGACGGGGTCGCGCCAGGCGCCCCCTTTGATGGACCTGTTAAGTTCGTAGCGGAAACAGGCAAGGGTGTGGGCAAGGTTGCGCACGAGGTCACCCATAAAAAGGGCGGGGACGACGATCCTACCGCGGCTTTTTCGGTTGGGACCGTCTAACTCCTGCCATAGCATCGTCTTGGCCCCCATACTGGGGAGGAGAATGAAGTTCGGAATAACCTCTTCTTCGATAACTTCCCGGGCATTGCCGAGCTTGGCGGCGGTTTCCCGGTAGAACACGGAGAAATCGATATCGCGGAGCTGCATCACCGTCGATTCGAGTTTCTTTTTGGAAACATGGAAATTAGCCGGGCTGCCTTTCATTACCATCGATGTGAGGATGGGGAAGGCCGTGGCGGTTGAACCTGAACAAACCGAAACCGTCGTGGCGACCCGGTGGTTGATTTCGTAAAGGACCTTATTGATGTTTTCGTCGGCTGTGGTCTTGTCCTTTTCCTTGGCTTTGCCCTTTCCCTGCTCCAGCAGGTGTTGTTCGTACGTAAGGCCCATCTCGTTGATGCTGGGCGCAAACTTGCCTTCCTGAAGGCCCGTGAGGAATTCTTCTTCATAAAAGATGGGAATCCGCACGCGCTCGCCTGCCCGCTGCATGAGATCATGGAGTTCCGGGATCTGGGGTCCGTCCATGAGAGCGTCGTCGAGGTACCCGAAGTGGAGCATGAGCTTCGCGGGGGGGGGTGTGAGAGCCTGGGTTTTACTCCTAACGTACACCTGGCCGTAGAGTTCCCAGTACAATCGCGACAGGGTGCGTCGGATCTTCCTCCCTTCGATTTCCGTGTCGAAGGGGTTTTTCATGTTTTTAAAAATGTTGATGGCCTTGAGAAAGTTGGTCTGAAATTCCTTGTCCGCCACGGCGAATTCGAAAATTTGCGAGAGGGAATTCCTGTACTGTGCCGCAACCGCGCCGGAGGCGCGGGTGCTTTTCGCATCAGGAGATTTTTCATCGGGTATGGCCGCTGTGGTTTCTTTCGCCGCGACGTAAAGTGAGTGGAGTTTTTTCAATCCTGGATGTTTTTCTACGATGTTCTTGCCCGAGATTTCCTGGTAGATGGTGTTAAGTTTTGCGAAAACAGAAACCAGGTTTTTCAAAAAATCGCCGTCGATCCTTCCGCTGCCGGCGAACATTTCATAGCCCCGAAGGTCCGCAAGGTACGACGTCCAGCTCGATTCCTGGCCGAAAATCAAGTCGAGCTCCTCTTCGATCTCGTATACCACGGCCTCGATTCGGTCCAAGACCTTGAGGAGGCTTTCAGAGACGGTCTCGAACATGTAGATGGCGATATCGGACTTTTCTCGGATCATTGCTTCGAGTAAGTTGTTACTGATGCCGAGAATTTTTTTGAAAAATGAAGATTGTTTCAAGTCGATCAGCGATTCCAGGGGCAGCCCGGGGAAGTTGTAGTTCTTTTTCAGTATGCTGCAGTTGTCCGTTATAAGGAATTTTGCGTCAAAGACCGTGGGGAATTCTCCGCCATTACCCACAAAAGCTTCATGGAGGGGGTCCATTCGTGAGGTTAGACGTTCGGCGCTTATCTGGGCCGACAATTCCCGGAATATAAGGCCGAGGTTGTCATTTATCCTGGTGAGGTTCTCGTACAGCTTGGTGTATTTGGACGCATCGGAAATTGATATCTCGAAGCGTTTGAAAAGGTGCCCAAGGATGTTCACCGCGAGGTTCTGGTCCTCCGCGGCCACCTGTTTGAATCCTCCTTCCTTGATGGGGTACTTGGTAATGACGGAATTCTCAAGTGCCCGGATTGATTTCTGGTACGGTTCGGTAAAAAGAATGCTGAGCCCGGAAATGAGGGAGTTGGCGGTTATGGTCCCCACCCTGGCGCTTTTTGAAATTATAATGTCCCTGTCGAGACCTACGTACTCCTGTGGACTGGAAAGAATTTCGAGGGAGCCTTCATGCAGATAGTAAAGGAAACGAGGCTCCTCGCCCTGTAGAATTAATACGTCGTCCTTTTTAATTTGCTCTTTATTTTTCCCGTTCATCGTCCCGGTGTCCCGTTTTCCCCTGGTGCTTTTTTACCTTCCCTGATATTATCGATGTACTCTTCCCATTCGACGGGAAGGAGATATTTTTTCTTATTGTTACATTCCTTGCACGCAGCGACTATGTTTATCTTCTCGGTTTTGCCCCCCCTTGACAGGGGTATTATATGGTCCATGGTCAGGTTCGATGGAGTGAATGTCCTGCCGCAGTAATAGCACAGACCGGTCGATGTTTTCTTTTTCCACCAGGCGGAATGTTTAAGCTCCCTGGCTTTTTGTTTTTCCCTTGAGAGCCCGGCATCCACCGAGGAGACGTCCGCCCCGGCAGGCGCTCCTGACCTTCTCTGCCGTTTTCTGTCAAACTTCCTTGTCATGGTTGGGCGATGATTCTCTGCCGCCCATGCCTGACACCGTAATCGGCAGTCCGCCGGGATGCATTTCCGACGGGCCGGGAGGTGTGAACGCGGGCGAAAACACTCTAATTTCGAAATATACTAAATGGGGGAAGATATGTCAATAAGAATTAAAAATTGTCGTAGTGTATCGGCTATACGTCCTTGAGCTGGTTGCGGTATATTCGACGGATATTGTAAAAGAAATTGAGGTATTCAGGTTTCCGGTAATCTGGATAGGTCCATTCCCAGGGTTCAAATTTTTTTGCCACGTACCGGAATTCGTTTTCCAGATACACTCCCTTGCGAAGATAGGTCCGGTGGAAAAAATCTTTGCAGGATGCGAGAAAGACGTTGGAAAGGGTCATGTATCCCGGGTCGATGTTAATCCGCCGTCTGCCTTTTCCCGAAAGTTTTGTTTCAAGCTTATTGGCGTACAATTTAATATCGACGATGTCCTCACGCCGGACGAGCCGTCGGAACGAAAGAAAGAGCTTAAAAAGCCCGCCGCCCATTGTTACGTAATAATCGGTGTGGGTGAAGGGTATTTTCGTGGTGACGAAATCTATCTCACCGTATTTCTTTTCCAGGACCCGGCAGGAGGCGTCGAGAAGTTCTGTCTGCCCAGTGAGTATACCTATGAAAAGTTTTGCCCTTTCCGGGAGTACCGGCTGTGCCATCAGTCGACCTCTTATAATCAGGTTTTCCGCCCGCCGAAAGCGGGCTGAAAGCCTGAGTGCTGAATTTACCAATAGTTATGATTTAAGTGGACTTAAAATAATGGCAACCTCTAATAATTAGGTTTACCCGACCGCCTTAGGCGGTCGGGTAAACCTGAGTCCTGAGTATGCCGGTAGTTACAATTCATGGGTACCTCAAAAATTTAATTTTTAGAGGTTCCCAAATTTAATTTTTTTTGATAATACCATGAATAAAACGGTTTCACCAATGGTTTTCAGCTTCATATTTTGCGCAATGTTATTTACATTACAACCCCTTTTTCGGAGCGCCTCTCGTAGAAGAGGGCGGGATGCCGTTGCGAAGAGGAAAAAGGTTATCTCTAAGAATCAGGTTTTCCCGTCCGCCTCCGGCGGGCGGAAAAACCCAAGTCCCGAGTATGCCAGTAGTAACAATTCAAGGGAACCTCAAGAATTTAATTTTTTAGAGGTTCCCATGTGCTGAAAAAAGAGGATTGGAAGAGGATTATTAAGGATGAACAACAAATGGGGAATTGGAGAGACAAAATTCAATTGACAAATATTGTAATTATTTTAAATTGGACATTTAATGCCGGATTGGCCGTAATTTATATGTAGAATCTTTCCCCCTTTCTTCTGGTAGCTATTACTGTAATGAAAGAGGAATATCATACAAACTGTCCGGCAATTAATTCAAGGCAATCTCTAATTACCGGGTTTTCCCGCACGCCTTCTGCGGGCGGGAAAAGTTAAGCGCTGAATTGGCCGGTAATTTCGATTTATGGGAATCTTAAAAAATTAATTTTTAGAGGTTTCCTCAATTTATTTCTTCAAGAGGTGACAATAATGAAGAGAACCTATCAGCCCAGCAACCGCAAAAGGTACAAAACTCACGGGTTTCGCGCGCGCATGAGTACGCCCGAGGGGCAGGAAGTCCTCCGGAGGAGAAGGCGGAAGGGCAGGCATAAACTGACTGTTTCCGATGAGAAGAACCGTGCGCAATAAGGGACTTCCCGAAAGATGATTTGTGAAGAAAGCGTATTCATTAAAAGGTAGGAGGAATTTTCAGGATCTTTTTTATCGAGGGAAACGATTCTCGGGTGTGGAGTTGAGGATAATCGTTCGGCGCGGAAAAATCGGACAAAATAAGGCCTGCCGGGAAATGGAAAAGAATGGAAGCGCGCCGACAGGAATAAGGATCGGAATTACCGTCGGCAGGAAATATGGAAATGCGGTCAACAGAAATAAAGCCAGGAGAATAATACGGGCTGTCTGCAGGGATTTATTACCAGTCATGCGAGAAGGATATTATATCGTACTTAGGCCGGAACCGGGTTTTAAGATGCTTTCATACGTGAAAGTGAAAGAGGAAATAACGGCGCTGTTCAGAAAAGCGGGGGTTCTGCCGTGATGATTTGGGGAACCCTTAAAAAGATATCGGCGATGCCGTTCATTCTAATCATACGTTTCTACAAAATTGTCGTTTCTCCTCTTTTGCCGCCTTCGTGCAGGTTTTATCCCACGTGTTCCGAGTACGCCGTTGAAGCTCTTGGAAAACATGGGCTGCCATACGGTTTTTATCTGTCGGTGAGAAGGGTTCTCCGCTGTCATCCCTTCTCCGACGGCGGATACGATCCCGTTCCGTAAGACCATTCTCCCAGCATCCCGCGTATCGGCAATCCCGCAAGCGCCCTCAAATCACCCCGACAAGTGGTGTTTTTCCAGGTGCGCCGCCTTCCTGCTTCCTCGATGCAGAGTACGGCTGATCAATGGCAACATCTTATTATTTTTTGTTCCTGCCCGCCGAAGGCGGCGGAAAACAGAAGTGCTGATTTTGCCGGCAGATACAATTTATGGGAATCTTAAAATTTTATTTTTTGAGGTTTCCAAATGCTAACTGAGACTATTCGGAAAATATTGGAGATTATGCATGGATAAAAGATTCGCATTGGCCCTGGGACTTTCCCTTCTCGTTTGGATGGTATGGTTTTTGATATTCAAACCCCAGCCGGAAAGGCCCGGAGATGTCAGACAGGCGGCTGTCCAGACCGGGGAAACGAAACAGGCGCCGCATCCCACTTCCGTTTCGGGGGGGATGACGGCACAAAGGTCGATCCCGGTGCAAAATGTTAAAGAGGAAGTTACCGTTTCCCTGGAAACCGACAAGTATAAGGTGAAGCTTTCGAACAGAGGGGCGAAAATTGAAAGCCTGATGTATCTCTATGGCGGGAGAAAGATTGAGCTTGTTGTGCCCGCAAAGAAACTTGAAAGTTCCGGAATCAAGGCCTCGGGTGAACTGGAGTTCAATCTATACCAGGAGAAAGCTGAGTTTCAGGGGGGCGCCGCTTTGGACAGTATCCTCTGGTCCCAGGAAAAAGCATCGGCGACGAGCGTGAAGTTTTCCGCCACTGTGCGTAATTTCCATGGGGCACCCCTGGTATACGAGAGGGTCTATGAATTTCACAAAGACAAATATTATTTCGATGTGCATCAGACCGTCCGTAACGTCGGCAGGGCCGCCCTATCAATGCCGGAAAACAGATTGATAGCTTCGACGAGCGATTTTTTAGGCCCGGACATGGATTTCTCGAGCAACTATAATAGAGTGGAGAGCGTATATTATCTTAACGATGGCTTCGAAACCGGCTCCCAGGGGGGAGGGCTTTTTTCAAGCGAAAAGGAGCTGCAGAGCGCCGCGGGACAGGTGAAATGGGCGGGGGTCCGAAGCCGGTATTTTCTCATGCTGATGGTACCCCAGGGGTTTGCCGGTACAGGCGTTATCCACGAGGGGAGGCGCAATCACGGAGTTAAAACGGGGATCGAGGTCCCCGTGGGGACGCTCCAGCCCGGCGAATCGGCCACGAAATCTTTTAAAGTGTATGTGGGGGAAAAGAACAAACAGAAGCTTGTCGATGTGGACCCGATCCTCAGGGACGCCGCCGACATCAACATACTGATCGAGCCCATCAGGGATTTCCTGATCTGGTGCCTCATGAAGATCAACCTTCTCTTCGGCAATTTCGGCTGGTCCCTTATCATCTTTTCTATTCTGACAAAGATAGTGCTGATGCCCCTCACCCTGAAATCGACGGAATCAATGAAAAGGCTCCAGGAACTCAGTCCAAAGATTAAAGAGATCCAGAGCAAATACAAGGACAAGCCTGAAGTGATGAACAAAAAGGTCATGGAACTGTACAAAAAGGAGAAGGTGAATCCTCTGAGCGGGTGTCTGCCGCTTCTGCTCCAGATGCCGTTCTTTTTTGCGCTCTACAGCGCCCTGATCAATTCGATCGACCTGTGGCAGGCCCCTTTTATACTGTGGATTAATGACCTGTCGATGCCCGATACGGTATATACCATACCCCATACTATGGCCTTCATGGGAGGGTTCAATATCAACATTCTACCCCTGGTGATGACTGCCACGACGTATCTCCAGCAGAAAATGACCCCCGGGGGCGATTCGACGCAGCAGAAGATGTTCATGAAGCTCATGCCCTTCATCTTTCTTTTCATCTTCTGGAGCATGCCTTCGGGGCTCATACTCTACTGGATAATGCAGAACGTGCTCCAGGTTTTACACCAGCTTTATATTAACCGCCGCGCCGCCGGGAAGACGGCGTAAGGGTGCTTCATGAGGTTAATACCGGCCACAGCGGCCGCAGAGAAAACAGCATCAGGAAATTTCATTTATTCGATGAGGGCCGGAATGGACGTGTTCAATATCCGGCTAACAGGAGGAAACCATGAAGGTACTGGAAATAGAAGGGAGAACCATTGAGGACGCGAAAAAGAAGGGGCTTGCCCAGCTCGGGTTGACCGATGGGGATGGAGTAGAGATAGAAGTGGTGGACGAGGGGAAAAGCGGGATCTTCGGGTTCGGAGTTTCCCGGGCCGCTAAGATCAGGATTTATTACAACGGGTCTGTTGAGGACGTGGGGGACCTCGCCACCGAGGTCATCATGAATGTTCTTGGGAAGATGGGTATAACCGGCAAGGTGCGGGACCTCAAGGAAGGGGAAAGCAAGGTCTATGTGGAGCTTGAAAGCGAATTTTCGGGCCTCATCATAGGCAAGCGAGGCAAGACCCTGGAAGCCCTCCAGTTCATTGTGAACCTTATCGTGAACCATCGGACCGGCAGCGAAAAGAAAATTATTTTGGACATCGAGTCGTATCGCGCGAAACGGGAGCGCGCCATCCGCAAAATGTCCCGCGATATCGCCCTCAAGGTCGTCAGGACCGGCAAACCCTGGGTCCTGGAACCTATGAATCCCTTCGAAAGGAGGCTCATCCATCTGACGCTTCAAAATGACAGCAGGGTCACCACGAAAAGCGAGGGCCAGGGTATTTACCGTAAGGTGAAAATTTCCCCGAACAAGTAACGGCCCCGGGCCGCATGAGAGTATAACCCGCCGTGTTTGAAGACACTATCTGCGCGCCTTCAACTCCCCCGGTCCACTCGTCCATCGCAGTGGTCCGGATGAGCGGGCCTGATACTTTTTCGATACTGTCCGCGTCCTTCAGCCGCCCCGCCGGGCTTGGTCCCCGGCGCGCCGTCTTCGGTTCCATCGTTGACGGCGATGCGCGCATTGATGACGTAGTGGCGGTGTTTTATCGGGCCCCGGACAGCTTCACCGGCGAGGACATGGCCGAGGTGTCCTGCCACGGCAATCCTATCATCGTCAAGAACATAATGGGGCTTTTCATCCGGCGCGGCGCCCGCCCTGCCGGCCCAGGGGAGTTCAGCCGGCGGGCCTTCCTGAACGGTAAAATGGACCTCACCGCGGCCGAGGCCATAAACCACATCGTCCGGGCCCGGGGAGAACGGGAGATACAGGCCTCCCTGGAGCAGATGCACGGCTCGCTCCGCGACAGGATCCGCGGTCTTCGCGAACGGCTGGTGCGTCTGAAGGGTGACGTGGAATGCGGCATCGACTTTGTTGAGGAGGACATAGAGCTCCTCTCAGCCGGGGAGACAGCGGTTGAGCTCGACAAGATAGCCGTCGATCTACGAGACATTCTCGGCCGATGCCGGGCCGGGGAGAGGGTGGTGCGAGGCGTGGACCTTCCCATCGTGGGAAAGCCCAATGTGGGAAAGTCGAGCATCTTAAACGCAATACTCAATGCCGAGCGGGCGATCGTCTCGGAAATTCCAGGTACTACCAGGGACCTCATCCGTGAAACGGTGCAGTTCGCGGGAATTCATGTGGACCTGTTCGATACTGCGGGCATCGATACGCCGGCGTGTTTGGTCGAAGAGAAAGGGATAGACCTGAGCAGGAAAAAAATCGATGACGCAATGATGCTCATATTCGTTGTAGACGCCGCACGGGGGATTGACGGCGCGGACCTGAAAATTCTTTCCATGGTCAGGGGGAAAACTTGCTTTGTTCTGGCCAACAAGATTGACCTGGTGCCGGAGCCGGAACGCCTCGGGATAACAGAGTTTTTTAAGAAGGAACTGGGTATGGAGGTACTTCCTTTTTCGGCATTGACCGGCCAGGGTATGAAGGAGCTTGAGGTGATGGTGGAAACCCGCCTCAGGGAAGATTTCGTGGAGTGCGGGGTCTTTTTTATCGCCGATCTGCGGATAACCTCTCTTCTGGAATCGGCTATTGCTTCCGCGGAGTCGGCGAGGGCCCTCGTAGAAGCGGCGGAACCTCCGGAAATCATCGCTTTCGAAATGCAGGGGCTCCTGGAGTCCCTGGGAGAGATCACCGGAGAGATCAGCCCCGATGAAGTCCTCAATTCAATATTCGGAAGGTTCTGCATTGGGAAATAAACGGTCTGCTTTTGTATTGTAATATTGCATTCTTTAAGACTTGGCTTTCCCCGCCCGCCTTTGGCGGGCGGGGAAAGCCAAGTCTTAGGGGATGCCGATTGCCGTTTCTGCCAGACTAAAGACCCAGGTTCCCCCGCCCGCCTTTGGCGGGCGGGGAACACAATATTTTAGAGTATGTCAATTGCCGCTTCTGGCAAACTAAAGACCCGGGTTTTTGTTACTGCCTATATTTTTTACTTGGAGATAAGCTATGAAAAGAAAGTATTGGCTTTCCATTGCGATTGTACTGTGGGCCATGGCCGTTGTCATTGCCCAGGACCAGTGGAGGGAGGTGCGGAACAGCAATGGCATCAGGGTCTTAACCAGGCCATCGGCGGGGTCCGACCTCGACGAATTCAAGGGGGTCACGACGGTGGACGCGGGAATAGAAGTTGTGGTGGAACTCATCCGCGACGTGGACGCCCAGCCCCAGTGGATGGCGGACTGCATCGAGGCCCGGGTGATAAAAAAATTTACTGAAGATGATGTTCTAGTGTACAATATGACGAAGGCCCCATGGCCTGTGTCGAACAGGGACGTGGTAGTGAGGTCACGTGGAGGCCAGGACGCGAAAAGCGGGAAGGTGAGCATCGTTTTCACCGCCCTTAAGGAATCTTCGGTCCCCCCGCGGGCCGGAGTGGTGAGAATGACGGACCTCCTGGGGCAGTGGCACCTCAGTAAAATCGGCGAAGAAAAAACCGAGGTTGTCTACATTATGAGGGCCAATCCAGGCGGCAACATTCCCGCCGCCCTTGCAAATCTGTCGAGTAAAAACCTCCCGTACCGCACGCTCATCAATATGAAGGAGATGGTAAAGAAGGAAAAATACCGGAAGCTCGCGAGAGAGAAGTACAATTTAAAGTGATGGGCAGTAACAATAGGAAACCTCTGATAATCGGGTTTTCCCGCCCGCCGAAGGCGGGCGGGAAAACCAGGGTCCTGAGTATTCCAATAATTATGTTGGGGAAATCTAAAAAACCCTTATGAACGAAGGTTCATTTCACTTTTTTAAGTAGGGGATCATTGGCGTACAGGTCCTCTTCAATTTTCCGGACGACGGCAATGAAGCCAGTGGAGTCGCGATCATTGCTTCGGATGTGCTGTTTAAAACGGGTGAGGTATTGTGCCGCTTCCGCCATGTCTTTTTTCTTTGCCCGGAGCCTGGCGAGCCGGTAGAGGGTGACGGCCCTGTCCCGCGTATCCTGGGGGCCTGCGAGCAGGGCGATGAGCTTCTCTTCCATTTTTGCGCCCTCTCCGGTTTCCAGGGAAAGGGCCTTCATGAGTTCCCTGGACATGCCCCTGGGGCTGTTTTTGTAGTAATTGTACTTTTCAACTTCCAATTCAATCGTCAGGGGGCGGTACCTGGCGTTATTTTTCTTTGCCCGGGCGATGAGGCCGGGGAACCGGCCGTCGTCGTTAAGGGACTTCATAAGGGGGTCCCGATACATCAGGGCCGTCAGAGGGAGGCCTTTGTCGACCGCGGAAAAGAGATGTCTGAAAGCGCCGTCGCGATCATTTTTTTGGAGGAGCTCCTCGGCCCTTCGGTAATCTACCCAGCAGGCCGTATCCTCAGTGGCGAGGTTCCCCGCGGCCGTGTAGGCGTGTTCCGGCACAGGTGAAGCTGTGCGGACCGACTGGTTAATAATGAAAAAGAGGGCGGTATGCTCCCCCTTCGAGAGGGCCTTTCGGTAATAATCGACAGCTTCTCCATACTTCTCTTCCCTCTCAAGGAAAAGGCCGTAATTCAGGTAAGCATGGGCGGCGTACTTTTCCTGGCGTGCGAGGTCAAGGAGCATTCGTTTCGCTTTGCTTTTTTCGTTCCTGTAATAGAGGACAACCGCGTCATGGAGAGGGGTGTCCACGTCGTGGGTGTAATCGCCGCCGTTCATGGCCCCGGTGTAAAAAAGAATTGTAGTTCCCGCGACTATGGTGAATACTGTCAGAAGGATGATGTGTCGCCGGTATTTCATGCGTCCCATGCTTTTTTGTCCTTTGGAATGGCTGTGAACAGTGCGCGTCCCATTTGTCCTGTAAACTTTTCCTCATAATGCGCGTATGTCAAAGAAAAAAACAATAGGAACGCACATTATCGCACTTTGTCTTATCGCGCTTCTTCCTGCCGTTCGTGGGGCCGGTGCGGGAGAAACCGGCCCCGGTGCGGACGATATACTCTTCCTTCACCACAAGGGGCGGGACAACCTCTCTTCTGCGCTGAAGGCGGCCTCCGCAGGGGCCGCCTCCGCTCGTGACCGCCTCATGGCGGAGGTATGGCTTTTCCGCCTCATGGAGATTATACGGCACCCGGAGTTGATCGACGGCGTTTTAACAGGGATTCAGGGGGCCGTGGAGACGAACCCGGTGATCGGAAAAGACCCCTGGCTCTCGGCGCGGGGAAAGCTTTTTATGGCGGACCTTCTTCTCAGGAAGGGAAGGTCCGATGAGGCGAAAAAGCTCGTAGATTCCCTCGGCATGCTGCGCGAAGTTTTGGTAATAGGCCCTTTTGAAGGGGCGTCCCCGAAAGATTTCCTGGAAGCCGCAACACTTGAAAAATGGACCGATTTTTCCGGGGTTTACAGGGGAAAAAACGGGCCTGCGAGATGGTTTAAAGTAAGGGCAGACCTCCTGGCCCGGATAGATTTTGGACAGCTTTTCCCGAGCATTGGGAATTCCGTGTTTTATCTTCATGCGTCGGTCAAAGCTGACACTCCGGGGGGCTATTATCTGTCTTTCGGAAAGCACGGGGCGGCTTCGGTCTGGGTCGACGGAGTGAAGGTATTTTCCAGCGTTCGGGAGCACGGCTATCTTCCGGACCAGTACAGGGTCCCTCTGGAGCTGGAGGCGGGATGGCACGGAATCCTGGTTAAAACGGCGGGAACATCCGAGGGGTGTTCCGTGTCCCTGCGAGTCACGGACCGGTCCGGGAAACCCCTTCCCGGAGTAAGTGGGCACGGCGGTCCTTCCGGGACGCTGCGCAGTATGGGAGGGCCCTCTTATTTCGAGTCCCTTTCCCTCTGTACAGATAAGGAAAACCCCGGAGCCTATGAGTCATTTCTCGCCGGATACTTATTCCATGCGGCGAAGCTTGAAAGCAGGGACGGAAGGGAAGCCCTCACGGCTTTTTCGAGGGCGATGGAAGACCCTCTCCTTGGCCCCTACGCGCGGTACTATGGCGCAGTCTGCGAGAGGGAGGCCGCCGCCCGGGAGGCCCACCTACTCGCCGCGGTGGACATGAAAAAAGATTTCATCGAGGCCCTGGCCGCCCTGGCCCAGCATCGACTGGATTATAACCTCCTCTACGAGGCCTATCCCATAGTAAAAAAAATCCGGGAAATAAATCCGGATTCGTTATTTGCAGGAAGAATATTAGGAGAGTATCATCTTGGGAAGACATGGTATTTGGAAGGAGAAAAGACCGGCGGGTCCATGCTGAAAAGCGGATATCCATCGGCAGGGCATGCTCTACTGGGGAGGATACGCAAAGTCCAGGGTGATTATACCGCCGGGGCCGAACATTTCAAGCGATTATATGGCATGGACAGGCTCGACACGTCTTCCTTCAATTCCCTTGTGGACTGCCTGGAAAAAACCGGTCGTTATAGTGAAGCATGTGATTATCTCTCTTCCGCATTGACCCTCTATCCTTCGGGGGTGGACTTGCGCCTCAGGCTCGCGAAGCTCGCCGACAAGATAGGGGGTGCGGAAAAATCCGTTCCTTATCTTTCATCGGCATATGTGATATCGCCGGAAAACGCGGAAGTGCTTCTGGCCCTGGGTGAAACCTACCACAGGCTTGGAAAAAGTTCCGCCGCCAGGAATTTTCTGGGACAGGCGGTGATACGGGACCCTAACAATTTCCAGTTGAAGCGTTATGTTTCATTTCTCTATGGGCAGCCTGATGCCCTTGTTGAGTATCGAATAAACACAGATATCGACGAGCTGGCCCGGGCAGCCTCGAAATACCATGACGAGGCCGCTGTGGTCCTCCTCGATGAAACGATCTATCGTGTTTTTGCAGACGGCTCCCATGAAAAGCGCGTGAGGGCCGCGTATCTTGTGAATCAAGCCTCTGCGATACAGGATTTCTCACGCCATAGCATCCTCATCAATCCGGAAACGGACCGGATAGAAAGCGTGGTGTGCGCAGTGATTAATGGGGCAGAAAGAGTTGAGTCGTCGGAAACACGCTCCCAATCGCTCTCGGACCCGGATAGCAGGCTCTACTACAATGTGGAGGCCCATGTAGTATCTGCGCCTTCCTTGAGGCCCGGGAGCATCGTGGACTTTGAATATACTGTGAAGAGCCGCAGGGAAAGTGAGTACGAGGGACATTTCGGCGGCATGATAAGCACCGGCGGGAAGTACAGGGTCTTGAAGGCGAACATCGTACTCAGCGCGCCCAGTGGAATGGATGTTCGGTGTCATCTGAACAATGTCGACGGGAAACGCCTTGTGGTAACCCACCGGGGAGATGAGAAGATATTTCATATAAGGCTTGATGGCGTCCCTCCCCTCCGGGAGGAATCTTCGATGCCACACAGGTCCGAGAGCCTTCCATCCGCCATGTTTACAACGCATAGGGATTGGGACGGGATGTACCGATGGTACTATGGGCTCCTCAGGAGCAGGGTGGTTGCGAGCGACGCCATGAAGCGCGATCTCGCGGCCCTAATAGCCCCGGGAGACACACCCCGGGAGAAGGTGCGAAAGATATTCAACTACGTGACCAGGAGAATCCGCTATGTCGGTTTTGAACTCGGGATAGGGAGCATCAGGCCGCGCCGCGCTGAGGAGACTTACGGCTCCGGCATGGGGGACTGTAAGGACATCTCCCTGGTCCTCGTGGCCCTTCTCCGCGAAGCCGGCATCGACGCACGGGTGGCCCTCATCAGGACCGCGGACCGAGGAAGGGCCGATATATCGGTCCCCTGGGTGGGCGTGTTCAACCACGCGATCTGCTATGTGAACATCGACGGCGGTTTTTTTATTGACGGCACCGCGGAGCTGTCGGGCTACCGTGAAATCCCCGAGTACGACCGTGGAGTGCCAGCACTGGTGATGGACGAGAGGGGATACCGGATCATTGATGTGGAGAGCGTTCTGTTTGAACGAAACCTGCTCGAAATCACAAATGAGGTGGTCCTTGGTGCCGACGGCGGGGCCTCAGTAACGAGAATTTTCCACAAGCAGGGAGGAATGTATGCCCCCGGGGGACGATACAGCCTTCAGGAGGAAAGCGGCATTTTGAAAAACATATCCGAGTTCTGGAACGGCGCGTATCCGGGCTCGGAGATATCCGGATTTACGGTCATTGAAAAGGGGCCCGAAAACCCGGTCCGTTATCGGTACGACGTGAAGGTCCCCTCATTCGGCCAGGTACAGGACGGAACGCTTGTTTTTAAGTCGATGATGATACCCACTGAAGTGTTCAGTAATTACGGAAGTGCAAGGACTAGAAAGTATCCGCTCTTCCTCGGCGGTACTTTTGAATCTGTCGAGACGATACGTTATCGTCTCCCGGAAGGGTTCTCGGCCCTGAGGGCGCCGGAAAGCGGCAAATTTGGCGGCGGTGATTACGGGGCCTGGTGCACCAGCGAGGTTAAAGACGGTGGTCGGCTCATAGAGGTTACGCACCGGGTAAAATACGGCAAGTCCAGAATCGGGCCCGGCGAATATGAGGATTTTCGGGAAATGCTAAAATTTATACACGCAGCCGAGAATGAAATGATCATCTTAATGAAAAACGGTGTCACTGAGAAAGTTCGGGGACATTAAAGTTCCAGGGCTCGTGATGACTTTCCGGTGTGAAGGGAGCGGTAACCCAATTGCAACTCATCGCCGTATTCTTATGCGCGGCGCCTCTGCTCGTATTCCCGCATGTATTCATCGATGAGGCTTTTACTCCCCGCAGGCTCCTCACTTCGGACAGGTTTCATCTTCTTAACTATGAATTCAGCGACGCTACGCACCGGTGCCATGATGAAATTCTTTATTGATTTTACGATGGCGGCGAAGAACTCGAGGGTTTTTTTCATCCGGTCGGTTTTCACTCCCCTGGGCCGGGTGCTGAACTTTTTCACAGTAGCGGTCATCGTGTCCTTCACCGTCTGTGTCGACGCCTTCGCCGCAGTCTGGGCGGCTTCGGCGGTTTTTTTGCCATACATTCCCGGGACGGGATTGGATATCTCCCTCACATACACTTTTGAGGGGGAGTAGGCGACGCGCTTCGGGATTTTTCTCCAGAACCTCAGGCCGCCGCTCGACTCCGCGGATTTATCGATGCCGAAAAGCAGGAGATAGTACACATAGAGATAGGCATTGTAAAAAATCTGAAAGAAGGTTACCCAGATGTCAACGAAGGCCAAAACCATTTCTACTAACACCTTGAAAAAATCGACCCACTTATAGAAAAAGTTGAAGAAATTGTCGATTGAGTTGTTGGCAAACTGTTTTACGAGTGAGTAATTCATACGGCACCTTTATCCGGTTTTGGTTACGGAACTTTCGGGTCCCTCAATGATTAATACCGAATCCTTGTCCGCGATGTCAATAACATTTTATCGGTTGATGATCAATTCACGGCACGAACGGACTGTTATTCCAGGTCGATTTCTTGCGAAGGGAGTTTGAGCTCTTCGTCTATATCCCCAGATGTTTCGAAATTTGGTTGTTCTTCTCCCGGAGCCAGATCCAAAGCAGACGGCGTTTCCGGCGTATTATCAATCATATTTTCAACTTCCATGTGTCCAGTTGGACCATCTTCATCCTCTACAGCCGCCCTGATATCTTCCCTCTTTGACTGCTTTTCCTGAACACCTCCGCTTTCGGAGGAGGCGTGCATTTGGTCGCGGGACTTGAAATATTTCGCCCTGGAGGAGAGGACGCTGGGATTGCGGATAGTGAGCTGGCTGAAATTGAATTCCAGGTTCGTGTCCTCCAGGACCAGTCCGGTCACCTGGTCTTTCATCTTGCCGGTCACTCCGGCAGTGCGCATCACTTCCTCGATGCTGAAATTCAACGTCACGGGCTCCTTGCTTTTCAGGGATATGTTGTCCTGCAAGAGACGGTTTTCCATGATGGCATAGGTTCGAGTCACTGGCTTAACATAGAGTTTGGCCTCGAGGTTAATGTAGGTGAACCAGATGCGCTGGCTGATGGCCATGAAAATTTTATTAATGATACCCGGTGATTTTGAGAGGACCCAGGTGAGGTTCTCTTTTCGAATCGGCAGGAGTGTCGTGCGGCCTATGCAGATCGCAGAGGCATTTCGGGGCTTGTCCGATACAATGGCGAGCTCCCCGAAGATGTCGCCCTCCCGGAGGACTGAAAGTAAAATTTCGTTGTTTTCGCTCACCTTGGTGATTTTGATCTTCCCATCTTTGATGATGTACAGTTCGTCGCCGGGCTCATTTTCGCAAAACACCATCTGCTGGTCCGTGAAAAGCTTGTAGACACCGCTTTTCACCGCCTCGGGGACGCTTCGCATCCCCGTTTTTTCGATATCCTGAATCATCATCCGGGCAGTATCGATTTCGATGCCGGAGGGAAAGAGTTCTATGTATCGTGTGAGGACGTAGTAGGCATATCTGTAGGACTTCGCCCTGTGGTAATACTCGCCAATGTTGAAAAGTTTCAGTTCCTCGGGAACCACGAGGGGGTCCGTATCATTTAGTGAAAAAAGCATTTCGTCGTAAAGGCGCAATTCCTCAGCGAAGTATCGTATGATCTTTATGGCGATTTCTGGATTGCGCTGGACCAGGTAAATGAACCGGGAACGATTGACCGTAACCACCACGGTGTCTTTCAAGGCCACAACCGACTCCATGCGGGGACGCCGTATCAGGGCGGTTATGAAGCCGAAGATTTCGCCGTCGGTCACCACGGGCTTGTAGCGCTTGATCCGCTTGTTTTCGCTTATCAGCTCAACGGCGCCGCGCTCAATTATGTAGACCTCATCGACGTCCTCGTCGCCTTCAACATAGATGTAGGCGCCTTTTTTAAACAGGCTTTTCTTGGTGTCGCTCAACATTTACCTCACTTATGCCAATAAACTTGGAGATTTTTTCGGAGAGTGTTTTTTAATTCGCTCCCGAGGAGCGAGTCGACAATTTCCAGGGTGAAGTCGATTGCGCATCCAGCGCCCCTGGCGGTGATGATATTTCCATCTCTAACCACCGGAGCGTCAATATGCTGGGCCCCTGTGAGTCCGTTCTCACAGCCCGGATAGCAAACCGCCTTCTTCCCCTCAAGGAGCCCGGAGTGCCCAAGGACGATGGGGGCGGCGCAAATAGCGCCGATGAGGCCTCCGGCGGCGTTTATTTGACGGAGAAAGCGGAGGACAGTCGCGCTGTTTTTTAGATGCTCACTTCCGGGTATGCCCCCCGGGAGGATTATGGCCTTAAAGTCGGAGGGAGTGAGGTCCGAAAGGCGCCGGTCCGCAGTGACGGGAATGCCGTGGGAACCGATGACCGGGTTTGTGTCCAGGAAGGAGGTTGTGACCGTCATATCCGCCCTTCGAAGGATGTCGATTATGGTAATGGCCTCAATTTCCTCAAAACCCTCGGCAAGTGGAACGAGTATTTTCATAATAGTCCTCTCCTCATGCAATCTCTAAAAAGTATGTTTTCCAGCACGCCAGGGAGGGCGGAAAAATCTGATTTTAATATGTTTATCGAACAATTTAATATATGGCAAGCTCAAAATATCAGGTTTTCCAGCCCCTCAAAGGCGGGCAGAAAAAACTGAGTGCCGGGTATGATGTTATTTACATTTTCGTCAATCAGGACCGTGATCGAGCGGTAAATTTATCGCTTGAATTATTTTGTCCTGTGTTGGAGATTATTCTTGAATCGCCGAGAGTAGCATAGGCGGGCACATCCAAGGAGAAACGGCCCCTATTTAATGGCTGATATTAAAAGCAAAAACAGGATACGCAGCGCCATCACCCTGCTGGCGGGCATGGGCATTTTCATCGCCCTGAAATCGCTCCTGGCTTATGGTTTTCCCCTTTCTCTGCTCCTCTCCATTATGGGTTTCATTGTTCTGAGGATTGTATGGCCGAAATCTAAAAAGCCGAAGGAGGGGGGTATTGAGGTCCCCAATGGTAAGGGAATTTCCGAGTCCGAGGCGCGGAAGGTCATCAACCAGAGCACCGACAAGGTCCGGGAAATCCGCGCAATGACCATGCGCATCAAAGATGACCGGGTGGCAGAGGAGGTGCGGGGGATTTGCAAGGCAGCGACGGACATCATTGAAAATTTCAAGAAGGACCCCGGTGACATCAAACGGGCCCGCCAGTTTGTTAACTACTATTTGGACTCAACGGTGAAGATCGTCACGCGGTATGTTGAACTTTCCAACAGCAGGGTGATTTCCCCGGAGACCGAGAGGAGCCTTAAAAAAGTGGAGGACCTTTTGGGGACCGTGAAGGCCTCATTTGAAAAACAGCTTCAACAGCTCCTGGAGGACGATCTCCTGGACCTTGACACCGAAGTGGACGTACTAAAGAAGACCCTGAAGTTGGAAGGGATGTAATAAAACCTGAAAGCGCGGGCGTATCCGCGGCTTTTGGAACGGGAATCACAAAAGAACAGCAGGAGGACGTCATGGGGACAGAACTCGCAGCACTGCCGCCTAAAGAAGTGGTAGATATAAACAAACTCACCGTGGAGGAGAAGGCCAAGGTCGACGAGATCGCAAACTCCATCAACCTCGCCGACTCCCAGGAGATCATCCAGTTCGGCGTGGGCGCCCAGAGCAAAATTTCGGGCTTCGCCGATACTATCCTCGACCAGATACGGGCGAAAGACGCGGGAGTGGCCGGGGAGCTTCTGACGAACCTTATGGTAAATGTGAAGGAACTTGACGTGGAGAGCCTCTCCGAGGGGAGCGCCCTGGCGAAAATCCCCATATTAGGAAACCTTGTGGACAGGTTCAAGCGATTTGCCGCACGATACGAGAAGATGAGCGTGGAGATAGAGAAGATCGTCGACGAACTGACTAAGGCCCGCATGCAGCTCCTACGCGACGTCACCATGTTCGATAATCTCTACGAAAGGAACCTGGATTATTTAAAAGAACTGGACCTGTACATCATTGCGGGGCAGTTGAAGCTTAAGGAAGTTGAGGAGAAAATACTCCCGGAGCTGAAGGCGAAGGCCGAGCAGTCCGGGGACCCCGTGGACGCCCAGCGGTTTCAGGACATGAACCAGATGGCCAACCGCTTTGAGAAAAAAATCCACGACATGAAGCTCAGCCGCATGATTGCCATCCAGACTTCCCCGCAGATACGCCTCATCCAGGGGAACAACCAGGCCCTGGTGGAGAAGATACAGAGCTCCATTCTTAACACCATTCCGCTTTGGAAAAACCAGATCATCATCGCCATAGGCCTCTTCAAACAGAAGAAGGCCCTGAAGCTCCAGCAGGAAGTGTCGGCCACTACCAATGAGCTTCTACAAAAAAACGCCGAAATGCTGAAGGACTCGAGCATTCAGGTGGCGAGGGAATCGGAGCGGGGAATCGTCGAGATTGACACCCTGAAGAAGGTGAACCAGGACCTGATCTCCACCATTGAGGAAACCCTGAAAATCCAGCAGGAGGGGAGGGTAAAGCGAAAGCAGGCGGAGACGGAGCTGGTGCAGTTGGAAAGCGACCTCAAAAAACGCCTTGTGGACATCAAAGGAGGGAAGCTCTAAGTCCTCCAGCCCGGCGTTTGTGTACTCAAAAATTCAACGGTATCACCGGAGTGATTTTCGCACCGGCGGAGGGGGGTCCCTCTCCATTACATCGGAGAAAGGAGGCCGGGGATGGATTATCCCTTAAACAGCGAATTTATGTACTGTACCAGGAGAAGCGGGTCAAGGTCCGTGGGGTCCACCGATTCCAGGATGCCGGCGCCAAAGACTATGAGTTGGGCGATCCGGCCGTTGAACTTCGGTTCGTAGTCGATTTTCCGTCGGGCCGGCCGGCCGGCCCTGGCGTCGCTGATGATTTCCTGGTAAAGGTCCAGGTGGGTTCGGATATGCTTCCTGAGGAGTTCCATAATCATCGGGTCCTCGTAGGCGTAGAGCACCAGGTTTATGAATACCCGCGCGTTTTTCCTGTTCAGGACCAGTTTTTCTATTACAAAGAGAGCGGAGATGCCAGCTTTCTCGCTTGAATGGAGGTTTCCCCGGATCACCGCGGCATGTTCCCGGGCAAGCTCGGTGAAATAGTCCTCGATGAGGTCTTTGTAGAGGTCCTCTTTCGTTGCATAATAGTGGAGAAGGCCTCCCTTTGAAAAACCAGCCTCGTCGGCCACGTCCTGGACGGTTATCCGTGAATATACGCTCTGGGAGAGGCGGTTTTTGAGCGCTTCAATGATCTTCTTTTTTTTGTCTTTAATTTTTTCTTCTTTCGCTTTCATTCCACCGCCATTGTACTGGTGTTTTGCCCTTTATATCAAGTCGAGCGGTTTTCATTAAACCTTTACTGTTATTTTAATGTCAGCGCAATCGGCGGGGGGGCCGCTGAATTTTTTTTTATTGATAAAGAGGCGTTCCTATGTAGCCGATTAGTATATATGATACCCCAGAAATATCAATGGTCCTGTTCGTTTGACGGTTTTCGGGGAAAGGGCCTCGGAAAGTAGGGGCGACGGAAAATAAAAAAATTTTTAACGGCCATT
The DNA here is from genome assembly GCA_029974015.1 of Spirochaetota bacterium. Lineage (GTDB taxonomy): Bacteria > Spirochaetota > UBA4802 > UBA4802 > JAGODF01 > JAGODF01. Next base: position 54,965 of record JARKUF010000004.1, read on the forward strand.
ATGATGAGATATAACTTTATCAAATATTTACCCGCGGGATTAATTTGCGCTCTGCTTGTCCTCTTCTTATACCCCGGCGTTTCCCTCTCTCAGTTCCTCGACCTCGAGGAAGAGTCGGAACACTCCGCGGAGGACGCCAAACAGGAGAAGGGAAGGACACTTCCGGTAAATGTGGTGCGGAGCATCAAGGCGCAATCCGTTCCCGATATAAAGGGGGCGATTAAAATAACCTGGGACATCGACCCGGCCTCGGATGATGATTTCATCGTAGGCCGGGCCATGGAAGTGCCCTATTCTATGGAAAGGGCGTTGGCGGCGAAATCGGTAAAAATGGTGCCTCCGGCTGCGGAGCGGGTCGTCGTGGATTCCAACCTGCCGCCGGGCAACTACTACTATGTCATTCTGGCAAAACAAAAGGTTATGGACAGGAACGTGGAGCTTTTTCCCAACGTCAACTACACCACGGTCCCCGTGGTTATTGAAAAGGAATTCTACCAGATTCCTGCGGCTAACCTCCCCGAACAGGTGACGCTAATCTATGCCATGCCGATGAACCGAACTCAGGTCCTCCTCACCTGGAAAGGAGTGGGCGCTTCGGGGCTCGTGTACAACATCTACCGTTCCACCCAGGTCCTCAATACGCCAGAGAAGATTCAGAATGCGGAGAATATTGCCCGGCTCTCAACGGACAAAAATAATTTTGTGGACACAACCATAAAGAATACAGGGAATTATTACTACGCTGTCACCACGAAGGACATCAAGGGCAACGAGGACATGCAGTTGATACCGGACCAGAGCTATACGGCCGGAGGCGTCTTCATCACCATGGAAACCCGAAGCCTGGTTTCGAACCTGAAAGCGGAAATCTATGCCGGGAAATCGGTGAAACTTACCTGGTCAGAGGCAGGTCCGGAACAGAGGGGCAAGTACCTGGTCTACCGGGACACCAAGCCTATTACAAGTTCGGAAAAACTGGCCCTTTCTGAATTTCTGGGCAATGCCGCGATGGGGCGCCCCGAATTTATTGACGATAACCCTGGGCGTGGGGCGTTTTATTACGCCGTTTTAGGAAAACTTGAGGATGGGACTTTCGACAACACAATGCTGGCGGGGGCCAACTGTACCGCCGATCCGGTGGTCATCGGAGACGCCTTGCGCGTGACGTCCATTACGGCCGCTGCGGAAAAGGGCGGCGTTCGGGTGACGTGGAAGCACCGCGGGGATATGGGGAACAGGGACTACTCGGTCCTCAGGCTCAAGGAACCGATTCTGGACCTTACCGAAGTGAAGGAGAGCGAAAAGGGGTTTCCTGTAGACGTTTTTAAGGGGACCTTTTCAGATTCCCCTCCGGCAGGAAAATACTACTATGCTCTAGTGCCGGGGAACAGGGCGCTTTGGAACGGATATCATCTGTCCGATGGAATCAATATTACTGAGATTCCCGTCCAGATAGGTAAAAGCGTTCCCGTTCAGAGCAAGATAATTGAAGAAGAGGTGGAGATTCCAGTAGAGAAAGTCCCGGCGGCAACGGCGGCGGTTTCGTCGATTGATGAGATACTGCGGGACACTTTCTTCAGGGGGCGCTACAACAGCGCCATTGCGAGGCTCAAGGCGGTTGTGCGGGACAGCGGCAGTGAAACCGAAATCGCCAGGGCGAGGCTTTTTATCGGACGTTCGTATATTGAGAAGGGGATGTATAGAAAATCATTGGAATATCTGCTTTTAAGGGACGTGCAGAGGCATTATCCCGACGAATCCCGTTTTTGGAGCAGTTTCGCGATCACAAGAGTCAGGGGGAAATAACATGGCGATACCGGCCGGCCTTGACTCGCTGACCATTTGTTTGAGGAGTGAATAAAGATGAACTGGTTGAACTGGAAGATACTTGTAGGAATCCTGCTGGTCCTCATGGGGGTGGGTTTTTTCACATACTATGAACGAACGGTGAAGCCCGAGCGCGAAGCACGGGAGCTCCTCGCCGAGGCGAAGCTCATTTTCGAACGTGGGGACGAAAGCGGCGACCGAGAAACGCTGAACCTCGCCATAAATAAGATGGAACAGATCATCGCGAGGTTTCCCAAAGAACGGTTTCCGAAATTAGACTCGGTCCACGAAGCGTATTATTTTACCGGCCGATGCCTCGAAAGGCTTAATTCGTATCGCACCGCCTATTTGAGATATTCGGCGCTGGTGAGGTCCTATCAAAATATGATTTCTCCGGAGCTGAAAGAGGAAGTCCTCGTCCGTCTTGCCCGGATAAATGTGCTGAAACAGTATTCCGAGGAGGGGATCCATCAGCTTTATTCTATATTGAATTCATCCACTAATCCCGAGCTGCGGGGACGCATTTATACCGAGCTTGGATATACCTATCTCAATCAGGGGAAATACCGCAATGCCCTGAGGATGTTCGATATTTCCCGCCAGCACCAGCAGCATGGCGGCAATGAAGAGGCGATACTCGGCCAGGCACGGGCATATAAGAAGATGGGATTCGATACGGCGGCATACGACCTGTACGATCATTTTCTCCGCTACTACGGCGCCATCAGCCCTTATACGCGCGATGTCCGGCGGGCGTACCGGGAGCAGGCTTACTGGAGCGGTCTCAGGGAATACCGGCGCGGCCATTACGGCACGGCCCTGGGTTATTTCGGAAGGGTGCTCAAAAACTTTCCCAATGACAGCAAATCCGAGTACGCGCTGTACTGGTCCGGGGAATCCCATTTCGCACAAAAGAATTTCAACCGGGCCATCGACTATTTCGACAGGGTGCTTTCCAACGGGCATTACATAAAAGACCAGGATGCACGCATCAAGAAGGGTTACGCCTATTTCATGAGCAAGCGTTTTGACCTTGCGGCCCGCGAGTTCCAAACTTATCTCAGGGACTATCCCCGTGGAAAGTACAGCCCAATTGCCAATGAATGGCGGAGCATGAGCACGAAGGAACTTCTGTACCGGATCGAGTCGCAGAAAATTCCGGAGGGAGTGGAACCGTCAACTCCGAGGCCAGAGGAAAAGGTAAGGCCCGATAGGCGCCGCAGTGCAGAGGAAGACCTTATTGATGAAGAAAACATTGACTCGCCGAAGCAATCGCCACGGGAATCCAGAAAGGTGGAAGAGGACGAGGAAGTTAGCGGTCATTTCACTCGGGACGGTCGACGCGTTGATTTGGATATCGTGACTGAGTTGTAACTCCAATTGCTGCTTCACCGCCGCCCGTGGAGGGCGGCGGTTTGAAAGTGTAATATTTATTTATATTTCAACCTCTAACGGATAATCCCGGCCGCTTTTATGCGGGCGGGATTGTCTTTCAGTTAGAATCTTCCCGTTACAAATCCATCTTTCCGTGTTTAAAAAGAATGATGGCGTTCGTGCTGCCGCATAGTGTGAAGGCACGCAAACGCTTACGCACCTTCACATACCCCGTGGTTTTGCGGCAGGCGTTGCGCGCCACCGCGGGCATTGTGTTTTGGCTACTTTCATCATGCCGGGAACGGGCATCCGTGGGGAGGAGGTACGCGACCCCCTCCCCACGCCTGCTGGCCAGGAGGGACGAATGCCTCGGAGGACAGGGATGTCCGAGAGCGGCCCTCCCGCGCACTCGCTCAGGCGCCGCGCTTCGATACGGGCTGCGCCCTACTCAGCGTCCGCGAGGGGCTGTAGCCCGGTGAAGGCACATCCTGTGCCCACCGGGATTACCGGACATCCGTGTCCGTAGGTGAGGGTTGGATTTGCTACCAGGGAATTTGCTGCAGCGCTTATTTTTATTTAAGAGGTCTACTTTGCAGCAAGCGAGTTTTGCTCCCACGGGCTTTGCAAAGTTGGAGCCCATGACATCCTACCTCCCGGATCCTTATCCCATGAAAGAAAGCATGCAAGAATGACAGAGAGCGCGGCAAGCAATGTCATTCCGGCTGGAGCGTAGCGGAATGCCGGAATCTATTATAGCTTTGAGTAAAAAGCGAATTTTTAAGATTCCCTTATATGAGGCTATTCCATGAGATTCCTGCATGCGCAGGAATGACAACTTTCCCACCTCCGGTAGGTTTTCCGAAGGCGGTGAGAATTTTATTATGAATAAGCCGCCCACGGATGTCCGGGCTAAATATAGAAGAAGGGGCAAAGTCTTTAGATTGACTTTCCCGGCATACCCGACGTCGGGAGGTTGTTTTCGAAATGTGTCGGCCGGGGCTGAGTTTATCGAAGCAAGGCCGAGGAACTTGGCGACGAAGAGGGTATGTGAGTTATTACAACGTTTTCCCTCGCGAGATCTTTACTAAACTTTTGGGCTTCAATGTTTTAACAAACCCATTTTTTGAATAAGCGAGTATTTCTTTATCAAGTGTTATTAATGTGCCATCAATCACTCTTGTTGTAGCGACAATCATACGATCAGCAGGATCACCATGGAAAGTGCCGGGTAAAATAGTACTTTCATACGCGACCTCCGGTGAAATAGGATAAACGCTAATTCCGGGAGCGGAAGTTGCGGTTTTTAACCAATCGAGTGCATTGTTATGAAGGACAATGCGTTGTTTTGCGGATAGCATAGAAATTTCCCATAAACATATTGCTGGGATAATGATGGAATTATCTTTCATTGCTTTATTGATAGTTGGCATAAAACCGGAAACAGTAATTTCATCATTGCCATTGATAAGCCAGAGGAAGATATGAGTATCGAGTACGATCATAACAGGTAAAAATTATTCGGCATTCCATTTAGCATCGATAGGTTTAGTAATGTCATCGTTAATAGTAACTGAATTTTTTAAATACCCAAATAGTGATTGTGAAGGCTTGGCAGAGTAGGGAACAAGCCTGGCGATCGGCTTTCCGTGTTTTGTTATAACAACTTCATGATGGAAGGCGTTGACTTGTTCCATAATTTTAAGGCATTTTGCTTTGAATTCAGAGGCTGACATTTTCATTGAATAATACCAGATTGGTCATATTACATAAGTCATAATAGCAATTTTTGAGACAAATGTCAACAATAAATTGATTTAGTGTGAAGGCGCGCAAGCGTTTGCGCGCCTTCACACTGCGGACCTCGTGTCCTGGCTACTTTCTTCCTGCCAGGAACGGGCATCCGTGGGGAGGAGGTACGCGACCCCCTCCCCACGCCTGCTGGCCAGGAGGGACGAATGCCTCGGAGGACATGGATGTCCGAGAGAGGCCCTCCCGCGCATTAGCTCAGGCGCCGCGAGCGCTAAGCTCAATCCCCTTCAGCCTCCATTTTTTCATATTCCCTGAACAGTTTCTCGGCCTTTTCGCCCTGGCCGATTGAGCGGTGGATTTCCGCGAGAAGCAGGGTCGCGTCGCGGTTTTTAGGGTTAATGGTCAGGGCGATTTCAAGGTTTTTTATCGCCATGTCGATGAGGAATTTCCTGTTGTGGGAAAGGGGAGTAGTGAAATAGAGGTCACCCAGCAGCACATGGGCGCGCTCGTTGTCGGGGCGGATGTGTTTGACCTTTTCAAGCCAGCGGACCGCCTGTCGGTAGTTTCTTTCCCTCCGGTATATTTCCGCGATACGGAAATATACCGCCAAATCCGCCGGGTTTTTTTTCACGGCCTTCCTGTAAAGCCCCAGGGCGGACTTCTCGTTTCCTTTGCCGTATTCGCGGTCGGCTTCTTTCAGTATCGGGTCTCCTTCGGGCTTTCCCAATTGGTAGCTCTCGCTTAAGTGCCGGTCCGCGGCGGCGGTGTCCTTTTTTTCGACGATGTAATGGCGCACGAGCTTAAGATGCGCCTCCCTATGGGCGGGGTCCAGCTCCACAGCCTTGAGATAATGGCGCGACGATGCCCGGGTGTTGTAGAAAAAATCATAGAGGACTGCTGTGCGATAATGGATATCGGGCTGTGAGGGGTTCGTCGCGAGGGACATTCCGTAATAATCGAGGGCCTTTTTCATCAGTTTTTTCGACTCGTAGATTTTGCCGAGCACATTGGCGGCCTCGAAATGGGATGGGTTTATCGCCAAGGCTTTCTCCATGTCCTCAATGGCGAAACGGTACAGCCGGGCCCGGTACTGCACGAGGCCCCGGCGATAAAAAAAATCGTCTTCCCCGGTATGTGCCGGGGCGGCACATAGCATAAGCGATGCTGTCAGGAGGAAAAGGTATGTACTTTTTTTATTTGACAATTTTCACCCTGAAAACTATATGTTCATTCGTCTCAAGTGGTCAGGTAGCTCAGTCGGTAGAGCAGAGGACTGAAAATCCTCGTGTCGACGGTTCGATTCCGCCCCTGACCACATTTTTTTTATCCCTCGTCCGTACACCATATACCCGCACTATCGTGAGGGCAATCCCTTTTCTCTGTGTAATCCGGCCTGTTCGGCCCGTCTAAGTAAAAAAAAGCATTTTTCCCGGAAAATCTGTTGCAGAAGTAAATCTAAGCTTTATACTTTAGGGGAGTCACTATAATCTGGTTTTCACGCCCGCCGAAGACAGGCGGGAAAACTGAAGGGTGTTCACAAAAACTACTGTTATCCGCCCGCCATCAGCGGACGGGTAAACCTGAGTCCTGAGAAGGTGCGCATATGCAAAGCATTGTTCGGCTTCTTATCATTTTTACGGCCCTCCTTGCGGCTGTGTACGTATCCGGGGCAAACCTCAATGGAGAATGGACCGATATCACCGTGCAAAGCAAGGCGGTCATTGTTCAGAAAGGCAACCAGGTAGATATTACCAACTCCTTCATGTGGAAGGGAAAGGACGTTGAATGGAAGGCCACGGGGGTGCTTCGAGGATGCGGGCTCAGCCTCCGATACTGGTATACCCGGAACATGCCCGAAGGTTGGGAACCCGGCACCATGGACCTTAGGCTTGTGGACAGCAAAACCCTTACCGGGTGCTGGGTCTCTGAGAACAAAAAATATCGTCAGAATATCACCTTGAAATACGTCCGCCCCCTTCAGAGTGAAAACGAACCCGGGAAATGAAGTATCCTACACTCTTTCTTGACAAAAACGACGAAACCCTAAAGATATCCGCGAACAATCGGGGCCGGCTTCGCGCGGCCAGCCTCTTCGGGAGACAGCCATGATAGACCCAAAACTCATCCGCGACAATCTTGACCTCATCAGCGATGTGCTCAAAAGAAGGAACATGAAGGGCGTAGTCAATCTCCAGGAGCTTGGCGGCATCAACGACCGCCGCAGGGCGCTCATCACGCGGGCCGATGAACTCCGTGAAAAGCGCAACAGGGTCTCGAAGGAAATCGGCGTCAGAAAAGCAAAAAAGGAAGACGCGGCGGACCTCATGGCGGAAATGCAGGGCGTCTCGGAAGGCATCAGGGAAACTGAGAAAGAGCTTGAGAAGATAAACGAAAAGTTTGACGATATGGCGCTGTCGCTCCCCAATCTCCTTGACGCCTCGGTGCCCGACGGCCTGGGGGAAGAGGACAATGCGGTGGTCCGCACATGGGGTGAAAAACCGAAATTCGATTTTACACCCCGCCCCCATTTTGAAATCGGAGTTGAGCACAATATTCTCGATTTTGAGCGCGGCGTGAAGCTCGCCGGGGCGCGCTTCTATGTTTACCGGGGCCTGGCCGCGCGCATGGAGCGCGCCATCATCAACTTTATGCTGGACCTCCACACCCGGGAGCACGGATACACCGAGGTCTTCGGCCCCTTCATCGTGAACGACGAGAGCATGATTGGGACCGGCCAGTATCCCAAGTTTAAGGACGAATATTACCGGATTGACCGCGACGGGCTTTCTCTCATTCCCACTGCCGAAGTCCCCCTGACAAACCTTTACCGCGACGAGATCATCGAGGGCGAAAACCTTCCGATATATGTTACCATGCAGTCTTCCTGCTTCCGCCGAGAGGCGGGTTCGGCGGGGAAGGACACCCGGGGCCTCATTCGGGTCCACCAGTTCCAGAAGGTGGAGCTGGTGAAATTCGTGGAGCCCGAAACTTCAATGGATGAGCTTGAGAAGCTTACGGCGGCCGCCGAGGAGGTGCTGAAGCGCCTCAACCTGCATTATCGCGTGGTGCTCCTCTGCAGCGCCGACACATCCGCCGCGTCGTGCAAAACATACGACATCGAGGTTTGGATGCCGGGCCTCGAACGATATGTGGAGATATCTTCCTGTTCTAATTTCCTCGATTATCAGGCGCGCCGCGCGCGCATCCGCTACAGAAAGTCTAAGGGAGAGAAGCCCGCCCTCCTACATACCCTGAACGGTTCGGGACTGGCGGCGGGGCGCACCCTCGCGGCGGTGATGGAGAACTATCAGCGTGCGGACGGCGCCATCGAAATCCCCGAGGTGCTGAAGCCGTACATGGAACGCTGATGGGGCCCAAAGGGAAGGCCGATTGGCCGGCCGCCGGAGACCCGCGTTTTACCGCTCTTGAGCAGATGATTGATATAAGTCCACATGCAGTCGATTGGGTTTCGTTCCGGCAGGCCCTTTCCCTGTCTCTTGCCACGGGAAAACCCTTTGCGTACCGTGGGGCCATGCGGTTCATCAATGAAAATCCGCCCTATTCCGCCTTCCTCTCGGACTTTGACATGTTTTTCCAGGAACAGGGCCTTGGGCATTTTATGGCGGAAGGGGACGACATTTCCTTTACGCCGAAGGGGCCGCTTTCCTTTGGGTCGTACCGCGTGACAGTGAACCCCTATTCCTCCGCCGTGGAGATGCTGCTCCTCCTCGCCCTTCCGCTTTTTAATTGCCCGTTTCGCACGAAGCTTTTATTCAGCGGAGTGTCCCATTCCCCCCTCTCACCGGGTACGTCATGGATGAAGGAGTCGTTCCTGGCCGTGTTAGAGCAAATGGGCCTCTATGCCGGAGTTTCTTTGCGCAGGTTTGGATTTTACGGCAGCGGCGGCGGTGTCATGGAAGCGCGGGTTTATCCGTCAGAAGCGAAGGCCGTGAAGTTGGCCGCGCGTGGCGAGTTGACATGTACCGGCGTCCGTGTGTACATCGCCCACCTCGATACGGCAATCGCTGTGAAGCAGAAGGAGGCGCTCCGGGAAACCCTCGGGCTGGACCAGGCCCGGGCTGGGATACTCGAAGTGCAGGACTGCGATGGGGCCTGGAACCACGCCGAGGCGTATCTCGCGATGGCCGGTTTTCCCATAGTACTGTGGGAAAGCGCTCCGGTGTACAATCTTGATGGAAAGAACATCTTCACCGAGGAGACCGCTTTCCGGGCCGCCGAATCCCTGGCGCTCCGCGCCAGGGAGTTTATCGCATCGGGGAAATTGCCTTCGGATTTGGTGAGGGAAGCGGCCCCCTTCGCCATTATGACAGGAAGCGAGATAGGCCTCGATAGTTATCCGGATGTTGTTCTGGAAGCCGGAGACATTGCCCGCATGTTTTTGGGCTGAAACGGTGAAACGCAGCTTCTCCGCAGTTTTTTTTATCTTTTTACGTTTTTTTAGGTGGCGCCATTTATATCGCTTTATTCGAGCCCGTCTCCCAGGATGTCATCCAGTTCTTTCCTGCTCTGCATCTTCATGAGTGATTCTTCATCCCGGATGTACCTGAATTGACCAAGTGTCCCCGATATTTTCAGCACCCCTTTGATGACGTCGTTCACGTTCATGAGGTAGAGGGCGATTCCCAATTCCTCTAACTTCCGGGATATCTTCAAAAGAATTCCCAGGGCCGCACTGTCGATGTAGGGAACCGCGTCAAAATTGAACACGATATTGTCTATGCCTTGGTGGCCTTGTTCCATGGCGTCTTTTTCTATAATGCTGGCGTCAGTAAACGTAATATCGCCATGGATGTCGAAAATGGCGAATATGTATTTATTCCTGATTGTGTAGTGCATGGTGGCCACCCCGGTGGAAATACGCAGAAACTTTACAATAGAGTACTATGCGGCGCTTTTTTTACAAATAAAATTCAAATCACTACCTGTCGGAAGAAATGACGGCTGTGGTGATGCGGGTTAATTTGGCGAAAAGAGATAAAATATATATATAAACATATTTGATTATGTGTTAATTTTTATGCGGCTTAACCCGGTAAGAAGTAACGCTTTTCCCGAATTGTATGTTTTCAGATGATAAATTATGGACGATAACCTCTATTGCTTTGATTTTCCCGTCCGCCTTCGGCGGGCGGAAAAACATGGGGCTGAATTTGCCAGCAGACAATTTATGGGAATATTAAAAAACTTAATATTTGGGTTTTCCAGATGTTATATGTCGCCGTACCCGGGTTTTAATCCCTTAAAAAATCAAGTAACCATCTATTAGATGGAGTTCCCCTGGCTTTTTTTTCTTTTTATGATTGCAACGCCGTGTGCCTGGTGAATAATGACAGAGTATTGGTGAAAAAGTCATGAAGTGCGAAAATTGCCGCCAGAACGATGCGACCATACATCTCACCGAGATTGTCCAGAACGTGAAGTCTGAATACCATCTTTGCGAAAAGTGCGCCCGCCGGGCTGGCATCAACTCCAGGTTTTCGAATTTTTCACTATCGGTTCCCGACATGCTGTCATTCCTTGACCTCGATGAGGTGGGAGATGCCGTGGACAATATGGCGTGCACCAACTGCGGCCTCACCTTCTTCGAGTACAAGAGGGCGGGGAAGCTCGGATGCGCCCATTGCTACAACTGTTTAAAGACGTCCCTGGGACCGATTATACGGAACTACCACGGAAACGACAGGCATGTGGGGAAAGTTCCGTCCAACTATACGGTAGCGAACTGCTGGCCCGACGCCTTCCCGGAGAATAAAAATCGGGAAAGGGAAAAGGGGCTCGCCGAACTGCGCTCCATGCTCCAATCGGCCATAGCAGACGAGCGCTACGAGGACGCGGCGGTCCTCCGGGACAGAATCAGGGAAATGGAAATGGAAACGGTTCCGGGAGATTAAACCGTCATGCTGGAAAAACTCCTGAAAAAGTCCGGTTCCTGGGACGAAACCGGGCCGGGTTCCGATGTCGTTATTTCCACGAGGGTACGACTGGCGAGGAACATGTCTTCCGTCCCGTTTCCCCACCGCCAGGACGACCTGGATGCCACGGTCCTTGAATCGGCGTCCCGGCGGTTCATACGCGAATCTCGATACGGGGACAATGTTTACCTTGTTGAGCTTGAGAGAGTCGGCTCGAACGACAAACGCTTCCTCCGGGAGAGGAACATTATCACCAGCGAGCTTGAAAGCTCTCCCAATGCCCTGGCGATCATCGAAAACGATGAACACTTCGTGATACTGGTCAACGAAGAGGACCATTTTCGCATTCAGGTGATACGTCCGGGCCTCCAGATAGGGCCATGCATGGAACTGGCGGACCGGGTGGACGACGAGCTCAACCGGTTTGTCTCCTACGCCTGGTCCGACGATCTTGGATATCTTGGGGCGTGCCCGTCCAATACGGGGACGGGACTCAAGGTGTCTCTCATGCTGCACCTTCCTATGGTCACGGCATCAAAGAAACTTTCGAATATCGCCTCTGTTCTGAAGGAGAAAATGGTGCTTTTAAAGGGCATTACGGGAAACGGCATGGAAACGGTGGGAAGCTTGTTTTACGTGTCCAATAATGTCGCCCTGGGGCTTTCCGAGATCGATATTGCCGAGCTTATGGACGGTACGGCAGACTTCCTCATGGGCGAGGAAAACGATGCCCGCGACGCCTGCCTGGCCGATGATCGGACCAGGTTCGAGGACAGGATTTGGCGCTCCCTGGGCATCCTGAGATACGGCCGCAGCGTGAACTATATTGAGGCCGTAGAGCATCTTTCTAATGTCCGCCTTGGAGTGATACTGTCGGTCATAAAAAATATTGATTTGCACAGGATTAATGATTTAATGGTAAATATACAGTGGTCGCACCTTCAGAGGTATGCGGGAAAAATTTTCCAGGACCTCTCGGAATGCGACACGTACCGGGCCGACTATCTCCGGTCCCATTTGGAGTATTGATACGGGAGACTCATGTTCGAATTTACTAAAAGATCGAGAAAAGTCCTGGATATCCTCGCCCAATCCGAGGGCCGCCGTCTCTGTTCCGATTCTCTGGGGCCCGAGCATGTGATGCTGGCCTTGCTAAAAGATGAAGATTCCGTGGCGTCCCGCATTCTTAAATCCCTGAATATAAACTTCGATCTTTTGAAGAAGAACATCGAAGATGCCGTAAAACGGCCCGGCTCCGCCATCATCCTGGGGAATGTTCCCATCAATGCCAGGTTCACCAAGATCATCGACCTCGCCAAGGACGAGGCGCGGAAGCTGAAGAACGGCTACATTGGCACGGAGCACCTTCTCCTTTCTCTCTTCCGGGACGGAAGCTGCGCCGGCCTTGACGATCTTACGAACGGAGGCGTGGACTATAAGGCAATCAAAGGCGCGATTGTGAAGATCCTCGGCCTAAATGCCCAGCCGGTTTTCGGCGGTAAGACCCTGGAGAAGGGAAAGACGGCCCTCCTGGAAGAGTTTGCGCAAAACCTTACCCAGCTCGCCTCGGAGGGGAAGATGGACCCGGTTATCGGCCGCCAGAAGGAGATCGAGAGGGCCATCCGCATCCTCACAAGGAAAACGAAGAACAACCCCATTCTCATCGGTGAGGCAGGTGTGGGGAAAACCGCCATCGTCGAGGGTTTGGCACAGCGCATCGTCGCGGGCGATGTCCCGGAGTCGATCCAGAACAAACGCGTCATGTCCCTGGATATGGCTTCCATAGTAGCCGGGACCAAGTATCGCGGCGAGTTCGAAGACCGCCTCAAGCGCATCATGAAGGAGATCAGGGAAGCCGACGACGTCATCATATTTATTGACGAACTTCACACCATCATCGGGGCCGGGGCCGCCGAAGGGGCCATCGACGCGGCCAATATGCTGAAACCCTCCCTGGCCAGGGGGGAACTCCAGTGTATCGGCGCAACGACGCTTAATGAATACAGAATGTACATCGAAAAGGACGCGGCCCTGGAGCGCCGGTTCCAGACGGTGTACGTGGAGGAGCCGACCTTCGATGAGGCCCTGGACATCCTTCACGGCATCAAGGCGAAGTACGAGAGCTTCCATAAGGTGAAGTACACCGATGACGCCATCTACAAGGCGGTCTTTCTTTCCGACCGCTATATCCATGACCGTTTTCTCCCCGACAAAGCTATCGACATTATCGACGAGGCGGGTTCCAAGGCGCGATACGACAATCATGAGAAACCTTCCGACATACAGGAGCTTGAGAAGGAGATAGACCTTCTCAACGAAAAAAAGAACGACCTGGTGAAATTGCAGGAATACGAGCAGGCCGCGGCGGTGCGGGACCAGATCAACGAAAAACGAAAGGCCCTCTCCACGAAAGTGAACGACTGGCAGCAGAAGACCAACGAATACCAGATTGTCGTGGACCACGGCCAGGTGGCCCTCATCGTGGCCCAGTGGACGGGTATTCCCGTGGAAAGCATGGAAGAATCCGAGGCGGAGAAGCTCCTTCGCATGGAAGAGGAACTCCACCGTCGTATTATCGGACAAAACGAGGCGATCAGCAGTATCTCAAGGGCCATCCGCCGGTCAAGGACTGGGCTTAAAACCGCCAACCGCCCCATCGGCTCCTTCGTGTTTTTAGGCCCCACCGGGGTAGGGAAAACTGAGCTGGCGAAGGCCCTTGCGGAATTTCTCTTCGACGACGACGGCGCCCTGGTGCGCCTGGACATGTCGGAGTACATGGAGAAGCACGCAGTGTCGCGCATCATAGGAGCGCCGCCGGGCTATATCGGATACGACGAAGGAGGACAGCTCACGGAGAAGGTGAAGCGCAAGCCGTTTTCCGTGGTACTCTTCGACGAAATCGAAAAGGCCCATCCCGACGTTTTCAATATCCTACTGCAAATACTGGAGGAGGGCGAACTTACGGACAACAACGGCACCGCCGTGAGCTTCCGCGACACCATCATCATCATGACCTCCAACATAGGCGGCCGCGAGATTGCCGCATCCGCGCGGATGGGTTTCATCGGCTCCATCGAGGAAGGTTCCGGCGATAAGGACACCCATTTCAAGGAATTGAAACGCCTATTCAGCCCGGAATTCATCAACCGCCTTGATGAGGTGGTCTACTTCCATCCCCTCGACCGGAAACATATCCGCAAGATCGTGGACCTGATGCTGCACGATGTGAATGAAAGACTCAGTGAAAAGGGTATTGAGCTCCTTTTTTCCAGGGGCGCCAGGGCGCATCTCGCGGAAAGCGGGTTTGACGAAAAATTCGGCGCCCGGTACCTGAGAAGGGCCGTTCAGAACGAAGTGGAGGACCCCCTGGCCATGGAAATGCTCAAAGGGCGGTTTGAAAACGCCCGGAAGATTTTCGTGGGCATGAAGTCGAAGCGCATCTTTTTCAGGGCCCTTCGTGATGAGAAAGAAGAAAACGCCGGGGGCGGCGCCGAGGCGGAGCCGGTCCGGCGTGGTTTGTGAAGGGCCGGGCGGGCGGCCATGGTCACTCCTTTTTCTTTTTAAAAACTCCCAGGACCTTCTTTATGATCGACTTCTTTTCCTGCTTCGGTTTGCCGGCCGGGGCGGAGTAATTGTCTCCGTATTTTTTCTTGTAATAGTCTATCCGTTGGTCCAGGGATGCGTTTTTCGGCGCGGCGGGACGTTTTTCTCCAGTCGTGGCGTGGGTTGATCCCGGAGCGGCTCCGGTCCCGCTTTTCCTGCCGCGCTTTTTGCGGCGTTTTTTTATTTCATCGCCGGTCCGGGGTGCTTCAACTTTTGCCGCACCAGGGGAATGGGGACGCTGTTCCAGCTTTTCACGGCTTTCCCTGTTTTCCCGGACGTCACGGCGCTTTCCCTCCCTGGCGGTACCGCGGTCCCTGGGTTCTCCGCGCTTGCCGCGGCCGCTTCTGTCGCCCCGCTTTTCTCTTCCGCCGCGGCGGTCGCCCCGATCGCCGCGCCCGTCGCGATCGAGATGGAAGCGCATCCCCTTGCTCAAATCCTCGGCATAGAGGCTTTCGTCGGCCCATTCCACAGGGATTTTCATCTTCGTATAGGCTTCCACGGCTTCGAGCCCGTAGACGAACTTTTCACATACAAGGCTGATGGCGCGCCCTTCCTTCCCAACGCGCCCCGTGCGGCCGATGCGGTGGACGTAGCTTTCCGTGTTTTCCGGCAGATCGTAGTTCACCACGAGCTCCAGGTCGTTGATGTGAAGTCCTCTGGAGGCGACATCCGTGGCGACGAGAAACTTCAGGGTCCCGTCCTTGATGCTGTCGATGATCTGGAGCCGCTTGTTCTGGGGGAGGTCGCCGATGATGTACTCGCAATGTATTCCGTTCTTTTCCAGACGTTTCGCCACCTCATGGGCCGCCCGTTTGGTATTGGTGAAGATGATGGCATTGGCTGGATTTTCGCTTTTCAGTATCCCCAGCAGAAGGCTGATTTTTTCCAGGCTTCCCACATGGTACAGTTTCTGCCGTATGGTGTCGACGGTTATGTGGTCCGGAGAGAGTTCCACTTGTTCCGGCTCGTTCATGTATTCATATGCGATTTTGCGCACCTCGTAGTTAAGGGTGGCGCTGAAGAGCATGGTCTGGCGCTCCCCCTTGGGGGGCATTTTTCGGATGATCTTCTTTAAATCGGGCAGGAAGCCCATGTCGAAGAGGCGGTCCGCCTCGTCTATCACCAGTATGTCCACATCGCTGAAATCGAGTTTGCCCATCTGATTGAAGTCGATGAGCCGACCCGGCGTGCCGATGATGATGTCCACTCCCTGTTTTAGAAGTTTCTCCTGATGGGTATAGCCGACGCCGCCGTAAAATACCCCTGCTGCGAAGGGGAGATGCTTGCCTAACATTTTCGCTTCTTTCTCAATTTGGGAGGCGAGCTCTCTTGTTGGGGCCACGATGAGGGCCCTTTTTTTCCTGTCCTGGCTCTCCAGCATCATCTGAAAAATGGGGATGAGAAAGGCCGCGGTTTTTCCTGAGCCCGTCTGGGACTGGACGAAAAGGTCTTTTTGGTTATGGGTGTGGTGGAAGGCCGCTTCCTGAACAGGGAGGGCCTCGGTAAAACCTGCCTCGTGTATTCCCCGCAGAAGCGCCTCGTGGAGGTTAAATTCCTCGAATTTCATGGTATGTGGTGTTCCTTGATGTAATAGAGATGACTTGTTGCGAAACTCCGTTTAGTTCACCGGGGTGCCCCTGGCGGGGCGTTTCAACGGTTTTATACCCTGGTCCCCATGGAAACAACCGTGTAAAGTAACAAGTGCGGCTTTTACGCCTGAAATACCCTGGTATAGAAAAGGCACTACCGTCAAACACATTTTTTCAGAAAGCGCCGGCACGTAAATCGGCCGGTTTCCAGCATTAGGAATACCCGGGCCGAAAGAGTGCCGATGAAGGAGAAAACCACGGTGATGAAAGCCGCCGTTATGATTACCATGACGAGAACAAGGATGACCCCTCCTGTATGGCGGCCTGCGATGAGGTTCCACAAGGCGGGCCCCAGGGACTTGAGTCCGGTTATTTTCAGAGGGAAATACGCGGTTCCACGAAGGACCGGCGGAATGAGTGAGAGCACCCTTTCGAGGCTGTCTCCAAGAGGGCTTCGAAATATCGACAGAATGAGAGAAATGAGCGTTGAGTTTACAAGGTTAAGGAGTGCCGTAAAAAGGGAAGCCAGGAACGCCATGGCAGGGACAATGATAAGCAGCTTTAGATGATTGATGCGGACAAGTTCAATGAATGAGGAGATGGCCGCCCTGGTCCCGGTATGCCGGGCCATTACGGGAGGATACAACCAGAGCGCCACGGCCCCGATAAGGACGATAGCCACGGTGAGGAGATATATTGGAAGAAACAGGAATGCGTAGAGAAATGGGTTCACGGGAGGAATAGATCCAAACACAATCAGGAGGCCGTTGATTGCGAGGAGCATCGCCGCGTTACCAGCAAAGAGGGGCGGAACACTTGAAACGGTGAAGGAGAGGAGATTTTTTGTCCCTGTTTCAACGGCCCCGCCGTATTCGCTTATGGTAATGCGCGCCAAGATTGCGCTTGAAAGGGTGAGGGCGAAACTTACAGCGAATATGGAAAGCAAATTCAAGAGGTGAAGCAGAAAGATATTACCGCGGAAAATGTAAGTATGCTGGAGCGTCGATTCCGCCTGGTGTGAGATTCCGAGCAGGACAAAGAGCGCCGCCACGGCCACGGCGGCGGCGGCAAGCTTCTTTGGGTTGAAGACGGAAACGAGGAATGGAACCATCCCCCAGGCGAATGACCCCCGGGGGAAATGAACGTGGGATTCCGCGGGAAGGCTTCGTTCTTTCGGCGGACCGTTTTTTTCACTTGTAGCACGGGGGCGGGGCATAAGAGGCGGACTTTTCCCAACCGCTGTTTTCGATTCGACTTCCAAAGCTTTTTCGGTAGGGATGGGTTTACGTAAAACAGGGAAAGAGACATTGAAGACAGTCCGGCACTTCCGGCAGGAGAGGGGGTATATTTCTTTCCTGGGTACCGAGAACGTAATCGAATAAGAAATTCCGCAGGAGGGGCAAAAGGCGATCTTGATGTTTCGCCGACACGAGGTGCAGAGGGCGATGTTGTCGGGCAGATTCATTACCTCGGCCCGCGTGAGGGTGTACCGCTCCCCGCAGCCCGTACATGAGAAGAGTATTTTGTTGGCAGCGCTGCTACCCATGGTCAGATCGTATCGTCCTCGTAGTGATTGCCGTGACAGGTTTCCCGCGGTTCCGTGCCGTTTAGAAAATATTCATTTCGATGGGGGCATCCCCCTGCTGGGCGGTTTCCGGTGATGGTGCATACGGGACGTACCACCACGTCTCCGGGTTTGGAGGGAAAATTCCGCCACTTTCGGAAGGGGGCGATCCGGCGCATAAACTCGCCCCACAGGGGCGCAGCCGCGGCGGCGCCGCTCTGGCCGTATCCCAGTGAAAAACGCGGAACGTCGCATCCCACCCAAACCGTGGCGGCAAGATGGGGCGTGAAGCCGGTAAACCAGGCGTCGCGAAACGCAGTGTTGGTACCGGTCTTTCCCGCTGCGGGAACCTGAAGCCCCGCCACGCGCCGGATGGCGTAGTACGCGGTCCCGGCGTTGACCGCCTCCTTCAAGAGGTCTGTCATGATAAACGCCGCCGATTCGGACATGACCCTGGTCCGTTCTTTCCCCTGGCGTTCATTTTCGGGATCGTACAGGACCGCCCCCTTTCTGTCTTCAACTCTGCGTATGGCATAGGGTTCCACACGGTAGCCTCCGTTGGCGAAGGCCCCCACTCCGGCAGTGAGTTCCAGAGGGGTGAGTTCCGAGGTCCCCAGTGCGAGGGTGGGGTCCACCTGGAAGCGGCTTTTCGGGATGTTCAGCACCTTCGACGCAAAGCGCCAGATGCGGTCACCGCCGACTTTTTCATACACCCTTACCGCAATCGTGTTGATGGATAAGGCCAGGGCCTTGCGGGCCAGAATGAGCCCCCGCGTTTTTTTGTCATAATTGCGCGGGTGCCAGTCCCGCTCGGGTTCCATGTCCTCCGTGGCAATGTCGAAGAAGGCCGTCGCCGCGGTGATGATGCCCGAGGATATCCCGGCGCCGTAGATGAAGATTTTAAAAGCGGAACCGGGCTGCCGTCTCGCCTGAAGGGCCCGGTTGAACTGGTTTCCCTGATGAAAAGCGCTTCCCCCCACCATGGCGACTATCCCCCCCGTGAAGGGGTCAAGTGCCACAAGGGCCCCTTCCGCCTTCCCCGAAGCGCGGAACCACTCGTATTCGTCAATGAAATCCTGGACTGGCCCGGACATGTCCCGGAGATCGAAGAGCGAGCAGAACATGTCGAGGTCATCAACCACATCGGCCTTGAGGGCGCCGTACATCCCCGTAAGGAAACCGAGGTTTTTTTTGAAGTCCCTGTTCTGCGCTGCGTACTTCCGGGCGTAGTTCCGGTCGAAGTGTTTGTAGATTAAACGGTTGTAGGCGGCAGCGATTTTATTCTGCTTTTCTATTCCATGCGACAATACCTCCTGCGCCACCTCCTGGCACCGCAGGTCCAGGGTCGTGTACACCTTGAGCCCCCCGCGGTACACCGATTCCGGACCGAATTTCTTTACAAGGAATTTCCGTATGTATTCGGTGAAATGGGGGGCCAGGTCGTTTTTGCGGCTGCGTACCGACTGGGTGGGATACCTGGTCCGCAGGGTGTCCAGGTATTCCGGCCAAAACCGGGTGTACTGGCGCTCCGCTTCCTCCCTGCCGACGGCGCCAGAGGTAACGAGCCCATAGAGAATCTGCCTGCTCCTCTCGCTCGTCTCTTCGGGATTGCGAAGAGGGGAATGAAGATTGGGTGCAGTGGTCAGGGCGGCTAATACGCAGGCCTGCATGACGGAAAGGTCAACTGCATCGCAGTTGAAATAGAACCGAGCGGCCGAATTGATGCCGTAGGCGCCGTGTCCGAAATAGATGAGGTTGAGGTACATCTCCAGTATTTGGAGCTTGGTGTAGCGCTTTTCGAACTCCCGAGCGATTAGAAGCTCCACGATTTTCCTCTGGAATGTTTTTTCACCGCGGGTGAAGAGCCTCTTTACGAGCTGCTGGGTGATAGTGGAGCCGCCCTGACGGAACTCGCCGCTAACCAAGTCTATGATAAGGGCCCTGACTATGGAGACGATGTCGAAACCAAAGTGGCGGTAAAAGCTCTGGTCCTCTTTGATTACGAAGGCTTCCCGGACATGGACCGGAAGATTGTCGATGCGGACCATGGTGCGGTGTTCATCATAAAGCTCCGAAATGAGGAGGCCGTTGATGTCGTACAGCCTCGTGGGGAGGTTCGGCTGGTAGATGCTGGTATTTCGTATCAGCTCGTGGGCCTGGAAATAGACCGCGATAAAGTAGAAAAACGGATACATGACGGCTAAAACCAGTACAGCCGCGATCGCAGTTCGGGGCCGGATTTTCATCTTCGGATTATGCCGAAAAAGAAGTTCCTTCCCGGCCGGCAAAGACTTTGAGATTTTTCCCCGCTATCCGGCGGGCGTGTTTTATCATCCTGTCGATCTCCCTGTCGGTGCGAAGGGGATCGTGGTGGAAGGGAAAGAGGTTTTTTACTCCGAACAAACGGCTGATTCTCACCACCTGGTCGATGGAGGAATGGCCCCAGCCGATCTTTTTCAAATATTCCTCCTCGGTATACTGGCATTCTGCAACGAGGAGGTCGGCGTTTTTTATCAGGTTTTCCATGTTTTTTTCATTGTAGCCTTCCATTTCGGGGCCGGTGAGGATTTCATTGTCCGTCGCGTAGACGAAAACCCTGTCTCGGTACTCCACGCGGAACCCGAGGGAAAGGCCGGGGTGGAAAAGATAAGTGTAGTATATCTTCACATCATTGATGTAAAAGGGATTGTCCGACAGCGCTTTGAAATGTATTTCCGAGGCGAGTTCAAGGAGGGTCACGGGGAAGTATTCCCGGTCCATCTGGCCGAGGATAAGTTTCTCAAGGGCCGATACGCTGTGTCCTCCGTACAGGTTGATGACGTTTCCTTTGTGGTATGCCGGTTCAAGAAAGGGGAAACCCTGTATATGGTCCCAGTGGGTGTGGCTAAAAAGGATGTGGAGTTCCAGAGGTCTGTCGCCAAATTCCCTGAGGAGCGCCCTTCCAAGCCCCCAGGTCCCCGTACCTGCGTCGAAGATGAGAATGGTATCTCCGCATCGGACCTCCACGCAGGAAGTATTGCCGCCGTACTTTATGAAATCGCGGCCCGGCGTTGGGATAGAACCCCGGACGCCCCAGAATCTCACTTCGATGGAATGTTCTCGTTTTCTCATTATGGTTCTATCGAATAAAATGCTTTTTAAAGGCGCCCATACTACTATCGGCAGAACGTGACTCGACCTCAACGGAATAACCGCCTTCATGGGGGTTTTTATAGGGGCCGGTCCAGTCTCGTCCTGATATTCCGATTGACAGGAGCGGCAAATAGTGAGGTAGTATGCGGATTGCCCTTCGCAGTACGGGGAGAGACATTACATATCCGGTTATAACCGGCATTGGCCGATGGATGCGCCCGGCGCCGGTTGATCTCCGCTTTTTTTAAAGTATGCTTGTACTATCTTTTAACACCTTGGCTAATATATGACCCGCGAACTTTTAACGCATGCGGAAGCCCTCCTCGCGGATTCCTCTTTCCTGGCCGATATTGAAAGGCTGCGATTGCGCCCGGGCAGGAGCCGCCTGCACGAGGACGGTGTACGGCCCCTCGAAGGGCCTGAGATACGGGAACTTGAATCCCTTGGGAACAGGTGCGGGGATTGGAGCAGGGTCCTGGTGGCGTTCGGATTTGACCCGTCATCGGTGGTCAATTCGGAGTTCTACGGAAACTGTGTGATAGGAGTGCTGGATGGCCCTCCCGTAGAGGTGGAACCCGGGGTGGCCCTTCCGCCCGGGGTCCGCGACAGCGTGATAATCGATGCGGAGATCGGGGACGGCTGCCTCATAGCGAAGACCGGAATGATATCGCGCTGTATAGTATGCCGCGGCGCGGTTGTAATCGGCGTAGGGTCCCTCGCGGCGGGAGAGGGCGCCGCTTTCGGCAATGGCGTGGAAATTTCCTGCGGCATAGAAACAGGGGGCCGGGAGGTCCTTTCCTTCGCGGAACTGACCATGCCCCTCGCAACAGCGGTGGCGATGGAGCGGCAGGACCGCGAGTTCATCGCCGCCTATGGCGATTTTGCGAGGCGGTACATGGAAGCGTGCAGACTGCCCTTCGGCGTCGTCGGGGAGGACGCCATGGTACGGAACACCGTCAGGGTATGGAATTGCTGCATCGGAAGGAGGGCCATTGTGGACGGGGCGGTCCTCATGGAAAACTGCACCGTACTTTCCGAGAATGACGAACGGACCGAAATCAGCCACGGAGCAGTTGTGCGCAATACCTGCGTTCAGTGGGGCGCAAGGATAACAACCCTCGCCATTGTGGAAAGCTCACTTCTCATGGAGCATTCCCATGTGGAGCGCCATGGGAAAGTGACCCACAGCATAATAGGGCCCAACTCCGGAGTTGCAGAGGGCGAGGTGACCTCGAGCCTGGTGGGCCCCTTCGTGGGGTTTCACCACCAGGCCCTCCTCATCGCGGCCCTCTGGCCTGAAGGCAAGGGGAACGTGGGGTACGGCGCAAATGTCGGTTCCAACCACACCGGAAAAGCGCCGGACCAGGAGATCATCTGCGGAGAAGGGCTCTTTTTTGGATTAGGGGTGAACATCAAGTTTCCTTCAAATTTTTCCGATGCGCCCTATTCCATCATCGCCACGGGGGTCGATGCCCTTCCGCAGAGGGTTGAATTTCCTTTCTCCCTCATCAACAGGCCGGCCTTACAGCATCCAGACGTTTCAGAGGGGTTTAATGAGATCCTTCCAGGATGGGTCCTTGCACGCAACATTTATTCTATTCGAAGAAACGAATTGAAATTTCGTCGCCGGAACCTGGCCCGACGGAGCGTTTTCGATTTCGATGTTTTCAGGCCCGATATCATCGACATGATGCTTGCGGCCCGTGACCGCCTTTCGGATATTCAGGAACAGAAAACGGTCTATTTTCCGCGGGATATCCCCGGGCTTGGAAAAAACTATCTGCTGGAAAGGGGCCGCAGGGCAGGAATCGAGGCGTATAATTATTACATTGAATATTTCGCCCTTTCCGGGCTCGAAAGACGTATCTTAGCGCACATTGATGAAGGTAAAACGGGCCTCTCGGATATCTTTATTCATGAGACAGGCGATCACGGCTGGGAATACGTTCGAAAGCTTTTAATGGCGGAGGGTTTTGCTTCCAGGACGATAAAGGAGAATCTCACGCGTCTGGCGGAGATGCACGAAAGGATTGCCCAGAGTACCCAGGTTTCCAAAGAAAAGGACGATGGGCGGGGTTCCCATATCATCCCGGATTATCGGTTCGCCCATCGTTGCGCCCATGAAGATCCTTTCATTATCGAGACATGGGAGGAGGCGCGCAGAAATATCGCCAGGATCTGGCGGACCGTGAAGGCCCTCGATGAGTGACTTCTTTAAGCGATATCGGATAGTGATTGGGGGCTTCACCGGCCCTCTATTTTAATCTCCCACCAGCCCCGGAGGGCTAACTCGTCGTCCCGCTTGATCCCGTAGCGCCCGAAGTAGTCCCTCAGCCGCACGCTGAGGATATCATCCGGAACGATGCTCCCGTCTTTTTCCGCCAACAGGCCCTGGAAGACGGCCAGCGCGCTTTCTTTGTCTACAGGCGGCCCTTCTTTTCGATACTTGCCGAAAATAGAAATGAACAGAGGCTCGAAGAGTTCCAGTGCTTTCACTAATTCGTTTTCAACGGAATACGGAACGTTCATGCAGGCGGTGAAAAATTCGAACACGAAAAAAGGATACAGGTCCTGGGAGGTGGAAAATACGGTTTTGTCGATATGGGCCAGGAGGCCTCTGGTCAGTTCCCCCGTGTTCATTTCGTCCAGGATCGCCATGGTATGACGGTGCATATCGGAGTCGACTTCAATGGAATCGGCGAGGCGCAGGGGAGTAAACCCGTCAGGCCTGGCTTCCGATACGGGGACAATGCGCGACTTGAAATAAATGCGGTTGGTCCTATAGGACGGGTAATGGAAAGTATCCCCCTTTTCTACCACATTGCTTGAGTCGCCGCCGAAGCGCAGGTCGATTTTAAAGAAATGAACGAAATCCATCAGTTTTCCCTTTAGCGGCATGAAAAACCGCAAGCTGTGGGCGTCCGAGGCCGGTTTACGGCGTACCAGGAGCGCGTGTTCCCTGAAAAATTCCGGAAAAAAGCGGATGATGTTTTCCATGAAACCCGTGATATCGCCGTAGACAAGCTCCTTCACGGAAAATCTGGGCACCGTGATGGTGCCGGGGAAAGTGATAAACTCATTTTTGCTGCTGTTGAGGAATAATGAGCCCGGGCGGTTGCGTTCGTCGGGAGTGATTTTTTTCAGTAAGTTGTTAATGTGGTTTATGGGATCCATTATGGCACGTTTTGCAATGCATTATATGTAGTACCGGTATTCGGCGCCGAGATAACTTAATTAAACCTCAAATTCTGAAGTTTTCCCGCCCGCCGAAGGCGTGCTGGAAATAAAAGTCCGGATAGCTGGACAACTCAGGTTTCCCCGGTCGCCTTCGGCGGGCGGGGAAACCTGAGTCCTGAGTTTGTCAGTAGTTTCAATTTATGATCTTCAATTTCTCCGGCGTTCGTCAACAAAATTTTGATTGGACATACCGGGGTGTGGGAAGAAACTGGGTCCGGACACCCCATCGGGGTTCGCATAACCGTTTGGACCGGATACGGAAAATGGACAAAGAACTGAAACCGTCGCGCCTGGGAAGCCTATTGTTCAGGGCGCGAACCCTCTTGCATTTTCATATGCGATTCAAGAAAAAGTTCGTTCGCATGGACGGTCGGCCCCTGGTGTGGGGAATATGGAACGTGGATATTTTCGGTCCTAACATCACCCTGGGAAAGAACGCTGTCTTCATCTGCGGCAACGGCTCTCGGACGACAATCACTTCGGTGAAACTCGGCGGCCATACCGGCAGCATCGACATCGGGGACAATGTCCTCATCATGCACGGGGTACGGATATCGAGCGCCACCCAAGTGTCGATAGGAGACGACTGTATGCTTGCGAACTTTTGTTATCTCACCGACGCGGACTGGCACGACATCCACGACAGGACCATGCTCGTGGGCAAGACCGCCCCTATCATCCTCGAAAAAGGGGCCTGGATTGGGGATTCGGCCATCATCACCAAGGGGGTGCGGATTGGCCAAAATTCCGTCGTGGCGGCAGGGGCTGTGGTGACAAAGAGCGTGCCTCCGAATGTTGTGGTTGCGGGCAATCCGGCGCGGATTGTGAAGAAGATTGATCCTTCCCGGGTGGTGACTCTGGGTGATTACTACCGCAAATATGGGGGGCCCCGCTGATGAGAATCTGCCTTCTCTGCTACAGGGCAAATCCGTAC
This sequence comes from Spirochaetota bacterium, assembly GCA_029974015.1. Lineage (GTDB taxonomy): Bacteria > Spirochaetota > UBA4802 > UBA4802 > JAGODF01 > JAGODF01. The sequence continues at coordinate 79,907 of JARKUF010000004.1, forward strand.
TGCGGCGGCCAGGGGATATACCTGAAGTACGTGGCGGAAGAGCTGGCCCGTCAGGGGCATGAAGTCCACGCGGTGGTAGGGCCGCCGTGGCCCCTGCCCATGCGGAACGTAACCGTCCACCGCATACCAAACCGCGAGTACTTCATCCGCAAGGGGCTGGATATCATCGACCGGCCGGACCCCTTCGGAATCTTTTCGCCGCTGGACCTGTACGAATACATGTCCACGAGATTGTACTCCTTCTCGGAGATAAACGCCTTCAGCATCAGGGCATTCCTCTATATACGGGAGATACTCGAAAAGGTGCGATTCGACGTGATCCACGACAACCAGTGCCTCGGGTACGGATTTTTATTGATGAAAAGCTTCGGTATTCCCCTCATTGCCACGATTCACCACCCCCTTTTCATCGACCTGGAAAACGTCATCGAGCGGGGGGCTTCTTTTTACAGCAAGGCGAAGGCGGTGATGTTTTATCCCTTGCAGATGCAAAAAATAGTGTCGAAGCGCCTTGACCATATTATCACTGTTTCGGAAGATTCAAAAAAAATGAACAGCCATTACTTCGGTTTGCCGCTGGAACGGCAAACCGTCGCGTATAACGGCCTCGACAGGACTATTTTCCGCCCCCTCAGGGGTGTGAAAAAAAAGAAAGGGAAAATCCTTTTTGTGGGCAATGTCGAGGACGGAAAAAAGGGGTTCGCGTACGCCGCCAGGGCCCTGCCGCTGGTAAAGAAAGAAATGACCCTCACCGTGGTGGACGGCGGGGCCCCGCACCATCAGAAGACGGACATCCTTTTAAAAAACCTCGGCATAGGGGACCGTGTCGAGTTTACCGGAAAAATCACCGAGGCGGACCTGGTGCGTCACTACAATGAAGCGGAGCTGGTGCTGGTCCCTTCGACTTACGAAGGGTTCGGTTTTCCCGCCGCCGAGGCGATGTCGTGCGGCACCCCGGTGATCGCGAGCGACGGCGGGGCCCTGCCGGAGGTGGTGGGGGATGCAGGAGTGGTGGTCCCGGCCCGTGACCACATTGCCCTTGCGGACGCGATCAACATTATTATAGGGGACAGACGGCGCCTGTCCGCGATGGCCGAAGGCGGCATCGAACGGGTGAAGCGCAATTTCACCTGGGAAAGGGCGGTGCGCAGGATGGTGGAGGTGTATGAGAAGTTCGTCTAATAAAACCGCCGCTCTTTGCATTGCTGCGGCCTGTATTGCATTCATTTTGTTTTTCTTAAGCGTCCTTCCCGGAGACGAAGGAACCGGACCCGCGTATGGCGCCGTGTCGGAAGCGGATTACCTTCGCGGAAAATTCGATCCTGTGAAACACCCGCTATTCGTGAAAGTGGAGGCATTCGGCATCCCCTGCGACAGGCCCCACTATCTTAGAAAGGAAGCGGCGGAGGCTCTGGCTAAAATGTACGCCGCGATGAAAAAGGACATCCCGAACGTGAAATTCTGGGTCCAGAGCTCCACACGAAACTGGGACGTTCAGAAAAGAATATGGGAGCTTCGCTGGAGGGAGCTCACCTCGGGAAAAAAGAAAATGGGCGACAGGGAAATCGCCGCGAGGATCCTCCGTTCCTCGGCAATGCCGGGAACGTCACGCCATCACTGGGGCGCCGATTTCGACATCAATATCCTGAGAAATGCGTACTATGACAGTGGAGACGGCAGGAAGATTTATGCCTGGCTTAAGGTGAACGCCGGACGTTTTGGGTTCTGCCAGCCCTATACCGCCGGAAGAAAAGACGGATATATGGAAGAGCGCTGGCACTGGTCGTACCTTCCCCTGGCGGAAGTTTTTCAAAGACGGTGGAATACGCACTTCCGGACAGAAACGGGGGCCGTCATCAAGGATGGCGGTTTTCCTGGCGCCGATGCCGCCATAGAGGCCGCGCCGGTATATGTAAACTCCATCAATCCCGCCTGCGGGAAGGCGGCCAGTGAGTAGTGCCGGGACGAAAAGAAGCAGTACTCCCGGCATTGAGGATGTTTCCGTGCTTAAATTGACCTGAAGCCAAGGAGTTTCAATTATGGCCCCTGCCTTCAATTTTGCTTTATTCTGGCGCCGAGAATGCCGAAACTTAAATAAGGGATTATCATCCCTGCCGGGCAGTGCGGCCCGTTTTTTAGGACCGACGGGAATTTTAGAATATTTAGGGCAGTTATAAAAATCAGGTTTTTCCGCACGCCGAAGGCGGACGGGAAAATCAAAGCTTTGAATTTGCCAGTAGTTAAAATTTTAGGGACCTTAAAAATTGAATTTTTAGAGGCTCTTTTGAGAATTATTGTTGTCAGGGTGATATCAAATGTTACAGAAATCATTGGCGGCGTTCATTTCGCTGTTCATTGCGGGCGCGGTCCTTGCCCAGGATAAGGCGGGAACACAGAAGGATGGAAACACGGTCGAGCCGGTCAATCTCCCGGTCCAGTCGGTGCGGACACATGTTTTCGATGTTGAGAAATTTTCAATTTCTTTCGGATACGAGCCCCGCGGATTTGGCGAAGTGCTCACTGTGGAGTTCGGGCTTCGCAACAAGACCGACGAAGAAAAAGAGCTTTATATTTGGACCATCGCCACAGAGGACGTGGACCCTTCGGCGGATTCGAGCTTCAAGATGCCGCGCACTGATGACCAGAGAATACTGTTCCGGAATTTTGTTCCTTTTCCCCTTGCCGCGGAGGACAGGGACAAAGAGTTTCGGCTGATGAAACATGAAAATTTCAGGTACAAAACGGAAAAAGATACTAGTCCCATCGGAAGCCTCAGGAAATTTCCCCGGGACCCGAAACTTGGAATAGACCCAGCCACCGGGAAGGCTTATAAGCTTGAAGATGCGCTTTTCATCAAAACTTCGCACAACAGCAAATACAGGAAAAACTACTGTTTTTTCAACCATGTGACCCTCCTCATTTTCGACGCGAAAAATCTTACCGACGAAAAGGGTGCCCTTAATCCACCCCTGTACCGACAGATTTATAGGATAGTGGGAAAACGTAAATAAGCGAAGTTTACATGGCGTTTCACGCCCGATTGCCGTTCCCCTTTGCCGGAGTGGCCCGAAATAGTTTTTAAGCCCGTGCGAAAAAACCACCGTCGGGCCATTGTGCGTAAAAAATAACTTGTAATTTACATCGCGTGCGTAAGAGTGATCTTTGGCGTCAAATTATTGTGCACTGAGGTCTTACATGGGATGCATGGTTGCGATTGGAACCCAGTGGGGTGATGAAGGCAAAGCGAAGATGATCGATTTCTTCTCGAAGGACTCCGATATCATAGTCCGCTACCAGGGCGGGGCCAATGCGGGGCACACCGTAGTCGTCGACGGCGTGAAGCATGTGTTCCACCTCATCCCTTCGGGCATTCTGCGGGAAAGTAAAATCTGCCTCATCGGCAATGGAGTGGTCATCGACCCCGAGCAGCTCATTGAGGAAATCGACCTTCTCGAAAGCAAGGGCATCAGCCTGAAGGGAAGGCTTCTTATCTCCGACGCCGCCCATATGATTCTTCCTCTCCACAAGGCTTTCGACGAGGCCATGGAAGAGTTCCGTTCCAACAAAATCGGCACAACCAAACGGGGTATCGGGCCGGCATATTCCGACAAATGCCTCCGGGTGGGCATACGGGTGGGTGATGTATTTGACGAGGAGTACATGAGAGAGCGTCTCGCCTTCGACATTAAACTCAAGAACCTCTACCTGGAAAAAGTTTTTGGGAAACCGCCCTTCCCTATGGAAAAGGTGCTGGATATTATCGATCGCTTTAGAGAGCGCGCGGGGGGGATGGTGGCGAACACGTCCCACTATCTTCACACTGCCATCGGGGAAGGGAAGAAAATCCTTCTTGAGGGCGCCCAGGGATTCGCCCTCGATATTGACCACGGTACCTATCCCTTCGTCACTTCTTCTAATCCCACAATCGGCGGGGCCCTTCTCGGAACGGGACTCAATTGTTCCGATATCGACCAAGTATTCGGCATCACCAAGGCCTATGTCACGCGGGTGGGCGAGGGGCCGTTTCCCACGGAAGAGAAGGGGGAATTTGGCGAGTTCCTGAGAACAAAGGGCGGAGAATTCGGCGCCACAACCGGAAGGCCTCGGCGCTGCGGCTGGTTCGACATACCCCTGCTCCGCCAGGCGAGCCGCATCAATGGGCTTACCAATATAGCTCTTACGAAATTGGATGTACTGTCGGGGCTGAAAACCGTGAAAGTGGCCGCTTCTTATCGGCTTGACGGCAAGGAGATCGATTACTACCCTTCGGCCAAGCTTCATCGTGTGGAGCCCGTGTACGAGGAACTCCCCGGATGGGACGAGGATATATCTTCATGTACAACTTTCGATGATCTTCCAATCGCCGCCAGGGTATATGTCAGATATCTGGAAGAGCGCGGAGGAGTGAAAATTTCCCTCGTGTCCAACGGTGCGGACCGGAAAAACACATTTCCACTGTAAAAATATTATAGGCAATCTCTAATAATCAGGTTATCCCGCCCGCCGAGGGCGGGATAACCTGGTATTTACGAATGCCCTTTCATTTTAAGGCCCCATAATTTTTTAAAATACCTTCTATTTTTGTTGACACTGGATGGGCCCTTTTTTATAAGGTTAAACCTCATCCGGTTGAGACGCTAGCTCAGTCGGTAGAGCAACTGCCTTTTAAGCAGTGGGTCCGGAGTTCGATTCTCCGGCGTCTCAGTTGTCCCCGTCGTCTAGGGGTCTAGGACACTGGGTTTTCATCCCAGCAACAGGGGTTCGAATCCCCTCGGGGATGCAGGTTGATAAAAGGGGCTGTCCTTTGTGGACAGCCCCTTTTTTTTCGTATGCTGACAGCGTCCATGGGTTTGATGAATGCGTCTGAGCAGGTGTTTTCGTCAATCTCCATATGGGAATCTCAAAAATTGCTTCTCCGCCAGCTCCGGAGAGCGGGAAAGCGGAATTCTTAGGGGTTGCCATGTGATATTTTGCAATAACGGAATGTCGGAATTCTCCATACTCTAGTTGGGGTGAAGACATTTTTTACAAAAAATGGCATTATCTTTATTGACATAATCGGGAAAAATGCTCTACATATTTGTTATGAAAGATTGCCTCTGGGCGGGCAATACATTATCTTTGATGATGTATTAAACGGTTGGGAAGGAGGTTGTATCCCCATATCCGTTTCTTTCCGCCCCCCGGGGCGTATTCCATTACCGATACATTTACACAAAGGAGCGCGTTATGAAAAAATTATCGTTGTTGGCTTTTGTCTTTGCCTTCATGCTGTTGCACTGCGGCGGAGGCACCCAGTACCTTGATGCTACAAAGGACCAGGGGTCGAGGGAATGGGGACCTCGTGAAGTGAAAACCACCGTGGCAAAAATGGTCGGTTCGCTCTATGTGTTTCTCAAAGATGAATACAAGAGACCGGCATATCTTCAGGTGAAGAAGTTCCGCAATATGACGTCGGAACATATTGATACCCAGATGGTCACCAACGAGATAGCGACCAACCTCATCAAGAAACGCATCAAATTCATCGACGATACCATGACCAAGGACACCCTTGAGGAGATCGAAAAGGGGATGTCCGGCATGTACGACGCGGACACTGCCGTTCCCGCGGGCCAATTGAAGCAGCCCAACCTCTGGCTTACGGGCGACATTCGGGACAATGTACGCCGGGTGGGGAGCCGCCAGGTCCAGTATCTTGTGGTGACCCTGAAGCTCGTCGAGCTGGCAACACGCATGACGGTGTGGCAGGATCAGCAGGAATTTCTCAAGGCTTCCAGCGCGACGAGGGTCTCCTTCTGAAGATCTTATGATTAACCAGGAGTCTTGAAATGAAATTTAAACTATTCGCCATATGTGGCGCGGCCTCTCTTGTGTTTCTGGTTCTCTGCACAACGAACTACAACGAGGCGATAAGAAAGGCGGAAACGACCTTCTACGGCGGGAACTATCTCGGCGCGGCACGGTCTATGCTTCCTCAGGTCAATACTTCGGGAAGGGACCAGCTCCTTTACATGATGGAGGCCGGTCTCATGCTTCATGCGGGCGGTGATTACCAGAAAAGCACAAAGGTCTTCACAGAGGCGGCCAACCTGGTTGAAAGGATAGCGAGGAGCATCAGCAAAGATGCGGCGGCCCTGGTGCTGAACGAGAGCATGACCAATTATCGCGGTGAGGACCATGAGCGGGTTTTGATACATATGTATCTTGGCCTCGGTCGAATGCTTACCAATAAAAACGAAGAGGCCCGGGTGGACTTTAAGAAAGTGAACGACATACTCCGTTCTCTGGTCCAGATAGGGCGCGGCGCTGAAATGCAGAACAAAATGGCGAAGTATCTCACCGCAATAGCTTTCGAAAATACGGGTGATGGCGAAAACGATGACGGTGACAGAGAATTCGCCTACGTTGAATACAAACAGATCAGGCAACTTGACGGCGGGCTTCCTATCGTGTATCAGGACCTTCAGCGCATGGCCAAACATTTCGGCGACAATGTCAACGAATACCGCGGATACAATCCCAATTTTCTGAACACAGTTCCCAAGGACGGCGGGGAACTGGTGGTGGTCTTCGAATCGGGAAAGGGCCCCATTAAGGTATCCCGCGGGCCGCTAATGTCTGAAAGGTCCATGGCCAATGGCATCAATGTAGCTATCAACAGTCTGCGGGGCGCCCAGGCGGCCTCGGCGGCGGCCGTCATGGTGGCCCTCAATAAGGCTGAAAACCCGATACCCAAATTTGCAAAGCGTGAAAACAGGGTAAGCCATCTCGAAATCGTGGTCAACGGCAGGAACCTTGGACGGACATACATGCTCGAAAACGTCGAGGATACGGCCGTAAAGAACCTCGAAGACCAATACGCGGGCATGGTGGGGAAGGTTGCCGCCGGGATCGTGACAAAGGCGGCGGTTTCAATAGCCGCGGGTATTGCCGCCCAGAAGGCGGCCGAGCAATCCCAACAGCTTAAAGCTTTCTCCGGCATTATAGGAGCTGTAGCCGGCGCCGGTACAGGGGCGGCCCTGATATCCCAGATAAAGCCCGATCTGAGGTGCTGGCACACTTTGCCAGCAAATTTCCAGCTTGGAAGGGTCTTTCTCCCTGAGGGGGAGCACGATCTTACCATCAACCTCATCGGCCGGAACGGAGGCGTTATTCATACTCTGCAGAAAAAAATGAAGGTTGAAAAGGGAAAACGTAATATTTTCAGCCTGAGGACGGTGTTTTAGCCCTGACAATTTTTTCTTGAAATAAATACGCCCATCCGGGTTCATGTCATAAAAGTGAAATCAACTCCACTTCGCCGGTTTTCCGGGATGTGGAGTTGATTTTCCCCAAACAGGCAAGGCAAGAACATCGTGATGAAAACTGGCGGAATGAAGCCGGCGGCCAACGAATCCAAGACCCTCCTGAATAGTGATACTTTTACTGTATTCGACAGTCTTAAATTTCCCGTCTGCATGATAGGCGTGGACGGCCAGCTTTTGGCCCGCAACAATGAATTTCTCCGATACTTCGAATCGAATGAGAGCGGCGTCAGGCTTGATCTGAGCCATCCCTTTTTCCCGGAATACCGCAGGAGAATCGCCGTGTCGTATTTGCGCGCCCTAAAAGGGCAGGAACGGCGCTGCTACGCAGTGATGAAAACAGCCGCGGGCGAGCGAATGCCCGTGGAGCTTTCTCTCTTCCCCGTTTACGCCGGCGGCGATGTGACGTCAATTCTTGTGTTTCTCCAAATCCCGGACAGCAGAGTGATTTCTTTCGACGGCTTCTCTTCCGCCTTCATGGAGGAGGACGCACGGATATCCCCAATTTACGAATTCTCGCCCAATCCCATCATTCGGATGAACCCCGAAGGGGAATTTCTCTACGCGAGTCCCTCCCTGGAAAATTTCATCGGTTATGGCCAGAACGAGCTGGTGAAGAACCCGAAAATCCTCGTAAATGCGGTGTCAGATTACGACTTGCAGAAAATCCGCAAGGCATTCCAGGAGATCGTTTCAGGCCAGGCTGCCATGAAGAGGATAGGAGATGTTCGGGTAAATGCAAAGGGCGATACCGAGAGGTGGATGAACGCCCTGCTGTATCCGATTACGGGAAACGGCGAGTTAGTAGCGGTTGAGATGTACATCGAGGACACCACCGGCGTAAAGAGGCTTGAACGGAAGGTAAGCCTCATGGGTCGCATAAGCTTGATAAGCGATATCACCAAGGGGATACTTCATTCCTTCAATAACATCATCAATGTGGTCCTCAATCGGACACAACTCCTGCTTCAGATAACCGAGAAGGAATCGGTCCTTGAGGGGCTGAAGATGATGGAGCGTACGGCCAACGAGGGGTTGAAACAGGTAAAGCGGATCACGGACTTCATCGGCGATGGCGACAAACTCGAGGAGCACTACGAGGAGTCGCTCATCGACCTGATCGAAGACGCAGCGGAGTTTGCGCGGATACAATTTAAGGTCGATGAAAACGAACGCCGAAGGTCTGTTGCATTGGAAAAAACTTATTACGCGAAAGCCGTCATAAGGACCGACATCCGGCTTATGCGAGAATTGATACTCTCCATAATCTTCAAAGTTTCACAGTACATCAGGCGGGAAGGGACCTTGTCCATAATGCTGAAGTATAACGGTAGCCCATGCCTTTCCGTGACAGCGGCTTTTACTGGGAGCTCCGTGACTTCGGAAAGCGACGAGCCCGAGGGTATTTTCGGGGAAGTGGACGTGCGCCGTCTTGCGGAAAAAATTAACGTCAAGATCATTGAAGAGGAAACGCAGGAATCATATACCATCCAGGCGGTCCTGCCTGCGTCCATGGTGGTTGAGGGAAAGAAGGAGCAGGACGAGTCGATGTACCGCGTCCGGGGCCTCGACATCATGATAGTGGAGGACCAGGAGGAGCTGAAGGATATCCTTCACGAGCTTTTCAATAACATGGGGAACCGGGTATCCGTTTTTGAAAACGGGACCGATGCGCTGGCGGAATTTCGGGAAAAAAAATTTGATCTTCTCGTCGCGGATTACGGTATTGCGGGGATTACGGGGCTCGAACTCGCCGCCCGGGCAAAGGAGATGGATGAGAACATAATCACGGTGCTCCTCTCCGGGTGGATGCTGCGTGACCTGAAGGCGTACAAAAACGTAGTGGATGTTTTCTATTCAAAACCTTTCAAGCTGGACACCCTCATCAAGGGCATTGCCAGGCTCATCATCGCCAAGAAGAAGGCCTGAGCCTCAGTAGGGCAACACTCCTTCGAAGACCTCCACAGCGGGTCCCGTCATATATACACGGTTGTCCTTCTCGTTCCACTCAATTTCGAGGTCGCCCCCGGTCAGATGCACGGTGATGCTGCGCCCGGTCCTTTTTGTTAGGACGCCGGCCACCGTCACCGCCGAGGCGCCGGTGCCGCAGGCCATGGTTTCCCCGGACCCTCGTTCCCATGTCCTCTGTATGACTTCGCCCGGGCCGACGACCTGGACGAATTCCACGTTGGTGCGCCTTGGGAAAAGAGGGTTCGTTTCGATCATTGGGCCGTATTTTTGGACGGGAAAATTGCGGACGTCATCAACATAGATGATTGCGTGGGGATTTCCCATGGAAACGGCTGTGATGTTGAATTTCACGCCATTAAGCTGAAGCTCCTCCTCTATCACCATCCCGGGGTCGCCGTTCATGGGGATGCGTTCGCGCAGGAGGATCGGCTCCCCCAGGTCCACCCTCACTTTCACCACCTTGTCGTGGCGGGTGAATAGCTCCACTTGCTTAATACCGGCCAGGGTTTCAATGGCGACCTTCTTTTTTTTTGTCAGGCCGTGGTCGTACAGATACTTCGCGAAGCAGCGTATGCCGTTTCCGCACATTTCCGCTTCGCTGCCGTCGGCGTTGAAAATACGCATCCGGAAATCGGCAACCGTAGAGTTGAGGATTAGAATGAGTCCGTCCGCGCCTATTCCGAAGTTCCTGTGGCTTACCTGGCGTGAGAGCTCCTCGACGTTTTTCAGCTTTTTTCGACGAGCGTCGACATAGATATAGTCGTTTCCAATACCGTGCATTTTAGTGAACTTTATCATGGTCGGCACCCGTATCCTCTGAGCTGTTGCCCCTGGCGGAATCGTGTAACGGCGAGACTGGATTCATAAAGTCACGCCGTCGAGGGAATTGTTACAATAACGAGGAATGTTTCTCAGTCAAGAAAAAATACTATTTTAATGAAAGGAAGCAGTAAAAATAATTGCATTAACGTCCCGTTTATTGGAACTTATAATAAGGGAACTTCTAAAATTTGGGATTTGCCGCCCTCCGAAGGCGGGCGGAAAAACCTAATTATTAGAGGTTGCCTTAAGGTATATGGCCCTGCCAAAGGGCAGGTATCACGCAATTCGGCAAATGAATGGCCGGACGTTTCCCAATTATCCCTCAAAGGAGGATTGTCCCGATGAAGATTTTTATGCGATACTGCATTGCATCCATGGTGGCACTGGTTCTTGGGTTGGGCCTATCTTGCGGGAGTACCAGCGGCTCCTGGGAGGGTAAGGGCACAATAGCGGAAAAATCCATCAAGGGCTTCGGAGATGATGAGGTTAGGCGGGAAGGGGACGACAAGGTTATTCGCACAACCGATAAGTCTGCCGATACCGAAGCTGGAAAAAAGACCCCGGAAAAACCAGATTGGAGGGGAAGCAAAGGCAAGGGCGATCCCTCGAAACAGGATGTGGCGGCAGCGGACATCCCGGCCGTACCGGTGGATAAATTCGGAAAGGACAAATCGAGGGCGGACAGGGCAGGAGGCGGTATCGCGGAAAGGTCCTCAGGTCCTTCAGGTCTTAAGGCGGGCTTTGCCGATGATAACAGGCAGTACAATTATTTTATCGATTTTATCTCGAAGTACGGAGCAAAGGCGCGTCATATTCCCATAGATGTGAGCGAGCGTATCGTGCTCAAAGTGATGGACGGAAAAGGAAAGCCCGTGAACAATGCAGGAGTGAAGATGTATGGCGGAGGAAAACTTCTGGCCGAGGGGTTGACGTACAGTGACGGGTCCTTCCTTTTCTTCCCTTCGGAATACGGCAAGTCCATCTCCACCTTCAAGGCGGTAGTCGAATACAACCAAACTGAAAATGCACTGGAATTGGCGAGGTCGGGGAAGCGCGATGTAGCCATTTCCCTGTCCGGCCCCCGGCATATTCCGGCACGTGTTTCTTTGGATATTCTGTTTATTCTCGATACCACGGGCAGCATGGGTGAGGAAATTGAACGGCTCAAGCGGACAATTGAGCTAATCTACCTCAACCTATCGTCGATTCCCGGAAGGCCCCTGGTGCGGTTTGGCATGGTGCTGTACAAGGACCGCCGCGACGAATACGTAACGCGCATCGTGCCGCTTACGGAGGACCTCGAAGAATTTCAGGCGGCGCTGAGCGAGGTCGAGGCCGGCGGTGGGGGTGACTATCCCGAAGACCTTCAATCCGCCCTGGAGGATGCGGTCAGGAGAATTGAATGGAACCCCGGGGGAATACGCCTGTGTTTTATCATCACCGACGCGCCGCCTCATCTCGATTATGGTCAACAGTACACGTACCGGGAGGCCGTGAAGGAAGCCCGCGAAAGGGGCATCAAAATTTTTTCGGTTGGCACCGGTGGGCTCACTCTCGATGGTGAATTTGTCCTGCGTCAGATATCCCAGTACACCGCGGCGAAATATATTTTTCTCACCTATGGGGAGAAGGGGGAATCAGAGGGCGGGCGCGAGGGGAGCGTCAGCCATCACACGGGCGCCAACTTCCAGACCGACAAGCTTGAGAGCATCATCATCCGATTCGCCCGGGACGAATTGGGCAATGCCTTAGAAGGCCGGCTTCCGGATTGGGATGAACATTTTTCGGCGAAAAAGGTCGATTATGAAAAAAACGAGGAAACTCTGCGTAAACTTTTCGGCAAGGCTGCCTCTCAGCTTGTAGATTACTCTTCCTTGTCGATTGCTAAAAACAGCACGGCGAGCCTGATCCCCCTTGAGGCCGCGGAGCCGGACCTGAAAAGGACGGCGGAATATTTTAGTGAACAGCTCTCCTTCTCTTTGATACAGGGGGGGACCTTTAAAATGGTGGAGCGGGGAAAAATCCAGGGCATTATGAAGGAACTCGAACTCACCATGACCGGGCTGACGGACCAGGAAAATGCCGCTAAGGTGGGGAAGCTCCTCGGGGCGCAGCTGCTCATAACCGGAAAACTATATCGAAAGAAAGAAAAGTACGAGCTTTTTCTAAGGCTTCTCAGGGTGGAAACCGCGGAAGTTCTTTCCGTTACGAAGGCCCGTCTCGATTTCGACCTCGGCCTTGAAGGACAAAGGTCGGTGAAGTCGCCTGAAAAGAAGGTAAAACGTAAGGAAGGGCAGAAGCCCGGGCGAAAAGCCGGAAAAAAGAGGCGTTGAGGAAATCAGCATTAGGAAGAAACATAAAAAGCATTGTTGATGATAAAAAATATGTATTGACGTCCCGGTGATGACGGAGTATCTAATTCCGCGCGTCCCGAATGTACCGCTGGAGACCATTCTAAGAACAGGGAGTATAGCCGTGCTTATCCAGAACCGCAAACACAGATTCGCCATCACCGCCGTCACTCTTATCATTCTGGTCTTCGGCTGCAGCAGGAAAGGGAGCAGTCTGAGCAGAGAGAATGTGAACTCATTCGTGAACGATTTTCTCAAGATACATGTGAAATACAGCAACTTTGATGACAAGCTTTCGGAGCGCACCCTGGAAAACCTCATAAGCCATCTCGATCCCGGGAAATATATTTTCTATAAAGTAGACGTGGACCGCTTCATGGTGAACCGGACCCAAATTGACGATTTTGTCGCCCAGGGTGAATATGGGTTCCTCTTCGACATATTTGGTACCTACCGGAAACGGTATCATGAAAAAATGGAACTGTTCAACAGGCTTGTTGCCAGAGATTACGATTTCACCAAGGACGAAACGATGCTCCTGGACCGGGACAAGATAGAATACGTGAAAAACGTCAATGACGCTGAGGACCGGTGGAGAAAGAACATTAAACTCCAGCTTTTGAACTACATGGCGGCGGTGAAGGACGTTTCCGAGGCCAGGGAGAAACTCAAGAAGAAGTACAACCTTGCGGTAAAACGTGTCGATGAGATGGACGCCGAGAAGATGTTCGCGATGTTCCTCAACGCGTTTTCCATGGCGTTGGATCCGCATTCCAACTATCTTACTCGGGAGGAACACGAAGATTTCATGATCCAGACCAACCTCAAGCTTGAAGGAATCGGGATCATGCTGAGGTCCGAGGATGGATTTGTACTTGTGGAGCAGATCATCCCCAACGGCGCCGCGGAAAAGCTCCCGGAACAAATGCAGTTGAAGCCCAACGACAAAATTATCGCCGTCGCCCAGGGCGATGGCGAGCCCATGGACGTCATAGATATGGACCTCCGGGATGTGGTAAAGAAGATCCGCGGGAAGGAGGGTACCGAAGTGCGGCTCACCATTTTGAGGAAGGCCGGTGAGAAAAAGGAGCCTATACGGATGGTGATCCCCATCGTACGCGAAGTCATTAAGCTCGAGGAACAGGCGGCTAAATCGGAAATCCTCTCTGTGGACCTCGGTGGCAAGGGGCGGAAAATTGGCTATATCAAGCTTCCGTCATTTTATCTCGATTTCGACGCGGCCCAGCGGTTTGACCCGAATACGAGGAGCTCTTTTCGAGACATGCTGGCGATCCTCCAAAATTTAAAAAAGAGCCAAGTGGAGGGAATAGTAATCGACCTTCGGGGAAATCCAGGCGGCGCCTTGGACGAAGCAATCAATATTGCCGGACTTTTCATCGACCAGGGTCCCATTCTCCAGATCAAGGGTACCGACCGATGGGGCAACCGTGACACCATCAAAGTCTTAGACGATAACTACCCTGGCGTTTATTATGCCGGGCCCCTGGTAATATTGGTGGACAAATTCAGCGCAAGCGCATCCGAGATTCTCGCCGGGGCAATCAAGGACTACAAGAGGGGAATTATCATCGGCCCTTCCAGCACTTTCGGGAAAGGTTCGGTCCAGAGCTACCAGAAGCTCATGGAGGGACTCATGGGGGCAATTAAGATAACTACCGGACTCTTTTACCAGCCCGGGGGGACTTCCAACCATCTTAACGGAATCCAGCCGCATGTCATCGTCCCCGACATGAGCTCCATCTGGGACATCGGTGAGAACAAACTCCGCTATCCGCTTCAATGGGAACGGATTCCGTCCACCCGTTTTAATCCGGAACGGAAGTATGTGACCGATACCATCCTCTCAACGCTCGTTTCCAGGTCTACGAACCGAGTGAAGGGCGACGCAGGTTTTCGAAAGCTCCAGGAAAAGATCGCCCGGCTCAAGGCGGCAGTGAACACCAAGGTGATAAGCCTAAAAAAAGAAGCGGAATCTTTGGAGAGCGAAATCAAAGATGTGGAGCAGGACATGAGGAAATCGCGGAAAAAGAACCTCGTTGACCTGGAAAACGACCTCTTCCTGAAAGAGGCACTTCAGGTGGCGGCCGATTATGTGGGTCTTTTGAAATGACATCAGGCGCGCTCTAATCATTTTTATTTTCCCGCCTGCCGAAGGCTGGCGGGAAAATAAAAGCCCTGGGTTTGCCGGTGGTCACTATTTATGGGTGTCTGAAATATTTAATTTTCAGAGGTCCACATAACGGAGAGGCGCATTATTATTCCAGTGATGACCGGCGTTGGTCATGTTTCGCGTACGATTTGCGAAGCGTATTATCCGATTACGAAAAGATATGCGTTTACTTTCCCAAGGATTTCTTCGACCTTCCTCCTGTCCACTATCTCGATGTCGGTCCCTTTCTTCCCGGAGGGGGCCTCTCTTGCGGCACCTATGTCGGTGAGCATTTTCAGGGCCGTGGAGTAGTTCGGCAGAGACAGGGATTCCATGAGTCGCACGTCGCCGGTATGGTAGAGTCTGATCCCGGTTTTGCGTATCTCCTGGAGGAGGTCTTTTTTTGATGTTCGGCCTCTGCGTGGCACCGCAATACCATGCAGGACAATCAGATATGATTCGAGGTAATCTCGGACGATCCCTGCGAAAAACTTTAAAGTCTCCGTGGAATGATCGTTGAGGGCAATGTCCCCTCCCGCGGCGTCGACGATTGATTCGGTCCTCAGGTATTCGAGCATTTCCTTTTCTCTGTCGACGCTTCCTCCTTCTTCGTAGGAAGCGTATATAAATTCACCGGAGAAAATACGCTTGATACCTTCGTATTCAGCATTTAGCCCGGAGGCGTCGAGGGCGTTTTGGGCGTTGAGGTATAGGAGGGCCAAAGAAAAGAAAGCCAGCGGGATGATGTAATGGATGATGCTATTTTTATAGAAAACGATCCGCTGGCGCTGGTCTTCGTTAATGATATAGAAATCCTCCATTACGCTCCCCGTTTCGTCCTTCAGAGGTTCTATTATCCTGTCATCGATGAAGGAACTGAGGACCGTCTCGATTATTTCCTCAAGGTTTGCTTTCCTCTGGAGAGTATGGGACATTGTAACGTTTATATACGCCAAATATCCATAGAGAAGGCCCATTTTTTCAATGAGGGCCTTGCGTGAAAACCCATTGGCCGTGTGAAGCAGGATGGTGGCCGATGTTATAGCAAAGGGAGTGACCGTTGTGATCTCGTTTATTTTCTTTACGATTTTTTCGGAAATGTAGAGCGCCCTCTCCTCCTTAGGTACCCCAAGCTCTTCGATTTCCTTCAAGGTGAAGGGTTTGTTGAAGCTGATGTGGACTTTTCCGTATTTCCTTCTTAGAAGTTTTGTGCTTTCAAACATCACCTTCGCGGACTCGGCCTCCTTTTTGCTTCCTTTCATTTCTTTAACATAGCTCGTTTCCTCAAGTATCCTGTCGTAATTGATGGAGATGGGGACGAAGACTAGATCCCTGTTGAACCCCTCGTCTATCGCGTCGATGAGGAAGTTAAGAAAACCGAACTTGGGGTAAGCGAGCTTTCCGGTTCTGGTGCGCCCGCCCTCGATAAAAAACTCAATTGAGTATCCCTCGTTGACAAGTGTCTTGATGTACTGGCGGAAAACCTCGGGATACAAATTAAGGCCTTTGAAGGTTCGTCGCATAAAGAATGCGCCGCTGCGGCTGAAGATGAACCCCATGGGGAAAAACGACAGGTTCACGCCCGCCGCAATATGTGGCGGGACAATCTTGTTCTTGAAGAAAATGTACGACACGATGAGATAGTCCATGTGGCTTTTATGGCATGGCGTGATGACCAGGGGCCCTTTCTGGGACGCCTCGCGGATCATTTCCAGGGCCGCGGGGTCGTAGCTCAGGCCGTCGAATATCTTTCTGAAGATGATGTCCAGGGCAATCTCAAAAAAACGTATCATGGTAATACTGAAGCTTGAAGCTATTTCCCGGTAGTACTTGTAGGCGCGCTTTCGAAGGCGCCTCTCAGAACGACCCTGTTCAGCGGCGAGGCGCTTGATTTCATTGAGGACGTTTTTATGATTGAGCACCCTCTCCGCCATTACTTGGCGGGATTTAATGACGGGGCCCAGTACGCTGCGCTTCTCATGGTGGTACGCTTCCAGGAGCTTGTTACGAAGGACTCCGGCTATGTGGCGCGCATCGTCGGTACCCGCGGCAGCGATTTCTTCCTGCAGGTTGATCGGGTCCCCGATGCGGATGAAAGAGGGCGTGACGCTCCTAATAATTGCGAACCACCCCGAGAGAATGCCCCGGTAACCCGTCGCGCTGGCGGATATTCGGCGATCGGATCTTTCCGGGTTCATGTTCCAGAAAATTATCTGGGGCATGACGTAAACCGGCTCATCAATGCGTTTCTGTATTTCTATTAGATGCACGAGTGAGTCGTATCCGATTTCCATGTACCGTTTCAGGAAATGTTTCTGGGAAAGAAGAGACACGAGAACGGTGTTTCCATTTTTCAATAGCCTCTCGATGATACCCGTATCTATGGAATCCCGGAGCGGGCCCCCTGCGAATATCCTCTCGAAGTACTTAATAAGCCGTCGAAAGAGGTATTTAAGGGGTTGGAACATGAAAGGATTATAATCCAGGGCCGCGGCGGGTATTGAGAAATTATGGCGTTTCAGAAGGGTGTAGAATATCAGTAATGATAGGTTGGATGTATGGAACGATGCGTAGATGATGTTCTTTCCAGCGAAGTCACGGAGTGTCTTCAGACCGGCGCTTTCGAACGTCACTTTTCTGAACATGACCTTGACGGTCTTTTCCAGGAGAGGGTTTATTTTTTCGAATATCGCTCCGTCGAAGAGATAATCCTGCTGGCCGGTATGGTTCTTTTCCATGTTTTTTTCTCTGGTTTTTCCTTGGTGCGTAAGGAGTTCGGAGATCACCCTGCATAGATTCGGAAGAAGTCGTTCAATCCCACTATTTTCAGCAGTTCGCGGATATTTTTCGAAGGATTCATGAGCATTAGTTCTATCCCCTCTTCAAAAAGCATGTCCCTCGCTTTTATAAGAATTCCAAGTTCTGAGCTGTTGAAATGTTTTTTAAGGCCTACATCAAAAACAACCAGGTTTTTTGATGCACTGTTTAGGTCCTGGATGTCGCTGATGAAACCGTTCACATCGAGATCGGAGAGGGCCCCCTTCGCATCGTCAATTTCAACGATGAGAACGCCATTGTCATACCTGCTGGTGTAAACCATGTGTCGCACCCTGTAAAAATACCCGCGATAAAGCGCCCCGGAGGTAACATTTGAAGTTTGCGCTGATATTCGCATACTTTATATGGATAAAACAATCATGCAAGTAATTTTTCACTGTCTTACTTGCCGCACGTGCGGGTTTGGCGTGTTCGGGGTTGTTTCCTTTCGGGGGGAATTTTTCCATATACCTGGAAAAATGTGTTGAAAAAAAAGATTATTATTCAGATATTCTCCTTAATCAACAGGGAAAATCTTGAAATTAAAGGGCAGTCACAAAAACTGTGTTTTCCCGTCCGCCGAAGGCGGGCGGAAAAACATAAGCCCTGAGCATGCCATTTGTTACAATTTATGGGCACTTTTAAATTTATTTTTTTAAGGTCCCGCTCAAGTTTTTGTGACTGTCCTTAATATTTAGAAGTTGCCTATGTCGCATTTCTTTGGTCTTGTAGTGTTGTTGTATTGTTTTTTTACGGGATGTAGCGCAGCCAGGTAGCGCGCTGCTTTCGGGAAGCAGAAGTCGGGAGTTCGAATCTCCCCATCCCGAATCGGATACGTACAGGTATGTATTAATGGGAAATGATGTATTGGAAATCCACAACGCATCCTATCCTACGCAACAAGGTTCCAGGAACCAGATTATCGAAGAAATTATCGGGGGGATAAGGAAAAACGGCATTACTCTTGCACTCTCAAGGGACGAATTTTACCTTGTCATCGATGAAACCCTTACAAATGCGATGGAACACGGCAACGGCTGGGATCCGGCCAAAAATGTCCTTGTGAAAGTGATAAGAAGCGAAAATTTTCTCGATGTAATAATACAGGATGAAGGAAAGGGGTTCCAATACGAGGATGCCGGCTCTTCGGAAAAATCTATTAAAAATCTGCAACCGAGGGGAAGGGGCATTTATATCATCAGGCAGTTCTGCGTCCCTTCCTGGAATAAAAAAGGAAATGTGATCAATCTTCGCTTTACTATATCTCGTTGACCAGCCCCGCCACGAGCCACAGAGGGCTTTTCTTGCCTTACCGAATGCATGCAATTTTTTGTTGTGCGCTTGCTTTAAGGGTTCGAAGCCCGTGGGCCAATTTCTGGGAGGGTATAGGAATTGGGTTTAAAATTTCAGAGTGGGTGAAAGCAACGGGTGTCCCAATATGTCCCGGAAAATTTCTTAAAAACATTTTCCCGGCCTTCGGACTGTCGACCGACCGTGTGAAAGACCGGCCCAGGCAGTTGTCGGGGAGGTGCTTCCAGAGAAAAAGAAGGTGCGGGAAGTCGATTTTTCCTTGCAATAATTTTCAATCGAGCAACAAATAATCAAACGGAGTATGTATGATGGATATGCAGTATTCGATGGAGGGCGATGTAGCGGTGATCCGCCTTTCAGGACAGTTCGGTTACGGCGACGAAAAACGCCTGACGGACATGGCGGAACAAGTTGCCGAAGCATCGCCCTCTACCATAGCTATTGACGTGACCAGAGTTGATTATGTGAACTCCATCGGCATAGCTGCGCTCTTCACCGCGATGAAGGCGGCGGACGACATTAATAGCGAATTCGTCATCTTCGGGATGAATCAAAATGTTGTGGTGATCCTGGAGAAGGTCTTCGAAAACGATTTTGTTCCTCTTCTTACTGAAGAAGAATTCCGTAAAAAATATCTTACTTGAGGGACGGTGTGGAAGTGAAAAAAATTGGAATCATAACCGCCGGGGGAGACTGCCCGGGGCTCAATGCCGTCATAAGGGCCGTGGTGAAGAAGGCGGTAAACGATGCAGGGGTCCAGGCAGTGGGTTTTTTGGACGGCTTTCGCGGCATGGTGCTGGACCATCATATACCCCTCAATTACGATGCGGTATCGAACATCCTCAATGTGGGGGGGACAATCCTTGGAAGTTCAAACAGAGACAACCCCTTTGCATTTTATTACGATGATACGCAGAAGGACCCCGTGGATGAATCGAAAAAGGCACTTGAAACGTACGAACGTCACGGGCTTTCCGCCCTGGTGTGCATCGGCGGCGACGGAACGCTTTCCATGTCGCACGAGTTTTCAAAGCTGGGCTTGAACATCGTCGGAGTCCCCAAGACGATCGACAACGATGTACAGGGTACGGACCAGACATTCGGCTTCGACTCTGCCGTCACCACGGCCTGCAAGGCCATCGACAAAATCCGCACCACTGCGGAGAGCCATCATCGGGCCATGGTGGTGGAACTCATGGGCCGCACTGCGGGTTGGCTGGCCCTCCACGCCGGCGTCGCCGCCGGCGGCGACATCATCCTCCTTCCGGAAATTCCTTTCAGCGCGGAAGGGGTCTGCGCCGCGGTAAAGCGGAGAAGCGAAAAGGGAAAGCGCTACAGCATCATCTGCGTCGCCGAGGGCGCAGTCCGGGCAGGTGGCGACCATGTGATTCAGGAAGGTTTAAACAAAAGGACAGGAGTGGTGCGACTTGGGGGAATCGGCAAGCAGGTTGCGGACCTCATCGAGGAGAACACGGGGATCGAGGCCCGGACAACGGTCCTGGGCCACATCCAGCGCGGCGGAAACCCCACTCCTTTTGACAGAATACTTGCCACGCGGTACGGCGCTCATGCGGCACGGCTTGTCCTGGACGGGGTATTTGGCGTCACGGTATGTCTCCGGGGCGGCTCAATAGAGCACTTCCCCCTTGAGAAGGTGGCGAACAATCCCAGGAGGGTTTCTCAGGACTCCGATCTCGTCGCCGTGGCGCGCTCAGTGGGTACATATCTCGGGGAATGATCCCGGCAAAAACGGGAGACACATCGGGTAGGGGCGGGCGCCCCGGGGGAGGTTCTATGGATTTTGAAATAAGGGACGCCGTCGGCGTTAGGACCTATATCATCCGGGAAAATATTACCTCTTCGCTTATGCACGACCTGGAATTTGATCTCATGGCGTATTATAGCAACGAAGTTGGGGATGTCGTTGTCGACATACGGAACGTGACATGCCTCGATTCACTGAGCCTCGCGGTCTTTCTAAAAATTAAGAATATGCTCGCGGATAAAGAAAGAAAATTCAAGCTGGTCAATCCCAGCGACCCTGTCCGGCGCGTCATCGAGGTCGCTTCGCTGGAATCCTTCCTTCTGGAGAACGGAGAATGATGAAACCGCTTTCACGCAACTCATTCAGGCGCAGGGGCCCCCTTGTGTTCATAATAATGGACGGCGTGGGCCTCCGGGAGGCAACGGAGGGGAATGCTCTCTACCATGCACATACCCCTGTCCTTGATGTGCTCATGGACGGCCACCCCATGACGTCAATCAAGGCCCATGGGACCGCCGTGGGACTTCCGGACGACGGCGACATGGGGAACTCCGAAGTGGGGCACAATGCCCTCGGGGCCGGAAGGATATTCGACCAGGGCGCCAAACTGGTTAACAATGCCATCGCTTCAGGTTCCATCTTCGCAACCGCAGTGTGGAAGAAACTCCTGGAAAAGCCTTCCGGGCAGGGTCGGACCCTCCATTGTATAGGGCTCCTCTCAGACGGGAACGTCCACTCCCATATTGACCAGCTTTTTAAACTGATCGACCGCGCAGCCGAAGAGGGGGTGAAGCGACTTCGGGTCCATCCGCTTCTGGACGGACGCGATGTACCGGAAACCTCCGCACTGCTGTATGTGGACCGACTTGAGGAACGCTTGAAGCAGCATACCTCGAAAGGCCTCGATTACCGGATTGCCTCCGGGGGGGGACGCATGGTGACCACCATGGACCGCTATCAGGCGGATTGGAATATCGTGAAACGCGGGTGGGAGGCACATGTCCTGGGGACTGCACGCCCCTTCGCCAGCGCCAGGGAGGCTATCGAAACTTTTAGGAAGGAACAGGGGGGAGTGATAGACCAGTATCTTCCCGCTTTCACCATTACGGACGAAAGGGGCCCCGTGGGGACCATCGAAGACGGCGACTCGGTGATATTCTTCAACTTCCGCGGAGACCGTGCAGTTGAGATAACACGCGCCTTTGAGGAGAAGGATTTCGACAAGTTCGATCGGGTACGCATACCCGACGTGGTGTACGCAGGGATGATGGAGTACGACGGCGACCTCAAGTTGCCTAAAACCTACCTGGTCCAGCCTCCTGATATCGACCGCACTATCAGCGAGTACCTTTCACTTTCCGGATGCCGACAACTTGCCATCGCGGAAACCCAGAAATTTGGTCATGTCACCTACTTCTGGAACGGCAACAACAGCGAGAAATTCAGTGAGGAGCTGGAAACCTGGGTGGAGGTCCCCTCGGACAAGGTTGAGTTCGACCGGCGTCCCTGGATGAAGGCCGTTGATGTGAACGATTATGTCATCGACGCCCTCTGCGCAGGGAAGTACGATTTTATCCGCCTCAATTTCGCCAACGGAGACATGGTGGGCCACACTGGAAACTTTTACGCCGCCGTCATGGCCGCCGAGACCGTTGATCTCTGTTTGGGAAGGCTGCTGAAACAGGTGAAGAAATGCGGCGGAATTGCCGTAATTACGGCGGACCATGGCAACCTCGAGGAGATGTTCGAAACCGACAAAAAAGGAAATGTGATCACCGACAAGGCAACGGGGCTCCCTGCGGCGAAGACATCCCACACCCTCTCCCCCGTGCCCTTTATCATAGTGGATTACGAGAACGGCGGCGAGTACGAACTCGCCCCCCCCGTCGGGGCGGGCCTCTCGAACGTGGCGGCCACGCTTCTCCTCCTCCTGGGATACGAGCCCCCGGAGGAGTTTAATCCTCCGCTCATTAAAATGAAATGAGGATAGCTTTTGTAACTCCCGAGGCCTTTCCCTTCGTGAAAACCGGGGGGCTCGCCGATGTTTCGCATTCTTTGCCCCTGGCCCTGGCGCGCCGTGGCCATGATGTGCGCCTTTTCCTTCCCCGGTACTACCGTGTCGATAAAGAACGGTTCGGCCTGCGCCTCCTCCAGGGGCCTCTCTGTGTCCATCTTGGGACCGGGGAGAAGTGGGCCGCGCTTTTCGAGTCGCGCTTCATGGATGGAATTACGGCCTATTTCCTTGAGCACGACAACTATTTCGGCCGGGACGGGCTTTATGACGACGGTTATTCCGCCTATGCCGACAATGGCGAACGTTTCGCCTTTTTTTGCCGCGGCGTTTTACAGGCCATGAGGGACCTCGATTTTTCTCCAGATATTATCCACTGTAACGATTGGCAGACCGGACTGGTCCCCGTGTACCTGAGGACCCATTTCGCAAATGATCCGTTCTTCCGGGGTTCCTCCTCGCTCATCACTGTCCACAATGTGGGGTATCAGGGGGTCTTTCCCGCGGAAATGATGGAGTGCGCCCTCCTGGGGAGGGAGCATTTTCACGCCGGGGCCCTTGAATACTACGGCCAGATGAATTTCTTGAAGGGTGGGCTCGTCTTTGCCGATGCCGTCACCACAGTGAGCCGCCGTTACGCCGGAGAGATCCAGACCCCGGAATTCGGTTACAATCTTGCCGGCGTTTTCGCTTCCCTGGGAAGGCGCCTCTACGGCATTACCAATGGCGTGGATTATGGTACGTGGGACCCCGCCGACGATCCCCGGATTCCCGCAGTTTACGACGTCGACGACCTTTCCGGAAAACGCAAATGCCGGCGTTTTCTCCAGCGGCGTTTCGGCATGAAAGAAGACGGGAAGGCCCCCCTGATGGGAGCCGTGTCACGCCTCACTTATCAGAAGGGGATGGATGTCCTGGTGGAGGCCCTCTTTACCGTTATGCGGGAGACATCCGGCCAATTCGTCCTTCTCGGAAGCGGTGAAGAGGGAATTATTCGGCGCTTTGAAGACCTGCGGAGGACTTTCCCGGATAGAGTGGGACTTTTCTGGGGATATGACGAAGAGCTGGCCCACCTCATAGAGGCTGGATGCGATATTTACACCATGCCGTCGCGGTATGAGCCGTGCGGACTCAACCAGATGTACAGCCTTCGCTACGGCGCGGTCCCAGTGGTGCGCGCCACGGGGGGGTTGGACGATACCGTGACCGATTACTTCACGGATCCCGGCTCTGGGACGGGTTTTAAGTTTATAGATCTCACGGTGCAGGCGCTTTCCGAAACCCTCCTTCGCGTCTTCGCGGTGCGCCGTAAGAAAGTCGAATGGGAGGGGATCATGAGGCGGGGCATGGCGGTCCATTATTCCTGGGACGACGCGGCGGGAAGATACGAAAAGGTTTACGGCGAACTGAAAGCCGCTTTGGGCCGCTAGTGATAGGGTGCTTTTCCCAAAATTTTTCTTTGGGCACTGTTTTCATTAAAGGGCCTTTTTTAGCTGATGATTGCCCCTCTTACAGGGATGGCAAAAACGAACGATAGGCCTGTCAAAGACACTGCTTCATAAAAAACAGTTGCGTACTTTCTTTTCTTATCATGTGTGGTATATACTTGCACTCCCGCCTGCGGGGAAGTCCCGGGGAGTGTCGTCATGAAGAAACAATTGCCTATAATTCGGAGGTAATGTGCCGTGGAATGGTGGATGCTCTATTCGATACTCGCCGTAGTGATAGCCGCACTCGTGGCGGGATACTTTTATCTAAAAAAAAAAGGTGAGGCACAGCTTTCGCTCCAGAAGGAGCTGATTGACAAGCATAAAATGACCACGACGATCCTGGTCCTCTCGAAGAGGAAGGATAAGATCGACAACGCGAAAATACCCAAAGACGTCATCGCCTCGATACCGAAGCTTCAGAAGCTAAGGAAGGTCCCTCTTGTAACCGCCAAGGTAGGCCCCCAGGTGTTGGACCTTATGTGTGATGACGACGTCTTCGAAAAAATTCCCGAGAAGAAAAACGTCAAGGTCGACATTGCCGGTATTTTTATCGCGGGAATAAGCAAGGAGCAGGCCCGGAAGGGCCGCAGGCAATAAATTTTAAATACTGGTGCGCTCTCATTTTAACACGCCGGGCCGGGTCACCCACCGGAGCCCTGGCGTCCGGCAAGGCCGTTTTTAAAGATTTTCTACGCGGTTTTGTGAGGGGCGCCAGGTCCCCCGGGGACTTTCTTTTTCACGGGGGACTTCTTCTTTTTCGGCTGCGTTGCCTTGGCGGGTTTCGTTTTCTTCGCTTTCCCCATCCGGGCGAGTATCCAATTCCCCACGACGTCAAGCACTTTGACGCGCTCGTGTTCCACTTCGTTCATCGCCTCATGGTACAGCCCTTCGAATAGATGCTGCTTTTTGTCGCGTGAGGATGCGGCATTGAAGACCTGAATGGTACCGGAAAAGTCGATGATCCTGTCTTCGGTGCCGTGGAAGAGAAGGAGTGGTATTTTGAGTTCGTCGGCACGGGCCAGGCACTCCTTGCCGGCCCGCATGAACTCGGTGTACCATCGCAGGGAAATTCTGTCATGGTTCAGGGGGTCGGAAAGGTATTTTTTTACGGTGTCCCGGTCATGGGAAATATAGTTCGCATCAAGCTCGTTCGATACCTGGATGCCTGGCAGATATTTTGCCAGAAAATTTCCAACGGCGACTTTGACGGGCGGGGCCTCGACGGAAGACAGCAGGGCCGCTGAGGAGAGAATTAGGCCCGACAGTTTCTCCTGGCTGCGAAGGGCGTAGCTCATGGCGATGAGGCCCCCCATGCTGTGCCCCAGGAGGAACACCGGAAGATCGGGTTTTTGATCGATCACTATGTTGATGTAAAAACCGAGGTCATCGACATATTCGTCGAAATGAAGGACGTGTCCCCGCTTGCCCGCCGAACGCCCGTGGCCGCGGTGGTCCATTGCGAAGATCGACACATGCTTCCCCTTTAGCCGCTCGACAATATGTCCGTATCTTCCCGAGTGTTCTCCCAGGCCGTGGGATAGTACGAGGGCGGCCCCGGGGTGGGAAGCTTCCCAGGACTGGATGAAAATCTCAGTGCCACCCCTGCCAATCATCGTTCCGGTTTCGTGCTGGTAATCTCCCATTTTTCCGTCCTTTGTTACAGACCTATTGTAACCTCGACATTTTGCGGGGAGTATTGGGTGAAATCCCTTACAAATGCCCTTTCTAAGGCGCCCGGATGCGGAGAAAGTAGGTTACGCAAAGAGGCCTTTTCTTGATGGGTAATGGTACGAGAGATTTGATTGTTGTCAATAAAAAAGCGCGGGCCAGGGCCCGCGCTTTTTTATTGACAACAATGATAAATTATCGGTTTTCCCGCTCGCCGAAGGCGAGCGGGAAAACCCTTAGTGCCAAGGTTGATAGTGGTACGGTTTAATTCACTTTTCTTGCAGTGAGCGATATTTTGTTGGGCTTCTGCTCTTTGATTTCGATCTGGAAGCCGAATTTTTCAGACTTCGCCACGAGTTCCTGTGCCAGATCATGGGTTTTTCCGGCGAACTCCACTTCTATCTTCGCCGCTGTTCCCACCTGGCCCCTGGGATACACCTTGCTGACACCGCGGACCCGGCCCTGGAGGGCATCTCGGAACTTGGTCATATCGTTGAAATTGAGGCCTGCCACGGTCATCATTATCATCCGGCCTGTGGCGGATTTAAGGAATTGGCGGGTGATCTGGTTCATGAAATCGCCGGATATGAACTTTTCGTCTTCGTCCTTTCTGCCAAGCATGTTTTTGCTTGCCAGGGCGTTCATGATGGCGTTCTTCGAAGCCGTGTCGGCGTCAATATGGACTGCCGGTGCGTTGTTGACCTTCGAAGCAAGGATCCGTCCTGTGTAGACGTCAATTGCTTTGAGTACGATATTCGCTTGTTTTGATTTCATGTTCTGGGAATATCCCCGCATGACAGCGGATTGGTCAGTCGTCTTCGCCGTGCCGACTATGATAACCTCGGCCCCGAGGTCGTCAAGGAGAAGCTCCTGAACGCTCTCGTTCACCTTGCCGTCAATGGCCTGAGTCATGGTGCGGCGGTCCTTTTTGAGAAGCTGCTGGGTCATGGCGGCATCGACGAACTCGAAACCGGCGTTCCCCATGATGTCCATCATGGTATGCTCGGTGACGGTCTCTCCAGGCATGTTCTGGGCGCCGTCAAAGGTTTCCTTTACGAGGACCATGAATTTCGGGCGCCCGTAGTTGCGGATCGTAGCTTCTATGGTCTCGTTCACCGCCGCAGGATATACTTCTCCCTTGATGGTGACGAAATACGCGTCGCTTTCGGCGTATTCCTTAACGACGGTCCAATTTTTAACCATCCCCGTGGATTTTGCCTCAACGATCGACTCGACGAGGGCGAAATCCTGAACAAGAGACCTGCCCTCAACGGTGGTGCCAAGTTTTGTCTTTACCAGCTTGTTCATTGCATCGTCAATGGCGCGGTCGCGGGCAAGCGCCCTGTCGCCGTCGAAGATGGTTGCAATACCGGTCGCTTCACCGACCATCTCCTGGTTCACCGGTCCCGTCGTGGCCCGGGAACCCCGCTGGCTGCGTCCGCCGCAGCTTATGGCGCCGGCTGCGAAAAGCACGGCGATAATCACGATGACAAATTGTTTCTTCATTTGTTTTTCTCCTTAATTATGAGAGAATTGTATTCCATACTGGGTGTAAAGAAAAATTGTGAATGCCCCGGAGAATTGAAAACTAAGTTAGACTTACTTGCCCAGGAAATCAACTCATTTAAGGGAACCTCAAAAAAATTAAACTTTTTAAGGTTCCACAAAATTGTTACTACTGTCAAACTCAGGACTTATGTTTTTCCGCTCGCCGCATCGGGAGAAAACCGATTTTTTAAGATCGCCTTAATATTATGCTAATCTGTTGAAATAGTCAAACTATTTTTTTGAAGGCCCCATGGATGTTTGTTAATTATGGCGATTTAATATTAATCAATTTAAATGGCAAATTGTTGATATAAAACCCTGATGGGTCATGCTGGCCGCTCCGGCTCTGATGTGTATTCTGCTGAGGGGCTGTCGAGTTTCATGTGAAAGGGACGGCATTATGTTTGACATTTGAAAAACAGGGGCCGATATTCAGTGTACGACGCATTCAATGGGGAGCGTTCATGGCGATTGATATTCTGCAAACCATCAAGCTCGAGATCAGCAAGGGATTTAAGCTCATGCCCTACGAGCGGATTTCCCTTCACAGGCTCCTGGGACTTAAAAAGTCCGCGGCCGGAATCAAAATACTCCTGGGGGACATCTACAAGGACCCGCTCTTTCGGGAAAGCGCGATTTTTGAGTTGAAAAACTGCCCCGGAGAAGAAGTACGGCTCATTTTCCGCGAACTTCTTATGAAGGACGTTTTGACGGAAGAGAAGATCCACATGCTCGATTACTTCGAACACCATGGCAAGGCCGAGGATGTTCCATTCATTTTGAAACTGCTGGAGGAGCGCCTTGAAGGCCAGGATCTCTCCATTGTGCTCAAGTGCTGCAGTGTTTTGGGGAAGACCGGAGGCGCATTACCCCAGGTGGGGGACTATCTCCGCCAGTTAGCCAGGAAGTCCGAGCTTGACGAGAGAGTCCGTTCCGCCGCCATCATAGCTCTCTCCGCCTTCCGGGAGATTGGCCATGCCGAGGAGCTTTTAAAAGAGGAAAACGATGAGATAACCCGGGCGGTGTACAAGTTCCTTTCCCTTCTTTCAGAGCGGCTTTCCCGTGAGGCTGAAAGCCGCATCTCTGAAGACGAGCAGATCTACACCTACTCCCCCGAGGAGGAGGACAGGGTGATGTTAGACATCCGGGTCCTTCTGGGGAGAATGACCATTCATTTCGACGGCTACTCGAACCGGGTCAAGACCGAATTCTTAAAAGCCATGCTCACGAGCAACCACCGGGAACTCCTCATCTACTCCATGAAGGCCCTGACCTCGGAAGACGCGGAGCTCGTGGAGAGGGTCCTTTACATGTTGTACTTGAACGTCGACAAGCTTCGCGATACCGACAAGCTGTTCCGTAACCTCCTGTCTCTCTCTGTGAGTTCCCCTCGTCAGAACCGGACCATTGTGGAAATCTTTGAAAGATATTTCGCGGGCATGCCGGAATCCCGCAAGAACGTCCTCATGCGGGACAAAATCTACAACTACATGGTGGTTACCCTGGACACCTTCTTCGAAACGTACCGAAAGAAATTCATGATCACCAGCGTCATCGAGAAGGATTATCCTGAAAATTTTCAGCAGATGCGGCAGTATATCCTGGAAACCTACACTCCGGAGCTTAAAAAGAAGTTCCTCCATTTTCTCCGTAACGAGGACCGTTTTTCCATTCACAAACTGCTTACGGAAATAGCAGACAAAGTCCCGTTCCTGAACAATGACGAAGTGGGCGACTTCACCCTTCTTCTGGAAATTTTCTACGACGCCGATACGAAATCAAGGGAACTTTCGGCCATGCGCCTCGAGGATATTAATTTCGAGAAGCGTTACCTTCGAAACCGTATCGTGCGGCTATGCGAAATAATTGGGAAGCTCGAAATCGTCGGGGCCGCGTCGAGCCTGGTGAAGATTTTCAATTACGTAAAGAAATATCCCGATGAGGCGATATATGATGCGGTTGCAATGTGCCTCTCGGAGCTGAATTATCCCTACATGCTCGGGGAACTGGAGCTCCTTCTGTCCTCGGGGGAGATGCGGGACCACCAGCGGGGAGTCCTCCTCCTTTCGCAATTCTCTGAACAGAGGTCCCTTAATATCTTCCTCGAATACCTGAAGGAACGGGCGGACCAGGGGACCGACATCATCATGGAAATCCTTGAAATATTGCTGCGAAGGGACGTCCATGCCAACGTGACGGCGAACCAGGTGCTTAAAACGATCATCCAGGAGAACAAGGACCCGGCAATTGTGCGCCTTGCGGTCCTCTGCCTTGGACGATGCGGCCTCGATTCAGATCTGGAGTACCTGGACTCCGTTTTTTACCGTTTTGAAGCCAATGACATCAAGGAGGCCGTGGTCCTCGCCATGGGGTTTATCGTCGGCGCCTCCACAACCTACAACAAACGGCATGTGATCGGTTACCTCCAGGAGTATCTGAAAGAACCGGGGATTAAGATACGGATATATTCCTGCGCGCTCCTCATCGGCCTGGGAAACCGGGATGCTTTGAAGAACGTAAGGGACATGATGATCATCAAAAACAAAAGCATCCAGAGGGAAATCCTCATGATAATGGGGATGCAGAAGTCCGTGGAGTTTTCCTACTTCCTCATCTCCCTGCTGAAGGAGGACTACGCCATCACCAACGATATCCTGGAGGCCCTGCGCCTCCTCCCGGACGAGGAGCTGGTGGAAATCGATCATTTCATCGTCAATATTTTTAAAAAATTCGAGAGCCCCGACCTCGACCTCGGTGAGGGAAGCAGGACCCTGAAGAAGATGGACGCCGAGCGCCAGGTCAAGTCCCTTGAAACGAAGAGCGTGAGCGTCCTCGCGCTGGAAATTTTCAACTTTAAGGGGAAGTTTGAGTCTTCTGGACTGTCCGACATCTCGGTCCTCACGGCGAACATACAGGAGCTATTCCTTGGAGAGATCGCCCTTTGCAAAGGTACGGTGAACAGCGTGGGGGACGGCATCATCATCGCCAGTTTCCCGGACCCGAACCTCGCCTGCCAGGCTTCACTCCACATGCATAAGAACCTCTGGGAATACAACCGTATGAAGATACCGCGGGAC
The DNA here is from genome assembly GCA_029974015.1 of Spirochaetota bacterium. Taxonomy (GTDB): domain Bacteria; phylum Spirochaetota; class UBA4802; order UBA4802; family JAGODF01; genus JAGODF01. The sequence goes on from JARKUF010000004.1 coordinate 110,215, forward strand.
CGTCTGTCCATGCGGAGCCAAATCAGCACGGAGCATCTGAAACTCCTGAAAGGGGAATTTGTTTTTATGCCCTACGAGAGGGAAAGCTTTGCCTCCTCGTCATGGCTCCCCGACAGGACCCTCGTGGACGGAAAAAGCAGGGACCAGGTCAAGGAGCAGTATCACCTGGAGCCTCTCCCGGAGGTAGTTTTCAGGGACTTTGCCCTTTTCAACGAGTATTACGAACTTCTGTGCCCGGTGAACTTTCTTGCCACGGCGGGGGTGGTGTTGAATAAGTTCATCAAGGAGGAGGATGAGCGCAGGAAGATGCAGCAGCAGCTTGACGAGGAGCTCCGTAAGCAAAAGAAGAGCCATCGTACTCCTACGGCCATGGCTTATGCCCAGGCCCTTGACAATCTCGGAAAAATCCTCAAAAGCGACTTGAATGAGGTAAATAAGTATCTTTTAAAGCGGTCTTCCGACAAGGACCTCATCAACATGGTTAGCAAAATGTTGGCGAACTCGTACAAACGGTTTATCGTCGAAGCGTCGAAGATCATCGTCGAGTGATGCTCAGACTGGAAGGTCCACTACCTTCCTCGATACTTCCTTCATGCCGTTTTTCCGGTAATACTCGTATTCTCCGGGCGTCATGATTTTGCAGGAGCGGCTTTGCATGTACTCTTCGTCGAAGTCTCCCTTCTTCCTGTCATAGGGGAGGCTCTTTTTTCCGGAAAATATGAAATGTACTCCCATGAAGGCGATGATGAGGCCGGCGAAGCCGGCCAGGGACGCTCCCGCGGCGAGCGGCGCTTTCAGCGCGCTCCCCTCGCTGAGTCCGCGTCCGTACATGAAGAAGGCCGCGGCGGGCGCCATGAGTCCGAGGCAACCGCCGATGAGGTACCGCATCCCGCGGCGTCGGTTTGCCCCAAGGCAATGGGCGCAGTAGCCGAAGGGGTGCTCCGTCACGGTGTCGAAGATGGTGATGGCCTTTTGGTGGACGCGCCGTATTTTTCTTGCCCCCTGGGCGATAAATTCCGTCCTTTCGTCGACGGTTTCCGTACCGCCGATATGCGCTTCGTAAAGGAGGTATACCGATTCGGTTTCCTTCCCGCATACTATGCATTTTTCCATGGCTCACCTCCTGCGTTTTAAGCGTTTCCGTTTCACATAAGTGGCGGATAAGCCGCGTTTAACCGGTTCAATACGTCACCTGGGCGCCTAACATTACTTCGATGACAAATCCGCTGCGCTGATCTAAGACGCTCTCCAGTGAACGATAGGCCCTCCCTGGCCGAAAGATGCCGGCGGTCATGAAGAGGGACAGCGCCTCCTGGTACATATACTCGCCGCGAATATCGAATTCATCGCCGAACCAGGTGGAAGAATTTCCACCGGCGTCGGGCGAACGAGTGGTCCTGAAATGGAGCAGGCGCATTTCAGTGGTTATGGTGTCGAGAAGTGTAAACTGGATTTTTGTCCCGGCGCCATAGAGTCCGTACCAGCTGGATTCGCCGCTTCCCCTGATGGAGAGGCCCCCGTAGTTGTCCACAACGATATAGGAAAACTCGTGGGAAGACTTAATGTCCTGGAAGGATTTTCCTGCTTCTGGATCGTTCGGGTCCCCTGTGGCGCCTTCCCCCACAATGCTCGCCTGTATGCCGTTGAATCGATAGCCGGCCTCGAATTCGAGGAGCATTGCGAGAATATCGGTCCTCTGTGAGCCGGAACCGGAATCGAGAAGCAGATACCCCCAGTTAATGATGCCTCCGGCCCGAAAAATCCAGTTCCCCCAGAGTAGCTTGTTGTGGATTCCCACCCAGTGGAGGGTGGCCTTCCGGTTATCGATAAATTTTCCGTCATCGTCAATGGATGTGTATCTGTCATGCTCGAAGGTGTAATACACATCTGAATAAAAGATGGACGATAAATTGAACGAAGCGCCGATTAAATAGATATTATCATCGGCATATTTCGGGGGACGAGTGTTGTCGCCGTAGCGCGCGTCGGCGTCGTCGAAAGCCCTTATTAATCCGGAGTAAAGCTTAAGACTTCTCTCAAAAAGATAATGGGTGTATTGGATTCCCGATGCGTCCCTCGCAAGAATGTAGCCACCCTGCAGGCTGAAGGGCTGGAGGCCAATCGTAAATTCGCTGTCAGGGGAAGGGTTGATGATGGCGTATACGTCACGGGTCACCAGATTTGTCCCGCCGCTTCCCAGCGCGAAATCGTCCCTCCCGAAGGCCGAGGAGATGTCGAAGACCGCTTTGATTCGGATGTTGGGCAGTACTTTAAGGTCGAACCTGTTGCGGAATAAGATGTCCTCATAATTTACTGAGGAGTAGCCCTCTCCGGCGGGGAAGCGGTCGGGGACCTTCACCTGGCTCCCGGTGTACCAGAAGCGGAGGCGCAGCATGCCGGAGATATCGAGGTTCTCGATGGTAGTGTCAAGGGCGAGGGCCGGGAGCGTCCAAAGCATCATGCCTGAGAATACTGCAGTGATGGCCGAGCGTCTAATAACAGGTATCATCGATAATTCCTCACTCCTTCCCGTATTTATCGAGCCATTCGGAAATCTGGCCCTGGCGCTTCATCTCGGCGATGAAAACGTCAACCTGGTTTTTTAGGACCGCCGCCCCGAAGGGGATGCCCACGCAGAGTTCCTCCACAACATCGCCACCTGAAAGGAGGGCAAAGGCGCCGCTTAAGGAGGCGTCTTTACGGTAGTGATACTGAAGAAAGAGGGAGTCGTGGATGAAGCCCTGAGCAGTCCCCCTGCGTAAGCTCGCAAATCCTTCAGTATTGTCCGCCACCAGGACCCGGGTGATCCCCGGGAAGCGTGATGTAAGGAGCACCTCATAGGAACTGCCTTTTTTTACGGCGCATTTGAAGCCGTGGAAACGGCCCAGGTCCCAGATGGTGCGTAACGGCGCCTCCTCGAACTGGTCGCCGTATTTCGTCTGGGGAAGGACCCTCTTGCTGATTAAGGCGGCCGGGGTGATGGTGATGTAGGGTTCAGAAAACCATATTTTTTGCGCTCTCGGGAGGTTTCGTGAAAGGCCCGCGATTAGAAGGTCAATATCACCCCTTTCCAGGGCAGGCAGGTAGTCGGCGATTTTCAGGGGTACCAGCTTCACTTTGGCGCTCATAAACGCCCCGAGTTCCCGGGCTATTTCTATCTCCACGCCTTTGCGCCCCTTTTCGAAATTTAAGGGGGGATAATTCTCGGAAATGCCGATTGTGACTGTACCCCGTTTCTGAATTTCGTTGTACAAATCGGTCCTTTCGGGGTCCTGGGCGGCCAATGGAGCAAGGAAGGCCAGGATAAGGGCCGTGAGGGCGAAGAATGACGGTCTTTTCATAATAAAGCCTCGGTCCGGATTTTTCAGGGCGCCGCGGCAGATCGCCGCATGGTGAATATAGTTTCCAGACGTGTTCCTTAAATCAAGGGAAAAACCTAATTTTTTGAGGCTGCCTAATGTTGATTTACCCGCCCGCCGAAGGCAGGCGGGTAAATCCAACTGATGATATTTCCAATATTTTGTATTGACAAATATGGCGCCCCGGAAAAAGATTCCCTCTAATTCTCTCAGGAGGTAAACTTGAGTGTCAGTTAAGATTCGTCTTCAGAGGGCCGGGAAAAAGAAGATGCCCTATTACAAGGTCGTGGCCGTGGACAGCAGAAAGCGCAGGGATGGAGCCGTAATCGAGAACCTCGGGCAATATCAGCCCATCAACGACGGGAATCAGTTCAAGGTCGACGAAGAAAAAGTGATCGGCTGGTTGAAAAAAGGGGCCCAACCCACCTACACGCTGGAACGCCTGTTGAAAAAAAACGGAATCTGGAGCAAGTACAAGGGCGTTAAATAATTCCTGTGGAGGCTCGCAATGAACTACAAGGACCTTGTGGAGTACATGGTCAAGTCTCTTGTTGATAATCCGGAAAATGTCGAGATACGGGAAATCGAAGGCGAAAAATCCACCATCCTTGAGCTCAAAGTCACTAAGGAAGATATTGGGAAAGTCATTGGGAAGCACGGGCGCATTGCCCGGGCAATACGCACAATAATCAACGCATCGGCCACAAAATCGGGCAAGCGGGTTGTGCTGGAAATACTTGATTGAACGCGGCGGAATATCTTAGAATAGGAAAGATTCTGGGCGTTCATGGTCTCCTTGGACGCCTTAAAATTTATATGGTCACCGACATCGGGGAGCGTTTTTCCCAGGGAAGCGGTGTTTATATTGAAAAAGACGGCAGGTACCATCCCTACACTGTTAAGGAGTGTGTGGTCCAGAAGGGCAGGATGGCCCTGGTAAAGCTCGATGGAGTGTCCGAGCGGGGAACCGCGGAGTCGTTAAAAGGGCGGGAAATTTTCATCGAAAAGTCCAAAGCTCTTGAAATAAAGGAAATCCTGGGAGAAGGGGAATTTCTTTACTGCGAAATTATCGGTTGCGCGGTCTATCACAAAGGGAAAGAGCTTGGGCTAGTGGAAGATATTCTTGAGGCCGGGAGCGGAAACATTCTCCTAGTGAAGGCCGGGGAGGGCCGGGAATACATGGTGCCCTTTGTGAATGAGATGGTCGACACCTCGCAGGTGGCCCAAAACAGGATTGACATACATCCGGTGGAAGGGCTTCTTGACATTTAGGGGCCTGAGCCCCTGCGCAATAGGTATGGCGGAGGGCCGTGGTATCATTCAGGATTATCACCCTCTTCCCCGAATTTTTTGAAAGCCCCTTGAAAACCGGACTTTTGGGCAAGGCGGTCTCCACAGGGAAGGTCGGGATAGAACTGGTCGATTTGAAGGATTACTCTGAGAACGGCCATCACCAGTGCGATGATTACACCTACGGCGGCGGGAAGGGGATGGTCCTTCGCCCAGAACCCCTTGCAAAGGCGATTGAAGCGAAGGCGGGAGGCTTGAAGGTGGCCCTCACCACGGCGTCGGGGGGCCTTTTGGACCAGGCAATGGTAAAGCGGGTCCACTCCGAGGGCGGTCTCTGCCTTGTTTGCGGGCGATACGAAGGGGTGGATCAGCGAGTGATAGACGCTTTCGTTGATTACGAAATCTCCATCGGCGATTTCGTGCTATCCGGAGGCGAGTACGCGGCGCTGTGCATTGTTGACGCAGTATCGCGTTACGAGCTGGGTTTTATGACGAGCGCGGAATCCCTTCTGGAGGAAAGCTTCGAGGGGGGCCTTCTGGAATATCCTCATTACACGAGGCCCGAGGAGTTCCGGGGCATGAAAGTCCCGGAGGTGCTTGTAAGCGGCAACCACGGGGCGATTGCCCGGTGGCGTCAGGAGAAGCGGATTGAGAAGACGCGGTCGGTACGGCCCGATCTTTACAGGAAATATTTATTATCGATCACAAGAGGAGAGGAACAATGAATCTCAGGACGGCTATCGAAAAGGAAATAAAGCCCGTTGACCGCGAGATCAACTTTGAAATAGGCGATACCGTGCGCGTCCACTACCGGATCATCGAGGGAAACCGTGAGCGCGTCCAGATATATGAAGGCATCGTCATCGCCATCAATAATTCCGGGCTCGGGAAAACTTTTACGGTCCGGCGAATTTCCTATGATGTGGGTGTGGAGAGGGTCTTCCCCTTCTACTCGACCCGCATTGCAAAGGTGGACGTGGTCCGAAAGGGGAAAACCCGGCGATCGAAACTCTACTTTCTCAGGGAACGCCGCGGCAAGTCGGCGAAACTAAAAGAAGACAAGGGCAAGATGTCCGTTCCCGTCTCCCATGAGAAGAATGTGGAAGTAAACGGCGCGGCGCCTGTTGCGGAAACCGCGCCCGAGGGAGTTTCGGAATAGCACCCACCTTCGATGCCGAACGGGAGCTCCTTTCCCTGGGCCGGCGCCCTGTCGCCGGCGCCGACGAAGCGGGAAGGGGCGCCCTTGCGGGCCCCCTCTCCGTGGGCCTGGTCATCTTTCCCGAACATGTGATAAACGCGCCTCCGGAGGGGCTTTTAGAGTCCGTAAAGGACTCCAAGGCCCTCTCTCACACCCGGCGTCTCGGCGCCCTCGAAATAATCCGCCGCCATGCCCTCTTCTGCGGGGCCGTGCTGGTAAATCACCGACTTGTAGACCGCCTGAACGTGAATGGCGCCACAGCGGCCGCCCTGAAGCGTATTGTAGCCGAATCCGTGCCCTGTCCCGGCGCGGTAATCTTCGACGGAAGCTTCAAATTCGATATTGGCTGTGAACTAATCGGCCTGGTGAAGGGAGACAGCCTGAGCCTCTCCGTGGCCGCGGCTTCCATTGCCGCCAAGGTGCACCGCGACCTGGTGATGGATCGTTTGGATGAACGATATCCCGGATATGGCTTCGCGCGCCACAAGGGGTATGGTACGGAGGAGCACCGGGGCCTCATCATGAAGCTGGGGCCATGCCCCATTCACCGCAGGAGTTTCGAACCGGTGAGGAGCATGGCCAGGGGCCCTCGCCTCTAATTCTTATGTTTCTCCCTCTGTTAGGAAGTGGGCGGAAAAACATAAGTCCGGAGTAGGCCAGTGGTTGCACCGTATGGGAATCATATAGCATTTAAAGAGACAGATCAAGGGGATTTCTTCTTCGGCTGAATTCATAAAAAATGCATAACAATGCATAACAAGTTCCTGGTGTGCCGCAATCCTGTATATTTATACATAATACTAATTATGTTGTAATACTATTAAAGTGACATAATATTAAAAAAAACAGAAAATTGCTTGCCGTATCCGTCCATGTTGTATATATTAATCAAATAATAAGACGCAAAGGGTCTTTATTAACGGACTCGAAGTTCGGTTGTTGATAACAGCATTAAATACTACAGGAGGCCTTTGATGAAGGGAAAATTTTTTGCGGTGGTAGCGGCGCTTGTTTTGGCGGGGGCGTTTGCAATTCCTGCTTCTGCCCAGGAGCTGACGAACGACGTGATTTTTTTGAGGCTGGGGTATATCCCGAATTATACTGTTTCTTATGACATTTCGTTACCTGATACAGAATTCAAAGGTTTTGCGGGTATGGCGGAGTACAATCTGAATCTCAACCCGGTTCTTATCGGTTTTGGTCTTGAGTACCAGAGAGTTGTGGATGATTCCGAAAGTGATGACCAGATTGCGCATTTTCTCATTCCCCAGGTAACTGCCAAGTTTATGACCGCAGGCGGATTTTATTTGGGTGCGGGCCTTGCGGGGAAATATCTGGTAGGCTATGATTTTGGGTCAGGAGTAAATACCGATAAAAAAATCGACCTCTGGGTGAATGGCGTCCTTGGTTATATGGCGACGATTTCCGATGGAGTATACCTCGATGTCATGGCCCGGTTTGGTTATAATTTGACCAACACGACTTTTGATGAGTTTGAGGAAGGGGGAGCAAAGTATAAAATCAAAGCTGATTCCGCTTATGATATCGCCATATACATCGGTGTCGGCTTTAAGTCGTTCGGCACCGGCCTGTAAGCGATTCTCCGATATTAAGCGAAAACACCCGCCGAAAGGCGGGTGTTTTGCGTAAGTAGTAGTGTCCCTTCCCTTCCTCCTTCGAATAGCCCGGCTTTCATTTCTATTGACATTTCCCGAATACGAGATAACATAAAAAACGTTTAGTCTGGCAGTGGCGCACTGCTTTTCGCCGCTGAATGGCATGGATGAATCAGGGCCATGAAAATCGACCGCATAAGCACTTTAAAAATTACGGGAAACAGGGCCATTAAAAGCGCACTGGAGGCCATCCCGAAGGGCGGTAAGGTGGAGGCGCGGGTGGTGGAGCGCCTTGACGGAGGCAAAGCGGTCATCGACATCGCGGGAAAACGGGTAACAGCGGAATTTCTGAAAGGAATCCCCGCCAGCAAGCGTTTTGAGCTGGTGCTCGAAATGAAGCGTGGCAATCAATTTCATTTTCGCCTCGCGGGCGGGGAAAGGGCAGGTGAGCTATTTAAAGCCCTGGATACTTTTTTCTTAGGAGGGACGGAGCGACTGAAAGCCCGTCTCCCGGAATTGAAAAGTTACAGGGAAGTAGGCGGCCTCTACGCCCTCAACAGGGCACTGGCGGGCCTCAGGGGAAGCGCGATGCCGGAACCGCTGGCCGCTTTTCTCAATATTTTAATGAATTTTGGCATAAAAAAAGAAAAGCTTATACTTTTTTCTTATTTTTTGGGGCGCAGACGGGGTATACATAGTGAGCGCCTTTTCCAGGGCATTTCCCTACTCCTTGGGGGAGAGGGCTTCACTCGGGAGATAGAGGGCCTCTTTATGGGGGGCGGGCAGGCGGTAGAAGAATGGGTAGACGGCTTTCTCGGGGAGTTGAGGGGACGGAGCATGGACGAAGATGCCCGCCGGTACTTACAAGAGGCCCTGGAAATGCAGTATGGCGACATAAAAGATAAAGTTAGCGGTATCGAGGAGTATGAGGCCCCGTTTTTCGATGACGGCGTTTTCAAGAGCATGAAGGTCATGTCGGAAGGGGAAAGCCTGATATGCACCGCCACGCTGTCCGCCCTGGGACGAATCGAGGTGTTTGGCCGGGAACGTGGCGGACATATTTCCGTATCAATTCTCTGCGAGGAAGATAAAAGTGTTGAAATTCTTAAACGGGATTTGCATAATTTGCAAGAAGCGCTGAAGGGCCCCACGGGGAGCGTTCCGGTGGTGAACGTCCAGTGCTTGGCGGACATAGAAAAAAAGACAGCAGACCTAATCTTGGCGCTTATCGAAGATGCGGCGTTCGATTACCGGGCTTGAGGTTAAGCATGACTATACGGAAAGCGGCGGCCCTCGAGTATTCGGGAGGGGAGGAAGTCCCGGTTATTGTCGCGCTTGCCCGAGGAATACTTGTGGAGAAGCTCCTGGCCCTTGCCGAAGAGTACAATATCCCTGTGTACCGCGATGGTGACCTCGCCGAGGCCCTTTCGGCCATGGATGTCGGCAACGAGGTCCCCGAAAGGCTCTTCCGCGCCGTTGCCGAGGTGTTTGCCTACTGTTACCGGGTGAACGCGCGTTTCAGGGAAAAGTTAAACTGGTAAACCGATAGAATGGCACAGATGAGAAAAATCAGCGTCGATGAGCTTCGGCCCGGCATGCGTTTCGACCGGCCGGTCTACATCGACAGCAACAACATACTGGTCGATTCCAATGTCTCCATCAAAGAAAGCGATATCAAAAAGCTTAAAAATTGGGGGGTGAGCCAGATTGAAACGGCGGGGGCGATTATATCCACCGAGGCGGACATGAAGCTTGAGGAGAGAATTGAATCACAGTTCTCCGCCGATGTACGCTGTATAGTAGATGAATACAATACCCTGCTAAAGAAGCGCAGGGACCTCATCGATGTGCATCGACGTGCATGCGGGGAGGTGGAAAAAGCCCACACAGCGATCAAGGCGAATGAAAAGTTCGGGCTGGAGGGCCTCTCCGCGGTCCTCGACGACATCATTAAGGTCCTGGGGGAAAGCCCCAATATCTTCATCTTCCTCTACGGTCTCGACGAGGGTAAAAATTATCTTGTGGTCCATTCGGTGAACGTGACCTTCTATGCGCTCATCATCGGCATTGCCCTGAAATACACTCCGGAAAAATTGAAGGAGCTGGGACTCGGGACCCTCCTCATCGACGCGGGGATGCTCAAAATCCCTCCCTACATCATACACAAGCAGTCGAACCTGACGGACCAGGAGTTTAACCTTATTAAGACGCATCCGCTCCACGGCTACCGCGCCCTGAAACAGCTTGGTACCGTGGGCGAGAAGGTTGCCATCGTGGGCCTCCAGCACCATGAGTCCTACGACGGGCGCGGATATCCCCGGGGCCTCAAGGGGCACCAGATTGACGAGTACGCGAAGATCGCCGCCATAGCCGACAGCTACGAGGCCCAGATCACCAACAGGAGTTATAGAAAGCGCCAATATTTTTACCACGCCATGCGGAACTTGCTTTCCAGCGGAGTGAACCGCTTCGATCCGGTGATCCTGAAAGTTTTCCTGTCCCGTATGTCGGTATATCCTATCGGTTCAATGGTGCGCCTCAACGACGGGAGTGTGGGCATAGTGGTGGGATCCATTTCACAGAAGCCCCTTCGCCCAATCGTCAAGCTCGTTTTCGACAGGGAGGGGACGCGCGTGACCGATACCAGGATGGTGAACCTCCTTGAAGAAATATCACTCTATATCGTAAAGGCCCTCGAGGAAGAAGAGGCGGGCGTGAACTTCCTCGACGTTCTGTAGGCTCTCTCCCCTTGGGACAATCCAAAGAATTCGGCGCGGCCGGAGAAGACATTGCGGCCCGTTATCTTGAAGAAAGGGGATTCTCCATCCTCGAGAGGAATTTCCGTTTAGGACGCCGGGGTGAGATCGACATCATCGCCCGAAAAAACAATGTCATCACATTCGTGGAGGTAAAACGCCGCCGTACGGGCCTCTATGGAGGCCCCCTCTATTCGATAAGCCCTTCCAAGAAAAAAAAGCTTCGTCTCATCGCGTCCGGTTTTCTTGCCGCTAATCAAAAATTAAATACTCAAAATATTACATTCAGGTTCGACCTTTTGGCAATTGAAAATGGATCCATCGAATGGATCCAGGATATTTTGCGCTAGGGCGCTTTTCAAGCACTTCATCATCATCGCAATCATTTTTGTCGGATTTTACATCTTCCGAAGAGGTGCGGGCGCGGTATGGCCGTGAAAAATTGGAAATACAGGTAAAGTTTCGTTAAAGGAATTTTGCGCCCGGCCGAACTATTAATAGGGCCGTGGATACCCGCCCAGGGAGGGGAGGGTGGCCCGGGGAAAGGGGTACTAACATGAAACATCTCATGAACAAGGATGATCGTGAGATAAAACAGCGAAAAATCGGAAGGGACAAACTCACCATCGATGAGTATAAAAAGCGCATGGCCGACAACAAGTATGTGGACCATGCCATCCAGAAGATAGCGACTGATTTATCGCACTTTCTCACGCGATGAGGCATTATCCGTCGCGGATACAGCCGTCGGATGTATCGGGTCGGCTGTTGTAACGCGGAGAGGACATGCTGGAAAGCAAGGAATCGTATTTTCAACTGAAGGAGAACAAGAACCTCCTGCGGCTTTTCTATTTTCTTCTGGGGGCGGTATTTATTGCCCTGGTTTTCATTTATCGCTTCTATTTCTGGCCGTTCCTTTTTGCCCTGCTCATTTACATCGCCGTTAGGCCCCTGCAGGAATTTTTTCTTCGCCGCATACGCTCGCGTTTACTCACGAGCGTTTTGATGATCTTCCTTCTTTTCATGATGGTGTTGACTCCGGCGTTTTTGCTTCTCCTATTTCTTGCGGAACAGGCTTTTGATTTCTACTCCTATGCGCGGAACCTTCTCTCTCGACCGGACGTCGCAGCGTGGATTACCGGGAACGATTTTGCACAGTGGATTTATCAGCAGTTGCATCTGAACAAGGGGGAGATCATCACAAAGGTGTTGTCCGTCATTGAGCAGGTGTCAATGGCGGTCTTCACAAATGTTTCCGTGGTCCTCACCTTTTCCATCAACTTCGCCTTGAATTTTATCTTCATGCTTTTAATGCTCTTCTTTCTTTTTAAGGACGCCTATAGGCTCGAGGACGCTTTTTACCGCATCCTTCCGTTTCCCGACGATATAGAACGTGATGTGGTCGATAGGCTTAAGGAAGTGGTAAAGATGCTCCTTGCGGGGAACCTCTTCATAATGGCGCTCCAGGGCATCATGACGGGCCTTGGGCTTTACATCGGCGGCCTAAAGGGAGGCTTGCTCTGGGGCAGCATCGCCGCTGTCTTCTCGCTCATCCCTGTGATCGGGACCACCCTCATCTGGCTTCCCGCGTCCATGGTGCTCGTCCTTATGGGGAACTATTTCTCCGCAGCATTTGTTGCAGTCTGGTGTCTCGGATGGTATTTAGGTTTGGAAAACTTTCTGAAACCCGCGCTGTTTGGAAAGAAACTCAACTTTCATCCTCTGATTTTCTTTTTCCTGCTTCTGGGCAGCATCAAGGCCTTCGGCCTTGCCGGCGTTATAGTGGGCCCGGTTCTGCTCACCCTCTTTTTTTCGCTCTGGGAGATTTACAAGCTTTTAAGCGGCTATGATGCGGACCGGCTTGGTCAGACTCCCGAATCAGGCAAAGGACCCGTTTAAAAGAATCTTCAGGGGCAAAATGGATTTTCCCCTGAAGTTTTTTATCCTCCCCCCATGAAAAAAATAGTGTACTTTTTTGTTACGATACTACCATTAGCCGGAGGCCCGTGCGGAGACGTGAATAATCGCCGGAAGCGCGGGAGCAACTACAAAAGGAGGGTCCGGTATGGCGCTGGCTGAGTGGAGAAAGGACGAAACAGTCGCGATACTCACCATGACGGGAGGCGAGAACAGGCATAATTTGAATTACGCCAACGAGATGCTCGCGATTTTCGATGAGATTCTCGAAGACAGGGCAATACACGCTCTGGTGATTACCTCCAGCGACGAAAAGAACTTCTGCCAGGGTGTCGACATCCAGTGGCTTATGGAGCGAATGGCGGCGAAGGACACGCAGTCTATAAAGGATTTCATGTATCGCATGAACGATGTGTTCCGCACCCTGCTTCTGTATCCTATACCGGTTATCGCTGCCATAAACGGCCATGCCTTCGGCAATGGCGCCATCCTTTCCTGCGCCTGTGATTTCCGTTACATGCGGTCCGACCGCGGTTTTTTCTGCTTCCCCGAGGTGGACCTGGGAATCCCGTTCCTCCCCGGCATGATCGCCTGGGTGCGGAAGGCCGTTCCCCAGCACGCCTTTCATGAGTGGAAATACACGGGCCGCCGCGTCACCGCTCCGGAACTTGAGGAGAACCACGTGATCCGCAAGGCATGCGCGAACCAGGAAGAACTTATGAACGAATCGATCGCATTTGCCAGGACCTTCGTGAAGAAGCGCGGCATCTTCGGAGAGATGAAAAAGCGGATGCATAAGCACATCATCGAAATCATGGAGAGAGAAGACCCGGAGTTCGTAGAAAAACTCTTTCTTTTTATACAGGATTGATGTCTCAGCGCCTCCATCTTCCTATGAAGATGGAGTGTAACCTCGGAACAAATATTCAGGAGACCTTAAATGAAAACGCGCATCACGGAGCTGTTAAAAATCAAGTATCCCATTATTCTGTCCGGAATGAGCTGGATTAGCATGCCGGAGCTCGTGGCGGCGGTATCGAACGCCGGCGGCTGTGGAATACTTGCGACAGGTGTTCTCAAACCCGAACAGACAAGGGAGTATGTTCAAAAGACCAGATCACTCACCAAGAAGCCTTTCGCGGCAAACATCACATTCTATTTCCCCGGTTCTGAAAAAAACGCGAAGGTGATAATCGAAGAGAAAGTCCCGGTGGTGAACTACTCCCTTGGTAAAGGTGACTGGCTGTGCAGGGAAGTCCACAAGTACGGAGGCGTGGTGATCGCTACGGTAACCACCCTGAAACATGCCCAGGCGGCCCAACGCGACGGCGCCGACGCCCTCATTGTTACGGGCCACGAAGCGGCGGGCCATGGCGGCGATGTCACCTCACTGTCATTGGTGCCTTCCATTGCTGATGCGGTGGATATACCCGTCATTGCCGCCGGAGGCTTCGCCGATGGCCGGGGCCTGGCTGCGGCCCTGGCCCTGGGGGCGGACGGGATCTCCATGGGAACGCGTTTCATGAACACCGTGGAAAGTCCGGTCCACGAGACCCAGAAGAAACTGAGCATTGAGCTTACGGCCTTCGACACGATCTATACGGACAAGTTCGACGGCCTCCCCGCCCGGATGGCCGCCACGAAGGGCGCGAAAAATATGATAAAGAAACGATTGAATCCACTAAGCGCCCTTTTCCTCTCCAGGAAGATAGCGAATCTTCTTGGCCTTCCCTGGATGAAGATATTCCTTGGGATTATGATGGCAGGGCCGAGGACCGCGGTGAAGATGGCCAGAATGGCCCAGGGTTTCAAGGCCTTCGAGGTTGGGACCATGGACGGCGACAATGTGAAGGGAATACTTCCCCTGGGGCAGATTACCGGAATCATCAAGGACACGCCCACGGTGAAGGCCGTCGTTACGCGTATTATCGAAGACGCAAAAAAAGTTATGATGGATGTGGAGAAAAAGATAAAATAACCCGTTTCGGCGCTGCGGAGCGGGGCTCGCGCCGAACCGCCCATTATGTGAGGATAATAAACATCCTGGTATAAGGAGGACCGCAATGTTCGATATGCTGTTCAGCCCCATCACCATCAATAAATTGGAAATCAAAAACAGGATAGCCTATCCCTCGCTGGGGCTCCTCTATTCTTTGGACGGAAAGCTCAACGACAAGTACAGGTACTTTTACCAGGAACGCGCCAGGGGAGGGGCCGGTATTGTCACCGTGGGGCCCGTGGGTTTTGATTTTGTGGGAAGCGGTCCCGTGGCGCTCCAGATCGGGACCGATGAGGCGATCAAGGATTTCGCCGAACTCACGGGGATGATAAAGGACGCCGGTGCTAAGGCCTGGATCCAGCTTTTCCACGCCGGAGCGTATTCATATTCCAAACTGCTGGGAGGTGAGGACCCCGTCGCACCATCGGCCATCTACTCCGATTACAGCAAAACGGTGCCGCGGGAAATGACCGTGGACGATATAAGGGCCACCCAGAAATCCTTCGTCGATGCCGCGGCCCGCGCTAAGGAGGCGGGTTTCGACGGGGTGGAGATCATCGCCTCGGCAGGATACCTCATCACACAGTTTATTTCGCCGCTGAAAAACCAGAGGACCGACGAATACGGAGGTTCGTTTGAGAACAGGATGCGCTTTCCCAGGGAGATCATCGAGATGATGCGCGAGCGCCTGGGAAATGAGTATCCGATTTCAATCCGCATGGCGGGTAATGACTTCGTGCGCGGCAGCAACACCGACGAGGACACACCCGCCGTGGCCAGGGTCTACGAGAAGGCCGGCGTGGACCTCATCAATGTCACAGGGGGCTGGCACGAGTCGCGGGTCCCCCAGCTTCCAATGGAATTGCCACGGGCGATATTTTCGTACCTGGCCCTCAATATCAAGCGTTCGGTGAATATCCCGGTCATTGCATCCAATCGCATTACCGATCCGTACCTGGCCGAGCAAATTCTCAGGGACGGGATCGCCGACATGGTGAATCTGGGGCGCGTCCTCATTGCGGACCCGTTCTGGCCCGAGAAGGCAAGGGAGGGGCGGGTTGAAGAGATTCTTCCCTGCATCGCTTGCTCACAGGGGTGCACGGACCAGCTTTTCAGCGCCAAACCTGTTTTCTGTCTGGCAAACCCCAGGGCAGGATTCGAGGGGGAGCGCGTGGTAAAAAAAACTTCCGCCCCCAAAAAGGTAATGGTGATAGGCGCCGGCCCCGGGGGCCTGGAGGCGGCCATTACAGCCGCCGAAGCAGGGCATCGCGTGGAGCTCTATGAAAAAACTGACGAGATAGGGGGGCAGCTCAGAATAGCCGGAACTCCTCCACATAAGGGGGAGATCTGGGAGTTGGCCCGTTATTTCGACGTTATGTTGGATAAATACGATGTGGACGTTTTTCTTGAAACGGAAGTTACTCCGGAGCTGATAAAGGAAACGGCGCCCGAATATATAATCGCCGCGGAAGGGGCGGAACCCCTCATGCCTCCTATTGAGGGGATAGGAGAGCCTCCGGCGGTCTCGGCCTGGGAAGTGCTCCGGAACGATCCTCCACTCGGCACGAAGATCGCCGTAATCGGCGGGGGCGCTGTTGGCCTTGAGACTGCGGAGTTTTTAGGCATGAAGGGCACCCTTTCTCCGGAGGCGCTGTATTTTCTTTTCCGATACGAGGCCGAGAGCATCGAGCGCCTCAGGGAGCTGGTTACGAAAGGCACCAAGGATATCACCCTCTTTGAAATGATGCCGAAGGTGGGGAAGGGAGTGGGGAAATCGACGAAGTGGGTGCTCCTGGGGAACATAGAAAAACTTAACATCAGGGTCATTACCGGAGCGAAGGTCCTCTCGGTGAAAGGCGGCGAAGTAGTGTACGAGATTGGCGGGAAGCGTGAAAGCGAAAAGTTCGATAGCGTGGTAAACGCTGTGGGGTCGCGGTCCGTGAAGAATGTCGCATCAAAACTGGAAGGCCTTGGTATTCCATACAAGGTTGTAGGGGACAGCGTGAGGCCCGCTCAGATCAACGACGCCATTCACGAGGGGTTTCTGGCGGCCATGGAGATAGGCTAGGCCCGGAGATCAAGTTGGTTTTTTCCTGAGTTCCAGCATCACTTCGGCGTCTGATTTTCGGGCGTATCGCGGCGTCACTTCATCGTAATTGTGGTATGCGCCCGGGTTTTTTTCAAAGGCCCGCCGGGCCAGAGCGCAGGCGACGGCCCCGGAAGGACGGACTTCAGCAGGGATGTCGCAGTCCGGCGAGGCGGCGTGTATCTTCCCGGAGTATTTTTCGATCCCGTATCCCGCCACCAGAAGCTTTCCTTTTCCATCATAGCCTTCGAGGAGGGCGTCGATGGGGTAATCCCCGGGAGGTACAATTGTTTCAAGCTCAAGGTGACCGGATGTTTTACGGTAGAGGGCGCCGAAGACTCGTCCCTTTTTCGCGTCAAAGGCTGATAGGATGATGTCCCCTTCCATGGAGGTGAGCGACGCTGCATAGATGAGGGGGCTGTCCAGGGGAACAAGGGGGATTTCGAGGACCTGTGCAAGCATTCTCGCCGTGGCTACGGCGATGCGAAGGCCTGTGAATGAGCCGGGGCCCGCCCCAACGCCCAGGAGGTCCAGATCTTTTTCGGTTATGCCCGCCTCCCTGAGCGCGGCGTCAATATTGTTGAAGAGCGTCACTGAGTGGGAAGCGGATGTCGGTGCGGTTTTGTCCGATACAAACCCGGAAGCGTCAACGGCGACGATCTCAGTTCCGGTGGCGGCGTCAATTGTCAGGACGTTCAATGGTGATGCTCCTTATGCTTTCCTCAAGGTATTCTAAGGTGATGCGAAGGGCGGTTTCCGGGAGCCTTCCGGCGGCCCGGTCGGCCCATTCTACTACGGAAACTCCATCTCCCTCCCAGTACTCCTCGAAGTAAAGCGCGTCGAGTTCCCGGGGATTGTCAATCCGATACAGATCGAAGTGGTAGAAGGGGAGTATGTTCTCGTATATTTCCAGAAGGGTAAAGGTGGGGCTCGTTATCTCTTCGGAGATCCCCAGGCCCCGGGCGATTCCCTTGGCGAGGACTGTTTTTCCCGTCCCCAGGTCTCCGTAAAGAGCGAAGAGGTCTCCCGGGCGGGCCTTTAGGCCGAGGTTTCGTCCAGTTTCGAAAGTCTCGCTGCTGGAGTGTGATCTAATTTTTTCAATTACAGGCATTTATCCTAACATACCGTATTTCCTGTCCGACGAAGGCGGGCGGGGAAACCTAATTTTTGTGTCAGTTTTTTAAGTTAAAGCTCTTTCGATAAGACAGTTGGGCCTTTATGATATTGTGAGGGGAGCTTAAAATCTGTAAATAATAAAAGGGAACTTCTAAAAAAATTAATGGGTAGTCACAAAAACTTCGTTTTCACGCCTGACGAAGGCGGGCGGGAAAACCAAAATATTAGAGGTTGCCGTTAGAAAGTCTTCATCTCTTATCCATATATTTCTTGCCATTACCGGCGGTTCCCAATTTTATGCACAACTGGAGCGGGGAATACCCGCCGAGGTTTTACGTTCATCGAACAGCGGACGCGTACCCCCCATCCCGAAGTATTGGTACTCACAGGAGGCAATCATGGGGTCGATATGGCTTATTCTCATCGCTGTATTGGTTTTTTTTGCCGGGTATGTGCTCTACGGCGGTTTTCTTGCCTGTCACTTGGGCATTGACCGCGAACGGAAAACACCCGCCCACACCATGAACGATGGGGTGGACTATGTCCCGGCAAGGGCGCCGGTGCTTTTAGGGCACCACTTCGCCTCAATCGCGGGGGCGGCCCCCATCATCGGCCCCATTGTGGCTGTCGCATTCGGCTGGGTCCCGGTGATGCTCTGGATCCTCGTAGGGGGCGTCTTCATGGGTGCGGTCCACGATTTCACCTCCCTTGTGGCTTCAGTGCGCCATAACGGCCAGTCCATAGGTGAGGTTATCGAGGAAGAAATCGGTAAAAGAGGAAAAACTTTTTTCCTCATTTTTTCCTGGTCCACCCTTATCCTAATTGTGGCGGTCTTTATCATCGTGGTGGGTGAAACCTTCGAAAAGATACCCGCCTCCGCAAGCGCCTCGGTCCTCTTTATTTTTGTTGCCGTTTTATTCGGCCTTCTGCTCTACAAGTTTAAGCTTTCCCTGATATGGTCTACGATAATAGGAGTTGTGCTGCTTGCCGCGGCCCTTTATGTGGGATTTATCTTCCCGGTCCAGCTTCCCGCCCTTGCGTGGTACATCATTCTGATGGTGTACATCTTCATCGCTTCTGTTGCCCCGGTCTGGATACTCCTCCAGCCCCGGGACTATTTAAACTCATTCATCTTGTACGCGCTTATGGCGCTGGGTC
The DNA here is from genome assembly GCA_029974015.1 of Spirochaetota bacterium. Lineage (GTDB taxonomy): Bacteria > Spirochaetota > UBA4802 > UBA4802 > JAGODF01 > JAGODF01. The sequence goes on from JARKUF010000004.1 coordinate 128,710, forward strand.
TTGCTGGAATTATTATCGCAAATCCTGAAATTCAAATGCCGGCTTTCACTTCGTTTAAAATCGAGTCCCTGGGTTATCTTTTCCCTATTCTTTTTGTCACCGTCGCATGCGGAGCTATTTCCGGTTTCCATTCCCTGGTCGCTTCGGGCACTACGGCCAAACAGCTTAACAACGAAAAGGACGCCAGGATTGTGGGGTATGGCGGTATGCTCATTGAATCGGTCCTGGCCGTTGTTGCCCTCATTACAGCGGCAATGCTCGTGTCAGCCGAGTACACGAGCATGAAGGGTAATCCCATTGAAATCTTTTCACATGGACTGGGAACGATGATGACCCGTTTTGGAATCGAATATGGCGCGGGGAAGACTTTCGCTTCATTAGCGGTATCGGCTTTCGCCCTTACGTCCCTTGATACGGCAACGAGGCTTGCCCGGTTCGCCATGCAGGAATTTTTTCACAAAGATGGGGCGCCCGAGGAACAACAGCCTTTACTCAGCCGGAACCGATATATCGCCACGTTAATTGGCGTCATTTTGGCCGGCGCGCTTGTGGTGAGCGGGCAGGGCCTTAAGATATGGCCAATTTTCGGATCGGCCAACCAGCTTCTTGCCGCTCTGGCGCTTCTCTCGGTGACGGCGTGGCTCAGCCGTCATAAAAAGTCGAATTGGTTCGTAAAAATTCCAATGATAGCTATGTTTATAATCACCCTTTCCGCCCTGGCTATTATGGTTTATCAAAATATAATGAATGGAGGTTATGTGCTTGCTTCTGTTGCAGCGATACTTTTTTTATTAGCTATTTTTCTTGCCATTGAAACACGAACTAGATTGAGGGACGCTCGCGGTTCCTGACTCTTTCCGGGCCCCTCCATTTCCGGGAGGGGCCTTTTTGGTTTTACACAGAAAAAAACCTTGCCTTTTTTCAGGGTCTGTTTCGAATTCTATGCGGAGCGATTGGTATAGACATGAGCTCTGGGACCCGCGGTACTTCAATATTTCATCGCGTTTGATGGCAGCCGGGGATTGTCCCGTAATTCAAGGTCCTTTATTTGCGCACATACGAAGGCAGTGCCGACATATTTCTTTACGAAGGAGATACACGTGAAAAAAGCGACTGTAGGCATCATCGGCGGTTCAGGGCTGTACGATATTGAAGGAGTGAATGTAATCGATGAAGTTACAATTGAGACAGCCTGGGGAAAACCCTCTGACTCCATTGTCATAGCCGAATCCGATGGTGTGCGCGCGGCATTTTTGCCGCGTCATGGGCGGGGACATTTTATCCTTCCCCATGAGATTAATTTTTGCGCGAACATCGCCGCCCTTAAGATGCTTGGTGTTAACGAGATTTTCGCCTTCTCAGCCGTTGGCAGCCTCCAGGAAAGGATCCGCCCACTCGATTTTGTCATGCCGAGCCAGATCATCGACAGGACTAAAGCCAGGCATGGGACTTTTTTCGGGGATGGAGTCGCCGCCCATATCGCGTTTGCACATCCCTTTTGTGAACGTCTCCAGAATATAGTGGAAAACCCTGCCAGACGGCTTGGCCTCACTATGCACCGCGACGAGATTCTCATCTGCATGGAAGGCCCCGCTTTCTCCACCCGGGCCGAGAGCGAACTTTACCGGTCCTGGGGCGCTGGCCTTATAAACATGAGCGCTGTGCCAGAGGCGAAGCTCGCGAGGGAGGCGGAAATCTGCTACTGCATGATCTGCATGTGCACCGATTACGATTGCTGGAAGGAGGACGAAAAGCATGTAAATGTTGAAATGCTGATCGAAAACCTGAACAGCAACGCGAGGGCGGCGAAGGACCTTGTGAAGGTGCTGTTGAAAGAGGCGGGCAGTGAGCGGACATGCGAGTGCGGCGATACGGTGAAGTACGCCGCCATCACTGCCCCGGAAAAGCGCAATCCCGGGACAGTTGCGAAGCTGAAGACTATTTTGCCTAAATATTTTTGATTGTGAACATGTTTCTTCCCGGGTGTCTGCTCGATAATTGTGCCGCTCAATTAAAAAAAACAGTTTAGCGTAATTTAGCTTTTATTTAAGCATCGCCACATACTCCGGCACGATATCCCTGGTGAAAAGCTCCATGCCCTCGAAAGTTTTCGCGTGCTTCAGCATATCGCGAATCACCCCAAAAGGTAGCGTTGCGATATGGGAGCCTGCCAGGGCCGCCTCCCGGGCCTGGCGCGGATTTCGCAGAGAGGCAGCGATCACCTCGACGCCGAACTCGTAGAGCCCAAGGATATCAACGCACTGCTCTACAAGGTCGATGCCGGACACGACGCCGTCATCATCCAATAATACCTCATCTCGCTTAATCCCTTCAGCGGGGAAGTAGTCTGTTTTCTCGAACTTCATGCCTGCGTTTTTTCGAAGCATGTCGTCGATTCTCCCGGCAAAGGGGCTCACGTAGGCCGCTCCGGCCTTGGCAGCGAGGAGGGCCTGTTCCGGTGTGAAAATCAGGGTGCAGTTGACGGGAATACCCTGCTCCGACAGGGCGCAGACTGCCTGTAGTCCGTCGAAGTGCGTTATGTCATCGTTCTTGAATGCGGGATTGACGGGGACCTTTATGTTTACGTTTTCAGCTACATTGTTGAACATATCGTATAATCGTTTTCCCTGTTCTATCATGGCTGACGCCGAGTATTCCGTCACTTCGAGGCTTACGGGAGTGCCCCTTGCCGTATCGAGAAGCCGTGTGATGTACTCCTTTATGTCGAGTTTTTCCCCCTTAGCGACGAGCTTATCTACGGCTTTTTTCATAAGGGAGGGGTTCGTAGTAACGCCATCGCACACCCCCCAAGCGTAAGCTTGCTTGATTTCCTCGAGATCGGCACTGTCAATGAATATCTTCACGTGAATTCCTCCATGGTGTTTAAAATTGATGTATGATCTTCTAAACGGGCGGCATTTTCTTCTTTTCACGGCCTAATTATATGGCAACGAAATTTCAACTATTTTATGGAAAGCGGCCTTTTTTCTAATTTCCAATAATGGAGAGCTTTGTCTGTGGGCCGCAGGGACCCTTTTTCGTTATAGACAGCGCCAGCCATAATGTGTTGACAGGTTCAATAGAAAGGTATATCTTTAAAATCTATAGCTTTTTGGATCCTTAAAAAGCAAATTTTGAGAGTCCCAAATAATATAAGGGGACCTCAAAAATTTAATTTTTGAGGCGCCCATGAATTATAACTACTGGCATACTCAGGACCTGGGTTTTCCCGCCCGCCGAAGGCGGGCGGGAAAACCTGATTATTAGAGATTGCCATAACAGCAGGCAAGATAAGCACTTAGCTTTTTCCGCCCGTCTTGGGCGGAAGGGGAACATAAGTATTATTGGTTGCCTTTGGGGTTGAATGCCATGAAACGTCCAGTGACTTTCCTTCTATTGTTGATGATATCTTTGTCATGTAAATCTGTCCAGCGTGATGATGCCGCTTTGGAGGTCATTCCAGCGGAAAAGAAAGCCCACGTTTTCAAATTCGTCTCACCTCCCGGCGGGGCAAAGGTACACCCCGTTCCAGGGGCTTTAAATGCCGGCGCTTTTGATCTCCCGAGGAATGTGAAAGTAAGGGTACTTGGAGAGTATCGCGACATTTCCTCTCCGTCCGGTAAAATTGAAAAATGGTCCCGGATTGAATTTGAAAGCGGTTCGCAAATTAAGACGGGTTGGATCCGCGATGAAAGCCTTTTGGGAGAAGAAATCCGGGCAACGGAAAAGGACGAGTCCTTCATCTACAATATCGACAAAACACGTCGACCCGCAGGAATAGTGACCGGGAAATTTATGGTCGCTGAATGCGTTTACAATCCGGGTTATGAAAAGAACCCTTACTTTTTTTTGGGTTCCCGAAAACAGCATATAAGCTTCAATGAGGACGGAAGGTGTGATATCGAAATAAACACCTGTGGGGGCCTTACTCCCGATGAAGGTTCCTTTGTGCAGACGGGAAATACAATAAGCGCCGAAATTGGAAGGGAGAGCATTCTTGTCGAAATTCTCAACAGTGACACATTGCTTGTCCGCACAGGCGCAGGATTTATTTCATGCAATGTTTGCCGCGAGGTTTATCTGGTGCGTACAGACGAATAAAGGGCAGAGTTAAGAAAAGGCGATTATGCACTAATTTAGGCACGGGCAAAAAGGGAACGGCTTGGCCCGTTCCCCTTTTGGCGGTTTACAATATGCAACAGCATTAAACTGCGTTCTGCTTTTATTAACGTTCCAGCATCTGCATGCTGTTGATCCAGGAGCTTCTTGTATTTCTCCATTCGTTGCTCTGGGCGCTGAACAGGATATTGCTTTCGCATTCTCTGAGAAGCACCGACAGGTCCCTTACGGAGCGTGCGCTCCTCACTCTGTTTACCCAAGCGCCCCTTGAACTGGAGAGCCAACTGCTGTTCTGGGCGCTACCAAGTAAATTTACTTCGAATTCAAAGACAAGCTGCTTCATGCGTTCGAGATTTCCCGAGGAACTTCGTACGTCGTTTAGCCATGTTGACCGCCTGGTTCTCCAATTGGCGGTTTGTGCAGAATAGCTGATGCTGGTTTCCAGTTGGATCAGGAGGTCTCCAAAATTGCCGGTGCCTCCCCCCATCATCTGCGCCGATTCGTTTACGGAAAGTTGGTAACTACCCAAAGTGTTGGAGCTGTAACCCCGAACGGCGATTATGTATAATCCCGGGGAAAGGGACATGATGATTTTTGCGTTCAATCCGTCACCGCCGTCGTCGTCGGTAGTGATGGTTGCCCCGGAACTGTTGCGTAGTTCCAGAAAAGGGTCGAATGATGAATCGGTCCTGATTGCATTGATCTCAACGGCCGCGGCTTTCCGAAGGTTTAACGAATAATTGTCGACTTGGCCGGGATTGGATATTGAGCCATAGACGGAAGATCCGAGGTTGATTGTCCCTCTTGCAGTCGCCGAAAAAGTTGGCGTTTGTGTTCCTCCGCGGCCAGAGGAAGGTGGTACGGAAGTCGAATAACTTTCAATGATGGGCGCTGCAAGGGTGCCGCGGGCAAAGGAGAGAACATCGCCGGAGTTGACTGAAATGATCCTCATGTTGATGTTCTTCTTTCCTGAGATTATGGGGACCAGAATTAGCTTTGCTCCGGAAAGTTTCCCAATTTTTGACCTCTGCTCTTCGTCCACCATGCCGGACTCGCTGAAGGTCCATTCTTTGGATATCTGTTCTACAAGGCTCCTTTCAACTATCTGAAAACGCTTGTCCTCGAAAACTATGTCCAGGACTTCGTCGTCGAGGTCGGAAAGCTCCTGTGTTTTTTGCTGGGTTTTTGTCATGAAGGGAAATACGGCAATACGCTGGTTCTTCTCTCCCCGATATTTCTTCAACAGGCTTGTCGTGTTGCTCCTGACAACATCCTTGTTTGTCGCACAGCTCATGATGGCGAATACTAAAAATAATCCAAGTACTTTTACTCTTCTCATTGTTTCACCTCTTCGTGTAGTTTGAATTGCTGTTCTCATTACCGGATGTCCATTGGGTAAATACGTCTGAGTAATGTGTGAGATCCAATTGTTACCATATTATGGCAACCTCTAATAATTGGGTTTTCCCGCCCGCCGAAGGCGGGCGGGAAAACCCAATTCCTGAGTATGCCAGTAGTTACAATTCAGGGGAACCTCAAAAATTAAATTTTTAGAGGTTACCTTATGATAATCAATTATAATCTAAAGACACAATTTATATCAATGGTTGGGAAAAATCAACTGTTTTATGTGGGGGGGGACGAGGGTTGGATTATCCATAAAGGGTTTAGTAATCCCCCCTTCGGAGTATCACATATTTATTTACACCGGCCCGTTTGATGAGCATTAGAAGACGCTTCTTATCGGCGTGTTCCGCCATGACGGAACGGTATTCCTTTGTCCCGGGGACCGGTTTCCTTTCCACTTCCCGCACGAGATCGCCGACGCGTACACCCGCAAGAGATGCCGGAGATCCTTCTTTAAGCTTCGTCGCCACGACGCCGCTCTGGTCGCTTATCCTGTAGCGGTATGCAAGTTCCTCATTGAGATCTTTCACGGTTATGCCGATATCATCGTATCTCTCAGCGATGGTTATTTTTTCGGGGCCCTGCCTGTCGGGGAGGACGCCTATAGGCATGGTTAAGTCCAAGGTTTTTCCGTCGCGGAATACGGTGACTTTTGCGCTGGTGCCGGGTTTTTTCCTTGCCGCGAGCCTGCGAAGTTGGGCCGCATCGTGTATTTCCTTTTCATCTAATTTCATGATGATGTCGCCCACCCTGATGTCGGACTTTTCAGCCGGAGAACTTTTCATGATATCGGATACTAGGGCGCCGCTTTCTCCTTCGTAGCGGAACGAGCGGGACATTTCCCTCGTCATATCCTGAATGTAAACCCCGAGCCATCCCCTCACCACCTTTCCTTCGGAGATTAGTTCTTCCACAACCTGTTTCACCATGTTCGAGGGAATGGCGAAGCCGATCCCCAGGGAACCGCCTCCACGGGAGTAGATGGCGGTGTTAATACCTATGAGCTCTCCCCTTATGTTCACCAGGGCGCCGCCGGAGTTTCCGGGGTTTATGGCGGCGTCGGTTTGGATGTAGTCCTCGTAATCGGCGAGTCCCATGTTCCGGCGCCCTGTTGCACTGACAATGCCCATGGTTACGGTATGGGAAAAACCGAAAGGATTTCCTATAGCTATGACAATCTCTCCGACACGCATTTTATCGGAGTCCCCGGTTTTCAATGCGGAGAGGCCCTCCGGGGAAGTTTCGATTTTAAGAACCGCGATGTCCGAAGCGGGGTCTGTGCCCACAAGGGCGCACGGAAATTCGCGTTTGTCCGGAAGAGTGATGATGATGTCACGTGTGTCTTTAATTACGTGGTTGTTGGTGATGATATATCCTTTTGCGTTGAATATGACGCCGGACCCTCTAGAGGTGCGTTTTCCAATGGCACGGGGCACTTCTCCGGTTTTGGTTTTTTTCCCCTCAATTGTTTCGTATCCATGTGGCTGCGGGTCCCTGACGGCCGAAATATTCACTACGGCTGGGGTCGCCTTTTTTGACACTTCTATGAGTGTTTCGTTTAAATCTTTGAGGGACGGCCCCTTGGGTCCCTGCCCATCCGGGGCCTTTGATGGAGCGGGAAGGGCGATAAGGACCGCCATTAACATCAATGTCAGGTGTGCTGTTTTCATTGTAGTTTTTCGCCCAATGGGCAGGTGCGCCGCCCACCGTTGGCACGATGCTGGTATTTCAACCTAAGTAATGATGGCATGTAAAGTAATTTTTTATTCTCAGAGAGATAGATATTTAAACGGTAGTGAACTTTTTAAAAGGGCTCTCCCGCCCACCAAGGCATCTTTTAAAATCAGTTTTCCCAGTTCGCCGAAGGCGGGCGGGGAAACCTGACTTTTGTGACTGTTCTTAATTTTTATGGGTTCCCGGAAGATGCCGTTAATGTATTTGACAGAAATGAGCGCAGTGTCGTATCTGATTGACGATTTTCCTTAACGTTCAGAGAGAGGGACCGACCATGAAAAAATACATCGATACAGTGAACACGCTGATCGAATCCTTTCCGTATATACGGGAGTTTAACGGGAAGACCATAGTCATTAAGTACGGCGGTCATGCTATGGTGGACGAGGATCTAAAGAAGTCCTTCGCTCTGGATATGGCGTTGTTGAAATACGTTGGCATAAACCCCGTGGTGGTCCACGGCGGAGGGCCCCAGATTGGCGAGTTTCTAAAAAAAATTGGAATCCAAAGTGAGTTTGCGGGTGGAATGCGGGTTACAGATGAAGCCACCATGGAGATAGTCGAGATGGTCCTGGTGGGCAGTGTGAACAAAGAGATCGTAAACAATATCAACCTTGTTGGAGGGCGCGCCGTAGGCCTCAGCGGGAAGGACGGGGGCCTTCTGGTGGCGAAAAAGCTGTTCCACAATGAAAACGGAAAGGTCCTTGATATCGGCCTCGTGGGGACCGTTAAATCGGTTAATCCGCGGCTCATCGACGCTCTGGACAGGGACAAGTTCATCTCCGTCATAGCCCCCATAGGCGCCGATGAAAATGGCGTGACCTACAATATCAACGCCGACATCGTCGCAGGCAAAATCGCCGAGGCCCTGAAGGCTGAGAAACTCATTCTCCTTACCGATGTGGAAGGGGTGAAGTCCGGCGGTTCTCTCGTATCGACCCTCAAAAAAGATGTGGCGATGGGATTGATACGTTCCGGAGAAATTACCGGAGGGATGATACCCAAGGTGAACTGCGCCCTCGATGCAATCAATGGCGGCGTGGGGAAGGCGCACATCATCGACGGCAGAGTGGAGCATGCGGTGCTGCTGGAAATTTTCACCGACGCAGGGATTGGAACTGAAATTGTGTCGTGAGGAGCGTTTAGTTTACGCAGGTCCCTCGTTCCCTAATCTGCGCTTGAAATAATCAGAGTGTTTGCTGCGGCAGCGTCGTCCATTGCCTTTTTTTTCGTGTCCTTCCAGATGCTCTTGAAGTACTCTGCTGATATGCTGAAATAAGCTGTTAGAGGGAAAGCCGCGATAAACGTGAAGGCCGCGAGATACCCCAGCCCCACAATACCCCTGAGAAATGTAACGAACCGCTGGAGATACATCGAAGGAGACACGAGGTCTGCCCCTGGGAGCACTCGAATTGCAATATCGGAAAGGGTCGACCTCATGCTCATCCTGTTTACCATGTCGGGATAGGCAAACTGAATTTTCCACTGTGCAGCCTTTGTAATGCCCACGGAATATTGGATGAAAAAGTAGACGATTTGCAGTAAAAGGAAAAACAGGGCCATGGATATGAGCGTGTAAATTATCAGGGTAATCCACTTTGCTCTGATGATAAGCGTAAGGCCGTTGATCGTTTCCTTTACGTTCTTCGTTTCTCCTGTCAGGGGCGGCGCGATGATGATAAGACACGCCATCAGAAGAAGACAGGCGAAGTTTACAAGAAAAAAAGGTATTGTGAGAATTGCGGTGATTACCGGGCCCGCATAGGGGATGTACGAAACCGCTGAGATGCCCGTTTCGATGAATATAACCAGGGCGAACAGTACCGCCGCCGCGACAGTGAGTCCGAGAACATAGTGAAACCGGAGGGCCGTGAGTTTGATAGACCGGCTCGTGGTTTTTTCGGAACCTTCATTGAAGGCGGAGATGCGGTACACTCCCGAGTATGCCGCCAGTATCGTGGTAAAGGCGAAAAATACCCCCAGATTCTGAAAGAAGTAGTACAAGAAACCGCTCTGGGGAACCAGACCTGACAAATATGCGAAGACCAAAAATATTGACATCGCAATTCCCGTGAAAAGCCAGGTAAGCAGAAAGCTCTTCTTGAAGGTTTTGAATGTAAAACTTCGCCTGATACCGTGACCGAACAATTTCATAATATTTGACCGTGGTGCGTTTTTTTCCCGCCAGGGCGGGGCCGACGTGAGGGGACAACAGAAAGTATGATAAGAAAAGATTTGCAAAAAAATCAAACCTTTTTAGCCTTACATTAAAAAAAGGCGGCTTAAATGCCATACATAGATACCCATGCTCATTTTGACCTCTGCATTGAGGAAGGGACCGGCGTTGAAGAAGATCTCGTCGCCGGGTTGGGGATGAACGGCATTTATAGGGCCGTTCATGTTACAATCGACACGGGAGGGTTCTCCTGGGCCCTTGCATTTGCCCGCCGCCACGCAGATCGGGGGGTCCTTTTTACGCTGGGAATTCACCCTTCCTCAAAGGGCGATGACGGGGAGTTTGGGAAGCTTGAACGCTTCACGGCGGGGGTCATGGAATCCGATGATGCGCCACTCCTTTTCGGTATTGGGGAGGCGGGCCTCGATTATTACCGCATGCGCCAGACGAAAGACGCCCAGATCCGCTCTTTCGAGCGCCAGATACAACTCGCAAAGAAGTGGGACCTTCCGATTATCGTACACTCCCGGGACGCAGCAGAGGAGTCCCTGGCGCTCCTTGGGAAATACGCCCCCCTGCGGGGTATTATGCACTGTTTTTCCGAGGGAAGCGCCATGGCCCGCAGGTTCCTTGATCTCGGCCTTCACCTTTCTTTTGCCGGGAACGTTACGTATCGGGCCGCCCTGCCTCTCCAGGAATCGGCCGCCTATGTGCCGGAAGACAGGCTCCTCCTCGAAACCGATGCGCCTTTTTTAACTCCAGTGCCCCTTCGGGGAAAGAAAAACAGGCCGGATTATGTGGTGCACACCTACGCTTATGTAGCGGAGCTCCGGGGTACGACACGTGAACATTTAGCCGGAAAAATTGCTGATAATTTCAAGACCCTCCTCCCGGCGGGGAAGGACGGCGATTGAGGGCGGTATCATGAATTCAGCGACTTACAGGTCCGATTTTCTCGTCATAGGAAGCGGCATAGCCGGGCTCACCTTTGCCATCAAGGCTTCCGCGCTCGGTACAGTGCACCTCGTTACGAAGAAGAAAGACTCCGACTCCAATACCAACTACGCACAGGGCGGCATCGCCACAGTGATGGACCCCGGCGACTCAGTGGAGAACCACGTGGCCGACACGCTAAAGGCCGGAGCGGGGCTCTGCAATGAGGACGCCGTGAGGCTCATTGTGGAAAGCGGGCCCGAGAGGATCGCCGAGCTCATCGAATGGGGCATGCGCTTCACTACCCGTATCGATGAAGATGGAAAAGAGGTGCTGGACCTCGGAAGGGAAGGGGGCCATTCAAAGAACCGTATCGTCCATGCCCGGGACCTCACGGGGAAGGAGCTGGAACGGGCCTTACTGGAGAAGATCGCGGGGATAAGCGCCATTCGCGTCTTTGAGGACCATACCGCCGTGGACATCCTGACGGAGCACCAGCTTGGGTTTTCCTCGACCGACAGGCAACGCTCCCGGTCCCGGGACGATATCACTTGCTACGGCGCATATATCCTTGAAAATGCCACAGGGGACGTCCACCTCTTTACGGCCTCTGTCACAATGCTGGCCACGGGAGGTGTGGGGCAAATTTACCAGCACACGACTAACCCCGAGATTGCCACGGGGGACGGGATAGCCATGGCCTTCCGTGCAGGGGCCCTTGTATCGGACATGGAATTCATCCAGTTTCATCCCACGTCTTTGTATTTAGAAGGGCGGGAAGGCAGGTTTTTTCTGATAAGCGAGGCCGTGAGGGGGGAAGGGGCGGTCCTTACAAACCTTCGAGGGCGACGATTCATGGAAGGGGTCCATCCCATGAAGGAGCTGGCCCCCAGGGACGTAGTGGCGCGGACCATCGATGCGGAGTTGAAAAAATCGGGCGATAAGTTTGTGCTCCTGGACATTTCGTTTAAAGGAGAAGTATTCCTTAAAAAGCGTTTTCCGCAGATTTACGAGCGGTGCAAAGAGGAGGGGATTGATATTGCCAGAGGGCCAATTCCCGTAGTGCCGGCAGCGCACTATCTCTGCGGCGGGGTGGTGACGGACAGCAATGGAAGGAGCTCCGTTAGGAACCTTTTCGTTTCCGGGGAATCCGCATGTACGGGGGTCCATGGGGCCAATCGCCTGGCAAGCAACTCCCTTCTGGAGGGGATAGTCTACTCCCACCGTGCTTGGTGCCACATCGCTGAAAACCGGGGGCTTTTGGCTTCCGGGAGCGATGCGCCTAATTTTCCCGCCTGGAACAAGGAGGGGACCTTCGATCTGGAGGAGTGGATCCTTATCCAGCACAACAAGGAGGACGTAAAGCGCCTGATGTGGGACTACGTGGGAATTGTGCGAACGAACCTGAGGCTCCAGCGGGCCCGGCGCCGTCTCAAGATTTTTTCAGAAGAGATAAACGATTATTACCGGAGGAGCACTCTTTCGCCTGAACTAGTGGAGTTGAGAAACCTGGCAACCGTGGCGGGGCTGATAATTGAAGGGGCCCTCTGGAGGAAGGAGAGCCGGGGCCTCCATTACAATACCGACTACCCGGACATGGACGATAGCTACAGGAAAAACATCGTTATGCGTTCCAACGGAGATACGGTCCTTCGACCGCTTTCGGGCTTTCTTTTTTCGTAAAACCGGGGATGCTGCTATCTGCCGCGTTGAATCATGCCGAGGGCTTCTTCGTTGGTATCGAAAATATCGACAAAATCAGAAATTCCCACGATGTCCATGACCTTTCTGAAATGGTTGGAAAGCCCCACGAAAGAGACCTTTCCACCAATATCCTGAAGGTCCTGGATGATGTTGATGAGGGACGCAATACCGGCTGAGTTGATGTACTTTGTTTTCTCGAAGTTGATGATGACGTTCTTCGGCGTGTGCTTTTCCTTGAGCTCGGAGTAGGTTTTCAAAACATCGCTGTCGGAATCCGACGTCATGTCGCCTTCGATGATAAGTACCGGGATATTTTCCACAACATCTGAAGAAATGGTGTAAGCTTCCATCATTGGTTCCAACCCCGTCAGCAATGAATGGTTCGAAATTATAATAACTTTTGGAACCATAAAAAAAATAAATTTTTTATGGTTCCCGTAAATTGGAACAACCGGCGAAATCAGTACTGGGACCCTCTAAAAATTAAATTTTTGAGTTTCCCAAAAAATGTAACTACTGGCATACTCAGGACTTAGGATTTCCCGCCCGCCTTCGGCGGGCGGGAAATCCTAAGTTTTAGAGGTTGCCTACTTGTGTTTCCGCCCGCATTAGGCGGGAAACACAATAGAAGCTGTCTATAGTAAATTGTATAACCTGGTTGTCAAGTAATTCTATTGTAGAATATAGCACAAAAAAACCGATCTGGCCATAAACGGGCCAACGTGCTTGACAAGGAGGGGTGCTCTCGGTATACGCACCAGTGGAAGCATGCTTCAGGTTTGTAGACGTAAACACGTCGGTTAAGAGGTCGATCATGGCGCGCATATTATCGGGCATCCAGCCCTCGGGGACCCTTCACATTGGCAATTATTTTGCGATGATGAAGAAGATGATAGAATTTCAGGACAAACACGAACTTTTCTGCTTTATCGTGAACTACCATGCCATGACGAGCCTCCATGACCCGAAGGAGCTTGCGGAAAACACGCTGGCTGCGGCCATGGATTTTCTCGCCCTGGGCCTCGACCCGGACAGGTGCCATTTCTGGACACAGTCCGATGTCCCGGAAGTGACTGAGCTTACCTGGATCCTCGGCTGTCACACCTCCCTGGGCCTGCTCGAAAGGAGCCACAGCTACAAGGACAAGCTTGCCAGGGGGCTGACGGCGAGCTGCGGTCTTTTTACTTATCCCGTCTTAATGGCCGCAGATATCCTTTTGTACCAGGCGAATATCATCCCCGTGGGAAAGGACCAGAAACAGCACATTGAAATCACCCGTGACATCGCCGAGAGGTTCAATCTGGTCTATGGGGAAACTTTTGTCCTTCCGGAGCCTTTGATCTCCGACGACATCGCCGTGGTTCCCGGAATAGACGGCCAGAAGATGTCGAAAAGCTACGGTAACACCATCAACATCTTCGAGGAGGAGGGAACACTTAAAAAGAAGGTGATGAAAATCAAGACCGACTCCACTCCCGTAGAGGACCCGAAGGACCCGGATACCTGCACCCTCTTTGCCCTCTATCGGCTTTTCGCCGATGAAAATACTCTCGCTGGCCTGCGCGAGCGCTATGTGAAAGGCGGCCTTGGATACGGCGTAGTGAAGAAGGAGCTTTTGGGGCTTATCCGGGACTACTTTGCTCCCTTCAGGGAGCGCCGCGCCGCACTCGAAAAGGACCGAGGGGCCGTGGCGGAAATACTGAAGAAGGGAGCGGAAAAGACGAGGGCCGTGGCGGCGGTGACCCTCGACCTGGTGAGGGAAAGGACGGGACTTAGATATTTTTGATCATCGAGACGCGAAGCGGGCGAGGAACTCTTCCGCGGAGAGAATGGTGAGGAACTTGTCCATTTTCGCTATTTTAAAGATCCTGTTTATGTTCTCGTTCAGGTTGTAGCATATAAGATCAATCCGGTTTTTCAGCGTTATGTTTTTGAAACGTACGAAGGAGACGATGGCGGCGGAGTCGATGTAGGTGCAGTCCTTCATCATCATGGCGATTGTGGAGGGGTTGAGCTCCACCTGCTTGTAAAATACCGACTCGAGCTCGGGGACCTGGTAGATGTCGAGCCTCCCTATGAGGCTGATGATGACGAGATGGTTTTCCTTGTAGACATCAATTTTCATGGTGTATGGCTTTCATGGCCTCTTGTATTATTCAAACCTGCTTCGTTTCCGGTTGCTTTCAGGGGCTAGGTGCTTGGACTGCAAAGTTCGCTTCATTTCACAGTGTATCGCGCTTTCTCGGTTTTTCATGTTTTTCGTTAAATTCTTATCGGCGGAAGGGCAAAAAATATTGACACAGAATGCTTTTTCCAGGTGAATTGATAGCATTGGATACCACTACTTCTGAGAGGGATGGGTATGGAAAAGAACATAGGTAAAGTGGATGCGTTTATTCGGTTCTTGCTTGGCGTGTCGTTTCTGCTGAACATCTTCGCGCTGGATACCGGAGTCATCGGGACCATCGTGCTCCTGGTCCTCGGGTTGGGATTAATCGCCTCATCGATAACCGGGTACTGCTGGCTTTATTCTCTGCTGAAAATCGACACTAATGCATCACCCCTGGAGGAAGAAAAACCCGAAGCTGAAGCCTCCCACTGAGATTGGATAGCGCACCCATTTATGAAAAGCCCGTGCGAATGCGCGGGCTTTTCATTTTAAGCAGGGCAGGATTTTTTGCCTGATTATGAAGAGGGCAATATACCCCATAAGCGGCTAAGCCTTCTTCACAGCGTACAGAACCACGCTTTTTGGAAAGAACCAGTTGAGGAAGCGCTCCACGCGGCGCATGTTGTCCGAATAAAGGCCCATGGTGAGGAAGCGATGGTACGCCTTCGTGAAAGGATGATCGGCGAGATGTAGCCCTACGGTACAGCGTATCATCCACCAGATTGTGTGGAGGGCGTGACGATGGCCGATGCCGTAGATCTCCAGTCCGCAATCCCGCATGATTTTCGCGAGCTTTTTCGGCGTGTATTTTCGAATGTGGCCTCCGGGCGAGGAAAAGTACTCGTAGGTGAGGGCGTCGTAGACAAGTTCGCTGAAAAAAGTGGGGACCGTAATGGCTATGGTCCCGCCTTTTTTTAATACCCTCACGGCCTCACGGCAGGCCTGGCGGTCGTCGGGGACATGCTCCATCACCTCGGCGCAGATGATCCTGTCGAAGGTTTCATCTTTAAACGGCAGGCGCAGGGCGTCCCCCACATGGGTTATATATGAAGATGCGGGATGGGCCTGGCCGGCCTTTTTTATCTGCGCCAGGGAGAAGCGCGCCTTCAGGAGCGATTCCATGTCCATGTCCATGCTGAAGACATGGGCGCCCCGCTTGATATATTCGAAACTGTGGCGTCCGAAGCCGCATCCGGCGTCCAGGGCGATGTCGCCGGGTTTTACGCCCAGGAGGTCGAAATCAACGGTAAGCACGGATGACCTCCTCGTACACCTTCACCATCTCCTTCGCGGCGTTTTCCCAGGTGAAGGCGGCAAGGACGCGCTTTCTCGCCGCCTTCCCTATCTCTTCGCGCTTTGCGGGGTTTTCGACCAAAAAATCAATGGCGTCGGCGATTGCCTGGGGATCACGGGGAGGCACTACCATAGCGGTCTCCATGTGCTTACCCACCACCTCAGGGAGCGCCCCGGCGGTTGAGGCGATTACGGGAAGCTCGCAGGCCATCGCTTCCGCGGCCGGAAAACCGAAGCCTTCATAGAGGGACGGCGAGAGGGCGATTTCGGACCGGTTGTAAAGCTCTACCAGCTTCTCGTTAGTAACTTTCCCCATGAACGTTATGCGATCGTTGATTCCAAATTTGTCGATCCAGTGGGGGACGAACCTCCGGTTCGGCGCGCCTCCATCCACGATGTTCAGGTGGACGCGGTTTCTCGTCAGACTTATGGCCCTCAAGATGTAGGAGACGCCCTTTTTCCGGTCTTCAACGTTCCCCACGAAGATGACGCTGTTTTTTATCTTCTTCACGCCGGGGATGGGGTGAAATATCGATGAATCGAGGCCGTTGTACACAACGCTTTGCTTATTTAAGGGTGTGCCGAAGGCTTCGTGGATTTCCCGCTTCGCGTCATGGGAGACGGTGATGATGTGGTCCATCCGATTGGTGACTATTTTTTGCATTATGAGGGGGTAGTAGAGCACTCGCTTCATTCGGAGCGAGAAGTCCGAGGGGTATTCGAACCAGGTGCTCCGGTCCACCGTCAGAGGGTGATGGAGTGTCGATACGAAAGGAATGCCCAGGAGCTTGATAAGAAGAAAGCCGTACCCGAGGCACTGGTTGTCGTGGATGATGTCGAAGCGGTGTTCCTTAACCAGCTCTTTTAGCTTCAGGAAAGCCCGAAATGAAAAAGTTTCGATCTCAGGAAAGATGCCGAGCTTTGACGCTACGAACTCGTAAAAGTTCAGGGGCTGTAACGTGGCGAAAGGCTTGTGGGGCTTGATGTAATTTTTTGTTATGTTAAAATAGTTGTGATTGCTGATACGATGCAGCGTTACTCCTTCCATCTCGAAGGGATATGGAGGCCCCACGATGGCGTGGACTTCATGTCCCATCTTCACAAGTTCGCGGGCCACATACATAAGATAAACACCCTGGCCACCGCAGTAAGGATTCCCCCTGTAGCTTAGCAGGCATATCTTCATCGGTTGCTCCTGTATGCGGCGATTGTATCTTTGTAGACTTCGAGGGTGTTTTTAGCTGCGACGGGCCACGAAAAGTTTTCAACGGCGCGCTTCCTTCCGGCCTTCCCCATCTTCTGCCGCAGTTTTTTGTCCTTCATAAGGCCCATGATGGCGTCAGCCAGGGCGCGGGGGTCCTTTGGGGGAACGAGGATACCCGTTTCGCCGTGCTTCATCACTTCCTTCAGGGCCCCGGAGGTTGTGGAGACCACTGGCGTTTCGCAGGCCATGCCCTCGGCGGCGGGAAGGCCGAAGCCTTCATGGAGTGAAGCCACAACCACCATGGTGGCCGTGCAGTAGAGGCGCACAAGGGTAGCCATGTCCACCTTGCCGGTGAAAGTGATCCGGTCCTCGACATGAAATTTTTTCGCCAGATCCCACGCTCCGATGCGTTGGGGAGGGCCATCGTCCACAATTTTAAGCTTAATTTTTTCCGGGAGCAGGGTAAGCGCCTCAAGGAGATAGCGGATACCCTTCTTGTAGTCTTCGGTATTTCCCACAAAGAGAAGGGAATTCTCTTCACGCTTTTCTCCTCCGTGGCTGAAAACCTCCACGTCGAGGCCATTGTATACCACAGAAATTTTTTCCCGTTCAAGGCCGAAGGCCTTAACAAGCTCTTCGACGCCCTCAAGAGAAGAGGTTATTACGCGGTCAAGGCGGTTGATGACGGTCCTCTGCATGGTCAAGGGGTAAAAGAGGGTTGTCGTAACGTACTCCCAGAAGGTCGCATCGCGTATGAAATCCGCTTCACGGTCCTTCGTCAGGGGGTGGTGTACAGTGGTGATGATGGGCACGCCGAAGCCCTTCATGGGAAGGAGTCCCCATCCCAGGCACTGGACATCATGGATGATGTCGTAGCGCCGCGTTTTAAGCAGCTTTCGAGTCAGGTTGAAGGCCCTGAGGCTGAAGGTCTCCATCTCCGGAAAAATGTGGAAGCGCGTGAGGAAGTAGTCCACGAAGTTCATCGGAGATAGCAGGCGTGTGAGTTTTTCATATCCGAAATGTTCCGTGCGGATGCTCCAGATGTTCAGGTTCTCCGTACGGTAGACCTTTGCCCATTTTTCCATGGGGTCCGGGTATGGCGGGCCCACGATGACGTCTATCTCGACTCCGAGCTTTGCGAGCTCCCGGGTCAGATAGTAAAGATAGATGCCCTGGCCCCCGCAGAAGGGGTTGCCGCGGTAACAGAGAAAAAGGGCGCGCATTTCGCTCCTGCTATTTTTTGTCGGCCGGGAGAGTGGCCCGGGTCGTGATGATTGCCAGGCCCACCCAGAAGACCATACCCAGGACCACAATGGTGAAAACCGCGGCGGGCAGGGCAAGGGCCCAGTAGCTCTTGAGATATACTCCGTAGGCGAAGAGAGCAAGAAGTGCCAGGGTCACCAGGCACAGGAGGAAAGCTTTGGGTTTTGCATAATCTTTTTTTTCTACTATTTCTGGCATGGGAGGGGCCACCTTAATTGTTAATATGGTCCACCCTATCCAGAACCCCGTGCCCAGGATGATGAGGACGAGGAACCCCAGGGGGACCGCGACGGCATAGTAAGCGTTATCGGCCAGGAGCGAGGAGAAAATTCCTCCAGCGATGGGGCCGTAAAACGAATGGTAGAAGAAAAGCCCGGCCAGGGCCGTCGACACAAGCAGGGCGATAAATCCGTAAATTTTTGCGCGTGGCATAGCGTTTTCCTTAGTTAGACAATTTCACATAGACAGAGTTAAATTTCATCCCTTCAAACTTGGCCTTTTGCGAAAAGGTTGAGAGCTGCTATTGATTATATTTCACCCGCATGTAGCGGTGAGTAGCTGTGTCGAAGTTTAAAATTCCAAAACCACTTTGATAACATTCTCCTCGCGCCGCACGGAAATCTCAAAGGCTTGTTGGATTTTTTCAAAAGGCATGGAATGTGTCACCAGGGGTGACACGTCCACGGCCCCCGTCATAATCATATCCAGGGCGTAGGGATAGTCGATACCAAGGTCCGGCCCAACGGAGGCGACCATGCGAAGTTCCTTTCGAAAGAAGGTGTTGAACGCGAGCTTCGGCGACTCCTCCAGGCAGATGCCGAAGAACGCAACCAGGCCGCCGTGCCGGGCGATGTCGAAGCAGCGGTTTATCACCTCGGACTTCTGTCCGAAGGCGTCGATGACGATGTCGGCCATGTTCCCGTCTGTGAGTTCCTTAACCTTCTCGTCGAGGTTTTCCTTATCGGGGTTGATAGTCGCATGGGCGCCCATTTTTCTTGCAGTATCGAGGCGGTAGCCCAAAGGGTCAACGGCTATGACGCGGCGCGCGCCCTGGCGCTTCATCTGGGACGTGAAGAGGAGTCCGATGGGCCCCTGTCCCATCACCACTACATTTTTTGCATAGGGCCTGTCGATGCGGAAGACCGCATGGGATACGCAGCCGAGGACCTGGGTCATAAGGAGGTGGTTGATGTCGATGGGACTTGTATCGGGCAGTTTCTGGAGCCGTTCAGGGTCTGCGACATGGCATTCCTTATACCCGTCCAGTCCTGGAGGATAGTACATCACGCGCTCCCCTTCATGGAAGATGGGGTTTCTCGATTTATATACCGTGCCGCAACACTCGTGTCCAGGGTACCCCGGAGGGAGGGGGTACGACGCAGGGTTGAAGTCGTTATAGAAATAAGGGAAATCGGAACCGCAGAGGGCAGTTCGGGACAGGCGGACCATGACCTTTCCATCCGGGAGGTTTGGCTCCTTTTCGTCGAAAACCTCGAATGTGCGAGGCGCCGTGATTCTTGCAGCTTTCATGATTGTTTCAAGCCTCATAGCAAAGCTAAAGTCGGCGTTTTCCCTGTCAATCCAATTATGAAGTGTGCTATAGCAGATAGCCTTTTTAAGGTTTGATTTAGGGCAACTTCTAATAATTGGGAAATCTGAGTTTTTGTGACTGCCCTTATGTTTTCCCGCCCATTTTCGGCAGGCGGGAAAACATAATTACTTAATGCGCAAAAAGAGTTGACATCTAAAAAAATGGCTCCAAAAAAATTGATATGAGCATTTGCGCCCTGCTTCGGGGATGTTTGAGCACGTGCAGCAAAGCAGGTTTTCAAATATCTTGAGCGCTGTCTTGCGAGGCTTAAAAAAATAAAAAACGTATTCACATGAAGATACTTGCGTGCCTGGGAAACCCGGGAAAAAAATATGCACGAAACAGGCACAATGCCGGTTTTATGGCCGGAGAATTTCTCGCCCGGAAGTATGACATTCGCCTTAATGAGAAGCGGTTCTCTTCAATATGCGGAATCGGCGAGGTGGCGGGGCAGAAAACGATGCTCCTTCTTCCCCAGACCTACATGAACAACAGCGGGGTGGCGGTGAAGGCCGCTATGGAATACTATTCGGTGGCGCCCGACTCCCTCGTTGTGGTCCATGATGATATTGAACTTCCCTTTGGTCAGGTCCGCGAAAAGTTGGGGGGAGGCCACAAGGGGCAAAACGGAATTCGTTCCATCATCCAGCATGCCGGTACTGCGGACTTCCATAGAATACGCATTGGCGTGGGAAGGCCTTCTATCCCGGAGATGGCCGTGGCGGACTATCTTCTCTCAAACTTCAATGTCGATGAGCTGGAGCGCATGGAGGAGATACTAGCTATGGTGCAATCAAAGGCAGAGGCGATAATTATGGCAACTTCAAATAATTAGGTTTACCCGTTGATTGAATTGAACAATATGGTTGTAGAAAGAATCAAACAGTTATCAAAGATGCGCAGTATTTCTCAAATGGCAAAATTTTCCACTGGGGAGCGTGTTTCCTTTGATGTTGACGGGAGGGTCCTTACGGGAACGATTATCAGGCTAAACCAGAAAACCGTATCGGTGAATACCGAGGATGGAGGAAAATGGAAAGTGGCCCCGGGATTTTTGAACTCACTGATTGAATAGGAGGAGCTGAAAAATGAAATCGCTCACGGAACATCTCACCTTTACTACAAAAGGCCGGCGGGAGTATATAAATATCACCCGCCAGGTGGAGGACCTCGTGAGGAAAAGCGGCATTCAGGAAGGTCTATGCCTGGTCAATGCGATGCACATAACCGCATCGGTCTTCATCAATGACAATGAGAGCGGCCTCATACAGGATTTTGACGACTTTCTCGAAGGGCTGGCGCCACATGAGCCTGTCTCGAAATATCGGCATAACCGCACCGGGGAGGACAATGGAGACGCCCACATTAAACGCACCATCATGGGCAGGGAGGTGGTGGTGGCGGTTACGAAGGGAAGACTGGACTTCGGCCCCTGGGAACAGATTTTCTACGGTGAATTCGACGGACGCCGCCCCAAACGCGTTCTGGTAAAGATTATCGGGGAATGACATGCGCCTCGTGGATGTCCACTGCCACCTGGAGAGCGGCCTATATGAAGGGCGCCTCGATTCTATCATAGAGGAGGCTGAGGCGGCGGGGCTGGTGAAGTTGATAACCTGCGCCATCACACCCGGGCAGTGGGAATTGTCACGATCTCTTGGAGAGCGCTATCCTTCCGTTGCGTATGCCCTGGGGGTCCATCCATGGTATATCAGGGAAAGCGATTTTGATGCGCTGGAATCGCTCCCGGAAGCGGCCCTTCGCGGAGCCGTTGCTATTGGCGAGGCGGGCCTCGACAGAAAAGTTGAAACGCCCCATTTTGATGTACAGCTTCGCCTTTTAACCCGCCAGCTTATTATCGCCCGGCAACTCAATCTGCCGGTGATTCTCCATTGCAGGGGTGCTTACAATGAGCTCATCACATGCCTGCGGCATGTGGGGCTCCCGGAATCCGGCGGGATAATCCATTCCTTCTCCGGAAGCCTGGAAATCGCTAATGAATTGATGCGCCTGGGCATGAGCTTTTCCATGGGCGGGGTGCTAACCTACCGC
Organism: Spirochaetota bacterium; assembly: GCA_029974015.1. Taxonomy (GTDB): domain Bacteria; phylum Spirochaetota; class UBA4802; order UBA4802; family JAGODF01; genus JAGODF01. The sequence goes on from JARKUF010000004.1 coordinate 150,356, forward strand.
AACAGCAAAAAGAGGAACGAAGTCCTGAAGCGCATCTATCCGGACCATTTTATGCTGGAAACGGACAGCCCGGACATACCCCCCGTTGAGGTGAAGGGGGCGCTCCATGTCCCGGCTAATATTTTATACAATCTGAGGGCCGCCGCGGAAATTTTAGGGGAGCCAGAGGAAAAAATCGCTGAAAAAACGACGAGCAATGCCTTTAGTATGTTTCATCTTGGCGGATAATAATCACGGGTGACGATAAACATCGTACCCTGTGTACGTTGGGGTATCAGCTATGTCTGGGGCTATGCCAGTCACATTTGGAGCACTTGAGTTCCCTATACTTATAGAATTCCCCTTTCATGTTTTTAACCACCTGGGCCAAGACGAGGGCCTCGCATCTGGGGCAGTGCTTTGCGATCAGCTCATAATCCGCGGACATTTGATAGTTCATCATACGTCCTCCCGTTCACATCAATCTCTGTAATGGTCTTTTGGAAGTATCTGTTTAGGGAACCTCTAAAAATTATATTTTTAAGGTTCCCTAAAATGTAACTTCAGGCAAATTCAAAACTTGTATTTTTCCGCCTGTGTTTGGCAGGGGGAAAACCTGATTAATAAAAGTTGCCAGAAATTATTTATCCAAAACCACATTACCCCTATTTTAATATCGTCAAAAAATAGCAACTTGTGAATTTTTGTCATCTTTTTTTCTTTGGAAATCTCTAAAAATTATTTTTTTATGTTCCCATTAACTATAATAACTGACAAACTCAGCACTTTGGCTTTCCCGCCCGCTGAAGGCTGGCGGGAAAGCCAATTTTTGAGGTTGTCTGCTGGTAAAATCAATACTCATGTTTCGCGCCCGCCTTCGGATGCGGAAAAACTAAATAGAGGAAGCCCTTTGTTAATAGTGGGATATGTAATTTTTTAATATGTATCAAAAAAAAGGGAGAGGCGTTTGCCTCTCCCTTTTTGCCCAGGACGGGACTTGAACCCATACGGAAAATTTCCACATGGCCCTCAACCATGCGTGTCTACCAAATTCCACCACCTGGGCCGAATTATTTAGTAGCGTATGTCCTGATATATTATATCATTTCATTGTCAACATTATTTTTTCTAAAATTTCCAGAGTATAACCCATCAATTTGCTCTCCCTCTTGCCTCGCTTTTTTTAATTTCCTGTATGAGAGAAAACCTTCGATTGCGATGAAAGCAATGACTATGAAGACGAGAATGGCGATGCCGTGCTGTATCCGCTGGACCATTTTGACAGCGTAATCGATGTTCTCGCCGAGATAGTATACGAAATATATGACAACAGGAACACTAATTAGAGCGGCCAGAAAATCATAAGTGAAGAAAACGATATATCGAATTTTCATAAGGCCCGCAGTAAAGTAAATAGGGGCCCTTAGTCCCGGCATAAACCTGGCGGCAAAGACGACCTTACTGCCATGTTCGTTAAGTCTGTTTTCGATGTAGTGCAAAACGGAATCGCTGAACACCCGTCGAAATAAACTTGTTTTTTTTATCGGATCGCCGAATCTCCTTCCAAGAGAAAACAAAACGGTGTCTCCGATGATAATTCCGGCGAAGGCGACGGCTATCATGAGATATACGTTCCCGTATCCGTAATAAGATGCAATCCCCGCAGCGATGAGGGTGATGTCTTCTGGGATGGGTAGTCCGAATCCGCAAATCAGCAGCGCAAAAAATACCAGCATGTAAGGCAGGAACATATGTCCATTGAAAAGCTGGTGGATTATATCGGTCATATTTCCCAAGAGGGGTCTCTCGGTGATACCGGAGAGTCGAGGGGTATCACAATTGGTGATGGTACATCCCCGGTCCCGGGGATTTGATCTGAGGGACTAGGATTCGAACCTAGATTAACGGGGCCAGAACCCGTCGTCCTGCCGTTGAACGATCCCTCAAAAAAAGCAGAGTCAATGTAAACGTAGCACGGCTTTTGTCAATCACATCATTTTGAAAAAATTCTGTAAAACCGAAGAGTTCATGCGAAATGTAGTTTACATTTCATGGATGCGTTGGCGTACTTTCATGGAAAACGGTGATCATGGAATCAAGCTACTTTATCCCGACGGTTTTTTTTACCCTTTTTTTCGTGGTGGATCCACTGGGCCTCATCCCCGTCTTCATCTCCCTCCTTTTCGGATATCCGGCGCCGCAACGGAAGAAGATCATAATCAAGTCGACAGTCATATCGATAGCGATATCGCTATTTTTCATCATCTTCGGGAAATATCTTCTGGAGTTTTTAGGCATCTCATCGGGAACTTTCCTCGTGGCCGGCGGCATTCTCCTCTTCTTTATCGCGATGGAAATGCTAATGGGAAAACCTTCACGGTTGAACATGCAGGATATATCATCCAATGAAGCTGAAGGATGGAAGGATGATATATCCGTGTTTCCCCTGGCGATACCGTTTCTCTGCGGGCCCGGGAACATCGCGGCCCTCCTGATGTTCTCCTCTCAGTCCTGGGGTGATCCGCTTCGTCTCGGTATCCTGGCACTTGTTTCAACTTCGGTGTTTTTTATCGCCGCAGCGGTTATGTTTTTTTCTGCAGGGATCGAAAGGCTCATGGGGGAGACTGGGATTACGATTACAGGTAGGCTAATTGGACTGATACTTTCGGCCCTTTCGGTGCAGTTCATTGTCAACGGTCTCAAATCGATGCGTGTGCTGGCGGAGTGATTATCTCAACGGCGCCGGGCGGTCCAGGAATATTCGGTTCCGTCCCGGTGAAAGCGTCCTGAGATTGATTTTCCGTCGGCGCTGAACTCACCGCGGTAACGCTGGACGAACATCGAGGGGGCCCCTACGCGCTTCATCTCCCGGTCCGTAGTTACGGAGCGTACAAAGCGGATTGTCTTTCCTTTTATTTCGAGCGACCTGAGGTGCTCATTGGCGCCAGCGCCCCATTTCGGAAACCTTAATGTTCCCATAGGGCCCGTTTTGCTCTGGCGCAGGTAGAGATACCCCTGGTGTCCCGCAGCATTGATTCTGTATGCCCCTTCCCAGTGCATGGGTGTTCCCTGAGTCTCTTTTGATAGTTCACCATTACGTTTAAATTCAATGGTATCTACAGTAGAAAGGGAAATGACGGCCAGGCCGCGGTTCATTTTGTCAGCAAGGGCCTCCTTTTTTGTGATATGGATGCGCACAGCTTTCAGGCAAAGGGCATAGCTCCCCGACGAGGCCAAAAGCCGGATGCTGTAAAATTTACCTTCTGTATTCCGTATGACGGCTTCACGGGACGTCAATAGTGCCGTGATGGCGGGAAGGAGGATAAGTGCAGTGAGGATGCAGATGGTTGTTTTGTATGTTCGCTTTTGGCGGTTTTCCAGTTCTTTTTCTTCCGGTAGCATCAGTGAACCTCTCGTTACTTCTATTTTATCACATTATTATGTCACCGTCAACCATCTTATTTATACATAGTTATGCATTTTTTTTGTCGTGTGGTCGTTTTTTATAAATTATTTTTAATAAATTTCATCTCATATGCGTATTCCTTATAGAGTCAAGAATTGAAGAACTATGGGAGATAAGATGATGCTAAGAACAACTATCAATATGGATAAAACCATTTACTCAAAAATTGATATGGCAGCGAAAAAACTTAAAAAATCAAAGCGTTCGATAGTTATTATGCTTCTTACACGTGTGCGGCACAATATAAACAGTTATCCAGGGGATTTTTCCCTTGTGAAGTACCAGTCTCGCGTTCAGGGTGGGGATTGGCATTGTTTCACAATTGTATTCAAAAAACAGGAAAATGAAATTGTGTCGGATTTTCGCAGGCTGGGGAAGTTGTCGGTTTCATTTTTTGTCAAAAAAGCAACGGAAGAATATTTGTATGAACTTTTAGAGGAAGGTGGAAATAGCCATAACTATGTAGAATTAGATTGCTATGCCATCGGTGAACGACGGGAAAACGGTATTATTTGTTGGGAGTTCTATTGGGGAGCACCGCAACAAACAGAAAAAAGCCAAAGAACAACAATCCAACGCCTACTACATCATAACCCGAAATCACGCAGGCCTTTTCCATCAAAAAAATAATTCAACCTTTACGATAAACGCATTCTTTATACTTGACTGCCATATATGACAGGGGATACTTCGCATTAGTACCTGAAAAGGAAGCAGGCATGGACAGAAAGTGGCACGATTGGCTGATCGAAAAAACCTCGTTTAGCGAAAGCAACCTTTTTGTGGTGGTTGGATCACTGATAACGCTCGTTTCCCTCATCATGCCGTGGTTTAAAAAGGTGTATGTCCTTTCGTATTCGACAGTGTCACCGGGGGAACTGCTCGCAGGGTATCTTTTCTCAGGCGCCCCTCTTCCCTGGCACACATTGGCCGCAGTTACATGGATACTGGCGCTTTCCATTGTGGCAACATTTGTGAAAAAGCGACTGGCGGCCTTTATGGCGTTGATTGCTTTCGGACTTCTGGGAACGAGCCTCTACCTGAACACGGTGCCTTTGGAGAGATTCACCTGGGGACTTGTTGTAACCGCTTCAGGGCTTGCAGTCATGCTACTTGGTTTTATCGGCAAGGAAGCGTAAACCGCGCTTCTCCTTTCCAAGGCGGCGCCATCGCTGCGTCGATTCCACGTACTCCGATATCTTCCTCATCATAATGATGCAATCTACCGGGTATTTTCCCACTGACGTTTCCCCGGAAAGCATAATTACGTCGGAGCCATCGTAGACGGCATTGGCGATGTCGCTTACGTCAGCACGGCTGGGGCGTGGATTATCCATCATCGATTCAAGCATCTGAGTGGCTGTCACTACCGGTTTTCCAAGGGAGTTGCATTTCTCTATCATAGTTTTTTGAAGTTCAGGGAGGAGCCATGGGTCTATTTCCACACCCAGGTCTCCCCGGGCCACCATTATCGCGTCGGTTTCGGCGAGTATCGCATCAAAATTCTGGATTCCTTCAGGGTTTTCAATCTTCGAAATGATTTTTATACCCGATCCGGCCAGGCGCCCCCTGAGTTCACGGACGTCATCGGCATCACGTGTGAAGGAATCGGCGATGAAATCCACCCCATGGGATGCCGCAAAATCGAGGTTTGGAATGTCATAGGGCATGGTATATGGATATCCTACTACTGTATCCGGATGATTGAGGCCCTTGCGGGAACGGATTACGTCGCCGTAGAGAACACGGCATGATATGCGCCCCTTCTCCACCGATGTAACTTCAAGCCCCACATAAGCATCGTCGATGAAGATCTTATGTCCCGGGGCAACGCATTCGTCGAGCTTCTCATAGGTCACGGGAATGCCTTCATCAAAGGAAGACACCTTCGCGTACTCAGAGCCAGGGGGTTTTGGCAAATCGGTCCTGAGAAGCAGGCTGTCTCCGGCTTTCACTGCCAGGGGCTCCGGCAAATCTCCCAGTCGTATTTTAGGCCCCTTGATGTCGTAAACGATATAACCACGGGGATTTATCTTTCTTGATGTTTCTATGACTCGTTTGTGGAACTCCGGATCTCCATGGGAGCTGTTGATGCGTACGCCGGAGAGGCCATTATCATACATCTCCACAAGCCTGTCTATGGAAGCAGGACCAGTGGTGGCGAGAATTTCCGTATTCATAGCGCGACCTCCGGCAATAGGGTATAAATTTATCCAAGCATTAAGAATAAGCGGCGATTACTGCTCGAAGTCTTTCGCTTCACGGAAGTACCTTTCAGCGGAGTACTTCGCGAGGTCGAAGACATATGGCATCGCGCTTGATGTACATAGGAAGGTTTCCTTGTCCTTGCCTCGATAGATAGATAGTTCATGGGTTTTCCCCAGGGCTGTGATCTTAACGGAGCAGAGGGGAGCGACAAGGACCGCTTTTTCCATATCAGGATACGATTTCACTCGCAAAGGGCTGAAAGAATCAATGACGGCGTTTACGGCATTGACGTCGGCGTTTTTCTCCGGCCGACCTGCGAATATCCACTTGTCCGGCTGTTTAGGCGGTGCGGGTGCCTTTCCCTTGGCCTTGGGATCAACTGCCTTCGCAGGTTCCTGCGGTGGCTGTGTTTTAACACGGGTGAGAGAGGTTGTCCTTCCTTTATAGAGTATATCTATGGAATCGATATCGTCACGTTTGATGTCAAAGACCACCTTGTCACGAAGCTCATCAAGTTTCTTGTTGAAATCGTAGGAGAGGGTGCCCGATACCTTGAATACCTCGGGGCGTTCAACGAGGCGAATGAAGGTGTGGGTCGTCTTGTCGCTTTTTCTGCCAATGTAGATGTCCCTGAGTACGGAACCGCCGCGTTTTGCCGTGACACGGAGGGCGCTTTCTGGGGTGAGGTCAAAACGCTCATAATGGGGTTTTTTGGAGGTTATGTCAGTAATGGCAAGGTCACGGAGTTTTGCTTCCATCGCATCCATGGTTTTCCCGTCGGCGGGGAAACCCGCCTCTCCTATTAGCCAGCGGCCGTCCCTTCTGTGAAGCCGTATCGCTTTATCCCCCTTCGTTATGGTGATCTCATCGGCGGATTCCGACCAGGTATTCAGGCTCGGGAGGTCCGCGGCTCGATCACGGACGGACACGATGGCGTAGACAATTAAAAGGGCGATGATGACGCCCAGGGCGTACAGTATCTTCCTGTTCTTCATCAGGCGTTCTCCTTTTTCCTGGCGTATTCAAGGACGATGGCGTTTTTTCTCCTCTTTCGCCATCCCATCATCGTCACCGCTGTCAGGGAGATAATGATTGCCGGAAGGACCAGGATGTTCATCAGTTTAAAAATAATCTTTGCCCAATCTACGGCGTCGGACATGGGGAGCCCGAAGAGCCTCTTGATAAGGCGCGCCAGGACATTGTCGTCGTTGATCGGATTGATTTCCAGGCCCTTACTCCGCATTTCGGGGACCCCGTAGTTGCCGTTCATGAAATCGACGACGTTTTGAATGAAGGTCGCGTTGGGGCGGTCTCCTCCGCTACGCTGGGGTTGGTAATCGAACTTGGTAATTTCTGATGATCCGGCAAGAAAAATTTTCCCCGGGCGAAGGGAATGCTCAAGCACTGAGATTTGGGCCACATTTGACACAGCGTTTGCGTCTTGATGTTTCCCCGGCGCCGCCGTATTGGATGGCGAGGCGATCCTCGCAATGTCAACTCCCTTATAGAAGCTTTCAAAGCGCCCTTCCAGGAGGACCGCCAGGTCATAACGGGATCGTTTTTTTTCTTCCGGGGGGAACATCGACCATGGCATGAAGTCCCTGGTGAGCCAGCTTCCCGGTGAAGATGTTACAAGGACAGTTTTTTTCGTTCCGGCCTTTGCAAGGTTTGTGTCGTCAACGATCAACGGCGATGATTTGACGAAGTACATTTGTTTCAGGTATTTGGTGATTTCATTTTTTCTATTGAGCCCTTCGGCGCCGATCTCAGGGACAAGGTGGAGCGACTCGCCCCGGTAATAAAGGCATTTCGTATCGAGGACAATCTCCTTCCCCTGGGTGAGACCGTAATGGGCGAGGAGCTTCTCCAGGCCCGTTTCGTTTGGGACCAATTGCGGCCCCTGGTTGAAGGGGTTACGCTGGCGCATCTGGTCTTCCCGGAACGATTCCTGGAAAACTATAAGCGAATTCCCCTTCATCAGAAACTGGTCTATCTTAAGGAGTTCTTCCTCGGTGAAAGCTAATTTCGGTCCGTTGATCACCAGGGTTTTTATGGTGTCAGGTATTTCTTCAGATGCGAGGTTAATGTTCTTAAAATCATACATATCTGGCACCAGGGGACGGAAGTTTACCGCCCCTTCCCGCATGTCGGAGAACGACATCTCCCCATGGCCCGTCAGGTAGCCGATAACCGGGTTTATGCCGATCATGCTTCCGACAATGCTGTTGATGATATCATCCAGGCTGTCGATGATGGAATAGAAAGAAAACATATTCCGGCTGATGAGGTGGACCGTCTCGAAGCGTCCCTTGTGTTCCACGACAAGGCCCAGGCGAATTTCCTCGGTCTTCCCGCGGGCATCACGCAGAAAGATTTTTTGAATTCCGAATTCGTCGGCCCGGGACATGGCCTCTTTGGCTGAATATGGGTCTATCGGATCGAGGAGGTTTATTTTGTTATAATTCTTCACATTGCATTTCTTCACCTGTTCCTTCACCTTGGAGATCACAACTCCGAGGTCCGGGACGTTTTTCGAGGCAAAGAGGGTTACATTGATCGGGTCTTTCAATCTATGGAGGGCGTCCACTTTCCCGGCCATCTTCCGTATCATCGAGGTTATCTGATACTCCAGCCCCTCGACACTGGTAAGTGAGTCAAGTCGTTCAACGAGGTCCTCGTGTTCTACCGCCACTGCCATGTATGCCTCGCGGACGCTCATCTTGTCGCGCTTGTATTCGCTTACCTTAACGGGACGGACACCGTAATCCTCCAGCTCCTTTTTGTTCTTTTCGTGGGCCGGGTTTATGAAACGGTATTGAAAATTCCTGTTTCCTGCGCCGGCGTATTCCACGAGGATGTCCGAAAGATAGCGTTGGACATTATTGTACGGGGCCGGAAGGTCTTCGCTGAAAAATACACGGACAGTAAGCGGGGTCTCAAGAGAGGACACCACCTCGCGGCTCACCTCGCTTAAGGAGTAGGCTCCATTTCCCGTGAGGTCCAATCGAAAATAAAGCTTCGTTCCCACAAGGTTTATGAGGATGATGATGATGGCGTAGAGGGCAATGAGCCAGTTTTTCCGACGGGAGTCGTCCATTTCATGTAAGCGCCCGGCGTATCCCTTTATTATGTCAAGTATGGCGTTCGGCTTCATTAGACGGTGCTCCTATCGCTGATAATTTTCTCGGTGCCCATGATGGCAAGCGCCATCACCGAAAGAAAGTAAAGGATATCGCGTGAATCGATGATTCCCCGGGCGATGTTTTTGAAGTGATAGTTTGCGCCTAAGTGTTGGAAAAAATCTACAAGCTTCACCGGAAGAAAGAAGAGAAAATAGTCAATCAAGGTCAGGGAGACGCAGATTCCCACTCCGATGATAAAAGCCACGATCTGGTTACGGCTCATGGACGAGGCGAAAACCCCCACTGCGGAGAAAGTGGCCGCCAAAAAAACCGCACCCAAATATCCTCCTATAACAGGGCCGGGGTCGAGGCTTCCCACCATGGCTACGGTAATCACGTAGATCACTGTAGGGACCAGCATCACGGAGGTGAAGACCGTGGCGGCCAGAAACTTTCCCACGATGACATCGTAGTTGGTCACGGGGAGGGTCATGAGGATTTCCAGGGAGCCAGTGTGTTTCTCCTCAGAGAAAAGGCGCATGGTTACAGCGGGAACCGCTATGGAGAAGATCGCCGGTAGGGCGTGGAAGAACTCCCGCATTTCCGCCTGCCCAAAGAAAAAGAAGGGCGACAGGATGAAAAAGTAAAACCCCGTTGAAAGAAGAAAAGCGCTGAAAACGATGTACGCGATAGGGGTGGTGAAATAGACAAGGAGCTCCTTGTTCATTATAACCTGCATTTTTTGTATATATGCTCTGTTCATTGTTCCCCTCCCTGTGTAAGTTCCCTGAAGATGTTCTCCAGGGCGAAGGTTTCTCTCTTCATTTCGTAAAGTACCCAGCCTTTTTCCACGCAGAGGCGGAAGATATCAGGGCGTACTTCCACATCGCCGGGAAGCCGCAGTTCCGCAGACGTGAAATCTGGCGTGCCTTCGACTTCACGAACTTCCAGGATGCCGGGAAGATTTTTCAAGAGTCCGGCGAGCTCATCGTAGTTTGGGCCCGTGAGGCTTATCCGTATTACCGTTTCATTGTCGAAGGAGGAGCGGAGCTGGTTCACATAGCCGTCCTGTACAATCCTCCCCTCGCTTATGATAATGACGCGGTCGCATGTGGCTTCCACTTCCGGGAGTATGTGCGTCGAAAGTATCACGGTCTTTTTCTTTCCTATCTCTTTTATGATGTTCCGGATCTCTACGATCTGGTTTGGGTCCAGGCCGCTTGTAGGTTCATCGAGAATGAGGATTTCCGGGTCGTGGATGAGGGCGTGGGCCAGGCCCACGCGCTGGCGGTAGCCTTTGGATAGTTCGCCCACGCTTTTGTGCATGATTTCTTCTATGCCGCAAAGCTCCGCTATCTCCCGGATCCGGGTGTCGCCTTCCAGTTCACGGAGGTTCCGGACAAATTCCAGGTAGTCTTTCACAATCATGTCGCCATAGATTGGTACTGATTCCGGAAGGTATCCAATGGTCTTCTTTACTTCAAGGGGGTGCTCATCAATACGGTACTCTCCCATGTTAACCGTCCCCGACGTAGGGGTCAGATAACCGGTGAGCATGCGCATTGTCGTGGTTTTCCCCGCCCCATTGGGGCCCAGAAGGCCCGTGATTTCCCCCTTCCTGACGGTGAAGGAAATGTCGTTTACGGCGGTGAAATCGCCGTACATTTTCGTAAGATTGCTGACGCTGATCATGGGATATTATTCTTCCTCCCGTGTCGTTTATTACCTGATACCACGAAGGTGTTATCAGGCATTAGTATTGTGATAGTAAAGAGGCGGAAAGGTGATTTCAAACAGATGCTGAAATAATATGTTTTTTTCAAGAATAAAAAGTTACATCCCCTTTAATAATACGTGATGTTTTTGTCTTTGTTCCATGTTTTTCACTATTGAAAGGAAAACAGTATGATGCCTCTTTCACCGCGCGCCCACTCTTCGAAGGGGACGCGCGGGAAGGGCGGGTTTATCCGTTTTTCTCCATAAAGTTTTTCATGAAATCCACAAGGGCCTTGATTCCCTCAACGGGCATTGCGTTGTACACAGATGCGCGCATTCCTCCCACAGAGCGGTGGCCCTTCAGTCCGTCCAGGCCCAGCTTCGTCGCCTCGGCGATGAACTTTGCCTCCATATCCTCGTTCTTCATCCGCCACACAATGTTCATTTTGGAGCGGCTCCCCCTGTCCACCGGATTGCTGTAGTAGCCGCCGCTTTTATCAATAGCGTCATAGAGCATATCAGCCTTCTGGTCCCTGAGTTTCTCGATGGCTGACAGCCCTCCGATCGACTTGATCCACTTCAGCGTGAGGTTCATCATCCATATGACGAAGGTGGGTGGTGTATTGTAGAGGGAGTTCTCAGCTATGTGCTGATCGTACCGGAGATAGGCCGGCAGGTCCTGGCGTGCCTTAGCAGCGAAGTCTTTTCTCATGACCACAAGCGCCAGCCCTGAGGGGGCCAGGTTCTTCTGGGTCCCGGCGTAGACAATGCCGAATTTGTTCCAGGGGATGGGGCGGGAGAGTACGTCGGAAGACATATCTGCCGCGATGGGTATGCCCCCCGTATCGGGGAATTCCTGCCACTGGATCCCGCCTATCGTTTCGTTGGAGCAGAGATGGGCGTAGACGGCTCCGGGGGTGAACTTAAGTTCTCCCTGGGAGGGTATCTTTGTGTAGTTGTTGTCTTTTCCATCCCAGATGACATTGGCCTTTCCGAGGACCTTCGCATCGTTGTGGGCTTTCTTCGCCCATGATCCGGTTAGAATATAGTCCGCGGATTCACCCTGCTTCAAAAACGCCATGGGGACCATGCCGAACTGGAGTGTTGCCCCTCCCTGAAGGAATAAAACATGAAAATCCTCGGGGATTTGGTATACCTCCTTCATGAGGGCGATGGTTTCTTGGTGCAGTGCATCAAATATCTTTCCGCGGTGGCTCATCTCTATGAGGGACATCCCCTTTCCTTCAAAATCGACGAGTTTCTTCGAGGCTTCCTCCAGTGTGGGGAGCGGCAGAGTTGATGGACCGGCGGCGAAATTAAAAATTCTTCCCATGTGGTTCCTCCATAGCATGGATAAATAATGTAAGGGAACCCAAAAAATAAAATTTTTTAGGTCCCCAAAAATTGTAAATACTGGCAAAATCAACACTTGCGTTTCCCTGTCCGCCTTGTGCGGGCGTGGAAACGTAATCATTAGATGTTGCCTTAAGTACATTGGCGCGGGAGCGGCATGTCCAGGAGCGTCATACGGTCCGGGGAGTGTCGGTCCACAGACATGATCGATCCTAAAAATGACCCCATTTTCTCGGCAAAAATACAGAATTATCACGCCATGGCAAGTGAAAAAAGGGAAAGATATGAGGTTTTTGCCCGCCCCACCGGGTGTTCGGTCATGGCAAAGGGCGCTATTTTTTCATTTTGTTTTTACTCTTCGATGTACATGGATGTGCATGCAAAACCGTCTCCGGCCCTTCGTCCGGATATGCACAGGTTTGTACTTAGATTGTGGGTCTCGGGTTGCGGTGGTGATGGGGCCTATTTCCCGCCGCGTAATCGGTTGAAAAGCCCGTTGCAGAAGGGCCCCAGGCTCTCAACGGCGGGCTTCATCTCATATTCCAGGATGTCCGCCAGGGTGATGATGTCATTCCCCTCCAAGGCCTCCAGCATCCGGTTCAACAGTTCATTCATCGCCGCGTTACTATCCGCCAGATTGATGCCGCCGCTGGTTATTTCGGTGATGTCCACGTTGAAAAGGGGGTTCACCTGGTGGCATATACGGAAGTAGCGGTAGATGAAATCGAGAAATCTTTCGATCTTTGCCGATCCTTCGGCGTCCTTCCCGGACTGGTACGCGATGGCGGCTTCCTCCAGATTTTTTACCTGGTCCGCAATCTCATGTGTGATCTCCTCGATGATAGCCAATACCGTGTCCGGGGAGTCGATACTGAGGAGAATTGTCCTTCGCATGTTTTCGCTGAGGAGGGCGATCCTAAGCATGTCCCTGAACTCAGTGAATAGCGTACTGCATCCCATGTTAAGCGCGGCCCCGTCGGCCGCGCCGCCCCTGGAGAGGCCGCTGCGAAACTCCTTGGCCTCTTTGAATATATCTGCGGCGGTCCTGTCGCGAAACTTCAGTTCTTCAACGTTGATTCCCAGCATTGTGAATATTCTGAGGGTCGTCTCGAGGAGCCAGTCAACTCCGCTTTTCAGCTCCGTTATGTCGGTTTCCGTCACTCCGGTCCCATTTTCTGTATCGCGTATGAAATTGAGTACGCGGGAGCAGTAGTCGGTCGCCTCGTTTATCGAGTTAATCGCCAGTTCGGCCCTGGAGAGGATGATGCAATTGACCGTGTCAATATTTTCCAGGGGCTTGTCGGGCATACCGTCCACAGGATAGCGGGTATCGTCCACCCAAGCTTCGGTGAAGATGAGGTCCCGTTCCCGGGCCCATTGGGCCAGCGAATCGACAAGCTGGGGGAGAGTCGTTTCGTTTTCAAGAGTGAAATCAATGGGATGCCCGTTAATCTGGATTTTCATTTCTCCCTTCTCCATGATCATTTCTCTTCCTTGCCGCCGCCCATGTTCTGCTTGAGCCAGTTACCCTGGGCCTTTGAGCCGGATATGGAGCGCTCCATGGAAGAAAATTTTCTTCTGAGCTTGTCTTCGTACTGTCGGAGGTGTTCCTGATGTCTCGATATTCGTTCGTCCGTGAGCTTGATTGAGCCGCTCTCGTAATCGATCTTTGCCTGTATGATGTTTTTCCCCGGCATGGTGTACGGCTTGAGCGCCTGCTGTAGCTTATAGGCCATGCCGTTGTCGATCCTGGTGTCGCCGTCGGTGTCGGACCCGAAGAATTCCTTTACGCCGTCGGGATTCGACGCTACCACTTCGGAGAGCTTGTTCTCATCGAGGACCAGCTTTCCCGTTTTTATCGTCTCCCAGTCCGCGTTCAGGGCCCCCGTGGAAATTCCAAGCTGGGTGATGACCTTGATCGGCTCTTCCGCCTTGCTGGGGTAGGCGTTGGTCACCGAGGTCTTCACAGTATTTTCCAATCGGAGGATCGTCATGTCGCCGATAAAAAGGCCGGTCTTCATGTTCTTGCGGCCGGGAGATTCATCCCTGCCCGAGCGCTCCACGAAGGTGAGCTCCGCGCTAAAATCGAGGTAGGAGTTGTATGCCTCAATGAACTTCTTAACTTTCTCGATAGCGTTCTTCGTGTTCGATTCGATGGTGATCGTGACCGGATGTTCCGAGGCGCGCCTGAGGTTGAGGGTGACTCCTTCGATGGCGTCGGAGATGCCAGTGTTTTTATCGCGCACGATATCGACGCCGTTTATCTTCAAGCGGGCATTTTTCGCCTTGTTTATGATGTTCTTCGGCTCGTAGTATCCGGTCCCCTTTTCCGGCGTGAGTATCGCAGCTTTTGAGAAATCGGCGTCACCCTCGTTGCAGTAGAGGATGATCTTTGATATCTTTTTATCCTTGAAGTCCCTGCCTATTGGTATTTCTTGCTTTCCCTTTGATTTGACATCGATGATGTACAGCTTTTCCAGACGTTTCCCCTCTTCGAGGCAGACCACTCCGACGCCGGTTATGGTGTCGAAAGGCTCTTTCTTTTTTTTCTCCTCCAGAGGGCGTATCCTCGGTATGTTGTAACTGCGGATGTCGATCCCCTTAATGATCGTGGTTTCCTCGGGACCCGTTTCCACACGGAACGGCAGTGCCTCTTCTTCCGGTGTTTTCGGTTCTTTGTAAGCGAATTCGAATTCGAGGGTGCTGTCCTCCTTTACCGGCACTTCCAGGGGCATCACGTATTCACGCCACAGGGTCCCTGTCATCCTTATGCCTTTTCCATCTTTTTCGACATGAAGCTTGCCGTTCTGTTCTTCAGTCTTTTCTTCGCCCGTGTAAGGAATGAAGTATTTTTGGTCGAATACGAGGTCAGTCCTGGACGGGTGCGACCCTTTTTCACCCTTGATGAGTCCCGTAGCGTTGAGAGCGGATTTATCTCCAGATAGAAGTATTTCCCCCTTCTTCCCGGGGACTTTCGACTCCAGGGTCAAGGTGTAAAGATCGTCCTGGGTGTTCATGATGGTCGTGTTGACGATATCCGCCGCCTCTTCGGCGATGGCGTCGTGGAGTGCGGCGATCTTGCCGCCTCTAAAACGGATGGTCCTGGTGTCGCCATTGATCGTGAGCTTGATTTTTCCCGCATCCAGCATTTGGCTTTTTTTTACGGGCTCCGTGCTGATCTTGTGGTTGCCCGCGAGTTCCATGACCACGATGGAATTGCTGCCTTTCTCTGCGTCCTTACCCGCCGTCGCGTCAAGGACCCCGGGGTCCGAAGAGTTAACGGATTTGTCGAAGTAAGCTGCCCTGAAACCGTAGAGTTCCTTCGCTGCGTCATGTAAATTCGACACATGTCCTTTCAGGGTCCCCAGGGCCTGCTTTTTAAGGGAAGCGTTTTTCTTCTCCTGCTCCCATTGAATGATCGGCCTGGATTCGACCTGGACAAGTTTTTTAATAATTTCTTCGGTGTCTACACCGGAGGCCATGCCTCCGAAGGAAATCGGCATATCTTTCCCCCCATCTCCGTCATTTCGGAGATTCTCCCATCAATATACGGATAAGGACACATTTCTTCAATTAATTATCGACATAATCCCGGATTAAATTTACAGGATATTGGCGTGCGTGCTTGTTTTTAGGGTATAACGGATCCGCCGGGAACACATGATTGGTTCCCGGTGCTATCGGGATGAAACGACATGGATACACCGTGCAGTGCAGGTGCCCGGTGTGCAATAATCACAACTTCTCCCCGCAATGTCCGGGACTTCGCCCGAGGTGAACGACGCCCTTTACCGGGATTCGTCTACGAACATTCCCAGCAGCTCGTGGATGTGCTCGTACACCCGCACCATTTCCCTTGACGGAATTTCCCGTATTACTTCATTATTTCTAGTGTTGATCACCTTCATCACCACTCGGCTTATCTTTTCATTGAAGGAGAACGACACCCGCCGATTCATCGACTTCGCGGCGGCATTGAGCGTATCCGTCAGATCTTTCAAATTCTGCCTGGAAAGGTCCTGGGGCTTGCTCTCCGGCTTCGTAGGAGCATGGGTGTTTTGCTCCGGAGTTGCAGTTTGCCCGGAACTTTCCTGTAAACCCTTGTTGACGGGGATGGTCTGTCCCCCGGAAATTCTGTTGATTTCCATCGCTTACCTCCGTGTAAGTCCGTTTTACGTCGTGTAATGTCACTCCCACCTTTTTCCCTCCGTGTTAAAAAGGCGGCCTTTCCCCCGGCTCCCTACCGGGGGAAAGACGTGCATAATGCCAGGGCACTGCGTTGTGCGTCATGATGCCTATCCGAGCAGTTTAAGTACCAGTTGAGGCTTGAAATTCGCCTGAGCCAGCATCGCAGTACCACTCTGGACAAGAATCTGGTTCTTCGTAAACTCAACCATTTCGGCCGCCATATCCGCATCCCGGATCCTGGAAAAGGCTGCGGTCATGTTCTCATGGGAATAAGCAAGGGCCCTTATGGTGTTTTCCATCCTGTTGTAGTAAGCGCCCAGGTCTGCCCTTTGCCGGTTCAGTTTGTCCAACGCCGAATCGACGAATCCCACCAGGGCGTTTGCCAGTGCAACGGTGGATAAGGAACGTTTGCTGTTACCCTCAACAAGGTTGAGCGCACGCGAACTCATCGTGGCGACCACGGCGAGCACGCGCTGGTTCTGATTGGGGCCCACGTGAAAAAACATGCTCCCCGTCTGGGAATTTCGCGCGTAAATTCCCGTCAGGATCTTTTGCCGGTTGAATTCCGCCGACGTGGCGATTCTGTCCACCTCGTCAATGAGCTGCGATACTTCAACCTGGATCTGCACCCTGTCCGTGTTCGAGTAAATCCCATTCGCCGCCTGTATCGAGAGCATCCTTATGCGCTGAAGGATGTCGTTGATTTGCTGGAGCGACCCCTCCGCGACCTGTATAAAAGAAATCCCGTTCTGGGCGTTCTTTTCAGCCTGGAGCAGGCCGTACATCTGGGTCCGCATCTTTTCGGACACGGCCAGACCGGAAGCGTCATCTCCCGCCCTATTGATCGCCTCGCCTGACGCGAGCTTTTCAATAGCTTTATCAAGCCTTTCCGATACAAGCTTGACCTGCCTGTTTGCGAATATGGCACTCATGTTGTGGCTGATTCTCATTGTGTATCCCTCCCTTGTGGATAATGCGGCGCCGCTATCAGTTTTCTGTATTTCCAGCAGCACCGGTTTTTCCCTGTCCACCTCGTGTGGGCAGGGGGCCTTCCGAGAAGGCCGAAGGTATTCTCCTTAGTTGATACAACCCGGATTGCCCAAAATCCGGTTAAAACTGCCGCCGAACCAGCGCTTCGGCGGCCGGTAATGCCTCCCGACATTACCGGCCGCCGAAGCAGCCGATCTGGACTAATCCAGGAGTATCGTTGTTACAAAGAGAATCGCCACTTGTTTTCAAAGAACCATTCGTTGAATGAACCATTCGCAGAACCATTCGACGTTGCCCGGAGAATTATCCAAGCAGACGCAGAATGGATTGGGGTTGCAGGTTCGCCTGCGCCAGCATGGCGGTGCCGCTATGTATCAGGACCGTATTCTTGGTGAAATCCACCATTTCTTCGGCCATGTCGGCATCCCGGATCCGGGATTCCGCCGCCTGCACGTTTTCGTAGGCGTTCATAAGCCCCTTGGCGGCCATTTCAAGCCTGTTGTAATAGGCGCCGAGGTCGGAACGCTGTTTGGAAATCCTCTGCAGGGCGCTGTCGAGCACGCCAATCGCTTCGTTTGCCCCTCTGGGAGTTGAAAGGCTCAGGCTGATGGTCCCCCCCCTCTTAAAACCGAGGGCGGCGGCCGTCATGGTTCCTATATAGATCCGCTCACGCTGGTTCTGATTGGGACCCATATGGAACCACATGCTTGCTTGGCCGTTGATACGGGAAAAACTTCCGGTGAGCACCTTGAAGCGGTTGAACTCCGCCTGGGATGCGTTCCGGTCGACTTCGTCGATCAGGGCCGAGACTTCCACCTGGATGAGCTGTCTGTCCTCCGGCGAGTAGATGCCGTTGGCTGACTGGATGGCGAGCACCCGGATCCGCTGGACAATAGAGGTGGTTTGGTTGAGATACCCCTCCGCCGTCTGGACGAAGGACATTCCGTCTTCGGTATTTCTCTCCGCCTGCCTCAAACCCTGGATCTGGGTCCTCATCTTCTCGGAAACAGCCAGTCCGGATGCATCATCTCCGGCCCTGTTGATGCGCATGCCCGATGAAAGCTTGCGCATGCTGTTGTCCACGTCCCAGTGGGTGAACTTCAACGACCTGTTGGCGTTGATGGCTGACATGTTGTGGTTGATGATCATTGTACACTCCTTTGTTCTGTTTTTTGGCTTCCTTGCCGCCCTTTTCCCCGGGCAGTGGGAAAAGGGCATAGATACCATTCTCATCCGGTTTAACGGACGGGACGAATGGCAGCTGTTCCAGGCTTGTATCTGGGCTCATATAAGCCTGTAACCAGATACCAAAGGGAAGGTCCAGTAATCGCCCTGCAACATGCCGTACTGCAACCCCGTTTTCAAAGATCGTCACGTAAGGAGACACCATCTCCTATTCGAAGATTCGGCCCCTACGGCTTCAGTATTTAACCTGACGTAAAATATTTATATTAATATAAAGGCGTTTATAGCTAAATTTGGATCAAAATCACATGTTTTTATCTTGTTTTGATAATTTTTAAAAATTTTTAAAAAAATTCAAAAAACTTAAAAATAACCTCTAAAAATTAAAGGGAAGTCACAAAAACCACCCACCTAAGGCAGGCGGAAAAATATAAATACTATGACTACCCTTCATGGCCTATTTGATAGCTTTGCCAATAATCTGGTTAAAATACGGGATAGTCCGGGTCAACGTAGCCGTTACAATGTCGGCAAAACGGTATTGACAGGATGGGCGAAGGGCGATACAAAAGCTAAAGTCTAAAAAACCGGATGACTTCCATGCAGGTTCCGTTCATAAAGAAACTAATACTTGCCGCAGCCTTCGGCGCCGGGTCATTCCTCATCTTCCCCGGGGACGGCCCAGTAAGGGCACAAGCCCATATCGCCCTTGTGGAGGAGGACCAGGAATTCTGGGAAAACTTCCTTGGCCAGAAGGAAATTCACAACCGAAACATGCTCTATGCGAGTTACATGGCCTACAGGGAACGTCTTACGGACCTGTCCATCGAGTCGTTCCAGGAATGTATAAAGCGAAACGAAACAAATTCCCCCGTGAAGGCCCTGTCGATCTACTACATTGGCAAGAACTACTACCTTCTGGGAAGATACGTTGAAGCGATCCGGTATTTCTCCGAAGCGAGCGGCATGGAGCTGGGACGCTTCAGCCATCTGTCCCATGCTATCATGCTGAATATGGCCATTACTCACCTGAAAATGAACAATGTGGAACAGTTCAGGAGAATTGTCCAGTCGGTGATCAACAGCGATGAGGAAGGAAAGTACAAAGTGGTGGGCCAGGCGCTGCTGAACCAGATGAAATGATCAACCTCGCTTTTTCCGTTTTCCGGCAGATGCACGTTCGACTTTTCCGTTTTCCAGATGAAAATGCCCGTCCGCCGCGGATATTATACGCGAATCGTGGGTTGCTGCAATGACGCTGATGTTCCTTTCCCGGCTGATCTCCCTGAAAAGCGCAAGTATTTTGTCCCCGTTCTCCTCATCGAGGTTTCCAGTGGGCTCGTCGGCCAGGATAAGGGAGGGAGAGTTGATAAGGGACCGGGCGATGGCCACGCGCTGTTTTTCCCCTCCGGAAAGCGTCGCCGGGTACTGCCCTATGATTTTTTCCAGGTCGAGATACTCCACCAGGTAATCCAGCGTTTTTTTAATTTTCCCGGAGCGGCGGTTCAGTACGGCTGGGAGGGCGATATTGTCCCGTGCCGTGAGGTTGGGCAGGAGGTTGAAGGTTTGGAAGACATAGCCTATTTCCCGGTTCCTGTATCGGGAGCGATGGATGTCCCCCCAGCCGAATATGTTCTTTCCACGGTAAAGGACGCGCCCCCCGTCGGGCCGTACAAGGCCTGCAATGACGCCGAAGAGGGTGGTCTTTCCGGATCCGGATTTCCCCGTAAGGGCCTCGATGGAACCTGGAGCAATATCCAGGGAGACGCCGTCGAGTATCTTCCTGTTCCCAAAGGAGATATGTACTCTTTCAACTGAAAGCATGGCGATAAAGGGATCGCCAGGCCCAAGCCTGGCGATCCGTCGAGGGCGCTATAGTAGTAGGCCTCGGTCAGTAGTCAACAGATTTTCCCAGAAAATCGAGCATGAGGCTTTCAGCGTCCTTTTTCCCTTTGTAGTAGGTTTCCGCCACGTCCAAAAGTACATTATTGACGAAGATCAGGTTCGGTACAAGGAAGTCCCGGCGGAGCTGGTTTCTAATAGGAAAGGCAGTGTTGTTCTGGATTTCTCCGAGCTTCTTGTTGTCCACGAGCTTCACGGTTTTGCGGAATTTTTCGTTTTGGATGGTATAGTTCACCAGGAGGTTATGGGTAAAGGTAATGTCGTCGGTCTGTTCGTCCCCCGGGGACGGATCGGTGATGTCCACCTGAACGGCGGAGTTATCGTCATAGTACCTCTCGAAAATGCTCATTTCCAGCTTAGTGACGGTGTCGCCGGAGTAGTACACTCTGAAAGTTTTCTTTTTTATGCCCGCGATTTTGTGAATATTGAGGGGATTACGTATGAACTTGTGGCGCTCTACCTCGAGGTAGTTTCCCTTGTCGTTATCGGCGTATTTGATCGTTGTTTGGAAAGGGACTATGCGGATATTTTTTTTCAGATCGTCGGTAGTCAGTTTGTAGTCTTTCACTACGGCGAGGATGTCTTTGTTGATTGCCATGATTTGTTTGTTGATCTGGACCCCCTCCTGCTCGATTTCTTTCGAGGTGAGGGTGTCGCCCTTTGGTCCCTGGGCTTCCGTCTGGGCGAAAATAGCGGGGCTGTTGAACGAAAGCGCGGATATGGCGAACGCGATAAGGGGCAGCAATAAAAAGAGCGGTTTCCTGTGCATCATGTCCTCCCTGGCAAATGGCAGATATTCGGTTATTGCGCTGCAATGACAGACTACTACACTATCATTTTCGGAAAAAGTCAACCGATAGTTTAGGGGAACCTTTAAAAAAATTTTTTGGTTCCAATGCGTAATATTCAGTGGTAAAATCAGCTCTCAGGTTTTCTTGCCCGTCGAAGGCGGGCGGGAAACACAATACTTATTTTGTAGGAGTATGCCATGCTGCCTCGTCCCATGACTGCGGGAGATTTCACCTGCCTTTGTTGCGGAAGCCGCCTTGAGCTTAAGCTCGAAGAGCTCAAAATCGGTGAAAACCGGGGGGTATGCCCCATGTGTTCTGAACCGTTCTGCCTCAGGATCAACAGTGACGATATGGCCGGGCTCATCGATGCGGAAGAGCAGTTAAGCCGACACTGATTCGAAACGCTGTCTTAGCCTGTCCCGGGCCTCCACGGGGTCCACAACGACCACCCGCGCCCCCGCTAGGACATCGAGGAACCCCACCTCGTTCTCGTACCTTGGGACGAGATGAAGGTGGACATGGTCTATGCTTGCGCCGCTCCCTTTCCCGAGATTGTATCCCAGATTAAAGCCCGCGGGAGAAAATTCCGTCTCTAATATTTTCAGGGTTTTCACGGTGAGGCGATGGAGTTCAATGGCTTCGCCATCGTCCAAGTCGCTAAGGGCGGTTATATGCCGGTTGGGGACTATCATAAGATGTCCGGGGTTGAAGGGGTAAAGGTTTACCGCCGCGAAGAAGCGATCCCCCCTGTACACCGTGAGGTCATCTACCTCCGGGTCTCCGTCGCGGAGGGCGCAGAGGACGCATTCGACATCGGGTTTATGGCCCTTTACATACTTAATCTTTTCAGTATTGAAGAGATAGTCCCTCATTGTGAACCTCCGTCACGGACGCCGAAGTGCAGTCGCTCATCGTCCCGGATTTTTCATACTTTGATACCGGTGAAAAGGTGTATCTCTGGATAAGGCATCAGTAATCATCTTTTTTATGGCATGCGCCGTTACTCTCTGCGTCTCCACGTGAACCCTGCAGTATTCCAAGCTTACGCCGTTTCCCTACCCTTTCTTCGCGTCTTTGCGCCTTTGCGTGAAACTTTCCGTGTTCCACGTTTACGTCATTATCCTTTTCCCTTTGCGTCTTTGCGTAAACCATATTTTATTAAAGAATATGGATTCCCGCCTTCGCGGGAATGACAGACCAGGAAACCTTCGCGTGAACCCTTGCCGTTTTCCAAGCGAGCTCTAATAATCAGGTTAACCCGCCCCCCGAAGGCAGGCGGGTTAACGTAGTTTTTGTGACTGCCCTTATTTTTTGAGGTCCCCTTATGTGAAGCACGGGACAAATGTTGTTTAAAATTATGGAGAAAGCTTCCCGGCTGTCAAGGTCCTTTTCAGGCATTCCTTTCGAAGCTTTAATGGGGCCTCGGCCGACGGCGCATTATCCGCGCGGCAAGGTCATTTTTTTATTGCCAGAGGCATTCATGCCGGGCAATATGATCGTAAGATTGTCCACTATCAGACACAAATAACTCCAAGACGGAGAAAAAAGGTACCGCGATGCGATTGCTATGGCCCCTCATCACCCTCGTCTTTTTTTCTATAATGATGCTTTCCTCATGCAAGGGTGGGGAGGATGATGGAGATGCGGAACCGTTGAAGGCCCCGGGAATCGCCCGCTGCGTGGAAGGTGACTGTCTGAACGGGAGAGGGGTGAAGATCGAGGCCTCGGGGGAACGCTATGAGGGCGAATGGCAGATGGGTGCCCGCAGCGGCGTGGGGATCGCCGCCTGGCCTGATGGAGCGACCTATATCGGCCAGTGGAGCGGAGACCAGCCCCATGGCAGGGGGGTCTACATCAAATCCAATGGCGAAAAATATGAGGGTGAGTGGGAAAAGGGAAAGCGCCAGGGCCGCGGCACGGCGCGCTGGCCTGACGGTTCCTCCTATACCGGCGATTTTAAAAACGATATGTCCCATGGCAACGGCATTTTCACCGACGTCTCCGGCGCCCGCTATGAGGGGCAATTCCAGGACGGAAAGGCCCACGGCAGGGGCGTGCTGACCACGCCGGACGGAAAGAAGGTAGCAGGGCGATGGCATGAAGGAAGGCCGCCTAAAATGATGTGATCTAATGCTAGTAATGGCGGACCGGCCATAAGGGCAAAAGAAAGCCCTCTTAGGGAAAACCTAAGCCCTGAGTATGTCAGTAGCTTCTCTTTATCGGGCCTTCAAAAATTATATTTGTAAAGGCCCCCTTTAATTGAAAGGAAAGAGCTTCTCAAGAATATATGCCGCTCCCAGAAGCGCCTGGGTGAGCAGGATGAACGCTACATTGCTTCCCAGGGCCGGGACGAGTTTTTCCCTGTCGGCATATTCCCTGGACCCCCGCATGGCCTTGAGGGCAAAGGGAAGCGCGAGGAAGGCAATGAGGCTGTACACCGGCATGATGACCGTCCCGGTGAAAATTGTGGCCAGAACACATACGGCTATCCAGACATAGACGCACACTGTGGCCGCCCTGAAAAGCTTTCCCGCCGCCTCCATGCCGAAGAGGACCGGGCTTGTTTTCCTCCCGCCCTTTTTGTCCGCCTCGACATCGGGAAATTCGTTCAGCAAAAGGAGATTGTGGACAAGGATGCCGCTGGGCACCGACGCCGCAAGGACCACCCAGTCGTAACGACCAGCCTGTACGAAATAAAACCCCATCACGGGCAGTATCCCCAGACCCAGACCCGGGGACCACTCGGGCCAGGGTGTTTTCAAAATTACGGGGGTATAGAGGGCCAGGCAGAGGGCCGCCGCCGCTAAAAGGGGTATCAGCATCCAGCCGCTTTCAATCACAAAATAGACGCCGATGATAAGCGCGACGAAGGAAGTGACGAGGCCCACCATGAGGGCATGCTTCAGGGGGATTTTCCCCTCGGGGACGAGGCCGCTCCCTCCGCTGAAGGGCGTCCTTACCACATTAAGGTCTATGCCGCTTTTATAATCGAAATAATCGTTGATGGCGTTCACACTGCCATGCGTCAGAGTGAGCCCCAGGCCCGCGAGAAGCGCATGCCAGATATTTACGGGGACGTAATACCAGGCGATTGAAGTTCCGAGGAATGTGAGCACCGCGGAGAGCAGGAGAAAATGGGGCCTCGTTTCCTTTATCCAGAGGACAAGTTTTTTCATGGTTTCTTTATTGCCTTTTTAGTTTTTTTATTCCCAGGGCCGTAAGGTACACCGCGGTGCCGAGGGTCACCATCGTCGCCCCTGGAGGAGTGTAGTATGAAATAAAAAGCCCTCCCCCCATGACGGCAGAGGTAAAGATCACGCCCCAGAGAACCACCTTCCGGAAGTCGTTTGTGATAAGGAGCCCGAAGCTCGCCGGGAGTACCACAAGAGCCGACACGAGGATGATTCCCACAATCTTGATGCTGATAACGATGATCACCGCCAGGAACACGAGGAGCACCGTATCAAGGGTGCCGGTCTTCACGCCGCTCACCGCCGCGACCTCTTCATCGAAGGTCATAAAGAGGATTCGGTGAATGTAGAGGGCGATAAAAGGGAGGAAGAGCAGCATGACCGCCGCGGTGACAGCGATGTCCGTTACGTTGACGCCCTGGATATTTCCGAAAAGGTAACCCTGGAGGTCGAAGGTGTAGGCCCGCCGGAGGCTTATGAGAAGAGCCCCCAGGGCCATGGAGAAGGCGAAAAAAATGCCTATTCCGGCGTCGTAGGATACATTGCCGTGCCTTACTATTTTTCCTATGAGAAGGGCCGTGGCCACGCAGAACGCGAGGGCGGCGATGAAGGGGTCCGTGCCGAAGAACACCCCGAGGGCCACGCCGCCGAAGGCGGTGTGGGCGATCCCCGCCCCGAGGAAGGTCATCTTCCGGAGCACCACAAAGAAAGAAAGGACCCCGAAAAGGACGCTCAAAAGCAGGGCCATGATGAGAGCGTTTCTGAAAAACTCCATTGAGAGCAGGTCGAGCATCAGTCCTCCCTGCAGGTGGGGCAGTCTTTATCGTGTTTGATAAAATGTATGTTCCTGCCGAAAATCTTTTCCATCTCTTCGCCGTCGATGCAGTCGGCGGGGCGGCCGTGGAAATGCAGCCGCCTCTTGACGCAGGCGAGGCGGTCCACCACGGCGGAGACGGTGCCGATGTCGTGGGACACCATAAGGATGGTTAGGCCGCGTCTGTCCCGCAGTTCCCGGAGGAGATCGTAGAACCCGTCCTGGGCGACGGCGTCGAGGCCAGTGGCGGGCTCGTCCAGCATTAGTATCCTTGGCTTCAGGGCAAGTGCCCGGGCGATGAGGACCCTCTGCTTCTGCCCCCCTGAAAGGCTCCCGAAGTGGTGGCGGCGGTGGTCCAGCATCTCGACCCTGGAGAGCGATTCCTCAATGAGGGAGCGGTCCTCCCTGGAGAGGCGCTCCAGGAAGGGTTTGCGGGAAAAGCGGGCCATTGCCACCACGTCGAAGACGCTCACGGGAAAGCCCGGATCGTAGCTGGTCGACTGGGGAAGGTATCCGAAGACGCCGGTACCCTGTATTTGAGCCGGGGATTTCCCAAACACCTCGACGGTCCCTCTGAAATATTCTTTGAAGCCCATGATGGATCTGAGAAGCGTGCTCTTGCCGCTTCCATTGGGCCCCACTATCGACATGATCTCTCGTTCTTCCACGGCGAGATTGATGTCCTCGAGGACGACCAGTCCATTGTAGCGGACCCACATGTTTTTTATTTCGATGGCGGGAATGCCCATCGGCGTTCTCCTCTACTCGCCCGCCAGGGCGTCCGCTAAGGTTTTCGCGTTCGTTTCCATGAGGTCAATATACGTAGCCTTTCCCGGAATGCCGGGGCCTCCAATGCTGTCGAGCTTCACGAGGCGTCCGCCGATTTCACGCACCAGGGACTCCGCCAATGCGCTTTTCACGTTCAGGTCTACCACGACGGCCTTCACGCCTTCACGGCGGGAACGTTCAATCAAGTCTTTGAATTGGCCCATCGAGGGGGAGGCGCCATGGCCGCTTTCAATGGTCCCTGTGACGATCAATCCATAATCCGCGGCAAAGTAGTTCCATGAAGGGTGCCACTGTACGAAGGGCCGTCCCTTGAGTCCCCTAAAAAGACGGGCGATGCGTTCCTCAAGTGCGTCGAGCTTTTTTTCATACGATTGCAGATTTGCCTGGTACGCCGCTGCGCCCGCGGGATTTATGGCGGTCAGGCGGTCTTTCGCCAGGGAGGCTATTGCCCTGGCCTTCCTCACCGAGAGCCATATATGGGGATTGCCGTCTTCCATGAGGCCGATTAGATACGCGCGCGCCGTTTTCCCGGGCATGAGGCGTTCCAGCCATCCGTCGAATTCCGGGTGGATGCCGGTGAAAAGAGCCGCCTCCTGGAGCTTCTTCACCGTGGCAATGTCGGGTTCAAAGGAATGGGGATTGGCGTTGGGCGGAACAGCGTGCATTACATTTGCGGTGTCACCCGCAATATTCTGGATGATGTCGGCCACGGGAAAAACCGACGTGGCGATGAGGAGGCCCTCCCGGGCAGGGCCTTTCGCACAGGAGAAGTGTGAGAGCGCGAGAAAGGCTGCGATAATAATTGGAATTCTTTTCATTGTGTTTATCTCCATTGCTTTTATCACGCCCGGCCGGCCAATCTGTCAAGCGATTTAGCGGAGGAGGCAGTGCTCCGCCTCCTCCGGTCCCTTTGTCTTAGAATGTTCCGCTGGCGAAAAGTTCCGCCACGGTGTTTTCACACTCGGCCTGTGTGAGATGGCGTGCAGCCCTCGCTGAGAAGTATACTCCTCCCATGGCTAAAGTCATTTTTCCTGCGAGAATAAACCCGCTTTCCCTGATGAAACTGCCCGGTATGCGGGAGTTTCTCAGAGGCAGCAGGCTTTCGTATGCCGGATTTCCTTCCGCGATGAAGGCGCGGGTGATGGAAAGGGAAAGGGAGGAGGTCCGTCGATAATGGGCTGATACAGCGGCGGTGCCGGTCCGCGAGGCGGCCGAGCCTGAACGCTTCAGATATGTCCCCGTAAATGAAAGCGAAAGGAATTTCCAGGGGCGGACCGCGAGGCGCTGTCGCCACCGGCGGCGCGCGCCGGGGTCGTTGCCGCTGCGGCTGGAGACCGCAGCTTCGAACCTGCATAGCTCCAGCCATCGATGGCTGATATCGACAAAGGCGCATTCCCGCTTTGCCATGGGACGCTCATGGTCGCGGGGCCCTGTTGCGGTTTTTCTCTCCGAGGAAGCCGAGACGCCAATTTTCAAGAAACTCCGGGGTGTGAGGGTCCCGTCAAGAAAGAGCCCCGTGCCGGTGTATTCCCCCACCGAAGCTCCATAGGGGCTGTAGTAATGCTGGTCGGCGTCTTTCCAGATAAGGGAAAGCCTTACACAGGAGGACATGAGGCCCATTCCTCCCAGATATGCGGAACCGCCGTTGGAGGCGCTGCTTCCATCATCGTTGTAAAAACGCGTCTGAGCCGTTACCCTCTCGAAGAAAAGGGCTATAAAATCGTCCCTATACTCGGCGGTGAAGCCTCCACCTGCGAACCGCTCCGCGCCGCCTGCGACGCTGAAAGAATCTCCCCGGGGCGTGAAAACGCCGTTGCCGAGCCCGTATGCCTGGACCGTCAGAAGCCCGAATAAGTTGGCGGCGAGAAGCGCCCCGGGAGTATGGATATGGACCGGTTCGATGTACAAACGGTCCCTACGGTCGCGGTTTTCCATGGACGTGCCCGATGCTGCCGTGCCCCGGGATTCATACTCCTCCTGTGTGGCATGACGTTCCCGGAGGGAGTAGAACGCCCGCAGAGAGAAGGAGATATCATCTCCCTCGATTCCGAATTCGAAGGCGACGCCGTTGAAGGCAAAGTATGGGTTTCCGCTATTACAGGGTATGAATGTATCGCCCTCATGTATCGACCCGCGCCGGGAAAAGAGGTCAGGCTGCCACGCGCTCCTTTTCCCCAAGAGGAGCCCCTTGCCGAAATGCGCGTGGAAATTGCCCGCGGCGAAGGAAAAATTTGGGCCCAGGTCCCTTAGAAAAATATTCCATGTTCCGCGGGAGATGCCGGTTTTCGTATCGCGCGTGTGGGCCGCGCTGGCGGCGCTCTTTTCGCTGAATTTCAGGAAGATGCGTTCCCGGTGGAACTCCCGGGTTTTCTCCTCGAAATCGACGGCGTCCCGGCGGTACTCGCCCTGGAGCCTTGCCGAATAATCCCCTCCGGCGGCAAAGGCGACGCGGACGGCTAAAAGAAAAACCGCCGTCATCGGGAAGCGCATATCTTCCTCGCCGCCTTTTTTTCCGATTCATTGAGATACGCCAGGCCGCCGATTTTTTCTGAGAGTTTTTCCCTCGTCATCTCTTTCGCGAGTTCCGCGACACGGAGGGCGGAGCCGGCCTTCACGCCTCCATTTACCAGCTCCTGAAAGAGGGCTTTCCGAGCCCTGCGCGTGTAAAATGGGAGAAAAGCTTTTCGCTTCGCGTCGGCCCCGCGCACGGGCCGGTGTTTTTTTCGGGATTGTTCCCTTTCGGGGTCCGGCGCTATGTTCTCCAGACAGGGCTTCAGGCGGCTGAATTCAGCGGGCAAAACCCCCATCTGGATGAGGGCCAGGCGGCTCAGGGGTCCGAAGGATTGTCTGTATTTCACCAGGCGTTCCGCGACATGGCCGTCTATGCCGACGTTTCGCAACTCGTCAATGGTGCAGGTTTCGAGGTCGAGTTTAACATCGCAGGCAGCGCGCCTCCTGGGAGCGGCGTATCGGATTTCCTCAAGCGGCGGCGTTACGCTTAAAACGGTTACGCTCAGGGAGTGGGTCGGGCCCAGATAGCCGTGGTATCGAAGCCCGTAAGACACCATCGTTCCCTTGAAGAGCAAAATGACGGCGCCGGCCAATGAATGGGTTTCCCGCGACCAGCCCCCCGTGACCGCGAGGAAGGGCATAATGTTTGCCGACACGGTAACTGTGTTCACAGGCCCAAAGTATGTGCCGTTGATATTCCACGCAGCAGCGAAACCCCTCACGGGCCGGAGGGCGATACCGGCGCACCATTCCGGAAAGTGAAGGTCCCGCCCGTCCCTGGAAATGAGAGAGCGCAGGTTCTCCTGCTGATACGCGATGTCAATCCAGGGGAAGGGCGTTAACGCAACCGCGGCCCGGACGTCCCAGAGCTCCAAGGTGATATCGGCGGCGTCCGTGTCGATTCTGAGCCTGTCGTATGATATTCCTCCTCCTATTTTGAGCGGGCCCCAGGGCATAAACCCCGCGGCGGCTTCTACCGTATCTTCCCGGTATTCTTCAATCCCGAAGCTCCTCCATGAGACAAGGGCGCCGGCGCGGGGCGCCGCGGCGCCCGCCGATACATATCCGGCATGGAGCCCTTCCAGCCCGTAGGGGCGGGAGTACGACATGTCGAGGAAAAGAGGAGCGCTGCCGGGAAGGAAAGCGGGGGAGAGATGCGGCCCCGCCGCGGAATGCTCAACAGCGGCGCGCTGGTAGGGGAAGAGCGCGGCCGGATGTGAGTGCCGATACGTGAAGGCCGTGGAACTCAGGGACAGGGAGACGAAGAGTATCAAGGATACAGTCATCTGTAACGGCTCACGATGAGATACACTGTTTCCCGCTGGGAGCGGCGCAGTGAGGGGCTCGCCGCTTCAATCATGGCGAGATACAGTCCCGTTCCCGCGGTCCTGCCCCTCCCCCGGAGGTCCCAGGAAAGGGAACGGTTTCCCGGGGGGATATTGCGCTGCAGCGGCGATTCGTGGACCATCATTCCCCCGGGTGTGAAGACGCGGAGCCGCAGGGATACGGGATGGAAAACCGTGAGAGGGATTGTACATTCGCCGTGAAAAGGGTGGCCGGGGACCACTGTAATCTTTTTGCGGGGAATGTTGATGAGGTCGCCACCCCGCCCCACAGCAGAGATGATGTTAGGGCGGCCGGGGGTTTGAAACGCCGTAACGGCAAAATCTTCTTTCGTGTTTCTGTCCTCCGTTCCGATGCGGGCAATGCTCTGATGGGACGCCAGTCCGCGGAGGCCTATATCGACCATGGAAAATTGGGGGTTTTCTCCCGAGAAAGGTTCCCACTGTCCTGCGGCCCGCGCATATTCGAGGTACTGGAGCATCGTGCTGTTGGGCGACTCATCGCGGTTTGAGAATGCGACGAAATCGATGATTCCGCCGTTTTTTGGATCGTCGTCGGTGTCGATGGCGACGACGCAATCGGTGTTCCAGAGGCTGCTCGGATAGTTGTTGCAGTAGATGTCGAGGACACCGTTGCGATTGGTATCGCCGGTGAGGTCGGTCTCATCCGGGATACCCGGCGCCGTGAGATGCACTACGGCGAAGCGGTCATCATAAGGGGTTTCCGGGAGGTCGCAGCCGTGGAGGGTTATGGGGTCTTCGGACAGGGGCTCGTTGGTGCCATAGTACATGGTTACATAGAGGCGGGATATGTCGATCCGTTCGCCGCACTCGCCCAGAAAGAAAAGCTCAACCCAGTCATCGCCTGAAGTCCCCGGCGCGACCTCGTTTATAAGCAGGGTCCCCGCAGAGAGGTTTACCGCAACAATGATAATGATGAATGCTGTTCCTATCTTCCTCATTGTTTTTCCTCAGCAAGGCTGTCAAAAACCAGGCTTTTCCCAACATCTAATATTTATGCTCCCCCGCCTCTGGCGGGCGGGAGAGCACAAGTCCGGATTATGTCAGCAGTTATATTTTTTTTGGCCCCGGTTGAGTTTTTGTGGCTGCCTATTAGGGATACGTATTTTGAATGGCTTATATAAAAAATTTTTTTGTTCAGGGGGCTTCCCCGTACAGGGGCGGTCGGAAAAGCTTTGACAGAGCGGGGAATGGATGATACATTTAGCTTTGATTGGGGTTGCTATCATTAAGGAAAGGGTGAAAGTATGGATTTTATTACATGGACGGATGAATTTAGCGTTGGAGTGGGAAAGTTTGACGCTGAACACCGGAATCTGGTAAATTTTATCAATAAGCTCAACAATGCCCTGAAGATTGGAAGCGCACAGAAGACCATCGAAGAGATACTGGGGGGGCTTATCAGGTATACCGCCATTCATTTCAAGCATGAGGAAGATTATATGGTATTGTACGATTACCCCGCTTATGAGGCACACCGGAAGGAACACCAGGACCTCACCGCCCAGGTCGCCGATTTCTACGAGCGCTTTTGCGCCGGGAAGACGACCTTCTCTCTTGAGCTCTTGAATTTTTTGAAGGACTGGCTGACGAAACATATCCTTGGAAGCGACAGGGCTTACAGGGATTTCTTTAATGGAAAGGGCGTAAATTGAAATTCAAGTTTCTGTGCACGCTTCTTTTCTGCGCCTTGCACATCTCCGGTTTTCCCGGTGAAGATTTCACCGCCCGGGAGCATAAGGTCATGGAAAGCTTCCGCAAAGGAGATTACTTCGGCCTTTACGAAAATATCGAAGCCCTGCTTTTTGACCACCCCTTCCGTCCCGAGGCGTTTCTTTATTATTACGATATCGCCCGCATGGCCGATGTCCTGGGCCGCCAAAGGGCCGAAGCGACCCTGGATGCCCTTTTATCAAGGCTTGACGAAACGCCCGAAGTGGCAAACGCTAATATCATCCGCCTCAATCTTACCCTTGAGAAAGAAAAAGTAATTTCACCCCGCGATACAAAGGGCGCCGCTAAGCTGGGTGAGATGCTTGGGCCCCTGAGAAAGTGGGTTGTTTTCGGGCCCTATAAAAAATACGGCCCCGGGGACCTGTATCATCCATTTCCGCCGGAAGGGGCCCTGTCGCTGAAAACACGGGTGAGCGCCGGCAGGACCATTGATATCGACAATCCCGGCGGAATTTTAAAATTCGGAAGATATATCTACCCCGCCGAGGGCATTGCTTACGCGGCGACATCGTTTCGGATTTCCGGAGAGGTGAAAGTCCGCGTCTACTCCGGGGCCGAGTATGCGCTCTTCATAAACGGCAGGCATGTCCTCACCAATGGCGGGGGCGATACGTCTCGCCTCTGCCGTGTTATACGAATACAGGGCACCGACGAAGTTACCCTCATGCTAAAAATCCGTAAGCTGCGTTCCTGGGACGCCAGGGTCATAGTCACCGACGTGGAGGACAGGGTCCTCAGGCCGGTCCTGGAACTTGACCGATTTTATCGTTCCGGGTTTCGCCATGTGGAGGAACCGGACCACCCCTTTGCCGCGTTCATGGCGTTGGAGGACCAGGGCCGGAAGGCTTTTGCCCTTGCTTCGTTTTTTGACGAGCTTGAGAGCGATGAATCCATAGAGCTGTATAGGAAAGCCGCAGAAAGCAGGAAGGACGCCATGAGCGCGTACTTCCTGGCCTCGGCCCTTCTCGGATACAGCGGCAATGACGCTGCATCGGCGCGGTTTTTAGAAGGATGGAGGATGATGGGGGAGGCCGCCAGAGATCCGGGCCTGGTGCCCGCCCTGCACCGGCGTTTTAGAAAAATATACGATTCCCGCGATTACCTGAAGGCCCTGGAGTACGGCAAGAGCAAGTATGGTAAGATGAGGAATTATTTCCCATTCCGGCGGGATTACCTCCGCCTCATGCGCCTCATGGGTTACAGAAAGGAGTTCGAGGAGGAGAGCGAGAAGCTCAGGGCCGATTTTCCGTCGTCGATTTTTTCTTTCCAGGAAGAGGCGGAATATTGGGAGAAGCACGAACCCTTGAAAGCGGCGTCGATCTACGAAGAGCTCCTCAAAAAAACATACGACAGAAAAAGCCTGAAGGCACTGGTGAATCTGTACCGTCGACGCTCCATGAACCGGGAGGCCCTGGGGGCCATTGAAAAATACGGTCTTCCCGGGGACCTCTCCAGGGACAGGGTTTCCCTTCTGGTGGACCTGGGGGAATACGAGGCTGCAAAGGACCTCGCCTTCAAGAAGCTCCTGGAACGAGAGGACCCCTATTATTATCTACAGCTTGGATACATTGACCAGCTTCGGGGAGACGATCCGCTGATGCACTGGAAGCGATATTTGTCGCTGAAACCTTCGTATTTCACCTTGAATGAATACGGCACCTTCCTCGAAAAGGGGGCCCCCGCCGTACCTCTGGGCGATATCAACGGCGCCGGGGCCCTCGCGGCGGTGGAGCGCTGGAAAAAGAGCGAATCCGCGGCAGGCGCATCGTCCAGCGTGCTGTACCGGGGCCGTGTGTACGAACTTCTTCGGGACGGAGGGAGCAGGGTACACTGCGAGGAGGTGATCGCACTGGAGGACCGGAAGGGAATCGAGAAATGGGGGGAGTACAGGGTCCCCTATCGCGGAAGTTTCACGCCGGTTAGGGTGAGGGTGCACCGCTCCGATGGAGGCTACACGGAATCGTACGGCGTCCAGGACGTGGATGGCACTAAATATATCAACCTCCCTTCACTCGAGGAACATTCCCTGGTCCACCTGGAATACTATGTGGAAAACCCCGTAGGCGGTCCCGCCTATTCTTCGTTCTTCTGCACTCCGAGAACGGAAATAGCGAATTATGACGAACCACTTGAAAAATTCCACTTCACCCTCCTGGCCCCGCCGGAGATGCGTGTGAACGTCAGGGCGCCTGAAGGCGCGAAAGTCCGGGAAGGCCAACGTGACGGCATGAAATCGTATTCGTTTTCCGTGGAAAACGTCCCCGCAATCACGCGGGAGAGCTACGTTGGAAGCAAGTTTCGGGTCCTTCCCTGGTACGCTTTCTCGACCATGGAAAGCATCGGCGATTTTGCGACATGGTACCGCGGCCGCCTTGGGGGGCTCCTTGACGCGGACTCCGATTTCTGCCGTCGGCAGTTTTCGGGCCGGGGAGAAGCCCTCGTGCATGAGGTGTACGAATACGTGGCGCGCAAGGTGGACCTCGACGGGACCTACCTCTATTATCCGAAGAAGGCTTCGGACGTACTTTACCGCAAAAGCGGCACTGCCGAAGACAGAGTGGTCCTTGCAAAATCAATACTGGCGCGCCTGGGTATGATTTCCTTCATCGCCTTTGCCCGGAGGATGGAACAGCCGGACATCGGGGGCACAGTTTTACCTGAAAGCTTTACCGATATTCTTTTATTCGTACCCATCACGACGGAGCGTGGGCTCTGGCTTGATTTTTCCAGCATGGAGTACGCCTGCGGCGATGTGTCTCCCGGCCTGGACGATACCGAGGCCCTGGTTTTACATACGGGGGGCCATGAATACAGGAGGATAAAGGGCGGTAAGGACGCCGAAGTGACCGGCAGATACCATGTTACCCTGACACGCGAGGGAAATGCTGAGATAGAGGGGTCCCTGGAATTTTCCGGCACACTGGGAGAGTTTCGAAAAAACTTTAAAAACGCTTGGGAGCAAGAGAAGGGCGCCCGGATATATTTCTCTTCCCTCATTCCTTCCCTGGAGTTGGAAAAGTTCACTGTGGAGCGTCTTGAAGAGCATCGAAAACCTTTCAAAATCACCATGACTGGAGGGGCCTTCGGCTTGGGGACCCCGGGGAGGAAACGCCTCCTGTTCAGGACATCCTTGGTGGCCAGCAATGCTTACAAGTATATCCGGTACTCATCGCGCCATCACGCGCTTGTGGTCAGGGAAGACCTTATGGAGGACGATATTTACGAGTATCGACTCCCCGAGGGGACCGCCTCCGTTTCAGCGCCGGAGGATTTTTCTCTGGGGGGACGCTTCGGCTACGCGGAAATAAAAATCAGATGCGCCGGAACATCCGGCCCAATCACTGTGATGAAAAAAATTCACCTGAAAAAGGGCGTGATTTCGCCCCATGACTATGGTGAATTCATGGATTTCTGCATGAAGATAAAGGACGCGGAATATAAAAATATTACTGCGGGGTTATGACTGGCTCTTGCTTCCGGTCTTGCGGGCTTTTTTCCTTCTTTTAATTTGCCTTTTCGCCTTCGCACGTTTTTCCCGGGCATTATACTGCTTGCTCATGGGGGTCCCTCCCAAAAATGTTGTTTTAATAAATGGACAGCCACAAAAGATAGGTTTTCCCGCCAGCCGAAGGCGGCGGAAAAACCTATCTTTTAGAAGTTGCCAGTAGTATTAAATAATGCCTTATAAGGCCGGGTAGGCCGGTTTTTGTCAATTTAATTTCGATACACTGCGTACTTCCCGGCATCACCGGCGTCCGATGTCGTAAAGCACCTTGATCCCCTTCATGGTTAGAAGGGGATCGATGATGCAGGAGAAGCCTAAGTTCCCGGCGAATCGTCCGGAGAAGCCGCCGGTAAGGACTACGGTGAATTCCCTACCGTAGAACGCCATTATCTTTCGCACGAAGCCTTCCATCATCCCCTGCCAGCCGTGGAAAAACCCCGATTGGATGCAGTCTGTGGTGTTGTGCCCCACCGGGGAAGGGGGTTTCTCGATGGGGACCTCCATGAGCCTGGAGGTCCGGCGGGCCAGATGCTCCATGGTGCTCCCGATTCCAGGGGCGATGGCGCCGCCGTCGAAGGCGCCGTCGGCCAAGAGGACCGATATCGTGGTGGCGGTGCCCATGTCGATGACGATGACGTCGCCGCCGTGGAGATGCCACGCCGCCGCGGCATTGACTATGCGGTCCGGTCCGAGCATCTCCGGGCGTTCGTAGTTGAGCCGGATGTTCATTGGCATGCCGCGGTTGATTTCGAGCGCCTTGAGGGAAAACCCGCGTCGGGCCGCTTCGTGGTAGGCTCCGTTCACTTCGGTGACTGCGCTGGAGAACACGAAGCCTTCTATCCTGCATTCACTGCGTCCTCCGCGTTCGCGGAGATGGCCGATGCCGTCAAGGGATGCCTGTATTTTTTCGACAATGGTTTCGGCTTTTTCGTCGCGGAGCGTGTCGTACCGGAGCGTGTTAAAAGGGATGATCCCGTCGAGCCGGTACATTCCCAGGGTCGTGGAGGTATTGCCGATGTCGAAGCCAAGGATCATGGCAGAGTTCCGGCGGCGGTGCAAAGAAGGATTAGTCTCCCTTTATGGCTTCGGCCTTCTCCAGGCGGACTTTGAGCGAATAGTAGGCCTTCTGGGCTTCCTTCCGCACCACCCTGTTCCCGTCCTTGTTCATGGCCTTCTCCAGCCCGGCCAGGGCTTCGTGGTCGAAGATTTTTTCCAAGGCGCGGATGGCTTCGATGCGAACGTCGAAGTACGGATCTTCCAGGAGGCGGACCATGGAATGGACGGCCTTCCTGTCTCGCAAAAGCCCAAGGGCCTTAACGGCTTCGAGCCTTATGTTCTTGAACTCGTCGGTACACGCTTTCTGGAGAAGCGGGATTCCCTCCCGAATGCGCTTTATGCCGATTTGGATTGTGGTCTCCCGGCGTACCGCTTCTCCCTCGGTCATGCGCTTCACGAGGAGCATAAAGGGTGCGTCGCTCACTGCGTTGAGGGCCTTCTCGGTGCCGATTTTTTTCAGGGAGTCCTGGGCGGCCTTCCTCACCTCGTAGTTATTGTCGATGAGGGAGCCGATGAGGGGGTCAACGCAGGGTTCGGTACCGATCTCGCCGAGGGACTTCACCGCTTCGAGGCGGATATGAGAGTTTCGCTCTTCGAGTTTGTCGATGAGGTGCTTGTCGGAATAGGGGTCCTTCACGGCCCCCATGGTTCGTATCGCCTCAATCTGGACGATCTGCCGCTTGTCCTGGAGTGCCAGGTATAGGATTTTTGATATCTCGGCGTTGTCGCTTTTCCCTTTGCTGGCGATAAGGCGAAGGGCCTCGATCTTGTCGCGCTGGGACCCGTTTATGATGATGCTACGGAGGTTTCCCATGATGTTGGTACCGCCAAGCTCGCCGAATTTCAGCGTGGCGATGGCCTGGACCTTGGGGTCAGGGTCCTTTAAGAGCACCTTCAGCTTTTCAATAATTTTTTCATCTTTTTTCCTGGAGAGGGTCAGAAGCGCCGCAAGGCGGATGTCCGCTTTCCTGTGGGAAACGAGCTTGAGGAGTCCGTCCACGTCGTCGTTGTCGATGAGTTTTTCAAGGTTTGGAGTGAAAAGTCCCATGGTTATACCTGGTATGCGTCAGTTGTGGTTGATGAAAAATTTCTCCCATTATCGCCGTATGCGCCCCTTTAGTCAATAATTTATCCTTCGTATTAATGATAAATGGCATCCCCCAAAAATGGCTTTTTTCGCCTGCCAAAAGCAGGCGGGGAAACCTGAGTTTTGAGACTACCCTCATTTTTTGGGGGTTCCATTCATTTTTAGGGATTTCCAAATGTAAACCGTGCGATTCGAGGGATTTGTTACGTTTTCGATGATAGGCCGGAGTGCCGCGCTGCTTTAGAAGGGAAATCATACCTTCATGCGGAAATCGCCTATGCGCCTGATGAGGCCGTCGGTTTCAATACGGTTGAGGAGGGGGATGATATATTTCCTGCTGAGGCCCGTTGCGTCCCTTACCTCGGGGATCGATATTTTGTCTTTCCCGTCAAAAAGGGCAATGACCGATGTTTTCAGCGCTTCATAGGTATCACGGTGATACACGATATCCCCGTCAAGGCTAATTGCAAAGCCCAGGCGCAGGAGGTCCCTGACGGCGCTTTTTACCTTTTCATCGGCAAGGCGTTCGAGCTCCATCCCCTCCTTCCCGGCCGCTGCCAGGGAGTCGAGGGTTTTTTTTTTGTCCGGGGGAAGGGTGTCGGCCGTGATGGAGGCGCCGGAAAAATATCGCCCTTCCTTTTCAACCACCGGTGATGAATGTACCACGGCGGGGAGGAGGAGTTTTACCACATCCAGGGCTATGCCGGTCTTATCGGCCAGTTCCGATGCGTTGAGGCCCATCCCCTCTTCGATGGTACGGGCGATCAGCTTCATTGAGGCGCCGTGGTAGGCGGCGTCTAAGGTGGTTCCCCCTTCCCTGACGATGAGGCCCCGCTCCTGGAGGGACGCCACGGTTTTTTGAATGAACCTGTCCCCCTGGGGGAAGAGGCGCAGGATTTCGTTCTCCCCCAGAAACTTTCGCGTTTTGAAGACGAGGGCGATGAGGTCCTCGGGAGCGTCGGCGGCGCGGCCAATTTCCTCCGCCAGGCGTTTTTTGTCCATGACAAAGCCGATGTCAGGGAGCACCACGGAGCCGCCGCCTATGATGCGGAACCCCCCGGGATGAGTGATGATGAAGGGCTCCCCGGGGTAGAAGTACCAGGGAGCATCGAAGCGGAGGCGTACCACCTGGCTTGGCTCAGGGGCCTTCTCCGGGTCGATAAGGATGATCTTCCCCTTCAGCGACGCCGTCCCGGCGATAATTTCAATGCCCAGATTGTTTTTCAAGGGCCGTTTCATGCCCATGAGAGTAATGCGGGCGATGATCTCCTCCGATGAGGTGAAGAAGTTGTTCTTGACCACGATATGGCCCCGGTCCACCTCTTCGGGGGAAATTGACGCGAGGTTCAAAGCCGTGCGCTGGGAGGAATTGCCTTCCTCGAGTTTCGCGTGGTGGCTCTCTATTTTTTTTACCCGGGATTCCTTCGCTGATGGAAGAAGCGTTACGGTATCGTTGTCTCGAAAGGTGCCGTTTTTAAGCGTTCCCGTGACGATGGTGCCGTATCCCTTCGAGGTGAAAACACGGTCCACGAAGAGATATGGTTTGCCTGAGTCGGTTACCCTGGGAAGTTTTCGGATATTCTGTAAAATGATTTCCTTCAGCTCCGCGATTCCCTGGCCGGTTTTAGAGGAGACGCGGGCCAGGTCGGCCTCTTCGAAGCGGGTCCCTGTCAGGTGTTCCCTTACGTCTTCCTCGGCGAGGTCGGCGGTTTCGGCGTCCACGGCGTCGATTTTGTTTAACACGATGATGATGCGCTCTATGCCCAGGAGGTTCAACACCCGGAAATGGTCCTCGGTCTGGGGCATCCATCCGTCGTCCACGGCCACCACGAGGAGGCCGATGTCTACCCCCCAGGCCCCCACCACCATGTTACGGATGAATCGCTCGTGGCCAGGCACGTCGATGATGCTTACAGTGCCGAACTTGGGGAAGTCGATCCGGGCGAAGCCGATGTCGATGGTTATCTCCCGGACTTTCTCCTCGGGAAGGCGGTCGCAGTCGATGCCGGAAAGCGCCTTGATGAGGGAGGTCTTCCCGTGGTCGATGTGCCCGGCGGTGCCGATGATGAACATCAGCCGCTCCCCCTCTCAGAAAGGCGTTCCAGCGCAGAGGCGATGTCGGGGAGGTCCCTGTCGAAGACGGTGCGAAGGTCGAGGCAAAATGTATCTCCGGCGATAATCCCGGCCACCGGGACGGGCCCGTTGATGAAGTGGTCGTAGATATCGACGGCGGAAAGGCCGGGTACGGCTATTGCTATGCCGCGGCTTTCAAGCTCTTCCGCGGGCATGGCGCCGCCGCCGAAGGTGCTTTTCATCTCAATCACCGAAACCCGGGAACGGGCTTTTGGCGTAAGCAGCTTAGTCAATTTCGATGCGCGGCGGGCGATTTCTTTCGGGGAGGCTTGTATCATCCTCCATAATGGCAGTTCTTCCCACTGGCCCCGGGCGTATATCAGGAGGACTTCCTGGATGATGTGGTAGCATAGCTTGTCGACCCGCAGGACCCTCATGAGGGGGTTTTTTCTCAGGCGGGCAATCTCTTCCTTCCCGCCGACAATGATGCCCGCCTGGCTGGCGCCAAGGAGTTTGTCTCCGCTGAAGCAGACCAGGTCCGGCCCCTGGGCGAGTTCCCAGGAGATGGCGGGCTCGAAGGGGCGCGGGAGCTTCTGATCGGTAACGAGGTTTCCGCTCCCGAGGTCGCGCACCAGAAGCAGGCCTTCCTTTTTCAGTGAGGCGAGTTCTTTGAGGGCCGGTTCCGCAGTGAAGCCCTTCACGGCAAAATTGGACTTGTGTACCGAGAGGATCATGGCGGTGTCGTCGGTAATGGCGTTGCGGTAGTCGTCGAGCGTGGTGATATTGGTGGTCCCCACTTCCTTGAGATATGCTCCGCTCTGGCGCAGGATGTCGGGGATGCGGAAGCCCCCTCCTATCTGGACGAGCTCGCCCCGGGAGATGAGGACTTCCTTACCACGGGCGAATTCGCTAAGTATGAGGAAGACCGCCGCGGCATTGTTGTTTACGATAAGAGCGTCTCTGGTGCCGGTAAGCTCGGCAAGGAGTTCTTCGGCGAAACCACCGCGCTTCCCCCTCTGCTTTATGGGAATGAAAAATTCAAGATTGCAGTATCCTGAAAGCTCCGAGGCGAGAGAGTTTAAGGCCCCTTTGGGAAGTGGCGCCCGTCCGAAGTTGGTGTGTATGATAACGCCGGTGCCGTTTATTACGCGCTGGAGCCGCTCCCGGGACTTTACTTCGCACCGTTTCTTTATGGAGTCGATGAGCTGGGCGTCGTTTAGGGGCCCGCTCTTCTTTAAAGAGTCCCGATACTTTTCGATTTCTTGCCGGACTATCGAGGCAAGGACCGCCCTCCCGAGGAGGGCCGCATAGGGGGCGAGCTCCTCGCTGGCGAGGAGCTTTTCCACCTGGGGTATGTTCCTGAAGAGTTCGTTGGCTGCCATGGCGGTGAATGCGGAAGGGGCAGGAGTCGAACCTGCCGCTGCAATAAATTACAGCCAACGGTTTTGAAGACCGCGGGGGCCACCGGACCCCATCCTCTTCCATATATGCTGGATAATATATCCAGTAAACCGGCGGATTCTGTCAATTATTAATATACGTCGGAGGGGTGAAACTGCCCTTTCTGTAGGAGGTGTAAAAGCGGTAATCTTGCTTTAAAATAAAGGGGTTTCTGCTTTCTGCTAATCTTAATAAAGAGGTGAATGCGGTTAAAATTGGCATTTACTATTGTGTGATAAAAAATACCGGAATGCCCCTGACATTCCGGTATTTTGGCTGCAATCATTCCTGGTAGATGTTTTTTTGCCCCCCGGCCTGGGGCTGGTGCTGGACGGGAGGTGCCTGCTGACCCTGATGGGGCTCTCCTTCCTGCCCTTCTGGAGCGTCATTGGATTTGCTGAGGTCCTTGAGGCGTTCTATGGCTTTCTGGACTTCCGGCGATTCCAGGTACTTGAGCATCGACATCGAAGCTGTGGCAAGTTTCTCGGCTGACTTTTGAAGTCGATCAAAGTTCTCCTTCAGCTCTTCGGGAGGTTCTTTTGAAAGTTTCAATTCAGGATACTTCTTCTCGAAAGATTCGATTCGGGGCTTTAATTTGATGAAATTATCAGCATACCTTTCGATGGCTTTGGCGACATCGCCAGCGTTCTGAGCGTTCTGAATTGCCGTAACATATGTTTCCTGCATTTTAATAAGATCGTTCAGTGCATCGTTGATGTCGCTGTATTTACCCCCCTTACATCCAACGCCGAAAAGCAGGATCAAAGCTGGTAGCAATATAAAATAGTTTTTCATTAAATTCCTCCAATGATAATGGGAACGCTCCGCCAGACTACATCTGTGCGATTTCGAGAGCAAGTATATTTTGTGGCAACCTCCAATTTAAGTTTTACCGCCCGTAGAAGACGGGCTGGAAACATAAGTGAGAGTTTTGCAGTATACAATTTAAGGTTCACCCGTATGATGGTTTGCTTGGGAAATAAAAAAAGTACGAGCTTATCAAAGGAAGACGCTGAAGCGGCCTTCGCAATTTTCGAGGAAAAACAAAAATTTTTACTATTTTGGCCCTGTTATTCGTATGTGCAGGTGAGAACATATGG
Source organism: Spirochaetota bacterium (assembly GCA_029974015.1). Lineage (GTDB taxonomy): Bacteria > Spirochaetota > UBA4802 > UBA4802 > JAGODF01 > JAGODF01. The sequence goes on from JARKUF010000004.1 coordinate 191,920, forward strand.
TTTGCGGAGGGCCCATGAAAGTGAAAACTACCATACATATCTGCGCGAAGGATGCGGCAAAACTTGCCAGAGCCGAAAAACGGTTGAACATTGGCAGAAAGGAGCTTATATCGGCATTAGTAAACCATTTTGCAAGGCGGCGAAAGGACCAGCTTAAACTATGGGGCCGTGTGAGGTATCAGCCTCCGCGGGATAGGTCGGAGTGGAGGAGGCTTCATATCACTATTCGGGGGGATGAGTATGAGTTTTTTATTGATGTGCGCAAGGTGCATAAGTTGTCGGTTTCTTTTATTGTGGCTTATGCGATAAACAACTATCTTGACATCATATTCACTCCGGGAGGTAATGAAGGTGATAACTATCCCTATTATGATTACGCGATTAAGAAATTTGAGACGGAAGGGGTTGTGTGTTGCCTGTTATGCTGGGGAATACCCCACAAACTGCTAAAAAAAACCCCCTGACCCTTCAAAACCATCAAAAATTGCCCTGTATCCCGGCGGAACCGAAAAGGCGCCCTTATCTTACTATATTTTTGTTGAAAAATTATGTGGACTTCTAAAAATTATATTTTTGTGTTTCCTTAAACTGCAATTGCTGACAGGCCCGGCGCTTATGTTACTGTCTTCCGAAGGCCTGCTGGAAAGAATTGTTTTCATAAGTTACCATTATCTCACAGTTCACCACGCCGCCTTTGAAAGCGGCCGTGGACCTGTATCATTGAAAGAGGAAGATATATGCTGAAAAGAACACCGTTACTTGCCCTCATGATTGGCGGAGTGCTCGCCATCCTCATCATCCTCATCTTCGAAAATCCTGCCCGACCTTTCACTGTAGGCCAGGGGGTTTTTCTTCTTTTTCTATGCTGGTTCCCCGGTATGGGCGTCGCCATGCTTTTTGACCCATATGCGCAGAAGGCCAGGGAAGAATTCCTGAAAATCAATTTCTACGAGGAGAAAAAATAATGCAGTTGGGACATGTTGCTGTCGCCCTTGCCGTGTCTTCTTATGCCCCGGAATTGACCGGCGGCAGAATCGAGGCTTTCTCCGCCGAGGCCATCATAGTTTCCTTTGTTGCCCATTGGCTTCCAAACCTCGACGTTATCCCCATCTGGTTGAAGATCGCGAAGGACTCATTTCACTGCACCTGGTCGCATTCCCTGATCTTCGCCGCTGTCGTGGCGCTTATTCTGGCGCCGATAAACGTCGGATGGGCCACTCTGGGGCTTGCGAGCCTCATCATCCATTTTCTGGCCGATATGCCGAGCTCTGTGGGCCTGCCTCTCCTTATGCCCTGGAAGCGCCGATTTACCATCAACCTCTGGGCCGATACCGGTCATTCGGGATGGGTCGCCTTCAAAGGCACCTATATGCAGGCCTGGACCTGGCTTCTGGAGGGGGGTGCTTTCGTATTCCTCTTCGTGAGGGCCTATCAGAAACAGGTCTGGCCTTTTGTCTGATATGAAACACCGGAAAAGCTGCGAGTATCTTATAATTGGAAGCGGTTTCGGCGGCGCATTCGCGGCTTACAACCTCGCAAGGGCCGGCAAGGACGTGGTTGTGATTGAGCGCGGCATCTGGGTGCGTCGCGACGATACCTGCTGGGACGAGGAGCGCCTTCACCTTGTGGACCCCATCTACCGGGGGCACACGCCCGTCCTTATCAACCAGAAGAAGGGGAAGCTTGATGAATACTGGCCCGACGATACCGTAGGGGGCATGTCCACATTCTACGGCGCCGCCGCTTTCCGGATGCGCGAGGACGATTTTCTCGGAGCGCCCCTGCCCGATTCCGACGGTCGCGACAAAGCCACTGCATGGCCCGTACAGTATCGGGACATTGCGCCTTATTATGACAAGGCCGAGGCGCTCCAGCATGTCGCGGGAAACGGGAAGGACGATATCACCGGGCCGCCGCGCAAAGGGGATTTTTCCCAGAAGGCGCCGCCTTACTCCGCGCCATCTCAAAGGATTTTTGATGCGGCCTCGAAGCTTGGCCTCCATCCCTTCCACATTCCCATGGCGATTAACTTCTGCGGGGACTGCGGAAAGGGAAAGTGCATCCTCTGCCATACCTGCGACCACTATCTCTGCAAAATTGAAGCGAAGAACGACCTTTCCGTTGTAGTCCTTCCAGACGCTATAAAGGCTGGCGCTGAAGTGATTGCAAATACGCGTGCGGTGAAAATCAATGTTGAACGGGGAAGGGCTGTTTCGGCGGAGCTGGTGGACCAGTCGACGGGGGCACGCCGCGAAATAAAGGCGAAGAATATCCTCCTCGCCTGCGGCGCCCTCTCGACCCCCCATCTTTTACTCTCATCAGGCATTGATGGGGTGGTCCCCGCCGGGGACCTCATTGGCAGACACCTCATGCGCCATGCCAATGGTGTGGTGAGCGGCATTTCAGCAGTGCGCACAAACCCCGAGGGGAAATTCCACAAGCAGGTGTCTATCCCCGATTACTACTTCGGAGATCCGGAGAAGAAAAAAGGCCCCGCCGGGGGGTGGGGGATGATACAGGAAATCCACACGCCGGAAAAGGGGGTGATGAAAGCCAATGTGCCTTTCGGCCTTAAGAATATAGCCGCCTTTGCGTCTGAGTTTCTCCTGAATCTCCTCTGTATCGCGGAAGATACCTCGCAGTACGAAAACCGCGCCTATGTGGACATCACCGCGAAAGACAAGTTCGGCATGCCGGCCCTTCGCGTTTACCACCGGTACACGGCGCGCGATCTGGCTGCCAGGAAGTCCCTCTATGGCGCCGCGAAACGGATTTTGTTGAAAGCTGGCGCTATCCCTGTATACTGCTTTCCCATAGACACGTTTTCACACGCCATTGGGACCTGCCGTTTCGGGAAAAACCGCGATACATCAGTCCTCGATCCGGATTGCAGGGTATGGGGTGTGAAAAACCTCTATGTCTTGGACGCGAGCTTTATGCCCTCCGGGGGATCGGTAAACCCCAGCCTCACCATCGCGGCGAATGCCTTACGGGTCTCTGCCCTCCTGGCGGGACAATCATCACGAGGGAATGCCTGATATGAAAAAGATACTGCCGAGGATCTGCTTCCTGGGTTGCGGGGAGATCGCCTCCAGACATGCGAAAATGCTGAAAAAATTGTACAGGAAGATCGATCTTTGCTTCGCAAGCCGGGAGATTTCAAAAGCGAAGAAGTGGGCCGAAATGTTCAAAGGCACTAACTACTTCGGAAGCTATGAAGAGGCACTCTGCTCCGATTATTTCGATATCGCCTTCATTACCACTCCCCACGCGTATCATGCGGAGCTTGCGGTCCTCGCCGCGAAAAACGGCAAGGACATCATCATCGAGAAGCCCGTTACGCGAAACCTGAAAGAGCTTTCGTCGATCGAGAAAGCGGTTTCATGGAGCGGGGTTCGCTGCGCCGTCGCCGAAAACTATTATTACAAGCCCGCCATCAGCAGGATGAGGGAATGGATCGACGCGGGCCACATTGGCAGGGTGCTCTATGTGGAGATTACAAAGACCAATCGCGATGATATCTCCGGATGGCGCACCAATGCGGAGATGATGGGGGGCGGGGCCCTTCTGGAGGGAGGCGTCCACTGGGTTAACGCCCTTGTGTCCCTCGCCGGGGCGCGACCGCGGCAGGTGCTGGCGCTGAAGCCCGGCGTCGACTATGACACCAGGGTCCCTTTCGAAGATACGATGATGATGCTCGTGCAATTCGAAGGCGGCGCCGTGGGTAAGCTCCTTCACTCCTGGCGCATTCCCAACCGCTTCCGGGGCATGGGGCTTTCCAAAATTTACGGCACCGAAGGGGTCATCACATTCGAAAGCAACGGGCTGTATAGTTCGCTCTACGGAAGAAAGAATAAAAAAGCCTTTTTCAGCCCTTTTTCTTTTCTCGGATTCAAGGCGATGCACCGGGCCTTTATAGAAGATTACGTTGAAAGGAGGCCATGGCGCCCCCCCATCGAAAGAATACGGAGGGAGATGATGATGGTCGATGCGGCGTACCGTTCAGTTAAGTCGGGTAAGTTCGAGAAGCTTGATTAAAGACAGAGGGGTATTCAAAGATGGGGTCCGATAACAAGAAGGAACTCTACAGGCAGGGGGTCCTCTGCGCCCTGGCCCGGCAGAATTGCATCGCCATGCTGGAAACAAGGGGCGCTTTCGACTCAGAAACCGTGGCCCGGATATGTGAGTTTATCAGCACCCTCTGCGCCGGGGTCGACGATGGTGGATGCGCCGCACAATCGAAGACATGCCGCGAGGCCGCATCCGCCCTGCGCTCGGGCGATACGGAAAGGTACATGGAGCTGTGCCGCCACGCCTGTGCTACCTGCCCTTTCTCTGTCCGTGCGCGGGAAGAAGAGAACCGAACACTCCAGTGAAAATTATTCTTCCTTCTGGCCGGTAGATTCGAGGAACTCCTCAAAGTTGACTTCACTCAGGGCGTCCATCTCCCTTATCTCACAGCCGATTTTTATGATTTTATTTTCCATTAGGGTGATATTACGCACCTCGGCATGGACCGAAGCTTTCTTCCCTTCAGGGAGCATTAAATCGAAAAAAACCTGGCACTTCTCCTTGAAGTAACGGATGAACATCCTGTTCTTGAATACAATGCCGAGGCCATTGCGTGAAATGTCCGAAACCAGAAGCTTTTCTTCGGATACGGGAAAAAGCTTTGTCCTGGATATGATGTCGTCGCAACTTGCGGCAATTTTCTTAATAATGGACATGACAGAGTCCGGCATAGGGACGATGCCATTCACCTGGATGTATCCGTAGGGGATCTTGGTGCGGAACAGGAATGGTACCGATATTTCGGAGATATATTGCTTCCTGTTCTGCAGATAGTAATCCTTCGAGTAAATATTGTTTATGTAGTTGTTATATTCCGCCATCTCCTGCTCTCTCGGCTTTTTACGTATGTCGGGGATGAAAATCGGCTTGTTCATATTGGAAAAATGCTTCATCCGGGGATCGCTCGTTCCTTCGTTGAAAAAGAATATTTTGATGTAGGGGAAATGCTTTTCAATATCGTCCTTGAGGGCCTCCCTTATTCTGTCGAGCTTCTTCGTTTCCATGGAGAGGGTGTTTTCCATGATGAAGTCGGAGATGATATTGGTCACATAGATGATCTTTTTCCCGGTCCCTTCCACAGTTATGGTTTTGCGGTCTTCGCGCCGTTCAATGGTTATAAGCTGCATCTTCATAGGGAAAAAGACGAAGGAATCGTCTTCCTGTTTTTCAAGGAATTTCAACTGGGCGTAGATAATGCTGTTTTCGTGCCGGACGAAAATGAGACATGTCCCGGAAAGGTTCTTAATGAGGGGGATCTTAAAGGCGACCTGGTCGCTCGAATAGCCCAGGAACTTGATTTTTAAGTCCCCGTTTTTGGCCTTGAGAAAAATTTCGCTTCCAATAAAATATTTATAAAAAATTTCCTTGAATTGCAGTTTGTCGGTTATGGTTTGAATTTGTTCGGACATGATATTATAAAGGACAGGTTATCGGTGTTGGCCCAAGAATGCGAATATTGTCTGCAATTCCCCGGTTGCAAGTCGAATTGGGGGGAAAGCGCCAATCTTATAAAAAAAGTTATCACGGAAAAAGAGTTTCGTCAAATAGATATTTGAGGGAAACTCTAAAAAAAAAATAAAATTTTTATTCTGGAAATATCGTAACTGTCTGTAAAGTCATCACTCGGGTTTTTCTGGTCGTCGAAGGCGGACGAGAAAACCTAAACATTTTCTCCGCGTAATCAATTTTTAAATATTGGGGTGCCCTCCGGGAAAGACTATTCTTAAGAATGTCCGCGCTGTTGTTCTAACTCCCAGAGGGCAACCATGTACGTCGCCCTCGATTTTATTTTCTGGCGATTGAGTTTATCACAACATCCCGCACAGGCACGTCCTGGTGTAACCCGGCGTTTTTTGTCGCCACTGACTTTATCCTGTCTACTACATCTATGCCGGAGATCACCCTTCCGAAGACGCAGTAGCCGAATCCCCTGGGGTCCGGTGATCGGTAGTTAAGAAAGGGATTATCAACCACATTAATGAAGAACTGGGCCGTTGCGCTGTGGGGGTCCATGGTGCGCGCCATGGCGAGGGTACCCCTGCGGTTCGGCAGTCCGTTTCCCGCTTCATTACGTACGGGCGCCATTGTGGCCTTCTCGACCATGCCGGGCGTGTAGCCGCCCCCCTGAATCATGAAATTCGGAATGACCCGATGGAAGATTGTGCCGTTGTAAAAACCGCGGTCGACGTAGCTAAGAAAATTTTTCACTGTCGCCGGGGCCTGTTCGTTGAAAAGTTCAACCTGGATTTCGCCGTAGTTAGTCCTTATGGTTACCCTGGTGTTTTCTGCCCTGGCCATTGTACAGGCGAGGACGATCATGGTGCAGATGGTGATGATCTGTTTCATCGAAATATCTCCTGCGATCTTTAAGTTTTCCGGGCGCTTGGGGACCCTGAATTGTATGGATGCAGAGGGCTTGCATCTTCTCAAGTTTTTTTTTTGTCCGGGTAATATATATTGACAAAAACCGGCTTTTTCAGATTGTTCAATGGAACCTGGAATGAGAACCACACGAATGAGCTTATACGAACTTTTCATCGGATTCAGGTATCTGAAGGCGAAAAAAAGCCAGGGTTTCATATCTTTCAACACCCTGCTTTCCATCTTTATCGTCTTTATAGGCGTGTTCATGCTCATCGTGGTGATCTCGGTCATGAACGGCTTCCAGAGCCAGATCAAAGACAAAATCCTCGATGTCGATTCCCACATCACCATCACCAACGCTTTCGCGACCGATTCCGGAGAGGGCATCCGCAATTATGGGGCGCTCATCGACAGGGTCAGGGACATCGGCGGCATACGTTCCGTGACGCCCTTCATTCAGGGACAGGGGCTTCTTCGCTACAAATCGTACATATCGCCGGTGGTGATCCGCGGTATTGGAAGACCCGGCGATATGCCCGGCGACGTGAAAAAGTTCATCAAAGACGGCGAGAAGGAGTTCAAGAAAAAAAGCGATGTTTTTGTGGGCATAGAGATGTCGTGGAACTACAACATGCGAAAGGGCGATGTGATAGAAGTCATTGTCCCCAAAGGGAGGCTCACGGCGAAAACCGGAATCCATCCCGGCATAGGGTCGTACAGAGTGGCCGGTTTTTTCAAGACAGGTTATTACGAGTTTGACACCAAGCTTGTAATACTCTCCCTCCCCGCGACACAGGACCTCTACGAGATGGGCAATATCGCCTGGGGAATCGGCATTAAAATCAACGATATCTATAAAATGGACGCCCTCGCTTCGAAGATCCGGGAACGTGTCGGCTATGAGTACGATGTCCAGACGGCCGAACAGAGGAACCAGAACCTGTTTTACGCGCTCCGCCTCGAAAAGCTCATCATGACCATCATCCTTTTTCTTGTCATCATATCGGCGGGATTCACTATCATGGGCACCCTGGTCATGGTGGTCATGGAAAAGCGCAAGGCAATTGGAATTTTAAAATCGATGGGTGCCCGTCCCATTTCCATCATGGTGATATTTATTCTTGAGGGGTTCCTAATCGGGGTCGCCGGGGCGCTGAGCGGCGTCGTCTTCGGGCTGGCGGCGGCCCTGAATCTCGAGGCCATCATCAAGTGGGTAGAAGTGAAAATCAATGTAATCATGGGTGGCTTTTACGGGGCGGCAAATTTTTTCATAGACCTGGTGAACATGGTCCTGGGTGGCCGCATGGCTCCCGCCCTGTGGCAGGATGTCTCTCTGGTCCCCAAAAATGTCTATTATATCGATTCCATTCCCACGGAGGTAAATCCTGAATTCGTGGTTCTTATTTCGATTTTTGCGGTATTTCTTTCCACCGTGGCGGCCATCTTTCCTTCCTGGCATGCTTCGCGACTTCGTCCTGTTGAAACAATCCGGTACGAGTAGGGTGCGGTTATGGGGCGCTCCGAAATAGTTAGAGTGGAGGGACTTGAAAAAATCTATGGATACGGCAGGAACGCCCTGCGGGTCCTTAAAAATGTCTCTCTCGGCATAAGTCGGGGTGAGATTGTCTCAATCGTCGGCCCCTCCGGGGCGGGGAAATCGACGCTGCTAAACATCATGGGATGCCTCGACGGATTCCAGGCTGGCAATCTTGTTATTAAAGGCAGGGATGTATCAAGCTTTTCCGTGGAAGACCTTTCCGATTTCCGCAATCTCCATATAGGCTTCATTTTCCAGCTCCACAATCTTCTACCGGAGTTTACGGCCCTGGAAAATGTCATGTTCCCCCTCCTTATTAGAAGAATGGGAAAGCGTCAGACCCGGGCCAGGGCGATGGAGATGATCGATAGATTCGACCTGGCGGACCGCTCACATCACAAGCCCTCGGAGCTTTCCGGCGGGGAGTGTCAGCGTATCGCAGTGGCCAGGGCCCTCATTGGGGGGCCCGAAATCATCCTGGCCGATGAGCCCACGGGGAGCCTTGATAGCGAAAACTCAAGAAAGCTCATCGACATCCTCTTTGACCTTGGAAAGGAGAAGAGCACAACGATCGTCATAGTGACCCACAGCGGGGAGATTGCCGGGAAAACGGAGCGGACCGTCACCCTGGTGGACGGGGAGATCCGCACGGACGTAAAAAACGGCGGCGCCCCCGGCGGGGGCGAGGAGGGACCGATATGAAGATTGAATTCGTCGGGGCGGCGAGGAGCGTCACCGGATCGTGCCATATCGTCAAAACCGACAACTTCACCATTATGGTGGACCACGGCATGTTCCAGGGTAACCGGGCGCTTCGTGAGCGAAACTACATGGAAACCGTCTATGCCCCGAAGGAAATTGACGCGCTCCTTCTGACCCATGCCCACATAGACCACAGCGGCCTTATTCCGAAGATGGTGAAGGACGGTTATACGAACCAGATATTCGCCACGAAGCCCACCGTGGACCTCTGTTCCATAATGCTCCCCGACAGCGCCCACATACAGGAATCGGACACGAAGTGGATAAACAAAAAGAACAAACGTGCCGAGAAAGAGGCGGTTGAACCCCTCTATACCGTGGAGCATGCCGAGGAGTCGCTCAGGCGCTTCGTTCCCGTGAGTTACGGCGATATGGTCGATATAGTCCCCGGCGTGAAGGCCAGGTTCCGCGATGCGGGCCATATACTCGGTTCTTCCTTTATTGAACTCTGGGTGGAGGAAAAGGGAAAGACGGTGAAGCTTGTCTTTTCCGGCGATGTCGGCTCCAGCGACCAGGTCCTCATTAAGGACCCGGAAACCGTAGACGAGGCCGACGTGCTTTTAATCGAGTCCACATATGGCGACAGGCTTCACAGAAGCAAAGAAGACACGTACAAAGAATTCAAAGACATCATCAATGAGTCGCACAATCTTAGGGGTAATATAATAATCCCGTCCTTCGCCATAGAGCGAACCCAGGAAATCGTCTTTACCCTCGGGCGGCTCTTCAAGGAAGGGGCCATACCGGAAATCCCGGTCTATATCGATTCTCCCCTCGCCATATCGGCCACCGAGATATTCAAGATGAATAGGGACTGCTTCGACGAAGAGACGATGAAGATCATCCTCTCCGGCGACAATCCCCTGGAATTCAAAAACCTCAACTATACGAGGGAGACCGCCGAATCGAAGCGCCTCAACGAGGAGGCAAGGGGCGCCATCATCATCTCAGCCAGCGGTATGTGCAACGCCGGGCGAATTAAATATCATCTTCTGAACAATCTCTACCGCCATGAATCCTCAGTTATTTTCGTCGGGTATCAGGCCGAAGGGACCCTTGGACGACTCCTTGTGGACGGCAACAAGAAGGTGAGGATCCTCGGCGAGGACGTGGCGGTCCGGGCGAAAATCCACACCCTTGGCGGTTTCTCCGCCCACGCCGACCGGGACGGGCTTCTTTCCTGGATGAGTTCCATAAAAAACGGCAAACTCAAGGTTTTTGTGGTCCACGGCGAGGAATCGGCGTCCCTGGCCTTTGCGGGCTCGGTGAAGGAACATTTCGGCTACGACCCCATAGTGCCCCGGTGGGGTGAAATCATCGACCTGGATACCATGGAAAGCACAGACGCCGACTATGGGAAAATGAAGGATGCCCCGGGCTTGGAACGCGAAATGGAAGGCCTGATATCCGGTCTGGAGGTCCTGGAGCGAAAGTTCAGAAAGGCCCGGGAAGAGCGGAGAATTCACAACATGGAAAAGCTCGAGCACGATATCATGGACGTACAAAGGATGATCAAATCGATCTCGGACGACCTGTAGCAATCCACGAAAAAAATCCTTCAGGACATAATGTGTTCCTTCCGAAATAAAGGATAGTACTATGTGGGAGGACCGTACCATGCGTTATGTTATCACCGGACTTATGCTGTTGCTGGCGATGATTCTATTTTTCGTATTCATCACCGCCTGCGCGCCGGCCAGAACAATGACACGAGATGGTTTCCGCGAAACCAGGACCGACCAGCGGACGGAGAAGGCGGAAGAGAGCGATTTTTACTACGGGGAAGATGACAGGGGAAATGATGCCGTCGCGCCGAGGAGAGACCGCTCCAGGAAGCAGGGCGCCCCAACCCTGAGATCCGGATCTGGAGAAGCTTCAATTGGAGATGACCTGGCCGGTGATGACCCCGAGGACTTTGAGGGCCATGCCGGGAGGAGTGAAAAATTCTACCAAAAGGGCGAGGCGTCATGGTATGGAAGGGCCTTCCACGGCAAGCTCACCGCCTCCGGAGAGCGTTTCAATATGAACGAACTCACGGCGGCCCACAAGACACTGCCTTTCGGTACGCTTCTGGAGGTGAAAAATCTCGAAAATGACAGGACCGTAAAGGTCAGGGTGAACGACCGCGGCCCTTACCGGGGTGGGAGGATTATCGACCTTTCCTATGGCGCAGCCAAGAGACTCGACATGCTCGGGGCCGGCACTGTCGGCGTGGGGATTACCGTCCTCGAGAAGGGGCAAAACGGCCGGGCTTCCCGCAAGGCTGCCGCCGATGAGATAGAAGGTGTGGGAGGTATCGATGACGACAGCGTCTCCGATGATGATTCGCCCCGGGGAGGCGGCAGGGTCTCTCTTCAAGCAGGGGCTTTTTATTCCAGAAACAACGCCGAGAGGCTAAAAAGCAGAATTGAGGGCATGACAAGGAATCCGGTGACGATTATACGGGACGGGGACCTCTATAAAATAAGAATTACGGCACTTCCGTCTCGAAGAGAGGCCATGAGGCTCAGGAGACAGCTCCACGGCGAGGATATCCCCGCCTTTGTGGTGGATGATATACGGGAATAGAATAATTGTTCAATTAATACACAAAAAAACGTCTTCTTCTGTCAGGAGGCGTTTTTTTAAATTAATGAATTGAATAAGAAAAAAATATTGACTTAAAAACCCCATTTTTTAATATTTTGTCTCCATGTGTGCCCACGTAGCTCAGTCGGGAGAGCATTTGCATGGTAAGCAAAAGGTCACCAGTTCGATTCTGGTCGTGGGCTATGCGTGTAGCGGGACCGGCTTTCGCATGCCGGTTCGGATCCAGGGGTTTTATCTTTTTCCTTGATTAATATCCCTAAAAATTACATCGAACGGAACGATTCTGCTCAAAGGGTTGAGTTTGCGCGAGCATTTGGGGAGTCGGCTGCGGCGGGGCGGTGATGGTTGCACCGCCCCGTATGTGAAGTTGAGCGTACAATAATTTAAATTAAAGGTCAAGCCAATGCGCGATATTATTCTGTTATCATGCAAGGATTGCAAACGCCGTAATTATTCCATCACGAAGAACAAAAAGACGCAGACGGGCAAACTTGAAGTGATGAAGTACTGCAAATTCTGCAATAAACACACCTTGCACAAGGAAACGAAGGCCTGAGGCGGTCGCGGCCGGAGCTTTCCAACTTCATTTATAAGGTATCATGCCCATGAAGATTTTTGAATTTGTCCGGGAATCCAGGGAGGAACTGAAGAAGGTCACATGGCCCGAGAAGGACGAGGTGAGCAATTTCACCATCGTTGTGATCGTAACGCTCGTTATTGTATCCGTGTTTCTCGCTTTTGTCGATTTCTTTTTGAACCATATTATCGGGATGATAGTGAGATAACAATATGGAAAAAGAGTGGTACGTTCTACATACCTATTCCGGCCACGAAAACAAGGTCAAGCTGGCGATAGAGAAAAAACTTATGAACCTCGGTTTGGAGAATGAGAGGGATTTCAGAATAAAAATTCCTACACTGGACGTTCCCGAGATCAAGGACGGAAAAAAGCGCATGAAGTCCAGGAAATTTTTTCCGGGATACATTCTCATTGAGGTTGTTCTCAACGACGATGTTCGGAAGCTCGTCAAGGACACTCCGGGCGTGACTAATTTCCTGGGGGTTTTCGATTACAGCAAGGGTACTTTTGAACCCAAAGCGCTTTCCCGGAGCGAAGTAAGCAATCTCTTTGAGCATGCGGGTGAACAGAAAGTCAAGGAAAAGGTGTCGGTCGCCATGGAGTTTTCCGTGGGGGAACACATCAAAGTCATTGACGGACCTTTTAGCAACTTCAGCGGGACCATTGAGGAGGTATTCCCTGAAAAGGGGAGGCTCCGCGTGAAAGTGGAGATTTTCGGCAGGGCAACTCCGGTGGAACTGGATTTTTTGCAGGTTGGAAAAATTTGACGGCCTCCGAACCGGACAAATTGGTGCACGGGTCGGCATTGTTGTTACTGTTATCATTTATAATATAGAAGAAAAGGAATTTCGACATGGCTCCAAAGAAGAAAAAGAAAATACTCGTGGAAATCAAGCTCCAGATTGTCGGCGGACAGGCGACCCCGGCGCCCCCGGTGGGGCCGGCCCTGGGCCAGCATGGCTTAAACATCATGGAATTCTGCAAGACGTTTAACGACAGGACCAAAAGCCAGACCGGCACCATTCTCCCCGTCGTAATTTCGGTGTATGAGGACAGGACCTACACGTTTATAGTGAAGTCCTCTCCGGCATCGGTGTTGGTAAGGAAGGCCGCGGGGCTCGAAAAGGGGTCGAGCGATCCAAGCAAAACGAAAGTAGGTAAAATCACACGCAAACAGCTTGAAGAGATCGCAACGCTGAAGATGCAGGACCTCAACGCGAATGATATTGACGCCGGGATAAAGATTATTGCGGGCACCGCAAAGTCGATGGGTATCGAACCCGAACTGTAAGACATTAAGGCAGCCTCTAATACTCAGGGTTTTCCGCGCGCTGAAGGTATGCGGAAAACCAGAGTGATGAATTTGCCAGTAGTTACAATTATTGGGAATCTTAAAAAACTTAATTTTTGCGGTCCCCTAAAAAAGTTGATCCATATCGAGGATGTGTCATGAAACACGGGAAAAAGGTTGTTGATGCGAAATCCAGGGTAGACAAAAAGAAATTGTACGACCTCATCGATGCCGTAAGGCTCATGAGGGAGGTCAAGTATGCGAATTTCGACGAAACCGTGGAAGTGGGCGTCAAGGTCGTACACAAGAGCTTGCAGAACGTACGGGGTGCGGTGACGCTTCCCTATGGGACCGGCAAAGATGTCAAGGTCCTGGTCATCTGCAAGGGGGACAAACAGAAGGAAGCCCGGGAAGCCGGCGCCGACTTTGTCGGAGCAGATGACGTCATTGAAAAGATCAAGGGGGGGTGGCTTGATTTTCAGGCCGTAGTGGCGACCCCGGACATGATGAAAGAAGTGGGGAAGCTCGGCCCCATGCTTGGGCGTAAGGGTCTTATGCCCAAGCCCAAGGCTGGTACGGTGACAGACGACATCAAAGGTATCGTTAAAGAGCTCAAGGGCGGGCGCATAGAATACAAGGCCGATAAGACCGGGGTCATCCATGTCGGAGTCGGCAAGATGTCCTTCGATGAACAGAAAATTGAGGAAAACATAAAGGCGTTTTTCAACCAGGTGGTGAGGGACAAGCCCTCGGACGCGAAGGGCAACTATATAAAGTCGGTGCATATATGCTCGACGATGGGGCCTGGAATAAAAATCAACCACAAGGGGATATAACGGATATGGTCAAACAATACAAGGTTGATGAAGTGGCCGGTCTCGCCGAAAAGCTGGGCGAGCGGAAAAATATCATCCTCACTCATTACAGCGGTATTAAGGTCAAGGACCTGAGCGTCCTGAGGAAAAAGCTCCGCGCCGCCGGAATCGAATACAAGGTGGTAAAAAACAACCTGTTCCGTCTGGCCCTGAAACGGTCCGGGCTTGTCGCTGTGGATGAACATCTGAAGGGGCCCACGGCCGTCGCCTTCATGAGCGAGGATATCAGCGCCGCCGCCAAGATACTCAAAGAATTCAAAAAGGAATTTGCCGAGTTTAACATCAGGGCCGGGGTGATGGAAAACGTGGTATACGACGCCGCCCAGGTCGATATGATCGCCGACCTGCCCTCTAAGGAAGTGGTCCTGTCCCAGGTGATGATGATGATAAACGCGCCTCTTACCCGGGTGGCTACGGGGATAAACCAGGTGATGGCCGCGCTCGCTCGGGGCATCAACGCCGTGGCGGAGAAGCAGGGTTTATAATGTACATCTCGGCGGCTTGACAGGCCGCGTTTTGCACAACCGTGATATCGTACCGTGCGTACGAAGCGGAAATTAATAAGGAATGGTAAGGGTTTCAGAGGTTTGTTATTCATTATCGAATTCGGTCGATGACCGTTGAGTTTTGAATACCATGCTTTCCCCCTTATAGGTTTTTACGGCAACGACCGTATTAACTTGATAGAAGATCACTAAGTATAAGGAGAAAAACAATGGCTAAATTGTCCACAGAAGAACTGCTCGATGCGATAGGGAATCTCACCGTCGTTGAGGCCGCCGAGCTTGTGAAGGCTATGGAGGAAAAATTCGGGATTTCCGCGGCCGCTCCGGTGGCGGTGGCGGCGGCTGTCGCAGGTCCCGCCGCCGAGGCTGTCGAAGAGAAGACCGAGTTCGACGTCATCCTCAAGAGCTTCGGAGAGAAGAAGATCGAAGTCATCAAGGAAGTCCGCGCTATCACCGGTTTGGGGCTCAAGGAAGCCAAGGAACTTGTCGAGGCCGGTGGAAAGACCGTAAAGGAAAAAGCGTCCAAGGAAGAGGCCGCCAAGATCAAGGAAACTCTTGAGAAAGTCGGGGCCACTGTTGAACTTAAATAAGTTCAGGCCTGGTCTTTTTACAACAGCTCAGTTGATAGTGCCGATAGGTTTGGTTGCGTGTCAGTCAAACCTATCGGTGTCTATATGATTTTTTCCCGCCCCAGGCGTTGCGTCGGGAGCGCGGTTTTTTCCTTTATGTGGGCCTTAACTTGTCTCATTTTTTTCAGGGATTATTGATGGGGAAAGCGATTATTGCCGAAGATATGTGCCGGCAGGGGAATGGCCAGATACTTTTTAGGGTGCCCCATTTGAATCCCTTAAACGCCCGTGAATGATTTTTATCTCGCTTACAATAGTCTGATGAGGATCTTAAAAATTTAATTTTTAAGATTCCCATAAATTGTAACCGCAGGCAAACTCAGCACTTAGGTTTTTTCGGCCGCCTTCGGCGGGCGGGAAAACCCAATAATTAGAGGTTGCCTAATATAATTTAGGTTGGATCGTTTATGCAAAAACCCGGAAATGTTGTCGACTTTGGAAGAATAACGGCCCATATCGATCTTCCAAACCTCATCGAGGTCCAGCTTCAGTCCTACGACTGGTTCCTACAGGCCGGCCTTGAACTCCGAAAAAGGAAAACCCAGGGTCTCCAGGAAGTTTTCGAGGAGATTTTTCCAATAGAGAGCCCCCATGAGGACGTGGTACTCGAGTTTATCGATTACGAAATCGGCGAGCCGAAGTATTCCGAACAGGAATGCAAAGAACGGGACGTCACCTTTGCCGCTCCCCTGAAGGCCACCATACGCCTTATCAAGAAAGACAGCATGGAGGTCCGAGAACAGACCGTGTACATGGGCGATATACCCCTCATGACATCGCGGGGCACCTTCATTATAAACGGTGCCGAGCGTGTGGTGGTAAACCAGCTTCACCGCTCCCCTGGAATTTTCTTCTTCTATGACGAAGTCGAGCGTATTTATAACGCCCGTGTGATTCCCGACAGGGGTTCCTGGCTGGAATTCGAAATGGACAAGAAAGGATATCTCATCGCGCGGATCGACCGTAAAAAGAAGTTTTCAGCCACCCTTCTCATGCGTGCATTTGGATATGAAACTAACGAATCAATTATTAAGCTTTTTTACCCCACCCGCACCGTCTTACTTAATAGCGAAAAAGCATTTGAGGAGCTAAATGCCCGGCGTGTCGCCGCCGACGTTGTAAGCGGTGAAAGCGGAGAAATCATTATAAGCGCCGGAGAGCGGATCAACATCGATGTTGTTGACCGTTTCAAGGAAGAAAACGTCGCCAAAGTCGAGATCATTGAGTTCCCCAACAATAAGGACGACTCCTTCCTCGTCAATTCACTCGATAAAGACATGGAGCTGGTCAACGGCGTGGGCGGTGAATACACCATATCCCAGAAGGCGATATTAAAAATACACGAGATTATGCGCCCCGGCGAGCCGAGGAATATCGACAACGCCATGGCGGAGCTCAACAGGCTTTTCTTCAACCCAAGGACCTACAGCCTGGGCGCCGTGGGGCGCTATATCATAAACAAGAAATTCGGCATCCACAAATTCAAGAAGAAGACAGGAATCGGGGAGGAAATCAAAAGGAACAAGGCCCTGAAGGAGATTGCCGACAAGGTAGCCTCGGTTATCCGCAAGGACAAGCACAGCTATCTGAAAGTCATGCAGACCATGTCCGAGGATATCAGGAAAAATATCGGAGATGTGCGCGTCCTGGACCTGGAAATCCTCACCGAAATCGACATTATTTACACGCTAAAAAGCCTTCTCTATATCATCGCTGAGGACAGGTCGTTCCTTGATTCAAAGGAATACACGATTGACGGATCGAAGAAGAAGATGGACATCGAGGTCTTCACCAGCGTTGATGACATCGACCACCTGGGTAATCGTCGGATCCGTTCCGTCGGGGAGCTTCTTTCCAATCAGATAAAAGTCGGTTTCCAGAGGATGGAGCGCGTCATCAAGGAAAGGATGACCATCCAGGACTTGGACGTGGTGACGCCCCAGGCCCTCATCAGCATCAAGCCGATCACGGCGGTCATCAACGAATTTTTCGGATCCAGCCAGCTTTCCCAGTTCATGGACCAGACAAATCCGCTGGCTGAGCTCACCCACAAAAGGCGCCTCAACGCCCTGGGGCCAGGCGGCCTTTCCCGTGAGAGGGCAGGTTTTGAAGTGCGTGACGTGCACCCCTCCCATTATGGCAGGATGTGTCCCATTGAAACACCGGAAGGGCCGAACATTGGCCTCATCGTATCTATGAGCACCTATGCTCGTATCAATGAGTACGGTTTCATAGAGACGCCCTACCGTGTCGTTGAAAACGGAAGGGTCACCGAGGAGATCGAATATCTCACGGCCGACGAGGAGGACAACGAATCCATTGCCCAGGCGAACGAGCCCCTTGACGAAAAAGGTTTCTTCGTCGAGAAGGACCATATCATCTGCCGCAACAGAGGCAACTATCCTTCGATGAAACCCACGGATGTCAAGTATATGGACGTGGCGCCGTCGCAGATATTCTCCGTTTCGACATGTCTCATCCCCTTCCTTGAGCACAATGACGCGAACAGGGCCCTCATGGGTTCGAACATGCAGCGTCAGGCGGTGCCGCTCCTCACCGAGGACATACCCCTGGTCGGCACCGGTATAGAAAAATCGGCTGCCTACGATTCCGGCGTCCTCGTCATCGCCAGAAGGGCGGGGGAAGTTGTGTACGTCGACGCCGGGATGATAAAAGTGAAAACCTCCGGCGGCGATATCGATACATACGAGCTTTTGAAGTTCAAGCGCACCAATCAGGGGACCTGTTTCAACCAGAAGCCCGTGGTGGTAGAAGGAGACCGCGTGAAAACCGGAGATGTTCTGGCCGATGGACCCGCCACGAACAACGGCCGCCTCGCTCTCGGGAAGAACATCCTGGTGGCCTTCATGCCCTGGATGGGGTACAATTTTGAGGACGCGATCCTTATTTCCGAAAAGCTTGTGAAGGAAGACACTTTTACTTCTATCCATATAGAGCAGTTCGAAGTGGAAGCACGGGAAACGAAGCTCGGGCGCGAAACCATCACCCGGGACATTCCAAACTTAAGCGAAAAAGCCTTCAGGGACTTAGACGGCGGCGGAGTGGTGAGGCTTGGCGCCTTTGTGAAGCCCGATGATATCCTTGTAGGCAAGGTCACACCCAAGGGAGAGCAGGACCTCACTCCGGAATACAAGCTCCTGCACTCTATCTTCGGGGAAAAGGCGCGGGAAGTGCGCGACACTTCCCTCAGGGTCCCCAATGGGGTCGAGGGTATCATCATCGACGTGAAGCGTTTTTCTCGCGAAAGCGGGGACGAACTGGCTCCCGGCGTGGAAGAGCTCGTAAAAGTCTACATCGCCACCAAGAGGAAAATTTCCGTGGGCGATAAGATGGCGGGCCGACACGGAAACAAGGGCGTCATATCGAAGATAGTCCCCGAGTACGACATGCCGTATCTCCCTGATGGAACCCCGGTCGATATCGTCCTCAATCCTCTTTCGGTCCCGTCCCGAATGAATCTGGGCCAGCTCCTCGAGGCTGAGCTTGCCTGGGCCGCCGAGAAACTCGGGTTCATAGCAGAGACTCCGGTTTTCGACGGCGCCTCGGAGGTCGAGATCAGGGAATACATGAAGAAGGCGAACCTACCCGATAATTCCAAATCGGTTATTTATGACGGGCGGTCCGGGAAGAGCTTCGAAAACAGGGTCATGTGCGGCCAGATATATATGCTGAAGCTCGCACACATGGTGGACGACAAGATCCATGCCCGCTCCACCGGGCCATACTCTCTTGTGACCCAGCAGCCCCTGGGGGGCAAGGCCCAGTTCGGCGGCCAGCGGCTCGGGGAGATGGAGGTTTGGGCCCTGGAGGCGTACGGCGCGGCCTATACGCTTCAGGAACTTCTCACTGTGAAATCCGACGATATGCTCGGACGGGCAAGGATATACGAGGCGATTGTAAAAGGTATCAACACCACTACGCCGGGCATCCCTGAATCGTTCAATGTGCTGATCCAGGAGCTCCGCGGCCTCGCCCTGGATGTGAAAATTTACGACGAGAACGGGAATGAGGTGAGCCTGTCGGAGTGGAGCGAAGGGTACAACAAGCCGAAGAAGCGCATTATGCTGGATAAATTGCAGAATATTTAAACCGGGCAGGAGGCGCCTCCGAGGCCCGCGTTGTGTACACTATTTTAACGAAGGTTTAAGGGAATGAGAGACTTTAACGATTTCAACTCCATTCAGATCAAGATCGCGTCGCCGGACATGATACGTTCATGGTCGTACGGCGAGGTAAAGAAGCCCGAGACCATCAACTACAGGACCCTCAAACCTGAAAGGGACGGCCTCTTTTGTGAGAAGATTTTCGGGACCACCAAGGAGTGGGAGTGCTACTGCGGAAAGTTCAAATCGATTCGATATAAGGGCGTCGTCTGCGACCGTTGCGGCGTCGAGGTGACCCATTACAAGGTACGGCGCGAGCGGGGCGGGCACATCGAACTCGCTTCGCCGGTGGCCCACATCTGGTATTACCGTTCAGTCCCGTCGCGCATCGGTCTTCTCCTGGATATGACGGTGAACCAGTTGAAGCAGATACTCTACTACGAAAAATACGTCATCATCGATCCCGGTGACGCAATCACCGAGGATGAAACCCTCGAAAAGGGGATGGTGATAGATGAAGACAAGTATAATTATTTTTACGAGAAATACGGCGATACTTTCATCGCCGACATGGGGGCCGCCGCGGTTAAGGAGCTTTTGTCGCGGATAGACTTGGACGAAGAGGCGAAAAATCTTCGGGAAAAGCTCCTGGACCAGGTGTCGAAAGATTCCAAGAAAACGGTGGACAGAAAACTCATCAAACGTCTGGAAATAATCGAAGCCTTCCGCGACTCCGGAAACAGGCCGGAATGGCTTATTCTCGATACTGTTCCGGTGATCCCGCCGGAGCTGCGGCCCATGGTCCAGTTGGATGGCGGCCGCTTTGCTACGTCCGATCTCAACGACCTCTATCGCAGGGTTATAAACCGGAACAACCGCCTCAAGAGGCTTCTCATGCTTCGTGCGCCGGAAATCATTGTCCGCAACGAAAAGCGGATGCTCCAGGAGGCCGTGGACGCGCTTTTCGACAACAGCCGCAGAAAGCGGGCCGTCAAGGGCAAGGGGAACCGTCCGTTGAAGTCCCTTTCCGATATGCTGAAGGGAAAACAGGGGCGTTTTCGACAGAACCTTCTTGGAAAGCGCGTTGATTACTCCGGCCGCTCCGTCATCGTCATCGGTCCGGAACTAAAGCTTTATCAGTGCGGACTCCCGAAGAAAATGGCCGTGGAGCTTTTCAAACCGTTTATAATGAAACGGCTGGTCGACAAGGATTATGTGCAGAATATCAAGTCCGCCAAGAAAATGGTGGAAAACGAAAGGCCAGAGGTTTGGGAAGTTCTCGAGGAGGTGATATCTGAACATCCGGTGCTTTTAAACCGCGCCCCCACGCTCCACAGGCTGGGCATCCAGGCTTTCGAACCGATTCTGGTGGAAGGGAAGGCCATAAAACTCCATCCCCTTGTGTGTCATGCGTACAACGCCGATTTCGACGGCGACCAGATGGCGGTACACGTGCCGCTTTCACCCAAAGCACAGTTGGAGTGCTGGACCCTGATGCTCTCCACGAACAACCTGCTCTCGCCGGCCAACGGGGAGCCGATCGTAACGCCAACGCAGGACATCGTGCTGGGCATCTATTATCTTACTGCGATGCTCGATGAAGCCGCCGACGAGTATGACGTGAAATACTTCGACAATGAAAACGACGTGCAGAGAGCAGTAGATTTCAGGCAAATACGTTTACGCTCGAAAATCAAGTATCTCGTCGACGAGGAGATGGTCGGCAAATACGGCGGGAAGATGCGATGCGAAACTGAAGGCGATAATCTTGAAGTCCGAGAGCTGAAGGCAGGAGAGTTCATTGAAACAACGGCGGGAAGGCTGATATTCAGCCGCATGCTTCCCGGGGGTTATATGCTGGTCAACCACAACGTGGGAGACAAGCGCCTTTCCAGGATCATCTCTGAGATATTCAAGTCGTACGGCTCCCATGTGACCGTGAGGATCCTTGACGATATCAAGGAGACCGGGTACAAGTATGCGACGTACTTTGCTCCCACCATATCGGTTTCCGACATAGTTGTTCCATTAGGGAAGTATAAACTTGTTGAGGAAAATGAGGCGAAGGTTAAGAAGATTGAAGACGATTACAAGTTTGGGTATATAACGAACGAGGAACGCTATAATAAGATCATCGACATCTGGACCCTCGCCAACGAGGCCGTTGCGGAGATGATGATGGAAGATCTCGCGAAAAACGAGGGGGGGTTCAACCCGATATACGTCATGGCCCGTTCGGGCGCCCGCGGCAGCAAGCAGCAGATTCGACAGCTTGCCGGGATGAGAGGACTCATGGCGAAACCCAGCGGCGAGATCATCGACGTGCCGATCAAAACGAACTTCCGCGAGGGCCTCACGGTTCAGGAGTACTTCATATCAACGAACGGTGCGCGTAAAGGCCTTGCCGACACGGCGCTCAAAACCGCAGACGCGGGCTACCTCACCAGGCGCCTGGTGGACATTGCGCAGGACGTCGTGGCGACCATGGACGACTGCGGTACCACCATGGGAATCGACATTCATCCGATAAAAGAAGGGGACGAGGTGATAGAGTCCCTGGGAAATCGTGTCCTGGGAAGGACACTGCTTTATGATCTTGTCCACCCCGTAACTGGCGAACTCATCTGCGCCGCAGACGAGCTTATCACTGAAGACATTGCGGAGAAGATCAACGAGCTTAATATCGATACCATAGAAATACGGTCCGTTCTCACCTGTGATGCGCGGCATGGAGTCTGCGCCAAATGTTACGGCCGCAACCTCGGTACGGCGCGCCCCGTGGACCTCGGCGAAGCGGTGGGAATCATCGCGGCCCAGTCCATTGGACAGCCTGGAACCCAGCTCACCATGCGGACCTTCCACATAGGCGGCATCGCGTCCCGTTCCGTCGAGGAGAGCGAGATATCCCTCAACTACCCGATTTACCTTAAAGAAATGACGGTGAAGACCATCAGGCTCGATTCCGAAGAGGGCGAGAAAAAAACAATTTCAGTTCGCCGCGGTTACCTCAAGGTGCAGCGCGTCATCAGCGAACTCCCTTTTAAAGGGGAAATTGAGTTTCTTGTCGACGAGGGGGCAAGGGTGTACGAAGGCATCGTCGTCGCGAAGACCGACGAAGGTGAGGAACTGAAAGCGAAGAAGTCGGGTATCGTTAAACTCGAAAAAAAGAGGATCTGCATCCTTGGAGATGAGCATTCCATCCCGATCAATGTTGGGACCGAAGTGCTCTGCAAGGAAGGAAAGTTTTACGACAGGAACGAGCGCCTGGCCTCTTTCGACCCGTGGCTCGAACCCATCATTTCCGAAATTCCCGGAGAGATCAGGTTCGTCGATATCGAGCTTAACAAGAGTCTTCGGGAGGAGTTCGATCCGCAATCCAATGTGCCTAAGCGGGTCATAGTGGAGTACAAGACCGAGAGGCTCCAGCCAAGAATTGAAATTTTCTCAAATTCTACGGCCGAGCCCACGACATACCTGCTTCCCAAGGGCGCCCACCTTATGGTGGAAGACGGCGAGAAGATTCGTGCAGGCATCACTCTGGCAAAAATTCCCAGAGAGTTTGAAAAAACGAAGGATATCACTGGCGGTCTCCCCAGGGTCGCCGAGCTCTTCGAGGCGCGGTCGCCAAAGTATGCCGCCACGCTTTCCGAAATAGACGGCACCGTGAAAATCGGCGAAACCGTGAAAAACAAAAGGAAAATCATCATTAAGGGGGAAATGGGCGAGGAAAGGGAATACTCAATCCCATCTTCAAAATTCCTCCGTGTCCAGGATCGCGACTGGATCAACAAGGGGGAAAGGATCGACGATGGTCCCGAGGACCCCCATGAAATCTTGAACATCAAGGGCCCCAGGGAGCTGCAGAAGTTCCTTGTGAATGAGATCCAGGAAGTGTATCGTCTCCAGGGAGTGAATATCAATGACAAGCACATTGAAATCATCGTGCGCCAGATGCTGCGCAAGGTGCGAATTACCGATCCCGGCGACACCACTTTTGTAATAGAGCAGATCGTTGATCGCTTTACTTTTATCGATGAGAACGATCGTGTCATTCAGGAAGGCGGCAAGCCTGCGACGGCCCAAACGGTGCTCATGGGTATTACGAAGGCGGCGCTTAATACTGAGTCGTTCATTTCCGCGGCGTCATTCCAGGAGACCACAAGGGTCCTTACCGAAGCGGCAATTCGCGGAAAGAACGATTTACTGAGAGGCCTGAAGGAGAACGTAATTATCGGCCACCTGATCCCCGCCGGTACTGGCGTGAGGCTTTATCGTGAGATGGATGTATACAGGGAAACCCCCGGCGACCTGGAGCCGGTGAGCGAAGCTCCTGCGGAGACCACGGTTTCCGAACCCAAGGAGGGAGGGGAAGTGGTCCAGGAATAGGAAATTCCTTGACAAATGGATAAGGTGGAATGATCTGGTTATATTCATAACCATTGCGGACAGTACGGACTTGTCCGCAAGTTGACCGTAGATATCCATAGTAGATATCCATAATAGATGAAGATCAACCCGGCGGCGCGGGGCGCCGATGTGGAATACTATAACGAACAGGTGTTGAAATGCCAACAATTAGTCAATTAATCAGGAAGGGAAGGGAGAGCAAACGGCGGAAAACTAAGTCTCCGGCCCTGACTAACTGCCCCCAGCGGAGGGGTGTGTGCACCCGCGTTTCCACGGTGACGCCAAAAAAACCGAATTCCGCCCTGCGCAAGGTGGCCAGGGTGCGCCTTACTAATGGCATTGAAGTGACGGCCTACATATCCGGTGTGGGACACAATCTTCAGGAACACTCGGCGGTCCTGGTAAGGGGCGGAAGGGTCAAGGACCTTCCCGGTGTCCGTTATCATATTGTCCGCGGGACCCTCGACTCAATGGGGGTAGATGGAAGACGGAAGGGCAGGTCCAAGTACGGTTCAAAAAAACCGAAGGCATAATAGGCATTCTCGGGAAAACACAATTTCTGCGACTGTCAGTAATTTTTTAGAGATTTCCTATATTGGGAATCCGGCAATTTTGTAATACTATTTAAAGAGGATTGTAATGCCGCGAAGAAGAAGAGCGATCAAACGGGACGTACTGCCCGATCCCAAATTCGGCAGCAAACTTGTCACAAAGTTCATCAATGTAATGATGTTCAAAGGAAAGAAGGGCGTTTCTGAAACCATTTTTTACCGTTCCATGGATATTATGAAAGAGAAAATCCAGAAGGACCCTGTCGAGATTTTTGTCCAGGCCCTTGAGAACGTGAAACCCCTTGTGGAAGTAAAGTCAAGGAGGGTCGGCGGCGCGACCTACCAGGTCCCCGTGGAGATAAGGCCCGAGAGGCGCCAGGCCCTGGCCATCCGCTGGATCATTATCAATTCCAGAAACCGCTCGGAGAAGACCATGTACCAGAAGCTCGCTGGCGAGCTCATGGATGCCTATAACAACACCGGCGTTTCCATCAAGAAAAAAGAAGACACCCACAAAATGGCGGAAGCCAATAAGGCCTTTTCGCATTACAAGTGGTAAGGTTAAAACGCCTGAGTGTATCGCCGAATACCAGGGTCTCCGCCCTGGTATTCGAATTTTATGCGCGGTGATATGCCCGCGTTTCGGGAAATTTCGATAATCGGTCAAACCATGGGGAGAGAACTTCCGCTACAACGGACCCGCAATATTGGGATTATGGCGCACATCGATGCGGGCAAGACCACCCTCACCGAACGAATACTTTTTTACACGGGTAAAACCCATAAAATAGGTGAAGTCCATGAGGGTAACGCCGAGATGGATTGGATGGACCAGGAAAAGGAGCGCGGTATCACTATCACCGCAGCCGCCACCACCTGCTTCTGGAAGCACACCCGCATAAACATCATCGATACTCCGGGTCATGTGGATTTCACTGTGGAGGTTGAGCGCAGCCTCAGGGTCCTGGATTCCGCCATTGCAGTCTTCGACGGCGTGGCCGGAGTCGAGCCTCAGTCGGAAACCGTCTGGCGCCAGGCGGACAAGTACCATATTCCCCGCGTCTGTTTCGTCAACAAACTGGACAGGATTGGCGCGGATTTTGACCGTTGTGTGGGGATGATAAAGAACAAACTCTTCGCGAAACCTCTTCCCATCCAGGTGCCGATAGGTCAGGAGGACGGCTACAGGGGGGTGGTAGACCTGGTGACCATGAAGGCCCTCGTGTGGCGGGAAGGCATGGGACAGGAGTTCGATACGGTCGACATTCCCGCCGAGCTTTCAGACAAAGCGGCGATGTTCCGTGAATCCATGATAGAGCTCCTCTCTGAACACGATGAAAAGTTAATGGAAAAATATATCGAGGGGGTCGAACCTACTGAAGAAGAAATCCGTACGAGCATCAGAAAAGCCACGTTGGAAGCCGCTCTTTTCCCGGTCTTTTGCGGAAGCGCCCTGAAGAACAAGGGAATACAGCCGGTCCTCGACGGGATCGTCGAGTATCTCCCTTCACCCAGGGACCTTAGGCCTGTGAGCGGCCATAACCCATCGGATTACGACGATATCCTGACACGCGAAGCGAACGATAAGGAGCCTTTCAGCGCCCTTGTGTTCAAACTCAGGTCCGACTCCTATGTGGGAAAACTTTCTTATATCCGGGTCTATTCCGGACACCTGAAGTCGGGCGACATGGTCCTCAATGTTACGAAGGCCAAGAAAGAACGCATTGGACGCATTCTCCGCATGCACGCCAATGACAGGGAGGACCTTACGGAAGTGTTCACTGGGGACATCGTCGCCCTAGTAGGATTGAAGACCGGGCGCACCGGGGACACACTCGCGGCGGAAAGCGCTCCCATCCTCCTGGAAAAGATGGAATTTCCCGAGCCGGTGATCTCCATCGCCATCGAGCCGAAAACGAAAGCGGACCAGGAAAAACTGAGTTCGGCCCTTACGCGCCTGGAAGAAGAGGACCCGACTTTCAGGCTCAAACTCGATCCCGATACGGGACAGAGTATAATATCCGGCATGGGTGAGCTCCATCTGGACATTATCGTCGACAGGCTGGTCCGGGAATTCAACGTGAAGGTCAATGTGGGAAAACCGCAGGTGGCCTACAAGGAAACCATAACCAGGAAGGTCCAGTCCGAGCACAAATACGAAAGGCAGATCGCCGGGAAGGACCAGTACGGCCATGTTGTGATTGAGATGGAGCCTCTTAAACCGGGGTCAGGCTTTGTGTTTGAGAAAAGGATGAAAAACAGCGTCCTGCCGGAACACTTTGTGCATTCCGTGAGCGAAGGGCTGAAGGACTCCATGGAAGGCGGCGTCATCGCAGGTTATAGAATGGCTGATGTAAAAGTAGCGCTCCTTGACAGCTCCTTCGTTGACGGCGCATCCGTAGATGCCGCATACAGGATCGCCGCCAACTTGGCGTTCAAGGACGGGGCGAGGAAGGCCGATCCGACCCTGATGGAGCCGATCATGAAACTGGAAGTGGTTTCTCCGGAAGAGTACACAGGAGACATAATCAACGATATTAACTCCCGCCGGGGAAGGATAGAGGGGATTGATATGTCGGGGAATTTAAAATCGATACACGCATTGGTCCCCCTTTCGGAGATGTTCGGATATGCCACGTCCCTGCGTTCCCTGAGTCAGGGGAGAGCGTCCCAGACCCTCCAGTTTAGTCACTATGATATTGTGCCGCCCGCGGTCTCGGAAAACCTCATCGCGAGAATGTCGGGGAGAATTTTTTAATTTTTTCTGGATTAATTCATTGACAGAAAATGCATATATTTTGTAATTCAACTTCACGTTATTCGGGAAAGATTTCCCGATGGTCTTCCTGAGGTTTCCGAAGTCAATCTGCGGCTATTGAGTTTCGACGCACCCTATCAGGCGGGATCACTTAAAGGACATTTTTGTATATTATTTAAGGAGAGTTCACATGGCTAAGGAAAAATTTGATCGTGGTAAACCGCACGTTAATGTGGGCACTATAGGCCACATAGACCATGGTAAGACTACTTTGACTTCTGCGATTACGAAGGTTCTTTCGGCATGGGCCGGAGGGCATAACAAGCCGATCGATTTCGATAAGATCGACAACGCTCCCGAGGAAAAGGCCCGTGGGATAACGATCGCCACCTCCCACCAGGAGTATGAGACAAAGAAGCGCCACTATGCGCACGTCGACTGTCCCGGTCACGCCGACTATATTAAGAACATGATCACCGGCGCCGCCCAGATGGACGCGGCCATTCTTGTGGTCGCCGCAACGGACGGCCCCATGCCCCAGACGAAGGAACACGTGCTTTTGGCCCGTCAGGTCAATGTTCCCAATATCGTCGTCTTTCTTAACAAGGTCGACATGCTTGACGCGTCCGAAAGGGCGGAGATGATTGAGCTCGTTGAGATGGAAATCCGTGAACTCCTTTCTAAGTACGATTTCCCCGGAGACGAAGTTCCGATCGTCCCCGGCTCGGCCCTCAAGGCCATGGAATGCGGCTGCGGCAAGGAATCGTGTGAATGGTGCGGAAGCATCATCAAGCTTGCCACAACTCTCGATGAGTATGTTCCCGAGCCCCAGCGTGTCATCGACAAACCGTTTCTGATGCCCATCGAGGACGTGTTTTCCATAACCGGGCGCGGCACTGTAACAACGGGAAGGATCGAGCGTGGCATCGTCAGGACCGGTGAGGAAGTCGAGATCGTTGGGTTTGGAGAAACCAGAAAGTCCGTGTGTACCGGAGTTGAAATGTTCCGCAAGATCCTCGATGAGGGTATGGCGGGTGACAATGTGGGATGCCTCCTTCGTGGAGTTGGAAAGGACGAGGTGGAGCGCGGTCAGGTCCTCGCGAAACCTGGTTCAATAACGCCCCATAAAAAGTTCGAGTGCGAAGTGTACGTTCTTTCCAAGGATGAGGGCGGACGTCATACCCCCTTCTTTAGCAACTACAGGCCGCAATTCTATTTCAGGACAACCGATGTGACCGGTAAGATTGAACTTCCCGCCGGTGTTGAGATGGTCATGCCCGGCGACAACATTAAAATGGTAGTCGAACTCATCACCGAGGTTGCCATGGAAGAGACCCTCAGGTTCGCCATCAGGGAAGGTGGAAGGACCGTTGGGGCCGGGGTTGTGAGTAAGATTGTAGAATAACCGCCGTCACTTCTGTTTCGGATACTGAAATCGGGGGTTGTCAGGCCTCTAAGGGCCTGGCAACCGCTGTGTATATAAGCGTCATGATACAATGAGCGATAGGTTATCGCTGATATTTTATAGTAAGGCATAAGGCAGGCAACGTGGCAGGAATCTCAACACAGCGAATAAGGGTCAAATTACGGTCCTTCGATGCGAAATTACTGGACCAGTCGGCGGCCAAAATTGTTGCGACTACCAACAGGAGCGGTGCAACCGTAGCGGGACCGGTGCCGCTACCGACAAAGATCGAGAAGTATTGCGTTCTTAGGTCGCCTCATGTTAACAAGAAGTCGCGCGAACAATTCGAGATAAGGACTCATAAGCGCCTGATCGATATCATCAACCCCAATGAGGATACGATCGAAGCGCTAATGAAGTTGGAACTCCCCGCCGGTATCTCAGTTGACATTAAGTCATAGCCTTTACTGGACACGGATGTTTTTCCGGTTTCAGTTAGCCTGTCCGAAATATCCGGTTTTAGGACGGGCGTATCGACTATTTTTTTCGGGTTAAAGTGATGAAAAAGACTCTCATCGGAAGAAAAAAGGGGATGATGCAGTTTATCGCCGAGGACGGGACGGTTTATCCGGTCACAATTTGCGAGCTTGGCCCCTGTTCAGTGATACAGAAGAAGTCGAAAGAGAAAGACGGTTATTCCTCCCTTAAGGTGGGATTCGGAGTGGCGAAGGAAAAAACGGTCTCAAAACCGGTTCTTACAGATCTCAAAAAAAGAAATCTGCCGGCTTTTAAAGTTTTAAGGGAAATTGAAGTTTTCGACGATTCCCTTGACGTTGGAAGCTCAATCACCTGCGACATCTTCCAGGAAAATGAAATCGTAGAAGTGACCGGAGTTTCAAAAGGCAGGGGTTTTCAAGGTGTAATGAAGAGGCACGGTTTTGGAGGCGGCCGTCAAACTCACGGATCCAATTTCCACAGGGCCCCCGGTTCCATCGGTGCCTGCGCGTATCCCGGAGAGGTGTGGAAGGGGCAGAAGATGCCGGGCCGCCACGGCAATAAAACAGTGACAGTGAAAAACCTAAAAGTTGTCAAAGTCATCAAGGAAAAGAATATTGTTCTCATATCCGGGGCCGTGCCGGGAACGATGAATTCCCTCATTAAAGTCAGAGCTAAATAGGTAGCATGTCATGATGGTCGATAAATACTCAGTTGACGGTACATTGAAGGGAAAGGCGGAATTGAACGACAGCGTTTTCAATTCCAAAATCAACGATGTTCTTCTCTACGATCTGATCAGGGCGGCGAACGCTAACTTGCGGCAAGGTACTCACTCCGCCAAGGAGAGGTCCTTTGTCCGAGGCGGAGGCGCAAAGCCCTGGCGTCAGAAAGGCACGGGAAGGGCAAGGCAGGGCAGCAACCGTGCTCCCCAGTGGAAGGGGGGCGGGGCGATTTTCGGCCCTCGGCCCAGGGATTACCGGATCGAGATGCCGAAGAAATTGAAACAGGAGGCATATCGTTCGCTTTTCAGCCTCAAGGCGAAGGTCAATTCGATCAAAGTCATCGAGGATTTCAACGTGACGGATGGGAAGACGAAAGAGATGGCGGCCATAGGGAAGGCCCTGAATGTAAAAAAAGGAGTTCTCATCGCCGAGTCCGAGGACAATAAGCTTAAAAGGGCGATAAAAAACATCCCCTGGTTTTCCTTTAATAACGTGAACAGGCTTTCAGGGAGGGACGTTTTTTACGCCCAGACGCTCTTGATTACAGAAAGCGCCCTTATAAAGATCAACGAAAAATTTGCGAAGTGATAGAAGGCATAGAAGGGCTGAAGGGTTAAAAAGATGGATTACAATGATGTCATCATACGTCCCGTCCTATCGGAGAAAAGCACGGATCTCGCGGAAATGAGGAAGTACGTGTTTCGGGTTTCCACGAGGGCGAATAAAAATCTCGTGAAAAGGGCGGTGAAGGAACTGTTTAATGTCGAGCCAGTGAGCGTCAATATCAGCAATGTGCGGGGCCGCAGGAAACGCGTGAGATACAGCTACGGCCTGACCGCCTCATGGAAAAAGGCCATTGTTACCCTGAAAGAAGGGGATAAGATCGAACTCTTTGAAGGGCAATAGAAATAATCCAAAGAAAACTTAAAAAACAGCGTTTATGTGATACGAAGAAGGAACAGCAATGGGCTTAAAAAAATTCAGGCCGGTAACGGCAACATTACGTTACAAAACCGTTCTCACCTTCGACGAATTGACGACCGATGAGCCCCATAGACCGCTTACCAAAGGCAAAAAACAGTACGCGGGTCGCGGATTCAAAGGCCAGATTTCGGTTCGCAGGAAGGGGGGGGGGCACAAACGCAAATACCGCGCCATCGATTTCAAGCGTGACAAGTACGGTATAGAGGGGACCGTTACCAGCATCGAGTACGATCCCAATCGTTCGTCGAATATTTCTCTTGTTACGTATAAAGACGGGGAAAAGCGCTATATCATTACTCCTGCCTCGATTAAAGTGGGAGATGCCGTGGTTTCCGGCGAAAAGGTGGAAATAAAAGTAGGCAATTCCATGCCGCTGAAGAACATCCCTTCCGGGACGAATATCTACAACATTGAGCTGAAGCGCGGCAAAGGGGGCCAGATAGCCCGTTCCGCTGGCACAACGGCCCAGGTTGCCGCGAAGGAAGGGGAGTATTGCCTTGTGAAACTTCCCTCCGGTGAAATACGAAAGATCCACCGGGAATGCTACGCCTGCATAGGCGAGGTGGGGAACAAGGACCATGTCAATGTGAGCCTGGGTAAGGCCGGTCGCTCTCGGTGGTTGAACCGCAAGCCGAAAGTCCGGGGCGTCGCGATGAACCCAATAGATCATCCCCTTGGCGGGGGGGAAGGTAAGTCCTCTGGCGGGCGGCATCCTGTATCGCCAACAGGCAAGCCGACGAAAGGTTACAAGACGAGAAAGAAAAAAAAGTACAGTAATAAAATGATCATCAAGAGAAGGAAGTAGGGTATGGCAC
The DNA here is from genome assembly GCA_029974015.1 of Spirochaetota bacterium. Classification (GTDB taxonomy): domain Bacteria; phylum Spirochaetota; class UBA4802; order UBA4802; family JAGODF01; genus JAGODF01. Next base: position 223,388 of record JARKUF010000004.1, read on the forward strand.
GCTCTATAAAGAAAGGTCCTTTTGTCGACATAAAACTTTTCAAGAAGATTGAAGAGATGAATTCTTCGAACACGAAGAAAACGATCAAGACCTGGTCTCGACGATCGACCATTTTCCCGGAAATGATCGGCCACACCTTAATGGTCCACAACGGTAAGAATTTCATCCCGGTTTATGTGACTGAAAACATGGTGGGCCACAAACTTGGGGAGTTTTCCCCCACGAGGACCTATCGCGGGCATACGAGCAAGGACGACAAGGTAGCCAAAAGGAAGTGACCAGCAATCGCAGGGGTTGAGATATGGAATCTACGTCAGTTTCAAAATATAATCGGATATCGGCATCGAAGGCAAGGCTCGTTGCGGACGAGATCAGGGGTTATTCCTTCCCCGAGGCCGTGGATATTTTGAAGGCCATACCAAGGAAAGCATCGAAGCTGATTCTAAAACTGCTCTATTCCGCAGGCGCCAACGCGAAGTATCAAAACCCGGAGGTAATCGACAAGGACCTCTTTATCAAAAAGGTTTGTATAGACGTTGGGCCTTCCCTGAAGAGGTTCAGGCCTCGGGCGCGTGGCAGGGCTTCCAAAATTAAGAAACGTACGAGCAGCATTACAATTATTCTCTCGGACGAAGGCTAATTTCATAAAAATCTGATACGAAAATATTTATGTAGGATACTCAAATGGGGCAGAAGGTCAATCCGGTCGGTTTCAGAGTTGGAGTTATCAAGAGCTGGGACTCTATCTGGTACGAGGACAAAAAAAATTATTCCAAGTATCTCCATGAGGACCTGGTTATTAAAAAATTTATCAACCAGAACCATAAGAACGCCGGTATCGGCGAAGTGGTCATTGAGCGCCTCCACGACAGGGTGAACGTCAATATCCATGCTTCCCGGCCAGGCCTTCTCATAGGGAGGAAAGGCGTCGACATTGAGAAGCTCAAGGCCGATATTCAAAAGATCGCATCGAGAAACGTCTATATCAATATCGTTGAGATCAAGAAGCCTGAGAGAAATGCGAGGCTTATTGCCCTTCAGATAGCAACCCAGGTTGAGTCGCGCTTTCCATATCGTCGCGCAGTGAAGCAGGCTATAGCGGGCGCAATTCGCTCGGGAGCCCTGGGAATAAAGGTTGCCGTTTCTGGAAGGCTTAACGGCGCGGAAATTTCACGTTCGGAAGCGTACAAGGAAGGCAGGGTCCCCCTTCACACCCTTCGGGCGGACATCGATTATGGGACTGCTGAGGCCCTTACTACGTTCGGGCTTATAGGGGTGAAGGTGTGGATTTATAACGGCGAGGTGCTCTCAAAGAACGAGGAGACCGAGGAAAACAAATATTCCGTAAGAAGAAGAAAACAGTAAGACCCGGGGTTATTCGCCATGTTAATGCCAAAAAGGACCAAATTCAGGAAACAGCAGAGAGGACGCATGCGCGGAAAATCCCATCGCGGTTCAACAATCGCATTTGGGGAGCATGCCCTAAAATCGGTTGAATTGGGAAAAATATCGAGCAAGCAGATCGAGGCGGCTCGAGTCGCGATTAACAGGCAGCTAAAGAGAGGCGGTAAGCTCTGGATACGTATTTTCCCGGATTACCCCTTTACCAAGAAGCCTGCGGAAACGCGCATGGGCAAAGGGAAGGGAAATCCAGAAGGATGGGAGGCAAGGGTTAAACCGGGGAGAATACTCTTCGAGCTTGCCGGCGTCGATTTCATGATGGCTAAGGAGGCCCTGGAACTTGCGGCGAGGAAGCTTCCGGTTAAAACCAAGATCATCACTCTACAACAAACCAAACAATCGTAGGGGATTAGCGAGTGAGGAAAGAAAAAAGGGGCATTGAGGTATAGAGGAAAGATGAAGGGGAAAATTGACGAACTGAACATGGAGGAACTAAACAGGGCCCTCCGGGAAAATAAAGAGAAGCTCCGTTTGGAGCGATTCAAAAGTGTTACGAGCAAGGTTGACAACCCCAATTTGGTAAAACAGTTGAAGCGCACTATTGCGCGGATACTGACCGTGAAGAACGAGTATACGCTCGGGCTGCGGGCGCCCAGAAACAAGTAAGACTTAAATTTTCGAGTGGTGAAATATATGGAAACCAGGAAGACCAGAAAGCAACTCACCGGAAAGGTAGTAAGCAATAAAATGGATAAAACCGTTGTCGTTGAGCTTGAGCGGATGAAGATGCATCCCCTTTATAAAAAATCGGTAAAGCAGAACAAAAAAGTGAAGGCCCATGACGAGCGCAACGAATGTTCCATCGGTGATAAGGTGAGGATCGTGGAAACGAGGCCGCTTTCCAAGGATAAACATTACAGACTTGCAGCGATAATCGAGAAAGCGAAGTAGGAGTGCGCCATGATCCAGGTAGAAACGATGCTTGAAGTCGCCGACAACAGCGGCGTAAAAAGAGTGCAGTGTATCAAGATACTTGGCGGTTCCAGAAGAAGATACGCCACCGTGGGTGATATCATCATGGTCGCCGTGAAGGACTCCCATCCTTCCTACGGGCTGAAGGATTCCACGGGAAAAAAAGTCCATGGGAAGGCGGTCCTCCGGGCGGTTGTGGTGAGGGCCAAAAAGCCCGTCAGAAGGAAGGACGGTTCGTATATCCGTTTTGACGATAATGCGGTTGCAATTATCGACAACAAAAACGAACCGAAAGGTTCCCGTATATTCGGGCCCGTCGCGAGGGAACTTCGTGACAGGAATTTTCTCAAGATTGTGTCTCTGGCTCCGGAGGTTTTGTAGAGAATGAAAGCGATGGTTGATGCAAAAAACAAGAAATTGAAAAAGAACGACACCGTGATCGTTCTGACGGGAAAGGACCGCGGCCGACGCGGAAAGGTCCTTTTCATAGATGCGATGAAGGGCCGTGTGGTGGTTGAGGGCGTGAACAAAAAGAAAAAGTTCGTCCGCCCAAATCAGGAAAACCCCAAGGGCGGCATGATAACCCTGGAATATCCGATTAACATCTCCAATGTGATGATTTTCTGTGATAAATGCAAGAAAGGGGTTCGGGTAGGTTTCGAAGTGAAAGACGACAAGAAATTGAGGTTGTGCAGGCGCTGCAGCAAAGAAATTTAAGCAAGGATACACCGATGGCCAGCAGGTTACAGGTAGAATATACCAAGAATATCAGAAAACGGCTGTTTGAGAGATTCAAATATAAGTCCATAATGGAAGTGCCTCGCCTTGAAAAAATCGTCCTAAACGTTGGGATGGGGGATGGGCACTCTAATGTGAACGCTCTCAATGCGGCGGTTGAAGAACTCACCACGATTACCGGCCAGAGGGCCGTAAAAACGGTGGCGAAAAAGTCAATTTCAAATTTCAAGATACGCGACGGCTACGATGTGGGCTGCAGGGTGACGCTTCGAAAGGATCACATGTACGAATTTCTCGACAGGCTGATCAACATCTCCCTCCCCCGGGTACGTGACTTTAAAGGCCTGCCTCCGAAATCGTTTGACAATTTTGGGAATTACAATTTCGCATTGAAAGAGCAAATTATATTTCCTGAAATCGATTTTGACAAGGTGGAAAATATCCACGGCATGAATATCACGATAGTAACAACGGCCAAGAACAAGGACGAAGCGAAAGCCCTCCTTGAAGAGTTCAAAATGCCGTTTAGGGAATAGGAGCTGACAAAATGGCCAAAAAAAGCTTGATAGCCAAAAGCATCACCCCAAGGAAGTTTGATGTCCGCCAGCATAATCGGTGCAAAATTTGCGCAAGGCCGAGGGGGTATTTGCGAAGGTTTGAAATGTGCAGGATTTGTTTCCGGAAACTGGCGAACGAAGGACGACTTCCCGGCGTTGTAAAATCTTCCTGGTGATATCAAAGTAAGCTGGAGCAACCAATGAGTAGAGTGAGCGATCCGATTTCTGATATGTTGACGCGTATCCGCAACGCCATCAAGGCGAGCCATTTGAAGACCGATATCCCTTCATCGAAAATGAAGCTCGCAATAGCGAGGATTATGAAGGATGAGGGGTTTATAAAAAATTTCAAGCTTATTGACGATAATAAGCAGAAGATTCTGAGGGTGTATTTGAAATATAATACCGACAGCGAGCCGGCGATCTTGAACATGAAGAGGATCAGCAAACCCGGTCGAAGAGTATATATCCAGGCGGGTGAGATCAAGCCGGTGTATAATAACCTCGGAATCAGGATACTTTCGACATCTAAGGGGATTGTTACCAATAAAACCGCGAAGAAATTAAACGTGGGCGGGGAAGTGATCTGCGAAATACTGTAATGGGGAAGCGATAAAGCGATGTCACGAGTAGGAAAAAAACCAATAATTCTGCCCGACGGTGCGAGCGTCGAGCTTTCCGGGAAAAATCTTGTTATTAAGGGAAAGCTCGGTACGGAATCCATGGCCCTGATGGATTATGTGGACCTTAAAATCGATGACAGGGTAATCAATGTTGTTTTGAAAGGCGATGAAACGGATAAAAGGGCCCGGGCAGCCCACGGACTCCACAGGGCGCTCATTGCCAACATGGTAACCGGGGTTACGTCGGGTTTTGAGCGGAACCTCGAGATAGTGGGAGTGGGATATCGCGCCCAGCAACAGAACAAGGACGTGGTTTTCCAGCTTGGCTTCTCGCATAATGTGCTTTTTTCGCCTCCCGAGGGGATTACGATTGAGGTGTTGGAACCGACCAAACTCCGGATCAAGGGAATAAACAAACAACTCGTTGGGCAAGTCGCCGCGAATATCAGAAGGCTTAGACCGCCTGAACCGTACAAGGGCAAGGGAATCAGGTTCGCCGGGGAAAAGGTTAGGAAAAAAGCTGGAAAATCGGGTAAAAAGTAATGAATAAACTGGCAATAAAAAAAGCGAGGGAATTACGGCGGAAAATGAGGGTCAAGAGGAAACTCAAGACCAGTCTGGAAAAGCCGCGGCTCTGTATAACAAAGACGAACAAAAACATCATCGTCCAGGTGATCGATGATACGAAGGGCCATACGCTGATTGCCGCATCGACCCTTGAAAAAGATTTTCCCATGCGAAACAGGAACAATATTGAGGCGGCCAAGGCCCTCGGCAAGATGTTGGCGGAAAAAGCTGTACAAAAAGGCATCAAAAAGATTGTGTTCGACCGTAACGGTAATATATATCACGGCAGGGTAAAGGCCTTTGCTGACGCCGCTCGGGAAAACGGTTTGGAATTTTAATTCAGGAGCGCAGTAATGGCGAATTTAAAAAGAAAGCATGTTAGTCCCGACGGACTTGAACTTGTAGAAAAGGTAGTTTCAATAAACAGGGTGGCCAAGGTCGTCAAGGGAGGCAGAAGGTTTTCTTTTAACGCGTTGTCCGTGGTTGGAGACGGCCAGGGCCATGTAGGAGTTGGATTCGGGAAGGCCAATGAAGTACCCGACGCTATTAGAAAGAGCGTCGAAAGCGCGAAAAAGAACATCTATAAAATCAATATCAACAAAAACACTATCCCTCATGAAATAACGGGGAAATTTAAGTCTTCGAAGGTAATTCTTAAGCCGGCGACCCCCGGGACCGGACTTATTGCAGGAGGGTCCGTTCGTGCGGTACTCGAACGCGCAGGCGTCTCCGACATTCTTGCTAAAGCCTTAGGGTCCCGAAATCCTCAAAATGTGGTCAAAGCGACAATAGACGGACTCCTCCAGCTCAGGAGCCTTGGCGAAGCAGCGGAACTCAGGGAAGTGAATTTGAAGAAACTTTGGGGGACCTATGGCAAAGAAGCTTAAAATCAAGCAGGTAAAAAGCGCCATTGGGTCGAAACCGAAACAGCGGGCGACACTCAGGGCCCTGGGTCTACGGAGAATGAACTCGGAAAGGCTTCATGACGACTCACCCGTAATCAGGGGGATGATATTCGCAGTGCAACACATGGTTGAAGTACGCGAGATAAACGAATAGCGACACGGGTTTATTCAAATGGAAAATTATCAGATAAAAAGGCCGGCATCTAATAAAACAAGAAAAAGGGTAGGACGCGGGCCTGGCAGCGGTATGGGGAAGACTTCAACACGCGGTCAGAAGGGGCAGATGAGCCGTTCAGGCAGCAAGAGCAGGCCCTGGTTTGAAGGCGGACAGATGCCGATACAGCGCAGAGTGCCCAAGCGCGGATTTAATAACCCCACGAGGGTCGAATACCATGTGGTTAATATTTCCACCCTGGCGAAGCTTCAACTTGGGGAAGTCACGCCTGATATTATGAAGAAAAAAGGCGTTCTTAAAAAGTCCGAAATGAAAGTCAAAATTCTCGGCGTGGGGGATATTTCCCAGCCATGCACGGTAACGGCCGATGCTTTCTCGAAATCGGCCATAGAAAAAATCGAGAAGGCCGGTGGGAAAACGATAGTCCGAGTGAAAGTGGAGAAAAAAAAGACTGAAGCGGTCTGACCGGTGAATTCATGGCTAATGTCATTGTAAACATTTTCAAGATCCCCGAGCTCCGAAAGAAGATACTCTTCACGCTTTTCATCCTCGTCGTCTACCGATTGGGGGCGCACATCCCGGTGCCTGGTATTAGAGGCGAGGCCCTTATAGAGTATTTTGAGCGGGCGGCCCAGGCGAGCGCCGGGGCGGGAAGAGGAATAGTCGATTTTTTCGACCTCTTCGCTGGAGGCGCTCTCAAACGGTTCACGATCTTCGCCCTGGGCATCATGCCCTACATTTCGGCATCGATCATCATGCAGCTCCTTACCGTCGTCATACCGGCGCTTGAGAGATTATCCAAGGAGGGCCCCGAAGGGTCGAAGAAGATCAACCAGTACACCCGGTACGGCACAGTCGTACTCTGCGCCGCACAGGCCTTCGGACTCACGTTCTGGATGAAGAGCATGCCGAATGTTGTTCCCGCCGACGGGGGCATGTGGTTCACTATTAAGGCGGTCGTATCTATTACAACGGGCACCATGGTGCTCATGTGGCTGGGTGACCAGATAACGGAGAAGGGGATTGGTAACGGTATCTCCCTCATCATCTTCGGTGGTATCGTGGTGCGGGTCCCAGCGGCGATTTACCAGACCGCTACGGGAATCGAAGAGCCCATCCTTTTCATCATCCTGATTTTTATATTCATTCTTGTCGTTGCCGCTTCAATTCTTCTCACTCTTGGCACGAGGAAAATTCCCGTGCAGTATGGGAAAAGGGTCGTGGGAAGGCGCATGGTCCAGATGACATCCCAGGCCATTCCGCTTCGCGTGAACGCTGCGGGCGTCATCCCCATCATCTTCGCGTCGTCGGTGATTCTTTTTCCGTCGCAGATAGGTAGCATTGTATCTAACATATTCGGCGGCGATTCACGGGGGGCCGGGTACCAATTTTTCGTATACCTTCAGACCTGGCTACAGCCAGGGCACCCTGTCTATATCGTTTTTTACAGCGCACTTATAGTTTTCTTTTGTTATTTTTACACGGCGATACAGTTTAATCCTGTCGATATTGCGGATAATCTTAAAAAGTACGGCGGCTTTATTCCGGGGATCCGTCCCGGGAAGAACACTTCCGATTATATAATGAAGATACTTAACAGGATAACGCTGCCGGGTTCCATTTTTCTTGCGATTATCGCAATCGTGCCGGACCTTATCATCAATATGTGGCCCTCAGTGTCCCATGAGATGGCGTATCTTTTTGGAGGTACTTCCCTTCTTATTATTGTAGGGGTAGCTCTGGATACTCTGAAACAGATTGAATCCCAGCTACTAATGAGGCATTACGACGGTTTTTTCAAAAAGGGACGGATGAAGGCACGCAGGTAATGCGGCCGTGTTTCCGGAAATACGGAAGGCGGTTTTTTGGGAATTTATCTTTATAATCTGGAGCAGATAGAAAGGATCGAAAAAGCCTGTAAAGTGGCCGCCGGGGTTTTGGTTGAAATTGAAACGGCCATTGTGGAAGGTGTAACTACCTTCGAGCTTGACAAAATTGCACGGCAGTTTATAGCTGCCCGGAAGGCAAAACCGGCTTTTTTAGGGTACAGGGGTTATCCGGCAGCCCTGTGTACGTCAATAAATGAAGTGGTTGTACACGGCATTCCGTCGAAAAAAACCCGGCTGAACCCCGGGGATATTGTTGGAATCGATGTAGGAGTTTTTCTCGACGGCTATTTCGGCGATACGGCGAAGACTTTTCGTGTAGGTAATGTGGACGAAAACGCCGGAGTTCTTCTTAGAGTGACGGAAGAGGCCCTTTATAAGGGTATCGCAAAAGCAGTGCCGGGCAATAGAATTTCCGATATATCGCACGCCGTGGAGTCCCATGTGGCGAGTCACGGTTTCTCGGCGGTCAGGGAATTTGTTGGACACGGAATAGGTGCGGCGCTGCACGAAGAACCATCTATCCCGAATTTCGGAAAACCGGGGAAGGGGCCGAGGATTTATGATGGCATGGTCCTTGCCATCGAGCCCATGGTCAATGCCGGTACTTATAAGGTCAATGTGCTGGATGACGGCTGGACCGCTGTGACGGAAGACAGGAAGCTGTCGGCGCATTTTGAGCATACCATCGCGGTTATTGACGGAAAGGCCAGGGTACTCACCGCCGGCAAAAACGGTGTGAAAAGCACCTTTGATTCCCGCTAGTGAGGCTGTACGACAACTGGAAGTGTAATCGGAGCGATATGGCAAAGGAAGAACCCATTGAAGTCGAGGGAGTCGTGGTTGAGCCGCTACCCAACGCGATGTTCAGGGTGAAACTCGACAACGACCACCTGGTGCTTGCCCATATCTCCGGGAAGATGCGGATGCACTATATCAGGATACTTCCCGGAGATAAGGTGACGGTGGAACTTTCACCTTACGATTTAAGCAGGGGTAGAATCATTTACCGGTCCAAATAGGACTGTTCTATTGCGAGGGAGTCATGAAAGTCAGGGTTTCAGTAAAAAGGATTTGCAGCGAATGTAAGGTAATAAAAAGGCACGGCGTTATCCGTGTGATATGCTCAAATCCGCGTCACAAACAGCGCCAGAAAAAAAGAATCGCAGGGAAATAAGAAGGAGCAAATATATGGCACGAATTTCGGGAGTTGATTTGCCGAACAACAAGCGGATTGAAGTGGCTCTAACGTATATTTTCGGAATTGGGCCTACGTCTTCCAAAAAAATCATCGAAGAGACAAAGATAGATCCTAACACACGAGTGAAGGACCTCACTGACGAGGAAATCAACGAAATCAGGAAGGCCCTGGAAAAAAATTTCAAGGTGGAAGGCGATCTCCGGACGGAGATCGGGATGAATATCAAAAGACTCGGTGACATCGGTTGTTACCGCGGTATCAGACACAGACGCGGTCTTCCGGTGAGAGGACAGAACACCAAGAACAATGCGAGAACCCGCAAAGGCAACCGCAAGGCTGCCCCCGGGAAGAAAAAGAAATAATCCAGGAGTTTCTAAGTGAAACAAAAGAAGACAAAGAAACGCGAAAAGAAGGTGGTGCCCGTCGGGATGGCTTTCATCCAGGCAACGTATAATAATACCATAATTACGCTGACCGACGTGCAGGGGAACGTCATTTCATGGGCGTCCTCCGGCGGCGAGGGTTTCAGAGGGTCCAGGAAATCGACACCTTTCGCGGCCCAGACGGCTGCAAAGGTTGCGGCCCAGAAAGCCATCGACCAGGCAGGCCTGCGGACGGTGGAAGTCCATGTAAAGGGCCCTGGTATTGGAAGGGAAGCGGCGATCAGGTCTCTCGCGCAGACTGGTCTTAATATTACGAAAATAAAGGACGTGACGCCGATTCCTCATAACGGGTGCAGGCCCCCTAAACGAAGAAGAGTGTGACGGAGCGAGGAATTTATGGCTAAATACATCGGACCATCGTGCAAATTGTGCAGAAGGGAAATGGCGCCCCTCTTTCTTAAAGGGCAGCGTTGTCTTACCGACAAGTGCGCATTAAAGAAAAGAAAATATCCTCCGGGGCCGCCTAAAAAAAGAAGAACAAAACTCTCCGATTACGGGGTCCAGCTAAGGGAAAAGCAGAAAATAAAGCGTTCCTACGGTCTCATGGAAGGGCAGTTCAGAGGAATTTTCTTTGATGCGACGCGTTCAAAAGGCGTGACTGGAGCGATAATGATGAGCCTACTTGAGCGAAGGCTCGATAACGTCGTTTTCAGGATGGGGTTCGCCTCCTCGAGGATGCAGGCAAGGCAGTTCGTCCATCATCGCCATATAATGGTAAACGGGCATATTGTGAACATTCCTTCTTACAGGATACATTCCGGCGACGTGATTGAGGTGCGGGAAAAATTCAAGGCAAATGTGGTCCTTGAGGAATCCATAAAGCTTTCCAAGGCCGTCAGCTCCGTTCCGTCGTGGATTGAAGTTGATTATGAAAACAAAACGGGTAAGATAGTGCGCCTCCCCGAAAGAATCGATATTTCTGCTGGTTTCAACGAACAGCTTGTAGTTGAGCTTTATTCTAAGTAATGGCCAGGGTAATGACCGGGGCATAATGCTGTCGCACACGGGTTAAACAATATCTGGAGGCAATAATGACGCCGAGAAACCTTTTGAAAGGTTTTAAAAGACCGAGTAAGATCGTGTTTGAACACGACGAGGTGAATAAATTTTACGGAAGGTTTATCGCCGAACCATTCGAAAAGGGTTACGGTCTTACTATTGGCAATTCTCTGAGGCGAGTGCTACTCTCTTCAATTGAAGGGGCCGCTATATCGGCCATAAAGATAGAGGGCGTTCCGCATGAATTTTTTGTCATTGAAGGAGTATATGAGGAAGTTACAAAGATAATCCTTAATCTGAAAAAACTTCGTTTAAAGTACTATGGTGAAATGCAGAAGGTCCTCCATGTGATCAAGGAGGGCCCCGGGGAGCTCACCGGTGGGGATTTCAATGTGGACCCTGACGTAGAAATTATGAATCCGGAACTAAAACTGGCCACCCTTAACGGCGCGGCGAAGATAGACATGGAAGTTGAGATTCAGAGGGGGAGGGGATACGTACCCGCCGAGCTCAATAAGAGCAACACGGAAACCGTGGGGGTTATCCCGATCGATGCGATATTCTCGCCGGTCCAAAAAGTGAACGTCAAGGTGGAAGATACCCGTGTGGGCCAGCGTACAGACTACGATAAACTCATTGTCGAGATCTGGACTGATGGGACCATTTCTCCCGAAGATGCCCTCGCCCAGGCCGCGAAGATTATCAAGGAACACATGACGATCTTCATTAACTTCGAAGAGGACGTCGAGGAAGAAGCCGAAGTGGTGGATGAGAACATCGAAAAGATGAAGAACCTCCTCGCGAAATCGATTGACGAACTTGAACTCTCAGTTAGATCGTATAATACTCTGAAGAGCCTGGACATCTCGTACCTTGAGGAGCTTGTTCAGAAGACCGAGGACGAACTCAAAAAATCAAAGCATTACAGCGACATCGTGATAAAAGAAGTCAAGGGGAAGCTTGAAGCGCTTCATCTGAGTTTGGGATTAAAAGGTTAATTGGGGAGTCGGCATTATGAGGCACAAAAACAGCGTACGGCAGCTCGGCAGGACCCACGAACATCGAAGGGCAATGTATTCAAACATGGTTACATCGCTTTTCGAAAGCGAGCGTATCGTCACTACAAAACAGAAAGCAAAAGAGCTGAAACGTATATCGGAAAAGCTTATTACGCGGGCTAAGCGGAACATCGTCGCCGCCGATGTCGATGAATCTAAAAAGCTTCACAACAAACGGGAAGTGATGAAATTTGTCCACAACAGGGACGTGGTGAAAAAGCTTTTTGATGATATTGCCCTCCGCTTCAAGGACCGAAAAGGCGGATACACGAGGATATATCTCCTGGCAAAGAGGCGTGAGGGAGATGCCGCTGAAATGGCAATCATTGAGTTGGTGGAAAGACGCACTATTGAGAAAGCGCCGTCGGAAAAATCAGAAAAGAAGAAAAAAAAAGAGAAAAAGTTGGAGAAAAAAGATAAAGAAAAAGGAAATGAGTGATGGGCTAACTCTGAATATTTAGTACTCTCGTCCGCCGAAGACGGGGGAGGGGACTGAAGAACTGATTATGCCATAAGAACCCAATGATTCATAAAGAATTAAAAAAGCTCTGCCGGGCGGCAGAGCTTTTTTTCGCTTTAGAAGCCTGGCTTTTATTCGTTGGGAGTTTCACTGAGAGGAGACTTTGGGAAATCCGACGGGAGTTTTTTCAGCTCGTGGGAGTGTACAAGCCTGATATTGTCGTTTGCGTCGCGTTTATAGTTCTCGGGAATTCTCACGTCGAAAACTGGATCCGGGTTTGTTATCGGTATGTTGTAATTTTCGTACTTGCGCTGCATGGCGTAAATATTGTTTTTCCTGATTATTTTATATATTTCGATGCCGTATTGCTTCGATTGTCTGCAGAGATTGATAATATCCAGAAAACCGTCCACCATGTACTTCACGTCGTAATGGTTTTTTTCGGCTTTTGCTTTTATCGTTTCCATATCTGGATGATTGTAAATTATTTTCGCGTCCGAGAGGGCCTTATATCCCTTGCGCAGGTATTCTTCGATGGTGCTCTTGTCTTGATAAAGGTGGTATTCCTCGGTTTTGTAAATTTTATCTCCCTGGACCTTTGATATGGGGTCAACGGGCCTGGTAAAGTACTTGGCGTAGCCTCCCTTGGTAAACTTAATTAGTATAGAGAAGGAGTCCTTGGAAGTGGCGCGCAGGATTTCCGAAGTCCGTTCAATATAGGTTTTAGCCATATCGTCGAGGAGCTCGGAAAGTTTCAACTTGACCTGGTAAAATTTCATCCGGTACTTTTTTGTATTTTTGTCAAAAAAGACGAAATCATGGGCGTAAAAATCAACTGAGGCGTTTCTGTACTCGCCGGTGATGTCTTCGTATTTCTTCCTCTGTTGTTCCGAGGCGAAATTTTCAATTACCACCTGGACGTCCCGAAGATGGCGCATCAGATATACGTAGTCGTTCTCTGATTTTGCGGCCGTAGAGAGGGCGTAGGAAGGCGAACCTAATGACGTTATCATTAGTGCGGTTGCGGCAAAGTATAGAAATCGAGTAAGGCTCATGGCGTTCTCTCTGGACAGTGGTTTATTTTAGTATCGGCCTCCCGGTGTGTAAACTTTAAAAACAATTTTGTAGAGCACGGTCACGAAAATTTCAGTGAGGCGGTTTACATGCTTGTTTATATTGTTTTCAACTGTAAAATACAAGCTATCAAGGGCCAGTGCGGAAAACTGGGACGTCACCCTGGAAAATATCTGGAAATTTTAATATGCAACCCTCAACTTTTTTAAGTTTTCCCGCCTTCAGAAGGCTGGTTGGAGACATAAGTTCTGATTTATAAGCGGTTACAATTCAATGGAATCATAAAAAGATAATTTTCAAGGGTCTTCCAAACTTAGAAAATTTCGAGTTGGGAAAAAGATTATTGCTAAAATACAAATCGGATATAGTATGTGTATCTTGAATATTTATCAATTTTGGGGAAACCTGAGTATAAGAGGTTGCCTTTACTTGTTTCCGCGAAAATAAAGCATTGAGAACATTGATTTGTCCCCACGGAGGGGGCATTCATGAACATTATACACGTTTTAAATGTGTCCGAAATTCAAGGCGGTTTCTTCGTTTGGATTTTTTTGAAGTACAATCTATATCGGGATATCATTTACCTGTTAACCCAGGGAATTGCAATCAGGAGAAGAAGCATCAATGATGGATAACGGGAAAGAAGGGACACAAAAAAAAGTTTCGTTCAGGCAGAAGAACCCAACAAAATGTCCCATTTGCGGATTTGAGCACTTCAAGGAAGATATGCTTACCGGGGGGGGGAGGCTGATTGCCGGTAAGCTCACTGACGAGCTGCGCAGGATGTACGACAAGAACGAAAAGTGGGGGAAAATCTACCCGTTGGCATATTACCTTCAAGTATGTCCTAACTGCTTGTACTCGGCGTACCCTAAGGATTTCACCGACGTTACAAGCGAAGAAGCAGAGAAATTAGGCAAAACCACCCAGGCCCGCATTGCGTCAGTTAAAAAATTCCTCGGCAACATCAGTTTTAAAGATGACAGGAACCTGGCGCTGGGAGCGGCTTCGTATCTTCTTGCCGTTGACTGTTATTCATTCAGAAGAAAAAACGTCGCCCCAACCTTTAAAAACGCCGTATGTTCCATCAGGGCGGCGTGGCTTTTCGGAGACATGGCGAAAGATATGCCGGAGAAACCATACGAAAAAATTTCCAATTTCTTTTATCGCAAGGCCTACGGATTTTACCAGGAAGTGCTTGAGCTGGTCCAGACGGGCAAGGAGCCTGTCGAGGCGGCGGGGCACCTGGGGCCAGATACCGACAAGAATTGGGGCTATGAAGGCATTCTCTATATGGTTGCCATCCTCACACTAAAGGTGGGGGTAAAGGAAACGGATATAACGAAAAGGATTGAAAATTTCGAGAAGACAAAGCGTTATCTAAGCAGGCTTTTCGGCAGCGGGAAGTCATCGAAGAACAAACCGGGGGCCCTGATTGACATGACGCGTGATCTCTATGATAAAATGAACCAGATGCTTGCCGAATGGACGACGGGGACCGGAGAGAGCGAAACGGCGACACCCGTAGAATAGCCCTCAGGCTTCTGTACGATGGCACTCGCTTCAACGGATGGCAGGTCCAGAAATTCGGCAGGACTGTCCAGGGGGAAGTGGAGCGTGCCCTTGAGGTCCTCCTTAAGGTGAAAACCGGGGTCATTGCTTCGGGGCGTACGGATACGGGAGTACATGCCCTGGGGCAGGTGGCCCATTTTGAGTGCTTGAACGACATTGAACTTCAGCGCCTCTGCATCGGCCTTAACGGTATTATGGAAAATGACGTATCGGTGCTAAACGCGTATGCGGTCCCATCGGATTTCCATGCCCGATTCAGCGCCCTGCGGCGCGAGTACATATATCTTATTTACAACAACAGGCAACGCTCCCCCTTCGCGAAGGACAGGGCTATGTGGCATTCACTCCCTCTCGATATCGATTACCTGCGCAGCGCGGCTTCCCATCTGATAGGCGAGCAGGATTTCGCGTCCTTCTGCAAGAGGGCGTCGGCATACCGGCATACGGTTCGGCGCATCGATGAGATAGAAATATCTCGATCTGGGGATTTTGTTACGTTTCGAATTACTGGCAATGCCTTTCTCCATAACATGGTCCGTATTATCGTGGGTACTTTGCTCGATATGCACCGGAACGGGAAAGACCCTGTTTACTTGAATGAAATACTTGCACAAAAGGACCGGATATATGGCGGACCAACCATTCCTCCCTGGGGGCTGTATCTAAATACCGTTTTTTATGATCCTCCACTGGATACTCTTGAAAAGGCGTTTTGAATGATAATTGTTCCACCCGCCCTCGGCGGGCGGAAAAATCTAAGTGCCGAGTATGCCCGTAGTTACAATTCATGGGTAACTCAAAATTTTAATTTTCAGAGATCCCCTTATTTTATTGACATAAAGAGTGATGGGAACTTATATAACCCGATGTTTGTGCAGGCAATTTTTACCAACTTTGTCGGAAATGTATGTCAAAATTCAAGTGTGCAGTCATCATAGTGCTCGTTTTTTCTTTGTCCACCGCGGCCTTTGCCAGGCGCCGGGGGCGCGACCCTTTCGAAAAGCCACAGGTGGGCGTCTGGTTTGGACCTGTTACTCCAGTGTACACAACCGCTGAAGATCTTGACACCTATCTCGGTGGCGGACTATTCCTCCGCACCAACTCGTTCATTCAGGGGTTAAAGTTTGGACTCGATTGGTCGTATCAGATGTTCCGTTCTCCCGGCGTGAACCGGCTTACCATGATGCCGTTGTACGGAAGCCTCATCTACCGCCTGCCCGTTCGCATGCCCCTGGCTTTCCAGCTTAAGGCAGGCGCCGGGGGCGCCCGGCTTCATGCCAGGCCCGATGAAGTGACGCTCTGGGAGCCCCTTTTAACCCTGGGGGCGGAGACGTCCTTCCCGGCAGGGAAAATCTTCAATATTGGCCTCAGGATTGATTATCTCTTCATATACGAGGGGTATATCGAGGGGGCAACGCAAAATGGCCATATCATAAACGCGGGTATTACCTTGTTTTTCAATTTGGGAGGATGATGTACATGAAGAAGCCGTTCACCATGATCGCCGCGCTGGCAGTCCTGGGATTAGCCGCATGCAGTGATTACCCTGTTTTCTCCGAGTTGGGGAACAGTCGCCTCAGAGTGGTGATAAAAGGGACCTTTGAGTCGAACGGCCCGGCCGACTGGGACCTGACTTCTCCTCTTTCTCTGCGTGATGATTCGATTGATGATAAAAGCGGTGATACGACTGTGGCCCCCACGGAGTTTATGCTGGACATCGCGGAGATGCGCCTCCAGGGGTCGGGCGAATCCGACAAATTTGCCTTCTACCGTGAAACATACAGTGTTCCTCTCATAGACGCGGAGCCCTTTTTTGACGGCTCCGGAGTGGAATTCCCCTGCGATGATCCATATTCGAATTATCAATACACGACGCTCCTGGTTTATATCCGTAAAATGATTTTCAATTCAGCCACGAACTGGCTGTTTGATTATTCAAGCGGAACCTGGGTGCAACAGGACGAGCCGGATGTGATTTTCCGCGAACGAGAGGTTTACGGTTTCGACTTCAATCAGCTCCAGTACATTACCTTCTGGGATTCCCTGCGTACTAATTCAAACGACATCCTGCATATCTTTCCCCTTAGGGTGTATTTCCCGCCGGGTGGCTTCGTCTTTGACCGCAGGGCCCCGGAAACGGTCCTTGAGGTGCGCTTGGTGGTAAAAAACTTCATCAAGTATTTTGAACATGATTATAATTCCAGCGGAAACTATTATGTAATGCATTACTGGGGCCTTTCGGACTGGTTAAGGGACGTCAAGGCCGATGATCCCGTAGTAGGAGGAAATATCCTGGCCGTAGCGAGGTCGTATGTGCCAGGAAGGACGGCAAAGATCGAAGGAAATGCTACCGGCAATCGTTTTGTAATAGCAATAGAGGAAAGCGACACAATCGATATTTATAAAATTACTCTACCTGACAGGCCTGATGTGTCGGGTGATTGCGAGCAGCCGAAGCCCCCCACAATACTTGATTCCAATAACATCGAAGCGGTGCTTGATTATTATATCGAGTATGAGTCGTATAAAAAAAATTTAAATGGTTTTATTACGGGTTGCATTGATACCGGAAAATATGAAGAACTCTGGGATTCATATAACAGTACAGTTTCCAATTTTCGCATTCCCCCTCTGGCAACAATTTCCGATAGCGGAGGCGCTTACACTATTACAAATGTTCCTGTAGGAAAGACATACAAGGTGTTTGTTGCAGACTCGGTTTTTGAGAGAGGCAAATTGCCAGCAGCATACAATTCATTGGGCACGGTAACATTCTCCGGGTCCGATGCAGGCGTTTCAAAATCTCCGTCGCCGTAGTAATTGTTTGACATTTTTCCCTATTATGTACTGGTTTGCCTTGCATGCACTGTGCAAGGAGCTTGCAAGACTTAGTATTGAATCCAGAGGATCGCACTCCGAATTAAAAGATGCGGTAAGTGCGTTTTTCGAAGAATGGCAGGTTGTGCACAATGAAGATCATAGTACAAAAATACGGCGGTACCAGCGTAGGAACGCCGGAGCGCATTATGGCTGTGGCGGAGAGGATCAAGACGTATGCGGGCAAAGGATACTCCGTCGTGGTGGTGCTGTCCGCCATGGGCAAAACCACGGACCAGCTTATAGAACTCTCTAAACAGATCACTAAAACGCCAAGCAAGAGGGAAATGGACATGCTCATCTCTACGGGAGAGCAGGTTTCCATTGCAATGCTTGCCATGGCCCTCCATGAGAAAGGGATCGGTGCAATTTCCTACACAGGGACCCAGATCCGTGTGAAGACGGACGGGAACTTCTCCGAAGCTAAGATTGAAAGCATCGCCACGGAAAAAATTGAAAAGTCCTTGAAAGAGAAAAAAGTGGTCATTGTGGCGGGGTTCCAGGGAATCGACGAAGAGGAAAACATCACCACACTGGGACGCGGAGGGTCAGATACGACGGCGGTTGCCCTGGCGGCGGTACTGAATACCCGGAATTGCGAAATATACACCGATGTAGACGGCGTGTATACCGCCGACCCGCGCATTGTGCCTAATACCAAGAAGCATAAGGAAATTAGCTACGATGAAATGCTTGAGCTGTCGCGCCTTGGCGCCGGGGTGCTCCACTCCCGATCCGTGGAATTTGCGAAAAAATACGGTGTCAAGATAACCGTGCGATCAAGCTTCAATTATGAAGAAGGCACCGTGGTAATGCCGAAGGAGGAAATGGTGGAAAAGTACATAGTGAGCGGTATCACCGCAAAGACCGATGAGGCGAAAATTACGCTTCGAAATTTGCAGGATAAGCCCGGCATCGCCGCGAAGCTCTTTGAAAAGCTCGGCGAGAAAAAAATATACATTAATCTGATCGTCCAATCGACAGGGCATGACGGGATGGCCTCCATCTCGTTTAGCGTTCTTAAGAAGGACCTGGCGAAGGCGCTGGAATTGTCAGAGAAACTGAAGGAAGAGCTGGGAGGATCTTCCGTCGAAGCAAAGGAGGACATCGCCATCGTTTCCGCCGTCGGAGTGGGGATGCTTTCATCTTATGGTGTTGCGGGCCGCATATTCAGGGTCCTGGCTGACAATGGCATAAACATTGAAATGATAACCACCTCCGAGATCGGCATCTCTTGCTGTATAGACGGCAAGTTCGCCGAACTCGCAACGCGCGTCATCCATAAGGAGTTCATCGAGGCCGGGGCGTAAATTTCCATGATTACAGTGGGGGTCCTTTTCGGCGGCAAGTCGGGGGAGCATGAAGTATCGCTCTGTTCCGCGGCGTCGGTGGTGGCGAATCTTGATCCCTTAAAATACCGCGTCGTGGCGATAGGCATCGACAGGGATGGCGGATGGCATGTCCAGGATCGTCCCGTATTGGTTGGCGATAGAAATTTCGGGAAAGTGCTTAAGCTCGATTGCCGGGGCTCCTGGCTTGCGAATCATGCCGGCCTCGGCGGCATACTAGAGCTCTTCGACCGTGAATCGGGGGATGTCTGCGCCGTCGACGTGGTGTTCCCGGCGGTCCACGGCACCAACTGCGAGGACGGGGCCCTTCAGGGGCTTCTGGAGCTCGCTTCTGTTCCCTATGTGGGGGCAGGTGTGGCCGGGTCTTCCATCGGCATGGACAAGGACGTGGCGAAGCGGCTTCTGCGCGATGCTGGTCTTCCTACTACGCCGTGGATTACTGTTTCCGTGGATGAGTGGAGGGAAGGGCCCGGGGCGGTTGCGGACCGTGCCATGAAGGACCTCGGTTTGCCTTTGTTCGTAAAACCTGTGAACGCCGGGTCGTCCGTTGGCGTAAAGAAGGCGAGGGACGGAGTGGAGCTCGCTGAAGCGATTGAATTTGCTCTTCAGTACGATATACGAATAATGATTGAAACCGCGGTAAATTGCCGGGAGATCGAATGCGCGGTCCTGGGAAACCGTAAACCCCGCGTGTCGGTGCCCGGGGAGGTGGTCCCTAAACATGAGTTTTATTCGTATGAGGCTAAATACATTGACCCGCAAGGCGCTGACTTGAAAATTCCCGCTGATATCGATGACAAACTTGCCGATGAAATCCGCAGTGCAGCCGCAAAAGCCTTTCTAACGCTCCGTTGCGACGGTATGGCCAGAGTCGATTTCTTTCTTGAAAAAGGGACCGGACGTTTTTATATTAATGAGATCAACACTCTGCCCGGTTTTACCGCTATTAGCATGTATCCCAGGCTTTGGGAGGCAACAGGGCTTCCCTACGGCGCACTTTTGGATAAATTGATTGAGTTGGCGCTGGAACGGGGAAAAGAAAAGAAATCCCTGAGGACCACCCTTTAGAGCACTGTGAATCTCCGCGTCTTTTACGGATAATTTCTTATTGACGTTTACCGGCTTTGGTGGTATATTCAGTGGTCTTTTGAACGTACATAATCGGTGATGGACCGCCCCGTATGCATCAACCTCGGCGTTCACCGCTGGTCCTGTAATTTTAGGGTGGGTGGTAACATGAAGATTAATCTTGCCTGGGTTCCCAACTCCCTGACCCTGGGGAACTTGTTTCTCGGTTTTATCTCCATCGTTTATTCCAGCATGGGAAGCGCAAACAACAGCCAGCCTTTCTTTTTTGCTGGGCTCCTTATACTGGGGGCCGCGCTCTTTGACGGGCTTGACGGCCAGGTGGCCCGGGCCCTCAATGTGACCAGCAACCTGGGGGCGGAGCTCGATTCTCTCGCGGATTGCGTCGCCTTCGGCGTAGCACCGGGGTTCCTTGCCTACAAGGCCTATCTGACCGGATTGAATGTGACTCACTTCGGTCTGGAAGCCGACCTGGGGGTCCTGGTGGCGGCGGTATTTCCGCTCTGCGCGGCGTACCGCCTGGCGAGGTTCAACGTGGACCACGCCCCAAACTCGTTCAGCGGGCTTCCGTCGCCCATGGCGGGCATAAGCGTCGCTCTCGTACCTGTTTGCTTCTCATCGCCCCTGCTTCAAGGAGGTTGGCCAAGAATAATTTTTATCGCCGCTTTTGTGGTTACCGCCCTTCTTATGGTTTCAACGATCCGTTTTACCAAACCACAGGCGAGCACCATGAAGAACATCACCGGGATAAAGCTCGTCATACTCGTGGCGATTATAGCACTTTTGGTGTTATTTTTCAAAAAGTGGACGGTTTTCATCATTATCGGCATGTACATCATGTCCGGGTTTGTGAGCTTCATCATCCAGTTTATTCAGGACCATAAGTACTGACGGCGGGGCCTCAATGGGGGAATTTTCACATTATGACGGCGAGGGTTCGTCGCGAATGGTGGATGTATCCGGCAAGCCCGTCACTTCCAGGACGGCGTCAGCGGAGGCCGTGGTGCGGATGGACCAGGAGACCGTCCGGCTTATTAAGGAGAAACTGATTCCAAAGGGGAATGTATTTGAAGTGGCGAAAATCGCCGGCATCCTCGCTGCAAAAAAAACGCACGAGCTTATTCCGATGTGTCATCCCCTCCAGCTTCACTTTGTAGATATTTCGCTTGTAATTGATGAAAGGAGGGGGGGGGTTGCCATAACATCAGAAGTGCGTCTTGAAGGGAAGACGGGGGCCGAGATGGAAGCGCTTGTGGCCGTGACAGTGGCCGCTCTTACGGTATACGATATGTGTAAGGCTGTGGACAAATCCATGTCGATAGAAGAAGGAAGGCTGTTGCTTAAAAAAGGCGGGAAAAGCGATTTTTTGGCGAAAAATAATGGGACATAAGCTGCGGATACGCATGATTTTGGGATACCCTTGATGTGCGTCAGTGTATGGTTTTTTTCACTTTTTTTTATGTGGGCATATCAACATCATATTTTACTTTAAACGCTTATATTCTTCACTAAACTTATTTAATCGACAATAATTATGCTTGCTTAATACACAAAAGAAATTATATTATTAATACTCTGTTAGCACTCGTTTAAGTGAGTGCTAACAAAAACCTCGATCTACTACGTAACCTAACTACTAAAATATACCGCTTGGTTATTGGAGTAGAGATCATTAATTTTTTAAGGAGGCGTACAGTGGCTATACGACCATTAGGTGATCGTGTCCTCATTGAAATCATGGAGGAAGAAGTCCAGAAGCAGGGTTCCCTCTACATACCCGATACGGCGAAGGAAAAGCCCCAGCAGGGCAAGGTCGTCGCGGTAGGGAATGGACGCTACGAGGACGGGAAGCTCATTCCACTGGATGTGAAGGCAGGGGATATTGTCCTTTACGGAAAGTATTCCGGGACAGAAGTGAAACACGAGAACAAAGAATACCTGATCGTCAGGGAAAGCGACATTCTCGCCGTGCTCGATAAATAAACGGACAACCAATCGATAGAGAGGAACAGCAAATGGCAAACTCAAAGATGTTACAATACAGTGAAGAGGCCCGGAGATCGGTCCTCGAAGGCGTCAATAAGCTCAATGATGCTTTGAAAGTGACCCTGGGTCCACGGGGACGCAATGTTGTGATCGACAAGAAATTCGGTTCCCCAACCATTACAAAGGACGGAGTTACCGTAGCGAAGGAGATCGAGCTTGAGGACCCCTTCGAGAACATGGGCGCCCAGATGGTGAAAGAAGTTGCGACGAAGACCAACGATGTGGCGGGCGACGGGACAACCACTGCGACTATTCTTGCCGCGGCGATTTACCGTGAGGCCCTGAAGAACGTAACGGCCGGCGCGAATCCCATGAGCCTGAAGCGCGGAATTGAGAAGGCCGTGGAGGCGGCGGTCAAGCATATAGCCGACTCGGCCCGTGAAATCAAAGACAAGAAAGAGATCGCCCAGGTTGCCTCTATTTCGGCGAACAATGACGAAGCCATAGGCGAACTTATTGCCGAGGCGATGGAGAAGGTCGGGAAGGACGGGGTTATCACCGTCGAAGAGGCGAAGTCGATCGACACGCACCTCGAGGTTGTCGAAGGAATGCAGTTCGACCGCGGCTATATTTCCCCCTACATGGCCACGGACCACGAGAACATGGAAGCGGTCATCGAGAACGCAAAAATACTCATCCATGATAAAAAGATCGCCTCAATGAAGGACCTCCTTCCGGTACTTGAGAAAGTAGCCCAGGCCGGGAAGCCGCTCCTTATCATCGCCGAGGAAGTTGAAGGCGAGGCCCTTGCCACCATCGTAGTCAACACTCTCCGTAAGACCATAAGCTGCGTCGCCGTGAAGGCCCCCGGTTTTGGCGATAGGCGCAAGGCCATGCTCGAAGATATCGCCATCCTCACCGGCGGCCAGGTGATTTCGGAAGACCTGGGCCTAAAGCTTGAGAACACCACCCTTGACATGCTCGGGTCAGCAAAGCGGATCGTTGTCGACAAGGAGAACACGACTATCATTGAAGGCGCTGGCACCCAGAAGGACATTCAGGGCCGGATCAACGTGATCAAAAAGCAGATAGAAGACACCACCTCCGATTACGACAAGGAGAAACTCCAGGAGCGCCTGGCGAAGCTCGCCGGCGGTGTGGCCGTGATCAACGTGGGCGCCGCGACTGAAGTGGAGCTGAAGGAGAAGAAGGCAAGAGTGGAAGACGCTCTTTCGGCCACAAGGTCGGCAGTGGAAGAGGGTATCATCCCCGGAGGCGGACTTACCCTGCTTTACTCCCAGAAATCGGTAAAAGCGGTAGCGGAAAAGCTCAAAGAAGATGAAAAAATCGGCGCGGAGATCATCGTCAAGGCCGTGGAAGATCCGATGAGAATGATCGCCACAAACGCCGGCGTTGAAGGCTCCATCATCGTCGAGAAAGCGAAGAACGAAAAGCAGGGGGTCGGTTTCAACGCGCACACATTGGTGTGGGAGGACCTCATGAAGGCCGGTATAATCGACCCGGCAAAGGTGGTCCGCTCGGCGCTGCAGAACGCTGCGTCCGTCGCTGCGATGCTCTGCACCACTGAAGTGCTCATTACCGACAAGCCCGAGAAGGAAGGCGCCGGCATGCCGGGCGGCATGCCGGGCGGCATGGGCGGAATGGGCGGCATGATGTAAAATAACGGCTTATGTATGCCGCTGGAAGGGGCGACCCACAAAAATGGGCGCCCCTTTCTTTTTAAAAGTTAAGGGCGGTTATAAAAAACTACTGGGAACCTCAAAAATTAAATTTTTGAGGTCCATATAAATTGTAACTATCGGCACACTCAGGACTTGGGTTTTTCCGCACGCCAAAGGCTGGCGGGAAGGCCTAATTGCTGTATATTTCAGTAATTATATTTTATGGGAAACTAAAAACAATAAATTTTTAGGACTTCCCTTAAGAATATTTTGAACGGGGCGGAAATGAATGAAGAAGGTTTGAAGTCAAAACTTCGAAAATTACCGAACAGATCGGACCATAACTGTTTTGGCTGCAGTTCCACAAACACCATGGGGCTGGGGCTTGAGTTTTTTACCGACGAAAAAACGGTTTTCACCTTCGTGAAGGTCCCCCTTCACATGTGCGGTTGGGAGAAGATGGTGCACGGGGGAATCATCTCGACGATTTTAGACGAGATCATGAGTTGGACGGCAATCCATCAGCTTAAAACTTTCATTCTTACGAAGTCGATGACGGTGGATTTTTTAAAACCGGTGTTTACGGATGAGGAACTCCGTGCCGAGGGGAATGTGGTGGAGCAAACCGGTCCCCGGGAGGCGATTGTGGAGGGCAGGCTCTATACGAGTGAAGGAAAACTAAGCGCGAAATCCCGGGGAGTCTTCGCCCTGGTGATGCCGGATTTTCTAAAAAAGATTGGCGTTTTCAAGGACGAAGACGTTGAGGCCGTTGAACGTCTTTTGAAAAGCTAACGTGTTTTTTTAAGGTTCACCAGCGCCTTTACGGTGTACGGCGTTTTGTCCTGAGACTCATGATAAATCCGGATTAGTATCTCCGCGAGAATGCCGAGCATGATAAACATGAAGCTCATCAGGATGAGGAGCACCGTAAAGATGAGGAGAGGGTTTCTATTCATCGAAAGTCCGTGGGTGAACTTCATGATGATGACCGCAACTCCGGAAACCGCGCTGAGGCCGAAGAGCACAAGCCCGGCCCCTCCGAAGACGTAGATGGGTTTCGTGGAAAAGGACCCCATGAACTTTACCGTGATTAGGTCGAGAATCACTTTAAATGTGCGTTTTATGCCGTACTTCGACTTCCCAAACCTGCGGGCGTGGTGCTGGACGGGAATCTCGGCAATGCGGGCCCCCACCCATGATGCATGGACTGGAATAAACCGGTGCATCTCGCCGTAAAGCTTCACCTGGCGCAGCACTTCTCCGCGGTATGCCTTGAGGGAGCATCCGAGGTCGTGGAGGGGGACGCCGCTTACCCTGGAGATGAGCCAGTTTGCCATGCGAGACGGTATTTTTCGGGAGATGAGCTTGTCCTTACGGTCCTTGCGCCATCCGCTCACCACGTCGTAACCCTCATGGATTTTATCGACCATGCGGGCTATGTCTCCCGCGTCGTTTTGCAGGTCCGAGTCCATGAAGATGATGATGTCACCGGAGGAGTGGTCGATCCCGGCGGCCATGGCGGCTGTCTGGCCGAAGTTTCGACGGAACTGGACAATCTTGACGCGTCGGTCTTTTCTCGCTATTTCATTCAGTATTGCGACGGACCGGTCAATGCTGCCGTCATCTACGAAAATGATCTCATATTTCAGCTTCGC
This sequence comes from Spirochaetota bacterium, assembly GCA_029974015.1. Classification (GTDB taxonomy): domain Bacteria; phylum Spirochaetota; class UBA4802; order UBA4802; family JAGODF01; genus JAGODF01. The sequence goes on from JARKUF010000004.1 coordinate 248,654, forward strand.
GCCATCCAGGTTGTCGGTGATGTTTTTATACTGGAGCGCGATGTTCTCCTCCTCATTGTACACGGGAAGCACGATGGATATGGAATTGTCTGGGTTATTTTTCTTTTTCATTGTGTCCTCTGATTGGTATCATCCCTGGGAAGTAATAAAAAATTCACGGGGCCCCTCATTTGTCAATCGGTAAATCTGGGGCGCCATTATTTCAGCCCAGCCCTCTTTGCTCAAGCTCCTCTTCGGTGAAACCGAAAAAATGTCCCAGCTCGTGTATTATGGTCATGCGGATTTCTTCCCTGAGTTCCGGGAGCGATTCGGCCATCTCCCCCAAAGGTTTCCAGAAGAGGGTAATCTGGTCAGGAATAATGTTTGCGTAGTCGACGCCCCGCTGAGGAAGAGGAGTCCCCTCATAAAGCCCCAGAAGATCGTCCGTGTATGGCTCTCCGGGTATCCGGGGAGGCCGGTCCTCCACGGCAAACAATACGTCCCTGGCGTGTGAGCGCAGTTCTTCGGGTAGGGAGGAAATCACCTGGGAGGCCGTGTGCGCGACCAGGTTTTCAAAGCGTTTTCTTGATATTCGCATAGAAGACGTCCCGACCTGGGTATTGGTCAAGATTATTCAATACACGGCACTTTCGATTTTTCAAGGACTTTAAAATGCGGTATGTCAGGAATGTCTCTTGTGAACCTCATAATTAATGGTCAGTTACTAAAACCAGGTTTTCCCGCCCGCAGAAGGCAAGCAGGAAAGCATAATTGGTGAATATGCGAACAGTCACATTTTATAGGAACCTAAAAATCTTAGTTTTTAGGTCTTCGCATAATTATTAGAGGTTGCCATAAGGCATCCTCTAATAATTGGGTTTTCCCTCCCGCCTTCGGCGGGCGGGAAAATCTAAGTCTTGAGTATATCAGCAGTTACAAATCATGGGAACCTTAAAAAATGATTTTTAGAGGTTTCCGTAATATATTTCCAGAAGAATACCTATACATTAATATAGTATTTTAATTGACATTAAAAAGGAGGAAGGTACGATGTGCTCTATCATGGAGATAAGTAATTCTCAAGCACTGGTCCGGGCCGAGGTTTTTTCCCAGTGGGGGCCGTTAAAATATTTATTTTTGGGAAAAAAATTCAGTTTCCTTCGAGGAAGATTCGTATTAATAATGGGGGAAGAGCTTTGTCCTAGGCCGGAAATTTACAGTTGCGAAAATTGCGTACCCCCTGATATTATGTCGTTATACTTTTTTTAAGAGGTTGCCATGGCTGAGCAGAAGGATTTGAACCAGAAAACGCAGGCCCTTGAATCTGCAATACTGCAGATAGAGAAGCAGTTCGGCAAGGGTGCAATAATGAAACTTGGAGACGATTCGGCGAAGGTGAAGATCCCGGCGGTCCCCACGGGGGCCATCGCCCTAGATCTTGCCCTTGGCATTGGAGGTATCCCTAGGGGGAGGGTTACGGAAATATTCGGGCCTGAATCGTCGGGGAAAACGACTCTTACTCTTCAGGTGGTAGCGGAATCCCAGAAACAGGGCGGCATCGCCGCCTTTGTGGACGCCGAACATGCTCTGGACCCCAATTATGCCAGAAAGCTTGGCGTCAACACCGACGAACTCCTGGTTTCGCAGCCCGACACCGGAGAGGAGGCCCTGGAAATAACCGAGGCCCTGGTGCGGTCCGGCGCCATAGATATTATCGTGGTCGATTCTGTGGCGGCCCTGGTGCCAAAGGCGGAGATCGAGGGGGAGATGGGGGACTCCCACATGGGACTCCAGGCGCGCCTGATGAGCCAGGCCCTCAGAAAACTCACGGGTATCATCGCCAAATCAAATACCAGCGTAATTTTCATAAATCAGATCCGCCACAAGATCGGCGTGATGTTCGGCTCGCCTGAAACAACCACTGGAGGTAACGCCCTGAAGTTTTATTCATCGGTGCGCCTCGACATACGAAGAATAGAAACGCTGAAAAACGGCGAGGAACCTGTGGGAAACCGTGTCAGAGTGAAGGTGGTGAAGAACAAAGTGGCGCCTCCCTTCAAGCAGGCGGAGTTCGACATCATGTACGATTCAGGCATCTGCCGCAACGGCGGAATCCTCGACCTGGCGGTAAAACATGATATCGTGAAAAAATCAGGGACATGGTACTCCTACGGCGATGATCGGATCGGCCAGGGTAGGGAGAACGCGAAGCAATTTCTCAAGGACAACGGCAATATCGCCCAGGATATCGAAAGAAAAATTCTCATCACGTATGGAATCATAACGGATGAGCGAGCCGAGGCGGTCGGCGAAAAATGACAGTCATTGCCCAGGGCGGCAGGTCTTGAACATCAACAACAGAATCCGGTTGAAGACCCGGGACGATATCATGCGTATCGCCGAGGCGGGTAGGATCATCGCCGAAATTTATACGTACCTAAGGGGACAGACTTTGGAGGGGATTTCCACTCTTGAGCTTGACGCCATGGTTGAGTCGAAAATTTTGAAAGCGAAGGCCCGCCCCTCATTCAAAACCGTACCGAATTACAGCCACGCCACCTGCATCTCCGTCAACGATGAGGTGGTCCACGGCGTGCCGTTGAAAAGGAAAAAAATCAAGGATGGCGATATAGTCAAGATTGATATTGGCGTGGTGAAGAACGGGTATTTCGCCGATTCCTGCCGGACATTCGAGGTGGGGCATATCTCCGAAAGGGCGGGGCGCCTCGTCGCAGCGACGAGGGAGGCCCTCGCGATCGGCATCGCCGAGATCCTGCCAGGGAAACGGCTGGGGGACATCGGCTGGTCCATACAGCAGTTCGCCGAGGGGAACGGGTATACCGTGGTCCGTGATTTCACCGGCCACGGCGTAGGCTTCGCCGTCCACGAACATCCGAATGTGCCCCATTTCGGTAGGAAAAATTCGGGCCTTGTTCTCAGGGAGGGCCTTGTACTTGCCATTGAGCCTATGCTGAACGAAGGATCGGAGAAAGTCATTACCCTGGAGGACGGATGGACCACCGTCACTGCCGACGGAAAGCTCTCCGCGCAATTTGAGCACACCGTGGCGATCACCTCCGACGGCCCTCTCGTGCTTACGGAGTGACATTCATGCCGAGAAAACACCTGCGTGATTTACAGTCCGAGGAGGACCGGCGGAACCTGCCAATCAACAAGGTAGGGGTAAAGAACATATCGTACCCAATAGTGGTCCTCGACAAGGCCGAAGGAGAACAGCACACTGTTGCACGGGTGAACATGTACGTGGACCTGCCCCACAATTTCCGGGGCACCCACATGAGCCGCTTCGTTGAGCTTTTAAACCGTTATCGCCGCGGCATTAGCACTTTGAATATCCGTGACATCCTCGCTGAGATGAAATCCCAGCTTTCCGCCGCTACGGCCCATTTCGAGATCGAGTTTCCCTACTTTATCACGAAGCGCGCTCCGATTTCCATGGAAGAGGCGAAAATGGAATACACCTGCCGACTCACCGGGAATTCAAGCGTTGATTACTATACCCTCGAGGTCAGGGTCCCCGTGCTTTCCCTCTGTCCCTGTTCAAAGGAAATCAGCGCCTACGGAGCGCACAACCAGCGGTCCATTATCACCATCACCATCAAAGCCAGAGACCGTATTTGGATCGAAGACGTCGTTAAGCTGGCGGAGGAATCGGCGAGTTCGGAAATTTATTCCATTTTAAAGCGGGAAGATGAGAAATACATCACGGAGAGGGCATACGACAACCCGATGTTCGTGGAGGACATGGTGCGAAGCGCCGCAGAAAAGCTCCAAACGATGGACGGCATTTTATGGTTTTCGGTCGAATCGGAAAACATGGAGTCGATCCACAACCATTCTGCTTACGCGATGATTGAACACGAAATTGGACCTTGAATACTTCCCGGTAGCGATACGGTTTCCCTCCATCGTCAAATATGTACGTGGCCCCATTCAGTACTTCTTCGTTTCAAGGTCGGCTTCGAAGAGCCTGCGGGGGATGATGAAAAAAAGCATCAGGAGAGTAAGGCTGACGATGATGAAGATCGTCATGACGATTATAAGAAGCATGTTGTTTTTCAGCTCGTCGATCCTCTTGAGTGACACTCCTACCCTGAAGGACCCCCAATGCTTTTCGTTGATGAAGACCGGTGATGCGATGTCCCAGATGTATTCACCCGTGTCGCGCGGGTAGAACTGTTCTATGGTTTTGGGACCGTTGTACCTGGCGGCCTTAAGGCCCACCGGATCATCGAACTTACGCTTTGAGCGGCTGAATTTCAGGTTGAATGCTGTATCTTTTGTTGCGGGTTTAGAGAATGTCGTATTGTGTGTGGGAGCGTATCCGTTACTATCGACCAGCACTGAGTAGACAAGATCCTTGTCTAAGATCAAGAATTGGTCTTGGAATTTATGAATGTGCCTGTCGAGAATGTCGTCATATCTTGTGGTGTACCGTTTTGGGTGACTTCCGGGTATTTCGTTGTAGTTTGTGTCGAAAAGGTCCTGCTCGCTTATTATCCGGGCTTCCAAGAGCAGTTTCATCATTTTGGCGGTTGCTTTAGCGCCAAGCTGGGACTCTACCCTGCACTTGTCCAAAAGCTGTTGCTCTATGCTTCCAAAAATGTTTGAAATGATGAAATAGGAGCCAAGGCACAGGAGCAGGGATATGCTCAGTATTATCGACATTTTCTGTTTTACATTCATGCTTTCTTTCCTCACGATGTTTCCGTGGCTGTTTGTGTCATGTAGTATGCGTGACCGCGTTGTGCAATCAAAAAAAGGTATTGACAGCGGACATTGGTATTGGTTAATTTCTCAAAATGATATATTATTATTGATACTGTCAAATCTTTTTATTCTGGGAACATGTAAAAATTAAATTTTTCAGATTCCCAAAGATTGTAACTGCTGTCAATCTCAGTATTTGGTTTTTCCGCCCGCCTTCGGCGGGCGGAAAAACCAAATAATTTGGAGGTTGCCTGCCGGCAGTCTTGGCAGTTATGTTTTCCCGCTGGCCAAAGGTGAGTGGAAAACCAAATTTTTGAAGGTTATCGAGTGTCAATAATTTCAAGTTGGGAGGTGGAAAAAAACTTGACAGCAACAGGGTGTTTTTAAAATGTTAAATCCTTGTTGCCGGCATTCCGGCATCGTGTATCATGACGAGCCGGGTTGCTAGCTCAATCGGTAGAGCACCTGACTCTTAATCAGTAGGTTTCGGGTTCGAGTCCCGGGCAACCCAACTGTCCGCCTCGTTTTGATTTTCAGCACTGAAGTGAATTTGGCTTGAAATTTGCGTTTGTGCTGTAAGCCTTGTCTCGAAGGCGAGCGTGGCGGAACTGGCAGACGCGCCAGACTTAGGATCTGGTACCGAAAGGTGTGGGGGTTCAAGTCCCTTCGCTCGCAATGCGGGAATAACTCAGTGGTAGAGTGCAACCTTGCCAAGGTTGACGTCGCGGGTTCGAATCCCGTTTCCCGCTCAGGATGTGGCCGCAGGTAAAGGACAAATTCGCTTTGATTGGCGTAGTGCAGGTAAAGGCAATCCCTGATCACATCAGGGATTCTTTTTTGTTCGGATTCTTTTTTAGTTCTATGAAGAGACCGGTTTCCACCGTGTTATACTCCCCTTTCCGGCATATGGAGGGGCCTCTCCGTGAAAACCGCTTCAAATAACGGGACTCTTGCAAAACGGCCGTCCAGTTAAAGGAAAATCTAACATCGAAGGAGCGCTCCCTTGCAAATAAAAGAAGAAAAAAAACTCGAAAACGCAACGATTGAGATGGTGATAGAGGTGCCTCAATCGCGCATCGACGTGGAGTATCGGTCGGTCTTCGACAAGATCGCGAAGAACGCGAAGGTAGACGGTTTCAGACGCGGGAAGGCCCCAATGAAGCTATTAGAGAATCTCTATGGTAAGCAGGCCGAGAGTGAAGCCCTTGAAAACCTCCTCAAGTCGACCTTCATCGACGCGGTCCAGGAGAAGAGCCATTCCCCCGTCGGTGAACCCTTTTTCGATTTTAAGGAGTTCGACCGTACCAAACCGTTTACATATACCGTGAAGTTCGAAATCATGCCCACGTTGGAGCTTGGACCTTACAAAGAAGTCGAAGCTTCGGAACGCGTATGGGAGGTCCGGGATGAGGACATAGATAAAGAAATAGACGATTTGAGAGAAAAAAACGCGAAAATTTCGAAAAAAAACGAGGACGCCGTCGTAGAGAAGGGCGATATCCTCAGGTTCGGTTTAAAGCGTATCGACAACATTACGCAGGAAGAGGCGGAGGCCCTGGCCTTCAAGGAGTACTCCATCATTGTAGGAAAGAGCACAAGTGAGTTCGCGCTGGATAAGTATTTACAGGGTATTAAGGCCGGTGAGACGAAGGAAATCGAGGTTGCCTATCCAGGGGATTACGAAGTTAAGGACCTGGCAAGCAAGAAGGCGCGGTATCTGGTCAGGGTGGAGGAGATCAGCAAGATGGAGCTTCCCGCCGCTGACGATGAGCTTGCAAAGGACGTGAGCGACTTCCAAACCATCGGCGATCTTCGGCAGAACATCCGGGAAACACTGGAAAAGTATTCCGCAGACATCGCCCGTTCCGAGGCGACGGACGCAATTCTGGAAAAAATAATTGAAAAGAGCTCCTTCGATATACCGGGATCATTAATTCAGAAGGAGATGGCCACCATCTTTCAGCGCCTTGTCGAAAGGACCGGCCTCCAGGCGAAAAACCCCGATGAATTTGCAGAGATGATGGGGATGGAGCCCGAACAGTTAAAGGGCAGGATCAGGGAGGAGGCCCTTAACGACATAAAGGCATTCATGGTGAGGCTGGAAATCGCCAAAAAGGAAAACATCTCCTTCAGCGCAGAGGAGTTCGAAAGCATGGTAGAGCTCATCGCGGCAAGGAGCGGTAAATCAGTGGGGCAGATGATGCAGGCGTTCGAAGGGACCAGTATCCGGGAAAATATTGAGACGGAACTCATTATGATCAACGCGCGTAAATACATATATGACAACGCGAAGATCAAAAAGCTTAAACCGCTGCCCTTCGGGGAGTTTAGTAAGCAAAAGAGGCAGTAAAGAGCGCCTGTCATCGGCCCTTGTCCGGCATCACCGCCCCAGGCGGTGATGCTCGTTTTATTGTTCAAATAATGAACAGAAAAGGCCCCTTATTTGCTTGAAAAAATCCCATCATGAGATATCTTTGTTTCCGGGCCTGGATTAAGAAAGGTTTTTCTTCCTGGGGTACGTAATTGCGACGGGGGGACCGGTTTCCAGGGGGCCCGGAACAACGAAATTTGAGTGGCGGAACAAAGCCGTGGATGCCGAAACTTAAGGGTACCTTAAAAAAAATAGTGTATGTTCCCAAATGGCAAAAACCGTAGTTATAAATCGTTTTTCTTTTTTGATCAGGGGAAAACGTTTTTCGAGGCGCCCGCAAGGTATGAATACAAAATTACAATAGCAGGGAGACACTTCAAATGAGCCTTGTGCCAATCGTAGTAGAGCAAACCAGCCGGGGAGAAAGGGCGTACGACATCTATTCGCGCCTGTTGAAAGACAGGATTGTTTTTCTCGGTGAACCAATCGATGACCATGTGGCGAGCCTCGTTATCGCCCAGCTTTTATTCCTTGAGGCAGAGGACCCCGATAAAGATATTCATATGTATATCAATTCACCCGGCGGGGTGGTTACTTCCGGGATGGCCATTTACGATACCATGCAGTATATCAAGCCCGACGTGGCGACTCTCTGTATCGGCCAGGCGGCGTCGATGGGGTCGCTTCTTCTTGCAGCCGGGGCGAAGGGCAAGCGTTCGGCCCTTCCCAACGCGCGTATCATGATACACCAGCCCGCCGGGGGGTTTCAGGGCCAGGCTTCGGACATAGAGATCCAGGCCAGGGAAATAATGAAGGTTAAAAGCAGACTAAACGAAATTTACGCGAAACATACGGGGCGCAGTATCGACAAAATAGAAAAAGACATGGACCGTGATTATTTCATGTCTGCCGAGGAGGCCCTTGAGTATAATCTGATAGACAAGATACTGGAGCGAAAGGAGCAGTAGAAAACCGTTCCGGGGGGGGCGCTTCGGGCGGGGCGAAAAACCAAAGTATCGAGGTGATTATGGCGTCCAAGAAAAAGGTGCAGGATGAGAAACTATTCTGTTCGTTCTGCGGAAAGAGCCAGGAAATTGTGAAAAAGCTCGTCGCGGGACCCGGCGTCTATATTTGTGACGAATGCATTGATCTCTGCAACGAGATTGTGGCAGAAGACTGGGACGGGGGAGGGTTTGAGAAAAATTTTTCAGATCTTCCGAAACCTAAGGAAATCAAGGAAGTCCTGGACCAGTACGTGATTGGCCAGGAGAATGCTAAGAAGAGCCTGGCCGTCGCGGTGTACAACCACTATAAACGCATCGCCAGCAATGCTAAGATCAAAAAGGACGATGTGGAGCTCGAGAAGAGCAACATTCTCCTCGCGGGCCCTACGGGTTCCGGGAAAACCCTCCTGGCCCAGACCCTGGCGCGCTTTCTGAAGGTCCCTTTCGCCATCGCCGACGCGACGTCCCTCACAGAGGCTGGGTATGTGGGCGAGGACGTAGAAAACATCCTCCTCCGCCTCATCCAGAACGCGGAGGGAGACGTGAAGAAGGCGGAAATGGGGATTGTCTACATTGACGAAATTGATAAAATTTCACGCCGTTCCGAAAACCCCTCCATCACGCGCGACGTCTCGGGGGAGGGTGTCCAGCAGGCGCTCCTGAAAATAATCGAGGGTACCCAGGCAAACGTGCCGCCCCAGGGAGGACGCAAACACCCGCACCAGGAATTTATTTCGATAAATACAAAGAACATTCTTTTCATCTGCGGCGGGGCCTTCGTGGGGCTGGACAAGATTGTCCAGACAAGGCTGGGGAACAAGACTATCGGATTCGGCGCCGAGATCAAATCCGCGAAGGACATAAGGATTGAAAATATCCTCGAATTCATGCACAACGAAGACCTGATACAATACGGACTCATTCCCGAATTCGTCGGAAGGCTCCCAATTGTGGCGGTCCTACATGAACTCGACAAGGAAGCACTGATGCGGATTCTTACGGACCCCAAAAACGCCCTCGTTAAGCAGTACAAGAAGATGTTCTCTTTCGAGAACGTGGACCTCCAGTTTACCGAGAAGGCCATCGAAGAGGTGGCGGAAATTTCCATCCGAAGGGAATCCGGCGCCAGGGGCCTCCGTTCTGTTCTTGAAAAAATTATGCTGGAGCTGATGTACAACATTCCTTCAGACCGCAACGTCACCAAGGTGGTCATCAACGAGGACATGGTACGCGGCGCATCGGGTCCTGTTATCACCTACGGAGAAGAAGAGAAATCCGCATGAGGTTTTGCGGATGACGGATGAAAGAGGTTGTGATGAAAAAGACGATAAATTTCAATAAACGGTTCCCCCTCCTGCCCCTGCGGGACGTAGTGGTGTTTCCCCACATGGTAATTCCGCTTTTCGTGGGACGGGAAAAGTCGATACATGCCCTGGATGCGGCCATGAAGGACGACAGGCTCATCATCCTGGCGACCCAGACCGATGCACAGCTTTCCGTGCCCAGGAAGGAGGACATCTACGAGGTCGGTACCCTGAGCGAGATACTCCAGCTTTTGAAGCTTCCAGACGGCACCATAAAGGTCCTCGTAGAGGGTGTTTCGCGGGCCTACATAAGGGACCTGACCGATTCCGACGGGAATTACTTCGAGGCCGGCGTCACAGACATCGAGCGCGCCGTCGAATCGGACACGGAAATGTCCGCCATCAAACGCAGTCTCCTTGAGACTTTCGAAAAATATATCAAGCTCAACAAGAAAGTCCCTCCCGAAGCCCTCACCACCGTAAAAAGTATTGATGACTCCTCGCACCTTGCCGATGTCGTGGCTTCCCACGTTGCCATGCGCATTGAGCTCAAACAGAACCTTCTGGAGGTTGGAAACCCCCGTGACCGTTTGGAAAAGCTCATTGGGCTTATAAACGGTGAGATTGAGGTTATGTACATCGAGAAGAAAATCCAGGGGAAAGTCCGCAAACAGATGGAAAAGACCCAGAAGGAATATTACCTGAACGAGCAGATGAAGGTGATAAAGAAGGAGTTAGGCCAGGGCGATGAAGGTGCTGACGAGATCGAGGAGCTGAAAAAATCGATAGAAGAAGCTAAGATGAGCGAGGAGGCGCGGGGGAAGGCCCTGAAGGAGCTTAAGCGCCTTGAGAAGATGCCTCCCCTGTCCGCTGAGTCGGCTGTGGTGCGGACGTACATTGAGTGGCTCCGCGACGTCCCCTGGCACAAGAAAACCAAGGACAACCGCGACATCGACCATGCCATGGATGTACTAAACGAGGACCACTACGGCCTTGAGGAAGTGAAGGAGCGCATTGTGGAGTTCATTGCCGTCCGTCACCTTTCGAAGAAACTTCGCGGCCCGATCCTCTGTTTCGTTGGGCCTCCGGGAGTGGGTAAGACATCTCTGGGGCGCTCCGTTGCCAGGGCCCTCAGCAAGAAATTTGTGCGCATGTCCCTCGGCGGCGTCCGCGACGAGGCGGAAATTCGCGGCCACCGTCGCACCTACGTCGGGGCGCTTCCGGGCCGCATCATCCAGATGATGAAGAAAGCGGGTTCCGTCAACCCGGTGTTCCTTCTCGATGAAGTAGACAAGATGTCGATGGATTTCCGGGGAGACCCTTCCTCGGCCCTCCTCGAAGTGCTGGATCCCGAGCAGAACAACGCTTTTGTTGACCATTATATGGAAGTGCCCTACGACCTCTCCGAGGTGCTCTTTATCACCACGGCGAACGTTCAGCACAGGATACCCCTTCCACTCCAAGATAGGATGGAGATTATCGAGCTTTCGAGTTATACGGAGCCTGAAAAGCTGAACATTGGGATCAAATTCCTGGTGCCGAAACAGGTGGAGGAGAACGGCCTTGCGCCGGAAAACATCGAGTATTCGGACGAAATGATGCTGTACACCATCAGGCACTACACCCGCGAGGCCGGGGTCAGGAGCCTTGAGCGGGTCATTGCGAAGGTTTGCCGCAAGGTCGCCCGGGAAGTGGTGAAAAACGGCAAGGATTACAGGCGGGTCATCACCGAGGATATTCTCCACTCTTACCTGGGCCCCACAAAGTACAAGTACGGAGTCAAGGAACAAAAAAACGAGGTGGGGCTGGCCAACGGCCTTGCATGGACGGAGGTGGGCGGGGACATCCTCCAGATGGAGGCCTCCCTAATCAAGGGTAAGGGGAGCCTCATTCTCACCGGGAAGCTCGGGGAGGTGATGCAGGAGTCTGCCCAGGCCGCCTTCACCTACATCAAGGCGAACCAGAATTTTTTCAATATTAAGGATGAATCGACTAAAAAATTCGATCTGCACCTCCATGTTCCGGAAGGAGCAATACCGAAGGACGGCCCTTCGGCGGGTATCACTATGGCCGTGGTGATCGCCTCGCTCTTGTCCAATATTCCCGTCCGGTGCGATGTCGCAATGACCGGAGAGATCACGCTTCGCGGCAAGGTCCTTCCAATAGGCGGACTCAAGGAGAAGGTCCTGGCTGCCCACCGGGCCCAGATCCGCCACGTGATACTCCCTAAGGACAACGAGAAGGACCTGGAGAAAATCCCGGAGTACGTGCGCTCCCAGATGTCGTTCCATCCCGTGAGCAAGATGGAGGAAGTCCTGTTTATTTCACTCGAGTCGCCGGAACGGTTCTTCAAAGACACGGAGACGGCGAAAATGCTTTCTGATCGGCTGAAAGTTTCGCAGGAGGCGAAGAACGGCGAACCCGCCGATTCGGAGAAGTGGGACAAGGAAAAACCGGTGCATATGTAAGCGCCCGTGGTCCCTCAGCCCTTGAGGGCCACGACGACCATCCTGTTCGATGTCTCGTTGAAGCCTTCCCGGCGGGTGCCCGCGTAGACGGCCTCCGGACGGAAACCGTTGGCGGAAAGCAGGGTGCTTATTTCATCTCGCGAGAAGGCCCTCATAATGTGCCTGTCGGTGATTTCCCGTTTCGCCCCGTTTCCGGCGATCAAGTAACGGTAATCGACCTGCACAATGGTGCCGTTTTCACCTTCCAAAAGCGTGAAACCCCGATGGCGCTCAATCACCGTGGCGCCTTTCCTGGTCGTTGAGACCAGGCCCACTTCCTTGTTCCTGATTTTTTCTATTGGGAAGGAATTCCATATCTCCAGTACCGCCTTGCCCCCCGGCTTAAGCGCCCTCCAGATGTTCCAGAACGCATTATCGATCTTTTCGTTCTCTATGAGGTAATTCAAGGTCCCGAAGAGGGAGATGGCGATATTGTACTCCTCATAAAAATCCAATTTCGTGATGTCGGCCTTGATGAATCGCCCGGCGTCGGGGAAGCGTTTCCGGGCCGTTTTCAGCATATCGTCGCTTATGTCGATGCCGGTGCAGAGGAAACCCCTGCGGGAAAGCGCGTCCATGTGTTCTCCGGTACCGCATCCGAGATCGAGAAGGGAGGGGTTGATGGTGCCGGAAGAGACTTCAAGGATGAGGGCGATATCATCGAGCAAATTACGGTGGTTGCTCTCTATTGCGTAGTAGTGTTCCGCAAGCTCGGTGTAAAGGACCATGTCAGGGGGTGAGCCAGGGGAACCTGGACCTCAGCGTTTGTAAAAGATATTTTTCTTTTTCGTCGGTGGTTTCCATCTCGAGCAGGACTTTCACCAGATCATCGCATTCGGTAATGCTCACGGACCTGATGATTCTCTTGATTTGCTGCATGTATGCGGAGCTCATTGAAAATTCCCGGAAGCCCAGCCCAAGAAGAAGCATAGTGTAACGGGGCTCCCCCGCCATTTCGCCGCAGATTGACAGGGGTATGTCGAACTTTTTTGACGTTTCCACGATGCTCTTTAAAAGTCGCAGTATTGAAAGATCGAGTGGGTTGTAAAGATAAGCGATTTTTTCGCTTATGCGGTCGACGGCGATTGTGTACTGTATCAAGTCGTTGGTCCCGACGGAAAAAAAATGCGCATACTTGGCGAGCTTGTCGGCATTTATCAACGCCGAGGGGACTTCTATCATGATGCCTATGGGTATGTTTTCATCGTATGGGATTCCCAGGGCGCTCAGCTCGGACATACATTCCGCGGTGATCTCCCGGCAACGGATTATTTCCTCGATGGTCGAAATCATGGGAAACATTATCTTCACGTTGCCAAGGGTGCTGGCACGAAGGATCGACCTTATTTGAGTGCGGAAAATGTCTTCATGTTCAAGGCTGAAGCGGACGGCCCGGCATCCCAGGAAGGGGTTGCGCTCCTTGTACTCCTGGTTGTAGGAATAAATCTTGTCACCGCCTACGTCGAGGGTCCTTATGGTGACCGGCATGGGGTTGAAATGCTCTGCGACCTTCCTGTATTCCTGATATTGTTTCTCTTCGTCCGGAAGGGATTTATCCAGGAACAAAAATTCCGAGCGGAAAAGGCCAATTCCCTGGGCGCCGTGGCCCTTTATTATCGACATTTCTTCGGGAATCTCAATGTTGCCGTAGAGGAAAATTTCTATGTCGTCAGTGGTCTTGGAAGGCAGGTGTGTGAATTTTGCAAGCTCTTGGTCGAGCGCCTGCAAATCCTTGATATTCCGGCGGTACTCGTTGATCTCTTCTTTCGTGGGATTGAAAATCACGATGCCGTGGAGGGCGTCGACGATGACGGTGTCGCCGTCTCTTACCATGGAGGTGGAGTTTAAAGTACCGACAAGGGCCGGGATTTCCAGGGCGCGCGCCATGATGGCGGTATGGGAGGTGCGTCCGCCCTTGTCGGTCACGAAGGCGAGGATGCGGTTGCGGTCCATCATCGCCGTATCGGATGGAGTGAGGTCCCGGGAGAATAAGATCACTTCCTCATTTATGTCCTTGAGGGAATCGGTGTGACGTTTCTGTAGATTGTTGATGAGCCGCTTGTTGATGTCGGATATGTCGATGATCCGTTCCCGGAGGTAGTCGTCGTCGATGGTGCTTAGGCTTTTAATGAGTTCCAGGGTGATGTCGTTTATGATCCATTCGACGTTTCGCTTTTCGGTCCTGATGCTGTTAATGGCCTTCTCGGTGATGATGGGGTCCTCAAGCACCATAAGGTGGCTGGTGAAGATGTCGGCCATGTCGGTGGAAAGGCTCTGGGCTATTTGTTCCTGAATTGCTTTTATTTCATCGCGAGTCTTTTCAAGGGATTGATGATATCGATGTACTTCGGATTCGATTTCACTTTCCTTGATGAGATATTTTGGGATGATGGTTTCGGCGGTTTTATAGACATAGGCCTTGCCGATCTTTATTCCCGGAGACGCTATAGTTCCTTTTATTCTGGTTGACATTGCGGTTAATATTACATGGGAGCTTTCGAAAAATGAATATCAAGCAGAAACATTCTCTGAAATAATGGCATGGTTATGTCAAGATAAAATGAAGGCAACCTCAAAAAATAGGTTTTTTCGACCGACTTATGAGGGCGGGATACTTAGTGCTGATTTTCCGGTAGTTTTGATTTATGGAGACATCCAATACTATAGAGGGCCTTCATTTCTGAAAAACCGCACATTTTCTCTTGCTGTGTATGGCGAGAAACCGGACAGTTTGTTTGACAAAACGATGAAATTTCCATGACTTCATGTAAATAATGGTAGATTTATCTTTGCATTGCGGTGGAATATGTTGCAATTGGATTTTTCAATTGTATTGGATGATACATTCTTTGCACTAATCTCCGATAAGAATCGCTTTTTTTCAAGCGGGAGCACTTTAAAAAAACGGTTCTTAAAAGGCGCCCATGCGGGTCGCCGGTTGACCTGGTTTGTACGGATGTCCGTATGCGGTGTTTCGAGGTGAACGTGATGGGTGACTGGAAAAAACATGCCCTCGCGGGCATCGGGGCGGTGTCGGTGCTGTTGGTGTCGTTTTGCGTCGAGGGGGGCGGGGATACATTGGAACAGTTGCGCAACCAGATGGTGAAGCGTCAGATCGAGGCGCGGGGCGTTTCCTCACCGGGGGTCCTGAAGGCGATGCGCAGCGTTGAACGTCACAGATTTGTTCCCCAGCATCATATCACTTCGGCGTACGAGGACCACCCGCTTCCCATAGGACACGGGCAGACCATATCACAGCCCTATATCGTGGCCCTGATGACGGAGCTGTGCGATCTTGACGGCAGTGAAAAGGTGCTTGAAATAGGAACCGGTTCCGGGTATCAGACCGCGGTGCTTTCACTCCTGGCGAAGGAGGTCTATTCAATCGAGATCGTGGAGCCCCTCGCGAAGCTCTCCTCCCAGAGGTTTCGCTCTATGGGTTATAAAAACATCAGTGTAAAGCATGGAGACGGATACGGCGGCTGGCCGGAAAAGGCCCCCTTCGATGTTATTATCCTCACCGCGGCTCCTCCGGAGATTCCCGGAAAACTCGTGGAACAGTTGAATGAGGGGGGGATTATGGTGGCCCCTGTGGGCGATTATTTCCAGGAGCTGGTGAGGATCGATAAAGTCGGCGGGCATATACGGCGCAGGACCGTCACCCATGTGCGGTTCGTCCCCATGGTCCATGGTCGGGAGAAGAACGGCGACTGAAGCGGCGTACTATCCACTCCTGTGACCGTCGTCACGGATAGAATGGCGGGACCATAAGGCCCGCCGCCTCGTCCAAGCCGAGCATCAGATTGGCGCACTGGACCGCGTTCCCCGACTGCCCTTTCACGAGATTGTCAATCACGGAAGTAATGAAGAGCTTTCCCGTCCTGCCGTCCACCATGGCCCTTATTTCACAGCGATTGGACCCCCGAACGTCCGTAGTGTGGGGAGATTTGTCGGTGACTATCACAAAGGGGGAGCTCGCGTAAAATTCCCTGTACATCTCCGTTACTTTTTTCGTGTCAAGGCCGGGGGCGGCGTCGGCGTAAGCGGTGATGAGGATTCCCCGGTTCAAGGGGACGATCTGGGGAACGAACAGAATTTTATGTTTCGTGTCTCCGGCGCCGTTGAGCAGGTTCTCCACTTCCACCAGGTGCTGGTGTGTTCCTTCCCGGTAAGTGTTTACGTCTTCGTACCGCTGGGGATAGAAATTTGCCTCTCCCGGGTTTTTTCCCGCGCCGGAAACCCCGGTTTTCCCGTCGCAGACGATGACTTCGGAGGCTACGAGGCCCAATTGAACAGCCGGGAGGAGCCCCAGTATCATGCTGATGGCGAAGCATCCGGGATTTCCCACTATCCGCGCTTTTTTGATCTCGCCGGCATAGAGCTCCGGGAGTCCGTACACGGCGCCGGCTAGGACCTCCGGTGCGAGGTGGGTATCTTCCATTCCTTTGTTCTTTGCGTATACCGAGTAGTCTTTCGTAGAATGAAAACGGAAGTCGCCGCTGAAGTCTATCACGGGTATGCCGCGGGAGATGAAGTCGCGTATAAGTGTCATACCGGCCCGGTCTGGCGTTGAGAAAAAGGCGATGTCGGCGTCGGAATAATTTATTTCGCTGTTCTCCTGGACCGTGAGGCCGCAAAATCCGGTTAGGTGTGGGAAGACTTGATATATTTTCCTTCCAACATCTTTGCGGGCAACGAGTTGTCCGATGCCGATTCCGGGATGGCGAAGAAGAATTTCAATAAGGCCGAGTCCTCCAAATCCGGTTGCACCAACAATAAGGGCTTTCTTCATGTTTTTCCTCCTTGCGCTGCCAGCGCAGTCCCTCCAGAGTGCTTCAACAGAGGTCCGTCTAAATTAATGCTTGCATAAAATCAAGGAGTAATTGTATATCATTGAATTGTTCAATGGCAACCTCTAATAATTAGATTTTCCGGCCCGCTTTTGCGTGCGGAAAATACAAACGGTTTACAGGCTTTATTTGCACCATGATAAGAACAGCAGGGGCAGGGCCGACGTTGGCGTTGTGTAAAAGGCGACGCGCCTTTGCCGTGGCCGTGTTTATGCTTTGCCTCGCCGGGTTCGCGCCGCCCGGCGTTCCCTCAGACCGGGCCACCGGCGGGAAGGAAGCGGTCCCCGAAGGGACAAGAAACTTCATCGAACTGCACGGCGTGTACATGAAGTGGCGGGACGGCTTTTTCGGAAGCAGGACCCATTACCGCAACCGCCTCTATTTTCTCCTCCTGGATATGATGGGCCACAGGATCGTCACCGGGTACGATTATCGTCTCATTTCCCCGGAGCTGGTCTACGAGCAGAAGCTGAGGTTCGCCTTTTACGGCGACGACTGGCTCCATATCGATGGGAAGGTCGACCGCGAAAGCATTAAAAAAATCAACGGGGACGACAGCTCTCTGCTCAGGACCTGGTGGCGTTCCGGGAAGCTTGTTTCGGTTTCAGGCATATTAAGGGACTACCGGATCGACGACTGGGGAAAAAGAATACATGTCGTCCTTGACGATATCAAGGTGAGCGTCCCGGAGAGAAGGCAGATTAAAAATTAACCGCAGGCCCCGGCCTTTCGATTCGGGGAAACTGGATATGTGCGGTATTGCGGGATATGCGTGGTGGAAAAGCGCACCGGAAGTAGTCATGCGCGGCCTTAAAAGACTTGAGGGCCCGGCGCGGGAACATCATCACCATCGCTAACGAGGGCGACCAGGAAGTACGCCGCCATTCAACCCATGTGATCTGCATCCCTTAGGCGAACAAAATTCTATCGCCTCTTTTGGCGGTAATTCAGCTCCGGCTCCTTGCGTTCCAGATGGCCGTGCTCCCGGATGCAATGTCGACGAGCCGCGCAATCTTGCCAAAAGCGTCACCGTCGAGCGAGGAGGACATTGGGGCCCGGCGTAGAAGTTTTTAATCGGCCGGGTATATAATGATTGACATAATGGACGGTTTTTTTATTATTACAGGGAACCTATTAAAACTTATTTTTGAGGTCTCAAAAAATTGTTACTACTGGCAAACTCAGGGCTTGATTTTTTCCAGCCCGCTGAAGGCGGGAGGGAAAAATTGATTTTTAAAGGTTGCCTGCAGAAGTTGCGGGGTGTCCGCCCTGGAAACGCTTCATGTTTCGCGCATTTCGCCATGTACCGCGCCTCCGCGGATGATGATATTCATTCTTACTATTACGAGGACAAGTGATGATAGTCATTGAAGCAATGGACCATATCGGGTTGACCGTTTCCAACCTCGACAGGTCGATCGAGTTTTACCGCGATCTTTTCGATTTCGAACTGGTGGAAAAATTCGGCGACACCCGTCAGGCCTTTCTTAGGGTGGCCGATATTATGATCGGCCTGTTTGAGGTTGAGGGTTATAAGAACCAGGAGGGGACGAAGAACCACCTGAGTTTCTACGTAGATGAAGAGGATTTTGACGATGCCCTGGACGAAATCAACGCCCAGGAAATCCCGGTCATCTACGGCCCCGAGAACATCCGTAAAGGCAAGTCCGTCATTTTTCTCGATCCCGACGGTAACCAGATCGAATTATGCTATCCAAGGATGAGCGCCTAGATTTCCGGCGGCTCCTTTCCCGGCACAAATTAATTCCGGTAGCCTCTTTCCCTGACAGCGCCTCTGCCCTCAGAGTAGCCGAAATGTTGGTGCGTCATTCCTTCGGCGTGCTGGAGGTTGTGCTACGAGTTCCTTCTGCGTTGGAGTGCATCGCCGCCGTGCGCAGGGAATTTCCGGACCTCGCCGTGGGCGCGGGGAGCGTTCTTTCCGCTGAAATGCTGTATCGCGCCACTGAGGCCGGCGCGGCGTTCTGCGTGGCCCCCTGCTGTGATGCCGCGGTGGTCCGGGCCGCCGCGGAGGCCGGGATCGAGTTTATGCCCGGGATAGCGACACCCACTGAGCTAAGTGCCGCAGTGCAATGCGGGGCCAATTTGATCAAAGTGTTTCCCGCCGCTCCCCTGGGTGGCCCCGCGTACATCGCGGCGCTGGCAGGGCCCTTTGCCGCGTGGGACTTCGTCCTGGTGCCCACTGGTGGCATCACAGAGGACAACTTCGACGCCTATTTAAGTTTAGACAGGGTTATCGCCTGCGGCGCCTCAAGCGTTGTCGATTCCTCCCTCCTCGCCGAAGGCAATTTCACCGAGATTTCGAGAAGGATCGTGTCCTTCGCTGAGCGCCTCGTAGCAGCTTATCCGCGGGGCAGCCGGCAATCAGGGCAATGACTCCCGCCGATATTGAACGAAAGCTCATTGAAGCGGCGGTAAAACGCCGTGAGCTTATCAATGGGGGGGACACCTGCTGTAGGATTTTCAACTCCTCGGGCGACGGGCTGGAAGGACTCACCGTTGATATCTATGGGGGCTATGTCCTCGCCCAGGCCTTCGATGAAAGGCTCCATGGCTTGGAAGAACCGGTGGCGAGGGCCGCCAGGGCGGCCCTCGAGCAGGAAGGGCGTAATGTGATGGGAGTTCTTTGGAAGGACAGGACAGTGGCCAGGGGTAGCAGCCTCCCGGAACCGGGGAAAAGTCGGCTGATTGAGGGCTCGCTTCCCCCCCAGGGTTTTACCGTAGTCCACAATGGCATGACCCTCCTCTGCGATCTTCTTGACCGCCAAAACACCGGCGTCTTTATGGACATGCGGGATGTCCGCAATGCCCTGGAGCCCAGATATGGGGAAATGGAAGGGCTGCTTAATCTTTTCTCCTACACAGGAGCTTTCACCGTCCATGCCCGGCTCCATGGTGTTTCCAGGAGCCTCAGCGTAGACCTGGCGCGGTCGGCCCACAGAAAAGCGAAACTTAACCACGATCTCAACGGCGTCGAATGGGACGACCGCGATTTTATCGTGGGAGATGTGGGCCGGTGGCTGGAGGTTTTCCGGAAAAAGGGGATGCGCTTCCCGTTCGTCGTGTACGATCCCCCGACTTTCGCGCGGGGGAAAAGCGGGTCTTATGGAGTGAAGAGGGATATGCGCGCCCACCTTAAGATAATTGGGGGAATCGCCGCCGGAGGTTATGTCCTGACCGCTGTGAACACCTTTTCCGTGAGACGGGAGGAGTATCTGGCATTTCATCCGAGGGATTGGGAGCTGGTGTTCCTGATGCGGGAGTCCTCGGATTTCCGTTACAACTGGGAACCGTATCTAAAAGCCGGGCTCTGGAAATTACCTGTAAACCCCCGCTGAGGAAAAGTTCTTGACATCACCCATTTTCGGACCAAGTCTCGGATGATGACGGCCATCTTCAGATAACAAGGGGTCCCCATGTTATATGCGTCGATATTCCTGGTAACGGCCGGGATTGTACTTATCGCGTATTCTTTCGTAGTGCGCGGGAGACAGGTGCTCCCGGAGGAAAGCACTCTCGCGGTTCCGCCCGCGGAAAAGGAAAAAGACGCTGTCAGGACCGCAACGCCGCCTGAAACAGGGCGGAACGCAGTTGCGGTTCGGGCGATGACGGTTTCCGACGCCGTCCAACCTGTTGAAAAGGCGGAAAAAAACAACGATTCTTCGCAACGTCCGGCGGAAACACCGGGCCCCGTTAACTCTTCAAAACAAGCCTCTAAAGGCCCGAATACTACTGCGAAAACGGATGCGGCCGAAAAGTCCTCCTCTGTGCAGGCAAAACCCGTATCGATAGAAGTGAACGACTCGGCGGTCCTTTACTGTGACGCCTCCGGGGTTGTGGATTATGAGGGCAAGGAGAATGTCATTGACCCGACCTTCAAAAAATATTCGAAGCTCAAGAGGATAGGAAAGGGCACTGTGAGCGTCATTAAGGACGGCATCAACTTTAAGCTGAAAAAGAAACTTTACAGGTTTGAGTTTTACCGCATAGGAAAAATGCTTTCAGGGAAGAACTATCTCGCCCTGTTTATCAGGGGCAGCGAAGAAGTGCGGCTCCTGATTTTCGACCGCGGCAGCGATCTGGACCGGCGCATCATACACGAATACAAATCTTACAAAAAAAAAGCGCTGTAAATCGTGATGTATACAAGATATAAGCCCCGTAAGCGAGACAGCAAATTTTTGAAACTGTTCTTTTTGGCCTGCGCGGCCGTAGGGCTGTCGTACCTTATCTACGAATATCGCGGGGTCCTTTTCTTCTGGAAATACAATATCAGCAAGTTGGACCGGGAAATCATGTCTGTGGACCGGGTGCAGGACCGTCAGCGGCGTCTACGGATGCTTTCCGACCTCGACAGGGCGAACGGCGTTTGCAAGAAGGAAAATCCGATGTCCATGGAGGCCCATCTCTCTTCGGGGAAAGTGAAGTATCTTCTGGGGGAAGCCCACATGCCCGCAAAGTTCAACGATCTCCTGATTGCCGACAGGCTCGGGGACGTGGGGGAGGACTCCAGGAATTATTTTATCGCTTCCATCAAAGATGTAAAAAAGGCGATCGCTCTTTCCGGCGGGGGCATTCGGGAAAAGTATCTCGTGATGATGGCGCGTTCCTGTTTTATTACCGGGTTTTACGGCATTGCCGATATTGCGGAAATACTCACTCCGGTTAAAAACTCTGAAAGTCTAGAAGACCTGGAGGACCGACGCTTTTTTGCGATGGTGCATATACTCAATAACAATGAAAACTTTGGGTTTGATGTGCTCAATAAAATACAGGAATCAGAAGGCGCGCCTTCCCTTTATATGGCGACCATGTATCGTCTCGCAAAAAAATTTACAAACGCTTTAATGGAGTACCGGAAAGTGCTGGAAACGTCGCAGGATCCAGGCGCCAAAAACCTCATCCATTTCAATCTCGGTAAAATTTATTATGTTCAGGGACTTCATGCCGAAGCCATCCGGGAATTCACGGAGGCAGCAGAGGGAAATCCGGCTGAAATTTCGTACCGTATATGGCTCGGTAAGAGCTATGACTCCCTGGGGGACAGGGGGAAGGCCCGGGAAACCTGGCTGGCAGCGCAGAGCATAGACAAGAACAATGGTGAAGTGAAGAAACTCCTGGAGAGAAAATAGCCGCCGGGGGAGAAAGACAGAATAAAAGTTGCCATATTTTTTTGTGTGTCCGATTATGGCTTGACAAAAATTGAATAAATAGTTGATGAAATCCCATGAGGGGGCCTCAAAAAATAAATTTTTAAGGTTCCCATAGGTTGTAGCTATGGCAGAACTCAGGTTTTCCCGCACGCCTTCGGCGGGCGGGAAAACCTGATTTTTAGAGGTTGCCAAAAACTGTCTAATTCGTTGAGCACTGCAGATAATAACTTTCGGGCAGTTCCCCTCTTCCCGGGTGAACCTCGAATAAACCGCCTGGTGTTCATTCGATGACCCTTTTGTTCTGAGGAATGGTATCGGTGCATGCGGGGGCCGTGTGCACTCATTGAAAAATAAGGCCGATTTTGAAGATGGGTAAGGAGATCTGTACATGATTTTCGGTTCATTATACGGGATGTTCTCAAATGACATGGGCTTCGACCTTGGAACGGCCAACACCCTTGTTCATGTAAAAGGCCAGGGTATCGTTCTAAGCGAACCCTCGGTGGTGGCTGTCCAAACCAGTACGGGGAAAGTCCTTGCGGTGGGCCACGAAGCGAAGAGGATGCTGGGGAGGACCCCCGGCGACATCGTGGCGATACGGCCAATGAAGGACGGTGTTATTGCCGATTTCGAAACCGTCGAAAAGATGATCAGGTATTTTATCGCGAAAGTACACAAGCGCAAGACCCTCGTAAGGCCCAGGGTCGTCATAGGTGTCCCTTCGGGGATTACCGAGGTGGAAAAACGGGCCGTTCGGGAATCGGCCGAACAGGCCGGGGCGAGGGACATCTTCCTTATAGAGGAAGCGCTGGCGGCGGCTATCGGCGCAAACATCCCGATCCATGAACCCGCGGGTCACATGATCGTGGACATCGGCGGCGGCACCACCGAGATAGCCGTCATATCTCTTGGCGGCATGGTTATCTCCGACTCCGTGAGGATAGCCGGCGACGAGTTTGACGAGGCGATCATCAAATACATGAGGACTCAGTACAACCTGGTAATCGGTGAGCGCATGTCAGAGGACGTTAAATTTCGTATCGGCAACGCCTTCCTCGAAAAGAAAGTGGAGACGATGGAACTGAAGGGCCGCGACGCCATTTCGGGACTTCCCAGGACCCTTGAAATCGATTCCTCGGAAATCCGGAAGGCCCTCAAGGAGCCTGTTGACCAGATTCTTGACGCGATCAAGCGCATTTTAGAGAAGACGCCGCCGGAACTGGCCGCCGATATCGTGGAACGCGGTATCGTAATGACCGGAGGCGGATCGCTTCTGAAAGGACTCGACAAATATATAAGCAAGGAAACCGGCGTTCCCGTGATTCGGGCCGAGAATCCCCTGACCTGTGTGGTTCTGGGGGCCGGTAAGTTCCTCGAAGAACTCAAGTACCTGTATAGGGCCAACCTCAAGTAGTACCATCGGCGGCCTGATCTCCGAGACCGTCCTTTGGAAGGCCTCTTGCTTATTTGGCCGGGCATTCCCGGGTTTGCTTCGCTTCCGGCCGTCACAGGTGGAAGCCTGCCGCATTCGGCATCCGCTCGTGCCGCCGGGCGCAACAGCCGAAATGACAAGCGGGTAATGCGGTTACTCTACCATGAGTTTTCCCAGAGGTTCTGGTGGATTTCATCATACGACATAAAACTATCGTCGCCTTCATAGGGTTTAGCCTTTTCTGCCTTATCTCCCTTACCTTGAAAACATCGACTCCGATTACGACGGTGGAGGGGATCGGGAGCCTCTTTGCCCTGCCGTTCCAAAAGGGGTACGACGGCCTCCAGGGAGGCATCCACCGGTTCTGGGCGGGCTTTACCGAGCTTGGTGAGCTGCGGGACGAGCTCCAGCGGACCCGCCAAAAACTTATGAAATATGAAACAATAGCCGACGAACTTGCCGAGATGAAAAGAGAGAACGCCCGGCTACGGGGCATGCTCTCCATGATGGACCGCATCCAGTACGAGTCTATACCGGCCATGGTGATCTCGCGGGACCCTGATAACTGGTTCAGGACGATCGTACTCAACCGTGGAAGTTCCGACGGAGTAAAGGTGAATATGCCCGTGGTGGCTTACCACGGCGATGAAAAGGCGATAATCGGGAAGATAATTGAAGTCCGTGGCAGCGTGTCCAGGGTGCAGCCAATCGTCGCGCCTGAAATGAAACTCGGTGTTATGCTCCAGGCGAGCAGGTTTCCCGGCCTCTTGCGGGGCTATTCCTCGAACACCAACCTCTGCCTTATGGATTACGTTAGCAAGTCGGTCCTTGTGAAATTTGGGGACGTTGTGGTCACTTCGGGACAGGGTGGTATTTTTCCTCCGGGACTCGTGGTGGGGAAGGTCCTCAAGGCGGATATTATGGAGGCGAGCGCCTACCAGCGAGCGATCGTGACCCCCGCCCTCGATTATAATAGAATTGAAGATGTGTTCATCATCAAGAAGGAACCCGACCGGGAATTTCTGGACTTGATTAAAAGCGCAGAGGAATGAGGGGAAGTAATGGTTATCGGATATGTCTTCACCGGAGCGCTCATCATCGCCTCGCTTATTATTCAGGGCCATGGCTCCTTCGACGTACTCAAGGTGGCCGGAGCGAAACCCGATCTCCTGTTCATCGCCGTAGTGTTCTTCTCTTACAATTTCGGGTCTTTCTACGGCGAGGTGACGGGGTTCATCGCTGGGCTCCTTCACGATGCCGTGTCGAACGCTCCCCTGGGACTTCTTACCTTTCCGAAAGTTGTCCTTGGCTATATAGTGGGAATGTTCGGCCGGTCGGTCCTCAGGGAAAACCTCGCTACCGTTTTTCTCCTGGTACTCGCCGCGTCGATCGTGAAAGGCATTATCTCCCTCTTTCTCTGTTATATCTTCGACGGCGCTTCCGTGGCCTCCAGGGCCGGCGTCATCATCCCGGAGTCGATCTACAACGCGGTGCTCGCGCCGTTCCTCTTCATGCTCTACAACAAGATTTTCGAGCGCGAAATCGAACGGGCGGGTAATTGACCATTGTTCGCCACCGTCAAGTCCAGAATGCTTGAGGCTTTTCGGGTAAGGATGTATTTTTTCCTCGCCCTCAACTCCCTTGCCTTCATTATCATACTCCTCCAGCTTATTAACATCCAGCTCCTTCAAGGCAGGGACTTTGCGGAGCGGTCCCGGATGAATATGGAGAACAATATCCCCATTCCCGCCGCCCGGGGAGAACTCTACGACAGGAATTTCGAACTCGGCAAAAAGAATATGGTGGTGGTTTCAAACAGGCCCTCCTTCAATGTGACCACGGTGCCGGCGAGCTTCCGGGACAACAAGAAAATGCAGGAGACTGTGCGTCTTGTAAGCCGTCTCCTGAAGGTCAACGCCGATGTGGTCTTAGGGGAAATTAAGGGGCGAAATCCCTGGGAGCGCACGGTGATAAAAGAGGATGTGGATTTCGACACCGTTGTAACCATCGCCACGCACCATGATAAGTTTCCCTTTATCGACTGGGAGGATTCTTCGGTGCGTGTGTACAACCACGCCAATATGTTCGCCCATGTAGTGGGCTATATCGGTGTCATCAGCAAGGAAGAGTACGCCCAGCTTAAGAATCAGGGTTACCGACATTACCAGCGCATAGGGAAGAACGGCATAGAAAGCCAATACGACAGGACTCTCAGGGGGCGCGACGGCTATGTCAGGCGCGTTGTGGATGTGCACAACCGCGTGGAGGGGGAGGAAATCGGGCTCGAACCCCAGGCGGGGAACAATCTGGTCCTCACCATCGATTACGGTATTCAACAGGCGGCCTACGAGGCGATGGAAAACTATCAGGGTGCGGCCCTGGTGATCAAGGCCCAGACAGGCGAGGTCCTGGCCATGGTGAGCAGGCCGGATTTTGATCCCAACGCCATAATCGCGAGGAATAATTTCGATATCATCCAGATGCTCACTAACGACCCAAAACGTCCATTTCTAAACCGGGTCATCCAGTCCAGGTTCCCTCCGGCGTCTACGTTCAAGATTATCACCGCCATCGCGGCCCTGGAAGATGAGCGGTGGAACCCGGCTACGTCCCTCTTTTGCGGCGGCACCTTCACCCTCCGCGGGTTCGTCGATACGGTGTTCTTCGATTACCGGGCCCACGGGAGCCTGAACCTCTACTGGGCCATCGCCCGTTCCTGTAGCGTGTATTTCTACCAGTTGGGTCTTCGCATCGGGCCCACGGTCATTTTTAATTACGCCAGCCACTTCGGCCTGGACCAGCGCACGGGAATAGACCTCCCTGGCGAGATCACCGGCTTTATCCCGTCTAAACGGTGGAAGCTCAGGGTCTTCGGCCAGTCCTGGTACGATGGCGATACGGTGAACCTGTCCATCGGGCAGGGTTTCATTTCCGTGACGCCCATCGAGATGGCCAACGTGGTGGCCGGGATCGTCAACAACGGGGTTATCTACAGGCCTGTCCTGGTCCGTGAGGTGCGCTCCCCGGACAACAGGACCGTCCTTCAGCGGTTTACTCCCCAACGGCAGAGGGAAATTCCGATCTCTCCGTCCACTCTCGGGATCATTCGCGAGGGGATGCGTTTGGCCGTCACGTCAGGAACCTGCAGTCAGTTGAGCCGACTTCCAGTGCCTATTGCGGGGAAAACCGGCACCGCCCAGACGAGGTCCAACCGGTATGAGGAAGCTTCCCAGCACGGATGGTTTATTGGTTATGCTCCTTACGACGGTCCCCTTGAAAAGGCGGTGATTGTGGTGGTGTTCGTGGAATACGGCCGTGGGGGCGCCGCCGCCGCCGTGCCCGTAGCCAACAAAATTTTCGCTAAAATGATACAACTGGGGTACTTTTAATGTTCGGCAAGAACGAGCTATACAGGATCGACTTTGTCCTCGTGGCTTCGGTGATACTCGTGGTGTTCCTCGGGATTCTCACCATTTACAGCGCTGGTTTCGATCCCATCGATAAAATCAATAGCGGACTTTACAAAAAGCAGATCGTCTGGTTTGTCGCCGGGTTCATACTCCTCATTATGGCCACCTTCCTCAACTATCAGTTTCTGGGGGATTATTCCCTGTATATTTACGCCTTTCTTCTTTTCATACTTACGGTGACCACTATCTTCGGCACTCCTATCCGCAACACCCGGGCCTGGCTGAATTTCGGCATTTTCTCGATACAGCCTTCGGAGTTCATGAAACTTGGCCTCGTCATTGTCCTGAGCAAGTATCTGGAGCTCAGGGAGCGGGACATCAAACACATGCGGGAGTTGGTGATACCTGCTCTACTCACCCTGGTTCCGGTCCTCGTGATCCTCATGCAGCCTGACTTTGGGACCGCCGCGGTCTTCATTCCTATCCTGTTTACCATGCTTTTCGTCGGTGGAGCCGACGTGTCCCACCTTGTTTCGTTCATCTCTATCGCAGTTATTGCTATCGTGGTCCCCATGTTCATTACCTACCGCGAGTGGATAGGGGCCCAGGAGTCGAACTTCCTCCTCAACTTTTTCAACGATCCCGGACTGATTGCGATTGTTGCGGGGATACTGCTTCTGGCGGCTATAGTGACATACATATTGCATTTCTTTTTTGTACACAGGTTGTATCGCAAAATATACATACCTTCTTCGGTGATTTCACTTGGGCTTTTCTTCTCAATCTTTATCCAGAAATATCTCAAACTCTACCAGAAACGCAGGATCCTCGTGTTCCTCAACCCGGACCTTGATCCCCACGGGTCGGGATACAATGTTATCCAGTCCAAAATCGCCGTGGGGGCTGGACAGTTCCTCGGGAAGGGATATTTAAAAGGGAGCCAGACCCAGCTTGGTTTTCTTCCCGAAAAATCGTCCGATTTCATATTTTCCGTCTTTGCCGAGGAGTGGGGCTTTATCGGAGCGGTTGTCCTTCTTGCGCTTCTGGCTGCCATCATCCTCCGGGGCGTCCAGATTTCCTTCGAATCGAAGGACAAGTTCGGGGCCCTTCTTGGCAGCGGCATCGTGATGATACTTTTTTTTCATGTACTGATAAACTTAGGGATGGTCCTGGGTATAATGCCCGTGACGGGCCTCCCTCTTCCTTTTGTCTCCTACGGCGGGTCCAATCTCCTCATGTCGATGATTGCCGTGGGGATCCTCATCAACATCAGGATGCGGAAGTTCGTGTATTGACCGGCATCCGCTCCAGCCAGTAAAGAAGTATTGACAATCTTAGAGGATTCTGATAGTATAATTTCCGGTGGATCCGGGGTATGACGTTCGTTCCCATTTCCCAATGCCGTATCCTCAGATACC
Organism: Spirochaetota bacterium; assembly: GCA_029974015.1. Lineage (GTDB taxonomy): Bacteria > Spirochaetota > UBA4802 > UBA4802 > JAGODF01 > JAGODF01. The sequence goes on from JARKUF010000004.1 coordinate 276,831, forward strand.
TGGATAAAAATGTAGGAAAGCCGGTTCCATCCAAGATAAGGCGGTTTTAAAAGGCGCACAAAGTATCTTCCAGGCGCCAATAAGAATCGCTTTTTTCAATTGATTCAAAATGAAAAAAAGCGATTGTATCCATACTATGTGCCAACAAGGGAATATCCTATGGCAACCTCTAAAAATCAGGTTTTCCCGCCCGCCGAAGGCGTGCGGGAAAACCTGAATGCTGAATTTGCCAGAAGTTACAATCCATGGGAATCTTAAAAATTTAATTTTTTGAGATTTCCTTATGTATTTTGTAGAGGTTCCCTTATGATACTGATAACGCTGCTATTACTACTCGCACTGAATTTTGGCATCCATATATCCAGCCTAATCCTTTACATCAAAAAAAAAGAAAACCGATACATCCGGTGGTTTGCGAATTCGGCCATCATCAACATATCCCTGGCCGGCATCATCACCATATACATCATTTACAACCCCGGGGTTTTAAGGGGCATCAATATAAGCCGCATATTGTGGCTCCTTTCGGGTTTCATCATGTTCATCATGCTGGTGATCAAGATAGTCCTTTTCAGAAGGATTTACAGGAGGGCAAAAGACCCGGAGAATTTCCATTATAACTTTTTCGGCAAGAAGGTCCTGCACGAGAAGGTGATGACCAAAACCGAATTTTACATCTTCTTTTTTACCATCCCGTTTTTTCTTCTTTTCGGGTCCTATTTTGTCGTAAAAATAATCAATTTTTTTATGTACGGAGCGGATATTTAGGATCAATCTCTTTAAAATTTCCGCCCGCTTTCCACGGATGGGAAATTCTCGAAGGTATCCTCTAATAATTATGATTTCCCGCCCGCCTTCGGCGGGCGGGAAATCATAATTCCTGAATATGCCAGTAGTTACAGTTTATGGAAACCTCAAAAATTTAATTTTTAGAGGTTCCCAAAAGATGTTGCGGGGGTTAATTTTTTTATTTACTTTTGAAGGGAAACTCATTATTATCGACAACTTGTCCGCCATTAAATAATAGTCGATAACTGAAACTAATGATAATCCTGATACTCCTGCTCGCCCTTTTCCTCTCTTTCGTAATTCATATATATTTTCTCCTGCAATACGTACTCAGGGTTAAAGATAAATACCTTCACTGGTTCATCAATACCGCGGTGAGCAATGTTCTCATCGCCGGGGCGATCATGTTCCTCACGGTGTATCGCCCTTCTTTGGTCAGGGAAATGGACCCTACCGTGGCCCTGTGGTTCATTTCAGGCCTGGTCCTGATCATAAGCGTAGCTGTCAAGGTGAATGTCTTTCGACGCATGTACCGGAACATGAAGGACCCGAAGAATTACCACTTGAATTTTTTCGGGAAAAAAGTTCTCCACAAGGAGGCGGTATCGAAAATCGATGTGCTGGTTTTTTTTATGAGCATGCCCTTTTTCCTGCTTGCAGGGGCCTATTTCGTGGCCCGGCTGGTGAACCTCATTATGTTTGGCAGGCTTTGAAGTTAAGGCAGCCGCAATAATTATGTTTTCCCGCCCGTTTCTGGCTGTCTGGAAAACATAGATCTTGTGGCTACGCATAAATTTTTGCGAGGTTCCCATAAGGCAACCTCAAATAATTAGATTTTTCCGCCCGCCGAAGGCGGGCGGAAAAACCCAAGTCCTGAGTATGCCAGTAGTTACAATCCATGGGATCTTTAAAAATTTAATTTTTAGGGGTTCCCTTTAAAATAATTGCCGGATTATCAGGAAAAAGTGTTGAAAGATAGTTTTCAGGGAAATATAATGCGCTATTGTCGGCCAAAATGGAAATTATGCTGAAAAATGCCGTAACATCCGCTACAATATTACTATCTAATCGCACACAAGGAGACCAGTATGCCTTTAATAACCGAAAATATCCGGAAAAACGCGGATAAATGCCACGATTGCGCCATGATGAGGGTCAAGGCCATCGACAAAGGTAGTATTCTCAAAGAAATTGGAGAGGCCCTTGACGCGAACATGTCAACCGTCATGGAAGGCGTGGTGAGAGTAAGCTGTAATAGCTGCCCCTATTCCGAGGATTTCAAAAAAATTTACGGCATGATGCCGTATGATTATTTTAAAACCGGGATTAAATCCCCGAAAAAGAATTAACGCGCCAGCCTCAAGGTATGGGAAAGGAAAGGGCGGTTGTCCTCTTGAGCGGCGGGCTCGATTCGGCCACAGTGCTGGCGGTTGCCCTTGCAGGCGGATTCGATGTGCTGGCTATTACATTTTCCTATGGCCAGCGTCATGATGTGGAAATCGAGTGCGCCAGGAGGCTTGCCCATAAGGGGCGCGTTTTGGAACATGTAATTGTTGACATACCCTCTGAAATATTTTCGGGCTCGGCGCTTACCGGCATAGATTTGAAAGATGTCCCGAAACACGGCGCTGTGCCGGGCGGACCCGGTATACCGGTGACGTATGTTCCGGCGAGGAATATCCTTTTTCTGTCTTACGCCCTTGCCTTCGCCGAGAGCCGAATGGCTGATACAGTGTTTATCGGGGCACATTCCGTTGATTACAGCGGATACCCTGATTGTCGGGGAGAGTTTTTCGAGGCGTTCGAAAAAATGGCGGCCCTGGGGACGAAGTGCGGCGTGGAAGGGAGGCCGATACGGGTACAGACGCCCCTGCTGAACCTTGGGAAACATGAAATAATTCAATTGGGGGCCGAACTTGGCGTGGATTACTCCATCACCCATAGCTGTTACGATCCGGACACGGAGGGGCGTGCCTGCGGGGAATGTGACAGTTGTCGTATAAGGAAGAAGGGGTTTGAGGCGGCGGGTATTCCGGATCCGACAAAATACGGGAAGGTCCCATGAAACCGCGTATTACGGCGCAAAGCGCCGCCGCATTGCTGACGGATTATTTTTTCCCTTCCGAGTGTGTTGTCTGCGGAAGGGCTGTCAGGGCGGAAGATGACGGCGTGTGCCGTCCCTGTCTCGGGGACATTATTCCAGTGCAGGGCGCCTGTCCGCGCTGTTCCGGGGCGGTCTTAGAGGGTCGATGCGGGATTTGCTCCGACAGGGCCTGGTACCCCCGGGGCGGCACCGCTGCGGCGGAATACAGCGGCGCCATGATGCGGCTTCTTCGAGGGTTTAAATTCGAGGGGCGGAAGCGCCTGCGGCGTCATCTGGGTGATCTGTTGTTCGCCGCCCTGAAGGACGAGTTTCTAGATATTGACGTTGTGACCTCGGTCCCAATGACGCCCTCGAAGAAATGGCGCAGGGGGTACAACCAGTCGGAGCTCGTGGCAATGGACCTTTCGAAGCGATTGGGCAGCCGCTACGAAAGGCTTCTTCGCGAAAAAGGGACGGCAAGGACACAGAAGGACCTCAAGTATGTGGACAGGTTTATAAATATCCTTGGAAGGTATGAAGTTAGGAAGAGGGACCTGAACGGCGCTACGGTCCTCCTTGTGGACGACGTGTTTACCACGGGGGCCACTCTCAACGAGTGCGCCAGGGTCTTGGTGGAAGCGGGAGCGGGGAGCGTCTATGTCGCGGCCATGGCGAGGCGGTCCCTTTCGGATGAATAGGTTTTCATTTAATTTTAAAGGTTTCCTTCAGAATTTCAATGGAGAAAGGCGATGAAAGTTATATCTGGCGATGATATAGACATAATAGTTCTCGACGGTAGGATCGACCAGGACTCATCAGCGGAATTGGAATTGCTTCTCCAGGAAAACATTGGAAAGGGGCATTGCAACATATGCATCGACATGATACATGTGAAGCATATCTGCAGCTCCGCGCTGGGGGTCCTCGTTGCTGCAAAGAAAAAAATCAGGGACAAGGACGGAGACATCAAGCTCGTAATTGCCGACGACAACATACTGAAACTTTTTCAGACAACAATGCTTGACAAGGTTTTCGAGATTTTCGAGTCTCAACGGGAGTGTCTGGGCGCCTTCGATTGACGGACAGCCCGGCTTCCGGGGTCATCATGGGGAATAATGTAAAGACAAGCCTTGCCGAAATACTCTCTCCCATCGATCCGCTCATGGCGAGGGTGGACGTGGAGATTTTGGAAAAAATGAAAACCGGAATCTCCCTCATTGACGAAGGGGCGTTCCATCTTTTTAAAAAGGGCGGAAAGAAGATAAGGGCGGCCCTCATCATCCTCTGCAGCGGGCTGAAGAACGCGATACCAGACGACGTGGTGGAGGTTGCCGCGGCCGCGGAGATAGTCCACGCAGCGACGTTGATACACGACGACATCATCGACGGTTCCATATATCGGCGCGGGGAGCTTACGGTGGCGAAGAAATACGGCAACCGGGTGGCGGTCCTCGTGGGGGATTATCTCTACACCAGGGCCCTGGAGGTGGCGGTGGGCTCCGACCGTCTGGACCTCTTTCCCATAATGGTAGCGGCGACGCGGGACATGGTTAAGGGGGAGCTTTACCAGATTGAATATTCCACTATCGACCGGATCTCGAAGGAGCACTACTACCGCATTATTGAGATGAAGACGGCCCGGTTCATGGCGGCCTGTGCCAAACTGGGCGGAGTGAAAGCGAAGATGAGCGAAGAGGAGTCGGACGTCCTTTACCAATTTGGCCTGAACCTCGGATTTGCCTTCCAGATCGTGGACGACACGCTCGATGTGGTGGACATGGCCGGCGTTACCGGGAAGGATACGGGAAACGATTTTATCAACGGCAAGATTACCCTGCCGTTTCTCCATCTTCTGGAGGTGTCGGGACCAAAAGAAAGAGAGGAGCTTTCAGCGCTGGCGGCGGCGCCAGATGAAAATTCCTGGAGCCGGGTTCGGGGACGCCTGATAGAGTCCGGTTCTGTGGACCACTGTATTGAGGTTTCCACGGGGTATGTCAAAAAGGCCCTTAAATATCTTGATTTTTTTGGGACGTCCCTGCATAAAGATATAATAGTGAATCTGGCGGGTTTTCTTTTAGAAAGGAATTATTGAGAGAAAGAGCCTTTTAGCAGACTCAAAACTTGAGGACAGTCGCAAAAATTACATTTACCCGCCCAGCATCGGCGGACAGGGAAACCAGGTATTGTTTTTGCCGGTTGTTTCACTTTAAGGGAATCTAAAAAACTTTTATTGAGGCTCCCTAAAGGAATTTTACCGAAGAAAGAGGGGCGTTATGATCACCCGGGAAAAGGAAGAGATGCTGAAATACTACAACCTCGGGCTTGTCGCCTACAAGCAGAGGAAGTGGGATGACGCCATCCGGGCCTTCGAGATGGCCCTCAAGGCCGATCCAAAGGACGGGCCGTCGGAGGTGTATCTCGCCCGGGCGCAGAATTACAAACTGAACCCGCCTCCCGAGGACTGGGATGGCGTATATACCATGACTACTAAATAGCCTTAAAATTAACTGATAGGGACCCAGATGGCACGGAAAATAATACAGATCAACAAAAATCCCGTCTACGAAATAGGCATGATAACAACCGTGTTCAGCAAGGACACGGAGTTTTACGGCGACCTCTCGTTCAAGAAATCCCTTCAGATAAACGGATACATGGAGGGAGAGATATCCTCCGACGGATTTCTCGTGGTGGGAGAAGGTGCCGTGGTGAAGGCGAACATTCGCGCGAAGACGGTCATCATAAGCGGAGAGGTCCGCGGCAATATCGAAGCGGTGGACCGTCTTGAGATACAGACGGGCGGGAAGTTGTACGGCAACATACGCACGTCAAAGTTGAAGATCGCCGATGGGGTGGTTTTCGAAGGAAAGTGCGAAATGATACGGGAGTACGAAAAGACGGACCGCGGCCAGAAAGCGGAAAAGGTTAAGGCCGACACGGCATCCTGATCCGGCGGACGGGCCTGAGAGGAAGCGGGGATGGTATCCCCGCTTTTCGCGTTTAAGGGGGCGTTATGAAAAAGGAAGCCGCATATTACAGTGCGCTCGAAGGCGGCAGAGTGAAGTGCCTGCTCTGCCCGCATCGATGCTTAATCGCTTCAGGGAAAAGCGGGACCTGCGGGGCCAGGGCCAACGAAGGAGGGGCCCTGGTGAGCCTCATTTATGGCGAGGTCACCTCGATTGCCATGGACCCGATCGAGAAAAAACCCCTCTACCATTTTTATCCCGGCTCCGACATCCTTTCCATAGGCACAAGGGGATGTAATTTGCAGTGCCCGTACTGCCAGAACTGGAGTATCTCCCAGGACCATGGGGCTTCCTCTCGAAAATATGGGCCGGCCGAGGTGGTGAAGGCCGCTCGGGCAGGCGGTTCTGTTGGAATAGCCTATACATATTCGGAGCCCATCATCTGGTTTGAATATGTCATGGACTGTGCGGCACTCGCGCGGCGGGAGGGGCTGAAAAATGTCATGGTGACCAATGGTTATGTAAACCCGGAGCCTTTGGCGGAGCTTCTGGAGTTCGTTGACGCGATGAATATCGACCTGAAGAATTTTCGCGAGGAAACTTACAGAAAGGTGCAGAAGGGGGGACTTGCGGACGTGCTGCGCACTATCGAAAGCGCGCATGGGAAATGTCATGTGGAACTTACGACCCTCATCGTGACCGGAATAAACGACGATATGAAGGAATTGTCCGAACTCACGGACTGGGTCGCCTCCCTGGATGCGAACATCCCCTGGCATGTTTCCCGTTATCATCCGAGCTATCGTTACGACGCGCCTGCAACGGATATCGATTTTATGCTGGAAGTGTGTAAGATGGCGAAGAACAAGCTTAGTTACGTCTATTGCGGAAATATTTCCGGGTCCTACGGCTGGAGCGATACGGTGTGTCCGGAGTGCGGTAATGTGGCGGTGCGGCGGTCCGGGTACCGTACGAAGGTTGACGGGGTCAAGGACGGCGCATGTGTGCGCTGCGGCGCCGGACTTTACATTCGGCAGTGAACCCGGGGGCCGATGATGAATTTGGACGGTATGCGACGGATTTCCGACTGCGTTTACGAGATCGGAATGAAGCACAGGAAGGGAATGCGGGTCCCCGCGCGTATTTTTGGCAGTGAAGAACTAGTCCGCGGCATGGACGATGCGGTTTTTGAACAGATTGCAAACGTGTGCTTTCTGCCGGGGATTCAAAAATACGCCCTCTGCATGCCCGACGGGCATTCCGGCTACGGCTTCCCCATCGGCGGCGTCGCCGCCATCGATCCTTCAGATGGGGTGATCTCTCCCGGAGGAATAGGTTTTGACATAAACTGCGGTATCCGTCTTGTCGCCACGGGCCTCCATATCGACGAAGTAAGGCCTCATCTGAAATCCCTTGTAAACAGGCTTTTCCAGCGCGTTCCGGCCGGTGTGGGCGGCGAAGGAATGGTGCGCCTGAACCGTTCCAGCTTCGACGAGGCGATGGTGAAGGGGGCCCGGTGGGCCGTGGACCACGGGTACGGGGAAAGGGAAGACCTGGAAATGACTGAGGACGGAGGATGCATCGCCGACGCCGATCCTTCGCGGGTGTCCGCCAGGGCCTACGAGCGCGGAAAAAACCAGGTGGGGACCCTCGGCTCGGGAAATCATTTCCTGGAAATTCAGGTGGCAAAAAAAGAGAACATCTTCGATACCCGCATCGCCGGGGAATTCGGAATTGTGGAAGACGGGCAGGTCTTTGTGATGATCCACAGTGGGAGCAGGGGCTTTGGCCACCAGGTGGCGACGGAGTACCTCCAGCGGTTTCTAAAAATGATGCCGAAGTACGGCCTCTCCATGCCTGACCGTGAGCTCGCCTGCGCGCCATTCGATTCCGCGGAGGGCAGGGACTACTTCGGAGCCATGAACTGCGCCATCAACATCGCTTTCCTCAACCGTCAGCTTATCATGCACCGGGTGCGGGAGGTGTTCTCGGAGATATTCGGGCAAAGCCCTGCCCGTCTGGGAATGCGCCTCATCTATGATGTATGCCACAATACGGCAAAGCTGGAACGCCACGAGATTGACGGATCTTTCAGGGAGCTTCTGGTGCACAGAAAGGGGGCCACCAGGGCCTTCCCCGGGGACATGAAAGGCGTTCCGGGAAAATACTCTGGGGCGGGCCAACCGGTTATCATCGGAGGAAGCATGGAGATCGGTTCTTATGTGCTGGCGGGAATTCGGGAGGCGAGGGAGGCTTTTTACACCACGGCACATGGGAGCGGGCGGGTGATGTCCCGTACGCAGGCCAGGCGGCTTTTCAGGGGTAATGCCCTCCGCAGCGGCCTCGAGGAGCGCGGCATCTACATACAGACCGCCTCTTTGCCGGGCCTGGCGGAAGAAGCGGGGGCCGCGTACAAAGACATCGACGAGGTGGTACGCGCCACGGAATGCGCGGGCTTGAGTAAAATTGTCGCGAAACTCCTTCCAGTGGGCAATATCAAAGGATAACGCGGTGGATTATACATATAGCTTTGAGATCATAGAGGGGATAACCAGGGCCGATATCGCCCTGAGCATCCGCGGCCAGGCCATTGAGTCAATTTTTTTTGGTGCGGCAAAGGCCCTGCTTGCCGTCATGCTGGAGGACCCCGAATCGGCGGTCCCCGTTGAAGAGAGGGCCATAAACCTGGAAAGGGAAAACGAGGAACTGCTGTTGTTTTCCTTTCTTGATGAACTGATTTTTCTCAAAGACGCGGAAAACCTTCTTCTCGTACCCCGGGACATATCAGTTGAAACCGGAGCGAACGGAGCTGCCCTCCGGTGCGTGGCCGGTGCGGATGTCATCGACCGTGAGAGGCACCGCTTCAATGTGGATGTCAAGGCGGTGACGATGCACAGACTGGAAATCCGCCGGGTTGGAGAGCTGTGGTCTGCTCTGGTTGTCCTGGACGTGTGAGCTAAGCTAAGCGATTATAATAAAAACAGTGGGGCCTCATATTCTCCGCCTGATTGTTTATTTGAGGGCGGGATAACTTAAGGCAACTTCTAATTAGTTATGTTTCCCCGCCTGCTGAAGGCGGGGAAACATAAGTCCTGATTTTGCAAGTGGTTCCAATTTATGGGAGTCAAAAAAATGCGATTTTTGAGGTTCCCATATGATGTCGTAATGAAGAAAAAATCGATTCTCCCACAAAAAAGAGTTGCCCAAGGCAGCTCCATTCTGGTACAGCATGCCGTCGGAATATTGTTACAATATACTGACAATTCGGCATTCAGATGAAACAGTAGAGGTAACAAGTCATGAAAAAAGCATTGCTGTACGTTTTTCCCGTCATTGCGGCTATATTTTTGGTGTCAATCCTGTCATATTCGGAAACGATAACCGAGCAGGATGGAGACATGGGGGCAGGGGAATCCGATGACTCTCCCAGAATATCCTATCAGTTCGAAGCAGGCGATATTCTTGCGACTCCGGACGATTCTTCATGGTATGTGGGAAAGATCATGAGTGAAGGCGGAAAGGGCAAAGACAGGGAAATCCAGGTCCTGTTTGCCAACGGAGAGGAGGCGTGGGTCAAGCCTGCGTATGTGAAGAAAAGCGTTGCGATGATTAAGCGCAATGAGCTCAAAATCGGGGCCGTTGTGTTTTTTACCACGCAACTTCCCTATGATTACCACAATAACTCAATACGGTTTACTACTTTTACGAAGGGACGGATAACCAGCGTCGGTAAACTGCACCGGGATGTCATTACCGTGAACTCGAATGAGGTTAACTGGAAGACACAGGTCATCATTGCGAAGTGATTCCGGAAACACTACCGGGGAATGCGGCCGCGGACATAAAACTTCCGCGGCTTTTTTTCGCAGCGGGCCATCCCCGGTTTTGGTAAAAATATTTGACATAAGCAGGCCCGGGAAGTCGCATCTTTCAAAGGTTTGGGAAATTTGGCAGGGGAGCGTAAGATGGCGGTAATTATCGACGGGAAGGCCGTGGCGGCCGAATTACGGGAAGAGATAGCCGGGGAAGTGGCGGCCTTGAAGGAGAAACGAGGACTTGTACCGGGCCTCGCCGTGGTCCTTGTTGGCCAGGACCCGGCTTCACAGGTCTACGTGCGGATGAAAGGGAAGGGGTGCGATGAGGTCGGCTTTGCATCGTTCCAGCACATGCTTCCGTCGGAATCGTCCCGGGAAGAGCTCCTCTCCCTGGTGCAAAAGCTGAACCAATCCCCGGAAGTAAACGGCATCCTGGTACAGCTTCCACTTCCGAAGCATATTGACGAGAACTCCGTAATCAACGCCATCGACCCCGGGAAAGACGTCGACGGATTTCACCCCGTAAATGTGGGGAAAATTGTCATTGGGGACCGGGATTGCTTTTATCCCTGCACCCCTTACGGTTGCCAGGTCCTCATCAACCGCCATGTGCAAAGCCTCAAGGGAAAACATCTTGTCGTGGTGGGGAGGAGCAACATCGTTGGTAAGCCGATTGCTAATATGATGGTGCAGAAAAACGATATGGCAAACTGCGTCGTCACGGTGTGCCATACCGCCGCCCCCGATATTGGATACTATACCCGGCAGGGGGACATTCTTGTCGTGGCCGCCGGAAGGCCGGACACGGTAAGGGGGGACATGATAAAGGAAGGGGCGGTTGTGATTGACGTCGGAGTGAACCGCGTCCCTGACCCGGCCGACCCTTCGAAAACGAAGCTTGTGGGCGATGTAAACTTCGAGGAGGCGGAGAGGGTCGCCTCGGCCATCACGCCCGTGCCCGGCGGCGTGGGACCCATGACCATCACCATGCTCCTGGCGAACACCCTGAAGGCTTTCAAGCTACACCACGGCATTAAGGCCTGAGCCGCGGTCAATGCGCCCCACGCAAAAAGCCGCGGGCCATGGTTCGCGACTTTTTGCGTGGGGCGCCTGGGCTATTATAAATTTACTTCAACCTTCATCCGTATTCCGTTCACCTTCTTTCGGTAGTCGAGCTTGTTCAGGGCATCGACGAATGAAAGAATTCCCGCCACGGAAATGTCGATATTGACCCCATTGCCGAAGACCTTGAATATCTTTCCCTCGTATTCTTCCACTGCCGTGACGGTCACCTCGCAAAGCGCGTCGGAGCCCCCCGTGATGGCTACGAGGTTGAACGACTCGATGCGGGCCTTCGTGCCGGTGATCTTCTTCACCGCGTTGATGCCGGCGTCGACACCGCCGTTCCCATGGGCCACGTCGAAGGACTCGTCCCCGTCCCTCTCCCGGTCTTTGAGGGTGATGAGGGTCATGGGGGGCGAGTACATCCCTGTTGATATCTGGACGTTTGTAACTTTGTAACGCCCTTTTTCCTTGTACACGGCCTCGCCGATCAGGACCTCCAGGTCTTCGTCGTGGACCTGTTTTTTTACGTCCGCCAGTGCCTTGAAGTACTTGAAGAACCTTTCCAGGTCGTCCTTTTCAAGTTCGTATCCCAGGGTCTTTAGCCGGTCGATGACGGCATGGCGGCCGGAGTGTTTTCCCAGGACCAGGCTTGATTTGGAGATGCCCACGTCTTCCGGGCGCATAATCTCGTACGTCATGGTGTTTTTCAAAAGCCCGTCCTGGTGGATTCCCGACTCGTGGGCAAAGGCGTTGGCGCCCACTATCGCCTTGTTCGGCTGGACCGTCACTCCGGTGATGTGAGTGAGGAGCCTGCTTGCGGTCATGATCTGTTTAGTGTTGATATCCGTGTGTACATTGAAGAGCCCGCTTCGGGTCTTGATCGCCATGGTGATTTCTTCCATCGAGGTGTTTCCGGCCCGTTCGCCGATTCCGTTGACGGTGCACTCTACCTGGCGCGCCCCGGCCTCGATTGCGGCTAAGGAATTGGCCACTGCAAGGCCCAGGTCGTTGTGGCAGTGGACCGAGATGATGGCCCTATCAATACCTTCCACGTTTTCCATCAGGTATCGAATGAGGCCGTGAAATTCCGAAGGGACGGCATATCCAACGGTATCGGGGATGTTGACCGTAGTGGCCCCCGCTTTGATCACGGCCTCCACCATCTTCGCCAGATAGGCCCTGTCGCTTCTGGTGGCGTCCATGGGGGAGAACTCCACATTGGAAGTGTAGCGTTTCGCCATCTTAACCGCTTCGACGGCCTGTTCCAGGACCTGTTCCCGGGTTTTTTTTAACTGGTATTCGATGTGGATATCGGAACTCGAGATGAAGGTGTGGATCCTCGGGTTTTCAGCCTCCTTGATTGCCTCCCAGGCGGTGTCGATGTCCCGGGCGTTGGCCCGGGCGAGGCCCGCGATCTGGACGCCGCGAATTTCCCGGGATATTTTCTGCACCGCTTCGAAGTCGCCCCTGGAGGCGATTGGGAAGCCCGCCTCTATGATGTCGACGCCAAGCTTGACGAGCTGGGTGGCGAAGTGGAGCTTTTCCGTTATGTTCATGCTGAAGCCGGGGGACTGTTCGCCGTCCCTCAGGGTTGTGTCGAATATGTATACTTTGTTTTTATCACTCATGATTTTCTCCGTGGAAATGATAGTACAGGGGCCCGTTTTTACGGTCCGTTCACTTCGTTATCGGCTTTACTTCCAAGTTTCCTCGGGACCATGTCCCTTCACCTCCGTCACCTCAGAAAAAATAAAAAAGGCCGTCAGAGAGGGGCTCTCTGACGGCCTTTGTAATTCTCGTTTTTGTTGGAATTACATCACCAGCCCCTCTCTATCGATCCATAGAGTTCAAGCAAAAGGCCTAGTAGGGCGAGTCTGATGTAATTTTTCTTTATCATAAAAAAATATTCCGGAAACCTAAGTTTTATGACTATCCTTGTGCTACCCTCCCCGTCGAAGTCGGGGGGGAACAATAAAAAGCGTGAGGTCTCCGCCATCAATAAACCAAATAAGCACGTATTTATTCTGTGTCAATATTATTTACGGCTTTGGAAATGTTTTTTTCAACACAATTTTCCGGATACCATGTCCATATCGGGGAAAGATCAATACCCTGGTGTAGGAAGGCCAACCGACCAGTCGGCCGAGGTATCGGTATCGAGGCGGTCCGTGCGGAAGGCCGAAGAACCCCGCGGCGCGTTGGGGGCTTTAATATCGCCCCATGAGTCCGGTGCGGGCAGTTTGCTATCACCCCCCTCAAGATAGACTTCGTCCCTTATTTTCCCGTCGGGATGCTTTAAAAAAACCGTTTCGCCCGAATCGCCCAAAATAATTCCGGATTTTGCCATCAGAATAATATCTTTAAATTTCTCTCCATAGAACTCTTCTTTAAATCTTTCGTCGTCCCTTGGTACCACAAGGCGGCAGTCGGGCCCTATGATGGTCCCTTCCGGAAAGCAGTAGCGGGGAGATGCCGATGCATCTTCGAGGCGGAATCCGGAAATATCGACGGCTTCACTTCCGACGTTCCATATCTCAATGAACTCCGCATAGGCCGAAGATTTTGAATCATAATATACCTCGCTTATGAGTATCGCCGAGTAATCTGTCACCGTGAGCGCCCGTTCAGCGGAGAAGCTTTCCGCTTTGGCCCTGATTATTGTGCCGCCTCCTCTGTTGGCGGTAATCACCCCATCGAAGCTGACTGCCGCGACGGCGGGGTCATCGCTTTTCCAGATTACGGTCCCCGGTTCGGCTTCCCTTCGGGTGCCGTCCGGCAGCAGGAGAAGACAGCGGGCGGAGATGCTTTCTCCCGGGGACAGTTCTCCGGCCGGGAGTACGATGTCGATTCCATTGCAAGGGACCGAATCGTCGCCTGAAAAATGCACCGGCGCGGGGTATGTACAGCGGAGGGACGCCAGGAGCAAAGCGGCGGCAGCGGGAATGAGGCGGTGCAGGTCCATGATTGGCCTCCCGAGATGAAATGGTGCGTGAATACGGGAGGGCGGCTGTGATGCAATTTTTATCACCCTCCGTACATACATACGAAGTGAGGGCGGAAAAATTAAAAAATTTCCCGTGGTTGTGGGAAAAATAAAAAAGATGAAGGCTTTCGTTTTCGGGAGAGAAACTTTTTATTCCGCTTCCCTTTCCAGCATGCCGGCGAAATACACGTCCAGGAGTGTCGTAATGGATTTGTCGATATCGAGTTTTTCGTCGAGGACGGCCCAGTGAAAAAGAACTTCCTTCACTGACCCGATTATGCTATAGGACGTAATGAGGGGGTCGATGTGTTTCACAACTCTCCCGTCGGCCTGGGCCTTGGAGATATAATTAGAAATGATAATCACGATCTGGTGGAAGAAGGTGGTGATTTTTTCCAGGAGCTTGTGGTCCAGGCCGAAGGCGTCTCGCAGGAATATCTTCACAAAGAGCCGGATTTCTTCGTTCTGCATGAGACCCCGAGTGATCTGAATATAGAACTCCTTAACTTCCGAGATGGGCTTCGCCATCGAGATGTCGAGGAGCTTGATGGACTCGATGAGCGTCTTTAAATGGGTGTCGATGATGCTCTCCAGGAGATTATGCTTGCTTGCGAAGTGGAGATAAAAAGTCCCCTTGACGATGCCCGCCTCGCTGATGATGTCATCTATAGATGTTGAATGGTACCCCTTCGCGGCAAAGAGCCTCAGGGCTATTTCCATGATCTGGGCCTGACGCTGAATGCCGTCGCGGCGCTTGCGTTTTGGTTTCATTGGCTGATAGTACGGAGCATGAAAAAATGTTTTTTTATAGCAACCTGAGTATGATCAAAAGTACATTTTTTTTGTCAATTCTTATTCCCGGGTAAAAATCCTGAGGCGGAAGGGGAAGAAGGGCAATCAAGCAAAACCCGAAAGGTTTTCTTTTGGGGTACCCCCAAAAGAAAATGGCTTTTCTTCCCATGGTTTTCGTTGATTTCCGTCCCCGGAGGATCTCAGATAATGGGGAGGTTCACCCTGTTTTTTATGAACGACGGAAGGGCAAAGGAGGCCCTGTGGATCCCGGGATTGTAATACTTCAGGCTTCCCTGGACAGGAACCACCCGCTCTTCCCGAAAATCGTCGAGGGGATGGTATTTCTTTGAGCAGAAGGTGAACCCAATGATGCCGCTGGGATAGGTGGGCACTACCGTGAAATAATAGCCGGGAACGGGAAAGAGCTTTTTGGCATATCCCGTGAGGCGCTCCACGATGTCGCTGTGATAGAAGAAAGATTCCGATTGGGTCGTGGCGATACCCCCCTCGGTGAGCGATTCCTTCATGGAAGCGTAAAATTCTTCGGAGAAGAGCACTTCCGCCGGCCCGATGGGGTCCGATGAATCGACGATGATTATATCGAAACTGTTTTTATGCTCTCTTACGTATTTCGCCCCGTCTTCGTTGACGATTTGGACCCTGCGGTCCTCCAGTGCAGAAGCCGTCTGGGGAATATGCTTTTTTGATAGCCGCACGACTTGCTCGTCTATTTCACAAAGGCGGACTTCTTTCACCGTGGGGTGTTTCAGCACTTCCCTGACGGTCCCCCCGTCGCCGCCGCCTATTACAAGGACCCTTTCCGGGGAAGGGTGGGTGAACATCGGTACATGGACTATCATTTCATGGTAGGAGTGTTCGTCCCACTCGGTGCACATTATCACCCCATCCAGGACCAGCATTTTACCGAAGGGAAGGGTCTGATACACCTCGATCCTTTGATAAGGAGAATCGTATTGTTCAATAAGATGGTCGATTTTAATTTTAAGGGTCCTGCCCTGCTCGAATTCGAAATTTTCCTCGAACCAGAGATTTGATCTTTCAGGCATAACGCTACCCCCTCCGGGTGATATTCTGTTGCCGAAACCGGCGGCGCGGTACCGTGGGATACCGCTGAAAAGATTTTCCTGCAACAGCGAAAAGCGGAAGAATTATTACCGCATACACGGTAAACCGATCCCCGCCGGTGGCAGGGATCGGTTGGTAGGCCCGTTTTATTGTGTGTGTTACTTTCTTAAAGTAACATTGAGCTTGTAGTCGGATCCTTTAAAGTAGCTCAGAGTGAAATGGGCGGCAACTTCAGGATCGTAGTACTTGCAGCTAAAAATATCGATATAGGACTTGTTCGTCAGGTTCGCGAAATGTCCCGATATCAGCGACGTTTCGATGAGCTGGATCATCGAATATCCCGCCACTCGCTCGTCCTCGCCGAAGTTGACTACGATAGTCTCTCCGAACCGCTTCATCTGGATCAGGTCGCAAAGCTGGACCACGTATTGCCTGATGGCCTCAGCATCGCGGATTATGTCTGGATCACAGTTGCTGACGTCAACACTGCTGTACAGACCCCAGGCCCCGAGCTCGTTGAACTGCTCGATGTTTGGCAAGACCTGTGTTTCCGAACCTTTAATCAATGATGCCTGCATTTTCCACCTCCCGTATCGTGGTAAGCTCTTGAATATGTTTTGTTCCGGGGAGAACACCCCTTTGAAGGTGAAACAGAGTGCATTTTTCCGATTCAAGGCCGCTTTTAATATGGTCCACTGCGATCTGATAATCAAAATCACCACAGGTGAAAATATCAACAGCCGCATAACCGTATTCCGGCCATGTATGAATGGTAAAATGCGACTCGGCGATTACTATCACGCCGCTTATTCCGTAGGGGGAAAACTGGTGAAAAAAGGGCTTAACTATAGTGGCCTTAGAGAGTTCGGCAGCAGCCAACATTACCTCCTCAACCTTCTGTAAGTCGTTTAGATGACACTCGTTGCAGTTGAAGAGCTCTGCAATGACATGTGTTCCTAAACCCTCCATGGCAATTACCTCGCTTAACAAATATATATACACGATGGGATCGTGCATGTAAACCCTTAAGAAAGCTCGTGAAACCCAAAGGTTCACAGAAAACACAAGGTAACCCGGTTGTAGTATAGTTAAGTACAGTGTGGGTTCGAAGTGCCGGAATAAAATAAAATGTCAGATGAAAACATCCTTGTGATATGTCAATAAAATATTACATGGAATTTTTATCTTTTTCTTCCGGTCTTCTAAAATAGAGTATCACCCCCGTTTTTGACTAAATATCATGGCACCTTCTAAAAATTAGGTTTTTCCGCCCGCCTTCAGCGGGCGAAAAAACCTAATTGCTGAATTTGCCAATAGTAACATTTGATGGGAAACTTAAAAATCTTAATTTTTAAAACTTCCCTGATCGGATTGCGACATAAACATATAAATTATGTGAAATTTATCAACTAAAAACCAAAACGCACATCCTTTTTTTTGAAAAAAAAGAGATTTTGTGAAAAAAGGGTTCGAAATAATTGGTTTCCCCGCCCGCCGAAGGCTGGCGGGGAAACATAAGGCAATTTTTAAAACCTAATTCCTGAGTATGCCTGTAATTTCAATTCTTGGGAACTTCAAATTTTCGGGGCTGAGGAATGATAGAAAATCACTTGCTTTGCCGGGCGCCTGCGAGGCATTGTATGCCGTTCCTGCCGATTGAGTGGGCTATTTTATGAGGAAAACGTATGTCAAAGAGGAATTTTAAGGAAAGGCTCCGCGAGGCCGGGCCTATCATACTTGACGGCGCAATGGGGACCATGCTTTTCCAGCGTCTTCCCGGCTTTTCCGGCTGTTTCGAGTCGCTGAATATTGACGATCCCGGGTCCATACTGGCCATACACGGGGCGTATCTTGACGCGGGGGCCGAGGTAATCCTGACAAATTCCTTCGGCGGGAGCCGGATAAAGCTTGCTGAGTACGGCCTAGAGGGCCGCTGTTCCGAGATAAATGAAGCTGCGGCGGCGATTGCCCGCCGGGCCGTGTGCAACCGGAAGGCCTTCGTGGCCGGTTCCATGGGCCCTACGGGAATGCTGATGGAACCGATGGGGGAGCTCAGGGCGGACGACGCGTACGCGTCGTTCGCGGAGCAGGCCCGGGGCCTCGCCCGGGGCGGGGCTGACCTGTTAGTCATCGAGACAATGACGGACCTCCTTGAGGCGATGACGGCCCTCCGGGCCGCCCGGGCCGAGACCGGACTTCCCGTGGTGTGCAGCATGAGCTTCGAGGACAATGGAAGGACCGTCACGGGGAGCGACATGCTCACTGCCCTGGCGACCCTGGCGGAAAACGGCGCCGATGCCGTGGGGGCCAACTGCAGTATGGGCCCCGAGGGCCTATATAGGCTCTACGCGGACAATATCGACCGCCTCAGGGAGCTTTGCACGCCCATGACGGTATGGGCGAATGCCGGGATGCCCGCCATGGTGGACGGCAGGGCGGTCTATTCGGTGGGGCCCGAGAGGTACGCCCGCAGGACCGCCATGTTCGCCGAGCTCGGATTGAAGATCATTGGCGGATGCTGCGGCACCACGCCGGAGCATATCGCCGCCCTTACGCGGCATCTGGAGCCGTTTCGGGAGGAGAAAGTCCCCTGCGAGAGGAGATACCGCTGGATTACAAGCAGGTTCCGCGCTATTGACTCCTCATCAGGGGAATTCCTCAGGATTGGAGAACGGCTGAACCCCACGGCAAGGAAAAAATTTGCCGAGGAGCTGAAGGCCGGGCAGTGGAACTTCCTCCGCGACGAATCGAGGAAGCAGGAGGCTGAAGGGGCCCACATCCTCGATGTCAATGTGGGCGTCCCCGGCATCGACGAGGAAGGGACCATGGCGAAATGCATCTCCATCCTCTCCGGGGCGGTGAAAACGCCGCTCATGATAGATTCCGACAACCATCGGGTTTTGGAGGGGGCGCTGAAGCTCTATCCCGGGGTCCCTGTCATAAATTCCGTAAGTGGGAAGATAAAGAGCATCGAGACGCTTCTGCCCCTCCTGGAGCGATATGGGACTTTCGTAGTGGGCCTCTGTCTCGACGAAACGGGGATTCATCGCGAAGCGGAGAAGCGCATCGCCGTCGGGGAGCGGCTCCTGGACATGTTAGCCGAACACGGCATAGGCCGGGAGCGCGTATATATCGACCCCCTTATGTTAGCGGAGAGCGCGGAGCCGGGGTCCGCTGTGGAAACCCTGAAGGTGATCGCCCATTTCGCGGGAAAGGGCGTCAAGACGAGCGTGGGGCTCAGCAATATATCTTTCGGGCTTCCCCGGCGGAAGCATATCAACAATGCCTTCCTTGCCATGGCGCTGGAACGTGGACTTTCGGCGGCCATCATCAACACTGCATCTGTCCATGCCGGGGGAGAAGCGGGCGAAGAAGAAAAGGCGGCGCGGGATTTCCTGGAGGGGCGCGACCCCAGAGCGGCGCTCTATATAGCCAGGTTTGCCGGGGACGGCGCCGAAAAAACCGCGGCTGCCGTGAAAGGCGATTCCTGCGACGTTCTTGGAACGATCTACGGCATGGTGGTGGAGGGGGACGCTGACGCCATGGCCCCAAAGGTGGAGGAGGCCCTGGCCTCCCACGGCCCGGAGGAGATCATGAACAATGCCCTCATCCGCGGCCTGGAGAAGGTGGGGGACCTCTATTCCGCCGGGGAGTTTTTCCTGCCTCAAATGATCGCCTCGGCCCAGGCGATGAAAACCGGATTTGAGCGGCTGAAGCCCCTTCTTAAAAAAGAGGGCATTGAAAAAAAAGGAAGAGTGGTAATCTGCACCGTCCGCGGGGATGTCCACGATATCGGCAAGAACATCGTGGCGATGATGCTTGAAAACCACGGTTTCGAGGTGATAGACCTCGGGAAGGACGTGGAAACGGAGCGGGTCATAGAGGCGGTGAAGGAATCGGGTGCGAAACTCCTCTGCCTGAGTTCACTCCTCACCACCACCATGGGAGAGATGGAGGCTGTAAGCAACATCATCAAAAAGGAGGGCCTCCCGGCGCGGCTCATCGTCGGAGGGGCCGTAGTGACGAGGGATTACGCGGAAAAAATAGGGGCCCTCTACGGGGAGGACGCCGTGGAGGCTGTGAAGGCGGCGCAAAGGGCGGTGAATGAAGGATGAAGATACTTCTAAACGATTTAGACGATCCAAAGGTTAAAGTGGCGGGGAATTTCATGTACCCCGGTTTTGTGCTCGCCGGGACGGACAGAGCTCTCATGATAGATTGCGGGCTGAACATCCTGGGGCCGCTCTATTTAAAATCACTGGGGGACATCCTGGGCCCCGGAAAGCCCCTGGATTATCTTTTCCTCACCCATTCCCATTACGATCACCTCGGGGCGGCGCCTTATTTAAAAAGGAAGATGCCGTCCCTCGGAATTGGGGGCCATGAAAAAATCGAGCATCTGATGGGCAGGGAGTCGGTCATCAGGCGCATGACCGAGCTTGGCGATATTCAGCGCCCCCTCTTTCCCGGCCTCGAGGAGGATGATACCTCTCTGGGGCCCCTGACGCTTGACCTGAAACTCAGGGACGGCGATGTGATTGACCTCGGAGGGCTGCGATGCGAGGTGTACGCCGCGCCTGGCCACACCGCCGATTCCATGGCCTATTTTTTCCCTGAGGTAAGCGCCCTTTTTCCCGGCGAGGCCATTGGTGTCCCGGAAGGTCTCGACGGTGTCGGGGTCCAGGTGGAGTTTCTATCCTCGGTGGAAGATTACATCGCCACTATAAAGCGCCTCGAGGAGCTCAAACCGAAAAGGATTTACATGGCCCACGCCTGGGCCTTCACGGGAGAGGATGCCCGGAATTTTTTTCCGCACTCCCTGGAAGAAACGGAAAAATACCGCGCTCTCATTGAAAAGTATCTTGAGGAAGCCGGAGGCGATGCGGGGAGGGCCGTGGAGACCATGGCCCGGGTGGAGTATGATGAGAAGGGCACCATTTTTCAGGAGAGGAACGCCTATCTGGTGAACCTCAGGGCGCAGGTTGCCCTCATTGCTTCCGGAAATAAGTAATTTTTTTTGTTGACTTCTGTCGGTCACACGTGTTTTATTACCATGATGTTATGTTTTTTCTCGATCTCCGTTGCCTACAGCCCGGCGCCATGGGAACGGAGACGGTAGGGTTTCTGCGGAAACGAAGGAGCCTCCCGCTTTTTGGAAAGGGATAGAATTATCACCCTGCGGCATGGTTGCCGCAAGCGGTAAAGTGCCCAAGCATGGAGTAAAATACCGTCCGATATTTGACATCGGCTAACTTCGCTTGCTTCCTGCCCCAGCGGTAATGGCCGTTGGACCCTTCCCAAAAATTCACGTTTTATATTTCGTTGCGAAGCTGTTTTTTTATCTGAAGTGTGCGCGGGAACTCCAATAAATATTTGGCGCTTCCGGGTTTTGTGTGTCTAACCATGGTTTTACACCATTTTCGGCATCATATCCAAACCGCCAAGGTGAAACAAAATGGCCATACGAAATCTCTCCCTGTTTCTGAATCCGCATGCCATTTTCTTTACTCTT